>JAFDYF010000056.1 GCA_018267575.1 Bacteroidota bacterium
AATACTGACAATACTTTCAAAGAACTAAAAAACTCAATAACGCAACGCTAGTGAAATGATTTATAGGCAAACAAGCCATTTTCCCCTTAGTATTTGCCTATACGATTCCTTTCAAAACTCTTCATTCGCTCACTGCAAATCCGTACCTTTGCGGCTTCATAAAAAAGTAGCATGCTTAAAGTTAATAATGTCACGCTTTCGTTTGGGAAACGGGTTTTGTTTGATGAGGTGAACCTCACTTTTACCAAGGGTAATTGTTATGGGGTGATCGGTGCCAACGGCGCGGGCAAATCCACTTTTCTGAAAATATTATCTGGGGAGATTGAGCCAAATAAAGGGTCGGTAGAAATTTCCCCAGGAATGCGGATGGCAGTGCTAAAACAAAACCATTTTGAGTTTGATGAATGCACCGTTCTTAATACTGTACTGATGGGCCATACCAAAATGTGGAGCACCATGCAGGAAAAGGATGCGATTTATATGAAAGAAGATTTCAGCGAAGAAGATGGGATCAGAGCTGGACATCTGGAAGCTGAGTTCGGTGAAATGGGTGGCTATACCGCAGAGAACGATGCCGCTGCTTTGTTGAGTGGTTTGGATGTGCCGGAGAACTATCATACTTCATTGATGAAAGAATTGCCGGGTCCGCTCAAACTGCGGGTATTGCTGGCGCAGGCCCTGTTTGGCAACCCGGATGTTTTGATACTGGATGAGCCGACCAATGACCTGAACGTGGAAACGATTAGTTGGTTGGAGAATGTGTTGGCAGAGTATGAGAATATAGTGATCGTTGTTTCTCACGACCGTCACTTTCTCGATGCCGTTTGCACTCATGTGGCCGATGTGGACAGACAAAAAATAAAAATATTTACGGGCAACTATTCCTTTTGGTACGAGTCTTCTCAATTGATGGCCCGCCAAATGGGAGATAAGAACAAGAAGACAGAAGAAAAACGTCAGGCATTGATAGATTTCATTGCACGGTTCTCTGCAAATGCTTCTAAATCCAAACAAGCAACTTCAAGAAAAAAGGCGTTGGAGAAATTGACCATTGAGGAAATTGAACCATCAAACCGCCGCTATCCGGGCATCATATTCAAACAGCAACGTGAGGTGGGGAACCAGATTTTGAATGTGGAGAATCTATCAAAAAAGGCAGAAGATGGGCGCTTATTATTCTCAAAGCTGAATTTTAGCATTAATAAAGGAGATAAGATTGCCTTTATGAGCAAGGACCATACTGCATTGACCAGTTTTTTCCAGATTATCAATAAGCAGATGGATGCCGATGGGGGCAAATTTGAATGGGGCACCACCGTTACCACGGCCTATCTGCCAAATGATAACAGTGAGTTTTTTGCAAACGCCAATAAAGATCTTAACCTGATGGACTGGCTGCGCCAGTTTGTACCACCACATGTGACTGATGTGGATGAACCATTCCTTCGCGGTTTTTTGGGCAAAATGCTTTTTAGTGGGGATGAGGTGATGAAAAAAATATCGGTGTTGAGCGGTGGCGAAAAAGTGCGTTGTATGTTGAGTCGGATGATGCTTCAGGACCCCAACGTGGTGATACTCGATGAACCCACCAATCACTTGGACCTTGAGTCCATTCAGGCATTCAATGAAAGCATGAGCAATTTCAAAGGCATTGTGCTGATCACCTCACATGACCATACTTTCCTTCAAACTGTTGCCAACCGAGTGATCGAGATCACGCCCAACGGGATTATCGATAGGTTGATGTCCTTTGATGAATACTTGGAAAACGATCGTGTAAAACAATTAAGGGAAGAGCTATATGCCAATGTAAAATTGGCTAAAGTATAACTGGCATTATTGTTTGCCCAGTCGATAGTTTAATCCAAACTGTACATTGCCCGCATAGCTATTACTGATATTGATTTGTACAAAACCCATGGCTTTCCCTTTTGAAAAATGGATTGTGTTCACAAAACTGCCAATAGGATTCACAGAATTCGGTGAGTACACATGGGTATAATCACTGGAAGGGTTCAGTATAAAATTCCAACCCATTTTATATCCAAACTCAGCCCCATGTTTTGATTTATGGATGATTTCGGTATAGATGCCGATATTCCCAGTAATATTTTTTCTGAAAGTCACATCTGCTGCGGAGTCTGGAAGGTTTTTTCTGAAATTATAATAGTTGCCAAATTCTCTATGGACAGCGGTTTCAAGACCCAAGGCTCTCCATTCCCCACCACGACCAGTCGGCACTACGAAATTGATACCCCCATTCAATCCATAATATCCAAAAAAGGAGTTGGTAGAATAATAATGAAAGTTGACCGTGTCATAAGGATAGCTATTAGGGCTATAAAATTCAGTTATCCGATAGGAACCCACGGTGGCATTGGCTCCATAGTAGGTTTGAAAGCTGCCGAGGTTATTACTACGGTGTAAGCGACCTTGAAAAGCAAAAACATTATCCCTCCAACCTTGATTGGCGCCTCCCATAGTGAATATGCCACTGGCATAGGTAGCGCCTTTCAATGAGTCAGAAACCAATGGGATGGCATGGTATGGATTGCTGTTTGCATTGCTCGGGCTAAGAAAATAAGAGCTGTTTACGCAACTGCTGAATAATAATGCTGCGGTGATTAGGAATGGCAAAAATGTTTTTTTCATAATTCAGGTTATTTTTCAAAATAAAGTAGGCTGATTTTAGAGTTGCACTTCTTAAACACAGCAATTCATAATGTATAGAAAGGCCTTGGGAAATTAAACAACGATGTAGACCTAAACAAATGATACAGTAGTAGCTGAACAAAAAAGCAGTTTTACTCATGGTAAAACACTGACAAAAAGAATAAACCTCCTGTTGCAAATGAAATGTTAATTCGTTTGGTTCTAATCGAAGCGACGACCGCTTTTGACCGGCATTGCCAATTTTGCAGGAGTTGTTTATATAACTTGCTGATTTTGTCCTTGTTAATACAATAAAATCCCTGTTTTCGCATTTTATAAAAAACATCCTTTGCAATACAGGAGGCTGCTTATATTGTTTTTTTTTGTTTGTGATCTGATTGTTGCAAATGCGCAGAGGCCGGTGGCAAAATCACCGCTATCCAACCTTCATAAAAAATTTATTCAGGTAAGGAAAAACGCTGTGCAGATTGACTCCTTGAGCATCATCCCCAAAACATTTTCGATAATCGGCATTTCAGATAGCGCCTACTCCATCGATTATGTGAATGCGACCCTTGTTTGGAAACGAAAGCTTAATTTGGATAGCGTGCTCGCTACCTACCGGACATTCCCCTATAAACTGAACTCTGTTGCCAAAAGATTGAACTATGATAGCGTGGAAGGTTTTTTTCTGGTAGCTCCATCAACCTTTAAGGATGATAAATATACGAAGGATAATTTTTTCAATTTCGGCAATATCACTTATAACGGGAGCTTTGGTCGGTCGCTCACCTTTGGCAACAATCAGGATGCCGTGGTGAACTCAAACCTCAACCTTCAGTTGAGTGGTTATCTTGCAGACAGTATCCAGATTTCGGCGGCACTAACGGATAACAATATCCCCATACAACCCGATGGGAGTACCGCACAGATCAGCGATTTCGATAAAATTTTTCTTCAGTTCAAAAAAAAGAACTGGGCATTGAGTATGGGTGATATTGATTTGAGGCAAAATCAAAATTACTATCTGAGTTTCTACAAGCGGGTGCAAGGGGCCACTTTTGAGACCAAGGAACAGCTCTCTAAAAATATCAGCAATAAAACCATATTGAGTGGTGCTATCGCCAAGGGAAAATTTAACCGTAATATTTTTCAGGGCTTGGAAGGTAACCAAGGCCCTTATCGTTTGGTAGGGGCCAACAACGAATTGTATTTTGTGGTATTGGCAGGTACGGAGAAAGTATACATCAATGGACAATTGATGCAGCGGGGCGCCGATCAGGATTATATAATCAATTACAATACCGCTGAAGTTACGTTCATGCCTCGCCAGATGATCACACAGGATTCTAGGATACAGGTGGAATTTGAATATTCCAGCCAAAACTATCTCAACTCCAATCTCTATTTAGCAAACGAAACCGATTTTAGTGATAAGCTCAAACTGCGCTTTGCTGTTTTTAATAATAGCGATGCCCGTAACTCGCCCATCAGCCAATCCTTGGATGCAAACCAAAAAAGGTTTTTGTTTGGTATTGGCGATAGCGTGAACAATGCTTTTTATCCGGTGGCACCGATCGATACCCTGTCTGCTGGAAAAGTGCTCTATGAAAAAGTGGACACGACTTATATTGCGGCCAATGGCTTTGTGGTAAACGACTCGATATACCGCTATTCTACCAATCCCAATGTTATTTTATACAACCTCAGTTTTGTGGATCTTGGCCCTGGCAAAGGAAACTATGTTCCCAACCTAAACGGGGTTAACGGTAATGTGTATACCTGGGTAGCACCGGTCAATGGTCAAAAACAGGGGCGATATGAGGCGGCTCAGTTTTTGGTAACTCCCAAAACACAGCGGGTGATCACACTCGGTGCGGATTATGCCCTGAACAAGCACACTTCCATCATCACCGATCTCGCATATAGCCATTATGATGTGAACACGCTTTCCACCCTAGGTAAATCGATGGATGATGGTTATGCAGCCAGGGTCCAATTAAAGAACGTTCACCCCTTTGCGGGGTCGAGGAAGGGGTTGGAGTTAAAAACCAATCTCAGTTTTGAGCAGGCGCAGGCAAGCTTTACACCCATTGAGCCAATCAGGGCACTCGAGTTTCTCAGGGATTGGGGACTGGCGCTTCAGCCCCAGGCGCAAAACGAATTGCTCTATTCCTCTTCTTTTGAGCTAATGGATAAGAAAAAGAATTTTGTAAAATATCAGTTTGATGGGTATGATCGTGGAAGCAGTTTTCATGGTATCCGCAATACGGTTTTAAGCGGCGGGGAAATCAAGGACTGGCATATTATGGATGGGTTGAGTGTTACCAGCAGTTCAAGCGATACGGCGAATGGTTTATATCTGAAGCCCAATATCACGGTTTTTAAAAAGTTCTCCCAACTTGCAAATTATACCTTGGGCTCCAGTTACAATTTGGAAAGCAATACATTGAAAAACCGTTTGACGGATACCCTTTCAACCACCAGTTTTGCATTTCAACAATTTCAGGTTTATCTAAAATCGCCCGAACAAAAACCCAATCATTGGGGGCTCAATTTTACCCAGCGTGAAAACTATTATCCATACGGCAAGAACATGATAAAAGGCGACCGTGCCAATAGCCTGAACCTGACCGCACAATTTTTGAAAAGTAAGCATGAGCAGTTTAGGTTGAATGCAACCTATCGTGAATTACAAATTTTAGATAGCAATGTGAATGCGCAGCGGGCTGATAAGAGTTTGGTGGGAAGACTGGAATATCTTGTAAACGAATGGAAAGGACTACTTACCGGCAATGCTTTTTATGAAGTGGGTTCGGGACAGGAGCAACAAAAAACCTATTCTTTTCTTCAAGTACCTGCAGGCACGGGCCAGTATGAATGGATCGATGCAAACCATGATGGTATCCAGCAATTGAACGAATTTGTGATTGCACAATTTACCGATCAGGCCAATTTCATAAAGATATTTACCCCTACCAACAATTATGTAAAAGCCAATTACAATACCCTCAACTATAGTTTCAGCATCAATCCAAAGATGCTGATCGACCTGAGAAAAAGCACCGGGTTTATGAATATTCTTGCACGGACAAGTTTTCAATCCTCCCTTCAGCTTACGCAAAAGGAGCAGGCCAAAGGGTTTGTTCAACTGAACCCTTTCAAGAAAACAGGTCTCGATGATACGACACTAATAACCAAATCAATTATTTTCAGCAACACGCTTTCCTTTAATAAAACAAGCACCAAATGGGGCTTCGACATTAACCACGCCCAAAATGCCGGCAAAACCTTGCTTACCTATGGATATGAAAGTAGGTCCTTAAGTGAGTGGACACTGCGTGCTCGCCTCAACCTTTCCCGTTCTATTGTTTTCAATACAACCCTTAAGCAAGGGATCAACCTATTGTCCAGTTCCAACAGGGATATTGACAGTAGCAATTACAAGCTCATGCAGTATTCCATGGAACCATCCCTTACCTATACCCACAAATCAAATTTGCGTATGATGATCGGGTACAATATGAGCAATAAAACCAATGCTTTTGAATTGGGAGGGCAACAGTTTTCTTCTGGTTCAGTAAACTCTGAACTCAAGTATAATATCCTGCAGAATACTTCCATGTTGGCGAAATTCACCTATACCAATATCACTTTTGCCGGGAAGAATGGGACGGTGAACTTTTCCTCACCTGTTGCCTATACTATTTTGAATGGTTTGTTGCCAGGCAAAAATTATCTGTGGAGTTTGGACATTACCAAAAAGCTCGGGGGGAGTCTTGAACTAGGGCTTCAATATGAGGGCCGCAAACCAAGTCAAGGTCCAGTGATCAATACCGGACGTGCATCGTTGAGGGCCATCCTATAAAATTAAAAGCCCCGAAGATTTCTCTTCGGGGCTTTTAATTTTAGGTTCGCTATTGTTAAACACCATGATTAACTAAACAAACCACCTTTCTTCAATTCTTTAGTTCCTTCACCAATCTTGAACCCGTTGTGGTAAATCTCTATTTTATAAACACCTTTTTGGAAATCGGTACCTTGTTGTTTCCAAGCAAATTCTACTGATTTTGTTTTCCCAGCCTCAATGTCTACAGGCACTTTTGCAGTATAAGGTTTGTCACCTTCGTCACGTGTTGTGAATGTGCCAGAGCCTAAAGCAGGTACGGAGATTTGTTTGCCGTCTGGGCCAGTGATACATACATACACTTCTGTTTGGCCAGATTGAGCGATGCGGTTGTTCACATCGAAAGAAAGAATCAGTTTGTCAACCCTTTTTGCTGTAGTGGTCACTTTTTCCTTGCCATTCTTTTTCTCATGAACGGGAGTGATGGCAATATTGGTTGCATTCAGGGTAGAAGCTACATCTACTTTTTTCTCAAGCTCCTGCTTAACGGTAGTGGTAGTTTGCAGGTCCTGGGTCAATTTTTCTTTATCTTGGGTTAACTGTGTTTTGTCAGCAGTTAACTGTGTGTTTTGTGTAGTCAGTTCCTGAACTTGTTTTTCAAGATCGGAAATTTTGTTATTCAGTTCACCAATCAATTGCTTGGCTCTTGAAAGCTCTGCAGCGGTAGCATTCTTTTTGTTTAGGATGCTGCGTATTTCTGATTTCTTTTTTGCTATCTCAGAATTGCTGCTGTTCAATTGAGCCTGCAACTTATTGTTGGTGCCAGTCAATGAATCCAAACGAACCAGGGCATCATCGAAATTTTTCTGGATCTGGCCTTTTTCGTCTGTTACTTTAGCAATCTGAGTTTGATCTGTTTGGTGTACTTGCTCCTGCTTGTTGTTATTGTAAAGCAGGTAGCCCCATGTTCCCAAAAAACCTGCGGCAAGCAAGCCGATTATGAGGTTTTTGAAATCTTTTTTTGGAGGTTGGCTCTGCGGTGAAGCAGATGGATAGTTGGTAGTGCTCATAATGTTTATTTTTTCTGAAAGTTTTAAATATGTGCCTGAAACAAATCAGGAATTTCCTGTTCCACCTCCAAGTCTAAAATCGTGCCAAATATTTATCCGGGCTCCATTTTTAGCATATAAGTTGTTGCTTATTAGCAAATAAGACTAAGTAAAGGAAGCTGGTGCCATGGGTAACTCTTAGCTTTTATGTAATATTGCGGCAGCCAATTTTATATATGTCTGTCGAAAAAATTTTAAGCAGTTGGAAGAAAAAAAGCTTTAAGCCGGTTTATTGGTTTGAAGGGGAGGAGGAATTCTATATTGATAAATTGATGGATTATGCGGAACATCATATTCTTTCGGAAGCAGAGTCTTCGTTCAATCTGAGTGTTTTTTATGGCAAGGATGCAGACTGGGCGGCTGTGATCAATGCCTGCCGTCGATACCCGATGTTTGCCGAGCGTCAAGTGGTTCTTTTGAAGGAAGCACAGCAGATGCGGGATATCAGTAAGCTGGAACCTTATATCGAAAACCCGCTACCAAGCACCGTTTTTGTGGTTTCTTATAAAGAAAAAAAGGTGGATGGTCGGAGTCATTTAGCGAAACTGCTGAAAGAAAAAGGAGAGCTTTTTAGCACAAAAAAAATGTATGAAAACCAGCTTCCGGAGTGGGCCCGGGAACTGGTACAATCGAAAGGGTACGAGATTTCGCAAAAAGCGGTGATGCTACTGGTGGATCATATTGGGAACGATTTGAGCCGAATTGATAATGAGATTGAAAAAATATTGGTGAACCTGGGCACAAGAAAAAATATTACCGAGGACGATATTGAACGGTTTGTGGGAGTGAGCAAGGAGTATAACGTGTTCGAACTACAGGATGCCTTGGTAAAAAAGGATTTGGCCAAAGCTATCCGGATTATTCAATATTTTGAATCGAACCCCAAAGCGGGGCCTATGCAATTGGTGTTGTCATCCCTTTATAACTATTTTTCAAAAATTTTCTCCCTTTTTGGGATGAGCGATTTAAGTGAAGCCTCAGTTAAACCACTTTTTTATGGTAATATTTTTGCCGCCAGACAGGCTTTGGAAGCGATGAGGGGCTTTGGTTATGAAAGAGTAGAAAACACTTTGTTGCTGCTCCATCATTATAACCTTAAAAGCATTGGTGTTGACAGTGCCGCCCAAGAAGAGGCGTCCCTATTAAAAGAGATGATGGCAAAAATGATGCATTGATATTATGGGTTCATCAGTGTGACGGACCTGATTATTCCTTTGTTAAATATTGAACTGCTTGTATCTTGTCTTTGGCCAATTGAGTTTTCAGCGCATCCAGACCGCTAAATTTTTGCTCACCACGCAAATATTTTTTTACATATACCCTTAATTTCTTTCCATAGATATCTTGGTCAAAATCAAAAAGATTGACTTCTATGGTTTTTGGGGTGCCCCCAACCGTTGGGCGGTTGCCAATATTCATCATTCCTTTAAGGTTTGGGGTAATTTCATTCCCTAATTCCCAATTCCCAATTCCTAACTTTCCATTCTCAATCGCTGCTTTCACAGCATAAACCCCATCGCCCGGTAAAAGCTTTTCCTCGTTCTCTATTTTTAAATTGGCGGTTGGATAACCGATCGTGCGGCCCAGTTTATTCCCTTCAACTATGGTTGCTTCAAAAAAGAAATCATAGCCAAGTAGTTTTTTAGCCGTTTCAATATCGCCTTGCAAGATGGCTTCCCTGATACGGGTTGAGCTTACCGATATGGCATTGAGCACATGCACAGGTATTTCCTTTAGTGTATAATGGTAGGTGCTGCAACCAGCTTCCAATAAATGATAATCCCCTTTTCTCCCTTTCCCAAAACGATGGTCGTAGCCGATGATGATGGTATGTGGCTTGAATTTTTCAATCAAAAAATCGCGGATATATTCTTCTGCGCTTTGCTCTGCAAAAGCCTCAGTAAAAGGAACAATTACTAAATGGTCAATGCCTTTGGCTGCCAACAAAGCTATTCTTTCTTCCAGGGTATTGATCAGCTTTACTTCCTTGCTGTTCCCGTTTATGATTTTTCTGGGGTGGGGGTGGAAGCTGATAATAACGGTTTCCCCATCTATTTTGACGGCTTCATTTTTTAATTGCTCAATGATCTGCTGGTGACCAGTATGCACTCCATCAAAAGTTCCGATTGTGACTACCGCATTGTTGAAAAGGGGTAGCTTTTCTAAATCTGTATGTACATTCATATAATAAAACTCCTGCGAAAATACGATACGGGAACGAAAGTCGGGACTCTGTGCTGTGCACTTGGGGCAATTTTATTTTCAATTTCCTATTCTCAGTCTGGGGCTTTCATTTCCTTCCAAACAAAATCATTTAGCTTTGCTGCCCAAGTTCCTGCTAGAGGAAAAATTCTTTACCAATAACTTATAATTCAATACATGTCTCTTTATTCCCAACGTGGTGTTTCTGCTCAAAAAGAAGAAGTACATAAGGCAACAGAAAAGCTTGATAAAGGTCTTTACCCTTTTGCGTTCTGTAAAGTATATCCTGATTTTCTCACAGGGGATGCTGATTGGGTAAACCTGATGCATGCGGATGGTGCCGGCACTAAAAGTATTCTTGCCTATTTATATTGGAAAGAAACAGGGGATGCTTCGGTTTGGAAAGGCATTGCCCGGGATGCAATAGCGATGAACTTGGATGATCTATTATGCGTGGGCATATACAATAATATTTTGTTTTCTTCCACTATTGACCGTAACAAAAAACTGATACCGGGCGAGGTGTTGGAAGCCATTATTCATGGCACTCAGGAGTTTTTCGATATACTGAAGGCATTTGCGGTGAACATTCAGTTTCTGGGTGGGGAAACAGCCGATGTGGGGGATGTGGTGCGTACCATTGCCGTGAATGGGACCATGGCGGCGAGATGGCGCAAAGACCGATTGGTGACCAATGAAAAAATAAAAACGGGTGATGTGATTGTGGGCCTTGCGAGCAGTGGAAAAGCAACTTATGAAAATGAGTACAATAGTGGGATTGCCAGTAATGGATTAACCAGTGCCCGGCATGATGTGCTGCACAAAACATATGGCGCCCGCTTTCATGAATCTTATGACAATGCTTTGGATGAGCATGTGGTTTATATCGGTCCACATAAGATGACCGACCCAGTTTCTGTAGAAGGCCATCCACCAACAACAATTGGTAAATTATTACTCAGTCCTACCCGTACTTATGCGCCAGTGATGAAAGTATTATTGGAAGAACATTTAGAAAAAATTCATGGTCTGATCCATTGTAGTGGTGGTGGTCAAACCAAATGCATGAAATATTTGCATAGCCATTTTAGGATTGTAAAGGACAACCTTTTTGAAGCCCCCAAAATTTTTCAATTGATACAGGAGGCATCAAAATCGGATAACCGCGAAATGTACCAGGTTTTTAATATGGGCCATCGCATGGAAATTTTTACCAATGAAAAAGAGGCTGATAGTATTATAGCTGTTTCAAAGCAGTTTGGCATTGATGCAAAATTGGTGGGTAGGGTAGAGGCAAGTGATAAAAAGGAACTCCTGCTGAAATTGGGTAGTGAAGAATTGGTTTATCATTCATGAAGGGGCTAGTGGCTCAATACCCAGTTTCCGAAAGTTAATTTATAGCTAATAGATTCGATTTCCTAGCTGGCCTATTAATTGGCATATATTTGGATTAAGATAGTTTAAATATATTTTTTAAAAACCGTAATTCTGTTAAGTTATGAAATCACTTTTTGTTTTTTGTGCTATTTTAATCGGATCGGCTTCCATCAACAAGGCATCCGCACAGATCAGTTTTGGCATTAATGTTAATGTGCAGCCATCTTGGGGACCTACCGGTTATGATCATGTAGAATATTATTATATACCGGATATACATTGTTATTATTATGTCCCTTCACATCAGTTCATCTATCAGCGGGGCAGGCATTGGGCATTTTCCAATGAATTGCCTCCTCAATACCGCGGCTTTGATTTATACCACAGTTATAAAGTGGTAATGAATGACCCACAGCCTTATTTGCATTATAGAGATGATGAAGCTCAATACGGTCATTTTAGGGGCGGGCCCAATGGGCAAGAATTTATCCGCGATAATCATGATGGTCGCTATCGGGATCATTGGCATGACCAACATGAGGCCGATGAAGAATGGAGGCATCAGGAACAGGGCAACGGTCATCGTGGCAGGGGAAACGGCAACGACCATCGTGACGGGGGGGATCATTGATTTAAAGAAGAATCCTATTTATTAAAATAGAGGGATGGTGCTCATTAGGGCCTCATCCCTTTTTTAATTTATGAATTGCCTATTTTTTGCAGCATTTCTGCCCCATTTTTCCTTTACGTATTGATAGGCTTTTTTTTCATAATCGGTTTATTGGTTAATGGAAATGGCCAGACCGGGACCGTCAGGCCAAGCGGCTCCTCTGACTATCCCGGTCTGGCGGATAAGTTAATAATTCAAAAGGTTTATTTATCCAACTTGTAAACAAGTGGCTGGATTTTATACGAGATCACTTTTCTACCATTTTGAACTGCTGGTATCCAATGGCCGCTATTCTTGATTACGCTGATAGTTTCATCATCCAATATTTTATTAGCACTTTTTATGATTTGAATGTTCGAAACAACCCCGTTGGTATCGATAATAAACTTTGATACTACCGTACCTTGGATTTCTTTGTTGATGGCTTCATCTGGGTATTTGAAATTGGTATTTAAATATTTGATCCAGCCCGCTTGCCCACCTGGATATTCTGCTTCGATTTCTACTTTAGTGAAAATGGCTTTGGCGTTATTGGAATTTGTTGAAATGTCATTTGTAGGTTTCTTGCTTAGGATTGTAATCAATGTCGACCCATCTTTCTTTGTCAAATAGAATACATGATCATTATAAGTTACTTCATCAATCTCATTTTTATCAATTACTGTGGGCTTGCTATCAGTAAAGTAACCTTCTCTTTTTATTTCAGTGCTAGTATTGTCTTTATACTTAATTACTACCGCTGAATTACTAATCTCAACGCTGTTGATTTTATTTCCTGAAATCTTAGTGTATCCAGATGTATCGATTGATTGTTTTGTACTTTCTATTTTGTTCGTATTTTCTAGATTGCTACTTGCATACTTCACCACACCTTCCAATATATCCCTGGCTATCTTTTCCTGGTTTTTGGGATCGCTAATAAAAGCAAGATCTTCTTTATTGCTGATATAGCCACATTCAACCATTACAGCTGGCGTTTTGGTCTCTTTTAAAACGAGTATACCTTCATCTCTTTGCTTTAGGTCTGGCGAAATGGAATAAGTGTTCTTAATGGCATTGGTCAAAGCCGATCCTAAAATTTTGCTTTGTTGAAAAAAAGCATTTTTTGCTGACACATAAATTTCAAACCCATTTTTCGCGGGATCAGCAACATCTGAATTTGCATGGATTGAGATAAACATATCCGGGTTGCTACCATCGGCAATCTTGACCCGATTTTGCAAATCTTCCTTTAGCGAGCTGGCATTTCCCACGGTCTCATCTTTGTCCCTGGTCAATATTACATTGACATTATACTCTTTGCTAAGTTTCTGGATTTGCTTGGAGATGGCTAGGTTGAGTTCTTTCTCTGAAGCACCATCAATTCCTTGACCGCCTTCAAAATCCCCTCCATGCCCAGGATCAATGATCACGGTAATGGGTTTATTGGTAGGCAATGGATTTGTTTTCATGTTCTTGAGCTTTAATCCAAATGCACAAAAAAGCAAAAACATCAAGGGCAAGGCCATCAGCCGGCTGATATAGCCGAAGCGTGAATTTTTTAATTGGGTAATCATAGCAATCCTCCTTTTTATTTGATTATGGAAAAATGGGTTGATAAGGTTTATCTGTTTTTGGTTGTAAGACTGCCAGGCCAATAATTCCGCATAGTCATATTTATTCGTTTCGGCAGCAGCATATTGGTCAGCAAGAAACTCATGAACTGTTTTTATTTCTTTTTTAACGAGGTGGAAAAAGGGATTGAACCAAAATAAAGTGCCCACTAATTCCATAAACAGTATATCTGTGGAATGTTTTTGTTTTACATGGTAAAGCTCATGTCGGAATATTTGAGAACCCGCTTTGCTGTCAATATTGATCTGGCGGTTCCAGAAAATATGGTTCAAAAATGAAAACGGGGTACTGGGTTCGGTGGTCTCATAAAATTTGATCTCATTGATTTTTTGATAATCATATTTTCGGGCAAGTTGAACAACATCAAAAACCGATTTAAAAATACCACCTAGTAAAATGAGACCAATGGTTGTATAAATGCCCCAAGCAATATTTTGCCAGGAAAACCATGTACTGAACCAAGATTTTTGGGCAGTCAGCACCACGGCCTCTTCCCAATTACCACTTACCACCCTTAAGATTTGTACACCATTGCCATCTCCCTGACTAAAAAAATTGGGTAAGGGTATCTTCATCAAGGGTATGAGGATGGAAAGGATGGGAATGCTTAAGAGGTAAAATCGGTTGTAATGATGGAATTTCTCGTTCCGGAGAAAGCCCCAATAATAGCTATAGAGCACCGCCGAAACAACGATTGTTTTGGAAAGAAAAAGGACAAGGTTCATGGTTCTTGGTTTTTGGATGATTTGATTTGCTCCAGCAGTGCTTCCAGTTCCTGCTGGCTTATTTTTTTGTCGTTCACAAATTGTGATACCAACTTGGCAGGCGATCCTTCAAAATAGCCTTTCAGCAATTGACTAATGCTTTTTTTGCCATAATCGGCCTTATTGATCTTGGGTCGGTAAAGGTTGTTCCGTCCCTGCAATTCAAAATCCACATAGCCTTTCTCAATCAGGATCTTCAAAATGGTGGCCACGGTATTGGAATGCGGTTTGGGCTCGGGCATGCCTTCGATAATATCTTTTAAAAAACCCTTGCCCGATTTCCAAAGCGATTGCATTACCTGTTCCTCTGCCTTTGTAAGTTGTTTCGACATAACTAAATTTTTAGTTGTAGAACAAATCTATAACTATTTTTTTAGTTATCAAATATTTTATGATTTTTTTTATGATTGTTTAAAACTATTAGGGAGGCATGCTGTTCTATACATATTGAAAGGTCAAAGTCAACAGGGTGCTGGATTGTAGGAGGATTTGGGGCTTTTGCTGCAAACGTTTGCGCTGATTTGATGGCTTAAGGATTTAAAGAAACAATGTTTATTTTTTTCACAAAAGCTATGAACTTCCAGATTTGCGACCTATTTTTGTCTATAGTTCTGGACGGAACAAGCATAAATAACATCTTTTTGCCCATTCCCTGAACTCCCGCACCTTTTAATCTGTTGATTTTGTACCCGACAAACATTCATTTTGTCAACTTTTATTATTTAATATGAGGCAACTTAAAATTGCGACCCAGATTACCAACCGTGATTCACAGGCGGTTGAAAAGTATTTGCAGGAAATTTCTAAGATTTCAATGATTACTCCCGAGGAGGAGACTGTTCTGGCTCAGCGCATTAAAATGAGCGACCAGCGGGCATTGGATAAACTGGTGCAAGCCAACCTGCGCTTTGTGGTTTCTGTTGCAAAGCAGTATCAACATCAGGGTTTATCTCTTAGCGATCTTATTAACGAGGGCAACCTCGGCCTTATTAAAGCGGCCCAGCGTTTCGATGAAACCAAAGGCTTCAAGTTCATCTCTTATGCAGTTTGGTGGATCCGTCAGTCTATTTTACAGGCTTTGGCTGAACAAGGAAGATTGGTTCGCCTGCCACAAAACAAGATTGGCACCTACAACAAAGCAAACAAAGCCTACATGGCTTTTGAGCAGGAGCATGAACGTGAACCAAGTACCGAAGAGTTGGCCGAATTGCTTGAAATGAGCGAGACCGAGATCAATAATATTTTCCAAAGCAATACCCGCCATAGCTCGCTGGATGCACCTGTGCACGAAGCTGAAGATGTGGCGATGGGTGATTTGCTGGAAGGTGGTGATGATACCGATGATGATGTGATGAAAGACTCTTTGCGTGCTGAAATCCGCCGGGTATTGAAGTCATTGAGCCCACGCGAAGCTGAAATCGTAAATGCTTATTTTGGATTGGATGGCGAGAACGGGGTTACCATTGAGCAGATCGGTATGAAATACGATCTTACCAAAGAGCGTATCCGCCAGATCAAAGAAAGGGCTATTAAGCGTTTGCAAAAAGCACGCTATAGCAATGCCCTGAAAGCATATTTGGGATAAACTCACAAAATCTCCTATAAATTATAGCCCCGACAGTTTTGTCGGGGCATTTTTTTCCTTGCCAACTGAAGACGATTAGGTTATTAGAGGGAAATGGAAGATTTAAAAATTAACCTTTCCTCCCAAAATGCGTATATACATTCAAGTTTGATAGCTATACGGGGTTGAAGCTGACCTAAGTCAGATAAACGACTTTGGATTTGCTGTTTTCCATTTATTTTTGTCAGCTTTTAGTTTATATACTAATCTTATTTTTACAATTAAACATTTTGCGATGGCAGATAATTCGACAGAAAAAGTTCATTGTCTCATTATAGGTTCTGGCCCTGCAGGCTATACTGCTGCTATTTATGCCGCTAGGGCAAATATGAAGCCCGTATTGTACCAAGGCATCCAGCCTGGTGGTCAATTGACCATTACTACCGAAGTGGAGAATTATCCTGGTTACCCTACTGGCATTCAAGGACCAGAGATGATGGTGGATTTTGAAAAGCAGGCTAATAGAATGGGTGCTGATATCAGGTTTGGGTTGGCCACCAAAGTGGATTTTTCCAAACAGCCCTATCAGGTTTGGATTGATGAGGAAAAATTAATTGAAGCAGATGCCGTGATTATTGCCACAGGTGCATCAGCAAAATGGTTGGGGCTGGAAAGCGAACAGCGGTTGAATGGTTATGGCGTGAGTGCCTGTGCTGTTTGCGATGGCTTTTTCTTTAAGGGAAAGGAAGTGGCAATTGTGGGGGCCGGCGATACGGCTGCTGAAGAAGCTTTATACCTTTCCAAGCTTTGCACAACCGTACATATGCTGGTGCGCAAGGGCCAGATGCGTGCGTCTAAAATTATGCAGGACCGGGTTTTGAGCACCCCCAATATAAAAATGTATTTCAACAGTGAAACAGATGAAGTATTGGGTGAAAACAAAGTGGAGGCACTGCGGATAAAAAACAATCAGACCAACGAAACGCAGACCATTCCAGTGAGTGCTTTTTTTGTGGCGATCGGTCATCAACCCAATTCTGATATTTTTAAAGAATGGATTGATTTGGATGAGGCAGGCTATATCAAAACCATACCCGGTACATCCAAAACCAATGTGGAAGGGGTATTTGCGGCTGGTGATGTTCAGGATAAAATTTACCGTCAAGCCGTAACCGCTGCCGGCAGTGGTTGTATGGCCGCATTGGATGCGGAAAGATATTTATCAGCCAAGGGGCTGGCATAGTGAGTTGGGTTGGGAATTGGGAATTAGGGTTCTTAGTTTGAGTTTGATTATTATTTAGCAACAATAAACCTAAGGCCTAATTACCAATTCCCAATTCCTAATTACAAATCCTCAATTCCCAATTCCAACCAATCAACTTCACAACCAATCAACTGCCTCACATGCTATCGATCCAACTTCACGAACTCAAATTCTTCGCCCATCATGGCATACATCCTGAGGAGCAGCTTTTGGGAAATTCCTTTGAGCTCAATCTGGACGTACTATATGATGAGAAAGAAGAAGGTTTCGAGGACGTTGGTGATACCATTGACTATGCGATACTATTTGAAATCGTAAAAAAGCATATGCAGGAGCCCACCCCTTTATTGGAGAAAGTATGTCAAAAGATTGTTATCGAGATAAAAAATACATTTCCCTTTGTGAGTGAAATTATTGTTTCACTAAATAAACTCAATCCACCTATTCCAAGTTTTCAAGGAAGAGTAGGGGTGAAGATGGTTAAGAAGTTCTAAGTTTTCCAACTTTTCCAAAGTTCGAAACTTTGGAAAAGCTCAATATAATTATAAAAGTACAAGCGAGCGTGGCAACCGGAGCCCAATGATGAGGTGCTGCTGGTCTCATCATTTTTTATATCACTTTCTTTTTCCATCTGCCACTTCGAAGGTAGAAAAAAGCCAATGTAAAAGTGGTCATCCAATAGACATACTCCGACATCCATCCATATAAAATTGGCAGGTTAAAATAACCCAATACCAAATACACATAGATGCAATAAAAAATAATCGTGATGATCTCGATGGCCAGGTTCACATTGGTATTGCCTGTGCCTGTGACCGCATTGAGCCAGATGGTTGAGAAAGACATCATCACCAATGCTACTGAAACCACACGGATTACGGGTATGGCTGCACGTGCAAAATCCAAGTTTTGGCCGAATACGGAAAGGAAAACATGCGGAAAAAGATTTAGGAGCAAGGCCATTGTCAAAGAAAACGTCAGGCTAAGTTTGATGATCTTCATGATCAGTTCCATGACCCTTTCTTTTTTGCCCTGTCCAGTGATATTGCTTACCATGGTATTGGTGGTGGATGCAAAGGACCAAGTGAACACACCAAACAAACCGAAAATATTGCGCATGGTATTGCTGATGGCAAGGTCGCGTTCCCCATGGTGTTCCACCATGATATAGAAAAACTCCCAACTGGTGACGCTGATCACATATTGTAAAATGAGTGGGGAGGATTGGGTAATAATTAAAAAGATGTTTTTTCTATCAGGTCTTAAGGAGCCATATAACTGCAATTGACTACTGATGCCTTTTACATGGATCACTGCAAACACCACGATCATACCCGCCGCTTCGGCAACAATAGAAGCATAAGCGGCCCCATTAAAACCCAGTTGAGGCAAACCCCAGTGCCCAAATATTAGTGCATAGTCAAGGGCTATATTCACAACGGTTTCTGCCAAGGTACCATAGATCAGGAATTTGCTTTGATTGGTACCAACCAGCAACGCATTCCGCATCTGGTACATATACAAAAAGGGCAATCCCCAGATGCGTATCCGTAAAAAACTAATGGCCTGCTCCCTTACCACCGGCGATTTAATTGAATATTGAAAAACCCATTCAGTGGAGATGTAGGTAACCGCAATGCAGGCAAATGCCAATCCCAAACTAATGAGGATGCTTTGGGAAAATAGCTTGCCAATCTCGTCAATGCGGTTTTCACCGGCACGTCTTGCGATCAGTGCCTGCAGTCCATTGTTGAGACCTTGCCCCACCACGGCAAAAATGAGGTAGTAAACACCGGTAATGCCTGCTGTGGCCAGCGACTGTTCGTCCAAATGCCCCAGAAAGATATTATTGGTAATGAAATTTATTTGGGGAACTAAAATGGCCAGACTGATAGGCATTGCAATCTGCAAGATCTGCCTATTGGAAATCTCCACTTGATAATTGGTATTGGTTGCAGTAGCCATTGGTTCAAAAGGAATGCAATGTACATCAATGAAATTGTTCCCTAAAAAATTGGAGGACTAAACTAACTAATGGATGTTAGGTGTTTGTAGCTTCCTGTTTTTTTGGTAAAATAGATGCTGCAGCGAAAGCTCAAATACGAATCGACTAATTTGTAGTATTATTGCGGCTGGTTTTTATGCAGCAACCTTTATATCATATAGAAGCGGACCATATCAGTACTGAGGATTTTATGTCCTGCAGGCTGGTCATTTTTGTGGATGCATCCATGATTGGTTATCTGATAATGAATACGGATAATTTGCAATTGTTGTCGATGAAGTTTTTTCAATATGGATTGGACGAAGGCATACAACAGGAGGATGTGATCCGGGAAGTATTTTTTGACGATGGTTTGTTTGCAAAAGAAATGAAGGAAACACTGCTGGTGTACAATTTTCCAGATAGTGAGTTGGTACCTGAAACCTATTTTGAGGAGTCTTTGACTAAAGCCTATACAGAATTGACTCATGGGAACCTCGGTAAGGGTGTTTTTTTTAGCGAAAAAGTGCCTTGGTGGGATATCTGCAACGCCTACCGACTGCCTGCAAACCTGCACAAACTATTGCAATACAAATTCCCGAATGCAAAAATTTGGCATAACCATAGTCTGCTCCTAAAAAGTTTTAAGAAATATAATCTGCCGGAAGCACCGGAAAGTTTGAGAGCCATTTTTTATAAAGGAAGTTTGCTGTTATCGGTTTGGAAAAAAAGCCAGCTTCAGTTTTTGCAGAGTTTCGCATATACAGAGGCTGATGATGTGCATTGGTTCATATTGAATTGTTGCCAGCAGTTGGGTATTAGCCAACAGGATGCCCATTTGCAAATAAGCGGTTTTATAGAAAAAAGTTCGGCTATTTTTCAGGGGTTGGAAAAACTTTTCCCAAAAATTTCCTATGATGAGCCGGCTGGCAGTATTGGTAATAATGCTTTGCTCAAAGATTACCCTCTTTACTATTTTTCATCTTTTTTGAAAATAGCTTCATGCGTATAATTGCCGGGGATTTGGGCGGCAGAAAAATTACACCCCCATCCAAAATGCCGCATACCAGGCCCACCACGGATATTGCCAAGGAAGGGCTTTTTAATATTCTCCAAAACCATATCGATTTTGAAGGTTTAAAAAGCTTGGATCTGTTTGGTGGCACTGGCAGCATTAGTTATGAATTGGCTTCCAGAGGGGCAAGCGAGCTGACCATTATTGAAAAAGATCCGGTGATGAACGAATTCATCAAAAAAACAGCAGCCATGCTTCATCTGAAAAATTTCCAGGTACTTAAAATTGATGTGTTCCGTTTTCTGGAGCAATGTGCGGAACAGTTCAATTTTATTTTTGCAGGGCCACCCTACGCTTTGGGCAATATCGATGATCTTCCCAAATTGATTGTAGAGCGGAAATTGTTGCTACCAAACGGATGGTTTGTATTGGAGCATACGCCAAGGAACAACTATAAGGGCTATCCTCTTTTTGCTGCTGAACGGAATTATGGCACCACCCTTTTTTCATTTTTTGTAAACAAGGAAGAAGGCCAACCATGATGGATGATTGATGAAATCGGGGACCTTTTATAACAATTAGTACTAGCCAACAATTGTAAATGCTTCAATTTCCTGAACAAAATCAACCTTTTAGCTGTTCTTAGATAAAACGTACCTTTGGTTTGCTCCCTCAGAGCCGTATTTATGAATTTGAATTTCCCATTGTTAAAGCCAGTACGGATACTTTTATTCCCCTTTTCATTGGTTTATGCCTTGATTATTATCATCAGGAACTGGTGTTTCGATAAAAATATCTTTTCCTCCACATCATTTAACCTACCTGTTATTTGTGTGGGCAATCTGGCAGTCGGTGGCACCGGCAAGTCGCCCATGGTTGAGTTTCTGATCAAAAATTTGAAACCGGATTTTGCGCTTGCAGTGTTGAGCCGGGGTTATAAACGAAAAACGAGAGGGTATGCATTAGCCAACGAAATGTCAACGGCCTTGGATATTGGCGATGAACCGATGCAGTTCCATAATAAGTTTCCGGATGTGGCGATTGCCGTAGGCGAAGAAAGGATTGTAGCCATCCCGCAGTTGTTGCACGATCGGCCTGGCACACAGGCGATCATTCTGGACGATGCGTTTCAGCACCGCAGTGTGAAGGCAGGCTTAAATATTTTGTTGACGGATTATAATAATCTTTTTACCCGCGATTGGTATTTGCCCACTGGTGATCTTCGGGACAGTAAGAAAAGTTATGAACGTTCGGATATAATAGTCGTTACCAAATGCAAGGAAGAATTGACGATGAAGGAAAGATTGGAAATAACTACGGAGATTGCCCCGCTCGGTCATCAAACGGTTTTCTTTTCAACGATACAATATGGGTTGGCCTACCATATCATCAACAAAAAATCTTATTTGGTAAATGATAAGACTGAAGTGTTACTGGTAACAGGCATTGCAAACCCGGATCAATTGAAAAAATACTTGTTGCGCAAGTCGAAGACTTATTATGAGATTAGCTATAATGATCATTATATTTATACGATTGATGACCTGAACGAAATCGTCCGTCGATTCAATGCCATCAGCGCTTCCAACAAGATTATACTAACCACGGAGAAGGATGCGGTGCGGCTCATGAAATTCCAACAGGAACTTTCAGGGATGCCATTTTATGTGATACCCATCGAGCCAAGTATTTTATTTGGGGAGGGGGGCAAGTTCATCAGTTTAGTGAAAAATTTTATTAAGGATTTTAAAGAAATTAAAGATTAATGTCAAAAAAGAAAGATAAAAGTAAAAAAAAGAAAACATCCGATGGGAATCTCACAAAAGGGGTTCTCGATGTAACCCGCTCTGGGATTGGTTTTGTGAGCCTCGAAAATCGCGAGCAGGATGTGATGATTCGTCCCAACGATTTTAACACCGCACTTCATGGTGATACGGTTAGGGTAGAGATTATTAGCAAGGCCTCCAAGAGTGGGCGTGTGCAGGGACGTGTGGTGGAAGTGGTAGATCGTAAACAAACAGAATTTCTGGGCCGTTTGGAATTGAGCAATGCGTTTGCGTTTTTTATAGCAGAAACAGATAAGCCCATGCCCGATATTTTTGTGCCGTTGTCAAAATTGAACGGTGCAAAAAACAATGACCGTGTGATTGTGCGCATTACCGAGTGGGAAAAGAACAAGAAACCGCAAGGTGAGGTGATTGAAGTGATGAACAGCGACGATGAGAATGATAAGGCGATGAAAGAGATTTTGCTGGAAGCGGGATTCCCCATCTTCTTCCCAGAATCTGTGATTGAAGAGTCGGAAAGGATTCCCGATATCATTTCGACCGAGGAGATTGCAAAGCGGAAAGATATTCGTGATATACTCACGTTTACCATTGATCCTGCAGATGCAAAGGATTTTGATGATGCTATTTCATTCCGTAAACTGAAAGATGGGAATTATGAAATAGGAGTTCACATCGCGGATGTGAGTCATTATCTAGAACCAGATTCTGCACTGGATAAGGAAGCTTATACACGGGCCACATCCGTCTATCTCCCCGACCGTGTGAACCCCATGCTGCCTGAACGCATCTCCAATGAGCTTTGTTCACTGAGGCCGCATGAGGACAAACTCACTTTTTCGGCCATCTTCCAAATGACCCCCAAGTCGGAAGTAAAGCAATATTGGTTGGGCAAAACCGTGATGCATTCCGACCATCGCTTTACTTATGAGGAAGTGCAGGAAATGATTGAGCAAAAAGAAGGTCCGCATCAGGAAGTGGTATTATTGCTAAATGAGTTGGCCCAGCGCTTGCGCAAACAACGGTTTAAAAAAGGAGCTATCAATTTTTCATCCACGGAAGTTCGTTTCAAACTGGATGAGAAAGGAAAGCCCATCGGAGTAGTGGTAAAAGAAAGCAAGGAAGCCCACCAATTGATTGAAGAGTTTATGTTGTTGGCAAACAAAACCGTTGCTGAAAAAGTATCTAAAATCAAAATAGATAAAAAACCAATCCCATTCCCATATCGGGTGCATGATACGCCTGATAAAGAAAAGCTCTTGCCATTTATTGAATTTGCAAAAAAATATGGGCACGAGTTCGATACCGAATCACCCAAAAAAATTGCAGAATCATTTAACCAAATGCTTTTGGATGTTCAAGGAAAACCAGAGCAGCATGTGCTGGAACAATTGGGTATCCGCACCATGGCCAAGGCCGTTTACACCTCAGAAAATATTGGTCATTATGGTTTGGGTTTTGAACATTATTGCCATTTTACTTCCCCAATTCGTCGATACCCCGATGTAATGGTGCATCGGATTTTGGAAGAATGTTTGAATGATGATATTGAAATTGATAAAAAATTAGAAGCCAAATGCAAGCATTCCAGCGAACGGGAACGTGCAGCAATGGAAAGCGAGCGGGCGGCTAATAAATATAAACAAGTAGAGTATCTTCAGAATTTTATTGGGGATGAATTTGAAGGAGTGATTAGTGGTGTGGCGAGTTTTGGTTTTTGGGTAGAAACCGTACAGCATAAATGCGAGGGGTTGGTAAGCCTGAACAGTTTAATGAGCTATGATGATTTCAGGTTGGTAGATGGCGAATACTGTTTGGCTGGAAGACGCAGTGGGCGCAGGTTTCGTATGGGTGATAAAATTACCATCAAAGTGGTTTCGGCAAACCTTGGCAAACGTCAACTTGATTATGAATGGGTGATCGCCGCTGGCATCAAAACTGATACTCCGGAACCGATAGTAAAGAAGAAGAAAAAGAAAAGCTAATTAATCATTTGAGACAGTAAAGTATTTGCATATGCATTCCTTCGAAGAATTGTCAAAAGAATTTGCATCTAGGTTCAGCACCAAACATTTTCCAAGTCAGCCAGTAAACTTGTACGGTCCAGCAGATTATTTTTTATCCTTGGGCGGCAAGCGGATCCGACCTGTGCTTTGTCTGATGGCAAACGAATTGTTCGATGAAATGAATCCCGATGCTTGGTATGCTGCTAACGCCATTGAATTGTTCCACAATTTTACTTTGATCCATGATGACATTATGGACAAAGCACCTTTGCGAAGGGGCATGCAGACTGTTCATGAAAAGTATGGAATGGCTTCGGCATTATTAGCAGGGGATGTGATGTTGGTAGTGGCTTATGATTATTTAAATAGAGCTGATGCCACTTATCTGCAAAAAATTGTGAAGGTGTTTAACCAGATAGCCAAAGAGGTTTGTGAAGGCCAGCAGATAGATATGGATTTTGAAACAAAGGAAAATGTGACCATGGACGAATACCTGCACATGATCAAACTGAAGACATCTGTATTATTGGCCGGAAGTCTGCAGATTGGCAGTATACTCGGTGGGGCGGGTGATGGTAACCAACAACATTTGTATGAATTTGGAAAAAACTTGGGTCTCGCTTTTCAGGTGCAAGATGATTATCTCGATGCATTTGGCGACCCCAAAAAATTTGGCAAGCAGGTAGGTGGCGATATCCTTGCCAATAAAAAAACTTTTTTATTGATTAGGGCATTGGAAGTAGCTAATGATGTACAGAAAAAAGAAATCAAGGATTTAATGCAATCCAACACTGAGCATAAAGTGGAGCGCATACTTTCCATCTTCAAATCCTGTGGCGTGGATGCCTGGGCCAATCAACTAAAAGAGAAATTTTTGGAAGAGTCCTTGAAACAGCTCGATGATGTCGCCGTGCTTTCTTCAAGGAAAAAGCATCTTATGGACCTTGCAGGTGCACTTATACAGAGAGAATACTAATATTGATATTTTAGTTGTTCGACTGCTGGAAAATCAAGATCCTGTTGACTTTTAGCGGTCGATGAGTAAGGAAAATAATTTCTATCCTTTGTCTTGTTTATTACTATCGGAATTTCTTTAATTTGCCAGCGCAACCATGCTCAAACAGCTACACATATCTAATTACGCGATTATCGACGAGATCAAGATTGATTTTTCGGGCAAGCTCAATGTGATTACCGGTGAAACGGGTGCGGGAAAATCGATCCTTATGGGCGCATTGTCCCTCATACTCGGCGACCGGGCTGAGACCAATGTGCTGATGGACCGGGAGAAGAAATGTTTTGTGGAGGGTATTTTTTTGGTGGAAGGAAAAAAAGAAGTCAAGAAGTTTTTAAAAGAAAATGATTTGGACGCCGAAGAAGAGCTGGTGATCAGAAGAGAAATCGCCACCAACGGAAAATCTCGGGCATTTATCAACGATACCCCCGTAAACCTAGTACAGTTAAGGGTTTTGAGCAGTATGCTGGTGGACCTACATCGGCAGTTTGATACCTTGGAACTCGGCGAATCGGATTTTCAGCGAGAGGTGTTGGACGCATTGGCCAATAACGCCGATTTGTTGAACGAATACCAATCCGGTTTCAGGAAACTGACCCTTGCAAAAAAGGAGTTATTAGAACTTCAAGAACAGAAAGCTCAGTTCAACAAAGAATTTGATTATAATAAATTCCTCTTTGATGAGCTGCAAGAATTGGGATTGAAAGAAAATGAGCTGGAAGATTTGGACAATGAGTTGAAGCTATTGAGCAATTCGGAAGATATTAAAACGGCGCTGACCAAAACATTTTTTGAATTGAAGGAATCCGAGCAGCCGATTGTGCAACAGTTGAAAACGTCCATCAATCAATTGCAGCCTTTTTCCTCTTATCACCCTAGTTTGCCAGAACTTTTACAACGCCTGCAATCCACGCAGATTGAGTTGCAGGATATCGCATCCGAAATTGAAGTGGTGAACGATGGGGTGAACTACGATCCCAAACGTATTGAGGAAATCAATGAACGGGTTTCGAACGGATATAAATTGCTGAAAAAACATGGGGCACAAAATACCAATGAACTGATTGGGATAAAAAATTCACTGGAAGAAAAATTGCAAGCTGTTTTTAATATCGATGAAAATATCGTAGCAAAAGAAAAGCTGACCCATCAACTGCTTGAGCAAGCAACCAAGCAAGCCGAGCTTTTGTCAAAGAACCGGAAAGCGCAGATAAAACCATTTGAGGAAAAGGTAAACAAATTGTTGGCGCAAGTGGGCATGCCCAATGCCCGTTTGAAAGTACAATTAGTGTCTGGTGAATTGAATGTTTATGGAATAGATAGGGTGGAGTTTTTGTTTGATGCCAATAAGAGCAATCGTTTCGAACCCATCCGTAAAGTGGCTTCTGGCGGTGAATTGAGCCGATTGATGCTTTGCATAAAATCATTGGTGGCACAGTCCATTGACTTAGCCACTTTGATTTTTGACGAGATCGACACGGGCATTTCGGGTGAAGCGGCCAAGCAAGTGGGCATTATTCTGAAAGGGCTTTCTAAGCAACGCCAAATTATTTGCATCACCCACCAGCCACAGATTGCCGGAAAGGCCGATGCCCATTATTTTGTGTACAAGGAAATAAAGAACGATGCGGTGAAAACCAATTTACGCATACTCACGCAAGATGAACGGATTACCAACATCGCCAAAATGTTGAGCGGAGAAAAACCCACTGCCGCAGCACTAGAAAACGCCAAGGAATTGCTTAATTAGCAAATTCAAAAGCAATGAAAATGCGCTCCCTGCTTATTTTTCTCGTCATTTGCTTTTCGGTAGGTCTGGCTTTTTATTTAAACAAAAGGCTGCAAAAATGGACCCAGCCACGCAAATCCTTACTGCGACTGGGTTTTTATATATTTTCAGCATTTGCTTTGGTGTTTATATATGCTTTTTTACTGGTTTGGGCAATTGCTCATATATTCCCATTGCAATGAATAACTTCTTATTTTTACGGCCAATTATAAAAAGCGATCCATATGTCACACAATTTATTGAAAGGGAAAAAGGGAATTATTTTCGGCGCATTGGATGAAAAATCCATTGCATGGAGAACGGCTTTACGCTGTCATGAAGAAGGAGCGGAATTGGTATTGAGCAATGCGCCGGTGGCTTTGCGCATGGGCGAGATAAAAGTATTGGCAGAAAAAGTGAATGCACCGATTGTTGGTGCGGATGTCACCAATATGGACGACCTGAAGAATTTGTTCGAAACAGCAATGAAACATTTCAATGGCGGCATCGATTTCGTTTTGCACTCCATCGGAATGGGATTGAACGTACGGAAGGGGAAAAAATATACAGAGTTGGATTATGGGTTCAATCAAAAAACATTGGATATATCGGCCATGTCACTGCACCGTGTTTTGCGCACGGCTTGGGATATGGATGCCATTAATGAACATGGTAGCGTGATTTCACTTACTTATATCGCGGCACAAAGGGTATTCCCTGATTATAGTGAAATGGCGGATGCCAAGGCCTTATTGGAAAGTGTAACCAGAAGTTTCGGTTATCACTATGGTATTCGAAAAAAAGTAAGGGTGAATACGGTTTCGCAATCGCCTACCCGTACTACGGCAGGTAGCGGGATTAAAGGTTTTGATGGTTTTATCAATTTTGCAGAAAAAATGAGCCCTCTTGGCAATGCGACTGCGGATGAATGTGCGGATTATTGTGTGACCCTGTTTAGCGACCTGACCAAGATGGTAACCATGCAGAACCTTTTCCACGATGGCGGCTTTTCTACCACGGGGATTACCGCAGATGTCATTGAACAAATGGAAAAATAGATATGCCTTGGATTGAATATGTTGGTCTGCTAGGCGCTTTTTTATCCGCCATCACTTTTATACCTCAAGTTATAAAGGCTTGGCAGACCAAAAGTGTTGGCGACCTCAGTCTGATGATGTTGCTAATCGTTTTTTCCAGTGTGATTGTTTGGCTGGTTTATGGGTTCTATTTGCATTTAATGCCTGTGATCATTGCCAATTCCATCATCTTTTTCTTATCACTTCTATTGCTTTATTTCAAGTTCACTTTTAAGAAATAATTTCAGTGTAATGTTATATCCCAGTCTGACTAAATGAAATAAAAAAAGGCTGTTTTTTACAGCCTTTTTTATTCTTACAATCTTTTTAGAGTTTTGACAATCAGAATAATCAGATAAATTCATGTCAATATTCGTCCTCGTTAAAAAAGAAATCTTCCTGAGAGGGGTAGTCGGGCCAGATATCATCAATCGCTTCATAAATCTCACCTTCATCTTCCAGTTCCTGCAGGTTCTCCACTACTTCAATCGGCGCGCCAGAGCGAATGGCATAGTCGATCAGTTCGTCTTTCGTGGCAGGCCATGGTGCGTCTTCAAGGTAACTTGCTAATTCAAGTGTCCAAAACATCTTTATCTGGTTTAGTTTGCTAAATAGTTTTTATAAGACAGATAAAATCCTGGTTTGTTCATTTTTTTTCAAACATTCCTACTGCCCAAATTTCCCGCAAAAGTAATTTTTAAAACGAGAATTCCAAATCATTGTTTTGTGAATGCAAAAATGATTTCAGTAAATTTAGGCCCTACCCGGTCAACAGGCTCGTCCCTGACTTGTCGGTTAGTGCAAAAGGGGGGTAAATATTGCCTCGTTTAAGCTTAACAGAGGGTTTCCGTTGGCCAGGTAAGCCTTAAAACTATTTTCTATTAAATTTGAATTATGCTCACTGCTACCGGTATTAACAAGTATTATGGCAAGCTTCAGGTATTGAAGGACGTGAAATTGGGTATACATAAGGGGGAAATTGTGAGTATCGCAGGGCCTTCGGGCTCTGGTAAAACCACCTTGTTGCATATTTTGGGCACTTTGGATCAGGCAGATTCCGGTGAAATTGTGTTGAACGGGAAAAAAGTAAATGAGCTAAAGGGGAAACCATTGGCGGCTTTTCGTAACCGTCATATCGGTTTTGTGTTCCAATTCCACCATTTGTTGCCAGAGTTTACTGCCCTGGAAAATGTATGCATACCAGGTTGGATAGCAGGAACCAAAAAGAAGGATGTGGAGGAAAGGGCCAAGGAATTGTTAATAACCCTTGGGGTGGGAGAAAGATTGGATAATAAACCCGGTGCCATGTCCGGTGGTGAGCAACAACGGGTAGCTGTTGCCCGGGCCTTGATCAATAACCCTGATATTATTTTTGCCGATGAGCCTACTGGGAATCTCGACTCTGCTAATGCCAATGAACTCCACCAGCTTTTTTTTCATTTGCGCGAAAAATTCCAGCAAACCTTTTTGATTGTCACCCATAATGAAGAACTCGCCCGCATGAGCGATCGGATACTGCATATGAAAGATGGGCGGATAGTTTGATGCTAGCTATCAAACAGAATTTTATATCTAATTGGGATATCGATGTTGAATTTAATTCCGCTTCGGGAAATTGGCATTCTAAGAATTGTGCTATCTAAAACAACTCTCGCTCTCTTTATATTTTAAACGGACAATAGATACATGTACAACTTTGTAAATTCCCTAAATCCTCGGCTTCCAAGGAATCTCTTCTACCTCCAATTGATGGGCAATATATCTGGCAAGTACAAATAGATAATCACTCAATCGGTTCAGGTATTTGATTACCAGTGGGTCAATGAAGATTTCATTTTCTTGCATGTTCACACAGATCCTTTCCGCACGGCGACATACGCAGCGTAAAATATGCGCAGTGGAAACAGCCACATGTCCACCAGGCAAAATGAAGGATTTCATGTCAGGGAGCACACTGTTCATCTTATCTATTTCATTTTCCAGAAAGGTAATATCTTCTTCTTTGAGGTCAGGGATTTTTAATAAAGGCTCTTTATCAGGATCGCATGCCAAGGAAGAACCGATAGTGAATAAGCGGTCCTGTATTTCTTTCAATACTATTTTACTAGGGCTATCCGAAATTTGATCGTTCAATAAACCAATAAAAGAGTTCAGTTCATCCACTGTGCCATAGGATTCAATCCGGATATGGCTTTTAGGCACTTTGGTACCACCAATCAGGCTGGTCTTCCCTTTATCCCCTGTTTTTGTATAAATTTTAAGTGCCATTTTAAGCAGGTTGGTAAGCCTCAGTTTTTCGTTTGTCAGTCTCAATCACGCCATCGCGCAAGCGGATAACCCGATGGGCATAATTGGCGATATCCTCTTCATGAGTTACCAGCACTACGGTGTTTCCGGCAGCTTGTATGGCCCCAAAAATATCCATGATCTCGATGGAGGTTTTGGTATCGAGGTTCCCAGTAGGCTCATCTGCCAATATGAGTGAAGGGTTGTTGACCAAAGCACGGGCAATGGCCACTCTTTGACATTGCCCTCCGGAGAGTTCATTAGGTCTGTGGTGGCTTCGATCGGTGAGGCTTACTTTATCAAGAACATGCATGGCTATTTCCAAACGTTGTTTTTTGGGCACGCCTGCGTACACGAGGGGCAGTGCCACATTTTCAAGGGCAGATAGGCGTGGCATCAGATTGAACTGCTGGAACACGAAACCAATTTCCTTATTGCGCACTTCTGCTAAGTCATTATCAACCATTTTGCTTACATCCTGTCCATTTAATACATAAGAGCCTCCAGTGGGAGAGTCAAGACATCCCAAAATATTCATCAATGTACTTTTGCCAGAACCTGAAGGTCCCATCAAAGCCACATACTCATTTTTGTGGATGTCGAACGAAATCCCTTTGAGCACCAGCAATTCCTGCTTGCCCATATAATAGCTTTTCGTGATCTTATCAAGATGTATGATCCCCTTTTCGCCCGGGCTGGTATTTTGGAAATTCGAAAATGATTCTAAGCTCATGTGTTTATTTTTTCAGGAGGTTTATGGTACATGATCATTGTTCATCCTTCTGGTTTGCTGTGATTACTTTAGGCACTTTAAAATACATGCCGTCCGTTGCAGGGGCATTGCGCAAAGCCTCTTCGCGGCTCACTGAACCTTTCAGTTCATCTTCCCGGAACACGTTTGTATCCTCGGACATATGAAGTAAAGGATCCACCCCTTCGGTGTCCATTTCATTTAATTTTTCCACAAAGCTGATCATGCGCTGAAGGTCTTTTTTGATCACCTGCTTTTGCTCGTCATTGAACTCTAGCCTTGCCAGATTTGCTAAGTTCTCGATTAATGCATCATTCACTTCCATACAAAACGTTAATAAACAAAAATAACGGTTTCGCTCTTACTTTTTGCAGGTTTTCGATAAGCGGGGGAGAAGTCGGGAGTTGATAGTCGGGAGTCGGGAAGTCCGAAAGTCGGAAAGTCAGCAAAGTCAGGAAGTTGCCTAAACCTTATGCCTTACACCTTATACCTTTCCCCCAAGCTTCAAAGTTTTATTATCTTCGCCGCCTATGAATAAAGAGGTAGTTTTAAGCGGCATACGCCCTACCGGTTACTTACACCTGGGGAATTATTTTGGGGCCATGCGCAATTATGTACGCATGCAGGATGAATATAATTGCTATTTTTTTGTGGCCAACTGGCATTCCTTGACCACGCATCCCGATACCAAAGAATTAAAGAGCAGTGTGCACCGGGTAATAGCAGAAAACATAGCTTGTGGTTTAGACCCTGAGAAAGTGGCTTTATATGTGCAGAGCGATGTTACCGAAATTGCTGAACTGTACCTATACCTGAATATGCTTGCTTATAAAGGCGAGCTGGAAAAAACCACCACGTTTAAAGAAAAGGTGCGCCTTCAACCCGAAAATGTAAATGCGGGCTTACTCACTTATCCGGTGTTGATGGCGGCGGATATTTTAATACACCGTGCTGTGAAAGTGCCTGTGGGAAAAGATCAGGAGCAGCATCTTGAAATGACTAGGAATTTTGCAGAACGTTTCAACTTTCGTTATGGCAATGTTTTCCCCATGCCCTATGCGTTTAATTATGGGGATGAATTGGTAAAAATAATGAGTTTGGATGGCAATGGGAAAATGAGCAAGAGCGAAAACCAAATGAACACTTTATACCTAGCGGATGAGGATGATTCGATTCGGAAAAAAATTATGAAGGCCAAAACCGATAGCGGCCCCACTGAGCCCAATTCCATCAAACCTGATTATATTGAAGGGCTCTTTAACCTGATAAAAGTGGTGAGTGATAAAAGTGTGGTCGAAAAATTTGAATCTGATTTCAACCAATGCCATATCCGTTATGGTGATATGAAGAAACAGTTGGCAGAAGATATGGTCAATTTCATTAGACCCATACGTGAAAAGGCAGAAGCACTTAGGGCTGATGAAAAATATATGAAAGAAATAATGGAACATGGGGCTGCAAAAGCTAGGGTCAGCGCACAGGCAACCCTACAACTGGTAAGGGATGCAGTGGGTTTGAGGTATTATTGATTGCTTTCCCCAAAAGAACTGTTTAAATTGTGGTATGCACGGAAATTTCTCTATATTCATTTTTTGAAAAGATTTCCATTAAACAAAATCTAACACTCCCTTGAGGATTGGTCTATGGCAAAAAGCAAAAAACCAAAACATATAGCCGTTGCTGGTAATATCGGTGCTGGTAAGACTACCCTTACCGAAATGCTTAGCAAACATTATCGTTGGATACCGCAGTTTGAGGACGTGGATCATAATCCTTACTTGAATGACTTTTATGAAGACATGCCAAGGTGGAGTTTTAACCTGCAGATATTTTTCCTAAATGGTCGACTCAATAATTTATTGGAAATCCAGGGTGGTACGGAAACGGTGATCCAAGACCGGACGATTTATGAAGATGCGCACATATTTGCTCCCAACCTGCATGAGATGGGCCTCATGAGCAAACGTGATTACAATAATTATTTCCAGTTTTTTCAAACATTGAGGCGCATGGTGCAGCCTCCCGACCTATTGATTTATCTTCAGGGATCAGTGCCTACCTTGGTTGGTCAGATACAGAAACGTGGCCGCGAATATGAAGAAAATATCCGGCTGGACTATCTGAAAAGATTGAACGACCTGTACAATAAATGGATCGACTCCTACAAAGAAGGCCCCTTATTGGTGGTTGATATTGATAAAAATAAATTCGCGGAGAACGAAGAACATTTGGGTGAGATTATTACCCGTATTGATTCCCAACTTTATGGGTTGTTTTAATGATAACCGGCGTAAGCTTGCAAGCTGTTTAGTTCTTCCTGGATTTTATTAAGCCATCTTTTTTGTTCTTCCTTATCCAGGGAAAAATTGGTTTCCTTATCATATTTTGATTGGGTGGCATTCAACTCCTTCATCACTTTGTTGTAGATTTTATTTAGCTGTTTATTTGCCTTATAAATATCGGGTTGGTATTCCTTCAATGCCTCATACAGTTTTCTGGCATATATTTCTGCAATATCAAAATGCCCCTGTTCGTGTGAGAGGATATAATCATTTTTGATACGTCCCCAGGAACTGTTCTTATCGAAATAACATTGGATGTGGAAACGAAATCCATCCTTACTATCATAGCTGAAATCAAATTTTATATTGGTGCCGGTCATTGCTGCATTCGGTGAATGGGGGTCGGGTTTTGCCTTAAAATCCTCCCAGCTCAGTTTTTTTTCTGCACTCCAAGGTATCAATGAGCCATTGTGTTGCTCAAATGAAAATGGAATTAGACTGAAGAAAAGAATCTGTAATAGCGATGGCATACTTATATTTTATTTTCAGGCAGAATGCTGAACGCTTAAGGCTAAACGCGGTCTCCACTTTTCCAAAGTTCAAAACTTAGGAAAAGTTAGTGCCTCCTCTGCGTCACTGCGTGAAACTCTTCCACAAACGATTTTAATTTTTTGAAAATTATCCAGAAGTGTAATCTTAACAAAACAAAAACTCCACCACGAAATTGGTGGAGTTTTTTAGCAAGCAATGTTAGAGGCCGTTAAACCTTAAAAAATTGGAAGCCAATATCAGTAATTAATTCGGGATTATGAGTATTTTTTTAATAAATCTTTCAAAATAGAGGAGCTGCTTGTAGTATTTCAGGTGAAACACTGTTTTCATATTGTTTAAAGTTGTCAATAAATTTCTCGGCTAGGCATTTTGCCTGCACTTGGTAGGCTTCTTTGTTTTTCCAAGTCTTGATGGGATCGAGCAGTTCTGAAGGCACTCCCAGACAACTGGTAGGCATAGCCATCCCAAAAACAGGGTGTTTTATAAAGGGCACTGCATCCAATTTTCCTTGGAGCGCAGCACTAACCATGGCTCTAGTGAAAGATAGTTTTATTCTATTGCCTACCAAATAAGGGCCTCCGGTCCATCCCGTGTTCACCATCCACACACTAGCATTTTGTTGTTTGATTTTTTCACCGAGCAATGCTGCATATTTGCTCGGGTGCAGCGGTAGGAAGGGCGCTCCAAAGCAGGTGCTAAAAGTGAGCTTGGGATCTTTGATACCTGTTTCAGTTCCCGCAATCTTTGCAGTATAGCCCGATAGGAACATGTACATGGCCTGTTCAGCTGTTAATTTTGAAATGGGTGGCAATACACCATAGGCATCGCAGGCCAAGAAGAAAATGTTTTTTGGCGCCTTGCCTATCGATGGCTCTACCGCATTGGCGATATAATTTAATGGATAGGAAACACGTGTATTTTCGGTGATAGACCCATCCTCGAAATTGATTTTGTTGGTACCGGGAAAGAATTTGATATTCTCAACCAATGCGCCTTTTCGGATGGCAGCAAAAATCTCCGGCTCTTTTTCCTTGCTGAGGTTAATACATTTCGCATAGCAGCCTCCTTCAAAATTGAAGACCTTGTCATCCGCCCATCCATGTTCATCATCACCGATCAGCATTCTTTCCGGGTCAGTGCTGAGTGTGGTTTTGCCAGTACCGCTAAGCCCAAAAAAAATGGCAGTGTCCCCTTGTTTACCAATATTGGCGGAGCAATGCATGCTCAATACGTTTTTTTCCTGTGGTAAAATAAAATTCAGGATACTAAAAATACCTTTCTTGATTTCTCCCGTATAGCCCGAACCCGCAATCAAAATGATTTTATGGTGAAAAGAAACGATTGTGGTATTGTGTTGACGGATGCCACATTCAACAGGGTTGAGTTTCAGTCCCGGTGCACAGAACAACTGCCAGGTTGGGTCGATATCTTCAAGTTCTATTTTGGTTGGCCGCAGAAACATATTATAAGCAAACAGGCTCATCGCAGGTGTTTCAGTAATCACACGCAAGCTCGTTTTGTATTGGGGATCGGCGCAAGCAAATCCATCACGAACCCATATTTCCTTCTGATCACTTAAATAATCAGTGATTTTTTTTAGGATGATGTCAAAATATTTTTGCTCAATAGACTGATTGAACTCGTTCCAGTCAACGGTTGCGGATGTGATCTCATCTTTTACAATGAATTTGTCTTTAGGACTGCGGCCGGTAAATTCACCAGTGTGTATGGTCAATGCACCCGTATCGCTTAATTGCCCTTCGCCTCGTTGCACAACTTGCGCAACCAACTCCTCTGGTTCCAATTGATAATGTACGGTATCGGAAAATTGTAGGCTGGCTTCAATCAATTTACTCTTTTGTATGGGATAGGTAGGCGTATGCATCGTTTATGATAGGTTTAAAGCGGCAAAAGTAATTTTAAAATTTATCTAATCCAAAGTGGTTTTAGTGGTTATTTTTTAACAAATTCTAATGGAATTATATTTTCGTAAAAATATATTTAACTAACGGTTGTTAGCTAATTATAAACTCTTAAGCTTTGCGTTTTTTTGTGAAACTGGACGAATCATTGGTTTTTTTTATGATGTTCCAAATACATAATTCAATCTGTCATTAGTATTTAATCAAGATAACTTAAGTAATGTGGTCTTAGTCGCAGTGCCATAAAGGGTTTTAGGGAAACGCAAAATATATATCAGCTAACATGGTTTTTGGTTTGCTCTATTTTTTAAAAGCGTTCTCTAACAATCATTCTTTACTTTTACAATTATTGTTTCATCCTTATTGCTGTGTTATGAAATACCATCCACTGAACCCAGAGATTTTTATAAAAAACAGAGCCCGGTTTAGCAAAGAATTATTGCCCAATTCCATTGCCATTTTTGTGAGCAATGATGAAGTGCCAAGCAATGGGGATGCGCTTTACCCTTTCAAACAAAACAGCGACTTGTTTTGGCTGAGTGGCATTGAGCAGGAAGATTCTATGGTCATCATCTTTCCTGACCATCCCGATCCAAAATTCAGGGAGCTATTGGTATTGGTTCGGCCCAATGAACTCAAAGAAAAATGGGATGGTAAAAGGCTAAGGGCAGAGGAGGCAAGAAAAATTTCAGGAATACAAACCATTATTTGGGTGGATGCGATTGATGGCATGTTGCAACCTTGGATCCATCTCGCAGACCATATTTATCTGGACTCAAACGAGAATGATCGAAAAGGAAGCCTACTACAAACCCGGGAATACCGTTTTATTGAGGAAATGAAAAAGCGTTACCCATTGCATCATTATCACCGCGCCGCAAAGATTATGAAGGAACTGCGGTCAGTTAAAACCGCTTTAGAGGTGGAGGTGATGCAAAAGGCCATCGATATTACCCGGGAAACTTTTTTGAGGTTATTAAAATTTATCAGACCGGGCGTGAACGAGTGTGAGATTGAAGCAGAAATATTCCATTCCTTTCTTTCGCAAAGGGCCACTGGTCCTGCTTACCATAGCATTATCGCCAGTGGCGATAATGCCAGGACCCTTCATTATATCTCAAACAATCAGGAATGTAAGGATGGTGATTTGATATTGATGGATTTTGGTGCTGAATACGGTGGCTATTGTGCGGACCTGACCAGAACGGTTCCCGTAAATGGCAAGTTCAGCAAAAGACAGAAAGAAGTGTACAATGCCTGTCTGCATTTGCATAATTATGGAAAAAGTATATTGAAGCCGGGCATCAGTATTTTGGATTATTCCAAAAAACTGGGGGAAGAAGCAAACCAGGCTTTTTATAAGATTGGCCTTTTGAGCAAAGCAGATATCAAAAACAGCACACCGGAAAACCCGGCCTATTGGAAATATTTGTATCATGGAATTTCACATCACTTAGGCATTGACGTGCACGACCTGGGCACCCGCACCGAACCCATCAAGGCAGGTATGGTTTTTACGGTGGAACCGGGCATTTATATTGAAGAGGAAAAAATAGGTATCCGCATTGAGAACAATGTATGGATCACCCGCAATGGGAATAAGGACCTGATGGGAAAAATACCCCTTACGATAGAGGAGATTGAAACCTTGATGAAAAAGAGATAATCCATCAATAGATGATTTAGAAAATGTGCAAATGAAAATAGTTGTACTTTCCGTTTTAAATTCCAGAACAGGAACCGAATGAAACAAATACCGAATCTCTTTACTTTACTGAATCTTTTTTTTGGTTGTATTGCTATCATCTTCATTTTGCAGAATGGGATAGCCATCATGTATAGTCCCGATGGCGCACAATTGGTGGATATGCCTGAAAAGATCTGGATGGCCTCCTTGTTTATCGGGCTTGCCGCAGTGGTCGATTTTTTTGATGGCTTTGTTGCCAGATTGTTCAATGTGGTATCGGATAAGGGCAAGCAATTGGATTCATTGGCAGATGTGGTGAGCTTTGGGGTTGCCCCGGGCATGATTTTATACCAGTTCCTTAGGATGAGCATGATGGGACAGAAAGAAGGCATTGAAGTGTCTATGCTATGGCTATTGCCTGCATTGATTGTGCCTTGCGCCACAGCTTATCGTTTGGCCAAATTTAATCTCGATAGCTCCCAACAATATGCTTTCAAAGGAGTGCCATCTCCTGCAGCGGGTTTGTTGTTGGCTTCCCTGCCTTTGATTTATTGGCATAGCAATAGCGAAATGGTTGTGAGGTTATTATTGAACAAATGGTTTTTATATGCAGTGATTGTTGTGGTCAGTTATCTGATGGTGAGTGATCTGCCCTTGATGGCAATGAAGTTCAAAGACCTTTCCTTAAAAAACAACCTGCCAAAAATTATTTTGGTATTGATTGCCATAACGGCTGCTGTGTTTTTTAAGTGGCTGGCTGTTCCGATTATTTTCATTTTTTACATTGTCATATCTTTGGCCTTCAAAAATAAAACAACATGATTTTTTCTGTCAGCATAAAAGTGATGCCCTTAAAGGAACTGCTCGATCCTCAAGGAAAAGCAGTAATGGGCGGTCTGCAGAACCTGGGTATCAAAAATGTGAGTGATGTACGCGTTGGTAAAAATATCAGCCTTCAGATTGAGGCGGCCAGTGCCGATGAAGCCAAACAGGTGGCAGAGGAAGCAAGCAAAAAGCTGCTTTCAAATGCGGTGATGGAATATTTTGAGGTTTCGGTCAACTAGTTCATCAGTTGAATAGTTGGTGGGTTGATTGATATGGCAGGTTCTCTCAACATATTAACCTTTCAACTGATCAACTCTTAACTATTCAACAAGCAGATGCTTTACATTGTCCCATCCCCAATTGGCAATCTTCAGGATATTACCTTCCGGGCCATCGAGACCCTGAAAAAAGTGGATCTAATATTGGCCGAAGATACCCGCACTTCACTAAAGCTACTTAACCATTATCAGGTCATAAAGCCCGTTTCTCCCTATCACCAGCATAATGAGCATAAAGTATTGCAGCATTTAGCCGATCAACTTTTACAAGGTAAAACGATGGCCTTGCTCACTGATGCGGGCACACCCGGCATTTCAGATCCTGCTTTTTTGTTGGTCAGGGAATGCATCAAGATTGGGGTGAAAGTGGAGTGCCTGCCCGGAGCTACCGCTTTTGTGCCAGCGCTGGTCAATAGTGGTTTGCCTACCAATCGATTTGCTTTTGAAGGTTTTTTGCCATTAAAAAAAGGCCGTCAAAGCTTATTAAAAAAATTGGCTGAGGAAGAACGGACCTTGGTTCTTTATGAATCGCCCATGCGCCTTGTAAAAACATTGGAAGAGTTGGTAAATTATTTTGGGCCAGACAGGCTTTGCTGCGTGAGCCGCGAACTTACCAAGATATATGAAGAGAATAAACGTGGTGCCCTTCAGGAACTGGTCAATTATTTTAAAGAGAAAGGGGTAAAGGGTGAAATTGTGATTGTTTTACAGGGCAAGGACTAATTTTAAGATTTTTTATAGCAGGTGTTCAACATAAAGGAGTCATTTTTGTATTATAAAGGAATTGCGCATGTTTGCCGATTGTTCAAACCTCTTTTGTTTTTAGAGTTAAGCATATGCGCATTGACAGATTCATAACCACAAAAATGAAATAATGAAAAATCATCTGACCGCGTTTTTACTTTTGTCCTCATTGCTATTGGTTGTTTCTCCATCTTTTTCCCAACTCAGAAAGATTCCTTCCGAGGTAACCGAGGCCATGAAGGAGAAATATCCTAATGCCGAAAATATTTCATGGAAGGATAAGCTAACTTCCTTTGCTGCGAGTTTTGAAATGAACCAAGAAAAATACGAAGCACGTTTTAGCGATAAGGGCGATTGGAAGAGTACCGAAAAGGAGATCAATGAAAATGATTTGAAGAAGGAAGTCAAAGATGGTCTTGAAAAAAGCAAATATGCCTCATGGACCATCCAAAATATCTATAGCATTGAATTACCTGATGAGGTAAGGCAATACCGCATATTAGTGGCTAAAAATGATATCCAGAAAAAGAACCTGCTTTTTAACACTGATGGCAGGTTGCTAAGGGACAATATTACCATTAAATAGGTTCGATAAACTATACAGTAACGGATTGGGGCATCCCCATTACGCTGGGTTCTTTCGCCAGAGAGAATTTTGTTTTTCGAAATTTCTTTTCCCTATCGAATCTATTTATCGAAATTTGCCTTTAAACTCAAGAAACCGATGAAGAAGTTTTCCTGTTTTTCTATATTGATTTTTGCAGTATCACTATATGCTTTCTCTCAACCAGACCGATGGCAGCAGCGTGTAAAATATGCCATGGACGTGAAGATGGATGTGGGTACCAACCGGTTTACGGGCAAGCAAAGACTGGAATATTTCAACAATTCACCCGATACCTTGAAAAGGGTGTTTTATCATTTATACTGGAATGCTTTTCAGCCAAACAGTATGATGGATAACCGTAGCCGTGAACTGGGCAAAATTTCATTGGGCCGTAGCCGGAATGGACAGGAAGTAATGGATTGGGATAGCCGTGTACGTGACCGCATATTGAATTTGAAGCCAGATGAAATCGGCTATCAGCATGTGGTATCCCTTAAGATGAACGGGGTGGCACAGCCCTTCAAAGAAGAGGAGACAATCCTTGAGGTAAAACTCACCAAGCCCATCCTTCCCAAATCGGTTGCTGTTTTTGAAATGGGGTTTGAAGCACAGGTTCCTTTGCAGGTGCGCCGGAGTGGTAGGGATAACCCACAAACCGGTGTGCGGTATTCGATGAGCCAATGGTACCCCAAAATCTGTGAATATGATTATGAAGGATGGCATCCCACGCCTTATGTAGCTCGTGAATTTTATGGGGTTTGGGGCGATTATGATGTAAAAATTACCATCGATAAAAATTATATTCTCGGAGGTACCGGTTACCTGCAAAATGCCAACCATATCGGTTATGGTTATGAAGCTCCCGGAACAAAACCGTTACGTACCGCAGGCGAAATGCTCACTTGGCATTTTGTTGCTCCCAATGTGCACGATTTTATGTGGGCCGCCGATCCAGAATACAAGCATTTGGTAAGGTATATCAAGAATGGGCCTGCGATTCATGTACTTTATAAAAATACAGACAAGGATCCAACCGTGGATGCCTCTTGGAACCGGCTGGCCGATGCAGCGGTAATAGCATTGCCATTTATAGAAAAGACTTTTGGAAAATATCCATATAAGCAATATTCTTTTGTACTTGGCGGCGATGGGGGTATGGAATATCCAATGGCTACTTTGGTAAACGGACCAGGAATTGGACTCTGCTTTCATGAGTGGATGCACAGTTGGTACCAAGGTATGTTGGGCACCAATGAATCGATGTATGCTTGGATGGACGAAGGGTTTACCACCTATGCGGAAGAGCGTGTGTCAGATTATTATTATCAGGAGGAGCTAAAAAAACATCCTGATAATAAAGGCCTGGCAGATATGCTCGAGAAAAAAGAATCTCAATTGCCTTCAGGACAAGCAGACTCCTACAGAAGTTATTTTTCGTTGGTAAAAAGTGGTTTGGAGGAACCACTCAGCACCCATGCCGACCATTTCAATACCAATTATGCATATAGCATTGCGTCCTATTCAAAAGGCGCTATTTTTCTAGAGCAGTTGGGCTATATCGTGAGTGATTCCATTCGCGATAAAATATTGTTGGAGTATTATCGGGAATGGCGTTTCAAGCACCCAAATGCAAATGATTTTATACGGGTGGCTGAAAAAGTAAGTGATATGAAGCTGGATTGGTACAAAGAGTATTGGGTGAACACAACGAAGACGATCGACTATGCGATTGACAGTTTATGGGAAGAACAAGGACAATCCAAAATCAGGTTGAGAATGATTGGCAAAATGCCCATGCCCATTGATGTGTTGATCCAGTATAAAGATGGGAGCAAGGAAATGGTATATATTCCCCAATACCTCATGTTTGGTGAAAAACCTGTGGAAGACCATCAGATTCCTCGTAAAACGGTCGATGCTTGGAAATGGACCAGCCCGACTTATACTTTTGAGGTTAGCCACCGATTGTTCGATATCAAATTGGTAGAAATTGATCCCACGCAAAGAATGGCCGATGTGGACCGAAAAAATAATAAGCTGGAACTGAATTGGTAACTTTGAGGGTAAGCTCTATGTTTTAGTCATAGCACCTTAGCGGTTAAAAAGCTTGTTCACTGCTTCCACTCGGTTGTTGACGTGTAGTTTTTCATATATATGGTACACATGTTTGCGCACCGTTTCTGAACTGATGTTCAAATGCCCTGCTATCTGTTTATACAAAAGACCGCTGGAAAGCAATTTTAAAATTTCAGTTTCCCTGGGAGTCAATTTTCTCACGGCAGGGTTTGGCTTTTGTTCTTCCATAGGGTTGCCCACCTCACCGGTTTGGAATGCTTTGATGATTTTCCTGGCTATTAAACCGCTCATCGGTGCACCACCTTCGTATAATTCCATAATTGCCGTCAACATTTCATTGGGTGGCGTTTTCTTCAGCATGTAACTATTGGCCCCAGCACTAAGCGCATCGAAAATTTTCTTTTCATCCTCATAAATAGTACAGACCATAAATAAAAAATCATTGTGTTTCTCTTTCAGGATACGGATGCATTCGATCCCGCTAAGACCTGCTCCCAGATTGATATCCATCAAAATAATATTGGGTTGTGCCGTGGGTATTTTTTCCAAAGCTTCTTCGGCATTGCTATAACTCCCAACAAGTTTGTACTTATTGTCCATGGCAATCACTTGCTCCATTGCAGAGCGGATCAGCTCATTATCTTCAACAATGCAGATGGAAATTTTCATGATGCAAAGTTCAGGAACTAGGAGTTAATAAAAATACCACTTTACGGTGATGCTACTGCTGTGTTTCGCAAAGATGTTCAATAATGAATGGTAAAAATTTCACACGCACCTGTTGGCGGGGGCGTTCAATAGGTATAAAATGGTGTTGCTTAGTAAGGTACGTTTAATAAAAATTTCTCTTTGAAATAGGCTTCCCCAAAAATTTCTGATACTTCGATCATTCGGGGTCGGCAGCCGCTTTCAGAAATTTCTAAGCCAAGGTCCCCTCCTTTTAAACAGATGAGTCCGCTAGCTAAATTGGCAGGTATTTCCTCTTCAACAAGATGAAAGGCTGCTGTTCCTTTTTTCTTGAGCAATGGTTTTGACCATCTCCATAAATCCTTCAAGGGTGCAACCGCTCTGGAAATAGCCACATCAAATTTTCTGTTTTTGATTTCCTCGGCACGGATATGTTCGGTGCTCACATTCGATAAACCAATGGCGGCTGCCACTTCATTCACCACCTTGAGCTTTTTGCCAATACTATCCACCAAATGGAATTGGCTGTCAGGAAAAAATATAGCCAATGGGATGCCTGGGAAACCGCCACCAGTGCCAATATCGATAACTTGACTGTTTTTGGGAAAATCGAAAACAGCGGCCATGCTCAATGAATGTAGCACATGCTTTTCATAAAGGCTGCCAATATCTTTTCTCGAAATCACATTGATTTTTTCGTTCCAATCCCGATATAGATCATCCAAGGCAGCAAGTTGTTCCAACTGTTTTGCGGTGAAATCTGCGAAATACTTTGTGATCAGTTCCAGGTTGTGCGGGGCTTTTTCCATAAGGCCGGCATAAATATGATATAATAAAAAAACATCCAGATATCCAATAACCACCACCAAGGGAAAAGATCTTTTTCATTGAGTTTTCCCATTGCTTTGGAAAAAATAATCCCTTGTACGATCAGCCGGATAGCAAAAATGGCCAGTGAAATTTGCCAGCTAAAAAGGAGTAGGCTCAAGATGAGCAAAGGATAAAATAGGAAATGCGTTAAGGAATAAGCGCCTAAAAGAAATTTGGTTCTCGGTTTATAATATTTCCCAGCATTATAATGTCTTGATTTTTGTCTGACCCATTCCCTAAATGTTTTTTTGGCCTCCGAAATGGTAAAGGCTTCAGGGTCGATGACGATATTGGTATTGCTGCCATCCGACACTTTGTTGATGAAGAGGTCATCATCACCGCCCGCCAAATGGTTGATGGAGGAAAAACCTTTATTGCTGAAGAACAATTCTTTTTTATAGGAAAGGTTACGGCCCACACCCATATACGGGTCCCCACCTAATGCATAGGAGAGATATTGCAAGGCAGTATGAAAGGTTTCAAAACGGATCAGCTTATTAAGAAGACCGGGTTTTTTATTGTAAGCACCGTATCCCAGCACAACCTTAATGCCATCGGTAAAACCAGCCTGCATTTTTTCCATCCAAAATTCACTGGCAGGCACACAGTCCGCATCAGTCAATAAAACCACTTCGTATTTGGATTCTTTGATGCCGATGGACAAAGGATATTTTTTGCCGGGAATACCTAGCGCCTCGTGTGTGAGGTTCACAATATTTAGTTCCTTAAATGTTTTTTTTAGTTCATCGAGCAGGTAACGGGTATCATCCTGACTATTATGGTTCACTACGATCACCTCATGGGTGGAGGGGTATTTTTGAACCAATGCCCCGGGAAGATTGATGGCCAGTTTGGAAGCTTCATCCCTTGCACATATAATAACACTCACAGGGTGTTGCTGTGATTTTTCTTTTTCTGCAGGTTTATAAAATGCCAGCAACCTGAAGAACTTAAAATAATAGAACAATTGAGCCAGTGTGATGATGCAAAACAACGCAAACAAAATCTGGTGCCACAATACATTCGAGTAAAGATGCTGCATAAGGGGCGATGGGTTTAGCTTTAGTGGTTCCTTAACCGGCTGCGAAAATAAGCAGAACCGTTGAGTTTTCCCGCATCTCGCGTCCCTTGCTTATCTTGCAGGGTTTCAAATATTTTATGTCAGCATTACAATTTCAATTATCGGCAGCCGATCCGCATTCAAAGGCAAGGGCTGGGAAAATAACCACCGCCCATGGCGAAATAGCAACACCCATTTTTATGCCTGTTGGCACAGTGGGTAGCGTAAAAGCCGTTACCCAGCAGCAACTCAAGGGCTTGCATGCTCAGATTATCCTTGGTAACACCTACCATTTGTATTTAAGGCCTGGTCTGGAAGTGTTGGAAGCGGCTGGTGGACTACACCAATTCATTGGGTGGGATAGACCCATTTTAACCGATAGTGGCGGTTATCAGGTATTTTCATTGGCCGGTACCCGAAAGATCAAGGAAGAAGGGGTGACCTTCCAATCGCATATTGATGGATCCAAACACCTGTTTACCCCCGAAAATGTGATGGACACCCAACGCATTATTGGTGCGGATATTATTATGGCTTTTGATGAATGCCCCCCATTCCCGAGTGAATATGCCTATGCAGAAAAATCCATGCACCTCACACACCGTTGGTTGGATCGATGTTTTGAACGTTTCAACAATACGGATAACAAATACGGTTATGCGCAAAATTTATTTCCCATAGTACAGGGCAGCACCTTTGAGGACCTTCGGAAAAAATCATGTGAATATATATCGTCGAAACAAGCGGTTGGGAATGCGATTGGTGGTTTGAGCGTTGGCGAGCCAGATGCTCAGCTCTACGATATGTGTGAACTCTGTTGCGATCATCTGCCCAAAGAAAAACCAAGATACCTGATGGGGGTAGGCACACCTTGGAATATACTGGAATGCATTGCCTTGGGTATTGATATGTTCGACTGTGTGATGCCTACACGCAATGGCCGTAATGCCATGTTATTTACTTCAAAGGGAGTGATCAATATCGATAATAAGAAATGGGAAAAAGATTTTTCCCCAATCGATGATGGTTTTGAATCGGAAATCAGCAATCATTATAGCAAGGCTTATTTAAGACATCTGATGAAGAGTAAAGAAATACTGGGGTTGACCATTGCCAGTATCCACAATCTGGCTTTCTATCTTCATTTGGTAACGGAAGCCCGAAAACAGATTGTATCAGGGGATTTCCTGAGCTGGAAAAAGCAGCAAGTAGAAATTTTGCAAACTAGGTTATAAAGTTTTTCAAATTTTCTTGCTTTTAAAATCTATGGAAGCAGAATGATGCTTGATTGTTCTTCAACTCCTGATGAGGAAAAACATGTACCATCAACGTTGGTTTTTATTTTGCGAAAAAAGCCAGGGTAACAGGTCCGGTTCTGCAAAAGCTTTTTTCCAACTATCATGATATACCCCGGGGTACTCTGTGTACTTTGCATTCGCACCCGCTGCTTTGAGTGTTCGATACATGAGGCGTGAATTGGCTACTGGCACAATCGGGTCAATGGTTCCATGAAATATCCAGATGGGGAATCGATCGGCGTATAATGATACTTGATTGGGATTGCCTCCGCCACAAATCGGGAATGCCGCCGCAAAAAAATGGGGCTTTCGCCAAAGTATATCATAAGTGGCAAAACCACCCATTGACATCCCTCCTACATAAATGCGATTGGTATCAATATTTTTGTTGGCATATAACTCATCACTAAGTGCCAGCAATAATTGCATGGGCTTGATGGGTGTTTTGTTTGCGGGAAAACTGAACCTTAATGAATCATCCCATTTGGTGAACATAACGGCGTTCCAAAACGACGTGTTGGGACATTGAGGGAATACAACAATTGCTGGATATTTTTCCCTGTTCGATGAATCCAAAAATAAATCTGCACCCCAGAATAACTGTTTTTCATTATCCTTTCCTCTGGACCCTGAGCCATGAAGAAAGAGTACCAAGGGATATTTTTTTTCAGGATCAAAATGTTTGGGATAGAGAATGCGGTAGGGGAGGCTATCAGATCCCCGTACAAACCATTTTTTTTGGAACAAGCTTCTATCCTGGGCATTTGTGACCAATGCCAGAACCAAAAAAAGAAATGCGTTGACCGAACTTTTAAATATCATACATTTTGGTGATTGCCAAAAGAACTATCAACGCATTATTTGCTTTTTAGTTCATTTTTTTTAATTGGCTTTCCAATAATTATTGCTGATGTTCACATCTGGATAATGTTTATCCGGGTCGATAGTTACTTCTGTTATTTTAGAACTGGGTTCAAAACGGAATTTCCAGGTGCTGCCATGTTCCCAGATTTCTACGGGTAACCTGACCCTTGAAACCTTTCCATTTTCTTCCTTTATTTCGATATTAACGGGCATGGGCATTTGTTCCAGGTTTTCAATCGTGATGATAGCACCTTTTGCTGGGTCAGTATCTGGATATTCCACGCCTTTTACAGCTTGGTCTATTTTCCAATCATGGATAAACCAACCGCGCCAGAACCAGTCCAAGGTTTCGCCGCTATAGTTTTCGATGGCGTGGAAAAAATCCCATGGAGTGGGATGCTTGTATGCCCAATTGTTAATGTAGTAACGGAAAGCCCCATCAAATCTTTCTTCTCCCAAAATATCGTAACGCAGCAATTCCAACCCCATGCCGGGTTTCATGTAGGCATCGATGCCCCAATCGCCGCCCGCGTTCAACACATCAGGAATGGTCATGATGGGTTCGGACCGGTATATATAACTCGCTGCCATTTGGCGGTTTACGGATTTATTATAAAACTCGCCATGATTAAATTCCTTGTCTGCAACCGAGTTGAGAAAGGTGTTGAAGCCTTCGTCCATCCAAGCATATTTTCTTTCGTTGCTTCCCACGATCATGGGGAACCAGGTATGGCCAAACTCGTGACTGGTTACGCCCCAAAGCCCAGCGCCAGAGGCTTTGGAAGAACAGAAAACAATACCTGGATATTCCATGCCGCCTACAATCCCTGCCACATTGGTCGCTACGGGATAAGGAAACTCGAACCATTGCTTTGAATAATGCTCGATGGCTCCCTTGGTAAACTCTGCCCCACGCTTCCATCCATCGACTTTGGCACTTTCGACAGGATAAACGGCCATGGCCAATGACTTTTTTCCACTGGGCAAATTGATCCTAACTGCATCCCAAACAAAAGCACTGGAAGCAGCCCATGCCACATCCCTTGCATTATTGATTTTAAATCTCCAGGTAAGGCGGCCTTTCGACGGTCTGGTAGAGGCTTCGGTTGCTTCTGACTCTGTGCGAATAGCAATTGTCTTATCACTTTCTTTTGCTTCCTTCAATCTTTTGATTTCTGTTGGGGTCAACACTTCCTCGGGGTTCAGCAGTTCGCCAGAACCTACCACGATTTCTTTAGCAGAGGTATTGATATTGTATTCAATATTCCCATACTCCAAATAGAATTCCCCCTGACCAAGATAGGGAAGCGTATTCCAGCCAAGCACATTATCGAACACGCACATACGCGGATACCACTGGGCAATCTCATAGATCCAACCGTTTTTGGTATTGAGCCTACCCATCCTATCGGTACCATACTCAGGGATGCGGAAAGCATATTCGATTTTTATCTGGATGGAATCGCCATTGGGTTTAATGGCTTTGGGCAACCTGATTTGCATGCGGGTATCACTGATATCATAATCTACTTTTTCTTCTTTTTTACCCTCGATGATATAAACAGCTTTGATATCATAACCACCATCAAAATCACGATTGGCCCATCGGCCTCCGGTAATGCTGGTTGCGGCCACGCCTCTTGATTTCAGGCTATAGATATTCTGGTCAAGCTGAAGCCAAACAAAGGGTAATTTCTCTGGACTGTTGTTTTTATAATTGATGATTACCGATCCAGTAATGGAATGGTTCTCATCATCCAGACTGGCATTGATTTTATAATCCGCACGGTTTTGCCAATACTTGGGACCAGGTGCACCACTCGCACTGCGAAACTCATCGCCATAAGTAGTATAAAAAGTTGGGGCAAAAGCGGCGTTCGCATCATATTTGGAAACCGATTGGGCAAACACGGGCATTTTCATCATTAAAATGATGATGGCAAAAAATAAAAGTTTTTCTCTCATTTGTCTTGGGATAAATAATTAGTAATAGTTAAAGGTAGCCAGCATCGCTATTCTATTAAAATGAATTTTGATAAAAGGATGCAAAAATTTGATGATCATTTAGGGTATACGCGAATTTTGATAAAATATTTTTTGATTTTGCAAAGATGCCTCATTCAAATTGGGCTTAAATCAGGGGTTTGGTATCAAGGAAAATATCTTAAAAAAGTATTCAAATCAGTATTGGTCAAGGTGCTAACCATTTTAATAGCTTTTATAAATCTCTCTTTTTGTTTAGCCAGAAACAAAAACCCCAGGTAATCACAATCAACAACAATGTATAACCGATATGGTAGCCCACGGCATCCAAGCTTGCCTGATAGGTTTTTGGGTCGAACCTGCTGAAAAAAGCAGGTCTTGGAAGTAAACGCTGAGAAATTTCCAAAGGAAAATATTCCCCCACATTGCTATTGAATTTATGTTTGAGTATGTTGATGGCAATGGGCTCGATAATGATATAATAAAAAATAAAGATGGCCAATGCGATAAAAGATCGGCGAACCAAAAAGCCCACCAGAAAAGCGAGGGACAACTGGGCAAAACTTTGCAATGCAAATAGACCAATATAGTAGGCCAGTTTCCATTTGTCAGCAACTGGGTCCGTGGTATTGGTCGAGCCAATGATAAGAGTTACCAAAGTGTAAAGCACGGTAACCAAAATAGAAAGGAATACCACATCCAGCAGCTTGCCGAACATAAATTTTCCTCGGCTCCATCCATCAATGATATTCTGCCTATTGGTTTTATAAGTGTATTCATTTGTAATGAGCATGATGATTACGATGGCGGGGATGAAAATAAATAGGGAAGAAAAATAGGCAACTGTGCGCCATGCTTCTGGTAATGCAAAAGGGTTGCCCAGTAAGGCTTTCACCAATTTGCCAGATTGATTTTCTTTGTCGGTGATTTGCAGATAAATTTGATGGGACATGAAATTGATTCCCGGATAGGTAAGAGCCGTAATGCCCATCACCCACCAAAATGCAGGGTATTTTTTTATCTTGAGCCATTCTGTTTTTAAAATATTAAGCATACAATCCTGTTTGAGATTTAGTTATTCGTGAGTTCAAAAAATTTGGCTTCCAGCCTTTTCTTTTTGAAAAGCAAATGGTTCAATACAATCCCTTTGCTAAAACAATAATTGTTGATTTCCTCCAATCGGGCAGTGCCTTTGGGAAAAATGAGTTGCAGTGTATTGCCTTCACGACTTATTTTAACGCCACTACTATAATTGTTCATGACTGTTTCCAATGCACTGATATCAGCCGCACTGATCTCCACAAGGTCGTCATCTACTAAAACATCGTTAACAGATCCCGTGGTAATCAGGTCTCCTTTTTTAAGAATGGCAACATGGGTGCAAACTTTTTCCACTTCATCCAGTAAATGGCTAGCCATAATAATGGTATGTCCGCTTTTGCTCAGTTCGATGATCAGGTCGCGGATTTCGGCAATGCCTACCGGATCCAGACCGTTGGTTGGTTCATCCAATACCAATACGCTTGGGTTGCCCAGCAAAGCCGCGGCAATGGCAAGTCTTTGCTTCATCCCCAAACTGAAGCTGCTAAAACGGCTCTTTCTTCTTTCAAACAATTTTACTTTTTGCAGCACCAGGTCCATCATGGCGGGGTTACCCCTGCCACTGATGCTGCTGGTGATTTGTAGGTTACTGACGGCAGATAAATAATGGTAGAAGTTGGGGGTTTCCAAAAGAGAACCGATTTTTTTTCTCTGTTCGGGTGAACCGGTTTCGCCAAACCAGTTATAATTTCCACGGTCGGCCTTTAATACATCGAGAATGATGCTAAGCAAAGTGGTTTTGCCACTGCCGTTTGGACCAAGTATGCCAAATACAGATCCGGGAGGCACTTCGAATGACACGCCATTGAGAGCCTTGATTTTTCCATAGGATTTTGCGATACTGTTTAAGGTTAATATTGCACTCACGTGAATTGATTTTATAGTAGGTAAGATAAGACGAAAGCAAACAGGAACTGAGGGAAACGGATGGTTATAGGCAAAGTTTATACGAGTGGTAGATGTTTTTGATGGTAGATGCTGGAGAAGTCACCCAACCTTGCGAATCCATTTTTACTAAACGAAAGGCGATGCAATTTTAGGTTGTGGATATCCTCCTGCAATACTTTGCGGGTATAAGGGTTGAGGGTGCCTCCAGGTTGTAAGGGCAGGGCATTTGGGTCGTATTGGAAAGCTGGATCACAAATCGTGCCACGTGGATACATGATGCCCGGCTGGCCTTTGCCCCGGATATCAAGATCCTTGGGATGGTCAAGCCCAAGCGTATGTCCATACTCGTGGGCTGCCGTGGTTGAGTTATTAAAAAGGTTATCCAGTTTTAAATAACCCGTATTGCAGTTGAGTCCATCCACAGAAGAAACATGGTTCATGGAAAATGCTTCGATGCGGAAATAATTATAACGCTCAAGGGTATTGTACCAAACCGTTTCGGGCAATAAGCTGGGTTCATGTAAACCCTTTATATCAAAACGAACATCGTACCAATTCCCCTTGATCTCTATTTTCCCTTTTGGTTCGTTCCAATGATTGCTGATATCCTCGGCAATTTGTTGTGCAAGGATTTCCGAGGCTTCCCCACCATAAAAAACAAAAATGGAATGGATGATGAGTTGATGGGAGTTTGGTATGATCTCGGCTTCGCCCATGGTTGTTTTTATTGTGTCTGATGGTTTCCGTCTGACAATTGATAAGGCTACTTATTTAAGACCTCGGCTAATCTTTTTTCCAAATCTTGACCGCGCAAATTTTTTGCAATAATTTTCCCTTCTTTATCAATCAAAAAATTCATTGGTATTCCCTGAATTCCATACAGAGTAGCGGCTTCATTTTTCCATCCCTTAAGATCGGACACTTGTGTCCAGCTCAGCCCATCTTTCTTGATTGCTTTTAGCCAGTCGTCTTTGCTATCATCTAATGAAACACCCAGAATATCAAAACCCTTGTTATGGTATTGACGATAGGCTTTCACGACATTGGGGTTTTCCCTTCTACAAGGACCGCACCAAGATGCCCAGAAATCTAATAAAAAATATTTTCCTTTAAATGAGGATAAGGAAACCGCTTGCCCATTTGTATTATTCATGGTGAATTCAATAGCAGGCATTCCGATATCTGTTTTTTGCGCAATTTCCAAAGTGGTTTTTATCTTTTCACCATAATAAGAATTTTGGATGGTAGTGCTCATGTTATTATAGATAAGAGCCAATTCTTTAGGGTCGGGGTTATAAGAGAATGATTGATAAACCTCATAGGCTGATACGTAGGAGGAAGGATGTAGTCTTGCATATTCTTTTACATAATCCTTTTGCTTTTTTTCCAATCGATCAAATGCCTGCTCAACGCTATCGAGGGCAATTGGGTCATTTTTTGCGGACACAGTGGAATATAGTGCATTTAATTTGCGGTGTTCTTCATCCAAAGCCTCTTTGCCTTTATCAAAGTTCTGGTACTCTTCCTGTGTTGCAGCACCTTTTACTATTGCTTCGCCAATTGAATCTTTAGTGCCTGAAATATTGAATTGCCCATTCTCCAAAAAAAAATCGAACCTGCGTAATTTATAACCATCTTTATTTGGAAGTGCAAAGAAGCACAACTCAGGGCTATTGGCTTTTCCCTTGAATGTAAAAAAACCGCTATTAATTTCGGTTGAATCAAATAATTCGCCATCCCTTTGGGGATGTCCCAAATACACCCATCCAGAATCCAACCCCGCTATTTTCCCTGTAATGGTATAAGAAGAATCTTGGACAATTGCTTTTGTTTTTTGTGAATTATTCGACCCGCAACTTTGAATCAGGAAAATAGCTGCCGCACAAAAGAGGAAGAAATTTTTCATAATTACAATTTAATCAGTTCTTGATTGCAAGAACAGTTAATTGCGGATTGGCTTGCCCGCTTTCAGAACACTTTGTATTCTTTCCAGTGTTTTCTTTTCCCCGCATAGGCTTAAAAAGGCTTCTCTTTCCAAGTCCAATAAATATTGCTCCGATACCAATGTAGGTTCGCTAAGATCACCGCCACACATTACATAGGCCAGCTTTTTTGCCACAACCACATCGTGGTCGGTAGCATAATTGCCACGCCGCATGCCGTTGATGCCTGCATACAGTGCACCCAATGCCGATCTGCCAAGCACTTTGATATCCTTGCGCTGTAGAGGCATTACATAACCATCGTTGTACAATTCAATAACAGCCTGTTTGGCATCGGATATCCTTCTTCCCTGATTGATGCTTACAAAATCCCGCCCTTTTCTTAAGATGCCAAGGTCGAAAGCTTCCATTGCTGAAGTGGAAACTTTTGCTGTGGCAATGGTAAAAAAACGGTTTTTCAGTGTGATGGTTTCTGGCTCGTCTTCATGCATTTCATCTGCAGCACGCAAGGTGAATTCCTTGGTGCCGCCGCCGCCGGGGATCAATCCTACACCCAGTTCCACCAAACCGATATACGCTTCGGCCGCTGGCACCACTATGTCTGCATGCAAGCTCAGTTCGCAAGCGCCGCCAAGTGTTAAAGCATGTGGTGCGGTTATTACTGGCACGGCAGAATATCTGGCACGCATCATCGTGTTCTGGAATTGGCGGATAGCCATATCCAGTTCATCGTATTCCTGCTCGATGGCAAACATGAATATCATACCCACATTGGCGCCCGCACTAAAATTCGCCCCTTCATTAGCGATAACCAGGCCTTTGTATTTTTCTTCAGCCATACCAATCGACTTCTGAATACCTTCCAAAACCTCGCCGCCAATACTGCCCATTTTGGTATACCATTCCAATCCCAACACTTCATCCCCCAAATGGTATAAACGGCATGCACTGTTTTTCCAAACTGTTTCGTTCTCAAAATTTCTCATCACAATAAAGGCTTCGCCACCCGGAATGGGCTTATAGGATTTGGAACTAACGTCGTAGCAAAACCGTTTTCCATTTTCAATTTTGTAAAAAGATTTTGCACCGGAAGCAATCATTTCATCTATCCATCCCGCATGGGAATATCCTGCATTCTTCATAGCGCTTGCTGTTTTCTCCACTCCCAAAACATCCCAAGTTTCAAAGGCGCCAATTTCCCATCCAAAGCCCGCCATCATCGCATCATCCACCCGATAGATTTCATCACTGATTTCAGGTATGCGGTGGGAGATATAGGAAAACAATCCATAATGGAATTGTCTGTAAAAATCCCCGGCCTTATCTGTGCCTGCGACCAAGGCTTTCAATCTGGTTTTTAAATCATCAATAGGTTTAGCAGCCTCAATGGAAGCAAATTTTGGTTTTGTCCTGCTCACATATTCCAATGTTTTCAGGTCAAGTACCAATATTTCTTTTTCACCCTTGGCATTGGGGGTTGACATTTTCTTAAAAAACCCTTGTCCTGTTTTATCGCCAAGCCAATTATTTGCCACTATTTTTTCTAACCAGGATGGGATGATGAAAGTGTTTCTTGCTTCATCATTTGGACAGTTTTCATATACGCCCTTGGCCACTTTTACCAAAGTGTCGATTCCCACTACATCGGCCGTGCGGAAAGTGGCAGATTTTGGTCTTCCAATAATCGGTCCGGTCAATGCGTCAATTTCATCAATGCTCAAACCCATTTTTTCAACCAGTCCAAAAATGGCCATGATTCCGTACACGCCTATCCGGTTTGCAATAAAAGCGGGAGTGTCCTTACAAAGAACAGTGGTTTTGCCGAGGAACAAATCACCGTAGTGTAATAGGAAATCAATAAACTCCGGGTCTGTGTATTTCGTAGGGATGATTTCCAGCAATCTTAGATAACGGGGTGGGTTAAAAAAATGCGTGCCACAAAAATGTTTTTTGAAATCATCGCTACGGCCTTCCGCCATTAGATGAATGGGAATGCCGGAAGTATTTGAGGTGACCAGAGTTCCGGGCTTGCGGTATTTTTCCACTTCAGTAAAAACGGATTGTTTTATATCCAATCTTTCCACTACTACCTCAATGATCCAATCATAGGATGCGATATCTTTCATGTTGTCAGAAAAATTTCCCGTTGAAATTCTTTTGGCCACTTCTTTTGTATAAATAGGGGAAGGGTTTGATTTTAGAGTGGAGGCCAATGCATCATTCACGATCCTATTTTTTACAGCAGGATGATCAAGACTAAGCCCTTTTGCCTTTTCGGTTTCGTTTAATTCTTTTGGTGCAATATCCAACAATAATACCTGAAGACCGATGCCAGCAAAATGGCAAGCAATCCTAGATCCCATAACGCCACTTCCAAGTACAGCCACTTTTTTAATAATTCTTTTCATGTGTGTTTGTTTTGCAAGCTTTCTTTATAATAGATGATAATGTTTTTCGTCAATTCCTTTCCGAAGTTAAAAAATTAAATACTCAAATCCTCGGAGTCAATATAAATGACTATTGTTATTTTATAAATTCAATCTTTTTGATTTGGTAATTGGACTGGTCAACCCAAACTGCTTTTTTTAACTTTTTTTCTTCCACATAGTCTTTGGCTTCTTTAAGCGACAACCTTCTACAGATACTTCTACCCGCATAAAATTCAATCATGGGCGCACGGCTGGCTAATGGTGAAAATATGGTACAATCTGGCGGGATGTTTTTCAATTGTTCCCCAAAATCTTTAAAGCTGTTATAGGCCATCCCATCCCTAGAAACCTTGCCGGGCGAGTTGATTTCATAATATTGAAAAATAGAAATAGCAAAAAAGAGCCCAGCAATCGCAAACAGGGTTTTCAGATTTAGGAATATCGGGTTGACTAATTTGGCAGCGATATAAGCAAGCAGAAGCGACCAAGGTAATATGGAAAACTCGTGTGCATAGGACCATTCCAAAAAAACGAGATTATATAAAACCAAGGAGCTTGTATATAATTTAAGAAAGATGAGTTCTCTTTCTGTAAAGATGGGTGCTTGTTTTTTTAACCTATTCCAAAACCAAAATATCAATATCAGGATTAATAATGGCAGAAATAAGGTAATGCTATGAATGAAAAGTTGGCCAATCATAAGAGGAACACTTGCATCATGGTTCGCGAAACTTCTAGAGAAAAAACGGTCTTTCCAATAATTGATCACGGCTTCCGAGCCAGCATAGGAAGAGAATTGCAAGAACAACAGGAAGGCACCCAAACATGCGGAAAGAAAAAGGATAGCGCCAAGTAACGCAAATCGCTTATCCTTTTTGATTTTGGTGCTTGCATACAAACCTGCAATACCACAAAGAAATAAGGCTAACCAATCTATATAAACGAGTGTTACTATCATCAATGCCAGTAATATCATCCGTAAAGGGTTTATTTTTTTTGCAGATTCCAACATCGGTATCAGCAGCATGAGAAAGCCGATTACAAAAGGCATCATGATTCCTGTATGCGCATAGCCATTACCGAAATACCAAAGCAAGCCCGGTGTGAACATAGAGACTGCGCAGGCAAATGCAATTAACGGATACTTGTTTTTTGTTTCGGATGGAAGCATTTGCTCTAGAAAATAAAAAAGCAATAGGACGGTCAGCAGCCCAAAAAATAAATTTATGATTTGCAGATAAATGGGTTCTGCGGGTAGATGAAAAATTTCAAAAATAAAATAGGGAATAATATACCAACCAGGTCCCAACGAAATATACCACTGGTTGCCATTCTGGTCAAACAGCGGGTTGTTTTCGTAAAATTTATCTCCAGGATTTTGAAAATTTTGTAAGGGAACATAATCGAATTTGCTCGCTCCGCCTGCCTGTCGCCAAGATTCAATATTGATGAGGATAAGCGCAGCCATGAATTCATGGTGCTTGGAAAGAGGACGGTTTAGGTTTGGTAAGCGAACCAACACACTGATCAAAAAAAGGGAAAACACAATTATGATGGCCTTCCGTCTTGTCATAATGTGTTTTTAATATTGCTTGATATAATTAGGTGATGATTGAAACAATCCTATTTACAATGCTGATGAAACAGCGCTCCAGTCAATATGGTCTTTGCCTTTGTTCACGATATCCTGCATGTTTTTCTGTAATAGAGATGCAAGTGGCATTGGCTGGTTGATGGAGACGGCCTGTTGTAAAACCAAGTTCATATCTTTTAAACCCAGCTTCATGGTAAAAGCCGCTGGCTCAAATTTTTGTTGTAGGATAATATTACTATAGTTCACATAAACCATGGAATTGAACAAGGTTTTGGAAAACATATCCCACATGAGCTTGGCATCCACGCCAGTTTTTTGTGCAAGCTGAATGCTTTCGCCAATGGCTTCCATGGCCGAACCAATCAAAAAATTACCACAAAGCTTTACGGTGTTGGCAGCACTAATCTGATCACCAAAATCCCATACGCCCATTCCTCCCGCTTCTTTGAGTAGTGGCTCAACTTGTTTACGTGCGGGTTTATCGCCACTGATCACAAAATTCAGTTTTTTAGCCGCGGCTGCTTCTGGTCTGCCAAATACAGGCGCAGCAAGATAATATTGTTGCTGATTTTTATGCTGTAGATAAAGGTCGGTTGCAGTTTGAGGCAGGATGGTGCTTATAGAAACGTGGATTGATCCAGGTTGTAAATTTTGCAGCAAACCATTTTCTCCCTCGCAAATACTTCTCAGTGCCGCATCATCAGAAACAATGCTGAAAACAATTTTGCATTGCTTGGCTAATGCTGAAATGCTTTCACAAACAATAGCACCTTTTGAAGCGAGTTCTGCTGTTTTTGAAATCGTTCTGTTATATACATAGAGCGTATGGCCGCTTTCAAGAATATTCGTGGCGATGGGGGTTCCTAAACTACCCAACCCAATAAAACCGATTGCTGTAGGCATATCATTTTATTTAGAGGAATTATAGATATCAATTTACCCCGGCACCTTCATTTATTTTTTCAGATGGGTTTACGAAATGCAATTTGCCTTCCTTGTCTTCTGCCATTAATATCATTCCATTGCTTTCGATCCCTCTCATTTTTCTGGGGGCAAGATTGGCAACCACCACTACTTGTTTGCCCACAATCTCTTCTGGTTTAAAATGAAGAGCGATACCCGAAACGATGGTTCTTTTCTCAAATCCCATATCCACTTCCAATTTTAAAAGCTTATCTGCTTTTTCAACTTTTTCTGCAGATAGAATGGTTCCGACTTTCAAATCTATTTTAGCGAAATCGTCGAAAACAATTTCTGTTTTTAGATTTGAGGCTTGCGCTTCTGGCTCTTTGGTCGTGGCTTGTGGCTCGTTGCTTACAGGTTTTACCATGTTATTCTTCAATTTTTCTACTTGTAATTTTATTTCCTCGTCCTCGATTTTTCTGAACAGTAATTCAGGGGCACGCAAACTATAGCCCGCACTGAGCAGTTTCATACTACCTGCGTTTTGCCAGTCAAGCATTTTTTCAACCACTTTTAATAGATGCAACATTTTTTTTGCTGTATCTGGTAAAAAGGGATTGATGAATATGGCCAAATTTGCAGTGAGCTGTAAACAGATATGGAGACAATTGTCAATTTCCTGTTGCAGGATTTTTGCCTCAGGACTTGATTTGTCTGCTAGTTTTTCAATGGCTGAAGCTTTTTTCCAAGGCTCTTTATCCTGTAAATATTTATTTCCCTTTCTTGCCAGGTCAATCACTTCAAAAAGCGCATCTCTGAATTTGTATTGCTCTAAACCACTTTCAATTTTTGATTTGGTCAGTTCGATTTCCTTTACAAGTGTTTTGTCGCTCTCATCCAACAAGCTTGGGTGAAGCACGGGCACTTTTCCACCACATAGCTTGTGCATCAGCACCATCGCCCTATTCACAAAATTCCCAAAGATGGCAACCAGTTCGCTGTTGTTCCTATCTTGAAAATCCTTCCAAGTAAAATCATTGTCCTTTGTTTCTGGGGCGTTGGCACAAAGCACATAACGCAGCACATCTTCGCATCCGGGAAAATCCTTAATATATTCATGCACCCATACCGCCCAGTTGCGGGAAGTGGATACTTTTTCTCCTTCTATATTGAGGAACTCATTGGCTGGCACATTATCTGGCAGTACAAAATCTCCATGTGCTTTTAGCATGGCAGGGAAAATGATGGCATGGAAAACAATATTATCCTTACCGATAAAATGCACCAGCTTGGTATCTTCCTTGCACCAATAATCAGCCCATTGTTCGGTCAGTTCTTTAGTGGCACTGATATAGCCGATGGGGGCATCAAACCAAACGTACAATACTTTCCCCTCCGCATCGGGTAACGGTACTTTCACGCCCCATTTGCTGTCGCGTGTCATGGCACGAGGCTGCAAACCGTTATCCAACCAGCTTTTGCACTGTCCATATACGTTATTTTTCCATTCCTTGTGGTCTTCCAAGATCCATTTCTTGAGCCATGGCTCATAATTCTGTAAAGGAAAATACCAATGCTTTGTTTTCTTTTTTATAGGAGTGGCATCGCTCAGAGTGCTACGTGGATTGATCAACTGCTCAGGGCTTAAAGAAGATCCACAGCGTTCGCACTGATCACCATAGGCATTGGGGTTGGCACAAACCGGACAGGTGCCGGTAATGTATCGATCGGCCAAAAATGTTTTGGCAGTTTCATCATAATACTGCTCGGTTTCTTTTTCCTCAAATAAGCCTTTATCATAAAGGTTCTTAAAAAAATCAGACGCCGTTTGATGGTGGATCTGGTTCGATGTTCTGGAATAGATATCAAACGAAATATTCATTTGCGCAAAACTATCTCTGATCAGTGCATGGTATTTATCCACTACCTGTTGGGGCGTAATGCCTTCCTTCATGGCACGGATGGTAATGGGTACACCGTGTTCATCACTTCCACAAACAAATTTCACATCTCTTTTCTGTGCTCTTTGGTAACGCACATATATATCCGCAGGCAGGTAGCAGCCAGCCAAGTGACCAATATGCACAGGGCCATTGGCATAAGGCAAGGCGGCGGTTACCAATATTCTTTTATAATTAGCCATTTATTTTTTACGATTTTAGAATGATGATTTATGTTTCCCAGAACTCGCCGGTCACCGACATGGGTTTCAGGGATTGCAAAATTAACCATTTAAGCCTTTATTGCTAAATGGGGTCGGTTTATTCTGTTTGTTTGAAAATAAACTCTACCATGGCGTTTTTCTTGTAATCGGTCGACAGGTATACGTAATAGGTTTTATGGCGGGTCACTATTTCCATTAACGCTGTGTTCGGGGGCATGGCTCCCAGGTTTTCAGCCACCAAAACCAACTTATTGATGGGGAGCGCTCTGTTAAGCGGAAGGTATAAAATTTTGGCTGATTCTTCCAATTTCAAATGTTGTAAAATGAGCGCCCCATTTAGATAGAGCGATACGGAATCGCCATCGATTTCGCCATTGTCGTAAAGTTTTATCTGCACCGAATCTTCCTGCACGTTGATTCTGGCTACCAGCGGAGAATTCCGGTTATTGATCTGGTCATTCGCATGTACTCTCAATACCGAATCCGTATGGGGATGATGCTTGATTAATGGTAAGGGAATGAATTTGCCGGTCTTTCTGTCCAGGTCTATTTTTATTCTTTGGGCAACCCCGTTCAACTGATAACTGTACCAATAACCTTCCAACATTTCTTTGCCATGGCTTTGTTTGTAATAGAATTTATAATAACCGCGAATTTTTTCATCTGGCAAGCTTGAAGAATCGTTGACCGTACTATCTTCAAACAACAAAATCCCTAAATTATCAAGGTGAAACTGACCGCTAACCACAAAATTGCAGAAATGGCCGGTAGCTGGAAAATATCGGTGAACCACCCCGGTCATCAATGAATCATGTGAGCCTATATTAAGGGCCAGTTTCTGAAACTTGCCCGAGCTGCTATCCATCGCATATCCAGTCCATCTACCCGAAAAATCCTGAGCAAATAAGCCGCATGAAAACGATATGGATAGCAAAAACATAAAAACCCTCATCGCCACTAGTAGAAGTTTAGGTAGGTCTGTGACTAAAAAAATATTGCTTGCAAAGAAACACTGTTTTGGTTAAAGCAATAGCAGATTTTTTATGATTATCCCTTATCGTTGGAACAATTAACAGATTGCGTAGTTCTTAAGGTTTATTTTTATTAAACCATTATTCCACGGGGAAACAAAATATCATCAAGCTGGTTTATTCAACCAGTATTTTTGATAATTTTAGGAAATGAACCGTAAGAAATTTATCTCCTCTGTATTCATAGCAAATGCTAGCCTACCATTAATACACGGTATTCGGTTTAATGAAGAAGATGACCTGACTAAACCCATCATTGTTCCCAAATATTTAAAAGCCGGCGATACCATTGGTATTACTTGCCCGGCCGGATTTATAACCGATAAAGAAATACAGCCTTCGGTACAACTTATGCAGAACTGGGGATTTAATATCAGGATAGGCGATACCGTTAATAAAAAAGACTTCACTTTTGGAGGCACAGACCTTGAACGGGCAAAGGATTTTCAGCAAATGCTGGACGATCCCAACATCAAAGCCATTATGTGTGCCAGAGGAGGCTATGGTTCGGTTAGAATTATTGACCAGTTGGATTTCCGGAAATTTGTTTCCCACCCAAAATGGATCATTGGTTTTAGTGATATCACGGTAATCCATTCTCATCTCAACCGAAATTTCAATATCGGATCTATTCATTCCAAAATGTGCAATAGCTTTCCCGACGATATGAGCAAGGCAGAGCCAAAACAAATCGATTCGATGATCTCCATCAAGCAAGCATTGCAGGGGGAAAAAATGACATACACGGCGCCCTCAAACTCCAACAATAAGAACGGCAAAGCGCTAGGATCCTTGGTAGGCGGCAATCTCAAAACCATTGAATCGCTTTCGGCCAGCAAATCAGATATCAATACCGCGGGCAAGATTTTGTTTGTGGAAGATACGGGTGAATACCTCTATAGCATTGACCGCATGTTCTGGAACTTGAAACGATCAGGAAAACTTTCCAAGATAAAAGGGTTGATTATTGGCGGGTTTAAAGTCAAGCCAGATGACCCCGGGGAGGAGTTCGGTAAAACGGTTTATGATATTGTATTGGAAAAGGTGAAGGAATATGATTACCCCGTTTGTTTTGATTTTCCGGTTGGGCACCAAAAAGAGAATTATGCATTAAAATGTGGACTCGCGCACAAACTGGAAGTGACAAATAGCGGATCAAGCTTAACCGAATAGTAATTGCTTTTCTTGAAGAAAAGTTTATTTGTCCTTTCTCAAAAAAATCTCATACCCTTCCTCCGGGCTGCTGTATATATTGATGTATCTGTCTGCATAGCCCGTATGGTCGGCCCCGATGCTATCGATAATGCAATCATAATTTTCTTCCAATGAAAAAATTTGGTGGCGTAAACTGTTTTTGGCAGCCACCTGTAGATCTAGGTTTCGGTGGGCCTGTGCATAATGATATTCCAAAGCGGGATAATTAAACCAAAAACCAGAATAAGGGGCATTGTCGTAACAATGGGTCACGTTATTTTTCATTAATAATTTAGAAATCATGATGGCTTTTTTGTTTGATTTATTGCCATCCACTTCAAAGGAACGGAGTTGTAGGATGGCAGCTATCAGCACAGCGATGCTTGCGATGGAAAGTAAGAGGGGATAGGGTTTGTAATAACGGTATAGTATATCCGAAAGCAGAATTATGGATAGTGGAATAATCAAAACCATAAAGGCCAGAGATCGGATGGGGATATTGATATATTGGAAAATATAGATTAATAGGGGCAATGCGTACAGCAATACTACGAATGCCCATAACAAAATAATTTCCTTTTTAAATTTTCGAGTAATGAGTGCGGCGGTGAGTACTAGGATCAATAATATACCTAGCCCATATCGGCTTCCCGTGAAAAATGAATTTGAATTATTGTTCAGGAAAATAAAGGAATTGACCGAGTAGTCTCTTTGCATATTCCCCCAAGCCAGTTCTGTTGCAAACGACACTCCAGAACCCAATGCCATCGGCATATAAAAAAGAAAGCTTAGTGCCAAAACCAATGCGTTTGCAAATAAAAAAGGTTTTAATGCTTGTTTTTTATTGCTAAAAATATAGATGAATGCGATGGTTATCTGTATAAGCCAGAGATATACATGTGTGGGCATGGAATAAAGCCCGGCAATTGAGCCAAAAGCAAACCATTTTAGATATGTTTTTTCATCTGTTCTGAAATAATAAAATATTGAAAGTGAAGAAAGGATGGCAAAGAAAAGTTCGATCATTTCGCCTTTGGCGCAAAAAATAAAGCGGTTGATAAAGGGGGAGCTGACAAAAAACAACAAGGCAGCCAACGCGGTAAAGCCGTTAGATGTAATTTTTTTTATCCAGGCATATAGCAAAATGGAGCAGCCCATGCCCGCTATCAAGGAAGGTAAACGAATATTGATTTTTTCAGGGAAGGGCAACCATTTAAATAAATGGGTAATCGATTCGTAAAGGGGATAACCACTATAGCTGAAAATGGTTAGATAGAATGGTTTTGATGTATAGTAATTGTAGCACCAAGTTTCGTCGTAGCCCAGATCTACCGATATCAAATAGTACAAGCCCCTAATAAATACGGCTAGCAGTAAAAGAACAAAAAAAGTGTTTTGTTTTTTTGTACTGTTTTTAAAAACGGTTAATAGTGATTGGAGGCCTTGGTTCAAAGAACTGAGCATTAAGAAAAAAGAGCGGATTACCTTTTCCCGAAAGTAATAAAGGATTGCAGTCAATACCAGCGTGATGGCTATAAGTGCACAACAAAGATATCTTATGAGCAAAAATTTTTGAGGGCTTATGATTTTTTCGTTCAGGATATCCCTTAAATAATTTCTTTGTAGCTGAGTGAGCAAAAAGTTAACGAATGAAGCCCTGTCAAATGAGAGTAAAAAAATCAATAAAAACAGTATGCTGGTGCTCGCGACAAACAACAGTGCCGTATATATCTGTTTGGCTCTTCCTGAAAACATATAATTCAAATTTTTTGAGCCATGGGTGTAAAAAATTGTGGATGCCAAATATAGCAATTCCATAGAAGGCTATCATATCTTTGCTTGCTATATTGTAGATGCTTCATTTGTAATGGATATTTAGTAAGACTCGGATAAACTTATATTTAAATCATGATTAAGATACCTCCCTATTTAAAAGCAGGAGATTGTATTGGCGTCGTTTGCCCTGCCGGCTATATGGCCTTGGAAAAAGCACAAACCTGTATCCTGACCCTTCAGGATTGGGGCTATCAGGTGAAAATCGGTAAAACATTGGGCAGCCAGTCCCCGAATTATTTTTCTGGGACGGATGAAGAAAGGCTTCAGGATTTTCAACAAATGTTGGATGATGATGAGGTGAAAGCCATTTTGTGTGCCAGGGGCGGCTATGGCGTCGGCAGGATTATTGATCAAATCAATTTCAAACAATTTAAGAAATGCCCCAAATGGGTTATTGGCTTTAGTGACGTGACCGTGTTGCATGCGCATATCCATTCAAATTTTAAAATCGCAACACTTCATGCGCCGATGGCTTCTGCGTTTAATGATGGGGGTTATGAAAACGAATATGTGCTTTCGTTGAAACATGCCTTGGAAGGGATGAAGTCGAAATACCAAATTCCAACCCATGAACTCAATAAAAGGGGTACGGCTATTGGCGAGTTGATAGGTGGCAATCTTTCTTTGATAGCGCACCTTACCGGTACGGATTCTGATATTAAGACCAAAGGCAAAATATTGTTTCTGGAAGATTTGGGCGAACATCTTTATCATATCGACAGGATGTTTTACCAAATAAAACGCAGTGGTAAATTAAGCAAGCTGGCTGGACTGGTTATTGGCAGTTTCTCAGATATGAAAGATACAGAAAGGCCCTTTGGCAAAACGGCCTATGAACTGATACAGGACTTGGTTGCGGAATACGATTATCCTGTTTGTTACCAATTTCCGGTGGGTCATGAAAAAGAGAATTATGCACTGAAAGAGGGCGTGGGCTATAAACTGAAAGTGGGTAAGCAATCGGTTATATTGGAAGAATAAAATCAAAATGACTGGTACCATTCAAATCATTCATTTTATTCGTTTATTTTGCCACATGAATCGCATCAAACAAATCCTGCTTTCTATTTTAGGGGAGAAAAAATATCTATCACTGGTGGCAGGGAGTTTTCAAAATATTTACCAAGCTGGATTGGCCGGATTGAATTATCAGGATATTTATCTTTTGAAACAAATAGTGACGAAAGGAAATTATTGTGTTGATATCGGCGCACACCTTGGCTATTATACCTGCGAATTCAGTAGGTTGGTTGGGACAACTGGAAAAGTAATCGCCATTGAACCAATGAGCAAATTCAACATTACATTGAAAAAGTTATTGGAAAGAAAAGGCATGAATAATGTGGAGTTGTTGCAATTGGCTATGGGTGGCGATACTGACTATGTTGAAATGGGCATTCCGAAAGTGCAGAACATGAAAAAATTTGCGTATGCCCGTGTCATGAAGGCCAACAATTATCTGGAGTATGTAGAATCGGAACGGATAAAAAATGAATCTGGGGATCAGCTCTTTATCGATTTGCCTCGACTTGATTTTATAAAATGCGATGTGGAAGGATTGGAAGTGCCTGTTTTTGCCTCCATGATGAAAGTGTTGGAAAAATTCCACCCGATATTATTATGTGAGCTGGCTGATAAGAACGAGCGGATTAAGTTTTATGAGATGATTTCTCCTTTGGGCTATGGCACTTATGCACTGTATGATGGCAAACTAAAGCCCTTGGACGTTTATTCAGACCAGAAAGCCATTTCGCATAACCATTATTTTATTTCTAAAGACCGTGCTGCAAAACTTCAGCAGCTAATTTCTGCCTCCTGATTATGGTTGTTATAGGGTTACTGGTTAAGCGTATTTGTGTTTTGTTCAGGACATGATTTTGCGACTGCCCTTATTACTTCAATAAAGAGTCCAAAATATGGTGGAAAATTGGGTAGTCATTGAGGTTATTATGTGTGCCACCTTCAATCGTAATAAATTCATCATTTGGCTTTAAGACAGCCTTTAATTTTTTTGAGTTTCTATAGGGTACGACCCCGTCGTCGGTTCCCTGCAAAATAATCACAGGGGCGGTAACCGTTTTCAAATACTCATTGGTGGGAAAATCATAATGCAGCATCCTACCCACAGGATAGATGGGGAAATAATGTGCCGCAAGCGAAGTCATGCTATAATAGGGTGTTTCCAGAATTAAATATTTACAGTCACGTATAGCCGCAAGCTGTGAGGCAATGCCCGTACCGATGCTTTTTCCATAAATAATAATCTCGTTGGGTTTATAAGTGGCTCTGGCCAATTTGTAAAACTGTAGTGCATAGCTGTACAGATCTTTTTCGGTGAACTTGCCCGTGCTTTTGCCAAAACCGGGATAGTCCATCATCCAAACCTCATAGCCGTTTTTGGTAAAATTGGAAGCGTATTTTGCATACCAGCCAATATTTTTCCGGTTTCCATGGAGATACAGTACAACCCCTTTGGGGATGCTATCATCCGTTTTGAAACGGACAATATTCAAGGTGGTTTCATTATTGTAAGGGATATTGATTTCGTCATGTTTATTGCCGAACTGGTATACACTGTCTTTCTTTATTGGCTCCGGGTGAAACAAGATGGATTCCTGAAGATAATATAAAGCGATGCCAATGATGCCATAAACCAATAGCCCTAATTTTAGCCAGCGGAAAAATTTGCGTCTCGATTTATTTGTATTTACTTCCAATGCACTCATTGAATCTGATTTGTCGCAAAGTTATTTTAATTGCTTCTTTGTATGTGCTGTTTAACTTTTCAATATGTCACGAATAAAATTGTGGTACTCGGGGAAGGAGGGGAGGTTATTATGGCGGCCTCTTTCAATACGGATCAAGGTTATTTTCGTTGGGTTTATCTGCTGTAGTTTCTCGCTATGGCGGATGGGGATTAAATGGTCCTTGGTGCCATGGAGTATATAGGTATGGCATTGTACTTTACGGATCCATTTGTCCGTTCGCAGCTTATACCTGAGCACATAACGTATGGGCAAAAATGGCAAAAAACGCTCAGCCACTCTTTGAAAACTATAATAAGGGGCATCCAATATTAAATAACGTGGATGGTTATCCGAAGCCAACTTAGTGGCAAAGCCACTACCGATGCTACGGCCATAAATAATTAAATGCGACTCAGAATATTGGGCTACTAAATGCTCGAATACAAATTGGATATCGTTGATGATCTGTTTTTCACTCCGTTTTCCCGTGCTCTTGCCAAACCCCCGGTAATCAATCAACACCACATCGTAATTATAGCGATAGAAATCTTGGGCATATTTGGCCCAACCCTTGATGCTCCGGGTATTGCCATGCAAATAAAGGATAAGCCCCGCAGGCTGTGGTCTGTAAAAATGAAGACCATTGATACGGACCTTTTCTGCCACATCAAAAAAAAGTTCTTTAAAGGGAACATCATACCTGAACTCAAAATCCTGACTTAATTTCTCAGGTTTAAAAATCAATTTTTCCTGCACGAAATACGCAAGGATGCTCAGCAGCACTAAGGCGATCATTGCATAAAGCAGCAGATGGCTCAAGGCATTAAAGTTTTAGATGAAGATAAAAATAAACCGCAACTTTATTGCGAACTACAACCGGAATGCCTTAGCCAGATTTGTTTCCCAAACTTTACATAGTTATGAAGTACGTTTTAGGTTGAAATTCGGTACACGTGAAACGATGAGCGGAAACTTTTCAACGGTTACATTGGAAGGGTCGAGGCCAAAACCTTTTTCTTCCGATAGGCTGAGTTCCTTGAGCCAGAAATAAAGCTTCATAATCATTTGTTCCAAGAAGGGGAGTTCATTGTCCTGACTTAAATATTTTTCCATAACAATGAACTGGAAATCGCCCACCACATTATTTTTTTCCAACGATTCGTAACGGCTAGTGATGTTCACTTCCTTATTGGTAACCATATCTTCCACCACTCTTCGGAACATGAGATTGATCCGCGGCTCAATACGAAACCCAAGCCGGAACTCTACCCTAATGATATCATCGGCAACGATATGATCAACAGAATATTCTGCTGAATAAGGGTCGTCCAGTGTCTCCACGTGTACAAACCAATAGATGTCTGCCCGTTTTGGTTTTTTGTTGAGGATGGAATAAATGATTTTATGCTCAATTTCTTTAGGATTGTTTGCGCTGGTCATATAAACGAGATGGGTAGCAGTTTTGGGCACTGTTTGGTCCCTGCTTAATTGGCGGATCTGGGGGATATAATGATCCATCCGTACAAACTCTACATAACGGTTCTTGATTTTCCTTGCACGGAACCAAACATACATCACGGTAAATAATCCACCTCCTACAATCAGGGTTACAAAACCGCCATGTGGGAATTTGTCAAGGTTCGCAAACAAGAAGCTCAGTTCAATCGACAGGTACACGGCGAGGTAGAGATAGATCAATATCGGTTTTGCCCGGTGCGATACAAGATAGTTTGCAAACAAGATGGAAGTAGCGAGCATACAAAGTGTAATGGCCAGGCCATATGCGGCTTCCATATGTGAAGAGGTCTGGAAATAAATGGTGATTCCGCAACAGCCAAAAAGCAATAAAAAATTGATGGAAGGAATATATAACTGCCCTTTTTCTTCGGTGGGATAATTGATCCTGAGCTTGGGCCACAGGTTCAACCTCATACTTTCGCTGATCAGTGTGAACGAGCCGCTGATCAATGCTTGGCTGGCGATAATGGCGGCTGCAGTGGCGATAACGATACCGGGAATGATAAACCACTGTGGCATGATGCTAAAAAACACACTGTGCGAATTGGTATCAAATACCCCATTGGTGTGGTTGGCCAATAACCAAGCACCTTGGCCCAGATAATTTAAGATCAGGCAGGTTTTTACAAAAATCCATGAGATGCGGATATTGCTCCGGCCGCAATGCCCCAGGTCGGAGTATAGTGCTTCGGCACCTGTTGTACACAGGAATACGGCACCCAGGATATAAAATCCCTTAGGGTATGTAGTGAGTAGTTCAATGGCATAGTGGGGGCTGAAGGCTTTGAATATATAGGGGTCATCGAACAAATGTGAGCAGCCGAGCACGGCCAACATCGTGAACCATACAAACATAATAGGGCCGAAAAGCTTGCCAATGGAAATGGTGCCGAACTGTTGCAAAAAAAACAAAATGACCAAAATCGCCAACACGATATATACGATAGTGGACTGTTCAATCAGAGCAAAGGCTGGCAGTAACTTAAGGCCTTCAATGGCAGAGGTGACAGAAATGGGAGGGGTAATCATACCATCAGCTAGTAGGGCAGCGCCACCAATCATGGCCGGAAGCACCAACCAGCGTTTTTGCCTTCTTACCAGTGCGTATAATGAAAAAATACCGCCTTCTCCCCGGTTGTCGGCCTTTAATGTGAGCCAAACATATTTTACGGTTGTCTGGAGGGTAAGTGTCCAAATAATACAGGAAAGTGACCCAAGAATCAATTTTTCTTCTATCATTTTTCCATTTACAATGGCATTGAGTACATATAAAGGTGATGTACCAATATCGCCATAGATAATACCTAATGCAATCAATAGGGTTGCGAAGGTTACTTTTTTAGTCTGTATACTCACTTAGGAATTGATTAGAATTAAGGCTATTTTGAGGGCTGATCATCATGGCATGTAATCGTTACACTGAGCGTGTGCGGCAAAGGTATAGTTAAATAAATTAACAAAAATCTATCTTGTAAAAGATTTGTGTTTTAACCCCCAAAAAATGGAATAGGCCAATACTTGTTAAAATCAATAATATTAAAGCCTTGTCTGTCATTTCAGGCAACCAGTATTTTACAGCTACCGTAACAGATTTTATATCAAGTTTTGACTAAATTACAACTTGATTGTAGTGCAGGTTAAGTATATTTTAAAAATTGAACATGAGTTATGGCTAATATATCAAAGTCATTTTTTTCGCTGCTGATTGTTTTTTTACCCTTTTTGCTAAACGCACAAAGAATCAGTTATTCCCAGCCCCAGCGAGACGATAACCGGAAAACCGATTTTGAGATTATTGGGAAAATCAATGGGAACTTCCTTGTTTTTTCAAACAATCGATCGGATAATAGTATTTCGATTTTTGATGATGAAATGAAATTATTGAACCGTGTCAATCTGGGTTTTCTTCCCGAAAGGTATATCAATGCCTATTTTATACCCAGCGAGGGTTTCTTTTATATGATCTATGAATACCAAAAAAGGAATATTGTTCATTGCTCAGCCGTGAAGATGGATGGGCAAGGGAGAACCCTTTCCGATCCTGTGGAACTGGATACCACTCAGATCAGCTATACCTCCAGTAATAAAATTTATACTACAATCATAAGCGAGGACAAGCAAAAGATCATGATCTTTAAGATCAATAGCAAGGACCCAAAAAATTATGTGTTCACCACTTTTTTGTATAACCCCAATTTGGAACTGATCAGTAGGCGGAGGCTTTTCATGCCGATGGAAGAGCGCAATGAGTCGTTTACCGATTTCTTATTGGACAATGAGGGCACTTTGGTATTTGCAAAATTTTTGAAAAGCAATAGTGGTGATTATGTATCCAGGGTTTCCCTCGTTACCAAAGGGCCCAAAGATGACGATTTTTCCATCAAGGACCTTGGCATTGGCGACCGCTTGCTGGATGAAATAAAGATTAAGATTGATAACGGCGAGCCAACCATCTACAAGCTCGCAGGTTTCTATTATACCCAAAAAAGAGGAGGGATTGAAGGGTTATATGCCTTGTTATGGGACAAAGCAACGTCTTCCAAAATAAAGGAATCTTTCATACCCTTCCCGGAAGATATGCGGGCCGCTGCCAAAAGTTCGGAATCGAATATGAAAATGGCTTTCAACGATTATTTTATCAACCAAATGATCAATACCAGAAATGGAGGGTTCTTGGTCGTGAGTGAATCGCAATTCACCACTTCCAGGGGTGGTTATTTTAACCGATGGGATTATATGTCGGGCTTCTATAACCCTTATTTGTCGCCCATGAGCTACTATGGTTCTCCCTATTATTATAGTCCTTGGAATCGATATGGAATGGGCAATGGAGCAGTGCGTTACCATGCAGAAAATATCCTGATCCTTTCGTTGGATAAGGACTGTAATTTGGTTTGGAGCAATGTTATCCCCAAGAGCCAGTACGATGATGAGTCGGAAAACCTGATATCCAACCATATTATGAACACGGGGGGCGAACTGCATTTTATCTACAACCAATATGATCGGAGAAATATGTTCCTGAGCGATCAGAGCATATCTCCAGAGGGCAAGATTACACGCTACCCCACACTTCGAAACTTGGACAAAGGATATGATTTTATGCCCCGCTATAGCAAGCAGGTAAGTGCCAACCAAATGATAATTCCTTGTCTTTACAAAAATTATCTTTGCTTTGCTAAAATTGATTTTTAAACCCTAGCCAAGGTGGTAGCCATTTTTAAACAAAAAAGTCAGGCCAATGCTTTTATTTTGCTATTGTATGCACTGGTACTGAAGTTTTCTATTTTTATACATCCTATCATTCCTTCCACAAGAAAGGAAGATAGTTTTTTGTATGCAAACATCCTGCGTTGGTTGAGTGCGGCCTTTAAAGAAGTGCCGATATTTTTTTCGATACTCACCTTTCTGTTGCTGTTTGCACAGGCCACTTTGTTCAACCGTATTTGCAATCATCAGAAAATATTCCCCAAGCCCAATTATTTACCAGCTATGTCCTATATTCTGGTAACTTCATTGATACCTTCTTGGAATTATTTTTCAGCCCCATTGCTCATCAACTCGGTAATGGTTTGGGTGTTTTACCGGATGACCACGATGTATAACGAAAACCGTGCTTCGGATGGGTCTGTTTTTAATATTGGCGCATTAACAGGGCTTGCCACACTTTTATATTATCCAGCCATTGCATTTCTGTTGTTGATGTTTTTTGCTCTCTTGGTCATGCGGCCTTTCCGCCTTCGGGAATGGGTGATGAGTTTGATCGGGTTCACAACCCCTTATTATTTTTTATTCATCCTGCTTTATTTTACCAATCAATGGGACTGGAAAAATGTGGTGCCTCAGATTCTTTTCAGGCTGCCTGCAATACCGGCCTCCATTTGGATTTCTATTGGCATAGTATTACTGATTGTTCCTTTTTTGATTGGTGGTTTTTTTGTGCAGGCCAATCTGAATAAGATGCTGATCCAATATCGTAAAAATTGGAGCCTGTTGTTGTTTTATCTTTTGGTTGCTATAGTCATTATCCTCATCGACCATACCAATTTTTATGAAAATTGGATTGTGACTGCTGTGCCCTTTGCCGCATTCCATGCTGCCGCCTATTTTTATTCGAATGATCGGATACTGTTGAACGTAATGCATTGGCTTACTTTTGTTTTCATCTTGTGGATGAATTATCATGGCTGATATTTTTCATTCAGGGGAATAGCGGTAACTTTGAACCCTCAAACCATCAGATATGAAATTTGGAATTGTAGTTTTCCCGGGATCTAATTGCGAACGCGATATGCAGGATGCACTGGAAAACGATCTTGGTCAGGAAGTTGTTATGCTTTGGCATAAGGATGAAGACATCAGCATGTTCAATACAGAGGATTGCATCGTTCTGCCCGGCGGGTTCTCTTATGGCGATTATCTGCGCTGTGGTGCCATTGCCCGTTTTAGCCCCATGATGAAGTCTGTGATCGGTTTTGCGGAAAAAGGTGGTAAGGTGCTGGGTGTTTGCAATGGTTTCCAGATTTTATGCGAGGCAAGGTTATTGCCTGGTATTTTATTGAGGAATGCCAATCAGCAGTATATCAGCAAGAATGTTTTTCTTTCAGGTACTGGTGCGGAAAAAAAGGCTTTGAAAATACCCATTGCCCATGGAGAGGGAAGGTATTATGCCGATGAAAAAACGTTGGATGAACTGGAAAAAAACAATCAGGTAATCTATAAATATTGTGATGAGTTTGGTAAGATTACACCCGAGGCCAACCCTAATGGGTCCTTGCGAAATATCGCTGGCATTCGCAATGCTTCCGGTAATGTGATGGGCATGATGCCCCACCCGGAGCGTGCCTGTTCGGAAGCTTTGGGAAACATTGATGGGAAACTGGTTTTGTGGAAATTTTTCCCTGAAATTAAAGAGGGTGTAAAAGTTAAAACGGCAGAGCTCGTGAATTTTTAGGATTTTATTAGCAACTGAATCCCTCAATTTGCCGTTATTATTAATAGCAACATAAAATTTATTATGAAAGCATTATTTCTACCTGCACTGTTATTGGTTTCCGTTTTAACAATTGCACAATCGAACCGGGAAGTAAAATGGGATTATAGCGCAAAAAAGATTGCTGATCGAACTTATGAGGTACATATGACAGCCACCATCAACGGGGATTATCATATGTATGCTCAGAATGTTGGTGGCGATGGCCCTGTGCCCACCAGTTTTAGTTTTTCAAAAAATCCATTGCTAATTACAGAAGGGAAAGTAAAGGAAGCCGGTAAAATGGTTAAAAAATTTGAGTCGGCCTGGAACCATAATGTGAACTACTATGAGGGCAAAGTGGATTTTGTACAAGTGGTGAAGCTGAAGGCAAACGCTAAAACAAGTCTATCAGGGAAAGTTGAATTTATGGTATGCAACGAAAAGCAATGTCTGCCACCTGCTGAGGTGCCCATAAATGTGAATGTTGGGGGTTAGTCGTCTGGCTGACATTATATCAATCAAAAAAACGGGTTCTTTGACTCGTTTATTTTTTGCCTATCATTTATGAGATACTTACTACGTTTTTTTCCATCGTTAGTCCTATTTTTTTTGTTGAACAGCTCCTTATGGGCCCAGGATTCCACAGCGTTCAACTGGAACGTTACCAGTAAAAAAGTGGGTGAAGGGGTTTATCAACTTTCTTTCAAAACGGAAATTAAAAATGGTTGGCAACTGTATGCGCCTAACCAACTATTTTCGGATATCCATTCGGTTGAATTGAGCTTTGCCGATTCCATCATCAAAGCAGATACCGTTTACACAGCATTGGGTGAAGCTAAAAAAATACATAACAAGGTGTTCGATAATGCCTCGTTTACCATTTATGATAAAGAGGCGGTGTTTACAACCACGGTAAGAATTAAAGGAACTGTCCCATCTATACTGATGGGGGAATTTAAATACACATACGGGAAGGAAGATGAATTTTACCCCTTGGTGTCATTCCCTTTTTCAGTAGGGCTGGAAGGAGGGGTATCCAATGTGGCGAGAATCAAGATTAATAGTATCGACTTGAAACATCCGGTAAACAATTGTGGTGACGATAGCGCAGAAGGTAAGGGGCTTACGAGTATTTTTCTGTTGGGTCTGATTGGCGGTTTCATTGCTTTGTTAACTCCCTGTGTTTTCCCATTGATCCCCCTTACTGTATCGTTTTTTACCAAACGGGCAGCCAATAGAAAAAAGGGAGTGGCACATGCCATGCTCTATGGATTTTTTATTTTCCTTATCTATATATTGCTCAGCCTGCCTTTCCATTTATTGGATCATACCAATCCGGAGATACTAAATAATATCTCTACCAATGTGTGGTTGAACCTATTGTTTTTTGCGGTGTTTGTTGTGTTCGCCATTTCATTTTTCGGATATTTTGAGATCAGCTTGCCCGGTAGTGTGGCCAATAAGGCCGATTCGAAATCTGGGGCGGGCAATCTGGTAGGCATCTTTTTTATGGCCCTTACTTTGGCTATCGTTTCTTTTTCCTGCACCGGGCCCATTTTGGGCTCTTTGTTGGCAGGGGCACTTACCAAAAATGGAGGCGCCATCCAATTGAGCTTTGGGATGGGCGGTTTTGGTTTGGGGCTTGCATTGCCTTTTGCCTTGTTTGCCATGTTCCCCAACTGGTTGAACTCATTACCAAAATCCGGCGGATGGCTTACTTCGGTAAAAGTGGTATTGGGATTTTTGGAACTCGCTATGGCGATGAAATTTTTGAGCAATGCAGATTTGGTTGAGCAATGGGGACTGGTGAAAAGAGAATTGTTCATCGGTTTTTGGGTGCTGATTGGTATTTTGATTGTGTTGTATTTATTAGGTAAAATCAGGTTTCCACATGATAGCCCAATCAAAAAATTTAGTAAGGCTAGGATCGTGTTGATCATTTTGTTTTCAGCATTCACTTTTTATCTGATACCCGGTGTTACCAATACAAAATATGCCAACCTAAAACTCATCAGCGGATTTCCCCCGCCCTTATGTTATAGTCTTTATAAGAACCCAGTGAATTGCGAGAAGGGGGTAGAGCCATTGAAAAATGATTATGAAAAAGCATTGCAGGAAGCCAAGCAACAACATAAACCCTTGCTGCTCGATTTTACCGGATGGGCCTGCGTAAACTGTAGAAGGATGGAAGAGAATGTATGGACGGACCCCACAGTGAAACAATTGATGCTGGACAGCTTTGTGGTAGTGTCTTTATATGTGGATGAAAGAAAAGTATTGCCAGCCTCAGAGCAATTTACCTATACCACTAAAAATAATGCGCTCAAACCCATCATCACGGTAGGGGATAAATGGGCTACTTTTCAATCAGAAAATTTCAATGCTGTATCACAGCCACAATATGCAATTGTAAGCACCGAAGAAAAATTGCTCGCCAAAACAAAGGGTTATACCGCAAACCCCAAGGAATTCGTCAGTTGGTTGCAATGTGGCTTGGAGGCAAACCGTAAATAGAATGGATTTTTATTAATGGGGAGAAATTTGATTTTATTCTCTGCTTACCATTTTAATTCATCAATAAAATTTATGGGAATGCGCCATTGTCATTTACTCTTTTGGGTAGATGCTATGGGCCTAAAATCCTTACATTTGAATCTAAGTAAGTATACTTCTTTAGGTTATCTCCATCAATCGCTATCTAATTATAAAATCCATAAATGAAACAGCTTTCTTGCATGAGTTTAATTTTGCTGTTCTGTATAACAGCAAGTTTCGCCCAATCAAAAAGAAATATTGTTTTTGAATCAGGCTCAGAGGGGTACAACAGTTATCGCATCCCAGCGATGATCCGTTTGCCAAATGGGGCACTGTTGGCTTTTTGTGAAGGAAGGGTGAGCAATGCGGCAGACTTTGGCAATGTAGATATTCTTATGAAAACGAGTAAGGATGATGGACAAACTTGGGGCAGCCTAAAAATCATTGTTGATAATGGATTGTTGCAGGCAGGGAATCCCGCTCCTGTATTGGACATGAAAGATCCTGCCTATCCCAATGGCAGGATCTTTTTGTTTTATAATACTGGCGGTCAAAATGAAAATGAAATAAGAAAAGGACACGGTATTCGTGAAGTTTGGTATAAAACATCCATTGATGATGGTATTACTTGGAGTGCTCCTGTAAACATTACCACACAAGTACATCGTCCAAATCAGCCACAGATGAATGCTGCATATCATTTTGACGAGGATTGGAGAAGCTATGCGAATACACCCGGTCATGCGATACAATTTTCTGAAGGTATTTATGCTGGCAGGATTTATGTGGCGGCAAACCATTCGGCTGGTAATCCCCAAGCTTGGTTCAAAGATTATCGAGCTCACGGTTATTATACCGATGATCATGGTAAAACTTTTCATTTGAGCGAAGTAGTGGATGTGCAAGGGAGCAATGAAAGTATGGCAGCGGAACTCTCGCAAAATAAACTGATGCTTAATATCCGTAATCAGCAAGGAAATGTAAAGGCCCGGATTATTGCGGTTAGTCTTAATGGTGGAGAATCTTGGGATGAGGCTTATTTTGACCGAAATCTTCCCGACCCTGTTTGCCAGGGCAGTATTCTTTCAATTAAAACAAAAAGAGCTAAACGCTTATTGGTTTTTTGCAATAATGCGGATACCAGTCGGCGGGATCATTTAACCTTAAGGGTGAGTGCGGATGAAGGAATCACATGGGATAAAAGCTATTTGATCGATAAAAGCACGGATGAGTTTAAAGGCGATTTTACTGGGTATTCCGATTTGGTAGAATTGGGCAAAAAGAAAATTGGCATTTTATACGAAAGGAACAATTATCATGAAATTGTTTTCACTAGTCTGGTTCTGAAATGACTGGAATAAAGAATATAATTACAGGGATTCTTTAAAACGTAAAGCTATTCTTCAAACACATAAATAAAAAAAGCCATCACTCTGTGTGATGGCTTTCAATTAGGCGTCATTCTGTTCCAACCTTCCGGCTGCAAGCAATTCATTTTGCCGGGTGGAGCAACAGAATGACAAGAGTTAAAAATCCCGCCGCAATTGCAGCAGGATTTTGATTTTAATATTTTCTGTTGTTTCTGTTCACTCTATAAAAGTAGCTGTTGTTTCTATAGCCTGTTGTTTGGTATGGTTAAATGTTCATTAAAGAACCAACTATACTTATAAGGCTATATTTTTTTCCAACATCATCTTTCTTAGGTTGATCAGTCCGTAGCGCATACGGCCTAAAGCAGTGTTGATGCTACAGTCAGTAAGTGATGCAATTTCCTTAAAGCTCAGATCTGCATAATGGCGAAGGATAATCACTTCTTTCTGGTCTTCAGGAAGCATATCCAACATTTGCCTAACGCGGTCATGGCTTTGACGCTTCATCATTTTGGTGTCGGCGCCTTCTTCTGTGAAATTGATTACTTCGAAAATGTCGCGGTCATCGCTGGTTTTAATAGCAGGGGTGCGCTTTACTTTCCTGAAATGGTCAACGCAAAGATTGTGTGCAATTCTCGTGGCCCATGGTAAGAATTTTCCTTCCTCTGTGTAACGGCCACCACGGATGGTGTCAATTACTTTGATGAGAACATCTTGGAAAATATCTTCTGCAAGATATTTGTCCTTAACCAAGAAAAGGATGGAGGTGTACAGTTTGTCCTTGTGGCGGATTACTAATGCTTCCAGAGCATTTAAATCGCCGTCGCGAAATTCGTGGATTAGCTCGTGGTCGGTTTTTTGGCGTAAAGATTTCATAAACTTCTACGGGTTTGAAGGTGATAGGATTTATGTTTGGATTTAAAATAAAAAATTTTTGATTGTTTGGTTTTTCTAAAGTAGAAGTGATAGCTTGATAGGCAATTCGTGTTTAGTTAATAATAGCGTACAAAATTCTTGTTAAAGGTATACAATTTTTGGAATAAACAAAATTTTGGGAAAAAGTTTTGAAATTAATTTTTTATGGCATTTTGGGACTGACTAATAATAACCAATTGGGAATAAATTTGTTTCTTTATTATCATGGCAAAAATCAAAGAAAAAAAAGCAACGGAAAAAAAAGATTCCCATATTGGGCAGGATTCTATATATATTAAAGGTGCTCGTGTCCATAACCTAAAAAACGTAACGGTTGAAATACCCCGCAATAAATTGATTGTGGTTACGGGTGTATCCGGTTCAGGCAAATCCTCACTTACTATTGATACCTTGTTTGCAGAAGGCCAGCGGCGCTATGCAGAAAGCCTGAGTGCTTATGCCCGTCAATTCATGGCTCGCATGAACAAACCAGATGTGGATTATATAAAGGGATTATGCCCTGCCATAGCGATCGAGCAGAAAGTGGTGACCAGAACGCCTAGATCAACTGTAGGTAGTATGACGGAGATTTATGATTATCTAAGGCTTCTATATGCCCGGATTGGCAGGACCATTTCGCCTGTTTCAGGCAGGCAGGTAAAGAAAGATGATGTAAAGGACGTGCTGGATGCCATTTCCAAACAAAAAGAAGGCGACAAGCTGCTGGTTCTGGTTCCATTTAAGCAACATAAAAACCGTGATATAAAAGAAGAACTGAATATTTTGTTGCAAAAAGGGTTTTCACGCCTATATATAAATAAAGAAGTGTTTCGCATCGAGGATCTGATAGAATCAGGGGGCGGCATCCTGACCTCGGAAACCAATGGGCGAAAGTCGGCCAACGGCCAACCAGCAACGGCCAACCTTATACCATATATATTGATCGATCGCCTTGCTGTAAAGGAATTTGATGAAGACGACCTCCATCGCATTGCCGATTCTGTGGGCACCGCTTTTTATGAGGGGGAGGGGGAAATGTTTTTGGAAATTAACGGTGATCAGCACTTGCATTTCTCCAATCGCTTTGAGTTGGATGGGATAAAGTTTGAAGAACCAGTCCCCAACCTGTTCTCCTTCAACAACCCGTATGGGGCTTGCCCCACTTGTGAGGGCTTTAGCCAGGTTTTGGGTATTGATGCCGATTTGGTGATTCCCGATAAACGGTTAAGTATATACGAAGGTGCGGTGGCTCCTTGGAAAGGCGAGAAATTGGTCTGGTGGAAAGATCAATTTGTGAAAGCAGCAAAGAAAATAGATTTTCCGGTACACAAGCCCGTGATGGACCTGACCAAAAAACAATTAGACATATTATGGAAAGGAACTGACGAGGCGCAGGGCATCAATGATTTCTTTGCAGAGGTAGAACGCAACTTGTATAAAGTACAGTATCGCGTATTGTTGTCCCGCTATCGCGGCCGCACACTTTGTCCGGATTGCAATGGTTACCGTTTGCGCAAGGAGGCACTTTATGTAAAAGTGGGTGATAAGCATATCGGCGAACTATGTGAGATGCCGGTATCCAGTTTACAGAAGTGGTTCGATGAATTATCGTTCAGCGATTTTGATAAAGCAGTGGCAAAACGGATTTTGATAGAAATCCACCATCGCATACAAACCTTGATGGATGTGGGTTTGGGCTATCTCACGCTGAACCGTTTGGCCAATTCATTGAGCGGGGGTGAAAGCCAGCGCATACAATTGACCCGTTCGCTGGGGTCCAATTTAACCAGTTCGCTATATATTTTGGACGAACCTTCTATTGGTCTGCACTCGAGGGATACGGAAAGATTGATCAAGGTATTAAAGGATTTGCGCGAGTTGGGCAATACCGTGGTTGTGGTTGAACATGATGAGATGATGATGCGAGAAGCCGATTATATTATTGATATGGGTCCATTGGCCAGTCATCTCGGTGGAGAAGTGGTGGCCCAGGGTAATTATGACGAGCTGGTGCGTAATCCCAATAGCCTGACAGGAAAATATTTGAAGGGGGATTTTAAGATTGAGCCTCCCAAAAACATTCGCAAATGGAACCGTTCTATTATAGTAGAAGAGGCAAGACAGAATAACCTAAAAAATATTACCGTTGAAATACCGCTCAATGTGCTTTCTGTGGTAAGTGGGGTGAGTGGCTCAGGGAAAACAACTTTGGTAAAACAGATTCTTTATCCAGCCTTACAAAAGTTGAAAGGGGAATTCACTGGTGATAAAGTGGGGCTACATAAAGCGATTTCTGGAGATGTAGATTATATTTCGCAGATTGAGATGGTTGACCAAAACCCAATTGGCAAATCATCGCGCAGTAATCCGGTTACCTATATTAAGGCATACGATGAGATCCGGGACCTCTATTCAAAACAATCCCTCAGTAAGATGCGCGGTTTTCAGCCAAAACATTTTTCTTTCAATGTGGATGGGGGCAGGTGCGATACCTGCAAAGGTGAAGGGGAACAAATTGTGGAAATGCAGTTTCTGGCAGATGTGCACCTGACTTGCGAAATCTGTGGGGGAAAACGGTTCAAGGAAGAAGTGTTGGAAGTGACTTATAAGAACAAGAACATCTATGATATTCTGGAAATGGGTGTGGATGAATCATTGGAATTTTTTAAGGACGATAAAGAAATCGTCAATAAAATTAAACCACTGAGTGATGTTGGTTTGGGGTATATCAAATTGGGTCAATCTTCCGACACCTTATCGGGTGGGGAGGCTCAGCGTGTAAAATTGGCTTCTTTCTTGGGTAAGGGCAAAGGTCTTGGGCATATCCTATTTATTTTCGATGAACCAACAACCGGTTTGCATTTTCATGATATAAAAAAACTGCTGGCTTCCTTTAATGCCTTAATTGAACAAGGACATTCCATTTTAGTGATCGAGCATAATACCGATGTGATCAAATCCGCGGATTGGGTCATTGACCTTGGACCAGAAGCAGGCGATGCGGGAGGCAACTTGGTATATACAGGTATCCCGGCAGGATTGAAAAAAGTGAAGGAAAGCTATACGGGGAAATTTATTTGATTAGGAGGTAAGGTATGAGGTATGAGGTATGAGGTATGAGGTATGAGGTATAAGGTGTAGGGTGTAGGCTTCTTCGTTAGTCTACATCGTTTGGTTTTGTTGGGTTTAGCCACTTTGTAACGAAGATTTATACACGGGATTCGAATTAAGCCCCATTCTAATTTTACCTCAACCTATCCATGCTTTTCACCAACTTTTCATCCTTATAAACATTTCTTGCAGCTAAGAGTAAAAAAATGGGGACAAGGATGGCAAAGAGGGCAGTGAGACTGTAAGTGCCATCACCCGGTACGAATTTTTTTGTACCCAAATAAAAATGAAAAAGATTGATCGGAGAGATAATAATAGCGAGAATAATTATCCTCAATTGCAGTTTCCGGTTTTTGTAAAGAAAGATAGCAATCAGCGCTGCCGCAATCACCAAAATGCTGGGGATGGATAAGAGGAGATGGCTCGATGCGGTGAGTTGGTCAAAGGCTTTTACATTGTTTGCATCTATTTTATTGCCGGTATAAAATGGAAATCTGAAAGTAAGGAAACCGCAAACCGCAGCGAGTGTCAGCCAAATTGTTTGTATTCTTTGTAGCATAAAGAAAAATTTGATAATAGTGAATGGTCAATATTGTGTTCAAACGCAATTTTCGCTATTGGCCATTCACCAATGGTTCAATCATCCCAACTCTGGGTATAATGCAAACTGTGCCATAAATTCATTCACTTGCCCTCTTACCCCGGTTATAATATCTTGATTGTCGGCATTCATCAGCACTTTGTCCACAGCATCCACAATAAAATGCATGTGCGCTTCTTTTAGTCCGCGGGTGGTGATGGCCGGGGTGCCCACACGTATACCCGAAGTAACAAAAGCACTTTTATCGTCAAAGGGTACCATGTTTTTATTCAGGGTAATATCTGCTTGTACCAAGGCCTGTTCGGCTTTTTTTCCACTGATATTTTTGTTGCGAAGATCGATCAGCATCAGATGGTTGTCCGTTCCATTACTGATAAGTTGATAACCCTTAGCCACAAACGCTTTTGCCATGGCCTGTGCGTTCTTGATAATCTGTTTGGCATATTCGGTGTATTCATCGGTCAATATCTCGCCAAAAGCAATGGCTTTGGCTGCAATCACATGCTCAAGCGGGCCGCCTTGTATACCGGGGAATACGGACAGGTCGAGCAGGCTGCTCATGCTGCGGATATTTCCTTTAGGGTCTTTGGTGCCCCAAGGGTTTTCAAAATCCTTTCTCATCATAATGATGCCGCCACGTGGCCCACGCAATGTTTTGTGCGTAGTGGAGGTAACAATATGGCAATGATCGAATGGATCATTTAGTAATCCTTTTGCGATGAGGCCTGCAGGATGGGCAATATCAGCCATCACCAATGCACCTACTTCATCTGCTGCTTTTCTAATGCGTGCATAATCCCAGTCGCGGCTATACGCACTGGCGCCACAGATGATGAGTTTGGGTTTTACCTCCTTTGCTTTTGCTTCCAACATATCATAATCTACCAGACCACCCTCCCTGGTTACACCATAAAAATGGGGCTTGTATAGTTTGCCGCTATAATTCACCGCAGAGCCATGTGTCAAATGGCCGCCCATGCTTAGGTCCAAACCTAAAATAGCGTCACCGGGTTGTAATACCGCAAGCGCAACTGCCGCATTGGCCTGCGCCCCGCTATGTGGCTGCACATTGGCATACTCCAAATTAAAAATCTGTTTCAGGCGGTCAATAGCCAATTGTTCGGTTTGGTCAACAATTTCGCAACCGGCATAATATCTTCTTCCCGGATAGCCTTCGGCATATTTATTGGTCATCACACTGCCCATCGCCTGCATCACTTGCAGGGAGGTGAAGTTTTCAGAAGCAATCAATTCAATACCGTGGCGCTGGCGATCCAGTTCTTTTTTGATCAGGTCGAATACTAAATTATCTCTTTGCATGGCGCAAAAATAAGCGAACTATTATTAAATGACTCAAGTGCGTCTACTTTCGTGTAGGTTTTGCTGGTTACTCTGAGTATTTTGTTAATTTCTTCTACCAAGTTTTCCAATTCAATACCCGTTCGGTTCGAAAAAATGACCAAAAGATAGTTTTTGGATGGAATGGAAAAGGCAATGGCCCTGAAACCGCCATTGGAACCGGTATGGTAAACCGCTTTATCATCATATTTTTCATTGATGAACCATCCATAGCCATAGGAAAGTTGATTAGCACGATCAACCGGGAACTGCGCCGAACGGGCTTCCCCCACCCATTTTCGGTTCAATAATTTTCCTGATTGTAAGGAACGGAACCATTTTATATAATCACCCGTGGAGGTATAGATGCCCCCATCGCCTTCGGTAGAAAAAAAGATGGACTCTGCAGCATCCAGTTTTTTGAAATGCCCATCTAGGGTATCATAACCCAAGGCGACCTGATCGATAGGTTTTCCAATTTGCAGCACCTCCGAATGGCTCATCAACAATGGCTCAAAAATATTTTTTTTGATATAATCTGCATAGGAGAGGCCGCTTTGTTTTTCTATGATCATGGCAAGCAGGCAGTAGGCCGTGTTACTATAACGGAACTGGGTACCTGGCACAAAATAAGTACTGTCGATATGTTTAACGGCATCCAACACATCTTTATCCGTGGCGTGTTTAATTTTGTTGGTATCCACAAAGGAGTAGTGGTCAATAATGCCAGAGGAGTGAGTTAATAGTTCCTGTATGGTCACCTCATTTCCAATATGTGGATTAAAATCTGGAAAAAATTGGATCAACTTATCGCTAAGAGACAATTTATTCTTTGCAGCTAATTGCAGTATGCCAAATGCTGTGAATTGTTTGGTGAGCGAGCCGATATTAAAATTGGAAGAAATTTTGTTCAAGTCTTTTGTTTGCATATCGGAAAGCCCATAGGCTTTTTGAAAAACCAATCTACCGCTCTCCAATATAGCAACCGATGCACCGGGCTCATCGTTATGGTATGTGGACCTTAACAATGAATCGATTCTTTTAAAGTTGCCCTGACAAAACAAATTACAGAATGGGAAGACCCAAAGCAACCCAATCAATACTTTTTTCATAATTATAAAATTGATGAAGATTTCAAATGATCAATGGTTTATAAAGAGATTATTTATGAACCGCTTTTCCAACACAATATAAATAATCGATGCTGATAACTTGTCCAAATGAACCAGACAATCGTCGGTTATAAAATTTTAATAGTGGCAGAAGCTAAAATTTGCTACATTCACACGCTTTTTGATTTAGTGTAATCGATCCTGATGAACTGTGAAGAGACAAAAACCGAAACATGAAAGCAATCATCCCCGTAGCAGGCGCAGGTACTAAATTGCGCCCACACACCTATACACAACCTAAGGCGCTCATCCCTTTGGCAGGCAAAACTATCCTAAGTATTATTATTGACCAATTGAGAGAGGCTGGTATCAACGAATTTATTTTTATTGTTGGTTATTTGGGAGAAAAAATTCAGGATTATGTAGAAGAAAAATATCCTGAACTAACAGCACATTTTATTTATCAGAACGAGCGTCATGGTATTGGTCATGCTATCCAACTCACCAATGATATTGTTGGGGAGGATGAGATTTTCATTGTGTTGGGCGATACCATTTGCGAATTCGATGTTAAGGCAGTGGTCGATTATCCCGGTTCTATCTTGGGCGTAAAACGTGTAGATGACCCGAGAAATTTTGGTGTGGCTGAATTGGATGAAGATGGAAATATTGAAAGGGTAGTGGAGAAACCACAAATCCCCAAGTCGAATATGGCATTGGTGGGTATTTACCGAATAAAAGAATCGGGCATCCTTTTCAATTGTCTTCGAAACAATATCAATAACCAAGTGACGAGTTATGGCGAATACAATCTCACCGACGCCATTGAGTGCATGATTAATAATGGGGTGAAACTGCAATCCTTTAAAGTGCAAAATTGGTTCGATTGTGGCAGGAAAGATACTTTACTCGATTCGAATGCAAAATTGCTAAAGAAATTTGGCAGTGCTATTTCCCCCGAACATCAATTTGAGAACACGATTATAATTGAGCCAGTAAGTATTGGCAAAGGTTGCGATATCAAAAATTCAATCATTGGCCCCAATGTGGCCATTGGCGAACAAACAAAGGTGAACTATTCCATTGTAAAGGACTCCATCATCGGCTCGTTTGCCAACTTGGATGATATTGTACTCACCAGTTCCTTGATTGGCAGCGATACCGAGGTAAAAGGCGAAAGCCGCAGCTTGAATATCGGCGATAATACGGAAATCGATTTGGGAGAAAGCTGATTATTCTTTTAGCATACCATCAATAATATCATAGATCTCCTTTTTCTGTTCCAGATAATGTTCGCCCGTGCCGGGGCCATTAAAGCCGGTATGTATTTTTCCCACTTCCCCTTTTTTATTGATGAAGATGGTTGTTGGGAAACCAACTATGTCCTGCATTTGTGGCAAAGTTTTTTGGGTTCGCAAGGAATCACTGGTAGATACGCCGGTTATGAGGATGGGATATTTTACATGGAACCTTTTCTGAAAACTCCTTAAGCTATTTTGCGATCTGGTAAAATCAGTGCTTCTTTCATATGCCAGCGCTATTATTTCCAACCCTCGCTTTTTATAATTATCATATAGTTTGCTCAAGAATTGAGTTTCATCCATACAGTTTGGGCACCAAGATCCCATAATCTGTATCAGCACAACTTTGTTTTTGAAACGAGGATCCAGAATGGAGACTTTTTTTCCATCGATATCTTTAAATGAAAAATCAAAACGGGATTGGCCTAGTTTCATTTTGGTAAGACTAAACTCATCGGTTAATGCGGCATTGGGATTTTTTTTGGCATACCAAGCTTGGCTAAATGTAGGACCAGAAAAAAGCTGACCACCAGTGATGCTATCCTCATTTACTTTCGCTGTGAATAGATAGGCATGGCCTCCATCGAAACAGGACAATCGCAGCGAATCCCCTTCCATCTCACCTTGTAAGAAACGATAATCTCCGGTAGGTGTCAGGAATGTGCCACTCACATAGTTTTCAAGTTGTACAAACTCTCCAATGGCCGGCTCTTCTTTGAAGTTGGTTGGGTTAATAAAAGAAACTGCCCAGCGGCCAGATGCATTTGCAGTTGGTGGATGAAGTTCTTTTTTAAAACGGAAAGACTGATTGCGAAAGGCAACAAAGGACATCGATTGGTAGCCAACAACCAATCTTTTTAACCACAACCCCCGGATTTCGTTTTTACCATTCATCTTGGCACGAAGTTGCGATTCAAAAAAGGGAAGTGTAATGATGATTGAATCCCCATTTGTGAGGATGCTATCCACAAGCAGTCTTTCGGATGCATTTCGGATATATAGGATTTTTTTTCCGGCACTATCCTTTGCCTCAAAATTGAACACGATCTCTTTGCCATCTTTTCTTTGCAACAGAGCTCGCCAGATACCGTCTTGAATAGTATGCTTTGGTTGTGCTGATGATAGAAAAGGGTGATAGAACAAAAGGGCAGCGGCTAGCATTATCTTGAACATAATCAAATATACACATTGGTTGAAAATGGAATAAAAATAATCCGTTTATTGAATTCTGGACTGTAAAATGTGTTGGAAGGAAATCTCTTGCTAGATTTCCTTATTGTCCTTTATTGTTCAAATTCGCCAACATATCTTCTGTCATTAGGCTCAAGTTGTACTCTGGTTTCCAGCCCCAATCTTTTTTGGCTACAGAATCGTCAATACTCTGTGGCCAGCTATCTGCAATTTTTTGGCGATAGTCTGGGGCATAGGTGATTTTGAAATCAGGTATATGCTTTTTGATTTCGGCTGCAATTTCTTTTGGTGAAAAGCTGATGGCCGATATGTTATAAGATGTGTGCACGGTCAATTTATCTGCTGGTGCTTCCATTAACCCAATCGTGGCACTGATGGCATCGGGCATATACATCATGGGCAAATACGTATCTTCTTTCAAAAAACATTTGTACTGTTTGTTTTCCAAAGCCTCATGAAAGATTTCAATCGCATAATCGGTAGTGCCACCACCGGGGGCAGATTTGTAACTGATCAAACCGGGATAGCGGATACTCCTAACGTCAACGCCAAAACGCTGGTGGTAATAATTGCACCAGAACTCGCCCGCATATTTGCTAATGCCATATACCGTGATGGGCTCGATAATGGTTTGTTGTGGGCAATTTATTTTTGGCGAGGTGGGTCCGAATACAGCGATGCTGCTTGGCCAATAAACTTTTTTCAGTTTTTCTTCACGGGCAATATCCAGTACGTTCAAGAGCCCCTGCATATTTAGGTGCCAGGCCAATCCTGGGTTTTTTTCGCCAGTAGCAGATAGAATAGCGGCGAGTAAATAGATCTGTGTGATATTTTGGCGAATCACTTGTACATGCAACATTTCTTTGTTCATCACATCCAACGAAACATAAGGTCCTGATCCTTTGAGGAGCTCATTTTCTTCCCGGAGGTCCGAAGCCACTACATTGCTGTTGCCATACAATTTTCTCAGTGCCAAGGTGAGTTCCACGCCGATTTGCCCAGATGCGCCGATTACAAGGATTTTATCTTTCGTCATGTAGGAGTTGATTTGAGGTGCAAACCTAAAGAAAAGTCTTGAATCGATGTTCGATGGCGGATGGTTGTTGGCCGAATATAAGGTCGGTCATCCGCTATCGCCCAACGGCCATCTTAAACAATCAATTATATTTGCAAGATGAAAAAATTCCTTACCAATATTTTTGCGGAACAACAATATGATGAAAAAAATTTCTTCCTCATTGCAGGACCATGCGTGGTGGAAAGTGAAGATCTGATCATGGAAGTAGCGGAAAAAGTATCCTCTATTTGCAAACGGTTAGGTATACCCTATATTTTCAAGGCATCGTACCGGAAGGCCAACCGTACCAGTTCCAATTCTTTTACAGGCATTGGCGATGAGAGCGCCTTGTCATTGGTAAAAAAAGTGGGGGAGAAATTCAAATTGCCCACCACATCAGATATACATGCACATGATGAGGCGGCACCTGCTGCCAAATATATTGACGTGTTGCAGATACCTGCTTTTCTTTGCCGCCAGACCGATTTATTAGTGGCGGCTGCAGAAACCAATAAAATCGTGAACGTAAAAAAGGGTCAGTTCCTCAGTGGTCCGTCCATGAAATTTGCGGTGGAAAAAATATTAAATGCAGGGAACGACAAAATCATTTTAACGGAAAGGGGCAACAGTTTTGGCTATCAGGATTTGGTAGTGGATTATCGGAACATCCCTTGGATGCAGGAACATGGCGTTCCCGTGGTGATGGATTGCACCCACGCTTTACAGCAACCCAATCAAACAAGCGGCGTTACGGGCGGCAACCCCCAACTGATTGGTACCATCGCCAAAGCCGCCATAGCTGCCGGGGCAGATGGACTTTTTATAGAAACACATCCTAATCCCGCAGTGGCAAAAAGCGATGGAGCCAATATGCTCAAATTAGATTTGTTAGAGGGCTTGTTGGAAAAATTGTTAAAGCTGAGAAAGGCGGTGATATAACCTTTCGTCTGAAATTTTCAATAATGCCAGGAAACAAAGACCTACCATTATTGTTTGGAATAAGCTTCCAAAATTTTTTTGAACAGTTCTGTATTTTCATATACTCCTTTAAAATTTTCGGAGCCTGGCCCATAGGCAAATACAGGCACAGGCAAGACCGTATGGTCATTGGTTGAAAACTGCCCACTGACATAGCCTTTTGCATAATCCCCATCGAGCAAGGTCAAGCCCCCTGTTTCATGATCGGCGGTTACAATCACCAAGGTCTCCCCATTTTCATCGGCAAACTTCAAGGCAGCAGCCACCACTTGATCAAAATCCGCCACCTCGGTTACGGCATAAGGCAAATCATTTGCATGACATCCATAATCGATTTGAGCGCCTTCTGTCATGATAAAGAAACCTTCTTTGTTTTTGGATAAAATTTGAAGCGTTTTTTCAAAGGCTTTCAGCAGCCAATTACCACGGCCATTTAAAAAGGATAAACCTGCACGGTTATCGATTACTACCCAGCGTTTTCCCGTTTCTGAAGAAACATTGTCGATGGTATTCACCACCTTGAATTGGGGTTGCAATTCACTGATGATTTCTTTATTGATATACTGCCTGCCATTCTCGTTTAATAGTTTTACATTGTTCAGGCTTTCATTTCCCGATCCCATTAAAATGCTGATGGGTGATTTTTTTAGATCCCTGATTACGGCAATCGAACTATCACGGTCTATTTGATGTGCATAGAAATCGGCCGGGGTAGCATCCGTAATATCACCACAGGTAACCAGCCCAGTTTTGATTTTTTTCTTTTCTAGATAGGTTGGCAACAAGCGTAGGGGAGCTCCTGTATGGTCTACTCCCACAAAACGGTTTTTGGTTTTGACACCAGAAGCGATTGAAGTGGAACCCGGTGCAGAATCCGTGATATAGCTATCATAGGAACTAGTTTTGGAAAGCCCCATGTTTTTGATTTGAAAAATATTCAAATTGCCGTGATTGGCCGTATAGCCTGCATACAACTGCGGCCATCCACAACCATCGCCAATCAGTAATATGACATTTTTCACTTTTCGATTGGCTCCATCCGATTTATAGCTTGGTTTATAAATAGAATAACTCGAAGTAGAACTGAATGAGTTTTTTCCCAATCGGTTTAAAAAATCGGCCAGACCTTCAATCTGATCCGTGTTGATATAGTCAACCCCTTCATGCATCAATTGGTACCAAGCATTTATAAAATCGGGAGCATCCCAAAACCTGATTTTTTTCTTTTCCTGATGTGCTATTCTGACCAAGGAATCAATGACCAATTTGTCTTTTTCTGCCAATACCCCTTTGCCATTCCATTGTGTATAGGTTTTAAGATCATCACTGAACATGACAATCTTTTGCATGGCCGCCTCGGAATAGGATTTCCCAAACTCCGCATCAAAATAGATAAAAGCAGGATAGTTTTTAAACAACGACTCGTTCGGTCTGTTGCCCGTGATGGTAAACTTGATTTTTTGGGAATTAATTAATAATGGATATTGATATAATATTTCTATTAGCCTTTGAAGGGTAGGCTCGGCCTTGGTCTTGATATCAATGAGAATTTGTAAAGAACGACTGGTGTCGGCATAAGGGAAGCCCCCATTTTTCTTTGTATGGTTGTTCAACGGGTCAAGGTATAAACGCTCCAGTGTTCTTTTGTATTGAATGTCCGATTGATTATGCCCAACAATCAATGAATCGTTCCATAAAAAAATATCAGCTTCTATGGATCCAAATTTTGCATCATAAGCGGCAACAAAAGGATATTTATTCTCATAATCATTGTGAGAATGGGCGTTTGCTGTGCTGTAATTGATGGTTTGTTGCGCCGCCGCCTGAATACTTATTAGTACTGCGAGGGTAAAAAAAATTTTCCGCATATCGTTTATCTAAAACAAGAGCTGTGTGGGTTTAATGCACACAGCTCTTGTTTAGAAATTTTAAAGTTGAGTTGAATAATATTTTATTACCAGCCTTGGCTCTGTTTGATAACGCCATTGCTATTATCGATATCCGATTGAGGCACTGGCCATACATCATTTACATCTGGGTTAAATGTTCTTGCTGGCCATATTTCCGATCCTGTAACCCCATGTAAAGGCTGTGCGTACACGGCTTGTGCATCGCCCCAACGGACAAGATCGCGATGGCGGTCAGACCATTCCCCTGCCAACTCACAGCGGCGCTGCAATTTCAGTTCATTCATGTCGGCATTCTGAACGGGTAACAAACCAGCTCTCTCACGGATCATATTTATATAAGTGTCGGCGTTTTTGTTTTGCATCAGTGCTGCTTCTGCTTTGATCAAAATCACTTCTGCATAACGCAGCAGGGGAACATTCAAGGAAGTGGTAGGATGATCACCATTGGAACTGATATAGGTGCCAATCGGGTTTGCATAACCGTATGGTTCCATATATTTACGGAACTGATATCCTGAAAGACTGTTGGTGGAACTATAGGTCCGCATTTGGCCAAAATACATAAACTGATCACCCGGTTTTAAGATAGTTGCACTCAATCGGGTATCATTGGGAAGGTAAGCATTGTACAGTTCTTGTGTTGGGGTGTAATAGCCCCATCCATTATACAATCCCCAACCTTTGTTTTCGAGCATGCAGCCAGGCAATATGCTGCCCCAACCATCGGATCCGCCACCTGTGCTAGTTGCAGACCAAATATATTCACTTGACCAATTGTTGGCAATGGTGAACACATCTGAAAAATTGGTCAATAAATGATGCTTGCCACTGTTGATCACAGAGTCGGCATACAACTCGGCATTGGCATAATCTTTCTTATACAAATATACTTTGGAAAGATAGGCCCAAGCGGCTGTTTTGTGTGCCCTCCCATAATCTGCAGGACTATAGGAATCAAAATAGGGCAATAGCGAAGCTGCCGTTTTCAAATCTGAAATGATATAATCATAATTTTGGTTCACATTAGCGGCTCTTGGAATATTGGAGGCGTCAGATGGGTTTTCCCTATTTGCGATGGGCACTCCGGCTTTTGCATCTCCATAATTGGCGGCCAGTTGAAAATACATCAATCCGCTTAGGAAATAGGCTTCGCCCAATATCCGATTTTTAAGGTTGGCATCCATGGTGATGGATGGTACATGGAAAATGACATCATTGGCTCTCTTGATTACTTTATAGCGTAGGCGCCATTGCCCATCCGTGTATGAACCTCCAATAAAGGAAGGGTTGAAATTTTTGATATTGTTGGCCTGTGCATTGGCTCTTCCTATTACCATATCATCACTGGCAGCCACGAACCAAAAAGTGCCCCTGCCATAAAAATCCTCATCATCGAAGAGTTCATACATCGCATTTTCCCCACTGATTGCATCGTTTTCACTGGTCCAAAAACTTCCAGATGATGGGGAGCCTTCAGGAAGTATATCCAATTTTTTTGTGCAGGATGCTGCAATAACAATAAACAAAACCAACAGACAACCAAGATATAATTTTATTTGATGCTTCATATCAATAATTTAAAAAGTTTAGAACACAATATTTATCCCTAAAAGAAATGATCTTGCCTGTGGATAACGGGCTAAATCAATCCCGTAATTATCCATGCCCACTTCTGGATCAAAACCACTGTATTTTGTAAACGTTAGTAGGTTATTGGAAGTAAGGTATAAACGGGCTGAACTCAATTTGGCACGGCTCACCAATTTACTTGGTAGGCTGTAACCAATGGTCAGGTTTTTCACACGCAGGTAGGAGCCATCTTCTATATATAGATCAGAGGTATTACCAAAATTGCCATTGGGGTCTGTGCGGGATATCCTTGGCAAATTGGAACCTGTATTCGTGGGTGACCATGCATTCAAAACCCCAGTGAGCAAATTGTAGTTCTGGCCGGTTCCTGCATTCAAACTGGTATACTTAAGTGCATTGAAGAGGTGGTTGCCTTTAACGCCCTGTACAAAAATATTGAGGTCAAATCCTTTGTAGGCAGCGTTGAAAGATAGTCCATAGGAAAAATCAGGATAGGCGCCCCTCACAATTTGTCGGTCATTATTGTTTATTTTACCATCGCCATTCGCATCCACAAATTTCATATCACCCGGTTTCGCTAATGGCTGAATGATTTTACCGTTTTTGTCAACATAATTATTGATATCTGCCTGGGTTTGGAAAATCCCTGCAGTCTTTATGACATTATAGCTGTAGAGTTCATATCCAGTTTGGTTAATCACGGGGTTCAAAATGCTGCGCACATTTGCATCCAAAACAATGGTTTGTTGATTGTTTGGTAATGAAACCAATTTGTTTTTGATTGATGATACATTTAGATTAACACCGTATGTAAACTCTTTTTGCGGGTTGCTATTATATCCAATACCCAATTCGATTCCCTTATCCTGGGCTGTTCCCCCATTTACCCATTGCCCTTTAACACCAGATGTACTTGGTGTTTGCACGAGCATCAGCATGTCCTCCGTCGTTTTGATAAAATAATCGGCGGTGAATGAAAGTCTATTTTTTATGATGGACATGTCCATACCATAATCCAATTGACGGGATTTAGCCCAAGTCAGTTTGGGGTTTGGCAACATTGTTTCTGCATAGCCAAATACTTGGGCTGAAGGAGATCCCATGTACGCAATGGTGGGACTTAAAGTTGGACTAACCGCACTTGGGGAAAGACTTCCTAAATTTCCCAATACACCATAGCTTGCTCTAAGTTTTAAGGAGGAGAGCCAATTAATTGAGCGCATGAACTCTTCCTTGCTTAGCATCCAGCCTGCAGAAATGGATGGATAGTTCTGAAAACGATTTTGCTTGGCTACCAAGGAGGATCCATCATAACGATCGATCAATGATAGCATGTATTTCCCTCTATAATCGTAGTTGACCCTTGCAAAATATGAGATGAGGGCATCGTTCATTTTATAACTGGAAGGCTTATAAAAATCATTACCGTTCTGTAAATAGCGATAGATGGTACGCTCATCGCTAAAATTTTGGGTGAATACATTCAGCCCGGTCCATTCCCTTGCTTCATAGCTGTAGCCAGCCACCGCATCAATATGGTGATCGCCGAAAGATTTGTTGTACGATAATGTTTGCTCAGAAAGAATATCGGTAAAGTCGCTGATATTATAGTTCAATTGGTTTTTATCGAAAATCTTACCTATTTCCAAAATTCTTGTCGTGAAATCTTTTTCATTTACATTTTGCTTGGTATAGGCGAAATTAGCCCGATAGGTCAATCCTTTCATGGGTTTGATCTCAACATAAGGGTTGAAGAAAAGATTGCTGATTGGATTTTTGTAATCAATGCGTTTGAGATAAGCAACTGGGTTGATTACATCACCATAGGACCCCGCATACTGTGCGGGCAAACCAGAAAAACCACCGGTTGAATTATAAATAGGCACACTGGGCGGATAATATATGGCTGCAAGGATAGCACCGGTATACCCGCTGCTGGTATTGGCGCCATTTCCATTGGTAAAAGAATAGGCAAGGTTTTCACCCATTTTCAACCAAGGTTTCAACTGCTGATCCATATTGATCCGGAAATTATAACGCTTGGAATACGTGTTCAACAAAATGCCCTCCTGATTGCGGTAACCCAAGCTCATGAAATAATGGGATTTGTCCGTGCCACCGTTAATGTTCAGGTTATAATCATTGATTTTGCCATTCTGGAAAACGGCATCCACCCAATTGGTACGTGTAATTTGCCCATCTGGGTAAACGCTTGCATTGAAGGCATCTTGCCTAGCCAACCCTGCATTGTCGGAGGCAATATTCATCACATCCGCAAATTGTTTTGCGTTCAATGCCTGCAATTTTCTCCAAGCGGATTGTTGGCCATATTTCACATCCAAGGAAATAGAAGCCGCACCCGATTTCCCTTTTTTGGTGGTGATTAAAATAACACCACCAGAGGCCCGAGCACCATAGATGGAGGCGGAAGCATCTTTCAATATATCAATGGACGCGATTTCAGATGGGTTGATAACAGGTGTGCCAGAGAAAATGGCACCATCGATCACATACAAAACGTTCTCCCCGTTGATGCCGCCCATGCCCCTAATATTTATTCTAGGGGCACTGGTTGGGTCTCCCCCTTCATTTTGAATGGTCACCCCCGCGGCCTTGCCTTGCAAAAGCTCGGCCACATTATTCACGGAGCGGGAGGTGGCTTTGTCCAAATGTACCCTTGTGATGGCATTTACAATTTTATCTTTCTTTTGTGAGCCATAACCCACCACCACTACGCTGTCCATGGATTGTTTTAATGGCTCAAGCTGCACGGTTATTTCTGCATCCGTTTTCACTTTTATTTCCTTACTGGCATAGCCGACCATGGATACCACCAAGATGGCTTCAGATCCATTGATATCAATGGAGAAATGGCCGTTCGCATCAGTAGTGGCAAACTTATTGGTGCCTTTTATAAGAATGGTTGCATAAGCCAATGGACCATTGTCGCCCATTACCGTGCCTTTTACAATATTGGCTGCAATCGTATATGAAGCAAAGGAGGAATTTGAATTGGGTGATGTTTGGTAGAGGACATTTTTATCCTTGGCATCCTTTGGGTAAATAACAATGGTGTTGGATATCTCCATATAGGCAAGATTGGTCTGCTGAAGCATGTTTTTCAACAGGTCCTCCATACGGAAACTTTTTTTCTCTCTCAATGTGATCACATATTTTTCCACTTGCTTGGCATCGTACGTAAATTTTAAATTCGTTTTTGCAGCTAGGTTTTGCAATATCGTTTCGAGGGGCAGTTTGTTTGCATCTACAGTAACAAGGGTATTCAACGCATTTTGTGAATAGCCCATAAATGCGGTAAGGAGGATAATAAACGTTATGCTGGTTTTTTTGAGCATAGAACGCCCCTTCCATTTTTGGCAAAATTTGACCATGGTTCTTTTATGTTTTGATGAATAAAAAACTTAGCCTTGCGATTGGATAAGGATACTATCTTGTTGTTGCAGAAACCTTATCCCTTCTTTTCCCCCAATCATGTTCAACACTTTGATTAGCTGGTACAGAGAAATATTTTTGTTTACATGTATTGTATAATTGCCTGCTTGCGGGTCAACTTGGTTGAGCACGGTAATGCCATACTGTGTTTCGATCCATTGCTTCAATTCACTAATGTTGACATTTTGTAAGAAGACATCCCCTCTTGTCCATCCGTCAGCTTCGTTTCTCAGCACGGAGTCCACCCGAACTTTCTTTTCTTTAGCATTGTATCTAAGCCTTTCTGAAGGGTGTAAAATCCCAAGGGTATCGGAACCGTTACTTACGGCTACACGCCCTGTCACAACGGATACCTTAACATCTTCCAAGCTGTCGATGAGCTTCACTGAAAAGGAAGTGCCCTTAACAGTGGTTGTCAATTGGCCAGAAACAATCGTGAATGGGTGATTGGGGTCCTTTCTGACTTCAAAAAATACTTCTCCTCTTTTGAGGACGATATGTCGATTGCCTACAAAATTCTTTGCAAAACTGATAGAGGACGAATCGTTCAACCATATATCGCTACTGTCTGGGAGTCGATACTTGAGTACTTGTCCAACTTTGGATGAAATGGTAATGGTCCCAATTTCTCTTTGGCTTACAAATATCATTAGCCCAATAGCAAGCCCAATAACTGATGCCGCTACCGCAAAGCTGATTTTTTTGCCTATCCGATTTTTGTTTTTTAGCTCTGGGCCTAGGTTTGTTTGTTGGTAAATGTTTTCTCGAATCCGGGCTTTTGTTTCATCTCTTTCCAATATGGAATCAAAATGGAAGACTTCCCCAACATCTACCAGGTTATCCAAATATTTATTTAATGCCTCTAATTCTGGGCCGGAAATATTTCCTTCTTTCCATTTTTTGAGCAAATCCAAAAACAATTCTTTATCCAGCATTAACTGCTTTATATATAAAGACAGGAAAAAATGTGGGTTTAACTATTGGTAGGAAAAAAATGTGAAAAATAAATTTTCAATTTTTTGACGGAAGCGTTTAGTTGGTTCCTGACGGTTTGAGGGGAGCGTTTGGTGTGGGCTGCAATTTCGGCAATGGTCAAATGTTCCTCATTATAGAGACGGAACACTTCTTGTGTTTTTTTGGGTAGTGCAGCCTTAGACATAGCAAGTGTTTTCTGAAAATCCGAAGTGTGGGTTTTTTCTTCGGCAGTATAGGGGCTAGGCTTGAGCATGGATTCCTGAAGTTCCAATAAGTCTTTTTTTTGAGCAGCAAGCTGGTTGAGGCATCGGTTGCGGGTGGCCGTAAATAAATACCCGTTGATAGAGGAAACCACGGGGAGTGTTTCTTTTTTCTTCCAAATATGTACAAACAAGTCCTGCACTATTTCTTCTGAAACTTCTTTGCTTTTCAATATTTTGAAAGCAAATTGAAATAATGATTCCCAGTGCTTTTCGAACAAAGCATCTAAGGCTTTTGAATCACCAGCAATGAGTTGTTGCCAAAGCAGAAGGTCAGCATTAGCCATTAGGAGCACTTTTAAAAGAAAATCAGTCAGTTTTCTCCAGCAAAATAAGTGCATATTGATTGGACTAATATCAAGCTTGACCATGCAAATTAGTAAACTCAAAAACGAATGTTGAAAATATAATATAATAATAAATATAATTTGAATTGATTAATATAATGAATTTCAAAAATGAATTTTTGGTCATTTTTTTGCTTTGAATATTGCAATTATGAATGGGGGTATAATTAAAACTATTCGGAGAATAAAAAATATGGATAGTTTTAATCTGTAATTTTTTTTGACAAATAATATTAAGATAACATGCTTTTTTGCAATCTAAAGTAAGTTTGAAACAGACCAATGATATGAAAATCGGTAACCACTCCTGTTCCACATATTAGTACAAAATCTTAATAAAATCTATTCTGTAAAAATGGCAAATACATCTTTGCCGCATTTGCTATTATATTTTCTGTTGTGATTGTCTATCTTTCCTGATATTGTAGAATGTAAATGAAAGCTCAATGCATATTATTTTTTGAAACTGTATTTTATTTCAACGCGGGCAATATAAAAATGAAAATGTGATTGGGTATATCAAAAACAAAGATGATAGTATTGAATTCAAAGAGGATTTTCAATAATCAAGACTAAATTTGATCTTAGCCTTATATACAAAACGTTTCATTCTACGATAGGGGCAGTTGAATATTGTTGTTTTGGTATTTATCCCTTCTTGAACAAAACAGACCATAGATCACAATCAGAACAAAACAAAAAGCGGGTACCAAATAGGATATTTGAAGACCAAACCGATCCGCAATCATCCCCTGCAACGGTGGGAATACGGCGCCACCCACGATGGCTATATTCATTAATGCTGAACCCTTTTCTGTAAAATCCCCAATATTTTCAATGCCCAAACTAAAGATGGTTGGGAACTGTATGGAAATAAAGATTCCCAATAAAACCATGAAATAGGCATTCCAAGGTGATTTGGTAAGTGCGCATACCAGCAAGATTAGAATCATGCCAATGCCAAAAATAGCAACCAGCCTACCCGCTGAAAAAAAACGGAAAAGATAAATACCTATAAAACCAAAAATAGTAGTGACGATATAATAGTAAGTTAAAAAAGTGGCAGCTTTATCCGGACTAAAGCCCACAATGTTTTTATCTTGGAGATAGCTGATAAAAAAACCAGCAGTACAAGCATCAGCTCCTATATAAAAAAACATGATGATGGCACCCCAAAACAACTGTGGATATTTTCTGGATTCCTTTACAATAGAAAAAAATCCAAACCCCTTTGATAAAGCAGGTTTAAAACTGGGGAGTATCGAAAATAATATGAATAGTGCCAGTAGAAAAATACCGATGCCGATAACTAAATAAGGTCGATAGAACAAGATGCTTTTGTCCTGAGCATAAATGAGGCTGGTGCCCAATACTGGGGTCAGCGCATAGCCAATCCTTGAAAAGACCTGTACAAAATTTACACGGGCATGGGCCCCTTCTGGCGCTCCCAACATGGCAGCCAAGGGATTCGCGGCAACATTGATGAGGGTAACGCCGATAGATACTACAAACAAAGCAACCAGCGCCAATAAAAAAGAGGAATTAAAATAGGCCGGGATAAAAATAAAACAACCGATGCTACAAATAGCGAGCGCTGTCAATAAGCTAATCTTATATCCGTATCTCGAAATGAAATAGGCTATGGGGATGGGTAAAAAAAGATAACCTAAATAAAAAGACTGCTGTACTCGGGTTGCCTGGGTATAAGAAAGATGAAAAGAATCTTTGAGTGAAGGCAGCAGTATGTCGTTCATACAAACAATCGCTCCAACAAACAAAAAAATAGCGGCTACCAGTAATAGTGGTTTCTTCTGATGCTTCATCTTTTGGGTGGTCATTATGATTTATCGAAACCGATGTTTACTTCAATCTGTATTCCTCTTTGTCATTGACCTTTTATTAATAGGTGGCCCGGCCTCCTGAAATATCATAGATAAATCCAGTGGAAAAACTGTTTTCATCCGAAACGATAAAGCAGCACATCGCGGCCACTTCCTCTACAGTACCCAAACGTTTCATCGGTATTTTGGCAGTCATATAATCCAATTGTTCCTTCGAAGTATTATCATTCATGGGTGTTTTAATAACGGCCGGGGCCAAACCATTCACTGTGATTTTAGTGTCTGCAAATTCTTTGGCCACTCCTTTTACCAAACCAATTACCCCCGCTTTGGAAGCGGAATAACCAACCATACCCGGGTTTCCTTCTTTGCCCGACACGGAAGAAATCAATAATAAACGTCCCATACCCAGTTGTTTCATTTCCTGTAAAACGTATTTGGTGATGAGGAAGGAACCTTTGAGGTTCACTTCGTATAATTTGTCAAATTCAACAGTGGCATATTCAGTGATTTTGGTGCTGGTAGGACCTACAATGCCTGCGGAATTGATTAGGATATCAATCCTGCCAAATTCTTTCTTGACCTGCGATACACTATTTTCTACCTGTTCTTCATTGCTGATATCTACTTGGTATCCTTTCGCCTTGATATGCTGTTGCTCAAATTCAGTCAATGTCTGTTGCAGCAATATCTGGTTGAAATCAAATAAAGCTACCGTAGCTCCTTCCTGACCAAGCCTAAGCGCTACGGCCTTGCCTATGCCTCCGGCAGCTCCTGTGATAATGGCAATCTTATTTCCAAACCGTTCGTTCATGGTTGTTTATTTATAAGTCTGGTGTATAATAAATATTTTTTCCTTTTAGTTTTATTTCAATGTCCACAAGATATTTTTTGATGGCTTCAATATCAACGCAAATACCGAGTCCTGTTTTTTCAGGAAGCTGCAAGTAGCCATTTTTACCTGGAGTCAATTTAGTACTTGAAATATCTATGGCCAGTTGTTTTGGTTCAATGGGATATTCACAGATATTGTGTTTTTCTTTTCCAGCATAAGGTTGGATAGAGGCGCTCAATGCCAAATGTGAAGTGAAGCTGTGGTTCACATAGCTGATCCCAAACTCATCTGCCAAGTCCGCAACCTGTTTTGCCGGACTGATACCCCCAACCCTTCCTGCATCAATCTGTATAAAAGACAACCCACCATATTGTATCATCAATTTTGCTTGTGTAAAGTTGTTGCAACCTTCGCCGCCTGCCAAGGGAATTTTTGGGAGCGAAGTAGACAGTTTTTTATATTCATTTACCGAAAGGTTTGCAAAAGGTTCTTCCAGCCAATAGGCGTTTATTTTTTTTAGCGCAGCTAAACGCTTTTCTGCCTCATTAAAATCATTTTCCCAAACGGTGCCAGCATCAATCATCAAAAAGCAATCCTGTCCAGCACCTCTTCTTGCCGCTTCGAGGTGGGCAATATCATTTTCCAAAGTCCCTTCCCCAAAATTTCCCCAACCAAATTTGATGGCTTTGAATCCAGCTTCTACTGTATGTTTTGCTTTGGCGAATGTCTCATCGGGGTTGTTTCCAAATAACTGAGAAGCATATGGTAATTTTGGGAAAGCTTTTTTATAACCTAACAGTTTATAAATGGGCTCCTCCAATTTTTTCCCAAGAAGGTCCCATAAAGCAATATTGATACCTGATAATGTATGGTCAGCCTGCAGCAGATCAAATGAATTTGAATGGACACTTTCTGAAATCTTTTGGATGTCCTCAACGCTATTAATATGCTTTCCTTCCAATGAATATTTTATGGGTTTGCAGGCGCTATGCGACATGGGGCAAACATAGCTGGCAATACTTGTGAGCGGTGATGTTTCACATTCGCCCCAACCTTCCAAGCCGCCAGCCCTAATCCTTACCAACAAAGCATCCTGACTGCCATCCCCAATATCCAAAACTTCAGGCATGGAGAGATAAAAGAAATCGACTGATTCAATTTTCATTTTGCTTTTTTAAAAAGTAATGGTCAATCCTCCATCTACTACAATTACCTGACCTGTGATATAGGAAGCATCTTTTCCTGCCAAGAAAAAAGCGACGGCCGCAATTTCTGCAGGTTCTGCTGCTCGCCTCATGGGCAAGTGTTGGTTGTTTATATAATTGGTCTGGAACCATTCAGTTTCCAATTCGTTTTTCCCATCCATTATTGACATTGCGGTATTCACGAAGCCCGGTGCAATGGCATTCACCAAAATATTTTTGCCGGCCAATTCCAAAGCCATGGCACGGCAATATTGGTTGATAGCGGCTTTTGCCATTGAATAACTACTGGCATACATTTCGGCCCTTTCGCTATGGATGGAGCTGATATGCACGACCCTTCCTCCCTTTCTCATAAAAGACACAGATAGTTTGGTCATTAGATGGCATCCCGTAACCATGCAGTCGAAAATTTTTCGCCATCTTTCTATATCCATTTCCAAAGGGTATGTTTTTTCAAACATGCCTGCACAGTTGATCAATGCATCCAAATAGCCCCATTCTTCTTGGATTAATTTGCGGCCCTTTATAATAGTTGCTTCTTCCGCATAACTGCCAAGCAAGATTAAATGCTTTCCTGCTGGAAGTGCTGTTGATAATGATTTCAACTTTTCTTCCTGTATATCATTTAGGCAAACATCATAGCCTTCGGCAGCAAACCTGATGGCAGCGGCTTTGCCAATGCCTGATGCGGCCCCGGTTATCAAAACTTTTTTTCTACTCATATCGATGCTTGTCTGTATTTTCCTGCATAAATTTTTACCGTTGTATTCAATTCCTCACCCTTTGCCAATACCGTACACTGATTGAGTGCTGCTGCTTCGTTTATGCTGATCGGCATGGTGCTACAGGGTTCGGGAATAGCCGTATAATGATCCTGAAACCCTCCATAAGAAGCAAAATACCATTGATAGGGAAATATTTTTTTATCGTATTCCATCAGGAAAAGGCTATCAGCTTTTTTATCCCAAAAAGCCATCTCTGGTTTATCGATTTGGTACAAATAAAAAAAATCCATGCTTTTGCTTTTTGCTGGGACCAATGAGGCATCCGTATGCTCAATCATTGGCCAACGAAACTCATCAGGGTTGGAAAATCTTGAATAGGAAGGGTCTACTAGTTTGGCCTTATTCGCTTTTGTGAGTAGCTGATCACCTTCTTTGATGGACAAAGCTGGGTGCAGTTTCCATAAAAAGTTTTTGCTTGAATGGGATTCGTTTTTGATGCAATAATCTAGATAGATAGTCGCAGAATCTTTTTCCAGCCTCAGTGTTTTTTTATAGACTAGACCACTTAATTCTAATTTACCAAATACAGATACCAAATCATTTTCAATTTTGAAATCCAGAGCGGTTGTCCATAACTCACCATGGTCTGGATAATCAATCCCATCAACAGTTTCGGAGCTGTCGCTAGGCAATAGTTCATCGAAGCCGCCATAAAAATGGGTGTCATAGTCAGTACCCAAGGTATATTGCTGCAATAATAAGTTTTCATTTTTCCATAAAAATTCCTTTCCCAATTCTTTGTTGAAGATACTAGTGATCTTACCGCCCACCCCAGGGGCTATGGCTAAACGGATAAAATCGTTTTCACAGATGATGATATCGATACCATCTATTTTACTATGATGAATCTGCATGATATGGATTTAAGACCATCTTGAATGGCCAATTGTGAAAATGAATCATTGATTATTCCCAACGGAACATGCACCCTCTCTTATTGATACTATTGTTTTTCCAATCGGATAAAAAAACCACCACCGGGCATCAAATGGAATTTTATTTCATCATTCTTTTTTACCATCGTATCTGTGATCACATAATCTGCTGCATATCGGTCTGCATTGATGCCGTCCTTGCAAATGGTAGCTTTGTAATTTCCTTGACCCAGAAAGTCGAATTTTACATTAATATCCCTTTGGTTCCAGTCGCTCATACCAGCCACATACCAATCCTTTGCTTTTTGCCTGGCGGTGACAATATATTCAGCCACTTTACCATCCAGTATTTTTGTTTCGTTCCAAGTGGTGGGGATGCTGCCCATCAGCTCAGTAAATTTGGGTTCCATCCAAGCCTGTGAGGGATTTCCTCCAAATATTTCCATCGGGTTGTCAAATACCACAAACATGGCCAATTGGTGACAACGGGTCCCCTGTGTCATTACCATGCCTTCGATTTCTCTAAAACCTTTTTGAGTAGCATTATTAAAAACCAAGGGCTCATAATCGAAAGACCCCGCCAACATACGGGTATACGGCAGGGTTACATCGTGAGTAGGGGTTGCTTTATCGCTCCCAATATTATATTCGGAACCAAGTACACCTTCGCGGGTTATATTGTTGGGAAAGGTTCGATTAAAACCCTTTGGTGGATAAGCCCCGTGGTACATGATCATGATGTGGTGGTCCGCACAAGCTTTTGCAATACGATAATAAAAGTTGACTGTCTTCTGATCGTCGCGATCGATAAAATCGGTCATAATGAAATCCACGCCCCACCTATTAAAGCGGTCCAATGCACTATCGAGTTGTCGATTCAAGGCATTGGCAAGGGTCCACATACTTATTTTGATTCCTTTTTCCTTGGCATAAGCTACCAAGGTATCCATGTTGATATTCGGATTGATTTTGAACAGATCCATATTATCGCTCCAACCTGCATCCATCATGATCCTGTCAAAACCAAAACGCTTTGCAAAATCGATATAATATTTGTAGGAGTTGGTATTGATCCCGGAACGGAAAGGTACATTGAAGAGGTTCACATTGATGGTCCATTCGTCCGTGCCTTTTCCTGGATGCACCCAAGATGCATCGCCAATGCGGGAGGGAGATGCTAAGCGATATACCAAATCATTTGATGGCAGTTGTCTGTCTTCATCAGCGATGATCAAAACCCGCCATGGAAAACTTCTAGTACCTTTTGTCTTTGCAATATAATCTGCCCTTTTTGTCACCAAGGATTGAGGATAATCCCCAACAGTCATTTTTTCTTCCAACGGATACCCGGCAAAACGGCCTTCCAGTTTATCAGACCCCGTTCCTGCTAGGAACATTCCTGGATAATCTTCCAGGTCAGATTCAGTGATGCCGATTTTTGGTCCTGTGGCTACGCTCACTAATACCGGGTTGAATGCAAGTTCCGTAGGTTTGATTTCAGCCATTTTCCTTAATATGAATTGCTCTTCATAACTGGTATGAAAGATATCCGCATCATCTCTTTTATGTATGCCGGGATAAAAGGCCAACGCATTTTCTGGAAACTGAAAGCCGGCAATTTCATTTTGTATCGTAATGGAGTCTTTGAACTGGGTTAAAAACCGATAGGCCACGCCATCATCATAGGCGCGGAACTCGATTTGATAAGGTTGCCGGAATTTAATGTGGATCAGATTGTACTCATCATTGATGATTTTTCTTTTTTCTGGAACAGGGGAAATAATTTTTTCCGAAACTCTTTTTGTAAAAAAGGATTTTATGCGATTGTTCAACGAAAATCTTTTGCCACCACTTAAAACCATATCTATATCCGAAGGCAGAAGTATGATTTGGCCATTTTCATAGATACAATATCTCAGTGTTTGTTCCATCCAAATTTTCACGCAGATTTTTCCTGAAGGAGAACAAACTGTTAAGGAATCGTTGGCCCATGTGTGGAGGGAAAAGAAAATACAAAAGCAAAACAGCCATTTTTTTTTCATACAAGCAATTCGTTCAATGAACAATTCTATAAAACAATATTGTTTTTAAAGTCGGAGGTCTATAAATCCCGCTTTTGCTCATGACAGTATGAATTCTGTAGAGCAAAAGCAGGGATGCTAGGTCAATTAGCGATCAAACCATTAGTCTGTTATAAAAATAGGCAATAATTATGACCGTCATAGTTAGTAGCCCGGATTTTGTGTCAGTTTGGGATCAGCAGCTATTTCGCTTTGTGGTATTGGGAAGAAATAGTTTGCTGGATCTTTGAACACCCTGACTGGATTATAATCCAGATTGCCTCCGGTAGTTGGTACTTGGTACGTATAACTCAATACACCATTATTGTTGGTAACATTTACGCCCATGCAAGTGATATTGTTGGTTTGCCCAGCAATCTTCCATCTTCTCACATCCCAGAAACGGTGTTCCTCAAAAGCGAGTTCCACTTTTCTTTCGTTCCAAATACGGGCTCTCATTTGGCTTTGTGAGAGACCTGTTGGCAGGTTGGGCATATTTGCCCTATTGCGGATTTGATTGATGGCACTATATGCTGCAGTAGGCCCTTGCGCTTCATTGATAGCTTCAGCATAGTTCAACAATATTTCGGCATAACGCATATGGATCCAAGGCTGGTTGCCTTGTCCACTTCCAAGAGTTACACCAGTAGGGTCATAAACAGAAGGGTCAACAAATTTGCCCATCAAATAGCCGGTTACGGTTTGATCTTGATTAAAATCAAAGCCAGAAGGATTGGTAAAATCGATCGTACTTTGATTCAATGTGGAACCTTGGTGCATAATATCCACATCAAATCTCGGGTCCCTATTGGCATAAGGATTATTGGGGTCATAGATTGAAGTTGGGTCTGTGATCGCTTTGCCATCTGTGGTTTCATAGGAATCTACCATTTGCTGCATGGGCGTGTACATGATATTGCCACCTCTATCAAAAGGCATCACTGCATATTCAAAAGTGAGGCCAGGCCAAGGGTAATTATCCTGATGGCCTTCTGATGGCAAACCGGATTGGTTGATCGTTACGAAAATATATTCTGTATTTGCTGGGTCAAATTTGATGAACATGTTTTTATAGTTTGCCCAAGGCACCAAGCTGTACCTGTTCAAATCCATCACGGCTTTTGCCGCATCGGCTGCAGCTTGCCAGCGGGTCAAATCATTGTTCGGGTTAAATAATGGGCTTGCATAAGTCAATAGTACCCTCGATTTGATTGACATGGCCACCCCTTGATCTATTTTACCAATGACGGGTGCAGTGGCTGGTAAATAAAAATTGATGGCCGAGTCTAACTGTGAGATAATAAATTGGAAACATTCATCGGTGGTATTTCTGGCCACATCAAATTGATCGCTGATGCCAAAAGTTTTAGTGATGATGGGCACTCCTGCATAATGGCGTACCAACTGAAAATACCTGAATGCACGTAGCGTCATCATTTCCCCAATCAATCGGTTCTTATCAGCAGTGGCCAGGTTGGGTACATTGTAGATGTTTTGGAAAAACGTGTTGCACTGGGCAATATAGCTATAGTTATTGCCCCAGGCCTGTTGTCTTGGATAGGGGTTGCCATCAAAAGTGCCAGTAAAACCTTCACCCGTAGGGGTTGAGTTGATCAGCCCTTGGTTCACCACGTCCACACCAATATAACCTTCATAAGCCGAAAGCACTTCGTCGGTAGCGGCAGCCAACATAAAGGCCTGCCAATGGGTATTGTAAAAACCATAGTCCAGATCGCGATAATTATTGTTCACAAATGCTTCTGTTAGGTTGGGGTCAGTAAATACCGTATTGGCATCTACGGAACTGGTCGGGGTGATATCCAACAAATTCTTTTTGCAAGAAATGGATGAAGCCATCAGCCCGATTATTAAAATATAGAATGATATTCTTTTCATAATATTTTTATTTGAGTTCATTTACAAATGGGATTAAAAGCTTACGGAAACGCCTGCATTAAAGGTTCTATTGATTGGATAGTTTAATCCTTGTCCATCTACCGATTCTGGGTCCAGCCCTTTATACGGGGTAATGGTGAAAAGGTTAAACGTATTTATATAGACCCGGATATGGCTGATGCCGCTCTTGGCCAGCTCATTGCTTTTAATACTGTAAGCCAATTCCACATTCTTCAATCTCAGGAAAGCCGTGCTGCTTAAATAATAGGTATTACCAAAACCTTGGGGGCTGCCATACACATTGGAGGCACGTGGCTTGTCGGTAATATTGCCCGGGGTGGACCTGCCTTCATAATCCTCAATGGTAAAATTTTGGCTCTTGCCTGAAACCGCTCTGAAATAACGGGCCGCTTTTGCTTGTCCCTGAAAAAGTATCGAAAGGTCGAAATTCATATAGTTCAACGCAATGTTAGCGCCATATACAATCTGTGGTATAGAAGTGAGGTCTTTCACCGTTTGGTCGTTTTGGTCAATAACCCCATCTTTGTTCACATCTTTGAATTTTAGATCGCCCGGTACCACTCCAGTCAAATTATTGGTTGGGGAAGAAGAGATATCGGAAGAGGATTGATAGATGCCGATGGCATTATACAAAAGATAAGAACCAACCGGATGGCCTGTCAATGCCTGATAGGCTGGTCGGCCACCCAGTATTTCGTCCATGTACACTACTTTGTTTTTTGCATAGGTAATATTGCCAGAAATAAAATAACCTAACTTATTAGCCTGCCCTTTATAACTAAGCTGTGCTTCCCAACCTTTATTGTCAACGATGCCAATGTTTTCATCGGGCAGTACGATGCCCGTATACAAGGGGATAGAAGCGTTGGGCGGCGCCAAAATATTATCCCGCCTTTGATGGAAAACCTCAAAAGTAAAACTCAGTTTGTTGTCAAGCAATGAACCATCCACTGCCAGATTGGTAGCTGTTTGTGATTCCCAAGTTGCATTGGGGTTTGGGCTTACACCTGGCGACAATGTGGAATAACCAGAAATAGCGCCATTGTAAAAAATCCTTCCATACTGAGTTACATTGTAAAATTGGGCGTACTGGAAGGGTGGGATATTATCGTTACCCAATTTGCCCCAAGCCCCACGCAGCTTTAAGAAACTGATGGCCGGTAAGGAGTTTTTGAACCACTCATAATCTGAAATCTTCCATCCAGCAGAGAGGCTTGGAAATAATCCCCAACGATTGTTCGGCGCAAAAACATCTGAACCATCATATCTTAATTGTGCCTCGAGGAAATACATGTTGTTGTACGAATAGTTGATGCGACCGAAATAGTTTTGTCGGGCCGATTTGTATTCGTTTCCATTATTATTGATATTCGTGCTGCTTCCGAAGCTCAACTGTGGAATAGCTTGAGAAATGAATTGCTCGCGGTGAGCCATTGCCCAACGAAAATCATAAGTGCTTTGTTCATAGCTGACAAAAGCTTTGATGGAATGCTTGCCAAAACTACGTTCATAATTGAGCTTTAGGTTTTCGCTGATGGTTAATGAATTGGTGTTTTGTTGATCCAGCGATGCCAATCCTAAAGTGCCGTTCAAAACGGCGGGGGTATACGTTTTGGCCACTGGGTCATACGCATATACCGTATAAGATTTATTCCAATTGCTACTGTCTACAAAGCCAAAGTCTACCGATAAAAACCCATCCAAATATAATCCACGGACGCCGGGGATATCGAACCGCCCTTTAAATGTATTGAGAGAATAAACCCTTTTTTGATCATTGATACCGGCCAGATCGGTTGCATTCACCAATGCGTTCAACTGGGCGCCAGTGCTACCAGTTTGACCGCCCAATGCAAAAGTGCCGTTCGGGTTTTTTGCCAAGCTGGTGGGCAAAGCGCCAATCAAACTCGAAAAAGTAGTGTTGGTGCCAACGGGTGAACTGGTCTGGTCCTGCCAGCGGAGCATACTACCAAAACCAAGCTTGAGACTTTTGGTAACCTGACCTTCCATGTTGAGGTCGAAATTGTATTGTTTGTATTTAAAAGTACCACTGTTGAATTGTCCATCTTGATTGGACATGCCCAATGAACTGTAATATTTAAAATTTTCGGTGCCACCGGAAAGCGTAAGACTGGCACGATCTTGCAAAGCCACATTTTTAGTGGCCATTTTTATCCAATCAGTGTTGGGATGTCCAATGGGGTCGGAGCCATTCTGAAATAAGGTTAGGTCATTTTGGGCATAGACAGGAGTGCCCCCACCGAAAACAGAAATGTCGTTCACCATTTGCGCATATTGATATGCGTTGGTTAGCTTCTCCGTTTTGGCCCAAGTATTAAAACCTTGGTTATAATTAAAAGTCAGCATTGGTTTTCCCGTTCTGCCTTTTTTGGTAGTAACCAAAATAACACCATTCGCAGCCTGTGCGCCATAGATGGCAGCGGAGGCGTCTTTCAAAACCGAGATGCTCTCCACATCATTGGGGTCGATATTGCCAAAACCACCCGGGCGGTTGGCAACCCCATCAATTACAATCAGTGGTTGGGTGGCCCCTGAAAAAGTGCTGATACCTCGTATATAGATATTGGAACCATCACTTCCGGGCTGACCGCTATTGTTGGTGGCTATCACCCCCGGCGTGCGGCCAACCAAGGAGTTGGAAATATCAGTAGAAGGGCTTTTTAATAGCTCGTCTCCTTTTACCACCGATACCGCTCCTGTTAAAGTTGCTTTTCTTTGCGTGCCATAACCCACTACTACCACTTCGTCCAGACTGGTATTTTCTTTTACTAATAGTGCGTTGATTTCCGATCTTCCGTTTACTGCTATTTCCAATGGTTTATAACCTACAAAGGAAAAAAGCAAATTGCCATTTTCAGGGACACGGATACTGTAATGCCCTTTTGCATCGCTGATGTCACCGATTTTTGGATTTTCCTTTAATGTGACAGATACGCCTGCCATAACCGTATTACCGGATTTGATTACCCCGGACACTTGCCTTTCGTTTTGGGCCAATAGGCTAAAGGGGGTGATAAGTAGGAGAAACAGGTAAATAGCGCAGGTGCATGCGCCTAATGCAGATTTTTTTTTCATGTCAAGCAGTGTTAGTTTGAAGATATTTATGGCAACCAAAACTATGGCTTCAAAAAGGTTAAAATATTCTATAATCCGATTAATATGTATACTTTTTAAACACGGAATTAACTTTTGTACTGTTTTATTGATATAAAATCATCAATTTTGTTTTCCATAATCATATATTATGAGGCCTCAATTTCATAAGCTCCCTTTGTCCTCTGGCGCGTCTTTTTTATATAAGACCTGGGAATGCAACTATTTTGACAAGCCTTGGCATTTTCATAAGGATTATGAATTGGTGTTGATCGAAAAAACAGAAGGGCTCCGTTTTATTGGGGACCATGTAACCAATTTTAAGGATGGCGATCTTGTTTTGCTTGGGCCCAATATCCCACATCTCTACCGTAACGATGAGCAGTATTATAAAAACAAGGGGCTGGTAGCCAAATCGGTCTTTATCCATTTCACCGATTATTTTTTGGGCAAATCTTTTTTTGATCTACCGGAAATGAAAGCTGTGAGAAAGTTGTTGGATAAATCTTCATTGGGGATTGAAATTCGCGGACGGGCCAATGAATACGTGAGGCATAAAATGATTGCTATGCAGGATGAAACAGCTACCCAACGCTTGCTCAGTTTGCTGCAAATCCTAACCTATCTTTCCACCAGTTTAGATATGGCTCCTATATTGTCCTGTGGTTTTACAGCGAGCAACAGCTATGATACCGATCGGATTAATGAAGTGCTACAATTCATTATGGAGAACTATACCAAAGAAATCTATATAGAGGAAATCGCTTCCAAATTGAATATGAGCATTGCTTCTTTTTCACGCTATTTTAAACACCATACGCGAAAAACTTTTTCGCATTATGTCACCGAGATCAGGATCGGGCATGCCTGCCGACTGTTGATGGAAAACAATTACAATATTTCTGAGATCTGCTATCTAAGTGGGTTTGATAACCTTTCAAACTACTACCGACATTTTAAAAATCAAGTCGGTGTGAATCCCAAAGAGTATAAAAAAAGATTTTTAGCCAATGCTTGATTTAGGGTGATGCAACAGTCCCAAATAAAAAATGCTGACACCTTACTGCAATTGGCAAATTAAATGCTGACCTTCTACAGATACTTCACAGGGTTTCTCTTGGCCGCAAAAATGTAGTTTTTGATATTGCGAAGAAATGCCAGCACAAAATAGATGATCAATGGCGATCCGAGGGTGAGAAAAGAAATATACACAAACCATGTGCGGATACGCGAAGTGGCAATGCCCAAACGCTCGCCAATGGCTGTGCAAACCCCATAGGCCTGCCACTCAATAAAATGTTTGATTTTGTACATAACACAAATATAAAAAGAAAGAGCCAAAACTGCTAGCCCCCTTCTTGATGTAATAACGCAATTTTAGGTAAATTCGCAGCACCAATACATTATTAGTTTGTTATTAACTGAAATACAACAGTCAATAGCAAGAGGATCCCAATAACTTAAAAAACAATTTCATTATGGTTTTCGATCTCGATCTTATTAAGAAACTATATGCGGAGATGCCTGCCAAAGTAGACGCGGCCCGCAAACTGGTTGGCCGTCCGCTCACACTTGCCGAAAAAATACTGTATTCACACTTATATGAGCCGCCCACAAGGGCTTATGTGAAGGGAAAGGATTATGTGGATTTTGCACCAGACCGTGTGGCCATGCAGGATGCAACGGCGCAAATGGCTTTGTTGCAATTTATGACCTGCGGTAGATCTACCGTGGCGGTGCCTTCCACCGTGCATTGCGACCACTTGATACAAGCGAAAGTGGGTGCTGTAGCGGATTTGGCAACAGCCATCGATGTGAATAAAGAGGTGTATGATTTTCTTTCTTCTATCTCTGATAAATATGGCATCGGTTTTTGGAAACCGGGTGCAGGTATCATTCACCAAGTAGTGCTGGAGAATTATGCGTTCCCCGGAGGTATGATGATTGGTACCGATTCCCACACACCCAATGCCGGCGGTTTGGGCATGGTAGCGATTGGCGTGGGCGGTGCTGATGCAGTGGATGTAATGGCTGGTCTCCCTTGGGAACTGAAAATGCCAAAGTTGATTGGTGTGAAATTGACCGGGAAACTGAGTGGCTGGGCTTCAGCAAAAGATGTGATATTGAAAGTGGCGGGTATACTCACCGTGAAGGGTGGTACGGGTGCTATTGTTGAATATTTTGGCGAAGGCGCAGATAGTTTGAGCGCTACCGGCAAAGGAACCATTTGCAATATGGGTGCGGAGATTGGTGCTACCTGTTCCATTTTTGGGTATGATGATAAAATGGCGGCTTACTTAAAATCCACCGGCCGCACAGAAGTGGCAGCACTGGCCGACGGCATCAAAAAATATCTTCGTCCGGATGAAGAGGTGTATACAGACGCAGCAAAATATTATGATCAACTGATTGAAATAAACCTGAACGAATTGGAGCCTTATGTGAATGGTCCTTTCACCCCAGACCTGGCTTGGCCCATCAGCAAATTTGCAGAAGCAGTAAGAGCCAATAACTGGCCAGAGAAATTGGAAGTAGCCTTGATCGGTTCCTGCACCAATTCTTCTTATGAAGATATTAGCCGCTCGGCTTCTCTTGCGCAACAAGCGATCGATAAAAATCTGAAAACAAAAGCAGAGTTCACCATCACACCGGGTAGCGAACAAGTTCGTTTTACCATCGAGAAAGATGGTTTCCTCAACACCTTCGATAAAATCGGCGGTGTGGTATTGGCAAATGCTTGCGGTCCCTGCATTGGGCAATGGGCAAGACATATCGACGACCCCAACAGAAAAAATTCCATCATCACATCTTTCAATAGGAATTTTGCAAAACGTAATGATGGCCTGGCAAGCACACACGCTTTTGTGGCATCGCCTGAACTGGTGACGGCTTTTGCGATTGCGGGTGACCTTACCTTCAACCCTTTGAAGGATACATTGAAAAATGAAAAAGGAGAAAGCGTAAAATTAGATGAACCCAAAGGGGTAGAACTTCCTCCCAAAGGATTTTCGGTGGAAGATGCGGGTTATCAGGCACCGGCAAAGGATGGTAGCAAAGTGTCTGTGGTGGTTCAACCGGATTCAAAACGTTTGCAATTGTTGGCTCCCTTTGCCGCTTGGGAAGGAACCGATTTGAAAGGGTTGAAATTGCTCATTAAAGCAAAAGGAAAATGTACCACCGACCATATTTCCATGGCGGGCCCTTGGCTTAAGTTCCGTGGGCATCTGGACAATATTTCCAACAATATGCTGATTGGTGCGATCAATTTCTTCAACGATAAAACGGATTCTGTAAAAAATGAACTGACCGGCGAATACGGTCCTGTGCCTGCAACGGCTAGGGCTTACAAAGCGGCTGGCGTGGGCAGCGTGGTAGTGGGTGATGAAAACTATGGTGAAGGTTCTTCCCGCGAACATGCGGCGATGGAGCCACGGCACTTGGGGGTACGTGCGATATTGGTAAGATCTTTTGCACGCATACATGAAACCAACTTGAAAAAACAAGGTATGTTGGCCCTCACTTTTGCGAACAAAGAAGATTATGACAAAGTGAAGGAGGATGATACCATTGATATTGAAGGGCTGACCAGTTTTGCGCCGGGCAAACCGTTGACCGTGGTTTTGAACCATAAAGATGGCTCTAAAGATCGTATAACGGTGAACCATACCTACAATGAGCCACAGATCGAGTGGTTCAAAGCGGGCGGTGCATTGAACGTGATCAGATCGCAGTTTGCGAAGTAGTCGATTTTTTGTTTCACGCAACGGACGCTAAGGATACAACGGGCACAAAGAGGTTAGTCGGGAGTATTTAGTTCTTAGTCTGAAGTAATGAAATCCTTGAAGCAAATATAGTACTGCGAGCTCTGCGCCTCTGCGAGAAATGTTTTTTTCACGCAAAGAACGCTAAGGATACAAGGTGGTAGTAGGTTTAAGGAATAAGGTGTAAGGAAGAAAGTGTGAAATTGTGAAACTTGCGAAATAGTATGCAAAGGCACATGAGAGAAAGAAACTCTTATGTGCCTTTTCTCTTTTAAAGAGATTGAGTTTGTGAAATTGGTTTTGGCTTAGCATTGCTTGCTGCAAACGTTTGCGGGAAACTGATTGAATTTTTTTATGATCCTGTTTTTGAGAAACCCTTTCCATTTTGGAAACATATTTTTCATTTTGAAATGGTTTTTTGGGTTATCTGGTTCATCTAAAAAAATGTATAGGACTGATAAATACAATGCTGTACTGGGTTTTATGGATTTTCCCATGCCTAAAAAGGGGATGGGTATAGTTATTGTTATGATGAGCCATTCGGTCAATAGTCCCTACTAAAAATGAGGTTGATTGTTTTATCGACATTGGAAGAAATGATTTAGTATTGGGACAAAATTATTTTAAAAGTAGGGGCAAGATTATTTGCCCTGCCATCATTTACTATTTTTTCTATAATCGGTTAGATAAAGTGCCTAACAATTGCTGCCATTTATTCATATCAAGAAAAAAATCTTGGGCACAACTTATAGCCAACTTATTAATTACACCTAGTAGATATGTCATCATCGCATCTTAAGAAAGTTTCAGCAGCAGGCTTGATAGTTACCTTGGGGATTATTTATGGAGACATTGGTACATCCCCTCTCTATACTTTTCAGACCATTTTGAATGAAGGCGGAAAAATCAATGAGGAATTGGTTTTTGGCGCCATCTCCTGTATTTTTTGGACACTTACTCTGCAAACTACCTTTAAATATGTACTGCTGACCCTACAGGCCGACAACCATGGTGAGGGAGGGGTTTTCTCCTTGTACGCTTTGGTACGTCGCTATGGTAAGAACTTGGTTTATCCAGCCATCATCGGAGCGGGCACTTTGTTGGCCGATGGTATTATTACCCCACCTATTTCTGTAACCTCTGCGATTGAGGGATTGGGAAACGTAAAGGGTTTGGAAAGTATTATTGTACCGGGCAATAATCTGGTGGTCGAAATTGTGCTAGTGATCATTTTACTCCTTTTCGTGTTCCAACGGTTTGGTACCAAAATAGTCGGTAGTTCTTTTGGGCCCATCATGCTGGTATGGTTTAGTATGTTAGCCATTTTGGGTTTTAGGCAGGTAATGCAATATCCGCATGTTTTAAAAGCGTTGAACCCCATTTATGGTATCAGATTATTGGTATTGCACCCAAGTGGCTTTTGGTTATTGGGGGCCGTGTTTTTGTGTACCACGGGTGCGGAAGCACTCTATTCCGACCTTGGCCACTGCGGAAAGAAAAACATTCAGATCAGTTGGATTTTTGTAAAATCGGCACTTTTGTTAAACTATCTGGGCCAAGGGGCTTGGGTATTGCTTCAGAATAAAAATAGTATTGGTACTGCCAATCCTTTTTTCGCCATTGTACCTCACTGGTTTTTGATTCCCAGTATATTTATTGCCACATCGGCAACTATTATTGCCAGTCAGGCATTGATTAGCGGCTCGTTCACACTGATCAATGAAGCAATCAGCTTGAATTTTTGGCCTAAGGTTACCGTGAAATTCCCTACCGATATCAGAGGCCAGATTTATATACCAAGTATTAACTGGGTATTGTGCCTCGGTTGTTTTTTGGTAACCCTTTACTTTAGGACTTCAGAAGCCATGACTGCCGCTTACGGTTTTTCCATTACAGTAGCCATGTTGATGACGACCGTATTGATGTACTATTTCCTCCGTTACGTCAAGCATTACCCGCTGTTTGTAGTGGTGTTGATTTTGATGGTGTTTGTATCTGTTGAAACCTCTTTCTTTGTTGCGAATGCAGTGAAACTGTTGAAGAGATTATTCTTCCTGGTGTTTGAGTTTGGTTTGATATTCACGATGTATGTCTGGTATAACGCAAGGAAAATAAATAACCGTTTTCTCACTTTTGTAAACCTGATGGAATATCTCCCGCTGCTGGAAAACCTAAGCATGGACGAAAAAGTGCCCAAGTTCTCCTCGCACCTCATCTATCTTACCAAGGCAAACCGGCCTACGCATATTGAACAGAAAATCATTTATTCCATTTTTAGCCATAACCCAAAGCGGGCTGATGTTTATTGGTTTGTACATATTGAGCGAACGGACGAGCCTTATACTATGGAGTATGGAGTGGAAGAACTGAAAGAAGATCGTGTGATCCGTGTAGAGTTTAGGCTTGGTTTTCGGGTGCAACCGCGCATCGGGCTGATGTTCCGAAAGGTGGTGGATGAAATGACCAGCAATAAAGAACTGGATATTGCCTCCCGCTTTCCTTCGCTCAAGAAATATAACATCGCCGATGACTTTAGGTTTGTGATCTTGGAAAAATTCCTTTCCTACGATAATGAGTTTTCGGTAAGGGAAGGATTTATACTGAACAGTTATTTCGGTATCAAAAAGATGGCGCTGTCCGACGATAAAGCATTTGGTCTCGATTCCAGTGAAACGGTAGTTGAAAAGTTGCCTTTGGTGGTTGCGCCTATATCGAAACTAGCATTGCATAGGGCTTATTATAAGATACACTAAGCGATAACTTGGGGTTTACCTAGACTCGCCTTCTATAACTAATGATTGTTTGCCATTCCTATCATTTTATTATCTCTTGGTTGGACCACCCCAACTGATGGAACGAATGTATCTTTGCCAGAAATAAATACGTTCTAATTATCGTATGAAATACTTTCAGGTCTTTTTGTTTTTTGCCACCCTAACTATATTTATTTCTTGCTCACCCACCAAAAAAGCCCAACCGGTTGTTTCGCAAACAGCTCATGGGTTTCATTTGCCCGACTCTCTCTCCTCCTTGCCGGCGAGTGATATTGACTTACAGTTAAAAATTGCAGCTCCTGCTATTCTTGCAAAGATAGATTCTATTGTGCCCAAGGAATTTCTTTCCGATCATTGGCCCAATTATTCGCAGCCATCCTGTGATTTCAGGTATAAATACCGTTTTGTCCGGTCCGGTCTGAATATATCCTGCATCAATAATAAAGTTACCATCCAGTTTATCGGCAATTACCAATTGGCGGGCAGCAAATGTCTTTGTGCGGGTAACCGACCTGTATCCCCATGGGTTTCGGGATCCTGTGGTTATGGCAACGAGTCTTTAAGGCGCATATCCATTAACGTTAGCTCCTTGCTTTATTTTCTTCCGAATTATAAACTGAGGTCGGATACTAAATTGGATAACTTATTATCTATGGATAAATGTGTGGTTTCCATGTTTTCGAATGATGTGACCAGTTTGGTAGCTGATAGTGTTCGTTCATCGGTGAATGCTTTTTGTAACAGTTTCGACAAAGCCATTGCAGGCATGGATTTTTCTAAAATCATTAATGGCGCATTGGAGCGGGCTTATGCCAGTACGCCCATCAGCAATTATGGTTTTGTTTCCATTAACCCTACTGCTATCCGTGTTGGTAAGCTGAGCTATTATAAAGACAGTTTCTATATTTCGGTTGGTGCTACCTGTAGGCCAGAACTGAGTTCGGACAGCATACCAAAGAGCAATCACCTTTCGATGCCTTTGCTCAATGCCGGGGAAAACAGGAACGGCGTTTCCCTTTATTTAACTGCAGATTATGATTATGGCTTTCTTTCAAAAATCCTGAACGATAGTTTGCGAAACAAAGTATTTGATTTCAATGGAAGAACTGTAGTAATTAGGGAAGCAAATATTAATGGGATTGGAGACCATCGCATTGAGGTTATGGTCGATTTTTCAGGCAGTAACAAAGGCAGGGTTTATTTGCGCGGTACACCTGTGTTGGATGTTGCCAATCAAACCCTCACGGTGCCGGATATCTCCTATTCATTGGAAGGGGAGGATCTGGCGCTCAAAATAGCAAAGACCATTTTCCGAAACAAAATCCGGAAAAATCTTCAAGGTAAATCCTATCTGGATATTGGTGCCTTGCTCAAGAGCAGTTTTCCCATGCTCGATTCGAAATTGAACAACCAATTGGCCAGCCATATTTTTACTTCGGGAAAGTTCAATGATATCAAAATTATAGGCTTATTGGCACAGAAAAACAGTATACAAATGCAGGTGTATACAAATGCGAATATTTCCATTATTGGCACTGGGTTAGGATGGTAGTCAGATTCCCTTAAAACTTTCCTAAACGAGCAACCATTAACAAATAGTTCACGTATTCAATATACTGTGTTAGGTAGCTTGCGCTTCATACACATAACCTTAAAGACATTGATCGCAGGCAGCAACCAAATTAGCGCCATCATCATGGGTTGCCGGGAAAACAACCGCGGCAGCCAAAAGGAATTGTATCAACTCCTTAGAGATTATGCTATGAAAATTTGTTACCGCTATCAAAATCATGCAGAAGAGGCCGAAGAGATTATGAACGAAGGGTTTGTGAAGCTTTTTAAAAACATTGGCCAGTTTGATGAGGGTAGGCACGCAAATATTGAAGTGGCCCTGAAAGGCTGGTTCAAAAGGATTTTGATCAATACCTGTATCGACCATTATCGGAAAAATGCTTCTACGGCAACACATAAAATCCTCACAAAAGAATCGGAAAATATTCCTAGCCATGCCGAGAATGGGCTCGATAAGCTTTCATACAAAGAAATTATAGAATCGATCAGGCTATTATCCCCAGCATATAGAACGGTGTTTAATTTATTTGTGATTGAAGGATTATCGCATGAGGAGATAGCGGCAGAATTGGGGATTTCGGTCGGGGCATCAAAATCGAACCTTTCCAAAGCAAGAGAAAACCTACGAAAAATACTTTTAAAAAAAACTGACTCTAAAATTTATGTTCAACCTCTCTGATACAGAGTTGGATCGCCTAAGCCGGCAAGCTGCTGAGGCCTATGAAGTTGAGAACAGCTCATCTTCCTGGGAGGCATTGGCTGCAAAACTGGATAAGGAATTGGGCGTTGACCCGGGTAGTCCTGCTGGCATCCATTCGCCAAGAGGCTTCCGGTTTTTTAGGTCTCCTTTTGCTTATGGGTCGCTGGTTATATTGGTGGCTGCTTCCAGCTATTTTTTGTCAAAACCCTTTAAGCAGAATAATAAGGCCAATATGAAGAGTGAACAGGTTGTTCTTCAAAATCAGCAGGGAGCTTTGGATAAACCTACTGGCCAAAACAATGCAGCTATTTCTACTGAAAATAATAAAACAACCAATCCCCAAAACGATAAGCAAACCGATGATAAGGGTTTGTCTAAATCGGTTGATAAATCCCCTTCTGATAGAAATTCCATTTCTTCAAAAAATACAAATAAGGAAAAAGCAGAGAGCATTAAAGCAAACACTGCTTCGGCTGAACATAGAGTTGCGGATGCCCCAAAACAAGAATTAGCTTCTGCAAAAAAAACGGGCTCAAATGCAACGGTGGATAATGTTGAAGGCTCCAACAAAACGGTTGGGGAAAATGGGATTACTGGAAATAAAAATGGATTGGTTGAAGCCAATATTGTCGATAAAACCTTCAGCCACCAGAATCAATGGAAGAATAAAAATACAAGTGGCATTCATAACAAGAATCATCCAACACAAGAATTGGCATCCTCCAATAGTATTGCTTTGAATAAAAAGGATCATTCCAACAACAAACCTGATAATAATGGTATCGTTGACGATGATGTTAGCAATGTAGATAATAATAAAGGAACACATGCTCAATCTTCAGGATTATCAACAATGGAAGAAAGCTTAGGATATGCTCCAGCACAGCAGGTTTCTAATATCTCCAACCGTTGGCGCATTGCGATCAGTGATTCCTTATTGCTGGCAGAAGCAGCAAAACTGGAAGCCAAAAAAGCCATTCTTACCGGAAAGAAAAACAACCATTCGCTTCATATTAAACAGCCCCTGCAGATTGGTTTGGTAGTTGCCCCAGATTTTTCAAAAGTTAAATATACCTATAACAATAGCCGATTGGGCGGATCTATAGGGCTCACGCTCGATGTTCAATTGTTGCATCGGCTTTCTTTGAACACCGGGTTGATTTATGCACAAAAATATTATCAGGCAGATGATGAGAGCATCCATTTGCAACCCTCGATGGTGCCCTCCTATATACGTGTTGATTTCATGAGTGCTTCTTGTAAAATGATGGAGATACCATTAAACCTCCGTTATGATGTGAGTGTGGAAGGGAACAACCGGTTTTTCTTGAGTACGGGGCTCTCCTCCTACTTGATGCAGAACCAATCCTATATATATTACTATCATAACCCGATTGGTTATCAAGGCTGGCGGCAAAATTCTTATAATACGCCAGAAAATTTTTGGTTCTCCATGCTCAACTTGTCGGCTGGTTTTGAATCGGCCATCGCTAAAAACTTCTCCATACAGGTTGAGCCTTATATAAAAGTGCCACTAAAAGGGGTAGGTATTGGCAATGTATCATTGAGCAGTTATGGCATAAACCTAGGGGTTAAATATGCACCCGTGCTTAAAAGAGCTAGAAAATAACCATCACAAAGCCATCTAGGTCACATCAAACCACACTGGTTTTTGGTCGTTCCAATCCCCATTATAATTGATGCTTAGTTCTTCGCCCCTCATCACTGGTCTTACTGTTTTTATTCGGATTAGGTCTTCATCAAAATCCATTTCATATTCACAGTTGGAATGGTAGGAGTGGTTATAAATGGATATATAGCCAAGCGCCACACAGCATTGGTTCTTTCGGTTGCCCCATTCAAATATATAATCATGCAACAAGGTCTGGTCCAGCAAGATCCGATCCTCCCTACTCATCACAATAACTGGCGATGATTCTATGGTAGTATTGGGGCCAATATCTTCCGCTGCAAAAACCCCTCTTCCCCGATTAGAGGACTCAGCTATGAACAAGAGGCTGGATATCATATAGTTGATTAATTTAAAGGAATTTGTTATTATACCCAAAAACCTGAATGTTTTTGTATTAAATCTCGCTTAGCTTTGCCCCGCAAAATAGTTCTCTGTTGTTCTGTATCTTGAAAATTATTGAAATTTTTAAAAAAATCATCTAAAATCAAAACTTATGACAAAAAAACTCTTGACTTTATTGCTGATATTTTCAGTATCTGCAATATCTGTTTTTTCCCAAGACTATGCTTCCCCGAAAAAAGGGAGTCTTATTGGCTTTAGCGCAAACCTGTCCGATTTCAACCAACCACTTTCGTTGAGCAATTTTAATCTTAATAAACTTTCCCCTGGTTTTTCATTGATGTACTGGAAAGGCCTGGGCAACCATTTTGATTTGTCTGTGCGCTATAATGGTGTATTTACTGATTACACAAAAAACATGAATTCATCCAATTCTGGTTACGGTAACGAATTTGAAGCTTCATTGCATGCAAGACTGTTGACTGATAACCATTTGTTCAGTCCTTTCTTGACTGCAGGTATTGGAGTTGGTGGATATGGTGGATACTGGGCTCCTTATGCACCTTTGGGTGGCGGCTTTCAGTTTAACTTTAGCAGCATTACCTATCTGTTCCTTCAGATGAATTACCGTGCATCATTAAACACCAACAAACTTGATAATTCACTTTTCTATTCATTGGGCATTGCAGAAACCATTTCTGCGCCTAAGCGTGTAGAAGCTCCCAAAGTGGTAGCGATACCAGCAGTGGAGCCTCCAAAAGATACCGATGGCGATGGTATTGTGGATAGCTTGGATGCATGTCCAAACGTTGCGGGCCTTGCTCAATTCCATGGCTGCCCTGATACGGATGGCGATGGTATTCCTGATAAGGATGATAAATGCCCAAAAATCAAAGGCGTTGCAAAATACAATGGCTGCCCAATCCCCGATACCGATGGCGATGGCATCAACGATGAGGAAGATAAATGTCCAAAAGTTGCTGGCGTTGCAAAATACAATGGCTGCCCAATCCCCGATACCGATGGCGATGGTATCAATGATGAGGAAGATCGGTGCCCAACAATTCCTGGTGTGAAGGAAAACCAAGGTTGCCCATTGGTAAAAGAAGAAGTGGTTAAGAAAGTGGCCTATGCTGCTAAAAATATTTATTTTGCAACCGGCAGTTCTAAACTATTGGCAAAATCCTACAAGTCGTTGAACGATGTGTCGAAGATTATGAAAGAAGACACGAACTTGAAATTGGCAATTGAAGGTAATACCGATAATACCGGCAAAACCGAATTGAACCAAAAACTGAGCGAGGAACGTGCAAAAGCGGTATTGGAATACCTGAAAACAAAAGGCGGTATTGACGAGAGCAGGCTGAACGCGGTAGGCTATGGCGATACCAAGCCCATTGCTAGCAATAAAACTGCAGCAGGCCGTGCCCAGAACAGAAGGGTAGACTTGAAGATTCAGTATTAATAAAATCAATTTTATTTTGATATGCAAGCCCTGGCATTTGCCGGGGCTTTGCATTGGGTATCGCTATTATTTAATCATGAAAACCTTTTTGGAAAAATTTTTTACTGGTTGGTATGTAGTAAATTTGGCGCATGTCCTTGGAATTTGAAAACAGTATCATGCAGGAGCAGTTTCTTGAGCTGGTAGAATCTGGCAATATTACTGCATTAAAAGAATTCCTCGACGACCAGAATATCAGTGATGTGGCTAGCCTAGTGGATGAATACCCCGAACATGAGCAGCAGATTATTGATAACCTGACCATACACCGTGCGGCCAGCACATTCAAGATCCTCGACCTGCCCACCCAAAAGCGGGTGATGCGTGACCTGCCACCGGCAAAAATCGCGGAACTGTTGAATGCGTTGTCGCCAGACGACAGGGTCGATTTTTTGGAAGGGCTGCCCAGCAGCATCGTGCGTGAATGGATAAAACTGCTTTCCCCCGAAGAAAGAAAAATAACCCTCTCCCTATTTGGCTACCCAGAGAACAGTGTGGGCAGGCTGATGACCCCTGATTATGTATATGTTTTTGAAAAGGATTCCGTAACCGATGTGCTGAACACCATCCGGAGGGTGGGTAAGAACAGTGAAACGATTGATGTGATTTATGTTATCAATGACCAAGGGGAGCTATTGGACGATATCCGTATACGTGAATTCATATTGAGCGACCCCTTACAAAAAGTGAGTGAACTGATGGATGAAAGAAGGGTGATTGCGCTGAACGCTTATGACGATCAGGAAAAAGCCTACGAAGCTTTTAAAATGAATAATCGGGTAGCCCTGCCCGTGGTAAGTAATAGCAATAAATTATTGGGGATCGTGACCATCGATGATGTACTATGGGTAGCTAGCGAGGAGTTCAGTGAAGACATCCAAAAAATCGGGGGTACCGAGGCATTGAATGAACCTTATTTGCAGATCCCATTTTTTAAGCTCATCAAAAAGCGGATTGGTTGGTTGATTATCCTGTTTCTAAGTGAAATGCTAACGGCAACCGCAATGGCCTATTTTTCTGATGAGATTGCCAAAGCAGTGGTGCTATCCATTTTTGTACCGCTGATCATGTCGAGTGGTGGTAACAGTGGCTCTCAAGCTTCTACTTTGATTATTCAGGCAATGGCTGTTGGTGAAGTGAACGTTGCCGATTGGTGGCGTGTGATCAGGAGAGAAGTGTTCTCCGGTCTCACTTTAGGCGGTATATTGGGTTGTATTGGTTTCTTGCGCATTTTCATTTGGCATATACTTATGCACCACCATATTATTGGCGACCTCTACGGTCCACACTGGATGTTGATTGGGCTTACCGTAGGTTTTTCGCTGGTGGGTGTGGTGCTCTGGGGCACTTTGAGTGGGTCCATGCTGCCCATTGTATTGAAAAGGTTGGGTGCCGACCCTGCCGTATCTTCCGCCCCCTTTGTGGCAACCCTGGTGGATGTGACGGGCCTAGTGATTTATTTCTCCTTTGCTTTTGTGTTTATGAAAGGGGTATTGTTATAACACGAAATTTTTTCAGCAATCTTTAATGGTATTTTATTTTTTTACTTGATGTCTCCAGTATTCATCTTCTTGTACAGGTAAAATCAGAAACAGAGATTTTTAAAAGATAATCCCTTATTGCATGCTTATAAAGCTGTTTATCTTTTCAAACTTGGATTATATGTTTTGTGAGGGAATAGGCATTCCGCTGCTTTTGATTTTCCCATCATAATTTTTCTTTGCACAATCTTGTTTTTTTGTATAAAACCACTTGGCTATAATGCGTATATATCGATAAAATGCTTGTTGGTGAAGGATTTAAGCGTTCGGTATTGGATGTTTGGCATCATGGAATCAATAAAAACATGGTTTGTGCAGCAAAGAATACCAAACTACTTTTACACCATCAAACAAAAGAGCAAATAAAAATAGTAAAGATCCCACTCTAGATTGCTTCCACAGATTGCCTGCCCCAACCGTTGCTGCCGAACAAAATGATTTTACTTTTTTTCTTAACATTTAAAATGCAACACCATGAAATCTACAGTTAAAAACAATTCGATTTTGAAAGCAATTGCAATCACAGCAACAACAGCATTATTATTGGCAACTAACCCTATTGGTAGTTTTGCAAACCCTGTACATGCAAAAAAGGAAATCGTAAAAATTCCTGAATCACAAATAGACGTTCAATTTGTTGGCATCACGGAAAACAGGTTCAATTTTAAAATTGAATTTGAAAACCCTTCTGCACAAAAATTTACGCTTACTGTAAAAAACGATGATGGCGAAGTAGTTTACTCAAAGGAGTTCAATGATGCCCATTTCTCAAGAACCATTACTTTGGTAAACGACAACGAATCCTTTGGCATTCACCCGACTTTTGCCGTAAGTGTTGGTAACAGACTGGTTCAACGTAGTTTTTCAATTGAAAGGAAGATTACCCAAGATGTAGTGGTTACTAAATTGTAATTTTTTAACCCAGGAATAATATACTGCCCAAAGGCCATGCACTTGCATGGTCTTTTTTTATTCGCTATGGTTGAAGTGGATGTTTTTATCGATCATATTCTGTGGTAAGGATTCGGATGAACTGAATTCTATATGAATACGTAAATTGCATCATTCAGAAACCCAAAAATCAATCATTATGCGCCTTCTCATTTTGCTTCTGTTGGCATTATTATCGGGTAAAAGCTTTTCTCAGGAGTACTACCTATTCGTGGGCACCTATACCAGTGGCCCGAGCTATGGCATTTATGTGTACCAGTTTAACAGCAAAAATGGGGATGCAAAACTGGTTGATTCTGCTGCCTCGCAAAACCCATCTTATCTGGCATTGTCCCCAACTGGCAATTATTTGTATGCGGCAAATGAGGTGTCTGGTAGTCAGGGTGGCGAAGTGAGTGCTTTTGGTTTTGATAAGCATTCTGGCAAGCTTAGTTTTTTGAACAAGCAGCCGTCGGAAGGGACTTCGCCTTGTTATATCTCCATCAGTAAGGATAATAAATGGTTGATGGTGGCGAATTATAGTAGCGGTACCATTGCTGCATTGCCATTGAACAATGATGGTACCATTGCGCCTGCAGCACAGACCATCCAATTTAAAGGAACCGGGCCCAATACAATGAGGCAGGAAAAATCACATGCGCATTCAGTTATCTTTTCTCCAGATGGAAATTATCTGCTCGCTGCCAATTTGGGATCGGATAAGGAAATGATTTTTAAATTTAATAGTGCTTCCAGCCAACCATTGGTTGCTGCAAAAGATTCAGCAGTTTCAATGGCTCCGGGCTCTGGTCCTAGGCATATCGCGTTTTATCCCCATAAACCATATGTATATGTTGTAGAAGAACTGGGTGGCACGGTGGAAGCTTTTCGTTTTGCCAACGGTTCACTAAAACGCTTTCAATTGATAAGCACACACCCCAAAGATTTCAAGGGCAATAAGGGCAGTGCAGATATCCATATCAGCCCTAATGGTAAATTCCTATATGCAAGCAATCGTGGGGATGCCAATAGCATTGCTGTGTTTGCCATTGACAAACAGACTGGTAAATTGAAACTTAATGGGATTCAATCCGTTTTGGGCAAACACCCCCGCAATTTTATTATTGACCCCACTGGCCGCTTTTTGTTGGTGGCGAATAAGGATACCGATAATATCGTTGTTTTCAAGATCAATCCCCAAACAGGGCTTTTGAAACCAACAGGAAAACAGTTGCAGGTACCCAATCCGGTCTGCCTGAAATTACTTGAAAAATAAAAATAATATATTACAGAAAGCGTTTTAAGTTTGTCTTCGCAAAGCTAGGGCGTCGCAGTATTAGCGAACGAGCCGATTGGTTTTGCTTGATTATCTTAATTAAATCCACGCTTTCTGTGATGCTTAAAATTTATCGCAGCTTTTTTATTAAGTATCATCATTGCCTCATTTTGGCCTTGCTTTTGTTTTTGATGCCATCTATACAAACCTGGGCTCAAAACAAAAATGCAGAAAGGCATCAGTCGAAATACCGCCATAAGAAAATAGCTGAGCGACATAGGGTGGATTCCATCTGGGAAAAGGAACTGAATATATCGGACACTTCAGCCGCCAAAATCATTGGAAAAATTGAGGAAATCAATACCGCACTCAGCGATTTCAATGATGTGGTGGATAATGGTTACGACTCCAGTGATATTGTAGATGATCTCCCTGGCTATGAAAGGAGGATCAAATTCTATCAGGTGAATTTTGCAAGCAATAATAGCAACTTGCTGAACTTGAGCCGCCTTTCCTATATTCAGGACTATTTGGATGATATGACCGATGATATGGTGGATTGGCAAAAGTCCTTGATGGCCTACTATACCGAGTTGGTGGGAATGAATTCTCAGATGCATTCCATCATACAAGATTCTTCCATCCGGAAACTCCCTACAGACTCAACCCTGCATTTTTTGTATACCAGACAGTTGAATGAACTAAAGGAAAAATTGCGTGGAACGGATACGGCCATGCGTAAAAATATCATGAAGATCGATCTGATGCAAAGCCGGGTCTCTAACGATTATTTGGAGGTGGTTGCTTTGCAAAAACAGATCAAAACCTTGGTGAAGAGTTATCGAAAAAAAGCATTCAGCAAGGAGTCGGTGTATTTATGGGAAGGGCCTGCAAACGATACCAGCAGCAAACGATCTTTTGTAGCTATTCTTCAGGCTTCCACAAAAAGGACGATAAGGGTGCTGACTTACTATCTCTCCAATAACTGGGATAAATATATCTTCAACCTACCCCTTTTACTTATTTTCTTTTTTTGGGTATTTTCTAATGTGAATAAGGTAAAGCGCAGCAACCCGGAATTTATCCATTCATTGAAATATGTGAATTCTTTTCCGCTGCTGGCTTCATTGGTAGTCATGTTTACCTTGGCTCCTTATCTCGATTGGCAACATCCACCAGCCGTATACCTTCAGTTTCTGGAATTGTTGAGCGTGATTGTGCTCACCGAATTATTCATAGTAAAATGGTCCAAAAAGGCATTTTATTTTTGGTTGGTTTTTGCTCTGTCCTTTATTTTCTTTGCTGCCAAGAGCCAGCTTACCAGTTCTTCCTATTATTTGCGGATCATCACTTTTTTCTGTACCATCGGTTCTGCTATTTTGGGGTGGCGGTTTATTCGGTTGAAAAAGGAATTCCCTAACCTTTTCCCTGGCTATTTTAGGTTCGTTGTCTTCATTTATATTTTTTTGAACCTACTTGCTGCGGGATGTAATTTATTTGGTAGGGCAACACTGGCCCATATTTTGGAAACAACGGCCATCTTAAATTTTATTGATGCCATTGCGCTGATTGTGTTCATACAAATTGTGGTTGACGCCGTGAACTTACAGTTGGAAGCAGATAAAAAATCAACACGGTTTACGGCCTACCTCGATAACCAGAATGTGGAGCTTAGGCTGCGTGGGCTACTCACTACCATTGCTGGGGTATTCTGGCTGATCAACCTGGCACAAAACCTGAATGTGTTTGATCTTGTTTATGATTATGTGGCGGCTTTTTTGCAGGCACCCAGAACAGTGGGGGATGCATCATTCACATTTGGAAGCGTCACGGTTTTCTTTTTTGTGATATGGATTGCCAATTTTTTCCAAAAATATATTGGGTATTTTTTTGGCGATACGGGAACCGATGATGTGGTGACTGAAAAAAAATCAAAATTAGGCACCTCCATTCTGTTGATCCGATTATTGATACTGACTGCAGGTTTTCTTATCGGTATATTGGCATCGGGCATACCTCTGGATAAAGTTACCATTGTAATTGGCGCTTTGGGTGTGGGTATTGGTTTGGGTCTTCAGAGTATTGTTAACAATCTGGTATCAGGGGTGATCCTCGCTATCGAAAGGCCCATACAGGTGGGTGATATCATAGAGATTGGTACCAGCACAGGAAAGGTGAAGGATATTGGCATTCGCTCCAGCCGTATATTGACGCCCGACGGTGCCGAGATCATTGTGCCCAATGGCGATATGCTTTCGCAAAAACTGACCAACTGGACGCTCAATAATACCCATATGCGTTTGGAAGCTACCATTAAATTGGCCGACCCAGCAAGCTTGAGCCGCACAAAAGAAATTATCATTGGCATACTAAAATCTACGGACGGCATTATGCAAATCCCTGAACCTCAGGTTTTGTATACCAATATTACCCAAACGGGGGCCGACCTCCAGTTGCTTTTTTGGGCTAATGATATCAATAAGCAAGTGCAACTCAAAAGCGAAACGCTCCAGAAAATCTACGAGGCCTGCAATCAGGAAAATATTAAGCTGGCTTAAACAAAAATTTCTTGGGGAAATGCTGAAAATTCCGTAATTTCGATGTTTAAACATTAAATACAATTTTATGGCTTCTACAAAATGGGTACTCGATCCCACACACTCGGAGATACAATTCAAGATCAGGCATCTGATGATCAGCAATGTTACCGGACAGTTCACGAAATTTGAGGTGAGTGCAGAAACGGATGGAGAGGATTTCTCAACCGCAAAAGTTTCTTTTACCGCAGAAGTGGATTCCGTTACAACAGGTAATGAACAACGTGATGGGCATTTGAAATCAGCAGATTTTTTTGATGCTGCGAAATTCCCTCAAATAAAATTTGTTGCTACCAAATATGAAAGCGTGGACAATGATGGCAGCTATGAACTATATGGCGACCTAACCATCCGCGATGTTACCAAATCGGTGAAGTTGGATGTGGAATTTGGTGGAATTGCAAAAGATCCATGGGGCAATACCCGTGCGGGATTTGAAATCAATGGCAAAGTGAACAGAAAGGAATTTGGTCTACAGTGGCATGCGGTTACTGAAGCTGGTGGTGTAGTGGTAAGCGATGATGTGAGGATTCATTGTGCCGTTGAGTTGATCAAACAGGCTTAATTTTTTGTTATCGATTCCTTTGTTAAAGGAAAATCTGTGTATCGCTAAAATGCAGGAGGGCTTTTCTACCCAATTAAAAGATGCTTTGTATTTGATAGAAAGGGAAGGATATGCTTAGAATGGATTTGTAATAACTGGTTGGATAATGAACCTCACAGCATTTTAAAACTTGGATTAAGGCTTGGTCAGCCTGCATTTTGGCGATACTTATTTTTTCTTCCCTTCTCAGTTTCTTAATCAAAGAACCGATGCTTTCACAATAGGCAAAGGATACTTGTATTGTTCAGAAATGAGCTATTTTCATTCATCTAGATTTCCCGATAGCACCACGCTCAATTTAAATTCCGATACTCATTTGGGGATACCCCAACTTTCTGTTTGAACATTCTTGTAAAATGCTGTGGATATTTAAAACCCAGTTCATAAGCCACCTCACTGATCGATTTATCCATATCAAAAATTCTTTCCTTGGCCACATCAATTACTTTGGTCTGAATATATTCCTGAGGGGATATACCTGTTTCTTTTTTAATCAAGTCGCCAAAATAATTGGCAGATAAATTCAGATGGTCTGCGCAATAGGCAACCGAAGGCAGTCCGAGGCTTTGAGGTTTGTCGGAAGAGAGATAGCCATTGATTAAATGTTCAAATCGCTCCAAAATACCTTTATGCGCATTATCCCTGGTTATAAACTGACGGTCATAAAATCGGTCGCAATAATTTAGGAATAATTCAATATTGGAAGTAATCAAGGTTTTACTATGCTTGTCAATGGACTGTTCCATTTCGTATTGGATTTTTGTAAAACAGTCCAACACCATTTGTCTTTCTTTTTCGGAAAGATGAAGGGCTTCGTTTACATCATACGAAAAGAAGGAATAGTTCTGTATATGTTTACCCAAAGAAGTTCCTTTGATCAGATCGGGGTGGAACAACAAGGCCCAACCTTTGGGGTCAAAAGTTTTTACTTTAGGCTGCACGCCCAAAACTTGCCCAGGCGCAATGAATACCAAAGTGCCTTCCTGAAAATCATAATGGCTGCGACCGTATTTCAATTCCCCACATTTCAATTCTTTTAGGTACACGGCGTACAAACCAAAATGAAAGGTTTTTGCTGGCATAGGCTGAGCTTTGGACAAATCGATCACGCTGACCAATGGGTGCAAAGTGCTCACGCCACGCATTTTATTATAGGCAGCAACCGTTTCCAATTTTATTATTTCTTCCATAACCTGTTTTTACAGACCAAATTTACAGATTCCCTCAATGCCCCGGGGAAGTACACCGCTTAATCAGTAATATTGGTAGGAGAAGCAGTAATCTGTATAACAATAGGTTCAGCTCCATGAGTGACATTTGTACAAGAAAAAACAAATACAATGCAAACAAGAAAATTAGGAAATAGCGGATTGGAAGTATCCGCTTTGGGCTTGGGCTGTATGGGCTTGACTTTCGGTTATGGTCCTGCTGCCAAGGAATCGGATGCCATCGCATTGATACAAAGAGCTTATGATTTGGGGGTTGACTTTTTTGATAGTGCCGAAGCCTATAGCCAAGGTGTGAATGAGGCTTTATTGGGAAAAGCTTTAAAACCCTATCGTAATAAGGTGAAGATTGCCACAAAGTTTGGGTTTAAGGATGGTGATGCTACCAAAGGCTTGGATAGTAGTCCGGCTAGGATCAGAACCGTAGTAGAGGCTTCCTTAAAACATTTGCAAACCGATGTGATTGATTTGTTGTACCAACATCGTGTGGATCCCAATGTGCCGATTGAAGAGGTGGCGGGCACCGTGAAGGATTTGATTGCAGAAGGCAAGGTAAAATATTTTGGCATGAGTGAAGCCGGGGTGCAGAGCATCCGCAAAGCACACGCGGTACAGCCGGTAGCTGCTTTGCAAAGCGAATATTCGCTTTGGTGGCGTGAACCTGAAAAGGAAATATTGCCAACCTTGGAAGAATTGGGAATTGGTTTTGTGCCGTTCAGCCCATTGGGAAAAGGATTTTTGACAGGTGCTATCAATGAAAACACAGAGTTTGATAAAACGGATTTCAGAAATATCGTACCTCGTTTTTCGGAAGAAAATAGAAAGGCAAACCAAGCCATGGTGGATGCCATCGGAAAAATAGCAAAAGAAAAAAATGCGACCAATGCACAGATTGCCTTAGCCTGGGTATTGGCTCAAAAGCCATGGATAGTACCAATTCCCGGCACTACCAAAATTCACCGATTGGAAGAAAACCTTGGGGCAGTTGCCATCCAACTATCGTCGGATGATTTAAGGGAAATTGAAAATGCAGTTTCGAAAATTGATGTGCAGGGTGCTAGATACCCGCAACAATTGCAAGACCGGGTTGGTAAATAAAATCTACAATTTTATTTCCATCGCCTAAGCATCTGGGTGGACTATACCACCAGAACACTACTATATAGGAAATTGTATTCCTATATAGTAGTGTTCTGATGTGCTCATTGATTATTTTTTCATTTGATTTTTATGCTATATAAACTGTATGGATTGTATAAATGGTAGCAATACTTAATATAAGACAACCCATAATGGTTTTTTATAAATGCAAATAAAATCGACCATTTATTGAAAAACTGTGCTGCCTTTTTGATAATGTCAATGTTTTTTTAGCTGGATCCTGATTTCTAATAGAAAGATTTCAATTTGAGTTTGAGCATATTTACTCCAATTACTCCCCCTCACTTTTTTACGATTTAATATTTTATTTTTACTAACAGTCTTCTGCCGCTTAAAGAAATAGAAGCCTTTCCTTTCTTATTCAACCTTACTCCTTTTTTTACTCTGTTGAACTGACTTCATAACAAAGTTTTTCACGGTCATGTTTTATATTTTCTAAACTCTAAAAATTGATTTATGAAAAAGAATGCTCTTTGCATTAACGTCTCTTTGATTCTTGTAACAGCCCTACTGTATCTATCCTGTAACGAAACCAGTGCCGACAACAAAGCACCAATTACTGAGAAGCACGAGCTTGATCAGAGTGAACTCATTGCTCGGGGCAAGTATATTGTTAGCACTTCCGGTTGTAACGATTGCCATTCACCAAAGATCATGACCCCCCAAGGCCCAATGATCGATTCCACAAAAATATTGTCTGGCCATCCGCAAGCAGAGCCACTTCCTCCAATTGACAAAAATGCTTTGAAACCGGGAAATTGGGTCCTAATGATGCCCGACCTTACTGCAGCGGTCGGTCCTTGGGGAGTTTCTTATAGCGCAAACCTTAGCCCCGATTCAACCACTGGTATTGGTGCATGGACAGAACACGATTTTATTGCAACCATGAGAACGGGCAGGCATCTGGGGCATGAAAATGGCAGACACATTCTGCCGCCGATGCCCTGGGAAAATTTGGCTCAAATGGAAGAACAGGACCTAAAAGCTGTTTTTGCATATCTGAAAGCAATCCCACCCATCAACAACAAGGTGCCAACCAATCTTTCTCCTGATGAGGCTGCAAAAATGAAATGATTTTTTGGTTTTGCCTTTGGCTGCTCTTATCATCCTTATAGCTGGTCATCTTTTCGCTAACCTTGGTGAAGTACTAAACTCCTAATGTAGGCAGTGCTTCACCATTTTTTCTTCATCATGCATCACTTATTTAAAATTAGAAAATGGAAAAAGCAATCAATCTCAAATCAGTTTTCTATCAGTTGATATTTGCTGGTCTGGTTTTGCTTTTTCTTGGTTTACTAACCGGTGTTTTTGCATCTGCATTCGCTAACCCCAGAATGGGACTTTCCAGCCATATAGAAGGGATATTGAATGGACTTTTTTTGATTGCTATGGGTCTGATCTGGCATAAGCTAGAACTAAAACCAAGATGGCTGAGTATTGGTTTTTGGCTTCTGATCTATGGCAGTTATGCCAATTGGCTAGCAACTTTATTGTCGGGGGTTTTCAATGCGGGCAAAATGTTCACCATTGTGCCAACTGGTTTGAACGGCTCCATGTTCATAGAGGGAGTCATCTCTTTCTTATTGATTTCTTTGTCCTTGGCAATGCTGCTGGGTGTAATGATTGTGATGAGCGGAGCTTATAATGGCATGAAAACGAAAGCCTGAAAATTTTTGCAAAACTTTCAGGGATTAAATAGGGCAATGGCTCCCCTTATTTTTGTGTATTCATTTTTTTTACAAAATCCAATGCGTTTTCTGCATGGGCGGTTCCTTTCATGAAGGAATCAAATGTGTACACAATCTTGCCACTCAGGTCTACCACAAAAGTTTCCCTGCCAATCATCCCGAATTTTCCTTTTACACCAAAAAAGTTCACCACTTTTTTATCCGGATCGCTTAAAAGAAAAAAGGGAAGTTGATGGTTTTCTTGAAAGGATTTGTGGCTTTCCACCGAACCATTATTGATCCCTACCACGACGGCACCTGCTTTTTCAAAATCCGTATAGCTATCACGGAAAGCGCAGGATTCCTTTGTGCATACCGGGCTTTCGTCTTTTGGGTAAAAATAAATGACCAATATTTTCTTGCCCACATAATCCTTACTGTTAAAAATTTTTCCATTTTCGTCGCTAAGGCTAAAAGAAGGAATATGATCCCCAACCTTTAGCTGTTTTTCCTGAGAGTTGGCATTACAAGCAAAAAAGAAGAACGATAGTAAAATGACTGTATACTTCATAATAAACTATTATAGTGCAAAGTTAGCCCTATTTTTTGTCGGAAAATACAGTCAGCGAATAGTGGAGGACTAATTCATAAGCTCGACTGCCACTGCCGAAAGCCTCCATTTTTGGAAACTTCTTAATTTCTTAATATCCTAAATATAGACTTTAGGTTCTTTATCTTTGCGCCATGCATTATGTTTCTGTAGAAGGGTTGAGCAAATCCTACGGCATCAAGCCCTTGTTCCAAAATATTTCATTTAATATCGAAGAAGGCGACAAGATAGCGTTGGTCGCAAAAAATGGCAGTGGTAAATCCACCTTGCTCAAAATACTTTCGGGCAGGGAAACCGCTGAGGGCGGTAAATGCTGGGTCCATAAGGATGTGACCGTGGCCTTGTTTGAGCAGGAGCCTGTGTTTATTGAAGGAAAATCAGTGCTCGATAATATCTTCCATCACAATCACCCGGTCATTAATGCCATCAAGGAATATGAGGCGGCCAGTGATGCGGAAGATGCTGACAAAATTGGGGATGCCATCGTAAAGCTGGATGAACTGAATGCTTGGGACTTTGATACCAAAGTGAAGCAGATACTGGGTAAACTCAATATCCATCATCTTAATCAAACCGCCGGTTCTCTTTCGGGCGGTCAGCGTAAAAGAGTGGCTCTTGCCAAAACCCTTATTGATATTGGTTTTGAGCATAAGCATGTCCTCCTGATTATGGATGAACCTACCAACCATCTGGATGTAGAAATGGTGGAATGGTTGGAAAACTATTTGAACCAAGAAAAAGTGACCCTATTGTTGGTTACACATGACCGTTATTTTCTGGATAATGTGTGTGAGGAGATTTGGGAAATGGAAGGCTCTAATTTGTATGTCCACAAAGGCGATTATCAGAATTTTTTGGAAAAGAAGGCAGCCCGAATAGAAAGCGATTCTGCCAGTATTGATAAGGCCAAAAATCTTTATAGAAAGGAATTGGAGTGGATGCGCAAGCAACCAAAGGCTAGGACCACCAAGAGCAAAAGCCGACAGGATAATTTTTACGTGGTGGAGGGAAAGGCCAAACAAAAAATAGAGGATGAGCGGGTACAATTGCAGGTAAAAATGACCCGGCTGGGTGGCAAGATTGCCGAGTTGAAGAAAGTATATAAAAGCTATGGCGAAAAGGTGATTATGAAAGGGTTCGATTATACTTTCAAAAGAGGGGAACGCATTGGTGTGGTGGGTAAGAACGGTGCGGGCAAATCTACTTTTTTGCAAATATTACAACAATTGGAACAGCCGGATAGCGGCAAAGTCAATATCGGCGAGACAATCGTTTTCGGTAATTACTCACAACAAGGACTCGTGATAAAAGAGGATATGCGGGTGATTGAGTTTGTAAAAAATATTGCGGAACATTTTCCCCTGGCAGATGGTGGCACCATGAGTGCTTCCCAATTCCTGCAATTATTCCTTTTCACACCGGAACAGCAATACACCTATATTTCCAAACTGAGTGGTGGGGAAAAAAGAAGGTTACATCTTTTATCCATTCTTTTCCGTAATCCCAATTTTTTGATATTGGATGAACCGACCAACGATTTGGATTTACAAACATTGGGCGTACTTGAAAATTTCCTGAGCGAATATCAGGGTTGCTTGTTGATTGTTTCGCACGACCGTTATTTTATGGATCGGCTGGTGGACCATCTTTTTGTGTTCCAAGGTGATGGGGATATCCGTGATTTCCCGGGCAATTATACCCAATACCGCATTGCACTGAAAGATGATGATAAACTTACGGATGTAGGAACTGAAATGTCAGAAAAGAAACCGGCAAAACCGGTAGCGCCAACCCCTGTCCCCGTTGTAGCCGAAAAGAAAAAACTCACTTATAAAGAACAAAGGGAATTTGACCTACTGGAAAAAGAAATTGAAAAACTGAATCTGGAAAAATCGGCCATTACAGATAAAATGAATAGTGGCACCGAACCTTTTGAGGAACTGCAAAGGCTTTCGAACCGCATTGGGGAACTAACCCAATTGCTGGATGAAAAAGAATTGCGTTGGTTGGAACTGAGCGAGTCAGTGAGTAATGCATAGGCTTTCTTATCTTTAATAAAAGGCTTTATGATAAAAAAAATACTAAAAGGACTTTTATTATTACTCGCCCTTGTTACTGCTGTTGTGCTCATCAATACTTTTCGCTTCTCTAAGGAAATTCCACACAAACAGGCCTTGCCCCTAACTGCTATCAATGATTCTGCGGTTCAACATCTCAGCGAAGCCGTACAGATAAAGACGGTTTCTTATGCAGATTCATTGCCGGTGGATACCGCTTCTTTTTTGCAGTTCAGGAAATTTCTGGAAACGGCCTATCCTTTGGTACATCAAAAATTACCCCGACAAATATTTAATCAGTTTAGTTATCTCTTTAAATGGGAAGGAAAGAATGCTGCCTTAGCGCCTTATGTGATTATGGCACATATGGATGTGGTGCCTGTGGAAGCGGCCGCTTTGGATAAGTGGACTGTTGCCCCTTTTGGTGGTGTGATCAAGGACAGTACCGTATGGGGCCGTGGCACGGCTGACGATAAAGGTTGTGTGATCTCCATATTGGAAGCAGTGGAAGAACTGCTGCGTCAAAACTATCAACCGGAGCGTACCATCTACCTAAGCTTTGGTCATGATGAAGAAATATCTGGGACTCGGGGAGCCTCTGCTATCGCGGATTGGTTCAGGAAGCAGAATATCCATCCTGAATTGGTGATTGATGAGGGCGGTGAAATAACTGTAGAAAATTTTCCTGAACTAAAAAGACCGATTGCCGTAATTGGGGTGGGGGAGAAAGGATATCTTTCTTTTCAACTAACTGTCGAAAAAACGGGAGGTCATAGCTCCATGCCCGATAAGGAAACGGCAATGGATATCCTAGCCAAAGCATTGGTAAATCTCCGAAGCGAGCAAATGCCTTTTCGGATGTCAGGCCCTGTTGAAGTATTGCTCAATCGGGTAGGACCGGGCATGCCTTTCGGCGAAAGGATGGCATTGGCCAACCAATGGTTGTTTAAACCCATTCTAAAAAAAGAATTTGAGAAAAGCCATGTTACGAATGCACTGTTTCATACCACGATTGTACCAACGGTATTCAATAGCGGGGTTAAGGATAATGTGATACCGGGCAAAGCGACTGTGATCGTAAACTCCCGCAACCTTCCAGATGACCCACAGGGTGATGTGATTGCATTTATGAAAAAACAGATTCATGATGATCGTGTACAGATAATACCTGAAAAAGTAAATAAGGATGCATCCAAAATCTCATCGATTGATGGGGCTGCCTTTAAAAAGATTGAAGATATCTGTTACCAAGTAATGCCTGATGTGGTGCCCGTGCCTTATTTACTCATGGGCGGCACTGATAGTCGACATTTTGATGATATTGCCAAAGGGGTTATCCGTTTTGCCGCCTCCATTGATGCCAAAGGCTATCATGGTATTGATGAACGTTTGCCCATCAATGATTTTAAAAGGATGATATTTTTTTATAGCCTGCTGATCAAAGAATCGGGTACCGAAAACAATGCAAAGCCGATAGAGGTGAAAAAATCTTAATCAGTACTGTAGACAAAAAAATACCATTTATCAATTAGAACCAAGGTTTTTGTTTACAGACCTTTTGGTTTAATATATTTGGCTCTTATTGTTGTATTACATCTCAAATTAAACACACATGAAAAATCTATTATTTGCTTTTAGTTTTTTGATCGCTCAAATTACGGTGGCCCAAAAAGCGGCTGCTCCCAAAATAGCCGATCCCAAACCCTTTGCGAATACGATTACAGAAGCCGACTTAAAAAAGCATTTGTACACGATTGCCAGTAAAGATTTTGAAGGAAGGGAAACGGCTACGGAAGGACAACGCAAAGCTGCCGCTTATATTGAAAACGATTTTAAGGAACTGGGTCTTGCTCCCGGCAATAACGGTACCTACCAAATGTATTATCCAGTATTTCAGGATTCGGTAAGCGATGCTTCTATTCAGGTTGGTAAGGAGCAGTTCAATCTCAATGAAGATTTTGTGGCCAATATTTCGGCCAATTATAGCGCCACCATGTTTGGGGAAGAAGTGGTATTTGCAGGATATGGTATCAGTGATTCTTTAAGGGATGATTATAAAGGTTTGGATGTGCGTGGCAAGATTGTATTGTTATTGGATGGTATGCCAGCCGACCGCTTACAAAAGCAGATCAATCGCCGTTCCTTCAATCCTTATGGCAAGCAGGATGCTGCACAAAAAAATGGGGCGGTGGCTGTATTGATTATCCAGAAAGGTTTTCCACGTAAAGGATATACCATCACCAAGGGAAATATGTATTTGTCGGCATTTAAAAAAACGATTCGCCCCAATACTTTTTATGTATCGGACAAGATTGCGAAAGCGATCATGGGCGATGATTATCAGGAAAACGATAAGGACAAGATGCAGCCCAAATCATATACTACTGATATTGTACTGCAATTCAGCAAAGTGACCGCACAATTGCATAGCAGTGACGTGTTGGGTTATCTGGAAGGCACTGACCTGAAAGATGAATTGGTAGTGATATCTGCGCATTATGACCATTTGGGAAAACGGGATACGGTTATTTATTATGGGGCCGATGATGATGGTTCGGGTACAGTGAGTTTGCTGGAGATTGCAGAAGCTTTTGCAAAAGCGAAAGCAGCAGGCAAAGGCCCTCGTCGTAGTATCTTGTTCCTGGCAAACTCTGGTGAAGAAAAGGGTTTATGGGGCTCCGCATATTATACCGCGCATCCTGTCTATCCTTTGGATAAAACAACAGTGGACCTGAATATTGATATGGTGGGTCGCATCGATCCGAACAGGGCGTATGGTGACTCTACCAATTATGTTTATGTAGTGGGTGACGACAAACTGAGCAGCGACCTAAAACCGATTAGCATAGCGGCCAATAAAAAATATACCAAACTAGAACTGGATTATAAATTCAATGATCCCAAAGATCCTGAAATGATTTACTACAGGAGCGACCATTATAATTTTGCAAAAAATGGCGTGCCCATCATTTTTTATTTTGATGGTATCCATCATGATTATCACAAACCAACAGATACGCCTGACAAGATCAATTATGATATTCTGGCCAAGCGTGCCAAGCTGGTGTTCTATACAGCTTGGGAAATGGCCAACCTTAACGATATGTTGAAACGGGATATACCGCTGAAATAGTTTTATGCAAACAGAAAACAAACCACAGACCCGCGAAAATAAATTGGTTTACTGGGCTGCCCTGCTTGCTGGTTTTCTCCTGATTGCCGGATCTTTGATAAGGGCTTTAAGTATCAATAATCTGGTGGTTGCCAGTAGTACGGGAGATATCAGCAAGCATTATTCAAATTCGGTGATTATTGACTGGGCCTTGGCCAGCATATTAATGTTATTAGTTGGCGTTTGGCTTTTGTTTTTGGCATCGCCTCTTAAAAAAAGACAGCGACGTGCTTGGTGGCAGGCATTCATCATCAGCCTATCATTAATATCGTTTGGTGCTGGTTTCTTTTATAGGTTTCCACAATCGATACATCTCGCTGTTTTTGTATTGATTGGTCTCTTGTTGTTTTTGCCCTTGATATTATTTGTAGGAAGATTTGGGAAGGAGGCTTGAGTCGGGAGATCTTGGTAAGTTGAGAGGTTGATTAGTTGAAGGGTTGAAGGGTTGATTGGTTGAGTGGTTGATAGCGGCTAGAAATGAAATGTTTTTTCTGGAATGGAATTTTCAACGATGAACCATTAACCTGAGAATTATTTCACGATTTTATAGCAGCATCTAAGCAACTTTCCTTGAAAGTCGAATGGGGTAGTTTTTTTGGTAATATCCTTGATAGAAGTGGATGCAATCTTTTCTGCATCGAGCTGAAAGGAGCGTAGGTTATTACTAAAATACAGCACTCCTCCTTTTCGCATACTGTGGAGGGTTTTGTTCAGCAATTCAGCGTGGTCGCGCTGGATATCAAGAAAATCGACCATGCGCTTGCTATTGCTGAAAGTGGGTGGGTCCATGATAACGATATCATAATAATCGGGGGGCAATCCATTCAGCCATTGCTTCACGTCAGCATGTACAAAATGATATTTTTCTTTATCCTCAAATCCGTTGAGTTTAAAATTGTCCTCGGCCCAGTTCAAATAGGTTTTGGATAAATCAACAGAGGTTACACCCGCTGCGCCACCAGCTGCTGCATACACTGAAAAGGAGCCGGTATAGCAGAACAAATTCAGTACTTGTTTGTCCTTTGCTTCTTCACGAACCATGTTTCTAGTGATGCGATGATCGAGGAACAGGCCCGTATCCAAATAGTCGGTCAGATTTACTTTGAACTGTAAGCCCCCTTCATGCACGATTAAATATTCTTGCTCGTCACTGAGTTTTTCATATTGCCCTTCCCTGCCTTCCTTGCGCTGTCTTTGTCGCAAATAGATTTTTTCCTTTGGCACTTGTATAATCTCGCTCATGATGGCCAAGCATTCCTGTAGCCATTCGCCATGTTCTTTATCCGCCATCTCAAAACGCTTTTTATATTCGGCTAGATAAATTTTGTCGTCGTACAGCTCAATACAAAATGGGAATTCCGGCAGGTCATAATCATAAATGCGATAGCAGGATATCTGTTGGCGTTTCGCGATTTTGCTGATATGCCTATAGACTTTCTGCAGCCTATTGCGGAACATGATAAATTTTTCTTCGAACATAATTCTAAAGAAGCATTGTTTTAGAAGTTTGGGATTATTGACCGGTTGTTTGGTGTTAAGTGTATCATGACAAATCAATTTGTCAATAGTGAAAAGTGAATCACGAATTTTCACCATTCACCATTCACTAGTAGCTTAATGTTAGTCAAAGATAATGCTGAATAGCGATCACACAGGCACAAGTGTGCGACGCAAGGATGTTCAATAGCGATGTATAGCTGGCTACAAAAAACAGAATTAACTTTTTGCCATTTCCAAATCAGGTCTAGATTCGTCGGAGAGCGGCACCCTTCCTCTGTCTTTTCTGACCACTCTTGAATACAATGAAATTTCACGGTCGAAAAGAAAACGGAAAAAAAGTTTTGTCCACGATTTGTGATAGGCCAGTGTATTATAAAACTCAGGTGCATTCTTCCTGATCTGTGGCAATTTGTCCCAGGTTACAGAGGGAAAATCGTGATGTTCGTTGTGATAGCCCACATTAAAAGCAACCTTGTTCAAAGGACCGTAATAACTATAGGTTTCCTGTTCGCCATGGGTGAGATAATGTTCCTGGATCCATCTGGCACCGAGCGGGTGCAAGCCCACAGAAAAAAAGAAACTAGACAATAAATAAATGATGGCCTTGATACCAAAAAACCACCAGATGGCCGCGATGAAAATGATTTCAAGAATAAAGTTGATAGCTATCCATTTGTCAAAAGGTTTTATTTCTTTTAACCTAGATATACGTGCCACTTGAAAAACGGGATAGAACAAAAGCCAAATGACCTTACCGACAAAATGGTTATTGATCAATTTCGCTTCCCAACGGTTGGGCAGATCTGCATCGAGTTCGGGGATACCTTGAAAAGAATGGTGCTTGATATGATAACGTTCGAATGAAATAGAGCTTGGGAAAATCTGTGGCAGGTTGGCCAGGATACCGGCAAGCCGATTGGCCGTGCGGCTTTTGAACAAAAGATGATGGGCACATTCGTGGATCATCACAAACAAAGCATGATCGGCAAAAGCGCCAACCAAATAAGCAATGCCTATCACTAGCCACCATGATTTATCCTGTAGATACCATGTCAGCACTACCTGAATGCCGACGATGCCCAGAATGGCAAATATGGTCAGCCAATTTTTCCCAATCAGCTTGCGCATCTCTGGGTGCTGTTTCAATATTTGCTTGGTGCGGATGCGGTGCGGTTCACATTCTTCAGAATAAACAAAGTCGGTTCTAATTGACATGTAATATTAATTTTCGGATTTTGCAATGTACAAAAAAACGGAAGGAATCAAGGTAATTTTAATAAGGCAGTACGTAAATACCCATTTTCTTTATTGGCCTATCAAATCAATGGTTTAGCAGGCGATTGATCTGTCCATCTTGTTTATAATTTTTTATTCGACCATATAGAAAGCTTGAACAATTTCTCAATTAGGAAATCCAAAACAATCAATAGGAAATCAATTGACTTATTTTCTTTGTAAGTTTTTCGGCGTTGGGCAGCATGGCATTTTCCAATCCTGTATTCATGGGTACTGCAGGAAGATCCATTGCTCCGAGCACATCAACGGGTGCATCCAGAAAAGAAAAACAGGCTTTTGAAATCCTTCCGGCTAGGGCTTCGGCAAAGGAATTGTGCTGTTGTTCTTCGGTCAATACCAAACATTTTCCATGTTTTTTTGCACTGGCAAATATCAATTCTTCGTCGAGTGGAAATAGCGTTCTTAGGTCGATGATATCTATTTGTCCGGGAAATTTTTTTGCAGCGGCCTTGGCCCAATATACACCCATGCCATAAGTAATGATGCAACAGCTTTGGCCTTGCTCGATATTTTTCTGAGTTGCTTCTATGGCAAAGGCTGCTTTTCCCAGAGGCAAAACATAACCTTTCTCCGGCTCTATTGTTTTTGCCTCTTCTGTGCCAGGCACTTTGCTCCAATAAAGTCCTTTGTGCTCGAGCATCAGCACCGGGTTGGGGTCCAGGAAGGCGGCCCGCATCAACCCTTTCATATCCGCAGCATTGGATGGGTAAACGATTTTAATTCCTTTGATGGATAGCAAACTAGTTTCGATGCTAGCACTATGATAAGGACCGCCACCGCCATAGGCGCCGATTGGCACCCGGATCAATACCTGAACTGGAAATTTGCCACAACTCAGATAACATGATTTCGAAATTTCGGTGGCAAGCTGATTGAAGCCCGGATAAATATAATCCGCAAACTGCACTTCCACAATTGGTTTGGTACCGACGGCGCACATGCCCACGGTAGATCCCAGAATATAAGCTTCCTGAATAGCGGTATTGAAGACCCGATGTTCCCCAAATTTGGTGGCCAGTGTTGCCGTTTCCCTAAACACGCCGCCAAGCCTTCCGCCCACATCTTGACCATACAGGATGGCTTCAGGAAATTCTTCCATGATTTCTTTGATGGCCGAGAGTGCGCCATCCACCATCATAATCTTTTCTTCTCTCCCTTGCGGGGATCGCTCACCGGATTCTTTATTAATGGGTGTGGGCAAAAAAACAAAATCAGCTACGGTCGTGGGATCGGGTTCGGCTGCTTTAGTAGCTTGTTGAAATTGTTTGGAAATAGAATCGGCCGCATCGGCTTCTATCTGTTTTATATAATCTTCATCGGTGCCATATTGTATCAATATCCGCCTGAGTTTGGGTAAGGGATCGTTCAGGCGCTGGCTTTCCAACTCTTCCTTGTTTCTGTATGATTCCATCCTCACACCGCTGGTATGATGATTGAGCAGCGCAAGCTTGGCCTGGACCAAATAGGGAGCTTTATGATTGCGGACCTGATTGATGACCATGTCCATGGTTTCATAGCATTGCTCAAAATCGCTACCATCTATACGGATGCGCTCCATGCCCGGGAAACCTCCGGCATAATCGAATGCATCCGCAACCCTCGATTCTTTTGAAGTTGCGCTAATGCCCCAGCCATTATCCTGTACCAAAAAAATAATGGGTAGTTTTTTAAGCACTGCAAACTGAAAGGCCTCGCTCACTTCGCCTTCAGTAATGCTGGCATCTCCCAATGAACAGAGAACTATTGGCAACTCCGCTTTGTTGCCTTTTTTTAATAAGGGAGATTGAATCTCTTTTAGATATTGTAATCCCTGTGCAATCCCTGTGGATGGTATGGCCTGCATGCCCGTTGCACTGCTCTGGTGGATGATGGTTGGTTTATCAGGCCCGCGATAATTGGGGTGTGAATAATATTCACGGCCACCGGTAAAAATATCGTCTGCTTTTGCAAGCAATTGGAGCATGAGTTGATAAGGAGTGAAACCCAATCCCAGCAATAGGCTTTCATCTCGGTAGTAGGGGCTGACATAATCGCATGGTTGCAGATGGAATGCAGTAGCCAATTGTATGGCCTCATGCCCCCTGGAGGTGGAATGCACATATTTGCAAATGCCCCGGTTGGCTTCGTAGGTTTCTGCCATGGCTTTTGCCTGGCACATGAGTCGGTATGCTCTTAATAAAATATCTTGGTTGGCCATCATAGAAAGATATGCGAACAAAATTAGGTGTTAGGGATAACATCTTCTAAAAACAAATGCCACCCATAATAGGTGGCATCACAAGTTGTATAAAGGAATTTTTATTTTATCTCAATGGCAAAAAGGCTATCATCTTCAATAAAGCCTTCCAATTCGTCACCAACTACACATTCCCCTACACCAGCAGGTGTGCCAGTGAAAATCAGGTCGCCGATATTTACTGAAAAATAATTGGAGATATAGGCCAACACACTGTCAAAGCTATTGATCATTAGCCCCGAATTACCTTGCTGTACCAGTTCTTTGTTTTTATACAAACAGAAATTGATATCCTTCTTGTTTTTGATATTGGGGAGCGGGATCCATTTACCAATGGCAGCAGAATTGTCCCAGGCTTTTGCCTTTTCCCAGGGCAGACCTTTTTCTTTTAACTCGTTCTGTATATCCCGGGCAGTAAAATCGATGCCAACCGTAACGGCGTCATAATATTTACTCGCAAAACGTTCTTGAATGTATTTGCCATTTTTTGAAATGCGCAGCACCAACTCGCATTCATAATGTAGTTCGTTCGTGAACTCTGGATAGTAAAACGGGGTATGCGCCTGCAATAATGCACTCTTTGGCTTCATAAAGATGATAGGTTCATCAGGCACTTCATTATTTAGTTCTTTGGCATGAGCTACATAATTACGGCCAACGCAAAATATTTTCATATCAACAATGAGTTTTAAATAGAAAATTTGTTTAAAATAAAATCGGCTGAGATAGCCAGGCAGTGCATAGGAATATTGCGTGTTCGTTATTTTCTAAGTAAAGCGGGAACAATAATACGTTGCGAATGTAAACATTCAAAATTAGAAATCATAGGGTTACTTCCAATTTATTATAATGTTCCATCGTCCTTTCAATGCCCATGGCAACAAAACTTTCGATGGCTTCCGCTGCTTTCTGGATTTTTAAATGCACCAAGGGTACTTCCTCCTTGTACCATCGCCCCAGAACATATTCTACCTGCATCCCTTTGGGGTAATGGTCGCCGATGCCGAAACGCAATTTAGGGAATTCGCTTGTTCCAAGGAATTCCTGAATGCTTTTCAAACCGTTATGCCCCCCATCGCTACCGCCGGGGCGTAACCGTAATTTTGTCAACGGCAATGCTTTATCGTCTACAATCACCAGTAGGTGCCCATGTTCTATTTTTTCCTTGTCCATCCAATATTTCACGGCTTTTCCACTCAGGTTCATATAGGTAGTAGGCTTTATGCAAATCAAGGTTTTGCCCTTCCATTTTATTTCTGATACCGCGGCATGGCGGCTGATTGCAAAGCTGCCCCCATGCTTTTGCACCAGTTCATCTACCACGTCAAACCCAATATTGTGGCGGGTGCCAGCATATTCCTGATCAAAATTGCCCAAGCCCGCTATTAAATATTTTGCCATAGAATCATTAAAAATAGTGGAATTCAAGGAAGTGGAAAATTTATAGGTAGTTGATTTTTGTTATCCACCACTGAATCGGTTTAGCTTTTAACCTCCCTTTTTATCCAAAAAAACCCGGTCCATAGGGACCGGGCTGTAAAGCAAATTTTAATTTGATTTTTATTTCTTAGCTGCTGCTGGCTTGGCTGCAGGTGTTGCGGCTGCTGCTGCGCCGGCGGCAGGTGCTGCTGCTGGAGCTGCTTCCTGTTTAAGTTCGCGTGTAAGTACTACAGAAGCAATGGGAATACGGGGCGAGTTCAATATTTCATAACTGTCCACCTTTACGTCTTCCACCCGGATATTACCGTTCAAGTCCAAATTGCTAATATCAACCTGAATGTTTTCCATCAGGTTTTTGGGGAGGGTCTTCACTTTCAAAGCCTTCATCTTCGTGATCAGTTTACCCCCGTTTTTAACTCCTATGGAAGTGCCGATAAATTTAAGAGGTATGGTTGCAACCACTTTTTTGTTCTCAACCAATTCCAAAAAGTCAACATGGTTCAGTTGATCGGTAACCTTGTCGAACTGTAGGTCTTTTAAAATGCATTTGTAGGATTTGCCATCCAATTTGACTTCTGCCAACTGAAAATCTGGTGTATATACGATGCTTTTAAAAGCCGCAGCAGGAGCTAAAAAGTTCACTTCCTGTGCACCCCCGTAAATTACACCGGGCACTTTGCCCTCAGAGCGAATTTGGCGGGTGGCTTGTTTGCCTAGTTCGGTCCTGAGTTGTCCTTCGATTGTAATTGTTTTCATTTATGTTTATTTAAAGATTACGCTATTTGTTCCTGAGTTGCGAGTGTATGAACAGGCTGGTAATGCTCTTGTTCTCAAACGCGTTACGAATGGCTACTGCAAAAAGTTCGGCCACACTCAGCACTTTTATTTTTGGGCTCTGTTTTTTCAGAGGGATAGTATCGCAAACCACCAATTCTTCCATCACACTGTTCTCGATATTTGCATAGGCATTTCCACTTAAAACCGGGTGTGTGCACAAGGCCCTTACACTTCTAGCTCCTTTTTCTTTCAACAGACCGGCTGCTTTGCAAAGCGTGCCGCCGGTATCGCAGATATCATCTATCAAAATGATATCCCTATCAGTTACATCTCCAATCACCACCATGCTGGCTATCTCGTTAGCCCTTTTCCGATGCTTGTCACAAATCACCATTTCTGCATTGAAAAAAGAGGCCATTTCCCTGATCCGATTGGCCGATCCCACGTCGGGGGCCGCAAAGGTAAGGTTTTCCAGCTTAAGTTGCTCTATATAAGGGATAAAAATAGCCGAACTATCGAGGTGGTCAACGGGTATATCAAAATAGCCCTGAATCTGTGGTGCGTGCAGGTCCATGGTGATAACTCGGTCAGCACCAGCGGCTACCAACATATTTGCCAATAGTTTAGATCCAATGGCCACCCTCGGCTTGTCCTTCCGGTCTTGCCGGGCATAACCATAATAAGGGATTACCGCCACTACTTTATAGGCAGAAGCCCGTTTGGCAGCATCGATCATCAGTAAAAGCTCAATGATGTTTTCGGCCGGGGCACAAGTGCTCTGTACGAGAAAAACCATGTCGCCACGGATGCTTTCATTAAAGATGGGCTGGATTTCCCCATCGCTAAAATGGGAGATGCTGATTTTGCCCGGTGTGTTGCCAAATTGTTGAGCGATTTTTTCTGATAAGTAGCGGGATTCGGTACCTGAGAAGATTTTAGCAAGTTTCTGCATGATTCGTGAAATGTATGGCGAAGATATAAAATGAATAAAGAATGCAGAATAAGCTGTTGACAGAAAATTATCAACTCCTGATGTTGATAAGAATAAAGGAATTAGTGAAAAAGGGTTATTTCGATTTATTCACTGAATTTACCGGATAGCCTGCCCATTCCCTTTTATTTTTCAGGAGGATGTTCCATATCTGTGTGCCGATTCCCCATTTTTATAGAAAATATTTTTTTAATAAGTCCCATCTGGCCGCTTATTTCGTAAATTGATCCCCTAAAACTTTTGCTATGTCAACACGCCGTGATTTTATCAAACAGGCCTCACTCGCAAGCTCCGGACTCATGTTAAGCAGAGATAGTTGGTTCAAAAAACAACAGCTTATTGGTCTTCAGCTATATACATTAAGGAATGAAATAAAGGGAAATGTAAACCCGGTAATTGAAAAAGTGGCAGCTATCGGATATAACTCCCTGGAGGTATTTGGTTATAACGATGGGAGGTTTTTTGGCCTTTCCCCTTTGGAATTTTCAAAAATCATTAAAAAGAACCACCTGAAAACACCAAGCGGTCATTACATGATGTTGGATTATTTCATCAAGGACGATGGGGACCAGTTGAAAAAAACGGTGGCCGATGCCGCCGTGATGGGGCATGATTATTTTGTGGTTCCTTTTTTGATCGACTCGCAAAGGACCAGTCTGGATGATTATAAAAAATTGGCTGAAAAATTAAGCAACGCGGCTGTTGAAGCCAAAAGCCATGGGATGAAATTGGCATACCATAACCATAATTTCGAATTCAAGGACTGGGGGAATGGAGAGACTGGCTTCGACATATTTGCAAAAGAAACCGATCCTGCTTTGGTCAATTTTGAATTGGATATGTATTGGGTTTCCCGTGCAGGATTGAATCCCATCCAACTGATAAAAAAATATCCTGGTCGAATAAAAATGTGGCATATCAAAGATATGGCCAGTAAAGAAGCCCCCACCTATGATGTGAGCGGTAATCAGATATTCACCGAAGTAGGTTCGGGTGTGATTAATTACAAAGAAATCTTCAAGTACAAAAAAGAGTCAGGCATGGAATACTTTTTTGTGGAGCAGGATCAGGTGAACATGCCCGTTTATGAAAGTATTGCTAAAAGCCTAGCCTATATCAAAAAGAATATACTGAGCTGATTGGTTTATGGCCATGAACTCATGTAATGTATCAACGAATATTTCTAACGATCTTGAAAACAAAATCACAATTATGGGTAACAGAAGAAATTTCCTACAACAATCCAGCGCATTGATTGGGGGAGGCATGATTGCTTCCGCACTCGAAAACAAAACCTTTGCATCGATCAAAAAAATGGTTGCTCCTGCCGACCAGATCAATATTGGCGCCATTGGCATTAATGGAATGGGCTGGGCAAATGTGAACGGTGCCTTAAAAGTGCCGGGTGTGAATATTGTTGCTTTATGTGATGTGGATCAGAACGTGCTTGATAAAAGACTTGTTGATTTAAAAAAATTGCAACCCAATAGGCTTAATGTAAAAACCTATAATGACTATCGCAAATTGTTGGAACAAAAGGATATTGATGCAGTTATTATCGGCACTCCCGATCACTGGCATGCGCTGATTATGATTGATGCTTGCATGGCTGGTAAAGATGTGTATGTAGAGAAACCGGTCGGAAATTCAATTGGTGAATGTAGGGCGATGGTTGCGGCGAAAAATAAATACAACCGTATTGTACAAGGTGGCCAGTGGCAGCGCAGTCAACAACATTTCAAAGATGCAGTGGACTTCGTGTATTCTGGTCAGTTGGGAAATATCCGCACCGTAAAGGTTTGGTGTTATCAAGGATGGATGAAGCCTGCTCCGATTGTACCAGATACCGCACCCCCTGCTGGCGTGGATTATACCACTTGGTTGGGCCCAGCTCCTACCCGGGCTTTCAATGCCAGCCGTTTTCACTTCAACTTCCGTTGGTTTTGGGATTATGCCGGTGGGCTAATGACTGACTGGGGCGTGCATTTGGTTGATTATGGATTATTGGGCATGAAGGCCGATGTGCCTAAATCGATTGCTGCTTTGGGAGGAAAATTTGCGTACCCCGATTTGTACGAAGAAACACCCGATACCTTGACCACACTTTATGAATTTGACAATTTCAATTTGGTTTGGGACCATGCCATGGGCATCGATAATGGTTCTTATGGTCGCGATCATGGCATTGCTTATATCGGCAATAATGCTACCCTTATACTGGATCGCAATGGATGGGAAGTGATGGAGGAAAGGCAGAGCAAGCACAAAGTGAGTAAACCACTGGCAAAATCAATAGATAATGGTGTTGAAAAACATTGGGTGAATTTTATAGAAGCGGTTCGCACACGAAAGTCCGAAATCCTTCATTGTCCAATTGAGGCCGGCGCACATGTGGCCACCGTTGCACAGATGGGTAATATTGCTTTCAGAAGTGGACAGAAATTGTACTGGGACAAAGCCGCAGCTAAATTCACTGATGAATCCATCAACCATCAATATTTTATGAAGGAGTATCACAATGGCTATAAATTGCCGGTGATATAGTTCGTTAATATCTTTTCTGGTCAATAATTTTTTTGTGAAGACAGCCATTGACTTTGTTAAAAAAAGTCAATGGCTATTTTTTTACACATTTTTTTTAAACCTTGTGGTATCAAAGCTGTTTAAAAGATAAATTCATTTTAAAAAATTGTTTGTAGGTTTTATATTCTCATCACATAATTAATATTAACAATTTTATGAAACAGGTTTTGATTGCATCAGTAATTTGCTTAATGGCATCTACTGTTTTTTCCGCCAATGCCATGGCCAAAACAAATAAAGCAAAACACGAAAGAGCACGTGAACTGAAGGAGGTACGCTGCCCCAAAAAACCATTATGATGTAATTATTCTAAAGGAGGGTTGAGTTTGTTGTATCAGATTTTTGGTTGAGGGATTTTTTTATAAAGCAGATGTTCTTTTAATCGATGTCCTTCTTCAATATTTGGGTGACTGAATTTTTTTACAAATCCCATCCCAATCTTTTTCATCACATTTATAGATCTTACATTTAGCACCGATGTGAAAGACAGGATTTCATCCAACTTTATTACATGAAATCCGTAATCGATACTTGTATGCGCCGCCTCTGTTGCAAAACCGTTTCCCCAATATTTATTGGCCAACCGCCAACCAATCTCAACACATGGAGTAAAATCAGTCTTAAACCGAGGGCGGGCCAATCCGGTATACCGAATAAATTCATGGATACCCTTTATTTCCACTGCCCATAAACCAAATTGGTTTTCTGCGATAATTTTTTTTGTTCTTTCAATCATGGCAATGCTTTCCTCCGCAGATAATAGGGAGGGGAAAAACTCCATCACCCGATTGTCCCTATTCATTTCAATAAACAGCGGGATGTCAGTTTCCTTCCAATTGCGCAGACCGAGCCTTTTGGTTTCAATGCTGTACATACAATTAAAAAAACCTGAAGGTTGGTCTTCAGGTTTCGAAAAGTAAAATTTTTATTTTATCAAAGGTCTTTCCCAATCGCCCAAAGAATGCCTCCCAACAAATGTTTCAAATACAAAGGTTCTGAATAGGATTCCTCTGTATGTCCCATCTCTGTATAAAAGGCGCGGCCACCATCGTAATCATGATACCATGCCATCGGATGGTTATCGCCATTCTCACCGCCTTTATATGATTTTTCGTCAATCTTAATCAACACATGTACATCTGGGTTCAGATATTTGAAATTATATAACTCATCAAAACGCTCCCATACATCTGGTAAATCTTTAGTGGCGGGATGGTTTTTGTCCACTACCATAAATTTGGCTTTTTGCTGAGCAGGGTGCGATTTAAAGTAGCCTCCCACCAAGTCGCCATACCATTGCCAATTATACTCACAGTCGGTAGCAGCATGGATGCCCACAAAGCCGCCACCATTGTGTATATATCCCTGTAACGCTTTTTCCTCCTCGGGGCCAAAAACTTTGCCAGTAGGGCATAGGAATACCAATGCTGCATATTTTTTTAAAATATCGGGGCGGAACATGGTTGAATCTTCTGTGGCATCAACCTCAAAGCCATTTTGGGCACCCAGTTTTTTGATGGCAGCGATACCAATGGGAATGCAGGAATGACGAAAGCCATTGGTTTTTGAAAATATCAACACCCTTGTTTTTTCTTGTCTGGGTTTTGCGCTGATGAAAAAAACACCAAGCGATACCAATGCTAATGCCGAGACGATTTTAATAATGCGACTGATTTTCATTTTGTAAAATATAAAGTTTGAAATGGGAGTAAGGCATATGGTGTGGGGTGTAGGGTGGAAGCTGTGGGGTAGAAGGGAAGCCTAGTTTTATTTTTAATCTCGAACTTTAAGCCTTATACCCCTTACCTTAAACCGTACACCTTTTCCTACAGGCTTTTAATCTTGATATTACGAAACCAAACCTCGTTGCCATGGTCCTGCAAATCGATTTTGCCCGATTTGAATGTGCCAAAATCTGGCCATTGTTTAAACTTGCTTTCCCCTACCATTTTTTTCCAATCATCATTCCACATGGTTGTATGTACCACGTTGTAACCATTCAGGAACAATTTCAAGTCGCCATTTTTTGCGATGATCTCAACCTGGTTCCATTCACCAACCGGTTTCACGGTTTCTTTGGAGCAGGGGATCAAATCATATAAATCACCAGCACGATGTTTGTGTATTTTCCCATCCGGATGGCCATCGTTGTCCAATACCTGCATTTCTGGGCCGGTGTGATAAGGGGCTGAATATTTTGGATCCTCCTTTACATAAAAGATGATGCCGCTGTTTCCTTTTGGTGATATCTTCCATTCCAACTTAAGGTCAAAATTCTTGAACTCTTTGTCGGTAAGGATATCTCCATGGTCATTGGATGAGGTGAGCAAATGCAAGCAGCCATCTTCCACATCCCATCTGTTGCCTACTTTATCTTTGCCATAGCTATGCCAACCCTTGGTGGTTTTCCCATCGAACAAGGAAACCCATCCTCCTTTTTGTTCGGATTCGGTAAGTGTATTGGAGGGATGAATCTTTTTTTCAATTGGGGACTTTACAGAAAAAGAAAAGGCTGCCATTGAGAAAATGGCAGCACTTATAAGAAATTGAAATTTCATTTAAATTATTTTTTCAAAGTGAGGATGTATTCAACCATTTCCTTCACATCTGCTTCTTTTAATGCAGGGTGCGGGGTCATAGGAATAGCACCCCAATCACCTGCACCACCAGCAATGACTTTTTTCACTAGGCGGGCAACGGTGGTATCTGCTGCGGGTGCATATCTTGCTGCTACATCACTATAAGCTGGCCCAATCGCAGCACCAGGGGCATCCTTATGAAGGCGATGACAGGTCGTGCAATCACTAGATCCAATCAATTCCAGTGCCTTGTCATTGGAGGTGCTGGCTGTTGCTGTTGTAGCGGGTTGGGCAGTTGCGGTGTCTTTGTTTTCAGTTGCTTTTGTATCGCTACTATTTCCGCAAGAGGCAGCCAACAAAGCACAAGTAATAACAATTAAACTCTTTTTCATAACTGTAATGAATAAATTAAAAAACTTGTTTCAAAAAATAAATGCACGTGCAAATTTACGACAAACCTAAAACCTTACGATTAAAATTTTCGTCGCTACCTGTATTGGCAAAATCGTCAAATGCTTTTTCAGTGGTGCGGATGATGTGGTTCTTGATAAATGGAGCCCCTTCTCTTGCGCCATCCTCAGGGTGTTTGATACAACATTCCCATTCCAATACGGCCCAGCCTTTATAATCGTATGCTGTGAGTTTGCTGAAAATAGATTTAAAATCCACCTGCCCATCGCCCAATGAACGAAAACGGCCAGCCCGATTAATCCAACTTTGATAACCGCCATACACTCCCTGTTTTCCGGTCGGGTTGAACTCGGCATCTTTTACATGGAACATTTTGATGCGTTCATGATAAAAATCGATATAAGAAAGATAGTCGAGGCATTGCAATACAAAATGGGAAGGGTCGTAAAGCAAACAGGCTCTTTTGTGGTTGTTGGTATGTTTCAGGAAGGTTTCATAGCTGATACCATCATGCAGGTCCTCCCCTGGGTGTATCTCATAGCAAAGGTCAACCCCTTGCTCCTCAAAATAATTCAGGATGGGAAGCCACCGGTTTGCCAACTCTTTGAAACCCGACTCCACAAGCCCTGCAGGCCGTTGTGGCCAAGGGTAAACAGTGGGCCATAACAATGCACCGCTAAAGCTAGCACAGGCATCCAAACCCAAATTTCGGGAAGCCTTTGCGGCATATTTCAGTTGTTGGATTGCCCATTCGGTTCTTGCTTTTGGGTTGTTATGCACAGAAGCAGGGGCAAAGCCATCGAAGAGGGCATCATAAGCCGGATGCACTGCCACCAGTTGCCCTTGCAAATGGGTAGATAGCTCGGTGATTTCTAATCCAGCGGCATTTATGATGCCTTTGATTTCATCCGCATAGGTTTTGCTTTCGGCGGCTTTTTGCAGATCGATACAGCGGCCATCCCAAGAAGGGATCTGAACACCCACAAAACCCAATCCCTTTGCCCATTCGCAAATGGATTTCAGGGAATTGAAAGGCGCAGCATCGCCCATGAACTGCGCTAAAAAAATACCGGGTCCTTTAATTGTTTGCATATTCGTTTAATTTTTCTCTTCATCCTATACATTTTTCTAAAATATTTCACGTAGATGCACAGAGGAAGAGCGTTAGTAATTATTTACAATTCTTTTAACCCCATTTTTAAGAAGTTCTTCATTGAAGTTAATAAGCAAACCTACTTTTATTTCGGTTAATTTGAGATAGGTTAGTAATTGTTTATAATGGACAGGCGACAAGTTTTCGACTGACTTAATTTCAATGATGACAGTATCCTCTACTATCAAATCTGCTTTAAATCCAATCTCCATTTTTATTTCTTCGTAATAAACAGGAATTGGAACTTGTCTTAGTACTTCAAATCCTCTTTTCCCTAATCGGTAGAAAAGAATTTCTTCATATACGGATTCAAATAGCCCGGGACCGAGATTGCTGTGTATCTGAATACTTTCTTCAATAATTATTCCTGTGATTTCATTTGTTTCCACAGCAATATTTTTGATTAAAGATTTGTTTTTTCACGCAGGCTCTGAGATTTGCATGATATTGGTTTCAAAAAATATTTGTGTTCCCCTCAGTGCCTTCAACGTCTCTGCGTAACATTTTTTTCACGCAGGGGCGCAGGGAACGCAGAGAGTTGGATGATATTGGTTTCGAAAACTATTGGTGTTCTCCTCTGTGCTCTCCGCGTCTATGCGTGACATTTTTTTGCACGCAGAGACGCGGAGAGTTGCATGATATTTAGTTTCGGAAAGCATAAAACACCAATCTACGCCTTTGCGAGATATCTTTTTACATCTTGTAATCCGTCCACTTTTTATCACTATTCGATGATTCCACAACATTATCAATAAATGCCATTCCCCTGATACCATCCTCCACACCTGGGAAATCCAGCGCTTCCTTGGATGGGGTAGTACCATCGATTTTTGCGGAAAGGGTCAATGCGAAATTGCGATAGATATTACCGAATGCTTCCAAATATCCTTCTGGGTGACCACCCGGTGTGCGGCAATTTTGTGTGGCATAGCTGGACAATCGGTCGCCATAGTTTCCTCCAGCCCTCAATATTTGTGCGGGTTGGTCCAACCACTTTATGATCATAGTATTTGGCTCATGCTGTGCCCATTCCAATCCTCCTTTCTCACCGTAGATGCGTATACGCAAAGCGTTTTCTTCGCCTGCGGCTATCTGTGAGGCCATCAGTACGCCAGCAGCGCCATTATCGAACCGGAGCAATACATTGCCATCGTCGTCCAATGCTCTCCCCGGAACCATTGCGTTCAGATCTGCACAAAGTTTTGTGATTTTGGAACCAGTAATATATTCAGCCAGATGGGCAGCATGCGTACCGATATCTCCCATACAACCGCTCTTGCCCGATTTTTTTGGGTCGGTTCTCCAAGCGGCCTGGGCATTTCCTTCCCGCTCTGATAATTTGCTGAGCCAGCCCTGTGGATATTCCACCCACACTTTTCTGATTTTTCCAAACACCCCATCCTTCACCATTTGTTTTGCTTGCTTTACCAAGGGGTATCCAGAATAGGTATGCGTGAGGCATAAGGTAAGCCCTGTTTCCTCTACTTTCTTTTTTAACTGTTTTGCTTCATCGAGGGTAAAAGTGATTGGTTTTTCGATCACCACATTGAAACCTTTATCCAAAGCCATCATCGCTGGGGCAAAGTGGGCAAAATTGGGGGTCACGATGGTCACAAAATCCATGCGCTTGTCCGCAGGCATCTTGCTTTCTTTTTCGAGCATCTCCTCAAAAGTGAGGTAGGTTCTGTCTTCTGGCAGAAAGAGCATTTTGCCCGAGTCCTTTGCAATGTCGGGGTTGATGCTCAGTGCACCACAAACGAGTTCGATGAGTCCATCCATATTGGCAGCAATGCGGTGGATGGCGCCGATGAAGGCATCCTTGCCCCCACCAACCATTCCCATCCTTAATTTTCTGTTCATGTTCAGTTTGATTTATCAGTTAGTGAAAAGATTTTACCAAAATTGCGATTTGCATTCAACAAAACGAAAAACTTTTTCAAAATTATCAATTGAATGATGAATGCGTTTGGAAATTTGAAAATAAAAATTACATTTACTATTCTATTTTGATTAAGCGATTTTTTGTGCCACTAAAATAGAACTGCTAATCCTAAAGGTCTTCTAAATTAAAATTAACTAACGATTATTTATCTAACAACCTAAACAACTTGCCATGCAGACAACAATTCACCGTGAGAAACTATTTTTGGCCGCCTGTCTAGCGCTACTAGTTACCTCCCTTTCTTTTGGTATAAGGGCTGGTATCTTGAGTAAGCTCGGCACCGATTTCAATCTGGATTCAGCTCAATTGGGTACAATTGCTGCGACCGCATTTTGGGGGTTTCCTCTAGCAGTGATTATCGGTGGCATGGTGGTGGATATCATTGGCATGAAAAAACTGTTGGTGGCTGCATTTGTGTTCCACCTTGCAGGTATTGGTCTTACCATTTTTGCAAATGGTTACTGGACCCTGTTTTTATCCACCTTATTGATAGGTATTGCCAACGGCACGGTTGAAGCAGCTTGCAATCCTTTGGTTGCTTCCCTATTTCCTGATAATAAAACCACTAAACTCAACCATTTCCATTTATGGTTTCCAGGCGGTATTGTGATAGGTACATTGATTGTTTTCTTTTTAAATAAACTGGGAGTGAGCTGGCAAATGGAAGTAGCGACCATGTTGATCCCTACCGTGATTTATGGATTTTTATTTTCCAAACTTCATTTCCCCGTTACAGAACGTGTGGCCTCAGGGGTATCCACCGCGGAAATGTACAAAGCGTTGCTGAAGCCGCTTTTCCTTTTTATGATTATCTGCATGTTTGGAACAGCTATTACCGAACTGTTTACAGAGCAATGGGTAGATGTGCTGCTTAGGAATGTAACGGACAATGCCTTGTTAATACTTACTTTGGATACTGGGGTAATGGTTGTAGGTCGTGCCTTTGCCGGTCCGGTTGTGCACCGGTTCTCACCACAGGGGGTATTGCTTATATCAACCATTTTGGCTGCCATCGGTTTGTATATGTTAGGACATTCAACTGGCAACACTATCTTTCTGGGTGCACTGATTTTTGGTATGGGGGTTTGCTATTTCTGGCCAACCATGTTGGGTTTTGTTTCTGAGAACCTTCCTGAAACGGGTGCGGTAGGAATGAACCTCATGGGCGGTGCGGGTATGTTTGCTGTTTCCTTATATATGATATTTATGGGTGGATATTTTGACAGATCGATTGCAGCAAAATTGCCTGCGGGTGCGGATGTGAGTCAGTATAATGCGGCTGCCCCTGGATCCGATATGGCCAATGCATTGGCAGAAGCCAAAAAAGCAGCTGGCCCGGAAATCCTAAATGCCACACTGATGATACCTATTGTTTTGATAGTTGCGTTTGCTGGATTGTTTTTCTACATGCGTGGTAGAAAGAAGCCGGTTTTGGTAAATCAGAATGCCGCATAATGAGCTAGAATGGAGTATTACTCAACCGTTCATTATGTTAAAACTTGATAATCTTGTGATTCGGGATACTGTTTTTTTGTAAATTACTATTTTAAGTATTGTATACATGCCAAATAATCAATCGCGGCGAAGTGCTATCAAAAATATTGTTGCAGGAACTGCCGCCATCGGCGCATCCAGCATGCTGCCTTCATTCTCTTTTGCAGAACAAAAAAAATCGACTGCCTTGAAAGGAAATATCAACCATTCCGTTTGCCAATGGACCTATAGCTTTATTACTGTCGAAGAACTCTGTAAGGCAGTAAAAGACATTGGCTTTAATGCTATTGACCTGATGGGTCCAAAAGATTGGCCCATGCTACAGAAATATGGTATCTATAGTTCTATGTGCTATATCGCTGGGGAGGTTAGCCTTACCAAAGGCTTTAACGACAAAGCCAATCATGAGTATCTCATCAAACAATATCTGGATGTAATACCCATGATGGTGAAGGCGGGATATAAAGATGTGATTTGTTTCAGCGGTAGCCGCAATGGGATGGACGATTGGACGGGTCTTGATAATTGTACTGTTGGCTTACAAAAGATAATGCCCGCAGCAGAAAAAGCAGGGATCACATTGCACATGGAATTATTGAATAGCAAGGTTGACCATAAAGATTATATGTGCGACCATACCAAATGGGGCGTTGAATTGTGCAAACGCATTGGCTCTCCCAATTTTAAACTGCTCTATGATATCTACCATATGCAGATCGATGAGGGGGACGTGATCAGGACCATTCGTGATTACCATCAATATATTGGACATTACCATACTGGAGGGGTGCCAGGTAGGCATGAAATAGACGATTCGCAGGAGCTTTATTATCCTGCTATCATGAAAGCGATTTTGGAAACCGGCTATAAGGGATATGTGGCGCAAGAGTTTATCCCTGCAGCGGAAGACAAAATTGCATCCTTACGTAAGGCTATTCAGATATGTGATGTTTAAAGGGATAAAGAGATCTGTGTTAAAATAAAATTTTCCATTCTTTTTTACGTGGATCAAACTGGTCACTCCTGATTCAAGTTGCAATAGATAGTATAACCAAAGTAATTTCTTAACAATAAAGTTGAAACAAAATGGCGGATAATGTGTACGATGCGATTGTCATTGGTTCAGGGATCAGTGGCGGCTGGGCTGCAAAAGAGCTTACAGAAAAGGGTTTGAAAACGATTATGCTTGAAAGGGGGATGAATATCGAGCATATCAAAGATTATACAGAAGCGGGTAAGGAAGCATGGGACTATCCCCACCGTGGTCATCGGACGCAGCAGATGATCAAGGATTACCCAAAGCTTAAAAGAGATTACCCATTAAATGAACGCAATCTGAGTTGGTGGGCCAGTGATAAGGATTCTCCCTATACCGAAGTAAAACGTTTTGATTGGTTCCGTGGTTACCATGTGGGCGGTCGCTCTTTGCTTTGGGGCAGACAAACCTATCGCTGGAGCGATATGTATTTTGAGGAAAATGCCAAGGATGGTATCGCCATCGATTGGCCTGTTCGTTATAAGGACATCGAGCCTTGGTATGAATACGTTGAAAAATTTGCAGGCATCAGTGGATCTAAAGAAGGTTTGCCGGAGTTGCCCGATAGCCATTTCTTGCCACCCATGGAAATGAACTGCGTGGAGAAAGATGTCTCTGCCAGGGTCAAGGAACATTATAAAGGGATCCGCAAAATGATCATCGGACGATGTGCCCATGCCACCGTGCCTCTGAACGGTAGGCAATGCCAGTTTCGTGATAAATGTTGGTACGGTTGCCCCTATGGTGGTTATTTCAGTACACAGTCTGCCACATTGCCCGCAGCTATGGCTACCAAAAATCTTACTGTAAGGCCATGGTCCATTGTGACCAAAATTTTGTACGATAAGGATTCAAAAAAAGCAACAGGAGTAGAGGTATTGGATGCCGAAACGAACAAAACCTATACATTCAAAGCGAAAATTATTTTCCTGAACGCATCCACCTTTAACAGTGCTTGGATCTTGATGAATTCGGCCACCGATATTTGGCCCGATGGGCTGGGCAGTAGTAGTGGTGAGCTAGGGCATAATGTAATGGACCATCATCTCAATGTTTCCGCTGGTGGTATTGTTGAGGGCTATGAAGATAAATATATTTTCGGGAGGCGAGCCAATGGTATTTATATTCCTAGGTATCGCAATTTTTTTGGTGACAAAAGAGATTACATACGTGGGTTTGGTTATCAGGGTGGGGCAGGCAGGGCCGGCTATGATAGCAGGGCTGCTGAATACAGCATAGGAGCTGAATTGAAAGAAGCTTGCACGGAACCGGGGGTTTGGGAAATGGGTATGGGTGGTTTTGGCGAAACACTTCCTTATCATGAGAACAAAGTAACGCTTGATAAAAATACCAAGGACAAATGGGGACTAAATGTACTTTCCTTCGATTGTGAATTGAAAGAAAATGAATTGAAGATGCGCAAGGACATGCTAAACGATGCCATCGAAATGTTGGAAGCTGCCGGTGTAAAAAATGTCAAAGGCTCCGACACCAACCCCTATCTCGGTCGTGGCATACACGAAATGGGTACGGCACGAATGGGCAAGGATCCCAAAACTTCCGTTCTTAACAAATGGAATCAGGTTTGGGATGCGCAGAACGTTTTTGTCACAGATGGATCTTTTATGACTTCAGCAGCTTGTCAAAACCCTTCCTTGACTTATATGGCATTCACTGCAAGAGCGGCGGATCATGCGGTGAGTGAGTTGAAGAAAGGGAATATTTGACGGGGATTTGGGGATGAATGGGATTAGTGGGACAAGGGATGTTAGCAATGATTTCAGTTTTACTTTAAGATAGAGAATGAATAAAATAAAATCAACCATTCCTCTGCTTGACTCATAGTATTTTAAGTCAGATTGTATCAGGGAAACAGACATCCCCACATCATAAATCAGACATCATATTTAACCTAAAAAGAAAATCAAAATGCCCGATTCGTTAAATATCAACAACAAAGCGGTTGAACAAAACACCTACGATGCCATCGTGATTGGTTCTGGAATCAGCGGTGGCTGGGCAGCCAAAGAACTTACCGAAAAAGGATTGAAAGTATTGATGCTGGAAAGAGGTCGCAATATCGAGCATGTGAAAGGTTATGTAAATGCGAACAAAGAAGCATGGGACTATCCTCATCGAGGAACCCGCACACAGCAAATGATAAAGGACTATCCGGTCTTGAAAAGGGATTATCCGCTCAATGAAACCAATCTTGATTATTGGGTAAAGGATTCTGAATCGCCCTACACCGAAATAAAAAGATTTGATTGGTTTCGGGGTTATCATGTTGGTGGCCGCTCCCTGATGTGGGGCAGGCAGAGTTATCGTTTGAGTGATTATGATTTTGAAGCGAATGCCAAAGAAGGCATTGCTATCGATTGGCCTATCCGTTATAAAGAAATTGCACCTTGGTACAGCTATGTTGAGAAATTTGCTGGTATCAGTGGTAATCGGGATGGGTTGCCCAATTTACCGGATGGGGAATATTTGCCACCCATGGATATGACTTGTGTAGAAAAAGATGTATCTGCAAGACTAAAGGAATATTATAAAGGCCAACGTTTAATGGTCATTGGTCGCACGGCAAATCTAACGGAAGCTATCCCTGGAAGAACAAAATGCCAATTCAGGAACAAATGTTGGCTGGGTTGCCCCTATGGTGGTTATTTCAGCACACAGTCTTCTACCTTGCCAGCAGCGATGGCTACCAATAATCTTACACTCAGGCCTTGGTCGATTGTTACCAAAATTTTGTACGACAAGGATAAGAAGAAAGCAACCGGTGTTGAAGTGCTGGATGCGGAAACCAACAAGACTTACCAATTCTATTCCAAAATTGTTTTTCTAAATGCTTCTGCTCTCAACAGTGCTTGGGTACTGATGAATTCTGCAACGGATATCTGGTCCGATGGGTTGGGGAGCAGTAGTGGTGAGTTGGGGCATAATGTAATGGACCATCATTTTCGTGCAGGGGCATCAGGAACAGTGGATGGGTATGATGATAAATATTATTTTGGTCGTCGTGCAAACGGCGTCTATATACCTCGTTACAGGAATATTTTTGGTGATAAAAGAGATTATCTGCGTGGCTTTGGATATCAGGGTGGCAGTGGCCGCCAAGGATGGAGTAGGGAAATAGCAGAACTTTCTATTGGCGGTGATTTCAAAGATGCATTGACGGAGCCAGGTCCTTGGACAATGGGCATTGGCGGTTTTGGTGAAACACTTCCCTATCACGAAAACAAAGTGACACTGGACAAAAACAAAAAAGATAAATGGGGTTTGAATGTGTTGGCCTTTGATGTGGAAATAAAAGAAAATGAACGCAAGATGCGTAAGGATATGCAACAGGATGCTATCGAAATGTTGGAAGCCACGGGGGTGAAAAATGTAAAAGGCTATGATCGGGAAGCCATTCTGGGGCGCGGTATCCATGAAATGGGCACTGCACGAATGGGCAAGGATCCAAAGACGTCCGTGCTCAATAAATTCAATCAGGTTTGGGATGCACCCAATGTATTTGTTACCGATGGGGCTTTCATGACTTCGTCTGCCTGTCATAATCCTTCATTGGGTTATATGGCATTCACGGCAAGGGCTGCGGATCATGCAGTGAGTGAATTGAAGAAGGGGAACATATGACGGGGATTTGATAGATGAATGGGATTCGTGGGATATGGGATGCTGGTAATGACTTTTTTTTAAAAAAATAATGATGGACTGAAAAAATAAAACCAACGATTCTAATAAATTAATCTATACTATTTGAAAAGTTAGATTGAATTAGGGAAATCAGACATCCCTACATCATAAATCATACATTAACATGCCAGGTGATTCCATCAATATCAATAATAAAGCGGTTGCTCAAAATACTTTTGATGCGATTGTGATTGGCTCTGGTATCAGTGGAGGTTGGTCGGCCAAGGAACTGTGCGAGGCTGGACTCAAAACCTTGATGTTGGAACGAGGAAGAGATGTTGTGCATTTGAAAGATTACCCCACCGCTACTAAAAATCCTTGGGATTTTCAGCATCGGGGAAAATTGCCATTGAGTGTATTAAAAGAAAATCCCATTGTGGATAGGTGCTATGCATTCAATGACACCTCTGCCCATTTTTTTGTAAAAGATAAAGAGCATCCCTACATACAGGAAAAGCCTTTTGATTGGATCAGGGGCTATCAGGTGGGTGGTAAATCCTTGCTATGGGCAAGACAGACCCAACGCTGGAGCAAATATGATTTTGAAGGCCCTGGTCGTGATGGCTACGCCGTGGAATGGCCCTTTACATACCAAGAATTAGCTCCTTGGTATTCTCATGTGGAATTATTTGCAGGAATCAGTGGTAATAAAGATGGCGTGGAAACCTTGCCTGATGGAGAGTTTTTGGATCCTTGGCAAATGAATTGCGTGGAGAAAGAAATGCAGCAAAAAATAATGAGAGGTTTCAATAACCGTTATGTGGTTCAAGGTCGCTGTGCACATCTAACAACACCCAAACCTATACATATACAGCAAGGAAGAAATCCCTGTCAAGCTAGGTCACTTTGTGAAAGAGGCTGTCCATTTGGTGGTTATTTTAGTTCTAATTCCAGTACTATTCCTTGGGCAATGAAAACAGGCCATCTTACATTGCGGCCCGATTCGGTAGTTCATTCTATTATTTTCGATGATAAAAAAGATAAGGTAACCGGTGTGCGTGTGGTAGATGCGAATACAAAACAGATGACGGAATATTATGCCAAGATTATTTTCGTGAACGCAGCTTGTCTCAATTCCAATCTGATACTTTTAAACTCTACTTCCAACCGTTTCCCTAATGGATTGGGCAATGATAATGGTTTGTTGGGGAAATACGTTTGCTTTCATAATTATCGTGGAACGGTTACTGCTTCTTATGATGGGCCTGCCGATAAATATTATTATGGCAGAAGACCCACACAACCCATGATGCCGAATTTTAGGAATGTGTACAAACAAGAAACGGATTTCTTGCGGGGTTATATGGTTCATTTTAGTGCAACCAGAGGAGGTCATGCGGAAATGGCATCCGGCCAACCAGAGATTGGGTCTGAATTCAAAGAAGCCATGACCGAACCTGGGGATTGGGGCATATTTGCTATGATGCAAGGCGAAACCATTCCTAAGGAAACCAATCAGGTTCGGTTGAGCAAAGATGAAAAAGATGCATGGGGCATGCCACAATTGATTACTTCCGTTGGATATGATGATAATGACGAAAAGCTATTGAAAGATTTTTTAAGCGAAACTTCGACCACGCTGGACAAAGCAGGATGTAAGGATATTAATCAGCATGATAGCAAACAAGCACCCGGTCTGGATATTCATGAAATGGGTGGTTGTAGGATGGGCAAAGACCCCAAAACATCTTTGTTAAACAAATGGAACCAGTTCCATCATTGCAAGAATGTATTTGTTACTGATGGGGCTAGCATGACATCTACCAGTACCCAGAACCCTTCTTTGACTTTTATGGCTTTATCAGCAAGAGCCGCAAATTTTGCTGTAGGGGAATTGAAGAAGGGGAATATATAAATCGGGGATTTAAGGATTTCTGATTTGAGGATTTTTGATTTTTTGATTGGGTGAGTTAGTAAAATGCAGAGGTCAAAAAACTATTATTTCGATATTAAGGATAGAAAATTTAATTTTATAACCAACAAGTAAACTTCAATTATGAACAGACGAGAAGCTTTGTCAAGTGTGGCACTTTTACTGGGTGGTACCATTATTGGTGCAGAAGCTTTTTTATCCGGTTGTAAAACGGGTGAAAGCAAATTGGGTACAAGTCTTAATCTAACTCCCAACGATATTTCATTTTTGGATGAAGTAGGTGAAACCATTTTGCCTACAACCGCATCTTCCCCTGGCGCAAAGGCAACTAAGATTGGAGATTTTATGAAAACAATCGTGAATGATTGTTATGAAGATAAGGACCAGCAAATATTTTTGGCTGGGATGCAAAAATTGGACGATGCTTCAAAAGCAAAAAATGGCAAATCCTTTATGGAGTCGAATGATCAACAACGTCATGACCTCCTGGTAGACCTCGATAAAGAGCAAAAGGATTATACGAGCAAGAAACAGCCAGCAGATCCAAATCATTATTTCCGCATGATGAAAGAACTGACACTTTGGGGCTATTTCACTTCTGAAATTGGGGCTACCAAAGCATTGCGTTATATAGCGGTACCTGGTCATTATGATGGATGTGTGCCATACAAAAAAGGCGATAAAGCTTGGGCAACCTAGTAAGTGTGAATAGTCAATAATGAATGTAACCATTCACTATTTGTTATGCACTAACGTTATTTTATTATAAATCTATAAACCTTTTAGGCAATTACGGATTGTTTGAAAGGTTTTTTGTTTTATCAAAAATTCATATTGGGGAAATAATTTCTGCCTAAGTTTGCGGAACAACTAAATTTTATTTTGTGAAATCGGCAAATCTTAAAAAAATAGTTCTATCCGTTTGTATAGTATGCATGGGTATTTCAATGGTCATGGCTTGGGGAAATTGGGGCCATCAACATATTAACCATGCTGCCGTTTTTGCTTTGCCCGAAGAAATGCGTCCATTCTTCTACAACCATATTGATTTTATTACGGAAGAATCTGTTGCTCCAGACCTCCGGAAATATACCTTGTACGATCGGGCTGAAGGACCTAGGCATTATATCAACTTGGAGGTTTTTGGGGTGAACTCGATGGATAGTCTTCCTTCAGATATGAAGGAACTAAAGGCAAAATACAGCGATTCCATTCTGCAGAAAGCCGGTAGCCTGCCTTGGTATATATTGCAGATGGAAGACAAGTTGGTAAAAGCGTTTAAGGCAAGAAGAAAAACCGAGATTATTTTTGTGGCCGCCAATCTGGCCCATTATCTGGGTGATGCCACCATGCCTTTGCATACCACCGTCAACCACGATGGACAGCTTACCAACCAAAAAGGCATCCATGCCTTTTTTGAGGGGCAATTGCCTGAACTTTTTGGCAAAACATACAATTTTAATACTGGCAATGCCCAATATATTAGCGACCTTCCTAAAGCAACTTGGCAAGTCATCCAATCCTCTTTTGAGTTGTCGGGTCAACTTCTCTCCATTGACCGAAAACTAAAAGAAAGTTTCCCCAAAGAAAAAATATATAAAACAGATTCCAATAATAATATTGTAAAGAACAAGTTCAACGATCCTGTTCACAGTTATGAATATGCCAAGGCCTACCATGAAGCACTTCATGGAATGGTGGAAAAGCAGATTCGGGAAGCGATCAGGATTACGGCTGATTTCTGGTATACGGCCTGGGTAAATGCAGGTAAGCCCAATTTGATTGATTTAGATCCGAAAGAACTCACCAAACGAAACAAAGCGAACTATATTCAGGATTGGAAACTGTGGAAATTGGGAAGGATTGGGGGATTCATGTCTGAGCAAGAATTTAATCAATAAATCTATTATGATCAATTTGTCGCCATGGATTGTTTACGCGTTGCTGTCTGCGGTTTTTGCTGCACTCACGGCCATTTTTGCAAAAGCAGGTTTGAAACAGATCGACTCAGATTTGGCCACGGCAATCCGAACGGCGATTGTATTATTGATTACATGGGGAGTCGTTTTTTACAAAGGCACATCTAGCCAAATTTCCACCTTATCAAAAAGCAATTGGATATTTCTGATATTATCTGCGTTTGCTACTGGTCTATCTTGGCTTTTTTATTACCGTGCTTTGCAATTGGGTCAAGTTGCGGAAGTGAGTGCCATCGACAAGGGAAGTATTTTGTTTACGGTATTACTCGCTTTTATTTTTTTAAAGGAACCACTCACACCGAAAATCATAATGGGCATATCATTGATATTTATCGGGATGCTCGTATTGGTATGGAAATAAAAAAAGGTTATCATCGATAACCTTCCAAACTGTTAGTAATGGCTTATTGTATAATCAATCTCTATCTACCATATCCGATAAAACGTTGGGTAGCGCTACAGCCGCCTTTTTGGCTGGCACATGAACTTACTGAAAAAGCTGCAACAACAATAAGAGCGATGACTAAGATTCTCCTTTTCATTTTGGGTATTTTTAAGTTAAATTTTACCTGATAAAATAAATGAATCAGGAAATTCAAAGGAGGGGATTATTTTTTTTAAATGAGTGAAAAACCAATTTTCGATTCATTTTTCAATACCGGCCATAGCCCGTAAAATACTGGCGTGAATTATAACTGTAAATGTTTTTGGGACTGCTGCACGAAGTTGCAACGTGTGTGACTGCAATCATGAGGGCAGTGATCAAAAATTTAGTTTTCACTTTTTTGAGCAAATTGGGTAACAAATTGAACGGTAAATCAAAGGGGGGATGGATCTTAAATGCAAAATTTGGTTACTGCTACCATATATAGGGCTTGGTGTATAATCGGGTCTTGAAACCCTTCAGCTACTGTTGAAATAAGCCGAAAATATAAATGGTTGAACGATTACCTATCCATAAAATCAATGGCCATAACCAATAAAATGCTGAGTGGCATTGCAACCCGCTTTTTGGCTTGAACATGCGGTAAAAGAAACAGCAGCAACTGCGATAAGTGCGATGATTAAGAATCTCCTTTTCATTTTGTGGTATTTAGAGTTAAAAATTGCCTGATAATTAAATTGATCAGGAAATTCAAAGGAGCGGATTAACAACTGTGGCTGGTTTGTAACGAAGGATACAGAATCAGGTGAGAATTGATAGGTCAAAGAAAATATAAAAATTCTACAAATGCAAGTGGCCGGTAAAGAAAAAAGCATTTTTTTGATAATCGACTGGTATTGAATACTTTTAACTCCTGATTATTTACCATGGAATTTTCTAAGATCTTTTGTGCCTATCTAGGGTGCGTTAGATTGCTTTAAATATGCCATCTTGCGGGATAATTGTTTTTTAAATTAGTTCATACATGTTAAAACTTGCGAAACCACTTGCGGTGATAGATTTGGAAACTACCGGTATCAATTTATCCAGCGACCGCATTATTGAAATTGCTATTGTTAAAGTAATGCCCGATGGCAAAAAGATTGTTAAGCGTAAACTCGTTAATCCGGAGATGCCCATTCCTGCCGCTTCTTCTGACATACACGGCATTACTGATGAAATGGTGAAAGATGCACCTACCTTCAAACAGGTAGCCAACGAGCTAAAACAATTTATTGAAAACTGTGACTTGGCCGGATATAATTCGAACCGCTTTGATATCCCGATCCTCGCCGAAGAATTTTTACGCATAGGCATGGAGTTTGACTGCAAGGGGCGCAAGCTCGTGGATGTACAGCGTATATTCCATTTCATGGAACAGCGCACCCTCAGCGCCGCTTATAAGTTTTACTGTAACAAAAATCTAGATGGCGCACATAGTGCAGAAGTAGATGCCAGTGCCACTTGGGAAGTGCTGGAAGCACAAGTGGAAAAATATCCACAACTAGGCAGCGATGTGGATAGCATCCTCAAATTTGTTGGGGAAGACCCAATCGTTGACTTTGCCAGAAGGTTTGGGCTTGAAAACGGGGTAGAGGTTTTTAATTTCGGAAAGCATAAAGGACGTTCTGTTGCAGATGTATTGAAAGCGGAGCCTCAATATTATGATTGGATGATGAAAGGTGATTTTCCTATGCATACCAAACAAAAACTTACAGAAATATTCAACCGGACTATGTTAAAAAAGGCGTGACAGCGCTTTGTTAGCGTTAGGTAGCTCTATTTCAAGTCTGTAAAAAATTGTATATTTACTATTACTGATATTAGTTAGCTATTGGAAAAGATTGTTATTATACCAACCTATAACGAGAAGGAGAATATTGCCAATATCCTGGAAGCTGTGTTTACGCTCAATCAGGGTTTTCATGTACTGGTGATTGATGATAGTTCGCCAGATGGCACCGCTGAAATTGTGCAGTCGCTTCAAAATAAATATCCCTCACAGTTATTTCTCGAGCAGCGCAAAGGCAAATCAGGATTGGGAACAGCATATATACATGGTTTCAAATGGGCCATTGAAAAAGGCTATGCCTATATTTTTGAGATGGATGCCGATTTTTCGCACAATCCCAAAGACCTTATACGCTTATATGAGGCCTGTAAGCATTTTGGGTCTGATGTGGCCATTGGTTCGAGATATGTGAAAGGGGGTGGCAATGTGAACTGGCCGCGTAACCGCGTCCTGCTTTCCAAGGGTGGTTCCTTATATACTCGCATGATCACTTGGATGCCGGTGCACGATCCAACTGCTGGCTTTGTTTGCTATAAAAAAGAGGTACTCGAAACAATTAACTTGGACGAGATCCAATTTGTAGGTTATGCTTTTCAGATAGAAATGAAATTTGCCGCTTGGAAACTCGGCTTTAAGATCAAGGAAGTGCCGATTATTTTTGAAGATAGAAGATTTGGCTCCTCCAAAATGAATAAGGGGATTATTAAGGAAGGCATTTTGGGGGTACTGAATCTGCGCTGGCAAAGCCTTTTCAAGAACTATCGCAGCCGTGTAAAAAAAACTGGTAGCCTACAAGTGCAAGCTTATAATAATGAAGTAATGGTGGGTGAAGGGAAATAGTATTTCCATATATCTCCGGCTTTTCAATTGATTATAGTCGGCAAAAGAGGGCTTAAAATGGATTGCCGAATGATGATCCCAGTTCCCCATCCCAATTTTTGATTTACCATCCATCTTCTTTTGTTCTTCATGAAAAAAGCATTCATACAATTACATATTGCCATTTTCCTAGCTGGTTTCACAGGTATTCTTGGTAAACTCATCACCCTCAATGAAGGACTATTGGTCTGGTACCGGCTGATGATTTCCTCCATCGCTTTATGGGTGATCTATTATTTTACCAAAAACAAAGTATCGGTTTCCTCCGCTTCCATTGTAAAGATTGCGGGTATTGGAGCACTTGCTGCTTTGCATTGGGTTAGTTTTTATGGAAGTATCAAATATTCAAATGTATCTATCGCATTGGTCTGTTTTTCTTCAGTCGGTTTTTTTACTGCCATCATGGAGCCCTTGGTGTTTCGTGTTAAAATCGATTTGGGTGAATTGATACTCGGCTTTTTGATGATCATTGGGATCTATTTTATTTTTCATTTTGACCCCTCTTACAAAATAGGTATTATCATTGGGTTGGTTTCTGCATGGTTGGGCAGCCTTTTCCCGATATTGAACAAAGTGGTATTGAAAACGGTGCCCGCCACCGTGGTTACTTTATATGAAATCACGGCAGGGTTTCTGTTCCTTTCCTTACTGTTGCCTTTTTATTTAAAACTCTTCCCAACGGATTATATTTTTCCCAACGCAAGTGATTGGTTCTGGTTATTATTCCTAAGCCTGCTTTGCACGGTGCTTGCTTTTAATTTGTCCATGAAAGCCTTGCAAAAAATTTCCGCTTTTACCGTAAACCTGAGTTATAATCTGGAACCGGTCTATGGCATACTGCTTGCATTTGTGGTGCTCAAGGAAAACAAACATCTCAATAAAGGGTTCTATATTGGTTTCACGCTGATCCTTTTTTCCATCGGGGCCCAGATGCTGCGCCTTTGGCAGCAAAAAAAGAAATCTGTTCAAATAGAAATGGCATCCTGAAGTGGATGCCATTTCTATTTGTAGGAAAAGGTTCTTTTGTTAGAAGCTATACCTCAACCCCAACTGCATATTCCATCTTGATAAGAAGTCGGAATAAGTCCAAGGCTTGCCAGTATATTTGTCCAAACCATAAGCTGGGTTGAAATAATAATAAGGTTTTATGGTTCCGTCTGACTGTTTTACAAAATTGTTCAGGTTTAAGGGCTGTACTTCTTGATTGCTTATATAATACGATTTGCCCCCATTCTTCACCAACAGGTTGCCAATATTGAAAATGTTTAAGGTCACGGAAAGCGTGTGCGTTTTGTAGAAAGCCAATCCCTGTTCCAGCTTCAGGTCAAAATGGTTTTCCCAAGGAAGCCTATCCCCATTTCGTGCAGTATTCTGGCCCATATTTTTTTTCAAATAAGAGTCAGAGTTCATGTATGCTTGAAAGGCCGCGAATTGTTGGGCGGCGGTCATTAGATTTCCACTAAAAGTTTTGTCCACAAATTGTGAGGCGTCAGTCGGCAAATACACTAGATCATTACCCGACGATGTATATGCTTTTGTGGTGGTGGAGCCATCATCCCCATTGATATCGCCATAATAAACATAAGAGAAGGTTCTACCAGATTGGCCAGTATACACAAGCCCGATGCTGGTAAATAGTTTACCATAAGTGAATTTTTTGCCTACATAACCAACAATGCGTGAGCCAAGATCATAATTGCTTCTTGATAGCTGCACATTATTGGAGCCTTGGGTACCATAAACATAACGGTACTGGGAGGCAGCGGTGGAAGAAGTGCCATCATTGATGGAATATGCATGCCCTAAACTATAGGCCAAACTGGTTGTCCAACCTTTTACCCTTCTAAATAATGAAACGGTGATATTATACGAATATCCTTTCTGTGTGTTGCTGAGTGAATAAATATTCGAATACGTGCTATTGATTTTTGATCCATAGAAAGGTCTTTCGGAGTTGCCGAGCACCATGTTCGAAGTGGATGGCGCAAGGTTCAGATCATAATAGAGGATATCCTGCAATGTTTTGGTATAGATCCCTTCGATGGATCCAATAATGCCGAGGGGCAATTTTTGATCCAGTGCTAAATTGGCTCTCAAAGTTCTTGGAAATTTGAAGTTGGGATCGGTTACGTTGATACCGGGGCCTGAGCCAGTAGCTGGTTGGTATGGATTGACAGGAGAAAAATGTACGTTGTTGGTAATGATACTAGCTGCATTCATGTTGCTGGAAATTGTTCCGATACCTGTATTGGAATATTGGTTCGATATCCAAACAAAGGGAACCCTACCGGTAAAGATGCCCACACCGCCTCGTATCTGTGTTGTGTTATTATGATAAACATCCCAATTAAACCCGATACGGGGAGAAAGTAGGATTTTGGTAGTCGGGATCTTATTGGTGCCCACATTATTGGCGAGTGCAATATCCGAACTGTTAAAAGCCTCATTAATGGCGGGTTTGCCCGTGAAAATAGGAATGTCGGCCCGGATGCCATAAGTCAATTTAAAATTATCCTTGATGAAAAATGCATCCTGTGCATAGAAAGCCAATTGGGCCGCTTTTACATTCGCCACCGGTTTTGGATTTTTGGGATCTGTTGAATACACCGTACGATAATTGTTTGCATAAGCAGTTGCTACGCCAGATGCATCATCATAAAAGGATTGAAGGCTCGAATAACTATAAGCACCTACCAGCCCTTGGAGGAATACATTTTTTGAATTGTAAAAATTATTGTCTGTACCTACCGTGATGGTATGCTTGCCCGCATAGATGTTGAAATTGTCTGTTAAGGTAAAAGTGGTTTGGTCTAAAGAATTGGCTTGTGAGCTATATTCAGTACCAAAATTATAACTGGCACCATTGTCGTTGATGATTACGGCAGGGAAAAGGGTGCCCGGTGTGCCTCTTTTATCATTGGTCACGGTTAGTGTCGCACGTAGGGTATTGGAAAATTTGTTGTTAAAATTTGAATTCAATTCAAGTACCGAAGAGTTGCTGGTTGAATAAAAATTATAACCATTATTATAAAAGCTCATGGAATTGGTACCATTGCCAAAAATAAAATTGCTGCCCTTTACATAGTTATGCCTGATGGTGAGTTTGTTCTTTCTATCAATATTCCAATCCAACCTGGCAAATAGGGCATCGGATTGTTTTGTCTTATCGAATCCATTATAGGCTCCGGGGTCGTACGACCAACTATCATGTTTGCTTTTATCCTTTAGGAATGCAGAAAGTTGGTCTAAAATGTTTGTCTGGATTAGTGAGGTAGAAGACCCCGGCAGGTTTACAATTGGCGAAGTGCGTCTTTCCCTTTCATAGTTCACAAAGAAGAACAGTTTATTTTTTATGATGGGCCCTCCAAGTCTCACACCAAAAGTATTGTCTTTGAAATTGCTGTATTTACTATTATCATTGGGAGCCTTTCCCACCATGTTCTGGTTTTGCGTAAACCCATAGATTGAGCCATGGAATGTGTTGGTGCCAGATCTGGTAACTGCGTTCACACCACCGCCAGTAAAACCGCTTTGGGTTACATCGTAAGGCGATAGTACAATCTGTACTTGGTCGATGGCATCAAAGGGCACGGGGTTCAAGGCGGCCTGTCCGCCATTGGTGCCACTCGCTGCCAAGCCGAATACATCAGTTGCGTTGGCGCCATCGATTGAAAATTGGTTATAGCGGTTACTGGCTCCTGCAAAGGAAACCCCCATCGTACTTCCGTCTGATGAGTTTTTGGTAGCGAGTGCCTGGGGTACCAGCCTTGTATAGTCATCAATATTTCTGTTGATGGTAGGCAGCGCTTGCAATTGCTGTTGGCTGATTTGCATAGAGGCTCCGGAACGGTTGCTATTGATTATATTGTTTTTTTGGGCCGTTACCGTTACTCCTTGTAGGGTTTGGCTACTACTTACCAAGAAGATGTTCAGATTGAGCACCTCCCCCAGATTGAGGACGATATCCTTTTTTTCATAGTCGTTATATCCCACAAAAGAGATTTCCAACTGATATGGGCCGCCCACCCGCATGTTGGATATGGTAAACCTTCCATCTGTTTGTGTGAGTGTGCTGTACACTGTCCCTGAGGGCAAATGGGTTGCTTTTATGGAGGCTCTTGAGAGTGGCTCACTGGAACTGCTTTTAACAGTCCCTGTCATTCCACTGGTGGTTACCTGCGCTATTGTGCTTATCGAAATACACAATAATGAAATAGCTAAAAATACATAAGTGATTTTTCTCATACGTCATATTTTGTTTATACAAAAATATATTCATATCGTTAACTATGTGTTAACAAAATATATTTTTGGGCCCAGAATGTTATAATGTTTTTTTAATAATTTATTATTTGTTCATCCTTATAGAATAGCATTTGAAATGGAGATAATTTCCCATTCCTTTTTATTAAGCAGTTTATTGTAGGGGCAATATTATTTACATCAGTTTCTCTAGAATAGGCGACAAAGTGCTATGGCCAACTAAATTGGGTATGAAGAATGAATACAACCAACATGGGATGCTGTTGGGGTGCTGTAATCTTTGGATTGAAGAGAATACGGTAAACGGGTCTTGATTAAAATAGGAGTGTTGGGTTAAAAACCACTGATGATCCCCAATGTTTTTTTGATAAGGTTATCTACCAATGCATCGCCGTCCTTCGAAAATTGTTTGGATATGCGATTGGCAACAATGGCACTAATGCTGAGGCAATGATGGCCCAATACTTTACCGAGTCCATAAATGCCAGCTGTCTCCATTTCAAAATTGGCAATCTGATAGTTTCCAAAACTGAATTGGGTAAGCCGATCGATCAATGCTGGGTTGCTCAGTCCCAACCTTAATATCCTTCCTTGCGGGCCGTAGAAACCTGGACAGGTAACGGTAATGCCATGATGATATCCTTCCACGAAATGCTTGATCAAAGAGGCACTGGCGCTATTGATATAGGGATAGGAAAAACGGTTATGCAACTGCGTTGATGTTACAAAGGAATGGAGCAATTGTTTTTCTTCTTCATTCTGTTCGTGGCGATAAAAATTCAATAGGTTATCGATCCCAAGCCCATGTGTGGAAACCACAAAACTATCGATGGGGATGGCCGATTGCAATGAGCCAGCAGTGCCAATCCGGATAATGGAAAGAGAGGTCAGGTCTTTTTTGATGCTGCGAGTTTCAAAATCAACATTTACCAGCGCATCCAGTTCGTTCAGTACAATATCAATATTGTCTGTGCCAATACCGGTTGAAACCACAGAAATCCGTTTTCCCCCAATAACCCCGGTATGGGTAACAAATTCACGGTGCTGGGTTTTGGTTTCAATATGGTCGAAGTATTTACTCACAGCAGCAACACGGTCTGGGTCGCCAACTGTGATGATATTGTGGGCCAATTCCTCAGGACGAAGGTCCAAGTGATAGATTGCACCCCTTTTATTGATGATCAACTCGCTTTCTGCAATATGTTGCATAAAAAAAATTTTGTCGAAAAACGTTTATGGTAAGTAGGACATCAGCGAACAACCGTAAAGAGTTTTGCGCAAGCGCTACTCTTTTTTGTATTCCCAACTTTTTGACCTGCATAACAGTTAGGGAAATTAAACCGAATATACTATTTTTGCGCGTCTCAACGGTTCCGTGGCCGAGTGGCTAGGCAAAGCTCTGCAAAAGCTTCTACAGCAGTTCGAATCTGCTCGGAACCTCCTCGAAAAGACCTGTCAGCCATAGGCCAGACAGGTCTTGTAATTTAGCATCATGAAATATACCAATTATATAGGAGTTTTTGCGGCATTGCTGCTTGCGGTAGCCTGCTATCTACCATGGGCTTATTATCCGGATATCGATAAAACATTTAACGGTTTTTTTTCTGAGCAGGGGAGGTATGGGAAGCCTGGTTGGGCCATTATCGTAATGGATGCTATTTGTGTCTTTCTGTTTTTATTGCCAAAAATCTGGGCTAAGAGATTGAATATTGTGATTGTGGCCATGGTGCTTGCCTTTTGTGTACGCGACTATTTGCTTTTTTCCTCCTGTTATCGGGGCATTTGTCCAGAAAAGAAAATAGGTATCTATCTCATCATCATTGCTTCCCTTATTATGATGGTAAGCTCCATGCTACCGCATATGAAATTGAAAGAAGGGGAAAAAGCTGGAAAGGAAGAATCTGATAAATGAACTTAGTCGGAAAGCCTCTATTGGATAACCCTTTTCACCAACCCATATGCACTTGCAGATGGTAATAACATCTCCCATTTATAATCAGGGAACAAACAGTTGTCAATAAGTGAAGGTTGGATGCCCTAATGCTGGATTAGTTTAGCGACCCCAAATGCACATCCTGCAGCCAGTGCGCCGATAATCATTACCCTAAATGCGCCGCTGATTGGGTTCACACCAGTCATTTTACTTTTGAAGTAGCCAAAAATAAAGAGGCAGATGAGTGTAATAACTGCAGAAAATTTTAGACCTTCCACACCGCTGTTGTTAAAAAAATAAGGGCTTAAGGGTATCAGTCCACCCACAACATAGGAAGCTCCAATGTTGAAAGCGCTTTTGCCTGCTCGTTTGGGGTCGGGCTTATCCAAGCCCAATTCGTACTTCATCATAAAATCCACCCACTTGTCTTTGTCCTTTGTCATTTCGGCCACTGCCTCTTGTTGGAGTGCGGGGCTGAAACCAAGACCGGCAAAAAATTCCTGTACTTCCTCTCTTTCTCTATCGGGCAGGTTATCAACCTCGTCATATTCTCTTTTCAATTCGGAATTATAATGGTCAACCTCTGTTTTGCCTGCTAAGTAGCCACCAAGACCCATGGCAATGGAGCCGGCCGCAATTTCAGCAATGCCCGCAATTACAATCAGGTTGGTGTTTTGCACTGCCCCGCTCAAACCCGCTGCTAATGCAAAGGGTACGGTAAGTCCATCCGACATGCCAATCACGATATCCCTTAGGATGTCGGAGCTTTGCATATGATGTTCTGTGTGTGAATGGTGCAGATGTGTTTCCATTTTAAATAAACAGTTGGTTATTGAATGAACTTAAAAGGCAACGCGAAAATAACTAAACCGACTTATAAATAGGGAAACCCAGGATAACAAATTTTTTAAATAAAAAATACCCGCTTTTCTAATAAAATGCTTTCATTTACGGTTCGAAATGCTGATCTCAGGTCTCTTTTCAAAAATAAACAGCCTGGTTCGAATCTTACATGAATATGAAAAGTTCCTTGTTGCCTTTCACCTTGGTTGGTTTTATTTTATTGTTTGCTTGCCATTCTGCAAATGAAAAAAAATATAGCGGCTGGCAAGTGTATGGTGGTAACAAAGAGAACAATCATTATTCCTCTTTGAAACAGATTGATACTTCCAATGTTTCGGGTTTGCGGGTGGCTTGGGTTTACCATACTGGGGATTCCGATCAGATGACCCAGATTCAGGTGAACCCGGTGATTATTGAAAATACTTTATATGGTGTTTCACCCAAGTTGAAACTTTTTGCACTGGATGCGGCTAGCGGTAAGGAAAAATGGGTATTCAATCCTGCTGACAGTAGTGGAGGAAAAGGGAAAGGCTATTTTTCGATGAATGTTTGTCGTGGTGTAGCTTATTATACCAATGGAAAAGAGGATCAACGCATTTTTTATTCGGTGGCTTCCAGGTTATATTGTATCGATGCACTAACGGGGAGGCCTATCCCTTCTTTTGGAAACCAGGGTTTTATTGACCTGCACCAGGATTTGGGCAGGGATGTCTCCGACTTATATGTATCCTCCACCACGCCGGGAATGATTTATAAAGATTTGATTATTATCGGCACCAGGGTAGCGGAAGAAGCCGCTGCCGCACCGGGCCATATTCGTGCTTATGATGTGCACACCGGAAAGCTGCGCTGGATTTTCCATACCATCCCACAGCCCGGTGAGTTTGGTTATGATAGTTGGGAAAATAAAGAGGCCTATAAACATATTGGCGGCGCCAATGCATGGTCGGGTTTTAGTTTGGATGAAGAAAAAGGGATTTTGTTTGCACCGATCGGCTCCGCTTCCTATGATTTTTATGGTGGTAAAAGACTGGGTAATGATCTTTTTGCCAATTCGGTATTGGCATTGGATGCTGCTACTGGGAAACTGATTTGGCATTTTCAAACTGTTCATCATGATGTATGGGATCGGGATCTTCCAGCTGCTCCTGCATTGGTAACCATTAATAAGGATGGGAAAAAGATGGAAGCCATTGCACAACCTACCAAAAGCGGTTTTGTGTTTTTGTTCGAAAGAACCACGGGCAAGCCTATCTATCCCATCGAGGAAAAACCAGTGCCGACTGAAACGGAACTGTTGGGCGAAAAACTTTCTCCCACACAACCTTGGCCCAGTTTGCCAAAGCCCTTTGTCAGACAGTCGGTAAATGAATCGGATCTGAATAGGTTGGTGCCAGATTCTTCCTATGAGGATATAAAAAAGCGATTGAGCTCCTATAAAACGGGTTTTATATTTAACCCGCCTTCAAAAGAAGGCACTATCATTTTCCCGGGATTTGATGGAGGTGCCGAATGGGGTGGTGCGGCATTTGACCCCGGCACTGGCTTATTGTATGTGAATGCGAGTGAAATGCCTTGGGTACTCAGCATGGTGGATATAAAAAAGCAATCAGTAAAAGAAGAAACCAATCTAGAAGCGGGGCAGCGTTTATATATTGACAACTGTATGTCATGCCATGGACCACAAAGACAAGGTAGCGGCAACTATCCCAGTTTGATTGGGGTTGAGAAAAAATATAATGAGGAGCAGTTTGCCCAGTTGCTTGTAACGGGAAGAAGGATGATGCCCGCTTTGAACCGATTGTCGCATTCTGAAAAAAAAGCAATTGCTTCTTTTATTCTGGATGAAAAGGATAAGCAGAAAGAGAAATATATAGCAACTGCAAAACCGGAAGATGAATGGTACAATATGCCTTATAGTTCTACAGGCTATAATAAATTTCTGACTAAGGAAGATTATCCAGCCGTGATGCCACCTTGGGGCACGTTGAATGCGATTGATTTGAACAGCGGGCAATTGGTATGGAAAGATACCTTGGGTGACTATCCTGAACTAAAAGCAAAAGGCATCCACTCGGGTACAGAAAATTATGGTGGTCCCTCGGTGACTGCGGGTGGCCTTATCTTTATTGCAGCCACCAGTGATGCGAAGATTAGGGCTTTTGGTAAGAGAACAGGCGCACTATTATGGGAGGCCGATTTGCCAGCCGCAGGTTTTGCCACGCCTTCTATTTATGAGTCAGGAGGAAAACAATTTGTAGTGATTGCATGTGGCGGGGGAAAGTTGCACAAACCATCAGGGGATGCTTATGTGGCCTTTGCACTGCCCTAGATCTGGTTCATCATAAAGAACCACTATAAAGAATGACCGTTTATTGAAAAAATAATTTTTTTTAAAAGAAACAACTATTAGCATGGCTTTATTAGAAAAACATTTAGTGATTAAAGGTTCTGGTATTCCCGGTGCAGGTAGGGGCCTTTTTACAAAAATATTTATACCAAAAGGCACCCGCATTGTTGAGTATAAAGGAAAGGCAACCACTTGGAAGGAAGTGAGCCATGATGAAGGTCGAAATGGCTATATCTATTATATCAAACGTTCGCATGTGATAGATGCCTCCCGGCATAAGAGCGCATTGAGCCGGTATGCCAATGATGCAAGAGGGCTTGTAAAAATTAAAGGACTGCGCAATAATTGTGAGTATGTGGATGATGGCAGAAGGGTTTTTATTCAGTCAAAACAGGATATCCCTGCCGGATCAGAAATATTGGTTGCCTATGGCAATGAATATTGGGCTGTAATACGTTACAACAATCGGCTTCGAGAAAAAGAAGAAATGAGCAAAAAAAAAGCAATGGCTTGATGCGCTCTTTTTATTTTTAGTCAGAATAATTTTTTGTTATTATTTATTTTTTTGGAACAATTGGCATCTTATTCGGGTAATATGCGATAGCGTATTACATAAATATCATGACCATGAAGTTTCAAAAACAGGTGCAATTTTCAAAGTACATTAAGATCGAGGGCCAGCTAAAAGAGTTCAATTTTCTTAAATTGAATAAAAACGATTTTCCTTCCTATACCATTGATGTGAGCGATGAGAGAGGTCGCCGTTTTATTTTTCTTTTGATACAGGATGGGAAAGAATGGAAAATCACAGGCGATGATTTGCCCCATTGGATTTTGGCTGCCAAAGGCCTGTTGCAGCAAGAAGTGGAATTGTCACAGGCTGATTCTGTGAGTTGAATGACGCCATCCATTGCAGTCACCATATAGGTTTAGGAGAAAAGTAGTTGTGTTAAAATAGTTATTTCTACCTATCTCCTAATAGGGTTATCAATTTTCGAAATGTAGATGACTTTACCCCTGCATTTGTATAATGGCAAATTTTCGGTTCTTTTTTCAAGAAACTGCCAATCCCGCAAGGACTCAGGATTTTTTACTAGTGATATAATAAGCATAAACTGTCGCTAAAACCTCACAGGTTTTTGGAGATATACAAAATAAAACGGGTTATAGAAAACCTGTGATGTTTGGACGTTTTATAATTAACTTATCACTAGGTTATAGGCTTATCTTGATACGGGTGCCAAAAAATTGGTTGTTTTGTCCGTTATCTTTTTGTCGCCTTCATATAATCCCAGTCGGATACTAGTAGACCTTTTCTTAAGGATTTTTTTAGGAAGCACCACGAAAAAGGAACCAGACCCCTGACCTTCTTTCGCCACATTGATATAAGGTTTGCCTATGGTTTCAATATAGCCGTTGCCATCTTCCAATTTAATGGTTAGTGGGACGTCGTTGATGGTTTTGTTGGCTACTTTGATATTGTACAAGTTTGAAATACTATCTTGGCCTATCTCTTGATACAACATGCCGGGGGTACGCATGATGGTGACATCCACATCTGCCCTAGTGAGCAATAAAGTGGTCAATAATACTAGGGCCAGCGAACATAGGCCCGTATACAGTTTCATCCGGGTGGTATAATGCAGGTTTTGACCAGTAGCAATAGAGTTTTCCGAGGCGTAGCGTATCAACCCTTTTGGTTTTTTTATTTTCTCCATCACATGATCACAGGCATCGATGCAGGCCGTGCAGCCCACGCATTCCATCTGTACTCCATTACGTATATCTATGCCTGTTGGACATACCCGCACACATTGATGGCAATCGATGCAGTCACCAAGGTTTTCGGTACTGTTTTTTTTGTGCACCCCTCTGGGTTCACCACGTTTATAATCGTATGCCACAATCATGGAGTTCTTGTCGAGCAGTACACTTTGTAAGCGGCCATAAGGGCAAACCACAATACATGCCTGCTCCCTAAAAAATGCATATACCCCATAAAACACAGCACTGAATATGAAAATGGAAATCAATCCGGCTATATGCTCACTTACGGGTTCTGTAATGATTTTTACCAATGCGTCCATGCCAATGATATAGGAGAGAAAAAAATTGGCGATGGTAAAAGAAAGTAGAAAGAATACGATATGCTTTATGGAGACTTTGAATATTTTTTTCCCTGTCCAAGGGGCTGCTTTGAGTTGTTTTTGTGCAGGCGCATCGCCCAGGATCAGAAATTCCACTTTCCTGAACATCATTTCCATAAAATTGGTTTGGGGGCAGGCCCAGCCGCAAAACAATCTTCCAAAAGCGGCGGTGAACAAGATTACAAAGAAAATAAAAGTCACCATGGTCAACCCAAGTATAAAAAAATCTTGCGGCCAAAACACTTTGCCAAAGATGATAAACCGCGCTTGTGGGATGTTGAACATGAATAAAGGCCGGCTATGGAATCGTACAAATGGGATACCGAAGAAGGCAATAAAATATAGATAACTCAACCAAGTACGGATATTATAGAATTTTCCGCTTGGGGGCTTAGAGGCAAAAACCCATTTTCTTTTTCCTTTCTCATCTACGGTTGCCATCCTGTCCCTAAAGTTCTCGCCTGCGGTTAACGGTTCATTGATATGACCTAAATCATCAAACATGTTTCAGTTATTTTTTCAAAAAAAATAAAAACCTTTACTTCTATAGGAAGGGATATTTATGGACCTACTTTTAAGGTTTATCAAAATTAGAGGATGGGCCAACGGGTAGTGGTAACCTATGTTACAATTGTATATGATTCTTGTCAGGAAAATAGCTTTAAATTGCTTTGGCAAAAATCAAAATGAAAAGCATAGAAGAATATCTGGATCATTTCCCAAAAGATTTGCTCAAAGAAATCGAGGAATTTGGCATTTTGAAAGATTTTCCGGCCAATATGGAAATACTCCGTGAAGGTCAGTTTATAAAATTGGTGCCCCTATTATTGGAAGGCTCTGTAAAAGTGTTTACGAGGTACGAGGATAGGGAGCTATTGCTTTATTATCTCGAAACTGGGGAAAGCTGTATCATGTCCTTTACGGCGGGGTTAAAAAATGCGCCCAGCAAGGTTTTTGCCATCACGGAAGAGGAGTCGGTACTGCTCTTATTACCTGTGGACAAGCTAAAGCAATGGCTAAAGGCCTTCCCGTCGATAAACGATTTTTTTTATAACCTCTATGACCAGCGTTATGCTGCCTTGTTGGAAACGATCAATCATCTTTTGTACAACCACTTAGATCAGCGACTCTACAATTATCTTTTGGAAAAAAGCAGGCAGAAAGGTAGCAAACAGTTGAACCTCCGCCACCGACAGATAGCTTCGGAACTGGGCACGGTACGGGAAGTAATTAGCCGTACCCTGAAAAAGCTTGAAATGGAAGGCAAGGTTCGCCAGTCTTCATTAGGTGTTGAAATTTTATGAGGAATGTAACCAAAGTCACCAGTTTGCAATTTTGAAGGTTCTAACTTTGGGAAAATCAATCGGTGAGCAAACATGCTTCAGAAATTATTTAAACTGATATTGGTTTGTTTGCTTTGCATCGGATTGGTTTCGATAATTGTTTGGTTTTTTAAATTTTTAAACAAATAAAACATTCGTTATGAAAAAGAACATGGGCAACACCGACCGCATTATTCGTTTATTAGTAGCTGCAGTAGTGGCCGTTTTGTATTTCACACATACCATTTCTGGTACATTAGGTATTATTTTGTTGGTAGTAGCTGCCGTGTTTTTGCTTACCAGCCTCATCAGCTTCTGTCCGCTTTATAGTATCTTTGGATTGAACACCTGCCCAACTAAAAAAGCATAATCATGATGAGGTTTAAGTTTTTATTGGCAATTGGCTTCGCCAGTATTTTTTTGGCATGCAATAGCCGTGCACAGCAAGTGAATCTTTCAGTGGATGAGTTTCAAAAGGCCATTGCTCAAAGCAATATACAGTTGCTGGATGTACGTACGCCTGGCGAGTACCAGTCTGGTCATTTAAAAGGGGCGATGTTGGCAGATTGGACAAACCCCAACGAATTCCAAACCAGGGCCAAGGCTTTGGATAAGAGTAAACCTGTTTATACCTATTGTCTTAGTGGTGCCCGCAGTGCGGCAGCGAGTGAATGGTTAAGGGAAAACGGATACACGGCCTATAATATGAATGGCGGCATCAGTGCTTGGAAAAGGGCCGATAAACCAGTTGAACAAGCGGTAGAAGTGGCCCAGATTTCAATGGAGGATTATCTGGCACAGATACCTAAAGACAAAACCGTACTGGTTGATTTTAGCGCAGTTTGGTGCCCTCCTTGCAAAAAAATGGCCCTGGTAATCGATTCATTGGTAAAAACCAATGGGAGCCAGTTTGTATTGGTGAAGATCGATGGTGGGCAACAAACCTCTATTTGCAAGCAGATGAACGTGGATGCCTTTCCTACTTTTATTGTATATAACCAGGGGAAGGAAACCTGGCGTAAACAAGGCCTTGTGGAAGCCAAAGAAATCCTGTCGAATTTCTGATGGGATGTTTTTGGTAATAACTGAGATAATTCAAACACCTATTTCCAAGGTTTAAATTTAAATCTTGGAATTTTTTTTATGAGCCCTCCTTTGTGACTTTGGTTGCAATCCATCCCCTCAAGATTTATTTATTTTACAAATTATGATAAAACAGGGAGGATCTAAAAGCGATAGAATGCTGATTTGGTTCAGCCGTTTGCTCCGCTGGGGCCTGGGGATTTTTTTTCTGGTTCTGGGCTATCTGTTTTCCAATGACGATAGTGCCTGGGCCTTTTTTCTTTTTGGGGTGGTTTTTATCATTACCGGCTTCCTAAAACCGAAGCGTTGTTTGGATGATAAATGCAATATCTAAACAATCAACCTCTTGATTCTATTGCCTTTATTAGACCACTCATGGTAAACAATGGTTTTAGTTAATTCCATCTTTTCAAGTGTTGCTATCTTTTCAACGATTTGAATACAAGTTTTTGTTAGTCAATCAGTTAATTCTTTACCCCCGCAATTTTACACTTTTTAACTTCGGAAAGCACTAATAGAAAGTGCAATAAGGCTTTTTGATTTCCGTTTGTAGTATAAATTTGACATCTATATTAAACGCTTTCACATTTACAATAAGACATTTAAGATAAATTCAAATTATCCAATACCACTACGAAAAAATGAAAAAGATAATCTTTCTTGGGATGTTAGTTTTCGTGCATATTGCTTCAGCTTTATCCCAATGCACCCCACAAGGCGACCAAACTACCTATGGCACTGGAAATGTTTGGATTGGTTATGTTTATCAAGGAAAGTCATTTAATACTTACGCTGGATATGTGAATGAAGGCTCTGCCTCGAATCCTAATTTCAATGAAAGTTTTGGTGGTAATCAGGTGAACTACAATACGATTGGTGGTTGCTCTGTGTACACGGAAGGTTTTAGTGTGCGTTATAAACTAGCTTTAAATTATACCGGTACCTATGATATTACCATAGGTGGGGATGATGGTGTCCGGTTGAGTATTGATGGTGGTGCAACCTGGCTTATCAATCAATGGCATGACCAAGCTTATACAACATATACGGCTACAGTGACCCTAAGCGGCACCACAGATCTTGTTTTAGAATATTACGAAAATACAGGTGGCAATCAAGTTTCTTTCTCGATTACACCAGGATGCATTCCTCCTGCTGACGATCAAACTATCTACGGAACAGGAAACCAATGGATTGGTTATGTATACAAGGGCATGGGCTGTAACACTTATAGAGGTAAGGTAACGGAGGGCGGTTCTTCCATGAATTTTGATGAAAACTTTGGAGGAAGTAGTTCGCCCATTACCTATAATACTAGTGGCTGCCCTGTACAGACCCAGCAATTCAGTGTTCGTTACCGTTTGCAAAGATATCTTTACGCAGGGAACTATGTTTTTACCGTAGGTGGGGATGATGGCTACCGGTTTAGTTTGGATGGTGGCAGTACATGGGTGATCAATGGTTGGCAAGACCAAGCCTATACAGTAAGGACCTATTCCCCCACACTGACCGCAGGCACCTACAATATGGTGCTGGAGTATTATCAAAATGCGGGTTCCAATAGGATTAGCTTTAGTGCTTCTGGCGGCACCCTGGCACTCACTTTGGTGAGTTTCGATGGTCAACTTTTGTTGAATGGGGCTGTGCAACTAGATTGGGTCAGTGCAATGGAAATAAATAATAAATATTTTGAGGTGCAGCGAAGTTCGGATGGAGTCCATTTTCAGCCAATAACCCAGCTGCCTTCCAAACAGTCGGGCCCAATGTCAACAACGCAGATCGATTATAGCTATACCGATTATTCGCCTTTGGGTGGGCTCTCTTACTACCGTCTAAAAATGGAAGATGTGGATGGCACCGTTACGTACTCCAAAGTAATAGAGGTAGTCAATGATCTGGTACAACCAATAAAAATCTATCCAACGGTCATCAACAATAGCAGTAATGAAATTTTTGTGGAAGCGAACAAATCATATCCCAATGCAAGGTTGGAGCTGTTTGATATGGCTGGTCAAAAATTAAGCGAAATTCAATGGGCGCTTTTAAGTGGTAGGCAATCAGTGGCATTAAACAGTAATAAAAAAATGGCTGCAGGTGCTTACATTGCTAAAATAAGTTCCAACGGCTCGAATGTGCAGAGCCAAATGATCATCGTTACATCCAATTAACCCTTAATAATAATCAACAAAGGTTGGTACTTCCTTGATTGGTGGTATCAGCCTTTTTTTATCATACCCACAGTCCGCTTTTCATCCAAACAAAAGAATTTGATTGTTACAGCTATTTGTAACCTTTGTTACCTTATGGATAGATTAGGCTTTCTATTTTTGTATGGTTAAGAAAAAAGTATTAAAAATAAACAGCATGAAGCAGGTAATCTTGAGCAACTGGAATTTTATGAGGGTGGTTCGTTTGGGTATTGGCATCGCCATTATAGTGCAGGCTGTTTTTGCAAGGGACCTTTTGTTTGGTTTGGCCGGTCTCATGTTTAGCGGCATGGCTGTTTTTAATATTGCCTGTTGTGGAATGGGTGGCTGTCCCACTTCCCCTAAAATGATGGATACTGAATCCACAAAAGATATTCATTATGAGGAAGTGGTTTAACAACAATAAGCTTTACCTCGCCGGTGCCTTGGTGGGTAGTATAGGTGGATACCTGTACTGGCATCAAGTGGGCTGTGCTAGCGGCACTTGTTTGATCACATCCAAGCCGCTGAACAGCACCCTCTATGGTGGGGTGATGGGTGCATTGTTTTTTGGGATTTTCAAAAAAGAAAACAAATCATCTGCTGTAAAAAAAGAAAAGAGGAATGACTTTTAATGAAATCATACAATCGGATAAACCAGTGTTGGTTGACTTTTCTGCGGAATGGTGCGGCCCATGTAAGGTCATGGCACCCATTCTGCGAGAAGTAAAACAGGAAATAGGAGAGGGGGCAACCATTATAAAAGTAGATGTAGATAAAAACCCACAAGCCGCTAACCAGTATCAGATTAGCGGGGTGCCCACGCTCATCCTTTTCAAAAACGGGAGATCGCTTTGGCGGCAAAGTGGTGTGGTGCCCAAGGCAGGAATTGTAGATGCCATTAAGAGATTCACAGTATAAAACAAACCATATGAGTATTTTTCAACAATTATTTGGAACAGGAACTACCGTTGATTTAAAAAGCATTATTGATGATGGTGCTTTTCTGGTAGATGTACGCACCCCCGGCGAATTTGCCGATGGGCATGTTAAGGGCTCCGTGAATATCCCTTTGGATCAGGTAGCCTTGCAATTGGCAAAATTTAAAAATAAAAAAAACATAGTTGTTTTTTGTAGAAGTGGAGGCCGGAGTAGCCAAGCTAAATCCATTCTTGAACAAAACGGCTTTACCAATGTGGTCAATGGTGGCACTTGGGATTATGTAAGTGGCTTTGTAAAATAAAAAATATTGCTATCTATCTTAAACGATTTTTTTTGAAAGTTTAAGTTCTGTTTTATTCCAATTTTGAGTTAAGGAGCACTGTTTGCTGGAGATGCGGACAGTGCTTTTTTTATGCGCTATTTTTTAGCCCGGTTTTTATGATTGATTTTTTATTCTGTTATCGATTTGAAAATAGTAACAAATGTTACGGTATGGGCATTTTGTAGCAAGTAGTTTTGCAATGGAATCAAAAAATAAAATTGAACAAATGAAATACATCATTATCGGAGCTGTTGCAGGCGGTGCCAGCGCTGCTGCCAGATTGAGAAGAATGGATGAGCATGCGGAGATCGTTATTTTTGAAAAAGGCGAATACATTTCCTATGCCAATTGCGGTCTGCCCTATTATATTGGGGAGGTTATTAAAGAGCGGAACAAATTGTTTGTGCAAACGGCAGCTTCCTTTCATCAACGTTTTAATATTGATGTGCGGGTAAGAACGGAGGTAATGAGCATCGACCCTGCACAGAAAAAAATCATTGCCAAAGATTTGGCTACCGGAAAAAGTTATGAGGAGAGCTATGATAAATTGGTGTTGTCGCCCGGTGCGGAGCCCATCCGCCCTCCCTTGCCGGGGATTTCGAACGAAGGCATTTTCACTTTGCGCAATGTTAACGACACGGACTATATCAAATCCTATGTACAAAATAAAAAAATTCGCAAGGCTGTGGTGGTAGGTGCTGGATTTATTGGTTTGGAGATGGCTGAAAATCTTCATGAGCTTGGCCTGCACGTGAGTATTATTGAAATGGGCAATCAGATTTTGGCACCCGTCGATTTTCCGATAGCTTCCATTGTGCAGAAACATATCCGCAGCAAAGGGGTTGATCTTCGATTGGAATCAGCCGTCGCCAGTTTTTCAAAAGAAGATGGGCAACTAAAAGTGCACCTGAAGGATGGGGATTCATTGGAAGCAGATGTGGTAATACTATCGATCGGCGTTCGACCCGATACCAAATTGGCCAGCGATGCCGGACTGAAAATCGGGAATGCAAGAGGCATTTGGGTGAATGAATATTTGCAGACCTCCGATCCCGATATTTATGCAGTTGGTGACGCAATCGAATTTGAGAACCCCATCACCAAACAATCGATGATAACCTATTTGGCAGGGCCGGCCAACAAGCAGGGCCGTATTGCTGCCGATAATATTGTTTTAGGAAATGGGCGCAAATATCATGGTGCTATCAATACGGCTATCGTGAAAGTGTTTGATATGACGGTGGCTACAGCAGGCACGGCTTCCAAACATTTGAAGATGGCCAATATCCCCCATCGTGTATCTACCACCAATAGCGGTTCACACGCTAGTTATTATCCGGGCTCTCAGCAAATGACCATACAGATTGCCTTCTCACCAGAAGATGGAAGGCTTTATAGTGCACAGATTGCCGGTTATGAAGGAGTGGATAAGCGGATTGATGTATTGTCCTCAGTAATCAAAAGAAATAGCCATATTGATGAACTGGTGGAGTTTGAACATGCGTATGCACCTCCTTATTCCTCGGCAAAGGATCCCATCAATATGGCAGGTTTTGTTGCTGAAAATATTATGCTCAAAAGATTGGAGGTATTTTATTGGGACGAAATGGACAAACTGCCCGATAATGCTTTTTTGATTGACGTTAGAAGACCCGATGAGTTTGTGTTGGGCAAAATAGGGGATGCCATCAATATACCCGTGGATGAGATTCGTGATAGGTTACAGGAAATACCCACCGATCGACCTATTTTCATTTATTGCGAGGCGGGTTTGCGAGGCTATCTGGCCCAGCGGATTTTGAAGCAGCATGGTTTTGATAGGGTTTCAAACCTTTCGGGTGGTTATTTTTTATGGAAGGCATGCATGGGTGATAAAAAACCTGAACTGGTTTCCTAAAGTACTAGCCCTATTCTCTATATAATGGATTGACGGATAGATGGGATATTCTATCTGTTCAATTCCTTTTTGCACTATATCTTTACACCTGATGTGGCTACACCGGTGCTTGGCACTGGTGCCCAATTGTTTTAATAAAATATCAGGTGTAATGAGTGTAGATACCCTTTCGATCCTTTATTCCACATTTGAGCCCGCATTGATCAAGGAGATGGAAACCGATGGTGAGTTGAGGCATTTTTCCGAAGGCGATGTAATCATCGATTATGGAAAATATATTCGTACGATGCCCATCATTGTGGAAGGTACCATCAAAGTGTTCCGAAAAGATGAGCATGGAAAAGAAATACTGCTGTATTATTTATCCAGTACCGAAAGTTGTTCAATGGCCTATAGCTGCTGTTTGGAAGCCAAAAAAAGTGAGGTAAAAGCGATTGCCGAAGACGAGGTGCAAATCATTGCCATACCCAATAATAAGCTCGATGAATGGCTTTGCAAATACCCAAGTTGGAAAAACTATATCATGCGTAGCTTCAATGAGCGCTTTCTGGAACTGTTGCGCTCCATTGAAAGTATCGCCTTTCATAAACTGGATGAACGCCTTATTTACTATTTGAAAGAAAAGCAAAGGCTCTCTGGCTCCAGCGTGATCAAAGCCTCACATAATACCATCGCCGATGAGATGGCGACTTCTAGGGTAGTCGTGTCGCGCTTGTTGAAGCAATTGGAAAATGAGGGTAGGTTGCTGCTTTACCGAAATGAGATCAAACTATTGAAGCTCTAAAGCTCGGTTAGTAAATGGTACGGCATTTATGTTCCTTATTGTAAGATCTTTTCTACCCTGGCCAATTTGCCATCCTCGTTGAAGCCCTCCAGCACCACACGAAGCGCTTTTGAAATATCGTTATTGTAAAAACGCAGAATCACTTTATGGTTGTCCTTGTCCGTTAAAATATAAGGTTTCCACAAAATAGTGCTGCGGGTGTCTTCGGCCTGGTTTTGCAAATCCAGACTGGCATAATCTGGGGAATAAAATTCTTTGGTCACCGAATAACCAATGATCTGGGCTCTGGGCAGCCCCACAAATGCCTCATCATTGCGGCGGCCTTCGCTACCTTTTTTGGTATATACCGCAATCACACCACCCGCCCCGCCACCAAAGCCGACCCCTGAACCGGGTCTGAATATTTTTACCATAGCTATGTCTGATACGGGAGTGTTTTGGATGGTAGAGGGATCGATCTGCATTTCATTTAGGTATAAAGTAGGGGTGCTCCCACGCCATTGCATGGTAGGGGTGCCACCGGCTCCTGAAGTGACAATCTGTAATCCCGCCACTTTACCTTGCAGATAACTGAAAATGTCTGGATAGGATAATGCGAGTTGGTCTTTTGTTAAATCATAGGTATAGGCATCGCCACCACTGAACATGCCCGAGGTATATAGCTCATCCAGTTTTTGGGCATCTGATTTTTGTCGGCCTTTTACTGTTACCGCTTCCAGTGTTTTTACTTTTTGGTCGAAAGCCGATTTGTTTCTTTCTGCTTCCTCAATAATAGAACGGTTTCTTCTCAAAAAGGAAGAATCAGAAAATGCCCATATACCATTCCAGGCAATTTGTGGTTTTATTTTTCGGTATCCCCTAATCAGGCCAGTGTTAAAAGTCACCGCCGCTTCATCCGCAAGCTTGTGGTTGATATTGAATTGATAAAAAACTTTTGCCGTATCATAAAACAGTAACCCTGTGATGCCAAATTTGTCTCCTTTTAAATGGGGTATCTGCAATATTTGGGTGCTCGAATCTTTTTTCCTTATGATGGCATTCATGGATTCATCGTTGGCGATGCGGTAGGGGTCTACGCCCAATACCTCTATATTCAAGGATAGGTTATCCTGTTCCGGGAATTTGATCACAGGGGTTTTGCCCCGGGCTAGCTGATCCCATTTAAAACGCCTCCAACCATGGGTGAGCATTACCAGATCAAGGAAATTGGCCACCGAGTCGGAATTGTTTTTAAAATAATAGTAAGGGTTATGGATATAGCCTTTCAAATCCCCTGTCAATAATATGTGTGAGATGATATTATCATCCGTGGGCCCGATGCCGTCGGCGAGCGCATCGGTCACCGCTAATGACAAATTCGATTTCAAGGAATCTGGTACCGTAATTTCAATCACATTGTTCCCGCGCCTGGCCAGGTTCTGGACGCCAATCAGCATATCAGGTTTAAACTCATAATCGTGATTGTTGACAAAAACCACTCTTTCTGCCAAGGGTAGCCCCAAGGCATTAAACACCGTTACCTGCAAAACCCCCGATGGCAATTGGTCCACCGGTATGGCGCCGCCACTCATGAAATTGTCATGCAGGTTCATTTTTGCTTTATATACCAAGTGTTGGTGCATATGGCCGATGATCACCAGTTGTTCCAGGTTGGGGTCTTGATCGGAGGTCCTGGAAACGCCAAACAAGATTTTTTTGTTTACAGGGATCAGTCGCATTACCACACCTGTATTTTTTATGCTGGGCAAACCAGTGCTATGCTCTTTGCCAAGATCATCTTTCCAAATGGCATATAAGGAATCTCCTTTATCGGGATTGATGCTGAATTTTCCCATGCCATCATGAACGGAGTTGAATTTGAGGATTTCTTGGCCAGCTCTGTTTTTGATGAGGCCATTCACGGAGATGGGTACACCAAAAGGGTCGGTGGCAAGAAAAGCTACGTTATTTTCGAGCCCGGCAACCAGATCCCCACCCTCTGGGAAAAATTGAATTCTACGGTCAGTTTTGGTAACCGTTTTGCCGGAATCTTTTTTTCCATTGGCAATCCGGATATCCTTTTCGTACAGAAAGGCAGTATCAAAATTCATCATCCAGGTAGTATAGGCCCTAAAATGCAAATGGTTGCCCTTGATATTTTTGGGGAGGTCGAAATTGCCGGAGGCCGTTGATTCGAATAGAGGGTAAATTTTTCTGTCCACTAAATTACCATCCTCATCCGTGAGTTCGGCATAAAAATTCCTACTGGCCAAGGAAGGGAAGGCGCCTGCAAAAACATATCCCTTGAACCATACCGTTTCACCGCTATTATAAACGTTTTTATCAAAATGCACATACACTTTTTCCTGCGGAAAATTATCGGCATACACATTCATCATGGAGTCCGTTTTTTGCGCTTTGAGCAGGATTGGGGACAGCAAAATGGCCATGGAAGTGAGTAGGAGGAACTGCTTGGGCTTTGTCAAGATCATGGTACACTGGTTTCAATGATAAAGAAAACTCACGGAAATCGTTTTATTTCCGAAATGTTATGCAATATTCACAAAAAAAATTTGTTTAGATGACTAGTTTCTTTCCAAATAGGGGAAAGGAAGGCTATTGCCCAAACAGAAAGATTGACAATCTGGTCTTTTTTTGCGATTTTTAATGCTTCAACTCATCATTCTATGAATAAATATTTTTACATCATACTGTTGGTTGCCGGGTCGGGCATTTTTTCCTGTAAAAAAATAGTTCAGAAGCAGGAGCAAAATGCCGTGCTGAGTATCATGACGAGTGGGGTTTGGTATATGCAAAGCTATAAATTGGGTAGTGCCGATAGCACGGGATCTTTCTCGGGTTATGTTTTCAAGTTCGACCAGAGTGGCACGGTAACCGCCACCCTTGGGGCCAGTGCCAGCACCGGCAGTTGGACGGCCAATATCAGCAACCGTTCTATTACTTCTAATTTTCCGGGGGCTTCCAACCCTTTGAATAAATTGAATAGCACCTGGACCATCACCGATAGTGGGCTTACCTATGTGGTAGCCAATGCCACAATCGGCGACTCCACCGCCAATATGCGATTGCAAAAGCAATAGGTTCCCTTTTTGCGGATTGATGACTCTTGGCTTTTATTTTTGAATTTTCGTCCATAATCCTTCCCAATCCAATCCCTTTGTAAAAGAGTTAAGTTTTTTTCCTTGTTTATGGGAAAGTTCCGATTAAAGCCCCATTTTTGGCAATTATTGGAAAAGCAACTGTTGAATGGGTTCCTGCGTTTCATTGTATAGTGCGTAAAGATGGGCAAGGAATTCATAAACAGGGCTGCTCGTTGCTTATCATTTTGTACTAAAACCTATTTGTTGAAAAAGCCTAGTGCTAAAACGCTGATTACCCATTGAGAATGAAACTATTTTTTTTGTTCTGTGCGCTGGCAGGTGCATTTTTTGCCAAAGGGCAAACGGCTAGTTTTACAATACCTGCTGCCAAGCTATGTGGACCAAATACACCCATTCAGTTTACGAATACTTCGACCGGGGTAACAGCTACGACTACCTATTTTTGGGATTTTGGAAATGGGCAGACATCGCCTTTAGCAAACCCAAACCAAATTTTTTCCCCAGGACCATATACAGTGACTTTGACAATTAATGTAAATGGAGTAATAAGTAAAGCAAGTAAAGATATTATAGTCAATCAAAACCCGATTGTGAAATTTACGGCGAGTGACACCGCCGGCTGTTTCCCATTGACGGTTCAATTCGACCCTAATGGTACAATAGCAGGCGCAGGTACGGCTACAGTTACAAGTTGGTCATGGGATTTTGGGGATGGAAGTCCTTTTTCAACCCAAAAAACCCCAACCCATATATACCGACTTGCAGCCGCGTTCACTGTAACGCTTACTGTAGTAAATAGTGATGGTTGCAAAAGCTCTTTGCCAGATTCAGCGTATATTAAAATCCCGAATGGGGTGATTGATACTTTTTCTATTATTACATCTGCGGCTTGTAAATTGCCCATTACCTTAAATACAAATAACTTAAGTAGTGGCCCTGGAAGCATGACTTATACTTGGGATTTTGGTGATGGGACTCCACCAGTAAATGCATTGAATACACCACATACTTACAATACACCGAATACCTATAACATTAAATTGATTGCGGTAAGCTCTAAAGGTTGTTCAGATAGTCTTACAATACCAACCCAGATTTCTGGGGGTAATGTGCAATCTAATTTTACGCCCACCCCCGATACCATTTGCGTGAACGGCACGATCAATTTTGCGAATATTTCTACACCCAAGCCTACTAATTCTACTTGGGATTTTGGAAATGGCACGAGTTCAAACCTGGTAGACCCATTGCCAGTGACCTATACTACGGCCAATACATTTCCGGTAAAACTCACCAATATATTTGGAGCCTGTATCGACTCGGTTATCAAAAATGTAGTAGTGCTGAATTCACCTCTTGCTAATTTCTCTGCTAGCCCCACCATCGGTTGTGATCCAGTTTTCACTGTCAATTTTACCGACCAATCCACTGGGGCCAGTAGCTGGCTTTGGAATTTTGGGGATGGGACTACTTCCAATCTAAGTAACCCTGTTCACACCTACCAGAATTATGGGACTTATCAGGTGAGCTTGCAGGTTGCCAATGGAGGCGCCTGTAGCAATATGCTTCCAAAGCCTATGTTTATACGAACAGCCGCACCCAATATAAAATTGGACAGTTTGAATTCTCGTGGTTGTCGACCTTTTACCTATACCCCCAGTATTATCGGTAACCCTATCGATGGCATCAAATCATATAATTGGAGTTTTGGGGATGGAACCACATCAACATCAGCAACCCCTGGCCCGCACTTATATTCTAATGCGGGAGTGTATGTGGTAAAATTGACAATTACCACCAACGGTGGCTGTACCGCAACGGCTATTGATACGGTAAAAGTGGGCACTATTAAACCCGTGGTCACCGCATCTGCCAATCCAACCTCGGTTTGTGTGGGCAATCCAGTGAATTTTACTGGATCAGCCACCAATAATCCCGATCAATGGTTCTGGACTTTTGGAGATGGTGGTACTTCAACCCAACCCAATACCAGTTATACCTATAAAGCACCCGGAAACCTTACCGCCACATTAAGGGCTTATGTACAAGGTTGCAACGATTCGGCACAAATAACAATAAAAGTAAACCCTCCGCTAGCAAAATTTGGGTACACTTATACTTGTAATAGCAGTAATACCCCAACATTTAATTTTGTGGATAGTTCTATTGGGGCTGACATTAGTAAGTGGGATTTTGGGGACGGTACAATTTATACTAATCCGACTGGACCTATTACACATACCTTTACTTCGGGTGGACCCATATACACCGTTACATTAACGGTGACCAATAATGCATCTGGTTGTACTAATTCGGTTAGCCTACCTGTGAAAACAGGTAGTTCTATAACTGCTTTGTCTGCTTCTCCTTCCAAGCCTTGTGTGAATTCCCCAGTAGTATTTAGTTCCACAGGTATCAATCCTGCTGATTTTTCAAACTCAAGATGGTATTTTGATTTTGGGGATGGGGATACTTCAGGTTACGATTTCAATAGTTTTCGTACTCACATTTATACCAAGCCGGGCTCTTATACTGCTACAGTAATAATCACTAACGTAGTATCTCATTGTAATGTTACAGGAGCAGTTCCTGTTGTAGTTAGCGGTCCCATTGCCAATTTCAATGCTAATGATACCAGTAGCTGTACAAGTTATTCTGCCATTTTCAATGACCTTTCCATTGCTGATGGTACCCACGCTATCACCAGTTGGACCTGGGATTTTGGAGATGGTTCCCCGCTTTACACTTATAGCTCCAAACAAGCTACGGTCTCTCACCCATATACCAAACAAGGCATTTATACGGTAAAGCTGATTGTTACCGATGCATCGGGTTGTACGGATAGTCTGGTTAAAACAAATTATATCACCGTTTCTTTGCCCAGTGTTGCCTTTACCACATTGGATTCATTGTCATGCCCCGGTTCGCCTATCCAATTTGTGAATAACTCAAAGGGATATGGGCTCACTTATCAATGGCATTTTGGGGATGCCACGCCAACTACTGATACAAGTAGCAGTATTAGTCCTACACATATTTACCCTATTGGGAGTTTTAAACCCACCTTAACGATAACCGATCAGTTTGGTTGTACGCTTACAACAAACGGAAATTATAATATACGAGTTGATACCCCTTATGCGGCTTTTCATTTGGTGAACCCGACAGATACTTTTGCAAGCTGTCCCCCTTTGAATGTTGGGTTCGTTTTCACGGGTAGTTATTATAAAAGCTTGAAATGGATATTTGGGGATGGGGGTATTTCTTCCATTGTGGATACGCCGGTGCACTCCTATGCATTGCCCGGTAATTTTACCACGGGACTGATCGTGACCAGTCATGGCGGCTGTACGGACACTGCTTCTACCATCAATATCCGCATATTGGGACCTGTTGGTTCCTTTACTTATTCGCCTACTATTGGATGCCATACATTGCCAGTGAATTTTACCCTGCAGTCCAGCAGTGATATCAAAATATATACTTGGATATTTAGTCCTACGCAATCCAGATCTACCAATGTGCCACATTATGACAACTGGGTCTATGATTCAATTGGAGTATACACACCCTATGTAGTATTGCAGGATACCAGTGGGTGTAACGTCCCCATCAAAGGAGATACACCGATTATTGTTTCGGGATCCAGGCCCAATTTTACGGTGGATAAACCCATTCTTTGCGATAGTGGCACGGTGCAGTTCACCAGTGATACGGCCAACATGTACGGAACCCTCGCTAGTCAGGTTTGGGATTTTGGGGATGGGCAAACGGTAACTGCCTTAAATCCTTCGCATATTTATTCATCGCCAGGTTTGTATCCGGTCAAGCTTGTCAATATCATGCAGCCCAGTTGCCCAGATAGCATAACCAAAAACGATTTTATAAAAGTAGTGGCAAGTCCATCGATTGGCATCACGGGCGATTCTGCGAAATGTGTACCCGCCACCATGAATTTTCAGGGAGTGATCCTCAAATATGATAGCTCTGCCTTTAAATGGAATTGGGTTTTTGGCAATGGCAAAACCGATACCACGCAAATACCACCGGCGCAAATTTTCCCCGTTGCAGGGCCCGATACTGTGAAATTGACCGCAACCAATAGCAGTGGCTGTGCTACCACCGTTTCCAAACCCATTAGTATTGATTCCATTTCGGTAACCAATGCGGGGCCCGATACCGCGATATGTTTGGGGACAAATGCGTATTTGCACGCTTCTTCTTCCGATCCATCGGCTAGTTTCCAATGGTTGCCACCAGCCAATGGAAGTACTCTAAGTTGTACCGTCTGTTATAATCCAGTTGTTACAGCTCCTGTTACCACTACTTTTTATGTGCAGAGCACCAATGTGGCTGGTTGCCCAACCATGGATTCGGTGGTGGTTACCGTAGTGCAACCCTCTACGCTCAATATCACCCCCTCCACCGATTCACTTTGTTTGGGTCAGAGCGTTCAACTTTTTGCTTCGGGGCAACAGGTATATGCCTGGACCCCTGCTGCGGGCTTAAGCAACCCTTCAATCAGCAACCCGATAGCCAGGCCAGATACCACAACCACTTATACCGTTACAGCTTCTGATAGTTTGTTCTGTTTTCCCAAAACGGCTTCAGCAGTAGTATCGGTGTTCAAATACCCTACGGTAAGCATCACACCCCATGTAACAGATATTTTGGTAGGCGGGTCTTATCAAATAACGGCTACGGCCTCAGCTGATGTTGATTCAATCAATTGGATGCCTACTATTGGGCTTTCATGTACCAACTGTCTCAACCCATTGGCGACGCCCACGAGTACCACTATCTATAAAGTGAATGTGCTGAACAATGGTAATTGCCCAGCATCTGATAGTATTAAAATTATTGTGCTTTGTAATGGCACCAATTTATTTGTGCCGAATACATTTTCACCAAATGGTGATGGGGTGAACGATTGGTTTTATGTTCAGGGCAAGGGTCTTAGTACCATACAATCCCTACGGATTTTTGATCGTTGGGGTGAAATGGTATTTGAGAAAAAGGATTTTACCCCTAATGTTCCTGAGCAGGGATGGGATGGCAATTTCAAAGGCAAAAAAGCCCCCAGCGATGTTTATGTATATACCCTTGAAGTGGTTTGCGAAAATTCTCAGGTGGTAAAATATAATGGCAATGTTGCATTAGTGAGATGACCTGAGTAATTAAAAACAATGAAGCTGATCTATAAAAAATATATAGTTTTCTTTTGCCTGCTGATGGTGGCTTTGTCCTCCTTTTCGCAGGATATCCATTTTTCCCAATTTTCGGAAGCCCCACTACTGCGTAACCCTTCTTTGGCGGGTTTGTATGAGGGCGACTATCGGGTGCAGGGTGTGTATCGCGATCAGTGGAACAGTATCACGAATGCCTATAGGTCTGGTTCATTCAATGCAGAGTATAAAAAACCAGTGGGTGGCAATAGCAATGATTTTTTTACAGCAGGCCTGCAGTGCCTATTCGATAAGGCTGGCACGGTGGGGCTGTCGACCACCGAATTGTTGCCCGCCATCAATTATCACAAATCATTGAGCAATGCAAAAACCATGTTTTTGTCATTGGGTTTTATGGGCGGATATGTGCAAAAATCAATTGACCGATCAAAAGTCACGACGAGTAACCAATTCAACAATGGGGTTTTCAATCCATCTATCGCCGATGGGGAAACTTTTCCATCCGCCAATATCCATTATTGGGATGCCAGTGTGGGAATGAGTTTCAATACCAGTTTTGGCAGAGACCAACGCAACAGTATGTTTGTGGGTCTTTCTTATCAGCATCTGAACCGCCCAAAAAATAATTTTTATTTAAGTAATATTGAGTTGGATCCAAAATATGTGCTTTCCGTAGGCGTTAAAGTAGCAATTAATGAATATTCCTATGTAACCATGCAAGGTGACTATTCCATGCAGGGGGCATTTAGGGAAGCCATCGGTGGAGCATTGTACTCCTATAAGTTGCAAGATCCGGTAAACCCCAAATATATCATTAGCCTCGGCTCTTATTTTCGATGGAGCGATGCGATGGTGCCCATGATAAAATTAGAAATGAAACCGCTTGCCGTGTCGATCAGCTATGATGTAAACCTATCGCAATTGAAACCCGCCAGCTTGGGCCAGGGTGGGGTTGAGCTTTCCATGACCTATATCGGTTTTCTGGAACGCATTGATGGTGCCAAGTATAGAATGAACAGCCCTCATTTTTGATTTGTATTTGGTTGGTAACTATTGGGTTATAAAAATATATTTCGTTAACAAACAAATATTTATTTTTGCTTTGATTTCGTAAGGATGTTTGTAAATTTGGTATAAGTATCTGAATTGAAAAACTAATCTAAGTCGCTGATGAAGATTTTCTACTTAATGTGTATCATGTTGTTTGCGTTTGTTGGTGCTCGGGCACAAACGCATTTCCCTTCATCGCAGGACAATGAATCTACCCACGTAAAGTTTTACCCCAACCCCGCTACTTCCTTTATCAATTTTGAGTTTAACAAAGAAAATAATAAGCCCTATACTTTTCAGATATTCAATTTCATGGGAAGAAAAGTATATGAATCGTCAACAGAAGGTTCTAAAATTATGGTCAACCTTACTGAATTCACTAGGGGCATCTATATCTTCCAACTAAAGGACCAGAATGGCAATGTGCTGGAGTCTAGCAAATTTCAAGTAAACAAATAACATATTTTCTTTTTCTACAATACCTGAACGATTAAAAATTTCAGGTAGTTGGTATTTTCCATCGACCTAATAATAGGGTGGTCTGCAGATTGTGATTGGAAAACAACCTGCCTTATTTTTCTTTTGGCATCTTTGGCGGCGGACTCAATAGTATTCAAAAAGACTTCTGGTTTTACCAAGTTGGTACAAGAGGAAGTCACCAAAAAACCACCTTTCTTCAACAGTTTGATACCACGAAGGTTAATCTCCTTATAACCTTTTATCGCGTTGTCAATCGATTCCCTGCTCTTGGTAAAAGCAGGCGGGTCCAGCATAACCACATCATATTGTTTGTTTTCCTTGCTAAATTGTTTTAGCACATCAAAAGCATTGACTGCATCAAAGCGGCAAATATCCTGCAGGCCATTAAGCAGGGCATTTTTTCTTGAACTTTCGATGGCCGCTTCGGAAATATCAAGTCCAAGTACGCTTTTGGCACCATAATGAGCGGCATGGATCTCAAAACTCCCCGTATAGCAAAATGCACCAAGCACATCGGCACCTTTTACAATATGCTGGATGGCTTTTCTATTATCCTGCTGATCTAGGAAGAACCCCGTTTTCTGTCCATGCTCGATATCTACATGAAAGCGTAAACCGTTTTCATTGATGATGATATTTGTATCAAAGGGGGCAGAAAGAAATCCTTTTTTTTGTGTCAATCCTTCCAGTTCCCTTACGGGCACATCGTTCCGCTCGTAAATGCCTTTGGGTTGGAAAATTTTTTCCAATGCGTTCACGATGGAATCTTTCCAAACCTCCATGCCCAAGGCTAGGGTCTGTATTACCAAATAATCATTGAACTTATCGATGATGAGCGCGGGCAAAAAATCAGCTTCCCCAAAAACCAATCTGCAGTTTTCGGTATAACCAATTTTTTGGCGATAGTCCCAGGCCTCCTTAATTTTTCTTTCAAAAAACAAAGCATCTATTGTTTCATTTTTATCACGGGTCAGCAAGCGGGCCAGGATCTGGGATTTGGGGTTGATATAAGCCCGGCCAATAAATTTTTTATCGTGTGCGAACACTTCGGCCAGTTCGCCACCAACGGGGTTTCCTTCCACCCTTTCCACTTCATTGGCAAATATCCAGGGATGCCCTTGGGCGATGCGTTGACTGATCTTGTTTCTTAAATGAATGGTAATCATTGGGCAAAAATAAGCGTTGCTGACTGGAATGCTGGAAATAGGCCATATTGCAAGACAATTTGTCCTTAATATTAAGCTTGGCAAAATAATTGACAAGCTTAACTTTGCGAGAATTTCTAAAAATTATGAAAGAAAAAAATATTAAAAATAACGACCATCCGTTCAACGGTTTGAATGAGAACGAAATTGATTCTTCGGCTGGCATCAATTCGGATGAAAGCATGTCAGGGAGTGCTTATCTGAATGACCAATTGGAAGAGGACAATGAAAACGAAAAATTGGCAGCGGAGCTTCAGGAACAGAAGGATAAATACTTGCGGCTGGTGGCTGAATTTGATAATTACCGAAAGCGTACTGCCAAAGAGCGTATTGAGCTTATACAGACGGCTGGGCGAGAGGTGATCAGTTCTTTGCTGGATGTATTGGATGATGCCGAGCGTGCCGAAAAGCAGCTTCAAAACACTTCAGATGTGCCCAAGGCGCTTGAAGGTGTCCAATTGGTATTTAATAAACTCAGGTCGGTATTGCAAAGCAAGGGGCTTAAGCAGATGGAAAGTATCAACACCGATTTTGATGTGGAGAAACATGAAGCCATTACAGAGATTCCCGCCCCCAACGACAAGCTTAAGGGTAAGGTGGTGGATGAAGTGCAAAAAGGGTATTATCTGAACGACAAACTGATCCGTTTCGCCAAAGTAGTGGTGGGCAAATAATTTGATTATAGCAAATGGTTGATATGCTTTAAACAACCAAATTCTAATTTTTCAATTAGACCCATTTTAAAAGCATATTAGCACATTCTTACATTAGCAATATTTATGTCAAAAAGAGATTATTACGAAATATTGGGGGTTTCCAAAACGGCTTCCGCAGAGGAGGTCAAGAAGGCCTACCGAAAAGTGGCGATGCAATTTCACCCCGACAGAAATCCCGGCGATAAAGCGGCCGAAGAAAAATTCAAAGAAGCGGCAGAAGCGTATGAAGTGCTGAGCGATGCTGATAAAAGGGCTCAATACGATCGTTATGGCCATGCTGGGCTCAACAATGGAAGGGGCGGTTTTGGTGGCGGCACTGGCAATATGGATGATATCTTCAGCCAGTTCGGCGACATCTTTGGGGATGATGTTTTCGGTAGCTTTTTTGGAGGTGGCAGAAGGGGTGGCGGCGGAGCCAGGGCTAGGGGAGTGCGAGGCAGCAACCTGCGTGTGAAGATAAAATTGAACTATGAGGAGATTGCAAAAGGGGTAACCAAAAATATCCGGGTAAAAAAATATGTAAGCTGTAGCACTTGTGGCGGCAGCGGTGCAAAAGATAAAGGGAGCATCCAAACTTGCGGCACCTGCGGTGGCAGCGGCCAAGTAAGAAGGGTTAGCAATACTTTTTTGGGGCAAATGCAAACGGTGACCACTTGTCCCACTTGTAACGGCGAGGGCACAACGGTAACGGCCAAATGCAATAGCTGTAAAGGTGAAGGCCGGGTTTATGGAGAAGAGACCGTAACCATTGATATACCCGCTGGTGTACAGGAAGGCATGCAGTTGAGTGTAGGTGGTAGGGGAAATGCGGGAGAGCGTGGTGGCCCTAATGGCGATCTGATTGTATTAATTGAGGAAGAACAGCACGAAGAGCTTCACCGCGATGGATTGAATGTGGCTTTTGAACTCTATATCAGCTTTACCGATGCTGCTTTTGGTACCCAGCTTGAAGTGCCCACTATTGATGGCAAGGCAAAAATCAAAATACCTGCAGGCACTCAAAGTGGAAAAATATTCCGATTGAAAGGGAAAGGTTTCCCCGGTGTAAACTCCTATGAGAAAGGAGATCAGTTGATCCACGTCAATGTATGGACGCCACAACATCTTACTGCAGAAGAAAAAACGATGCTGGAAAAATTAAACGCTTCACCCAATTTTCAGCCTAAGCCAGATAAGAACGAGCGAGGCTTTTTTGATAGGGTAAGGGAGATGTTTAGTTAGTCGGGAGTCGAAGTCTTTAGTCGGGAGTAGATAGTCAAAATAGAGTAGTTAATAGTCTGTAGTATAAATTATTCATGCGCTGTTCAGAACTTTCGACTCCGAACTCTGGACTCACAACTCCGAACTCCCTACTCCTTCCCCCATCCCCATTTCAAAAAATCGGGCATGGCCCTGGCCCAAGTTTCCACATCGTGTTTTCCATCATCTATTTGCAGGTAGTGTATATCCGTTTCGAGGTTATATCCTTTTTTCACCAACTCTTTAATCAGATCTAGGGTATCGTCGATGGAGTCGATGATGCCGTTATGGTTGCGGTCTTCTTCCTCATCGCCAGCACCACATTCAAAAAAAAATTTTAGCCAAGGATAATAATTGCCATTCCTAATCTGCTGGTGCATGATCCGGTCTGTATCGTCATTATAAGTGGGGTCGTCTTGATCCTTACTGCGCCACCAAAGCGAACCGGAAAAAACCCCCACTTTAGAAAAGGCTTCGGGGTAGTTCCATGCAATATCCAAGGCACTCAATGCGCCCAATGAAAATCCAGCAAAAGATTTTTCTTTGAATTCCGGTATCTGAAAATGGGTTCTGATAAAAGGAAGCAGTTCTTCAAAAATAAAACGGGTATAGGCTGAGGCTTTAGCACCCCTGCCCTTATAATCCAGAATTTTGGCAGTGCCATATTCATTCTTCCGATCCTTGCCAGCATGGATACCTACACATAAAAGGGGGGAAATAAATTTTTCATTGTAGAGCTCATCGAGCATCTCTTGGAGTCCCAGTTTTTCTAGGTCCTGCCCATCATTGATCAACAGCAGGCTAATTTCAGAACTATCCTGAACATCTGACGGCAAATAAAAATCAACCTGAACATCACGGGCCAGAAATGCAGATTGCAACAATCTGTCTTCTTTAATTAATATACTCATGCAATGGGTAGCTCTTTTGGTTAGCAGCCTTTTCCTGAAAACAAAGTGCAAATAAACAATTTATTCGCTACATCTGCGGGTAAAGGGGTTGAATAATGGATTTGTTTGTTTGTTTTATTAAAAATAAATTTGGTTGGCTCTATTCTAATATCAATCAAGCCCATCTTACGGATCAAAACTAGTTAACTAATCATCCGTTTTCTTGGCAAAGGGAAGGAGCCGATAGTTAACGATCAAATGAATGGTATAGTATCAAAAAATTAGTACAGTCTTTGTCAAACATCCATATTTAGTATTTATGGCAATACAAGAAGCTTATCACAAATGGTATTCACCTGCAATCGGAAGGGATTTTGAAATGTTGGTTTTTGGTGATGCTGGTCAGCCGGTTATTTTGTTCCCTACATCCAAAGGCAGCTATTACCAAAATAAAGATGAAGGACTGATTGAAGCAGTTCGTTGGTTTGTTGAAAATGGGAAGGTGAAAATTTATTGTCCTGATAGCATTGATGCAGATAGCTGGTATAATAAATCAGTGTATCCCGCTATAAGGGCATATAATCATACGCTCTATGATAAACTCATTTTACAAGAGGTGGTGAGCCGTGCGCAAAATGAAACTGGTTATCAAAAAGTGGTCACAGCCGGTTGTAGTTTTGGTGGCTATCATGCAGTGAACTTTGCCTTTAGGCATCCAGATATAACCAGTTATTGTTTTTCGATGAGTGGTGCTTTTGATGTGCGACAGTTCATGGATGGTTATTATGACGATAATGTTTATTTCAATAACCCGCCCGATTTTATTCCCAACGATAATAATCCCGATTTATGGAAAATGGGCATAGTATTGGGTACGGCAGAATTTGATAGTTGCAAAGAAGATAATGAGAGATTGAGTGGCATCCTTCACCAAAAGAACATATCGCATTGGCTCGATATTCGGGCAAATGAAAAGCATGATTGGCCTGTGTGGAGGCTCATGTTCCCTCAATATCTATCGTTGATAAAATAGATGGAAAAGTCAGGAAGTCCGGAAGACGGGATGTCCGAAAATCGGGAAGAAGGGCTTGAATTGAAATATGATTGGCGTATTAGTAACAGTCAATGATGCTGAGCCCAATAGTATAGGAAAAATAACTTTTAAAATAGATTTTATGAAAAAGATTGGTGTATTGTTTGGCAAGGAAAGAAGTTTTCCTATGGCGTTTGTGGAAAGGGTGAACAGTAAAAACATTGAAGGCATTGTGGCCGAGCCCGTGCGCATCGATAAAGTGATGCAGGGTGAAGACAGTGGCTATGCCGTAATTATTGACCGCATTTCGCAAGATGTTCCTTTTTATCGTGCATTTTTAAAGAATGCTGCTTTGTGTGGAACGGCGGTGATCAATAATCCATTCTGGTGGAGTGCCGACGAAAAATTTTTCAATAACTGTTTGGCCACAAAGATTGGCGTGCCAGTGCCCAAAACCGTTATCCTTCCTTCTCGCAACCATCCTGCTGATACCAGCGAACAATCATTTGCCAATTTGGCTTATCCCTTGGCTTGGGAAGAAATTTTTAACTATGTTGGTTTTCCTGCGTATATGAAACCGTTTGCTGGTGGTGGTTGGAAGAATGTGTACCGATTGGAAAATGCCGATGATTTTTACCAGAAACATAGCGAGACGGGCGAACTAGTGATGTTATTGCAGGAGGAAATTGTTTTCGATGAATATTATCGCTGTTATTGTATCGGCGGCAAACATGTCCGCATCATGCCATACGAACCACGCAACCCACATCATTTGCGCTATGTGAGTGATTTTAGCCCTACACCAGAAAGGCTGCAGCAGATGGAACAGATTGTATTACGCATAAATCAATACCTCGGGTACGATTTCAATACGGTGGAATTGGCATTACGTGACGGGGTTCCTTATGCCATCGATTTTTGTAACCCAGCCCCTGATGCCGAAAAGACCAGTGTGGGGGAGGATAATTTTAATTGGGTAGTGGAGACTGCGGCAAACTATGCAATTGAAAGGGCTTTGTTGCATAAGGAGAATGCTGATAATTTAACATGGGGAGAGTATTTGAAAAGAAGCTTTATGAAGCAACCTTTGTTTTAAAAAATGTTTTATGATTGTCTAAATTTAAATTGGTCTCTAGGGTTTATCAGGTCGTAAATCAGAAATCTAAACCTAACATTTAATGCTATGTTGACGATTTACAATGAGGATGAAAAAAGATATCAGTTAGTGGAGGAGCCAGATGCTTCCTGTAGCTATACTTATGCGGACTACCTGCAATGGAAATTCAAAGAGCGGTTAGAGTTGATTAAGGGGCGCATTTTAAAAATGAGTCCAGCCCCTACTCCCAAACACCAACAAGTTTCAGTGTTTCTGTCTTATAAGCTATTTCATTTTTTAAAGAAGGGGAAATGCAAAGTTTTTACTGCCCCTTTTGATGTTCGTTTGCCAATAAAGAACAAAAAGAAGGATGCTGAAATTAATACAGTGGTTCAACCGGATATCTGTGTTATTTGTGATGAAACTAAAATTGATGAGCGTGGATGTTGCGGTGCGCCCGACCTTGTAATTGAAATACTTTCCCCCGGAAACTCTTCTCATGAAGTGAAAACAAAATTTGAACTATACCAAGAAGTAGGGGTAAAAGAATATTGGCTGGTCAATCCTATCGAAGAAAATTTGGTGGCTTTTGTTTTAAATGTAGAAGGAAGGTTTGATGGCATGAAAATGTATGCAAGTGGTGATAAATTGTCTTCCTCGGCCGTTAAGGGGTTTCAGATCGAGGTGAGTGAAATTTTTGATCACTGATTTTGTTCTTATAGCTTCTTAGAATAACGGAAATCTAAAATAGTATATCTAAACCTTAATTATCAATGGCAAATATCAGTTACAAACATTTTACACTTGGGGTGGAAGAGGAATACATGGTGATTGATCCCACTACAAGAGAACTCAAAAGCCATGAGCAAAAGATTGTGCAGGAAGGGCAAAAGATTATCAAGGACAAAGTGAAAGCCGAGATGCACCAAGCGGTGGTGGAAGTGGGAACCGATATTTGTCAGAATATTGATGAGGCTTATAATGACGTTGCACTATTAAGAAAAACCATATCGCAAATTGCAGAATCGCTTGGGCTTTGGGTGGCCGCATCCGGTACGCACCCATTTAGCCACTGGGAAAATCAGTTGATTACCGACCATGTACGCTACAATGAGATTGTCAATGAATTGCAGGAAGCCGCTAGAAGCAACCTGATTTTTGGTCTTCATGTGCATGTGGGTATGGAGAATAGGGAGATGGCCAACCATATCGCCAATTCCACCCGTTATTTTTTGCCGCATATCTATGCGCTTAGTACCAATAGCCCTTTTTGGGAAGGAAGAAAAACGGGATATAAAAGTTTCCGTACAAAGGTGTTCGATAAATTCCCACGGACAGGGATACCCGAATATTTTGAAAGTATTGAGGCTTATGAAAATTTTGTAAAGCTATTGGTAAAAACGAATTGCATTGATAACGCAAAAAAAATATGGTGGGACCTTCGAGTGCATCCTTTTTTCAATACCGTGGAATTCCGGATTTGTGATGTACCCATGACCGTGCAGGAAACCATTACCATTGCGGCGCTTTTTCAGGCGATTTGTGCCAAAATCTATAAGCTGCATTCGCAAAACCTCAACTTTATACAATACTCACGGGCATTGATAAACGAAAACAAATGGAGGGCCAGTCGTTACGGCATCGACGGACATTTGATTGATTTCGGAAAACAGGAAGAAGTAAATACCCGTGTGCTGATTTATGAGCTGTTGGATTTTGTGGGTGATGTAGTTCCCGAGCTTGGCAGCCGTCATATACTTGATAATGTGAGCCGGATGATTGAAGCCGGTACAGGTGCCGATCGACAACTAAAAGTATATGAACAAACCAATAGCCTGATTGAAGTGGTTGATTATATTCATTCGCAGTTTACGCAAGGGCTGTAATTTCAAATGATTCGTTTATAATTACCTTACCCCATGCGCCCATTAGATATTCGGCCCCTCCATGATAGCAAAGGGATACAGAAAATTAAAATTTCCTTTCGCAAAAATTGGGTGCATTATCTTCAGGAAGCCTTGGGCTTGGCCATCTTCATGATCTCTGCCTGTTTTTTTGATGCTATGCTGGAGGCCAAAAACGCTTCTTGGCATTTGGCCATCCACAATCCCTCAATCCGAATAGGGATAATGGGAATCGCGATGGGTTTGACGGCGCTCTTTATTTTTTATTCCCCACTCACGGCACCTTCGGGTGCGCATATCAATCCTGCGGTTACCCTGGCATTTCTTCGTATCGGTAAAATGGATAGATCCGATTCTTGTTTTTATATTATTTCCCAATTTCTAGGAGGTCTGCTTGCTGTTTATTTGATGGCTGGGTTGATGGGCAATAGCCTGACCGAGCCACCTGTGAACTATGTGGTAACCATTCCGGGAAAATATGGTGTAATCCCAGCAGCCATTGCTGAATTTGTGATTGCCTTTGTCATGATGATGATGGTGCTTTTTACTTCTGCCAACAAAAAAGGAAGTCGCTATACTAGAGGCATTTCGGCCTTCTTGGTTTGCATCTATGTGATTATAGTTGGCCCCATCTCTGGTTTTGGTATGAACCCTGCCAGAACCATTGCCAGTGCAGTGCCTGCACATGAGTATACCGCAATCTGGCTTTATATACTAATGCCATTGGCCGGGATGTTGCTGGCAGCAGAAATATTTTTGATAGTAAACAAGCAAAAATAGTATTCTCCAAAATTTCAAACTTTTGTAAAGACTCGATCTATATTAAATAGCCACTACTACTTGTATGGCATCCAAATTGATTGGTCCATAAATATGGGGAAAAGTGTCTTCAACAGAAGGAGACCAATCGAAATACAATGGGCTAGTCAGTTTGTCGGTATCTAATACCAGTTTCACTAATTCTTTTTTGCCCTTAAAGTAACGGTCAAGCACAGCTGGAATTTGTCTTTCTTCACTACAATGGATAAAGCCTTCTTCTTTTAAGGAGGGCGAGGTGTAGGAGCCTGTTTCATTAGCTAGTTTCCATGCTGCCAAACTGGTGATATGATAAATGATAGCCAATACTATAAAACGCGGTGAATTTTTTGTTCCAACATCATGAAATCAGCAAGAACGATTGCAGTTACGGCTTCCAAAATTACTGGAACGCGTAAGGCAATACAAAGATCATGGCGACCTTTTACGGAGAATGCTTCTATTTCCTTTGTCTCCCAATTCAGGGTTTGCTGTTCCTTAGGAGTGGATGAAGTCGGTTTGATGGCAATCCGGAAAACCAGTTCATTGCCATTACTAATACCGCCTACAGCTCCACCAGCATGGTTGGTGCTGGTTTTACCATTAATGTTTTCAATAGCATCGTTATGCTGCACACCAAACATTTTTGCGGAGGCAAACCCCGTCCCAAATTCAATGCCTCTAACTGCAGGAATTGCAAATACGATATGTGATAGCACGGATTCGATGCTATCAAAAAAAGGCTCGCCCAATCCAATAGGTAAATGAGAGGCTCTGCATTCTACAATACCGCCAATGGAATCCTTGGCATCAATGGCTTTTTGCAATCCTTTTTCCAAATCGGTTTCACCACCGATTTCGAGTATACTCGCTTGAACAGAAATTTTTTCCGATTCCTTAGTGGCGTTTAATAATATTTTTTTTGCAATCACCCCTGCGGCCACTAATGCTACAGTTAGTCTACCACTAAAATGTCCACCACCCCGGTAGTCTTCAAAGCCTCCGAATTTTTCATGTGCTACAAAATCTGCATGACCAGGTCTGGGAACGGATCTTTGTTTTTGATAATCGCCACTACGGGTGTTTTTGTTTTCAAATAGTATCGTAATGGGCGCACCCGTTGTTTTATCATTAAAGATGCCACTTTTAAATATGGGAAAATCGTCCTCCTGTCTGGGAGTTGTTCCTTTTTGTGTGCCGCCTTTTCTTCTTTCTAGATCTAATAAAAAATCTTCGGCGACCAATGATAAACCTGCAGGACATCCATCCACCACCATGCCCACGCCTTCTCCGTGCGATTCACCAAAGATGGTCACCCTGAATATGCGTCCAAATGAGTTCAATGCGTAAAATTTGATTGGTTGATAGTATGATTGGTTGATAAGGAAGCTCCCAATAACTTCAGATGGTCATAAAAGTCAGTATAGGATTTGTTGATGGCCTCGGCATCTTCAATTATGGTTTCTCCGTCTGCTCTTAAAGCGGCTACAGCACATGCCATCGCGATCCGATGGTCATGGCGTGAATGCACTGTTGTTCCCACAATTTTATTGCCTCCTTTTACCAGCATTTCATTTCCTTGCAAGTGAATGGTTACCCCCATCTTGGCAAATTCTTCCTGTAGGGTCAATGCACGGTTGCTTTCCTTATGTGTTAAACGATCAGCGCCTTTGATGATGGTTTCGCCCTTGCAATACACCGCTAATGCGACCAATGGAGGGAATAAATCCGGACAATCAGTGGCATCAAAATAAAAACCCCTCAAACCAACAAGCGGGTTGGAGATTTCTATTTTGTTCGGTTGTATAAATAAGTTGCAACCAGAATCTTTCAATGCTTCCAATATTTTTTTATCGGCCTGTGTGGAATTTGTATCCAATCCGTTCACGGTAATTTTTCCTGCAATGGCACCAGCTACTAACAAAAATGCCCCACCACTCCAATCCCCTTCAACAGTATAATTGATTAGTTGCTTGCTTGATTGGTTGTTTGCTTGATTGGAAAAATAAAACGACTCATAGTTTTTGTTCTCAGGAAGTTTCAATCCGAATTCCTCCATTACTTTCAAAGTAAGGTCAATATAGGGCTTGCTTTTTAGGTTGGTTACTTGTATGCTGATGTCTTTTGCATCAGCGGCTGCAAAGGCCAAAAGCAAACCTGTCAAAAACTGAGAGCTCAGTGAACCATCAATCACAATATTTTTAGGATGTAATGGCCCTTTTATTTTTAATGGAAGTTTACCTTGGTTCGAAATGATCTCCACACCCAATTGGGGGAGTACTTCATCAAAAAAATCCATGGGCCTTTTCAACAAGGAGCCTTCCCCATTGATATTGATTTGGGTTTTGCTCAAAGCCAATATGGGAGCAAACATGCGGATTCCCAAGCCGCTTTCGCCACAGTTCACGGAGATGTTCGATGACGGAGGTTCGTTGGTCGATGAGAGCAATGCGTTGCTGCTATCAACCAATAATTCGGCATTGACCATTGACCACTCACATCCAAGCGATTTCAAAATGTCCAATGCCGCCAGATCATCGTTGGAATGCCCGGGGTTTTTGATAATGCTTTTTCCCTTTAATACCAACGCAGCCGCACAAGCCCTTTGCATCGAGCTTTTCGAAGCGGGGGCTTCAACAGTTCCCACTAACCTGGATGGTTGTATTGTTGTTAGCATAAATTATTATTTAATCCCAAAATCATCAAGAGAGAAAATATCATTTGCCACGGAAAATGTTCATACATCCTGTCTTCCCATCTTTCTGACTTCCCGACTTTCACTATCTATCTCGCTATCGTAATGGAATGAATCAATTCTTCCAGTTCATCGATAGGTATGGGTTTGACAATCCCTTGCCCGATTTTTTTTAGCAAAATATAATTCATCGTGCTTCTTTCTTTTTTCTTGTCCATTTTCAACACCTGAAAAACTTTGGAAGCGGAAAAATCTGCCTTGGTTGGTAATCCATATTTTGTCAAAACTTTCACTAGCCGATCGGTTTCCTGAAAATCCAAAATCTGTTCAGACAGCATACCTGCAGCAACCATTCCAATGGAGATGGCAAAACCATGTGGTAATTTTTCCATATTCTCAATCGCATGCCCAATGGTATGACCAAAATTCAACAGTTTGCGATCCGCTTTTTCGAACTCATCTTTTTTCACAATAGCCGATTTTATCTGAGCATTGCGTGTGATGAGTTTTGATAGTGCTACTTTATTTTTTTGATAGCTGTTTAGTTTGTTTTTCTCCAACTCTGCAAATAGCGCAGCATCTTTGATCGCGGCGTGTTTGATGATCTCAGCAAAACCATTCACCCATTCTTGTTGGGGAAGGGTTTTCAAAAGCGAACTATCGTACAACAAAAAATTGGGTTGATTGATAGTGCCTACTAGGTTTTTGTAAACACCCACGTCTACTCCATTTTTCCCACCAATAGCTGCATCCACCATGGCTAGAATTGTAGTAGGAACGAAGCCAAACTGGATCCCGCGCATGTAAACCGAAGCAGTATAGCCCGTCATATCGGTGACCACACCTCCTCCAACGGCAATCAGAAAAGTTTTGCGGTCGGCACCATATTGGATCAACTGTTGGATGATAGCGTCTACCGTTTGCTGGTTCTTATATTCTTCTCCCGCTTTTACCACGATGGTTCTCCAACCTACAAATTTCTTCTTATGGTGATGGAACACATTTTCATCGGTAACCATAATGCTGTGTTCCTTAGCCACCAATTTTTCCAAGTACGAAAAATCGGCATCGAAATAGTATGAAACCTTTTTTGTTGAAAACGGATATGTTTTTTTTTGCATTGACTGCAAGTTGTTGAGTGAATGGTGAATGGTCAATAGTTAAATACAACTAGACAATTCATTAAATTGAAGGGCTATTTGAATTATTATTTCCTATTGCCACATTGACCATTCCAAATTCACTTATGAATTCAATATCTTATTCTGGTGATTGATACTCTCCATATGTACGGCATCAAAATATTTGGTGATAAACTCCTTGCTCAAACCCAATTTTTCACCTTTGCCGTAAGCACGTTCCAGTATGGAATTCCAACGATTGGTTTGCAGGATGGTGATATTGTTTTCTTTTTTGTACTGGCCGATTTTGTCCGCTACTTTCATACGCTGCCCCAAGATCTGCAACAGTTCGTCATCCAACTGGTTGATCTGTTGACGCATTTTTTCCATGGCGGCATGGTATTCTTCAGAAGCGATATCTTCTTTTCTCCAACGAATGGAACCAATCATTTCGCCCAATTTTTCGGGAGTGATTTGTTGTTTGGCATCACTCCAAGCTTTATCAGGGTCAATATGGCTTTCGATGATCAAGCCGTCGAAATCGAGGTCAATAGCTTCTTGCGCTACTTCTTGCAGTATATCCCTGCGGCCACAAATATGTGAAGGGTCATTGATGATGAGCATGCCGGGGTTTCGGCGCTTCATTTCAATGGCCAAGTGCCACATCGGTGCATTTCTATATTCAGTATTCCCATAGGAAGAGAACCCACGATGGATCAACCCAATTTGTTTGATGCCTGCTTTTGCCACACGCTCAACGGCGCCAATCCACAATTCCAGATCAGGGTTGATGGGGTTTTTGATCAGCACGGGTATATCCACGCCACGCAATGCATCAGCTACTTCCTGCACACTAAAAGGGTTCACGGTAGTTCTTGCGCCGATCCAAAGTACATCCACTTCAAAATTCAGGGCATCTTCCACTTGTTTTCCGGTAGCTACTTCCACAGCAACGGGAATGCCTGTGAGTTTTTTTGCCTCCTGCAACCAGGGCAAACCTTTGGCACCAATGCCTTCAAAACTTCCGGGACGAGTGCGTGGTTTCCAAATACCAGCACGCATCATATCCACTTTACCGGTCTTGTGTAACCGAACAGCGGTCTCCACCACTTGGTCCCTGGTTTCTGCACTGCAGGGCCCAGAGATGATGAGTGGGCGCTTTTGCCATTTTTCCTGAACAATCTCTTTCATCTTTGCTTCTGTAGCTTCCATAAAAACTATTTATGATTTTCAATTAGTGCCGTATGTTTTCTCCGCCATACGGGCAGTATAAATTATAATGGTCGTTCTTTCAATTTTTTTATATGACCAGCATCCCTTCTCTACTGAACATCGTTGCAGCTTGTCCCGACCATTGTCGGGATCGCACTCTTCAGCTTACGATATTCATTTGAGCTTTGGGTTTCATTGCCAGTTTGTGCAATACCAAACACTGCAATTACCTGCTGTTTGCATCGTTCATCCTGATCCTTCTTCCCTTATAGTTCTTTCCATCGATCGAACGGATCATTTGCGCGGCAGCTCCCCGGTCTACTTCTATCCAACTGTTCATTTCCTTCATATCGATTCTGCCCAACACCTCTTTCCGAAGGTCGCTCATATCCAAAATGAATTGTAAAAAGCTCGCTTTGTAAAAGCCATCCTTGGTGCCCAGGTTTACAAACAGTCTCATATAGTCGCCATTACCGCTGAATTCACGACCACGGGTATCCCTTTGAACACCGCGCCGCTGAGGTTCTCTTCTATCCAGACCCGGTCTAGCGTCCGACCTGAAATCACGGGTGCGCTCACGTTCCCTCACATTCAGGTCTTCGGCATTTTCATAATATTTCAAAAACCTATCAAATTCCATGGCAGCCACGCGTTTCAGCACTTCTTCCTTACTCACATCGGCGAATTTTTCTGCCAACATGGGCTCATAGGTTTCATAGTTCGCATTGCTGATATCGGTCTGCAGCAATTTATCCATAAAATGATGGAACTGTTTTCTGCACACATCTTTGCCACTCGGTATTTCTATTTTGTGGAAAGTGGCTTGTACCATGCGCTCAATCTGCCGAATCTTACCGATTTCACGGCTGTGTATAATGGACAAACACAAACCCGTGTTGCCCGCCCGACCAGTACGGCCGCTTCGATGGGTGTACACTTCCATATCATCGGGCAGTTCATAATTGATTACATGAGTGATACCCTGAACATCTATCCCTCTTGCCGCTACGTCTGTAGCAATGAGCAATTGAAGTGACTTCTCCCTAAACTCGCCCATTACCTTGTCACGTTGCTGCTGGGTAAGGTCTCCATGCAATGCATCAATATCGTATCCTTCCCTGGTCAATTTTTCGGCAATATTCTGTGCATCTGCTTTGGTTCTGGTAAAAATGATGCCATAGATGCCGGGGTTAAAATCGATCACCCTTTTCAAAGTCTCATAACGGGCATGAGCAGCCGTAATATAGTACTGGTGGTCAATATTTTTGTTTCCGGTATTTACTTTCCCCACGGTGATTTCCTTGGGCTCCTTCATGTATTTCCTACTCACCCTTTTGATTTCTGGTGGCATTGTAGCACTGAATAGCCAAGTGGACTCCCGTTTAGGTGTATTTTGCAAAATGAACTCGATATCATCCTGAAAACCCATATTCAGCATCTCATCTGCCTCGTCCAGAACCACATATTTGATCTGTTCCAGATTAATAGCCTTTCTTTCTATCAGGTCAATTAGCCTGCCGGGTGTGGCTACCACAATCTGAACGCCTCTTTTCAAGTCCCGGATCTGCATGCCTATAGAAGCACCTCCATATACGGCTACTACATGCACGGCTGGCATGAATTTTTTGAACAGTTCTACCTCGTTCACAATCTGCATGCAGAGTTCCCTTGTTGGACAAACCACCAAGGCCTGCGGATGCCTTTCTTCCGCATTGATCAATTGCAATAATGGCAAACCAAAGGCTGCTGTTTTCCCAGTGCCTGTTTGTGCTAATCCCACCAGATCTTTAGTGCCGCTCAACAATACAGGTATCGCTTGCTCCTGTATAGGCGTTGGGTTTTTAAAGCCCAGCGCATCCGTTGCCTGAACCAACCTCGCATCAAGTCCAAGCCCTTCAAATGTCATCATATATTTTTCAAATTTTGCGCAAAGGTACTATTATACCACGATTTTAGCCTTATTTGTCTAAATAGGGGTTTGATGCTGTTTCTAAGATTTTGAGACAAATTGAAGTGAAATCCAACCATCCAGTAAATCCCCCAAACCCCAGTTCAGACTATTTTAATATCCTTTTTATTTTGTTCGCATTTTCCATCAATTCCCACAAATATTCATAGTTCTCTTTTTCCAAACAGCTTTTGAATTTTCGCAATTGTGTGATATGCTCGTTCAATACATCCAATACATTCTCTCGGTTCTGCATAAAAACAGGTGCCCACATGGCTGGGCTACTTTTTGCCAAACGAACGGTACTTTCAAAACCACCACCAGCCAGTTCAAAAATGGCATCTTCTTCTTTTTCTTTTTCCAAAACGGTATTGGCCAGGGCAAAGGATGTGATATGGGAGATATGGCTCACATACGCAGCGTGCAGGTCGTGTGCATCTGCATTCATATACACCAAATGCATTCCCAATTGTCTGTAAATGTTTTCCATGGTAGCCACCGCATCGGGGTCGCTTTTTTCTTTTTCGCAGATTACACAAGAGCGACCTATAAAAGCATTTTTGACAGCTGCTTCCGGCCCGCTGTATTCGGTACCCCACATGGGGTGGGTGGCCACAAACCTTTTTCGCATTGGGTGGTTTGCCAACGCGGCACATAATGCATGTTTGGTTGAACCGGCATCAGCCACAATTTGCTTATCTGTTATCAAGTCCATAATCTCACGGATAACCGTTACCGTGGCATCCACGGGTATGGCTACATAGATGAGGTCGCTTTTGGCAACCGCTTCTTTTAAGGGAAGTGCTTCATCAATCAGACCCAAATCGAGGGCTTTTTTGATGCTGGCCTCCGTGCGACTGACCCCGATCACGTTTTTGACCAGTCCTTTTTCTTTTAGGGCCAGACTAAAAGAGCCACTAATCAAACCAACACCGACAATGGTAATAGAATCGAACATTTGCTATTTTTTTATCGCCAGAAATTTTTTTACCCTTTCCACGCTCTCGGCTATTTTTTCTTCGGTACTGCATAAGCTGATTCTGATATAACCATTGCCCGCAGTGCCAAAAATACCACCGGGAGTGATGAACACATTGGCATTGTACAAAACCTCATCGCTCAATGCTCCCCCAAAACCTAGCGGGTGTTTGCTTCCTTCCGTTGAAGGGGTGGGAGAAGCAACCTTTGCCCACATAAACATACCCACTTGTTCTTTTGAGTAGTCGCAACCCAGTAGGTCCAGCAGTTCAAATACTTTTTTTCTTCTTGCTTTATACACTGCATTTACGCTATCGTACCAATCTTTCCCCAAGGATAAGGCTTTGGCCGCAGCTAATTGTACGGGAAGAAACATGCCGCTGTCCATATTGCTTTTGAAACGGAGCACTTCATCGATGCGTTGTTTGTCGCCAAGCAGCATGCCTATACGCCAGCCAGCCATATTTTGCGATTTGCTCAAAGAGTTCAATTCGATCACCACTTCCTTTGCACCCTCGATACTCAATAAGCTCATGGGCGAATCGTTTAGGATAAAGCTATAGGGATTATCATGAACAATTAGTATAGAATGTTTTTTGGCAAAGGCAATCAATTTTTCGAAAAAGGCTTTTGTTGGTAATTGTCCAGTGGGCATTTGTGGATAATTGACCCACATCATCTTCACTTTGCTCAGGTCCATTTTTTCCAATTCAGAAAAATCGGGAAACCAATTGTTTTCCGCAGTCAAAAGATATTCCAGCAATTCGCCCCCGGCTAATTTTACAGCACTGCGATAAGTGGGGTAGCCCGGATTCGGCACCAGTACCTGGTCGCCTTCATTCAGATAGGTCATGCAGATGTGCATGATGCCTTCCTTACTGCCAATCAGGGGTAAAATTTCGGTATCGGAGTTTAGATTCACATGGTACCATTGCTTGTACCAAACTGCAATTGCTTTCCTCAGTACGGGCGAACCCTTGTAACTCTGGTAGGCATGAACGTTGGTCTTACTACTTTCTTCATGCAGCACCTTTATCACATCTGGGTGTGGCGGTAAATCGGGGCTTCCGATACCCAGGTTGATGATGTTTTTTCCCTGCTTGTTCAGTTCATCGATCTCCCTCAATTTCTGCGAGAAATAATATTCTCCAATTCCCTCTAACCTTTTTGAAGTCGCTATCATATTTTATTGTTGGTCGTTGTTTGAATCTTGTTGTCTGTTGGTCAAATTTTCGTTGACCATTGGTCGAAGGCCGATGGTCGAGTTTAAAAATAAATACTGAGTTTTAGTTAGACCAGCTATCATTGTAAATCAAAATTACTTTTCATCTTTTCAAACAGGGTAATCAGCAAAATCAGTCAATACTGGGTTTAGACTGTTTTCCCCTTCTTATATACTCCATATACTTTTAGCCCTGCCGTAATGGGTTTGATGCTTTCGATTACTTGGTTGAATTGTTCAATGCTTTCAAATTCCATATCTGCATGAAAGGAATATTGCCAATCGCTGCCCGGAATGGGGAAGGATTGCAACTTGCTTAGGTTGATGCCGCCATCGGCAATTTTGGAAAGTACCCTGGCCAAGCTTCCCCGAGAGTGGTCGGTGTGAAAATTGACCGAGGCTTTATCGGCGTCTTCTACTTTTTTTGCCAGTTCTTCTCTTTGTATGATCAGAAATCGGGTATAATTGTTTTTCATGGTGTGGATATTGGGGGCAATCATGTGCAGATCGAAAAGCTCGGCGGCCAATTTGCTGGCAATGGCTGCCACATGCTTGCTGCGATGCTGGTGTACCTGTTTCGCACTGAGCGCCGTATCCTCAGTCTCGATCAGCTTCCAATCGTATTTGTCGAGGAACTCGAGACATTGTTGAATGGCCATGGGGTGCGAATGAACCTCCCGAATATCTTCCAAGCTTACCCCTGGGTTTACCAAGAGGTTTTGCTTGATCTGTAAATAAATTTCACCCACCACTTGCAGGTTGCTTTTTTGTAGTAAGTTATAATTCGGCAGTATGGAACCCGCAATGGAATTTTCGATGGCCATTACGCCACCATCGCTTTCTTTTTTATTACCGGCTATTTTCACTACCTCACGGAAGGTGGCGCAGGGAATCACTTCTACATTTTTTCCAAAAAACTGCTGGGCAGCCACTTGGTGAAAACTGCCTTCGTAACCCTGAATGGAAACCGCAATTGAACCACCCAACAATTCATTTTTTTCAGTATTCTTCTGATTCTCCATCTTATTTTTTTAATCAAAACCCTTATGGGTTCGGTGTAAAACTAAAAATCCCGGCTTTTGGCCGGGACTGATTATGTTAATTTGTTTTTTACTTACAGGTTAACAAAAGCATTCCCGGGCTATTTGTAAAATAGAAATAAAAATAAAAGAAACGGTATGCCTTCGTTGTAATCATCTATTATCAAATGTATAAATTTATTTTAATACAAGAAATTTATTTTTGAAATAATTACAATGTTCAAAAAGCGCTTTTTTTGATAAAATGCAATACCATAGGCTATTCCAGTCGTTTTAGAATCTGTTCGTCAAGTTTTTTGAACAGGTGGAAGGGCTTATAAATGCGCCAGTTTTCTATTTCTTCCAGTTCAATATAGCGGTTCAGTTTTGCCCGGCGAAAATCGTGCTGGGTCTGTTCGGGCATGTCAAGACACACAATCCAGCCATCCGCATCGCTCACTTCATCGTACCATTCCTCATAATAATCCCTGTCGCCGCTATGAAAGTTGAGCACATTCTCGGCTATCAGTATAAACTTATTGATGCCTTCCGCGAAGAATACATCCATCACTTCCCTTTTTAATTCCATGATGTCGTTTTCAATGGCATCGTTCCATTCGCCAATCAGTTCAATGATCACATAACGCTCTTCATAGTCAGCCAACAATACTTTCATGTACAATGTGCGTGAACCAAAATCGTCCCATTGTGGGTGGATATAATAGTTATAAATGGTTTGAGAGAATTCAAATTCGGAGTATTCCCTGCCAAAGAAAGGCGATCGTTCGTCTTCTTCGCTTATATATATATGTCGCCAGTTATAAAATGGCTCAATGTCGTGCATAAAAACGAATGTTGGATTTGATGATGTACGGATTTGAAGGTTCAAAACTGTTGCTGCAATTTAGGAAAATGCGAGGGCCAATTCCAAATAAAATTTATTGTGGGAGTGGGAATAAAAATTCGAATTTTGGGCAGCAAGCCCGAGTAAATCTTTAGTTGCTGACAATTGATAAGTGAATCAGTTACATCGCCTCAGCGAAGCTGGAACCGTATGTTGAAGGTTTTGGCGTTTGTCAGGCGGGTAATTGTGTTTTTGGTTTGCGGCCTATTTTTCTGCGTTGGCTTTTTAGTTTACGCTTTTCTTTGTCTTTACGAATAAACTCACTTATAGCAAGTGCTTCTTCCTTTGTTAGTGGACCTTGTCCACCAATAAAATCTACATCAAGTTCGGTACTTTTCTTTTTCATGCCGGGAAATATTTATTTATGAGTTTAAGTGCTGCTTTTGTATCGATGATCATAATGCGCCCACCTACATGTATGGCTCCCAAACTGTCTAAGTAATGTTGTACTAGTTGTGACTTAGAGTGAAAGGAAACATTTCCCTCATGCCCACGTTGGAAAGAAAGTCTACAAGCAAACGCTACCAAATTTCCGGGCACACCAGCATAAACCTTTGATTTTCCTTTGTTGAAAAATGCGCTCTCCACAAGGTGCATATAAACATGGTCGGATTTCACTTCTATACTAATCAAACCTTGAATCACATTTGGGCTATTTACAATTGTCAATTTGTAAACGTCACGCTCAGGTTGCTTAAATTCAAACTTCCAGTCAAAGCTCCATTTATTTTTCTTTGTTATGCTTTTTTGGTCATGGATGCCAACAAATGAAACATCCGTTGAAAAACTGTCGCCTGTAATAACGTTTTCAATAGAGTTTGTCAGCTTGTCAATCTCAAAATCAAGTCCTATTGGATTTCTTTTTTTCACCTTACGAATTTACGAAAATGTTAATGGTCATGCAAGTGAATTTGCTGATTGTAAGGTACTTTATAGCATAATCGCCCACATCTCTTTTTCTGTGGTTTAATGTCTCATGGCAATAAAAAAATTATAAACCTCGAACCACAAAACCTTCCGCTTTCTTCACACTTCCATATTTCATTAATAATTCCTTTGCTTTTTCGTAATCTTTGATGCCAGTTCTTTCCATCAGCATTTTGGTGCCACGGTCTATGAGTTTGCTGTTCGTGAGCTGCATATTCACCATTTTATTATCCTCCACCCTTCCAATCTGGATCATGACCGTAGTGGAGATCATGTTTAATACCAACTTTTGTGCGGTGCCACTTTTCATGCGGGTACTACCCGTTACAAACTCGGGTCCTACCACCACTTCTATTGGGTATTCGGCCTCTTTTGAAAGCGGTGAACCCGCATTACAGGTTATGCAACCAGTGCTGATATGATATTTTCGGCATGCTTCCAATGCGCCGATTACATATGGAGTTGTACCGCTGGCCGCAATGCCAATCACCACATCTTTTTCGTTGACAGCATATTCCAACAGGTCCAGCCATCCTTGATCTTTATCATCCTCCGCATTTTCCACAGGTTTTTGAATGGCCGTTTCCCCGCCAGCAATAATACCGATGATCAACCCATAGGGCATCCCAAAGGTTGGGGGAATTTCACTGGCATCCAATATTCCCAACCGGCCGCTGGTACCAGCGCCGATATAAAATAATCTTCCACCCATCAGCATTTTGTCAGTGATAACTGCTACCAATTTTTCGATCTGCGAAAGAGCGTTTTCTACCGCTAAGGGCACTGATTTGTCTTCATGGTTAATATTGACCAAAATTTCATGAACACTCATTTTGTCTAAGTGCCTATACTCGCTCGGCTCTTCTGTTATTTTTTCAAACCCCATTTTATTTTTTCAAATTTTCAATTATAGTTTCCGTTTTCATTTATTTTACTCCATGATATTTCACCAACCCATCCATTGGTTTTTGCAGGATATTGCCAAGCTCAAATTCATATACATCGCATAATTCTTCAATCACATCTCGAAAGCCGAATGCGAGGCTTCCTGCAAAATGAACTGGAAATTTCCAGACTTCGTTGAATTTGCAAAGATGGGTAAAGAAAAAATCGTTGAGCCCATCTTCAATGATATTCTCTACCATATAATGCCCCCTATTTTCCGCCAAAAAGATGGTGAAGGATGCCATATAACGGTTGGGCAAAGGTTTTTTGTAAATATTCTCTAAAATTTCTGCCCGATTGGTAACATATTTTGCATCGAAGCGGTAGCGCAACTCTTCATCAAAAGTGTTGTACAAATAATATTGCAGTACTTTTTTTCCCAGATAAGCCCCGCTTCCTTCATCACCCAGCACATAGCCCAGCCCCGGACTACTTTTAGTGATTTTTTTCCCATCGTAAAAGCAGGAATTGCTACCGGTGCCCAGTATGGCAGCAACACCTTTGTTCCGTCCACATAAGGCACGGGCAGCTCCTGTCATGTCTTCGCTGGCTTCTATTTTTGCTGAGCTAAAAATTTTTTTGAGTGCTTTTTTGAGGATGAGCACATTGTCGCGGGTGCCTAGCCCTGTGCCATAATAATAAACCTCATCAATGTCTACCTGGTTGAGTTTTGGCATCAACTCTTTAAGCAGTAATTGCCAGATTTGTTCCCCACTTAGGAAGTAAGGGCTGATTCCTTGTGTATATATGATTTTCTTTTTCCCTTTCGACAAGAGGCACCATTCGCATTTGGTTGCGCCACTATCTGCAATCAGGATGTTCATGTGTATGAGTTTGTATCGCGAAGTTAATGGTGAATGGCCAATAGTGGATTACGGATATGGGAGACGGATAATTGCCATTTGGGGAGGAAATACCATATGCTTCCGTATTACCTGATTTTGACTATTGCCTACCCCGCATTGACCATTCACCAGCATTGCTTAATTTCGGGCTGATTTTAGAAAAACATTCGAATGAAAAAATTACAGGTTTGGCTTCCTCTGCTTTTTGCCGTTGTCATGATATTTGGGATGTTGATTGGCTATCGATTGAGTGGAAATATTGGGTCCAGGGGATTTTTTAAGACGAAGAAAAAGGCTCCCGTGGAAGAGGTGATGAGCTTGATCAGTCAACGTTATGTTGATTCAGTGAATATGGACAGCCTGGGCGATAATGCCATCCAAGGTATGCTGGCGCATCTGGACCCTCACTCAATATTTATCCCCCCCGTTGACTTAACCGAGATAAACGAAGACCTGCAGGGAAACTTTGAAGGTATTGGTGTGGAGTTCCAGATATTCGACGACACGGTGAATATTGTAAGCGTGTTGGCTGATGGCCCCAGCGATAAAGCGGGTTTGGAAATAGGCGACAAGATTGTGAAAGTGAATGATTCCTTGGTTGCCGGCAATGGTATCACGGCCGATAAAATCAAAAAAATGCTTCGAGGGCCAGGGGCCAGTAAGGTGATACTCGGCATTATGCGAAATCGGCAAATGAAGCAATTTCCAGTTGAAAGAGGTACTATTCCCCTGCCTGCTGTGGATGTGCATTATATGATTGATAAAGAAACCGGCTTCGTGCACATCAATAAGTTTTCCGAAACCACCCATGCTGAGTTTGTGCAGGCTTTGCAAGCCTTACAAAAACAGGGTTTGCAAAAACTCATTCTTGACCTTCGGGGCAATGGTGGTGGCATCCTTCAACAAGCGGTTGCCATGGCAGATGATTTTTTGGATGATGAAAAACTGATTGTATATACACTGGGTGTAAACTCACCCAAAGTAGAATATCACTGCAAGATTGATGGTTTGTTTGAAAAAGGGAAAATGGTAGTGCTTACCGATGAGGGCACCGCTTCTGCCAGTGAAGTATTGGCGGGTGCTTTGCAGGATTGGGACCGGGCGACAATAATTGGCCGCCGTACTTTTGGTAAAGGACTGGTGCAAGAACAATATCAACTAAGCGATGGTTCTGCGGTTAGGCTCACGGTTGCGAGATATTACACCCCTTCTGGTCGCAGCATTCAAAAACCCTACGATAAGGACGACCATGGGGCCTATAATGATGAAGTAATGAATAGGTTTCATGATGGTGAAGTATTGCATGGTGATACGGCCAGCAACCTGCATGGTGGCAAAATTTTTAAAACCCATGCAGGGCGCATTGTATATGGAGGTGGGGGTATTATGCCAGATATTTTTGTACCCTTTGATACCAGTACGATCGATCGGAATGTGTCCATGTTATATGCAAGCAGTACACTGTCCCGCTTCGTTTATGCGTATTATATGCAACATGTTGCTGAAATGAAACAATTTAAAACAGCTTCTGATTTTGTGACCGGATTTCATGATGAAAATAATTTGTGGAATAGTTTGGTTTCTTATGCTGCAAAGGATAGCATCAACCTAAAGTCTATTCCAGAAAGGGACAAGCAGGTTTTGATGCGTAGGCTAAAAGCGTTGTTGGGCAGGCAGGGTTGGAGACTGGAAGGCTATTTTGAAGTTAGCAACAATACCGACCCTGTTGTGAAAAAAGCGATGGAAGAAATGAATAAACCATAGTTTTGGATTAAGCTTGGATTGGTATAGAAATCTATAAAGTTGGTTTTTACGGATTCTGCTTTTTATAAGAGTATAAGTAATAAAAAAGGAAAGTATCTTCAATCAGGTGCTTTCCTTTTTTATTAGCATGAATGTTTGATGGATTTTGCGCCATTCTATTGGTTTTTATTCATGATTTCTTTCTTCTCGATACGGTAGGATTGGATGAGTCCAAGACCTCCACCGATAGCAATCAGCGCAAAATAAATGGCGGCATTTTCCCCATTATTGCCAAAGTTATCAGTATGACTGATTTTGTAGAGAATGGTATTATCAATCACATAAGCAAGAAAAAGTCCCAGGCCTGCACCAACCAGGAGCAGTCCCCATTTAAGATTTAGGTAGGGAGCCGGTCGATTGGCAAATTCCTTTGGGTTCATGCCTTTTTCGATCATGGCTAGGTTTTGCCGGGTTCTCAAATAAATAATACCAAAAATCATGGCGAACATACCAAGTGGTACCAATATCGGGATTAATAAAGCTGCTTGCATGATGCTGTTTTTATTGTTTTAGAATTTTAATATCAGACTACGGGACTTTGGTTCAGGTTACACTCTTTTTGAATTTGTTCCCTCGTCTTTTCAGGGTATATGACTAAGTCAGGGGCGGCCTGGTTACAGAACGGCGACCTTTTTTGCTAATGGATGGGGAAATAGCCAAAATTTATCTTATACCGGGCTTGAAACAAATTGGTAAATAATACATGAATGATTTCAAACATCCTTGATAAAAGATTCAGAAAACCCCTTTCTATTATCAAGCGAAAGCTAATATGGGTAATTATTTATTGCTTTAACGATTTGTTTTTTACAATTCCTAAGCAAGGTGCAAAAAAGAAGCCAGCAAAATCTATGGGTTTGCTGGCTTCAATTATAGTTAAGAACGAAAAGCTTGCGCCTTCTTGCCTAGTTCAGTATGTTCATTTCCTCCACTTTGGTCAATGCCGGTTTATTATTTAATTTTTCCAGAAAATCATCTGCCCAAAAATCAATATCGTAATGGCTTACCTGTTCGTATAAACGTTGCATCCTATTTTTCTTATCTTCATCGGAAAGGTTCAAAGCCTGTAATAAGCTTTCTTTCATTGATTTTGGGTCATATGGGTTCGTGCATACTGTATGTTGCAATTCTACAGCAGACCCCGCAAATTCTGACAATACGAGCACCCCATCGGACTCTGGCATTTGTCCTTTTACCCCAATGAACTCTTTTGCAACTAGGTTAAGTCCATCTCTTAAAGGTGTGATCCATGCAATGTCTGCTGCGGCATAATAGGCCACCACCTCTTCAAAAGGGAAAGAGCGTAAGAACAGTCGGATAGGCACCCATTCCATGCTTGCATATTTGCCATTGATGCGGCCAACGGCATGCTCGAGTTCAGAACGTATATCGTCATATATCTTCATTCCCTGAGCTGGAGGGGTACAAATATTCACCAGTTCGATACGACCTCTGAATGCAGGGTTGTCTTCCAGAAAATTTTCAAAAGCGAGTACTTTTTCCAAAGGTCCTTTTACATAATCGAGGCGCTCCAAGCTTAGAATCATTTTTTTTCCCTTAAAATATTTTTTGATCTCCGAGATATTTTCTATTACGGATGGCTCCTGCATCAGTTGTTGGATATAGTTCAGATTGATGCCAACCGGGTTTGCCCCCAGTTGTACAATACGCTGGCCCGTGTCTATTTTACTGGTCATCCTATCGATACCCAGTGCCGTGCTATAGGTAAGAAATCGAGGTGCACAGTTGATCTGCTCCAGGATCTTTACCGGGAAAAGACTTTTTACCACATCCATAAAATTTTCCACGTACCGCGGTATATGGAAACTCACATAATCGCATTGCAATAGGCTGCCAACGATTTCCCTTCTCCAAGGAATGATGTTGAAAGTATTGGCTGCAGGGAATGCCGTGTGGTGGAAAAAACCAATCTTTAGGTCGGGCCGCAAATGCCTCAGGATGCCGGGCACCATCCAAAGATTGTAATCATGGATCCAAACCATGGCACCTTCGTCTGCCTGCTCTGCGGCTTTCTCCGCAAACAGCCTATTGATTTCAACGTAATGTTCCCAATGCTCATGGTTGAATTGAACCTTATCAATAAAAGAAAAGATGGCTGGCCAAAAAGCTTCTTTGGCAAAAGATTTATAAAAAATTTCAATTTCTTTTTTAGTGAGCCCAATTCGTGATGCCATCAGGTTGGGATATTTTTCCTTATCGATATAGATATTCCTTAATTGTGCTCTGCTGGTTTCCACTTCTTCCCAAGCGATCCAAACCCCAGGGCGACCGTTTTCAAAAAAACTTTGCAGGGTGGGCAAAATGCCATTGGGACTTTTGGGCGGCACATTTTCTATTTGCCCGTTCACCAATTTTTTTTCATAGGGAAAACGATGATAGAGCATGAGTAATTGAGGTATTTCGTTCACCTCTTTTTCTTTCTCGGTTTTGATATGGGTTAATTGGGATGTTTTTACAGAGGCGAGTTTGAAATAATCAATGGCCTCTAAAATGCCGCCAGCACCTTCAATGGCTGCTTTATAAACAAGCGGGTTGTTCTGGGTGGCCTTATATAGTTGGCTTTCTGCTTTGCCAACCACTACGCCTTTGAAACCACAATCGTACATGGAAAGGTCGTTGAGTGTATCGCCCGCTACCAACACTTTTTCTTCCGGTGCTCCCAACAATTCGATGAGCTTGCGCAGGGTGCTGCCTTTGTTTATGCCTTTCGGTACAATATCCAGAAATTTTTTATTGGAAAAAATAATATCACAGTTCAGCTTTTCTACTTTTTCTTTTACCAGTTCATTCAAATCCGTATCTTCTGAATAAAAAGAACAGCGACGCTGTTGTGGCACTTCCTGATATTGAAGTCCGTCAATGCCATTGAGTGCTTCCATAATTTTAATGGTGCCTGGCCATTTTTCCTCAATAGCATTTTGCAGGGATTCAACGGGCTCCAGTGTTTGTCCGTTCACAACCGTTGCGCCCACATCGCAAATAATATAATCGGGTTGGGGTATGATGGGGTCGTTCAATAATGGGATCACTCTTTCCAAACCACGACCAGTCACGAATATCAAAACGATATTTTTATCATTTTTAATCAGCCTGTATAATGTTTGTTTGTGTAGGCTCTTGCCTCCCAAAAAAGTTCCGTCAAGGTCAGTTGCTAGTACCATAGTATTCAGTTTAAATTAAAAAAATGAGATGGGTTATTTCTACTATATGAATGAACGATCTAACCCGATTGGGCTATATTAATTTTTTAATAAAGCTATAATGGAATTGAAAGCAGCTATTTGTAATTGGTGAGCGCTGCTGAACATTAAATATGATGCAAAGATACTTTTTTTCAGGGGGAATGAGGATTCACATCGATTAAAATAAGGTTAAAAGCCCTTTTGCATGTGCGTGAAAACTTTTTTGTATGTCTTTTGTTTTAATTTTGCAGCTCATTTTTTTGCTTCCAATTTCTGCCTGCTTTTATCGTCTATTTCAATTTTTACGTTAACCTAAATATGAGCAACACCTTGTGTGGGTTTTAAAAACGATTTCTGTACAGGTTTCTTCGATTGGTGGATGAAGGAGAAAATAAAACAAAAAATACGAACCGTTTTTTTGATGATGAGTGGTGAATGAATAGTTTTTCATCATTCACTTAGTATCGGTTTTGCAAGGAGTTATATTCTGGATAACAGTATTTAAAAACGATCTGATGGCTGATTTTTTTGATTATATATTCATTGGTAATAGTGTTCGAGACTGGCTGATTGCTTTGGTCATAATTGGGGTAATGTCAATGACGATCAAGTTTGCTAAAAGAACCGCATTTTTACGGGTTAAAAAGTGGGCTGAAAAAACAAGCTGGAAATTTGATGATTTTTTTGCCATCCAGTTGGTCAAGACGATTGCACCCTTGTTGAATCTATGCGCCTTTTATATAGGATATTCTTATCTCAGTTTTAATGCTAAAGTAAATCGATGGATTGAGGTGGGGATGATTGTTGCCGTAACTTTTATATTGCTCCGCTTTATCACTTCGGGTATTCAATATTTTGTAACGCAATCTTTGGAAGCGCAGGAGAATGAGGAAGTGAAAATTAAACAGGCGCGAGGGGTCATCATCATTGTCAATAGCATTATCTGGATCACTGGTTTTATTTTCCTGTTAAATAACCTGGGCTATAATGTAACTTCCGTGATTGCGGGTCTTGGTATTGGGGGTATCGCTATTGCATTGGCAGCACAGGCTATCTTGGGTGATTTGTTTAGCTATTTCGTGATTTTTTTTGATAAACCTTTTGAGATTGGTGATTTTATTATTGTGGATACCAAGATGGGTGTTATAGAATATATTGGATTAAAAACAACCAGAGTGCGTACGCTTGGAGGAGAGCAATTGATTTTCCCCAACCACGATCTTACCAATTCCAGGGTACACAATTATAAGCGTATGGAAAAAAGAAGGATTTTGTTTACCCTTGGCGTAATTTATGAAACCCCTCCCGAAAAATTGCGAAAAGTACCGGGGATTGTAAAAGGAATCATCCAAGAACTTGACGATGTGAGTTTCGATCGCGGACATTTTTCTTCGTTTGGGGATTTTAGCTTGAAGTTTGAATTTGTGTATTATATCAATAGTGCAGATTATTTATTGTATATGGATAGAAACCATGAAATGAATTTGAAAATATTTGAAGCTTTTAGTAAAGAAGGGATTGAATTTGCCTATCCTACTCAAGTAGTCCATGTGCCTGAACGGAAGTAGTAAATGACTTGGAATGGGAACGGGCATATCCAAAAAAAGGAATAGTGATTTCCAAATATCTGGTTAACCAAAAGCATTGTATTGTTCATGCAAAACCAGAAGCTGAATGCCTTTTTGTTCAGTTCCTAAATAACAAAGGGGAACGAGAGTCCTGCCATTCTCTCAATAACTTGTTCTAGGGTATTGCTGCAATATCTTTTAGTAAACAGTTAATGCAAACAAAAATAGCCTGATGTAAATTGATAAAATTTGTGGCAAGTATCATTCATCACCATCAATACCCTGAGTGTTGGATTGGTTTGAACAATTATTGAACTATATTTTAGAACAGTTTATTAAGAGCCCAGATCAGTAAAATAGCAGCAATAAGCCCGATGCCAGCATAATAAACCAACTTCATCCGTTTGTTTGCAAAATAATCTTTGGTAAGCGATGCCAATATCCCACTCACTTCCACGCCGGGTTTTTTAAAATGGGCGAGCCAGTCGTCATCCATCTCATAAGTAGTAATGTCAAGGGTTTTGATGTCCAAAATCTTCATGTTCCTTTGCAGGTGAACCAGTTCCCGTTCAACTCCTGTTTTGGCTTCTTGGTCATTGGCTGAAAAACGGTTCACGATATCGCTGATATCGGCAAAATGTTGTCGGCTGTGCTGAAGCCGGTCGATGATTTCTTTTCTGAATTTTAATTTGTCGAATCCCATAGACAAGTGATTTTTGATGACGAATGAATGGATGTATTTTAAAAACGGATACCCATGCCTGTTGAAATTTTAAGCTCATCTGGTTTTACCGGTTTCCCAGCTGTATACGCCGCATTGTTTTGCATTTGCAACTGCCCTAAACTACCTGAAATAGGGAAGCTGAGCCCTAAAGCATTCGCGATATAAAGCCGTTTACTGATATCAATATTTAACAAAAGTTCAATGCCTGCGGTCCATACAATACGGCGGTCAAATGAGGCGATGCCAAAATGTGTTGCAGTGGCTTCATTGAGTTGGGTGGATACCGGGATGATGAGACCCGTGGAAAAACCAGTCATAAAATGGACTTTGCTTTTTTCATTGGCAAGCGCATCAATGGCGCTATAATCAAGATAGGCAGCGCTTTTGAAAGTAAAAATAGCTGCTTTCCCAAACTGATATTCCTGATAACCTGTAACTTGGGGAGGGTTGCTGAGTGCCATTTTTATTTGGTAATAACTGCCACTGAATAATATCCTTAGCCCTTTTTTGTTTTGGAAACCCACGGCTATTTCTATAGGCACCTGATTATTAAAGTAAGCAGAATAATGTTCGGACGAGTCATATCCTTTTTCAACATATCCGGATCGGATCTGTGCGGAATAGGTCTGATCGTTCAGTGTGGATTGAAAGCCTCCATGCAATTCACCAAACCATGAAAGCGCCTTGGCTTTCTGTGAAAAGCCATTGAGATGGAAAGCGCACAGCGCAAAAAACGGCAAAAGAAAGAAAATAAGCTTTTTCATCCTGAGCCTTTTTAATTGAGCCAAAGATATTCTATAGGCTGATGAGGAACAATGATTCAAATCATTATAGATAGTAATCATTGAAGATTGATAAGCAAAATATCAACAGATAAGAAAATTGACTTTTCTATTGATGAAAATATCGGATTGTAAAGAGATAGGGGAGAATCCATTTAGACCATATTATTGCTCGCTAAGTGCTTTTAATTTGTTTAGCCCAGCATTAAAATCTTCGTTCATGTTTTTCTCTATCAACCCAAAAATTTTAATGATGTTCATGGGGTAGGGGGTGGAGCTTTCCATTCTCCACGAAACTTTGGTCTTCCCGTTTTCGGGCGTGAGGCGAACAAAAGCATTTCCTTTTCCTCTAAAAGGTTTTATAAAATCAACCCTTGATGCCAATTCAGCCTGATTGGTGACTTTTAAAATGGTTTGGCTTCCTTGTCCCACCATTTTTTCATTGCTCAACCAAGAGTAACTACCACCCGGTGTGCCATCTGTTCCAGAATATTCCATTTTGATATTGGGGTCCTTCGTCATCCATGGGTTCCACTTGTTGGTAGCTTCCAAGGTATTTGTATGGCCCCATACCCGATCGACCGGGGCATTGATCAGTATCGATCTTTCGATACTCCATGAAGTACCAATGATAGCAGCAACAATAAGCACGAGTGCTATCAAGCTTAACAGGATATAAAGAAATATCATGATTAGTATATTTTGGTTGTACTAAAATTAAGTAATTCTATTTTGCTAGAATATTTTCATGTGCATCATTCTCATAAGGATCATAAATGTGTCCAGTTTACTTTGCCGATTTTTTGGGTTTTGTTTTTTCAAGGTTTTGAGCAACCCTATATTTTACGATTTGGGCTATCAATTTCCAAGGCAAGGCCTTGCCGATGGGAAATTTTGCGGTGCCCTTGCCTCCGGCATATTCCTCCAACTCTTCTTTAAATGCTTCTATTCCGGAGCCTGTTGGGTAAAACCCGATATGGTTTTTATTGGCGGCAAAATAAACCAGTATACCGTGATATTTAAATGCGGGCATCCGGTAGCTGATTACTTCTTCTGCTTTTGGTGCCGCTTTTTTGATGGTCTGCCTCAGTTTTTCAAGTATGGGCTGAACTTCTTCGGGTTGTTCCGCAATATAGCTGTCAATGTCTTTTGGTGCTGCTGTTTTGCGCATATATGTTAACGTTTTAAAGGAAATCTATTTTGAAAAGATTGCCACCTTCAGTTTACATTAGATAGGTCGGTATTCAATAAGGTAAGCGCATATATACCAAGATCAAGTTCTTTATTCTTGCTCATAGGCTTTTTTTAGCCCAGCGATATCAATCTTATCCATCTTCAACATCGCTTCCATAACCCTTTTTGATTTTACCGGGTCGGGACTATTCAGGTATTTGCCGAGTTCTGTGGGTATAATTTGCCAGGATAAACCATATTTGTCCTTGAGCCAACCACACCGGCTTTTTTCGCCACCTGCAGAAAGTTTTTCCCAGAGGTTGTCCACCTCTTCTTGAGAATAGCAGTCCACAAAAAAGGAAATGGCTGGGGTAAATTGGAACATCGGTCCCCCATTAAGTGCATGAAAGCGTTGGCCTTCCAGTTCAAAAGTTACAGACATGGCTTTGCCGCCCGGGCCTGGGGAAACATGGATGACTTTTCCATTTTTGAAAACGGAAATATAGAAATGCATGGCTTCTTCCGCAGTGCCATTGTACCAAAGAAAGGGGGTGATTTTTTGCATGGTTTATTTTATTAAGAGTTTGTTTTTGTCAGGCATTGCATGATCTCATCTTATTTGTACCATTCAATGGGCGCTTTTGTTTTATCTACTTCTTTGTTCTGCAATAGTGAACCGAATATCCCTTTGATCTGGTCGATCCTTTTCGCCAATCACGAACTGTTATTGAAAGATAAGTCCCTTTTTCGATGAAGAGTCGTTGGCAATTGTATTTTTTGCTTCCCCCGGCCCTTTTTCTAGGGCAGTGGCAAAATAAACGATCTTTCCGTTTGGGTCCATATAGCTGATACCATAATAATCCAGATCAAATTTGCCGGAAATCATTTTATCAATTGATCGAAACTTTCCCCAATGCCTTCCGGGAAATGGGTTACCTGAATTCCAAAAACAGGCAAGTCATGAGGGATCAAATGTTTTTCCATTTTTAAAATTGATTCATAAACATACTGGCATTTAAAATGATTTCAAATCTTAAAGAGCGTCTGTCACAATCTGGGTAGTATGCTGTTTTTCTTAGAACTACTAGACCATTTTGGATAATGGAATAATGGATTCATTTATCTTGCAACATGATGAGATATCTTTCACATTTCAATAGCGCTGTGCAGATACTTGGGCAATACAAGGGAGGGGAGCCATTTTCTTTTTTCATCAAGAATTTTTTTCGTCAACAAAAAAAATTTGGCGCCACCGATCGAAAAACGATTAGCCATTTTTGTTATTGTTATTTTAGGTTGGGCCATGCGCTCAAAAATAGTTCAGTGGAAGATCAGATACTCATTGGTCTTTTTCTTTGTAACCATTTTTCCAATAGTTTGCTTAAACATTTAAAACCGGAATGGGATGAGCAGATAGGTCTTTCTTTACAGGAGAAATTATCCTTGATTGGTTATCCTTCGTTACTAACTGATATCTTTCCTTGGGGGGATGAATTGAGTAGTGGCATTGATTATGAAATATTCTGCGCCTCTTTTTTGGTACAGCCAGATCTGTTCCTCCGTCTCCGCCCTGGGTTTGAAGAAAGAGTTAAGGAGAAATTGATGCAGGCAGAAGTTGCTTTTGCGCAACTGTCATCTCGTTGCATTGCCTTGGGAAATGGGGTCAAAATAGAGGGGTTGATTGAGATAAACAGAGAAGCCGTAATACAGGATTATAGTTCGCAGTTGGTTGCTAATTTTTTTGAACCTTCACAGCATCTCGAGCGACCATCAAAGCTTTCCGTTTGGGATTGTTGTGCTGCCAGCGGCGGCAAGTCGATTATGGCAAAAGATGTGCTGGGTGATATGGATTTAACGGTGTCGGATATACGGGAATCTATATTAGCGAACCTAAAAAAAAGGTTTGAAGAAGCTGGTATCAAAAAATTTAGGGCATATATCGCGGACCTTAGTACTGCTAATAACAAACTACCTAGTGCACACTACGATTTGGTCATTGCCGATTTGCCCTGTTCGGGCAGCGGCACCTGGGGGCGCTCACCGGAGGCTTTGCTTTTCTTTGAAAGAAAAGAAATACAACGGTATCAAGATCTGCAACGGAAAATCATCGCGAATGTGGTCACTTCTCTGAAAAAAAAAGGAAAACTGGTTTATATCACCTGTTCCGTTTTTAAAAAGGAGAATGAGGATATGCTGTCCTTTATCCAAGAGCAATATGGGCTGAGGTTGGAGAAGATGGAACTGATAAAAGGTTATGATAAAAAGGCAGATACGCTTTTTGCCGCTTCGTTTATATCTGGATAATATTAATTGTGGTTGATCATATTCAGTTCAATGCCATAGCCTTTTGAATAGGGCTGGGGATGGTCGCCATTGGGTGGCTGGTTCTCTTGGTGTAGGAATTTTTTATAAATCAGCCCAATGCCTTTTGCATATACTTCCACGCTATAATCGTAGGTGCTAATGGTGCTCCGGTTGGAGGTGTCGCCACTCACATTGTTCTGTTGGTTTACGATGAGGGTATTGGGTATGCTGCCGGCCAATACGGTATAAGGCGTTCCTATGTTGGAATAGGTATAGTTCCAGTTTGCTAAATACGTATAGTCGGGGTCGTTTGAATTTGGGGGTGGATAATTGGTATCTATATAGGAGTTGCCAAGCCAGCTAAAGCCATCGGTTAAGGGCAATGACAATTTTATAAAGCGCAAATTATTCTCAAATACTTCTGTGGTTTGTCTGGTAGGTGTAACCAAATAGGTCTCCAGATTGGTCCATGGCTGGCTCATGGCAGTATCCGAAATATATCTGAACACCCGCCAAGATGGTCTGTTTAGATTATCCAATATGATGCTGTCCACGATATCCTGCACTGCATAACTGGTTACCGTAACATCTGTGCCATAATTGGTAAAATTGGTAGAATCGAGTCGATAGGTAATCGTTTTGCCCGAGTACATGGGCATATATTCGGGCATGTCATTCTGATAGCTGATTGTTTTCTTGCAGCCAGTGGTGATTAAAACGGATAACACTAATAAAAAAATAAACTGCTGGACTTTTTTCATGCCTTTCAGTTAGTTATAATATTCAGATATCAATCTGATTTAATTAAAATAATACCTTGCTATAAAAAAACCGGGAAGCGAGGCTTCCCGGAATGGTAACGAAAAATCAGGCTCTTTATTATAGTTTTAACTATCTGATTGAGGTTCTATATGCCTTGTTTTTTGAGAAAGAAATTTGTAATGGGTGATTTTAGGAGTTACTAGTCGGCTTTTTAAATAAAACTGACTAGCTACGCTGGATAATACCGCCTCCAATCACATCATCCCCTTCGTAAAACACAGCGCTTTGTCCTGGGGCAATACTTTTGACATTTTCAAAAAAATGCACTTTCACATTTGCTCCCTCGGGTTGGAGACTGCTCGGGCTGCCTTTGTCCTTATAACGGATTTTGGTGATGGCTTCCATATCTGGCAGCACCCGATCGTATTTCATCATATTGAGTTTGGTGACCATCATATCGGTGCCATCCAGGTCTTCTTCATCACCCAATACCACAGTATTGTTATCTGGATTTATGCCGGTAACATAAACAGGTTTCCCGAAAGTAATATCAAGCCCTTTGCGTTGGCCGATGGTATAAAAAGGATAGCCTTTGTGTTTGCCCAAAATTTTTCCGTGTTTGTCCACAAAATGGCCGCCAGCCACTCTTTCTTCCAAACCTTCCACTTTCCGTTTTAGAAACCCACGGTAATCGTTATCCGGAACAAAACAAATTTCGTAGCTCTCGCTTTTTTTTGCCAGTTCAGGATAGCCATAGCTGATGGCCATTTCTCTAATCTGTGGTTTGCGATATTTACCCAAAGGCAAAATGGTACGGCTCAACAGATCTTGCTGAAGGCCCCATAATACATAGCTTTGGTCCTTCAGTTCATCCAATCCTTTGCTGATATAATAACGGCCATTTTCGTGTTGATGGATATTGCCATAATGGCCAGTGGCAATAAATTCACAATCCAAAGCATCGGCTCTTTTGAGCAATGCCCGCCATTTGATATGGGTATTGCACATCACGCAGGGATTGGGTGTGCGGCCAGCGAGATACTCATCTACAAAATTCTCTATCACAAAATCGCCAAACTCATCTCGGATATCCAATACAAAATGGGGAAATCCATGTTCCACAGCCGCCATCCGGGCATCATTAAAACTATCCAGGTTGCAGCAGCCAGTTTCTTTTTTTGAAGGACCAGCACTGGCATAATCCCAGGTTTTCATGGTAATGCCCACCACCTCATAGCCTTCATCATGAAGCATTAATGCAGTGACTGTACTGTCAATGCCCCCGCTCATCGCCACCAAAACCTTTCCTTTACGGCTCATTGTTAAAATAAATTTGAACCTGCAAAATTAAGGATTTAATGCCATTATGTTAACATGAAGAGGTCCCTGGAAAGGAACCTCGATATTGATTATTATGACCATCAGCTTTGGGTCTTTAAACTGCTTAGTTTGAACTCTCAAAGTTTTGAATCACTTCTATGCCTTCTTCATCAGTAGCTCTTAATATTTTTAGATATTTCAGACTTTGGGCATGGAGCACATATACGGGATGGTGGTTTGGTTTATTCACTTCTTTTACCAATTTGATCACATATTCTGGGAACATGGCCGATACCATAATTTTGATGTTCTCTGGTAATAAAAAATGCTGGTAAGTAGTAACTGTTCCCGACCATCTGCCATTTGTGTTATAATAAACCCTGTGCAAAATGTCGTTTTCATAAAATCGGCAAACCGCCGTTTTATTATTATGAACTGACCATTGTGCATTGATGGCATTTGGGTAACGATTGGAGAAATGCTTCATCACTTTGGAACCGACTTCCTCATTTGAGCTTTCATTATTTGCCGGACTGTTATATTCTGTATTTTTTTCGGTTTTTGAATTCATTACGTTAGTGTTACTACCTATTTGGGCGTTTGCATAATTGAATGCCATAACCGCCGCAAAAAAAATAATCTTTTTCATTTTCATATTTTTTAGAGTTAGGAATTTTGTTTTCTGATTGCTATTACAAATGTATATTGGCACAGTAGTGAAAGCGAGCCTCAATGAGTAACTTGCTTTTTGGGATGGTAATTGAACAAGTTGGCTTAGTTGGAGAATAACCAAAAACTCAATAACGGTTCGGCTGAAGTTTTTTCAGAAGTAGTTCTTTACGGCTGCGGGAAACATCGACAACGCTGGAATCGCTCATGATCAGGTAGCCGCCTTCCCCTCTCACGTATCGGTTTATTTCGTTGAGGTTTACAAGATAGGAATGGTGTACACGAATAAAGAATTCAAAACCGCTCAATTGTTCTTCAATTTCTTTCAATGACCGACAGGCCGTTATGCGTGTTTTGTTTTTGCAGTGTATATGGGTATAATTATCATCGGCTTCACATTTTAGGATTTGGTCGGCTAGGATTAATTCAAATCCTTGGGAGGTAGGCAAAGCTATTTTTAAAAATCCGGAAGCTTTGTTTTTTACTTGATCGATCAGCATCTCAAACTGTTCTTTTGTAAAATTTGATTTTTGTGCCGTCACTTTTTTTAAGGCCGAAACCAATTCTTTGGGGTCGATTGGTTTTAGCAGATAATCCAATGCGCTGAACCGGATGGCTTTGATGGCGTATTGATCATAGCTTGTGGTGAAAATTACCGAGAAGGGTGTTTCCTGAAAATGTTCCAGCATTTCAAACCCATTCGTGATGGGCATTTCAATATCGAGGAAAACAATATCAGGTTTTGTTTTTTCAATGGCCAATAAACCTTTTTTTGCTGAAGCACATTGGTCAACTACCTCGATTTCTGGACAATGTTCCGCAATGAGCATGCTTAATGTGTCAAGACAATGGATTTCGTCATCAATAAGGATTGCTTTAATCATAATGGATAGGTATTTTGATGATTACTTCGGTTCCTGCCGGGCTTCCATCGGCATGAACCAAATCATTGATATGGATACTGGATGGATAACTGTTGCTTTTGTTGAGCATGGCAATCCTGTCGGAGGTGATTTTTAATCCCAATGATTTGTGTTTGGTCGCGGATTTACTGGCTAGCAGTGAAGATTGTTTTCTCCCAATACCATCATCGCGAACTGTGAAAACAAGAAGACCTTCTGATTCTTCTACTCCAAGGAACAAATGTCCTGGTTCTTCTTTGTGCATAAGACCGTGCCATATTGCATTCTCCACAAAGGGCTGAACAATAAGCGGCGGCACTTTGATGACTGAAATATCAAGGTCTTCCTTGTGGGTAATGGTATAAGTGAAATGAAAATTGAAACGTAATGCTTCCATTTCAAGATAAAGATCTAATGCCTCCAGTTCGCTTTCGAGTGTTATGAAATGCGATTGTGAGTTTTGTAATATCGTCCGCACCAAGCGGGAAAATTTGGTAAGATATTCCGAAGCCTGCTGGCGATTGTTTTGAAGAATAAACCGATTGATGGAATTCAGGGAATTGAAAATAAAATGCGGGTTCATTTGTGAACGTAGCGCCTGCATCTCCAGTTCGGTTTTCTGGTTCTGGAGTTCTACTTCTGTGATTTGGCTTTCGATTTTTTGTTTCTGCAGTTCGGCCTCAGCCATTTTTCTTAGCTGTACTTCATTTTTTCTTTTCAGACTAACATTGCGTATGATGATGACGCCTGACAATATGATTACTGAAATACCAATGATTAGAAATAATTTTTGTTGGGCAGTTTGTTTAATCTGTTGTTGCTGCAGCTCTTTCTCTGCATTCAATGTCTTCAGTTTTTCCTCATAACTATACGTGGCAAATTTTCCCTTTGTTTGATCGCTTACGACCATATCTTTTATGTCTATATATTTTTTGTAATAGAAGTAAGCGCTGTCAGTTTGGTGAAGCTGGTCATAAACAGTATAAAATATTTGGTAGGCATCACGGATAAATTGTAAGGAATTGGTTTCTAGCGAAATTTCCAGACTTTTCTTTGCATATTCCAGTGCGGCAGCCTTGTTGCTAAGCTCGAAATCATTTTTTGCGATATCCAATAAAACCCGTTTTATTTCATTTCGGTCATTCAATTTTTGGTGCATGGCTAAAGCCCGGCGTAAATTTTGTAATGAATGCTTGTATTCTTTTTGTAGAAAAAAAGTCTCGCCAGTACTTGCCAAATAAATCCGCAGGTCTTTTTCTTTGATCTGGGTGGTATCGAACAAAGAATAATAATGCCATGCAGAATCAAATTCATTTTCAAGGGCGAATAATTCAGCAAACTCCATCCTGGTCCAGGTTTCAAAGGAGCCGTCAATCCGGCTTTGAATGGTTTCTTTGTTGTCGGTTTGGAAAACTGTTCGGTAATAGTTCAAAGCAGTGGGGTAGTCCCCAATTGCCCTGTATAAAGTGCCAAGAGCTATCAAATCATTCGAAACCCATATTTCATTTTTTTTATCTAGTGCAAGCTGATAGTTTTTATGATAATAAAAAAATGCAGAATCATAATTGCCTTTCTGAAAATGGATCACACCCATCCCGCTCAACGCATCATGTATATTCACGGTATCTTTCAACCTGTAACTTCCCTCATATTGTCTTTTCTTGATTTGATAAGCCTCGTCGAATTTGCTTTGGGCCATTAAGGAAAAGAACAGATTATTCTCTGCATTTTCAATCCCTTTTTTATTTGCTGTTTCATCGTACCAGCTAATGGATTCTCTTGCGAATGATTCTGATTTTAAAAAGTCATTATCAAAATAATTGTAAATGCTTGATTTGTTATTGATGGCAGCAGCAATACCTTGGATATAATGGAGTGCTTTTGATTCCTGATAGGCGTTCATTTGAAAATATTCCGCGGAATCTCTTCTGAGGAGCCGGACATATTGAAAGCTCAATGCGTTCAGGCAGTCAACTTTGCTGCTATCTTGTAGGGTTGGTAATATTTTACGAAGGTTATCAATTTCATTTCTTTGGCTAAAACCATCAGTAATAAAAAACAGGAATGCTATCGTCAAACTTATTTTCATTCCCAACATTTTTATTAAGGAACTGATTGTTTGAAAATCACCGATGGCGGGAGGCAAATACCTATTTGAATGCCCACCCTTATTAAAATTAACTATAAATAGCTTTTGCATTATGGTCTAGCCAAATTTATGCAAGGCTTCTGTGGCAAATCAGCTTGGGTGGGCAGTTTGCTTAAAAGAATGGGTAACTGTCAAATAGGGCTGGTATGTTGCAAAAAAAAGAGCAGAATACCTGAAATACATGTTAATAAATACCACTAAAGTTGTATTTGGTTGAATTGATAAATAACTAAATTGCCATTTCAAACAATTTTAAGTACGAAGCTAAATTTTAAAGTATGATCAAGTTACAGGTAATCGGCAACCTTGGTAAGGATTGCGTTACAAACACAGTGAATGGGAAAAATGTTATCAACTTCAATGTGGCACACACCGAGAAGTTTAAGGATGCACAAGGCAACCAGAAAGACAAAACCATTTGGGTGGAATGCGCTTACTGGACTGACCGCACGGGCATTGCGCCTTATCTGAAAAAAGGAACACAAATTTATGCAGAAGGGACCCCCGAAGTAAGGACCTATCCTAAAAACGATGGCACTACAGGTGTATCATTGACTTTGCGTGTGCTGAATGTGCAATTATTGGGCAGTCGTGGTACTAGCGACAGCAATGCTGGAAGCTCCCATGAAGGTCCATCTTACCAACAATCTGCACCAGCAAACACCGTCCCCTCTGCTAGCGATATTACAGAGCCGGTGGATGATTTGCCGTTCTAAAAAATCTGTTTTTTATGAGCTTGATAAGCCCTGCTTTTGCGGGGCTTATTTTTTATTAGACTGGTGCAACGATTTTCAAACAAAATAGGTCAACCTTTATAAAGCTATATGATGAATTTGAGGGTGCCTATTTATCCTGCTTTGATTGCCGCTGCTTTATTTGGTTCTTTGGCGGCCTGTAATAAAAAGCAAAACTCGAATTCAGATAGCGGTTGCATCACAAGGGTGATTGCTACTACAGTTAGCCAGACTTTGAATGCTTCCCAAATAGATTCTATTGAGGTTCTTTTTAATAAGAACAATCTATCAACGGCCCAATTACAGTTTTTATATTTTGTTCCAAATGCCTTTTCCGATACAACATTGCCGGCCCAAACCCAAGTAACGGCCGAGTTTTTTTTGAATAAGCTTCCAGTATTTGGATATAATGAGTATTTTATTTTTAATAATGCCATATTTGATACCGCTTATCTATATACTGGCATCCCTCAAAATAATGATAGCTCAGGTCATCAAACACTTTCATACTTGAGGGACGCTTTTATGAAACATGTTTCTGAATCCGTCTTTTATAGCCCCCTTTTTACCAAACCCTTTGTTCCGTCAGCAAGCTTGTATTTGGATTCATGCCTTACTGCTACATTAGGGTATATAGACGCTTCTTCTGTCAAAGGGAGCAATGCCATTTGGGGTAAAACTCTAGTAAAAGTCTGGTCAGTGACTTGCAATAACCACTATCCTGGAATATTTGTAGAGGACGACAATGGGTTGGCATGGGGTGTACCTCAAATCATACCTTGAGTTGTTCTACTTTTTGTTTTCAAACTTTTTTACCAATAGCTCCACTTCAGGCCTGCTCACTGCTTTTTGCTGATTGTCCAGATTGATCACATATAAAAGACCCTTGTTCCCCGGAGTGGAGTGAAATGCGCTGACCAAATTAAACTGCTCGCTCATCAACAATTTTCCGGTCGTGACATTCCATTGCTCTTTTGCGGTCAAACAACCTTCTGATGGGGTCAGGGGGTAAAATGGTTTTCCCTTGAAATATTCTGGGTCAATGGCCGATCCATGTGCAATGATGCTGTTGCGGCCGATTTTCCCAGCATACCAAGCTTCCATCATCGGTTCATACTCACGCCATCCCAGCGGAAATAATTTTTTATAACGCGTTAATGAATCTTGCCCATCCTCCCCAATTTGCAAAAAATATTTTGTCCATTTGTTTTCAAAAGGCATCAAGAGTTGCAAGGTAGGGGTGGGGCCTATAAAGTTGTTTCTGGACGAGTTCGTTCCCTGAATACTATAGATACCTTGCGGTGTACTACCATTTGGGATAAAATAAGGAAGGTCCGAGCCCGATCTTGCCAATTGTTCAAATACCAACAGCTTTCCATCAGCGCTTTTTACAAAACTTCCATCGGCGTTTTGCACCACTGCCAAACCGGGATAATCGCGGTTATATCTTTGGAATGAATAGATGATTTTTTGACCGGTTGTTTTCTCGTAACTGAACAGCTCCAATAGGTCTGGTCTTGCCTGTTTTAAAAAAGCATTATGGTAGCTGAGGTATTTTTCCAGTTCATTCAATATGGTTAAACTATCATAGCTTGGGAACTGCTCGGTCATTTTTATTTTTATAAGATTGGCATTATTCACCGAGCTATCACATCGGAACAAATAGGCGGCACAGATGGAAAAAAGCAAAGGATCGTTTTCTTTGTACAATATATCCTGCACTTTTTCTTTAAATGCATTTGGGGAAGCCGCATATAAGGCCACCAAAAAAGATTTCTTCACATCGTAATCCAATCCATCATAATGGGCGGCTAATTTTCTGAAACCTTTTTCCACATCTGCATTGTCGAATAGGAACTGGGTGATGGCATCGCAGGCGGAGGCATATTTGTATTCAGTATTCTCATCGATTGGGAGGGAGAAAGTTTTGGGGATCAGTCTTCCCCTCAGGTCTTTTTCTAACGCAGCCCTTTTAGGATAAAGCACAAACTCGCTATAGATATTTTCTCTTTTTAGTTGTGCAAAGGGAACTTGATAAAAGGAAAGGAAACTTATACAAAAAAACAAATACTTCATCCTGCAAATGTATCAATTACCGGAAATCTGGCTTACGCATCGGCATGTAAATCTCTGTAAGCCGATTTTTTTCAATTGATCAACATTGCATGCACAATAATCCTTAACTTCAACTCTTATTTTTTTACTCCAAAATGATATTGCGATATGAAAAAATTAGTGTTGCCATTATTATTGTCTGTATGTACAGTGCTTTTTTTTGCCCAATGTAATGAACCCACAGAAAAGAAAGCAGGGGATGAAGCTGCCAAAGATTCAACCGATGTTACCAAAAACTGGAAACTAGGGGTGCAAATGTGGACTTTCCATTATTTTCATTTTGATACGGCTTTGGCAAAGGTCGATAGCGCAGGGATCAAGTATATAGAGGCATTCCCCGGTCAACCTTTAGGCGGTGGCATGCCGGGTTCATTCGATACCAATATGTCTGATGAAACCAAAGCTAAACTGAAACAATTGCTGCAATCCAAAGGAATTTCTATTGTGGCCATGGGGGTGATCTCGCCCAATACCATTGATGAATGGAAAAAATATTTCGACCTCGCCAAAGATTTTGGCATGAGCTATATTACGGCTGAACCACATAAGGACCAATGGAATCAGGTGGATAGTCTTGCTGGCGTATATGGTATTAAAGTGGCCATCCATGACCATCCCAAACCCAATGCCTATTGGTCTCCTGATTCAGTATTGGCCGCGACGGTCGGTCATCCGAATATTGGTTCTTGCGCAGATGTGGGCCACTGGTCACGCAATGGTCTGGATCCGGTGGAGTGCCTGAAAAAATTGGAAGGCCATGTGTTTGGCGTACACTTGAAGGACATCAAACAATTTAATAATACAGAAGCTGCCGATACCGTCGTTGGTAAAGGGGTGATTGACTTCCCCGCTATTTTCGCAGAATTAAAACGCCAGCATTTTAATGGCATGTTATCTATCGAGCAGGAAAGCAATTGGTATCATAATGTGCCCGATGTGATCAGCACCAAAAAATATTTTGAGGAACAGATTGCTAAATTGAAATAATGAAGAGTTGGATGGGTTGTGGATGGTCAAGCGTGATATAGGAAATCATTGGGCATCCTTTGCTTTTCCATTTAGTTCAAGCTATATCGAATTGACTGTTCGCAACCCTCCCCTCAATTAAAGACGCCCCATTATGTCTTCCCATCGTTCAAATTCCCGTCGTCATTTTTTACAGCAGTTAGGGAGCACTGGTATGTTGCTGTCTGCAGGTTCTTTGGGCAGGCTCGCTGCTGAAGAAAAAGCAGAAACCCGGATTTTACAATATGAAAAAAAGATTGGGTCTAACGATCAAATTAATATTGCGGTGATTGGTATGGGCATCATGGGCAATCATGATGTGGCAACCGCCCTGAAAGTGCCAGGTGCCAAATTGGTAGCGGCTTGCGATCTGTACAAGGGACGATTGGAAAGAGCCCAAGAACTATATGGTAAGGATATTTTCACAACCTCAGATTATCGTGAGATATTGGAACGTAAAGACGTGGATGCGGTGATCATTGCTACCAACGATTATTGGCATGCACGCATTTCCATCGATGCGTTGAACAAAGGCAAGGCTGTGTATTGTGAAAAACCGATGGTGCATAAACTGAGCCAAGGCCTGCAGGTGATAGCGGCTGCAGAGCGGTCGAAAAAGACCATGCAGATTGGGAGCCAGCGGGTGAGCAGTATTGCTTTCGCAAAAGCAAGAGAACTCTTTAAGGCTGGCGATATTGGTCAGTTGAGTTGTATAGAAGCATATACCGATCGGCAAAGTGCCTTGGGTGCCTGGGAATATACAATGCCTACCGATGAATCGCCACAAACCGTCGATTGGGACCGCTATATAGCAGGTATGCCCAAGCAGCCTTATGATGCCAAGAAATTTTTTTGGTGGCGCAATTACCGCGATTTTGGTACTGGTGTTGCCGGTGATCTTTTTGTGCATTTGTTTTCTGGCATCCATGCCATCACAGGTTCCAAAGGCCCTGAAAAAATATTTGCCTCCGGTCAATTATGTTATTGGAAAGATGGGCGGGACGTGCCCGATGTCATGTGTGGCATTATGCAATATCCCGAAACTCCGGAGCTTCCTGCTTTTCAGGTAGTCCTCCGCGTTAATTTTATCAGCGGACATGGCGAGGCAGGTTCTACCAGGTTTATCGGTTCCGAAGGAGTAATGGAAATGAAGGACAATGGTTTTACCATCACGCACCATAAAATGGCCAAGGCTCATGGCATTGGTGGTTGGGATTCTTTGGACACTTACCCCAAAGCCATGCAGGAAGAATTACTGAATGCGTATAATCAAAAATATTCGGCGGAGGACCAACGGGCAACTGTTCTATCGCCCACCGTCTATCGTGCCCCCGATGGTTATAGTGAACATTTGGATCATTTCACTGATTTTTTGGATGGGGTGCGTTTAGGCAAGCCCGTTGTTGAAGGCCCGGTTTTTGGTTTTCGTGCTGCTGCTCCCTGTTTGGCCGCGAATGAAAGTTATTTCCAGAAAAAGATCATCAACTGGGACCCCGTGAACATGAAACTGGTTTGATTTTTTGAGCCCATCAGTGTGCATGGGTTGGGCATTGTTGCGTCGCACTCTTGTACGGTAGTTGTACTATTCGGCCCATTGATGTTGGGATCCGTGAGTAAACCAAATCCAAAATCATTTTCTCTTTCAATCTATACTTAATCACCTTAAAACAAAACAGGATGGAACAATCTGTTATGAGCATTAAAGATACTTCGGCCAATCCCGCGCCACTGGGACTTTTTGGCTTCGGTATGACAACGGTTTTGCTTAACCTGCACAATGCGGGCATTTATGAAATGAATTCCATGATTCTGGCCATGGGCATTTTTTATGGTGGCATATCACAGATCATTGCGGGCATCATGGAATGCAAGAAGAACAATAGTTTCGGGATGACGGCATTTATTTCCTACGGGTTTTTCTGGCTTACCTTGGTAGGATTGATTGTGATGCCTAAGCTGGGTTGGGTTACTGCTACTTCGGGCACGGGCATGATTGCCTATCTGATTATGTGGGGTGTTTTTACTCTCTTGCTTTTTTTCGGGACTTTAAAAATAAGCAAGGCCTTGCAATTTGTATTCGCCACGCTTACAGTGCTGTTTTTTTTATTGGCTGCGGGTGATGCCACAGGCAATCAAGGGTTGAAAACCTTTACAGGCTATGAAGGGATTATCTGCGGTCTCTCGGCCATTTATACCGGCGCCGCTTCTTTGCTGAATGAGGTTTACGGAAAAACAGTTTTACCCCTTGGACTGGTTCCCAGAAACTGATTGGTTATGGATCCGATTTTTCAAACAGGTCAATGCTTGCTTGCTATTCCGTTCAGGAAAAAAATAATTCGATTGTAAAACTTGGACCTTTTTGCCAACAATAAACAAAGCCCCATCTTAGCGATGGGGTTTTGTTTTATAGAGGCCTAACTAAAAATATTTCACTTTTAAATCAACACGGCGGTTCATTGCCCGGCCTTTGGCGGTTTTATTAGTAGCGATGGGTTTACTGTCGCCATAACCCAGTGCTTCTAACCTCTTTTCGTCGATGCCCCCCTTCGTTTGCAGATAAGTCATCACGGCTTTTGCACGGCTCTCACTCAAGAGTTGATTCTTTTCTCGGGTTCCTATATTATCTGTATTACCCTCAACATCCAGCTTGAGGCTTTCATTTTCTTTTAGGATTTTAGCTACTTCATTGAGTGCTTTGTAAGATTTTGACAATAGTTTGGCACTGCCCGAAGCAAAGAAGATATTTTTTGCGCTGTACGCTATCTTCTGAATGATCTCGTTTTTTACCAAGGGGCATCCTTGATTTTCTTTCACACCCGGCACACTGGGACATTTATCATCCTCCTCATTCACGCCATCAGCATCGGTGTCGGGGATTGGGCATCCTTGATAGCGTGCAAGTCCGGGGATTGTCGGGCATTTATCTTCTTCATTATTTACGCCATCGCCATCCGTATCAGGAATGAGACAACCATTATATCTGGCCAAACCTGGAACGGTTGGGCATTTATCATCTTTGTCAGGAATACCATCTTCATCAGCATCGGGGCATCCTTTGAACTTCTTGAGTCCAGCAATATCAGGACAATCATCCAGGCTATCCACAACGCCATCCCCATCCTTGTCTTTCGGAGTTTCCACAATGGGTAAGGGTGGTGCTGGAATTTCTTTTGTCTTTTTCCGCTCTACAATCGAACCTGCAATTCCCACACTATAAAAAAAATGGTCGCTTGTATTTTCGGTTGCCCGTATCCGGTACTGCCAGTTGAGCAGGGCGAATGCATCGGGTGTCAATTTAATTTGAAAACCCACTCCCACCGGAATAAATGCGCCCCAATAACCCTTGTAGTAGGAAGCTCCTAAACCTGCTTTTAGAAAAGGAGTGAAAATAGATTGATCACTGAACATCTTGCCAACAACCGAAGCATCTGCCTCCATCAACAGCCCATTGCCATTTCCCAATGAGCTGCCATCGTTTGCATGGTAGGGGTAATCAGTTGAGTTCAGGGACAAGGCTCCCTCAAAATCAAAATGTTTGGAGAAGCCTTGTAAATAACCAATCGAAAGACCTGGTCCCATGGTCTGGAAATTGGTGAGTTGATGATTGTTCACCGCATCGCGTAAGTCGTGGACATTGATATAACTCGCCGCATTAAAATCATCCAATGTAAAAGAAAAGGACAAAGAAGGTTTCTTGATATAATTGTCCGTTTGGGATAATGACCGATTGCCTATGAAAACCAGCAGGGTCAGTGCTAGAAATAGTTTTTTCATAACAGGCATTAAGTATGGTACAAAACTACACAGGGTGGAATTAACAATGAAATTATTTATTCGCCGCCGTGATAGGGGTTTCGGATGGTTTTTTTCTGCCGATCACATCTACCTGCACACGGGTAAGCCCTCTTCCAGTATAACCCAATTGGTGGGCAGCAGCCTTGCTGAGGTCAATAAGTCTTTTATTGTTTTTGTGCATGCGGTCCGTGATCCTTACGATTACAGCTTTTTTGTTGTGCAGGTTGGTAACCCTTACCCATATATTCAGGGGAAGGGTATTGCTTGCGGCGGTGAGCTTTTTCTGACTAAAAATTTCACCATTGGCGGTCCTTCTTCCATTGAATTTGTTGGCGTAAAAGCTGGCTGTGCCGATCTGCGTCTTGATATCTTTTTTTAGAGCGGCACGTGATGTATGCCTATGTTTATGATGTTGGGCATTCACCTGATTGGCAAGCATGCTGCCTGCAAACACAGCAATCACGATTTTCTTATTCATGGTTAATTAACGGACTTATCGGCAAAATATTTTTCGCGTAAAATCTTATCTTCTGCGTAAACATCATCATAAAACTTAACACGGCCGTTTTTGCCCTCGCAAGTAAAATACCGGAAGTATACAGGCACTCTGGCAAAGCCGCCCACCGTATGTTTTTCCTGCCGCTTGATCCAGGCTCTCAACGTATCGGGATGATATCTCATGGTGTCATTGCGGATAAGATAATCAGATAATTTTACCCACTGTTGCACCCGCACGCAACCATGGCTTAATGCTCGGAATGATTTTCCGAACATATACCGAACATTAGTATCGTGCATGTACACACTATATTTATTCCTGAAATTGAATTTGATAACACCCAGTGAATTGTTATCTCCCTGTTGCTGTTTTATTTGGTAAGGGAAATGGTTTTTGTTAAGCTTGGCCCAGTTCACCGTATTGGGGTCCACCACATTGTCCTCGTTGTCTACCACCATCAGATTTTCCTTTCTTAAAAAATCCACATTCTTCTTGATTTTTGGTAGCATCTCCTTAAAAATAATGCTGGTGGGCACGGTCCATTGTGGAAGGGTTACAAAATTGGTGACTTCGCTACTCAACAAGGGGGTTGGCGTCAGTGGCTTTCCCACAATCACCTTCGATTCAAATACCACGGTATCATTATCATAGGCTTTCAAATAAAAGCCTGGTAGGTTCACCCATATATAGGCATGTGGCAAAGTATCGGGCAAAAGTTTATAACGGTCCAGGTTGATGGCGATGCGCTTGAATTTTTCAAGGTCTGTTTCATTGAGGTCATCCACCGTTTGTTGGTTAGGCTTGCCTGTTTGGCGAAGTTTTTTGGCGCCCTGATATTTTTTGATAGCTACACTGATTGCGGTCGTGTCAATCTGGCCACTGTCTTTGGGCAGAAAGTTCACTTCATTCAAACGCTTTTTAAGAGCGGTATAAAAAGCCAATGAGTCCTTATATGGATATTTTAGATAAGTATAAGCTTGGAGATTGGCAGTGGAAAGAAAATCCCTCAGGCTTTCTATTAGTGAATCATATCCGGCATGTTTGGGCTCCAAATTATGGAGAGTTGCTGCAATATTGTTCGACTGCAAGGCTTCGTTCAATGAAGTAGTATATACCGAATCGCTGAGCAAACTATCTGTCCTTAAAGTCACGCTATCATATTTTAGCCGTCCCTGCTTAATGTCCCTCACCAATTTGAAGTAAGCATCTGTCATCAACAGATCGGCTTTAGCCCAGAGTGCAATATTTTTTCTGGCAATGGTATCTGCATTAAAAACACGATGTATAAAGGATAAAGTGCTATAATGGTAATCCGATGCAAACAGTCCATCATATTTACAGTTTTCGATGTATTGGAATAGTGAATCTGCGGCTAACAGCCAATGGCCGTTGCTGCTCCAAATGCCTTCGAAATTTTTGCCCTCATAGGTCTGACGGTCGAGGGTTAGATGCCCCAGCATCACTGAATCGTTAATAGCCGAGTTGTTTTGAGCAGCAAAATCCAATATTGACTTAATGTCCTCGGATAAATGTTCTTGGATTTTTTCAGGGACGCTTACGATGTCCTTTTCTGCAGGTTTATGGTTTTCCTGACAGGCATATAATAGAATGGCTATAACAGAAAATAATAATGAGTAAGTCCGCTGACGGTGCTTCATTTGAAAAATGTCGGGTTATTTCTACAATGGGGCAACTTATGCTAAATTGAATCGCAAAACGCATAAATATGGCTTACAATATAGCACAACCACGCAATATATCACAATTGGTCACGATTATTTTTTATTTGACCCCTTTGTCAATTACTGCGCAGAGAAATAAGGCTAGCGATTTGCCAATGGTAGTCGTTTCTTCTGTAACAAGTTATCTTACATCCGTGCAACATGATGAAAACCAGAAAATGATAAATCTGGGAAAAAAGATTCCAACCATTCAACTTGATCTTCGATATGCCAGCACAAATAATTTTATGCACCGGAAAATGTATAAGGAAAACCCTAAATCAACTTTCATGCGATTGCCAGCAGCCAAGGCGCTTATCCAAGTGCAGAAAGCTTTGAATAAAAAAGGGCTTGGCTTGAAGGTTTTTGATGCCTATCGACCCTATTCGGTTACAAAAGATTTTTGGGATCTGGTGCATGATGAACGATATGTTGCAAATCCTTCGAAAGGGAGCGGACATAACCGGGGCATTGCAGTGGACCTCTGCATCATAAACCTGAAAACAAAAAAGGAATTGAAAATGCCAACCGGTTTTGATGATTTTACCGATTCTGCCCACCACGATTTTGATGACCTCCCCGCTGATGTTTTGGCAAACCGCGCTCTACTCAAGTCAACCATGCTGAAATATGGGTTTAAGGCCTTCGCAACGGAATGGTGGCATTATAGCTTGCCGGATCCAGAAAAATTTCCTGTGCTGGATCTGTCATTTGCGGATTTGGAAGGATTATGATGGGCTGTTTATTATAATGCAGGATTGCGTTTGATTTTTTAAATAGTCAAAATAGTTGGCTTTAGTAAGCCTCCAGCAAATAGAAACTGTAAGGATCCAAAATCAGGTATTCATGGTCTTGGCCCACTTTGAATTCTTTTTCCTGCCAATGGTCGTATAATGATTCGGGGGCTTTCCCATGTTCCTTGAATGCGTACCAGGTAAGAAAAGCAGAGTGGTCGGAAAAATTGAAAAGGCAATACAGTTTTTTGCTGCCGCCCGATCGCAGATATCCTGCCACATGGATATTATGTGGGGTAAGCCAAACAAGATTTTTATGATCGGCAACCACGGGCAGCTTAGCCCTAATATCCAAAAGTTTTTTAGTGGAAGAAAATATCCGATACTCAATACTGTTTTCTGAATCTATCCTTGCATTTTTTTCCCAATCAATCAAAGGGCGGTGCATCCATCGGTTGTCATAACTTTTGCCGCTATCGTTTAAATAAGAATAATCATTGGTATAGCCCAACTCATCCCCATAAAACAGCATGGGAATGCCACCGATAAAAAAACTGTGCGCTTGCATCAGCAATATTTTTCTAATCGACAGATCAATCTGTTGCAGATCGTTATCCTGCAACGCTTTTTCCAATCCACATAGAGAAGCGAGAGAACCACTGATGCGTGCATCCTGTGTTTTCGGGTTCACGGAAAACAAAGCCCCCCTTGCTGGTGACCCATGATAATTTCCCGAATAATACTCTTTTAAAAACCTCCTATGCTCATAGGCGTTATATCCTGTCTGTTCGATCATATAATCGTCATAGCCAAGACCGATATCATCATGGCAGCGGGTATAACTGATCCAAGTAGTGCCAAAAGGCTTTTTTAAAATCTCATGTTGTGCGGCCAACATTACTTTTGTATCGCCGGTAGCAAGCGCATCCCATTGCAAGGCCATATGGGTAGCATTATAAGCCACATCACATTCCTTGGCGGTATAAGCACCTGTGCCAAAATATTTCATAATGGCGGCCGGGGCCACAATGGCTTCCCCTAACAATGCCACGCCGGGTGCGGCAACCATCACGCATTGCTTGATCAACCTTAATAAGGTATGTGCTTCTGGAAGGTTTTGGCAGGTTGTGCCCAATTGTTTCCATATAAAGGCTGGTGCATCTATACGCAAAATGTCAACACCCAAATTGGCATAAAAAAAGATGGTATCAATCATTTCAACAAAAACATAAGGGTTGGTATAGTTGAGGTCCCATTGATAATGATGGAAAACTGTCATCGCCCATTTTCCGCATTCAGGAACATAGGTAAAACTCCCTGGAGCGCTTTCTGGAAAAATATCGGGCATGGTTTGTTCGAGCCGATCGGGTATCCATCGGTCATCATACATGTAATAATAGTCTTGATATTTTTTTTCACCTTCTTTTGCTTTTTCCGCCCATTCATGTCGGTGTGAAGTATGGTTGAGAACAATATCGATCATCAGGTACATGTTCTCCTCCATCATTTTTGTCTGCAGTTCCTTCAGGTCATCCAGTGTACCAAATCGCTTGTCCACTTTTCTAAAATTGGATACGGCATAGCCCCCATCGCTTTCTCCCACGGGGCTTTCAAAAATGGGCATGAGGTGTAAAAAATTAACTCCCAGTTTTTTGAAATAGTCGAGCTTATTGCCCAAATTATAAAGATTGCCACAAAATCGGTCCACATATAAGCTCATACCATTGATGTGGTTGCTCAAAAACCAATGCTCGTCTTTTGCTTTATCTTTTTCCTTTAAGGCTGCAGGCCTTTGCAGATAAGAATTTGTAATTGTACTCAGTAGTTGTAGAAATACTTCTTCTGTTCTTGGGTGATGGGCATAAAGGCTCATGTACAATGCCTGTATAGCTTCCGCATTTGCAATAAAGCGTGCATAAAAGCTATTGTCTTTGCCAGTAATGTCAATCTCGTTTTCTGGTAATATGCTATTGATCTGCTGGTGTAATTTTAGGTTGTACACAGGGCAACTATTAAAAGTTTGATTAATGGTTCGTGGTTAGTATCGGCCTCCATTTTCATGTTGGTCCTATACAAATATTTTCAGGGTTAAAATGCTTTTTATTTAAAAATATCATTGCTCAAATGTTTGAACGCTTCCATTGCGCCTAAATACTCACAGGTACGTGCACCTGCTTTGTTGGCGTTGGATACGATCTGTTTCCATTCTTCTTCATTGGGCATGGCCAGACTGGGACTGTCAGACCATTTTTGCTGTAATTGATACAGTACGGCACCTACAAAGGCATCACCGGCCCCGGTGGTATCAACCGGATTCACAGGTATGCTCTCCACAATTAGGGTATGGTTATTTAAGCCCAGCAAAGTGCCTTCCTTCCCAAGGGTAATAGCAAAAACCGATTTTGTTTTTTCCAGTAATACGGCAGTGGCATCTTCCAAGGTGGGCTTGCCGGTGATGAGCATAGCTTCCTCATCACTCACTTTAAAAAAATGACAGCTCTGTATAAAGTTCCATGATTGGTCAATAAAGGATTGTTTATCGTTCTTGAACAGCAAGTGCCTATAATTGGGATCGAAACTGATAAAAATATTTTGCTGCAACGCTTTTTGAAGCAAACTTTCATACGCTACCTGAAGTGGGCCTGGCAAAAAAGCGGTTGCCGATCCAAAATGGATGATCGAAAATTCATTGAGGTCGATATTGTCCACTTCATGGCGGTTCAGTTCACCATCCGCACCGCGGTTGAATACAAAATCCCTTTCACCATCTTCCATCAACGACACAAAAGCGAAGGTGGTAAAGGCCGTCTGGTCCTGTAACATCCATTTGGTAGATACATTGAATTCCTGCATCACTTCGATCAACTGTTTACCAAAAGGATCGTTGCCCACTTTGGCAACCAACTCCACAGCGCCACCCAAGGCAGCAATGGCTGCGGCTACATTGGTAGGAGCCCCACCCGGTTTTTTTAGAAAATTCTGACCCTGCGATAAGGACTTGCCCTTATCTGTGCAGATCATATCGATCAATGCTTCACCAATACAAAGGATTTTATCTTTAGTAGTAATGGAAGCTGGGTTTTGCATATTTGTTTCTTTGTTCATCCTTGACCTATTAAAAGGTTGATCCCATTTCAGGGATTAATGATTGGTTTATAAATCTGTTTAATGACCGCCGCCCATCGGCAGAGAAACTTCCTCCGCCGAAGGTTTGCTTGTCTTGATTAACATGGTTGCGGCACATGCGATCAACAAGAATACACCAGCAAAGCTGATGGCCTTGCCCGGGTCATCATTCAAAAAATGGTTTAGTATAAACCCAAATGTAGTGGTCTGTAAAATCATCGGGATTACAATCATCATATTTATGATTCCCATATACACGCCATATCTTTCTTTGGGGATATTGCCTACCACCATCAGATAGGGAACACCCATCATACTTGCCCATGCAATACCAAAACCCGTCATGGGAGCAAAGAGCAGGTATTTATTTTCGATGTGAGGGAAAGTGAGTAGGCCAATGGCTGCCAACATCAAACAAAATGCATGCACCCATTTGGGACTATATTTTTTTGCCAACCATACCAACCCAAATGCCGATAGAAAAGTGGCCACATTATACCAGCCATTTACCAGTCCCGTCCAGCCAACAGCTTGTTCATATAAAGCAGGATCCTTTGAAGGGGTGGTTTTCCAAACCGATTGAGCAATACTTTTGGAAGCGTTTTGCCAATAACAAAACAAGGCATACCATTGAAAAAGGTAGACCAGTGCCAGTTGCCACATTACCAAAGGCATGTCTTTGATAGCAGCTACAATTTCAATGAAAGGTTCAAAAACGCTTCTTTTGTTTGCTTTGAGTGCGGCCAACTCCTCAGCGGTGGGTGGTATCTCCGGTGTTTTGCTGATGGACCATGCCACTGAAAGGATAGAACAGAGCGAACCCAGAAAGAAGGAGCCGAATACCCAATAAGGTATCTGCCCATGTGTTTGTTTTAAAAAATGGATTTTCTGAAAAAGATATAAGGATACATTCGCCAAGGTAATTCCGAGGCCAGTAAAAAAACTTTGAGTCAAAAAACCAGTGGCCAATTGCGGCGGTGGAAGCTTGTCGGCAATAAAGGCACGATAGGGTTCCATCGCTGTGTTATTGGCTGCATCCAGCACCCAGAGCAATCCACCAGCCATCCATAAGGAGCTACTGAAAGGATATACAAATAAGCAAAGGCTACAAAACAAAGCACCAATAAAAAAATAAGGTTTGCGGCGACCAAAACGAGGGTGCCAAGTTTTGTCGCTCAATGCACCAATAATGGGTTGGATCAATAGGCCTGTCATGGGACCGGCAAGGTTGAGAAGAGGGATCTGGTCGGGATGCGCCCCCAAAAAATCATAAATGGGATTAATGGCTGTTTGCTGAAGACCAAAACTATATTGGATCCCAAAGAAGCCAACATTCATATTGATGATCTGCGAAAAACTAAGCTGCGGTTTAGTAATGGTCATAGCAATCGATGGTTAGAAAATATCCTTAGTATAACCTATAAATGTATATAAATAATGATCCCCAAGGGAAGGCTCTCCCTTATTTTCATTGCAAACGTTTGCGTGGGTTTCAAAAATTTTTTTTTCCTTTACGCTGGATAATCAGTTCAAGGGCGGGGGACGAATGTAAGGAAGGCTCCATCGGCTTTTATTTCAATATACCACTGCCGAGGGCTTATTTCCCTATTTTTGAAGAAATAAAGGGGTGAATGTAAAACGAGGGTTTGCTTAAGTATTTGGTCTATTTTGAATCACCCTTTTGCAATGTCTGCAACGGTTTTTTTCTCCAATATCCGGAGGTTTACATCCCTTACCTGTTCCATAACGGTATGTAGGCCGCAGCTTTTTTCATCGCAGTTCTTGCATTTTTCATAAAAATATAGGCTCACACAGGAAACTAGTGATATCGGTCCATCCAATAATCGCATCACCGTGGCTAGTTGTATATCTTTTGGGTTTTTGGCAAAATAATAGCCACCGCCTTTCCCTTTTTTGCTGGCGAGTATGCCTGCCTTTCTCAATTCAAGCAGGATATTTTCCAGAAATTTCAAGGGTATTTTTTTCTTCTTAGAAATTTCTGCGATCAATACAGGTTCATTGTCCCCCTTTTGGGCGAGGTACATGAGTGCCTGAAAAGCATATTGTGTTTTTTTGGAGAGCATTCTTTGGTCTATTTGTACTGCAAAGTAAATTTTTTGCTAGAGATTGAAGCCATTTTTAAACAGATTCATGGATTGTGGTTAATGATAATATAATAGATAACTTGGTGTGCTATTAGGTTATCAAAAAAATAAGCATTGATTAAAGCATTTATTCAAAATATCCTTCGTTCTTTTTTGCTTGCCCAAAAAAGAACCAAAAAAAGGGCATCAGAAAACGATGTACAGCTTCCCGAGATCCGCTTCGCTCATCGGAACAAGCTGTTTTCTGAGAGGAGGATCGATTGGGCTTTGGCACTACTGTGGTGAACAAGAGCGGGGCCTTGATGGGTTCAACATCGGCAAAAGCATTTTTTAAATAGCACAACAGGTTAATAGCCAGATTAATCCTCACCTGCCCTTGGTCTATTTTTTTAGTTAAAAGCCCAGCACATCCTTCATGCCAAAAACCCCTTTTTTATCCTTGATAAACTCGGCGGCCAACACAGCACCGGTAGCAAAACCCATTCGGCTATGAGCAGTATGGGTGATTTCAATATCATCAATGGGCGAGTGGTAGTTGATGATATGGGTGCCCGGTGCAGGATCCACTCGCTCACTAATGATCTCTAGTTCATCCGGATTATCGCTGATATGGTTGACCCAATTTTTTTTGCGCTTTACTTTTTCGAGAATCTGTTCTGCAAGGGTAATGGCGGTGCCACTGGGCGCATCTTTTTTCTGGGTATGATGAATTTCGGTCATGCTCACTTCGTATTCGTTTTGGTTGGTCATCAATTGGGCCAGATATTTATTCACTGCAAAAAAAATATTCACGCCAATACTGTAATTGCTTGAATACAGGAAGGTCCCATTATTGTCGAGACAATATTTTTTTACAGATTCTATTTTGTCCAACCAACCGGTAGAGCCGCATACAACGGGTATTTTAAATTGCAGACATTTCATCACATTATCAAAAGCGCTGTGGGGGCTACTGAATTCGATAGCAGCATCAGCTTTGGAAAGATTCTCCTGATTAAACTCGTTCACATTGTCAATATCAATTTTTAACACGATCTCATGCCCTTTTTGCAAGGCAATTTCTTCAATAGCTTTTCCCATTTTCCCATAACCGATCAATGCAATCCTCATACGTTGAAAATTTTGCGGGAAATTACGGAGAAAGGGGCAAACTTGATTTGCCGTTTTTTGTTGATGAGGCCTGATTATTAAGTGGATGATGCTTCCACGCCAACCTACCTGTTATCAAACAATGCTTTTGGCCTTGGTTTGTGTATGTCAAATGCCAGACTCAATCCCATTCCCCCGATGCCCGGAATAGTGGCAGGTTTGAGTTGTAAACTGAGGTCGCTGCTCACATTGAATTCTTTTAAATGGGCATCCACGGTGGCGTCCACAATCTGTAACGCATAAAAAAGAAGAAAGTATAGAATAGAATAGTCCTCGTATTTGCGGAACTGGTTTCTGTTTGAGATTAATCCTGAAATAACATAGGTAGAGTCGTATCCCGCTTTGGCAAAACTGTTGATATAGTCCTGCAGTTTTGGCTCGATTTTACTGAAATAGGCCGGGTTGTTCATATTGCCATTGGAAACCACAGACAAGGCATATCTTGTTTTATTATACCAGGCCCTGTTATCGATAAAAAAATAAGTGGGAACAGCAACTGCGGCAACGGCCAATGGCACTTTCCAATATTTTTTATTATAAACCTGCCCAAGACCGGGACAGATAGCTGCATACAGTGTGGCTTTTTTGGGGTCATGCTTTTTTTTGACCGGCGCATCTTTTTTTTCGGTAGAATCGATATAGGTTTTCTTGATTTTGACGCTATCACTGCTGGTGATAGGAATATTTTTTTTCTGGCAATAAACAATCATGCTCAGTAGTAAAAGAAAAGCGGTGATTGAATAAAATTTAGCCATCTTCATACGATAATCTTAATTGCCAGATAAACCCATCTGCTCTAATATTTTGTTCAGCTCGCTGATTGAATAATATTCAATCATGATGCTACCTTGGTTTTTTTTGCTGTGGTTGAGCTTCACACGGGTACTGAAATGCGATGCTAAATTATCTTCAATTTTTTTGAAACTGGGCGGCAACAATGTTTTTACGGAATCTTTAACAGCAGTTCCCCCCTTATATAATCGGCGAACCAACTCCTCGGTCTGTCTTACAGAGAGGCCCTTGTTTTTTATTTCGCTGAAAATATAAAGTTGTTTATCAACCGTGTCCACATTAATTAAGGCACGGGCATGACCCATAGAAAGTTCACTGTTTCGCACAGCTACCTGAATATCGGGAGGTAGTTTTAACAAACGGATATAGTTGGCAACTGTACTTCTTTCTTTCCCCATGCGTTCTGCCACTTGCTCCTGGGTGTGGTTGAGCTCTTCCATCATCCTTTTATAGCTCAACGCGATTTCCATGGCATTCAGGTCTTCACGCTGCAAATTCTCCAACAAGGCCAGCTCCAATAATTCCTGATCGTTTGCAGAGCGGATATAGGCCGGGATATCTTTTAACCCAGCTATTTTGGAGGCACGGTAACGGCGTTCCCCAGAAATGAGCCTATACTTGCCCGTTAATAATTTGGCAACCGTAATAGGCTGAATGATATCGTGCAGTTTGATGGAAGAGGCCAACTCGTTCAATGCCTGCTCGTCGAAATGTCGGCGCGGCTGTTTGGGGTTGGTCTCGATTTGTTCCAACGGGATCCTTAAAATGCTGGTTACCGAATCAACGGCTGGATTTTTTAGTATGCCCGAAGTGGTTTCCAAATCGGCATTGATATTCTGCAACAGGGACCTGATCCCCTTTCCAAGCGCATCTTTATTTTGTTTTGGGTTCGTCATTTTTATTAGGTTGAAGGCGAAAGGCGGAGGGTGGAAGGCGGGACTTGCATAATTAGCGATCTATACCTTACACCCCATACCTTACTCCAGAATTCTTTCCTCCTGTTTCATTTTCGTCATATTGTTTTTCTGCAGCACTTCTTTGGCAAGATTAAGATAATTGGTAGATCCCTTGCTGAAGGCATCATACAATATCACAGGCTTTCCAAAGCTGGGAGCCTCACTGATTTTGGTATTTCTGTGGATGATGGTGTTGAATACCATTTCATCAAAATGTTTTCTTACCTCGCTCACTACCTGATTACAGAGGCGAAGACGGCCATCATACATGGTCATCAATATGCCTTCAATAGCCAGTTGCGGGTTCAGTCGATTCTGAACGATTTTGATGGTGTTCAATAATTTGCCCAAGCCTTCCAATGCAAAGAACTCGGTTTGTACCGGCACGATCACCGAATCGGCAGCTACAAGTGCGTTTACGGTTATTAGTCCCAGTGAGGGTGAGCAATCGATGATTATAAAATCATAATCTTTTTTCACAGGCTCCAATATATTCTTCAGCACATTTTCCCTGCTGGGGTAGTTGATCATTTCGATCTCAGCACCTACCAGGTCAATATGCGAGGGCACTAAATCCAGATTGGGTATCTCAGATTTTAAGATCACATCTTTTACTGGAGTGGAGCTTACCATGCAATCGTACAGGCTTTGGGTAACATTGTGCAGGTCGAAGCCAATTCCCGTAGTACTGTTTGCCTGTGGGTCTGCGTCCACCAAAAGGGTTTTGAATTCAAGCACCGCAAAGCTTGCTGCCAAGTTAATGGCAGATGTGGTCTTTCCTACGCCACCTTTTTGATTTGCTACTCCAATTGTTCTTGCCATATTGTTTATGTGCCCGATTTTCAGTTTATATTATCAACGTTGTACTAAAACAAGGTTAGAATCACACCCGATTTCGCCATTTTCAAGCTTTCTGTCCGATTTCGGTCAGAAGGTTTTAAAATTTTAAAGGTAAGCCGCTGCCAAAAACCTAGTTTTGCCCAAGATTACCAATAAAAATCATAATTGGCAAAAATAAGCCATCGTTATAAATTGCGCGACATTCGTTTTCCTAAATAATATGGCAGAAAAAGGCTTTTACGCTATTATCTCCGGCACCAACAGAAATGACAGCAACAGCATCAAAGTGGCCCAGCTTTATCAGCAACTGCTTAGAGAGAAGGGTATTGAGGCAGCTTTGCTTTCCTTGAAGGGGCTTAATGTGCTGGAATCCAACCCCGATTTTAAAAAAGTGGAAGCAGAACAGCTTCAGCCAGCGCATAAATACATTTTTATTTCGCCAGAATACAATGGCAGTTTTCCCGGTGCGCTCAAGTGCCTGTTCGATATTTCTGACATCAAAAAAACCTGGTGGGGAAAAAAAGCTTTGCTGACAGGAGTCTCCACAGGTCGGGCAGGGAACCTGCGGGGCATGGACCACCTAACAGGCATTCTTCATTTCATGAAAGTAGTAGTGCATCCGAACAAGTTGCCTATTTCGGTAGTTGATAAGCTGATGGATGAAGGCGGGGTACTGGTCGATAAGGGCACGCTTGCAGCCATCAGCACACAACTTGATGAATTTATCGTTTTTTAAATTTTAATTATGAGAAGTACGGCTTTTGTATGGATTGTTCTATGCCTGATGGTAATCTTAGATTTTTATGTTTTCCAATCGGTAAAAGTAGTGGTGCAAAATGCATCCCCTAAAATTAGGAGCATAGTATATTATATTTATTGGGGCATCTCAGTTTTGGCTTTTTTAGCATTGATATTGATGATCGTTACTGACTTTAATAACTGGCCCCGTTTTATGCGAAACTATGTGCTATCCACTATTATGGGGCTATTGTTTGCCCTATTGCTGGCCTCAGTTTTTTTTCTGGTAGACGATATCCGTCGCGTGATCCAATGGGCAAGCGGAAAATTGTTTTTCCAAAACTCAGGAGGCCAAGGAATTGTCAGTGATGGTATTTCCCGTTCGGTTTTTCTTAGTTGGCTTGGCATAGGGGTCGGGGGCAGTTTGTTTTCGACCTTGGTATATGGATTCAGTAATAAATACAATTACCAATTGCGCCCAGTGCAGTTAACGTTTGACAATCTTCCAGCTTCCTTCAAGGGACTTAAGATTGTTCAGATCTCCGACATCCATTCTGGCAGCTTCAATAATAAAAAAGCAGTAGCGAAAGGCATTGATAAAATATTGAATGAAAAGCCCGATCTAATTTTGTTCACTGGCGATCTGGTGAATGACCGTGCCATTGAAATGCACGATTATATGGAGTTGTTCAGCCGATTGAAGGCGCCGATGGGAGTTTATTCCGTTCTTGGTAATCACGACTATGGTGATTATTACTATGGGGCGCATCCGACAGGCGATATGGCCATTGAGAAAGAAAAAAATCTGGCCCGATTAAAGCAAGTACATGCAGAGATGGGATGGAAACTGTTGCTGGATGAAAATGTTTTTTTGGAAAAAAATGGCGAACAGGTGGCGTTGATTGGGGTACAGAATATTAGTGGCCGAAAAGGGTTCCACACCTATGGTGATTTGGCCAAAGCTTATGATGGCGCAGAAAAAGCACCTTTTAAAATATTAATGAGCCATGATCCCAGTCATTGGGATGCGGAAGTGCGGCTTAAATATCCTTCAATCGATCTGGCGCTTGCTGGTCATACACATGGTATGCAGTTTGGTGTGGAACTGCCCGGTTTTAAGTGGAGCCCCGTTCAATATGTGTACAAGGAATGGGCAGGCTTGTACGAACAGGGGAAGCAAAAATTATATGTAAACCGTGGCTTCGGCTTTATCGGTTACCCAGGAAGGGTGGGTGTGCTTCCCGAAATTACAGTGTTTGAACTGGCATGATTAAACGAAACACAGAATCTTTGGTCTTTTTTATTCGTTGATTTTTTTGTGTAGCACTATTGTGCCTGCATTATTTTTTGTGTTCGGTTTAACATTTCTATAAAAAAGGTACAGATGCTTGGCAATGAATATAAACAAAATCTTAAAATAGGATTTCGCCAATCAATGGATTCATTTAACGATTCATTAATGCAATTTAACAGCAGGGCTACCGTTAAAAAACATTCTTGAAATATTTTTGGAAACAATTAAAACAGAAACTACATGAAAGCTAAATCAATCATCTTGGCATTGGCGTTTTTGACTATTACGGTAGTTAGCGTCCATGCACAAGGTTTTCAACTAGGCGCGAAAGGTGGGGTCAATCTTTCACAAATTCAAGGAAGGGCTTTTGATCAGGCCTTTAATTATGGTTATAGTTTGGGTGGCTATGCGGAAATCAATGTCACCAAGCATTTGGGTTTTCAGCCCGAGCTTTTGTGGAATGAATATCAAGCAAGAACTGCGGATAACGCAAATCAAATTTATACCAACTTGAGCAATGGTACCAACATCAGGTTAAATTATCTCTCCATCCCATTGTTGCTTTCTTTTAAACCAACCAAAATCATCAGTATTCAAGCGGGGCCTCAGTTTGGCGTATTGATTAAATCATCGCAAACTTTTGTTGATAATACTAAAAGTGCTTTCAAAACTGGGGATTTTTCCATGTTGGCCGGCGTTCAATTGAACTTGGGATGGTTTAAGTTGGGCGGTCGTTATGTTTATGGGTTGACCAATTCGGACAAGGTGGGCAATTTGGATTCTTGGAAATCGCAAGGGTATCAGGTATATGTAGGCGTTAGAATCATATAAAATATTTCTCTTTAATACTAACAAATAGCCTTCCTGTTTTACGGGGAGGTTTTTTTGTGAACCATGGGATCAGTTTCTGTGTGCGTCGAGGTTTTGGAACATGCTATTTTTCCCCAAAACCACACATCGTTTATCCCATATCGGCATCCCTAAATCCCAGCTTTAGCATTTTATTAAAAAATAGAAGTGTAAAGTGAACGTTATAAACCAATATCTTTACTTTTACTCATTATTAAACCCTCAGATAGATGAACCTATTTTTCCTGCAGGTAATAATCGATTCAACAAGGATAAAAGATAGTCTCGCCCGGATTGCATTACAAGGCGCCCAGCAAAAAGAAAGTCTTTGGGATATTTTGCTCAAGGGTGGGGTGCTTATGATTCCTTTAGCCATATTGTTGGTGCTGACCATTTTCTTTTTTATCGAAAGACTGATGGCGATCAACAAAGCTTCAAAGTCTGATGAGAATTTCATGAATATCATCCGCGACCATATCGTTAGCGGCAATGTAACGGCCGCTCGTAGTCTTGCCAAGAACACCAACAATGCGATTGCCCGTATCATCGACAAAGGCATTCAGCGCATTGGCAAGCCCATTGATGCCATTGAACGCAGTATGGAAAATGTGGGCAAACTGGAGCTGTATAAAATGGAGCGCAATGTTTCCATACTTTCTGTTATTGGTTATATTGCTCCTTTGTTCGGATTTTTGGGAACCATTGCGGGGATGTTCCAATTGTTTTATAATATCGCTTCAACCGGCGAGTACAGTATTTCCAATATTGCCGGTGGTATTTATGTAAAAATGATCTCCTCCGCCTCTGGTTTGATCATTGGTATCATCGCCTATGTTGGATATCGCTACCTGAACTCGCAGATTGATAAAGTAACCAATAGGATGGAAGCGGCCAGTGCTGAATTTATAGATATCTTACAAGAGCCAACGAAATAAGAGGAAAGCTTGATTAAGTTGAAAAATTATGAATCTAAGAAATAGACATAGGGACGAAGGGGAAGTGCATACAGGTCCACTGAATGATATCCTGTTCATTTTACTTTTGTTTTTCCTAATTGTTTCAACACTTGCTAATCCGAATGTGGTCAAGCTTTCGCAGCCTAAATCAAAAAGCGATACCAAATCCAAACAAACCGTGGTCGTATCCATCAATGCGGATAAGCAATTCTTTGTGGGCACTACACCCGTTGCACTTGCCGAACTTAAATCAAAACTACAGCCATTTCTTGCCAAGGAAGCCGATCAACCTGCTGTGGTCATCAATGCTGATAAATCTGTTCCTATTGAAGATGTGGTAGCCGTAATGCGGGTGGCACGCGATTTGGGTGCCAAGAGTGTGCTGGCCGTTGACAAAAATGGCGTACAATAGCGAATTCCTTACTCATTTTTTGCCTTCTCCTTTATTTCATTGGTGGGTCAATTTGATAAATGGATATTTATTTATCATGTATTGTTGTTATTTTTATTGATAATAATTTATTCAGAATGGACAGGCGAAAAGCAATTGGCAGAATTATATTGATCGGTGGGGGAGGTCTGGCCACTTATGCAGGTTATAAACTCTGGGATTGGAACAAGACACCCGATCTTGCCTTTTTGGATCAGCATAAAAACTTGATTGCTGCCCTAGCCGAAGCAATCATCCCGACCACAGATTCACCAGGAGCAAAAGAAGCCGCTGTTGCTGATTTCATTATAATAATGGTGAAGGACTGTACCGAAATAAAATCCCAAAATAGGTTCATTGATGGGCTAAAGGAGCTCAAGAGTTATACCTTATCTTCATTCAATAAAACCTATGAGCAATGTACGGATCAACAAAAAGAACAAGTGTTAAAATATTTTGAAGACATGGACAAACAACCCAAGGGTATTGTCGGGAAAGCTGAAAAAAAATTTTTCGGTGAACCTTTTTTTGAAACTTTGAAAACCCTCACCGTCAAAGGGTATTGTACATCGGAAGCTGGTGCCACTAAAGGGCTCTCGTATCTGTATATACCGGGTAAATTTGTTGGGTGCATGCCAATGCAACCAGGGCAACATGCTTGGGCAACCAATTAAATTGAAATTATGGGCGATCCTAAACAAGGAATCCATGGCTTAGCAATAAATCCGAAACATGAATTTGACGCTATTGTGGTAGGGTCGGGTATCAGTGGGGGCTGGGCTGCAAAAGAATTATGTGAAAAGGGTCTTAAAACATTGGTATTGGAGCGTGGTCGGAATGTAGAGCATATCAAGGATTATACTACTGCTTTCATGCACCCATGGCAATTCCCCCATCATTTGAATACCTCCGTTAAAGATATTGAAGAAAACCCAGTGCAGAGCCAGTCCTTTGATGAAGGCAACAAGCAATTTTATGTAAACGATCGCGAGCACCCCTATATTCAAGAGACGCCTTATGCATGGGTTCGAGGTTATCAGGTTGGCGGTCGGTCACTTACTTGGGGAAGACAATGCTATCGGCTGAGTGACCTTGACTTTGAGGCCAACATGAAAGAAGGTATTTCTGTTGATTGGCCAATACGTTACCGTGATGTTGCACCCTGGTATACCTATGTGGAGAAATTTGTGGGCATTAGCGGTAAGCCAGAAGGGCTTCCGCAATTGCCAGATGGTGCGTTTTTGCCACCGATGGAAATGACTTGTCTGGAAGATTTTTTCACAAAAAAAATACGTGAGCAGTTCAATGACCGGATCATTACTATTGGTCGTGTTGCCAATCTTACCCAAGCATGGAACGGTCGGGGACCTTGCCAGTATCGGAACCTGTGTTCCAGGGGTTGCCCGTTCAGTGGTTATTTTAGTAGCAATGCAGCTACATTGCCTGCTGCCAATGCCACTGGAAATATGACCCTGCTCCCAGACTCGATTGTGATGGAAGTGATTTATGATGAACAAAAGCAAAAGGCAACCGGAGTGCGGGTAATGGATGTACATACCAAAACCGTAACTGAATATTTTGCGAAAATCATTTTCCTAAACGCATCTACGATTGCAACCGCGGCCATTTTGCTAAACTCTGTTTCGCGGTCTTTCCCCAATGGGTTGGGCAATTCAAGTGGGCAGGTTGGCCATAACCTCATGGACCATTTTTTGGGTGTTGGTGGTCAGGGTATCTATGAAGGGTTTAACGATGAATATTATTATGGCAGAAGACCAACCGGTATATATATCCCACGTTTTAGGAATATCAATGATGCTACGCGACAAAAAGATTATGTACGTGGTTATGGCTATCAAGGAAACGGTAATAGAATGGATTGGGCTTCGCAAATAGGGGTCGGAAGTTTTGGCAAGGATTTCAAAAAGGATTTATTGACGCCTGCTCCTTGGTCGATGTGGCTAGGTGCCTGGGGTGAAATGCTACCTTATTTTGAAAATCGGGTGGCACTGGATAAAGACAAAAAAGACAAATGGGGTCTGCCACTGGTGAAGGTTAAATTTGAAATGAAGGAAAATGAATTGGCCATGCGAAAGGACGCTCGGGAAAGCGCAGTCGAGATGCTCACCAAAACAGGTTTTAAAGACGTGAGCGGGTTCGATTATAAAGCACCAAGATCAACTGCTGTGCATGAAATGGGTACCGCTAGAATGGGAAGGGACCCAAAGACTTCCGTGCTGAATGGTTACAACCAAATGCATGATGTAAAGAACGTTTTTATTACAGATGGTGCTTGCATGACCTCATCTGGATCTCAAAACCCTTCGCTCACTTATATGGCACTTACTGCAAGGGCTTGTGACTATGCGGTTGCGGAATTGAAAAAAGGAAACTTGTAGAATGGAGATTTATAGAAGTGAAATTTTTGATTAGGCTCATTGCCATATAGGTGAGTTTGTTACTACCTTATTATGTGAAGTAAACTCAGTTACGCTTAATATAAATTGTACTAAAATTTTTTTTATGCCCATTGATAGAAGGAATTTTTTAAAAAACAGTTCACTGTTAGGGTTGTCATGGTCGGCATCTGCTTTGCCTTCTGTCGGTTTTGCAGGTACTGATAAGGATAATCAGTATGGAGAAAGTTTTGAGTTGCAGGAAGCTACTATTGATATGCTGCAACAAAAAATGCAGACTGGTCAATATAGTGCGGTTAAATTAACAAAACTGTATCTGCAACGCATTGCACAGGTTGATAAGTCGGGTCCAAAACTGAATTCTGTAATCGAGCTAAATCCAGATGCACTGAGTATAGCAGCCAACTTGGATTTGGAAAGGAAAGCGGGCAAACTTCGTGGTCCCCTTCATGGCATACCAATTTTAATAAAGGACAATATTGATACTGGGGATAAGATGATGACTACGGCGGGGTCACTGGCCTTAGTGGGCAATAAGGCAGGTGCAGATGCTTTTATTGTAAAAAAATTGAGAGAAGCTGGTGCTGTGCTGCTTGGAAAAACCAACCTCAGCGAATTTGCCAATTTCAGATCTGATCATTCAACAAGCGGTTGGAGTGGGAGAGGGGGACAAACCAAATGTCCTTATATACTCGACCGCAACCCTTCCGGTTCTAGTGCTGGTTCAGGTGCTGCCGTATCTGCCAATCTTTGTGCCATTGCAATCGGTACCGAAACGGATGGATCTATCGTTTCCCCATCTTCCGTAAATGGGATCGTGGGCATCAAGCCTACAGTTGGCTTATGGAGCCGGACTGGCATCATACCCATTTCCAAAACACAGGATACGGCAGGACCAATGGCAAGAACGGTGAAAGATGCTGCCATCCTACTTTCTGCATTGCAGGGTATTGATGTGGCGGATGAGGCTACCAAGTCGAGCGATGGCAAATCAAAAAAAGATTATACATCGTTTTTGGATATCCATGCGATTAATGGTAAAAGGATAGGTATTGAAAAATCATTTTTGAAAGGTCATGAAGGAGTAGTTCATTTATATAAGAATGCGATTTCGGTATTAAAGAAAATGGGGGCAGAAATTATTGAGGTTGATTTGGTGAAATCCTTGGAAGACCCTGATCATGCCGAATTTAAGGTATTGGAATATGAGTTTAAAGATGGGCTGAACAAATATTTGGCCCATGCCAATGTTAAGGTAAAATCATTGAGTGAAGTGATTGCTTTTAATAAGCAACATGAGGCTAAGTCGATGCCATATTTTAAGCAGGAAATATTAGAGAGCAGTGAATTGTTAAAAGGATTGGATGACAAAAATTATCTGGAAGCACTTCAAAAATCTTTTTTTGATGCTAGAAAGCTTATAGATGAAATGATGGTTCAATATAAATTGGATGCCATTGCGGGGCCAACGAATGGGTTCGCTTGTTGCATTGATTTGGCCAATGGTGATTATGATACGGGCTTTGGCTTTTCAACACCTGCTGCAAGAGCCGGCTATCCACATATTACCGTGCCGATGGGTTTTGTGGATGAATTGCCGATTGGTTTTTCTTTTTTTGGAGGTGCCTATACCGAAGCCACATTGATTGCGATGGCTTATGCGTTCGAACAAGCAACGAAGAGTAGGAGAGCGCCCCGCTTTTTATCGCCTTTTGATTTGTACTGAAGCGAGCCAGGCAATACAAAGATTAAAATTCAATATGCCCTCTAAGACCGAATACATGTATAGGGCCGCTTCTGTCTTTGTTGTACCCCGGGTTTTTCACAAACTGATAATCGAAAGAGAGCCAGAATGAATTGAAGAGTCTAGCGCTATAAAATAGTTCTATGATGGATTCATGACCATAATTCAAGTGCCCATCCCCAATAATAAAACCATGCCCTCCTGCTTTCAAAAAGGCACGATGTTCCGATGAAATACCATTGACTACCGCAGCGATGCTGAATACATCATAGGCACGGCCCCATTGAGTGCCTTTTAAGGATAGACCTGCATGAGCAGTCTGATCGATTTCGGTGAATGCCCAAGAAGCATACTTTCCGTCGTTCCAACCCACACGGGCAAAAACACCAAGGTCGTTAGTGATTTCCTGCTCAGCATTGAAACCTAAGCCTGTTTTATGCCCACCATAACCGATGGCTTCGGCATTGCCTGAGATTACATTCAATAGGGTACTGTCATTCGTTTTGATTGCATCAATACCTTGCTGATAGGACGGTGCTCTGGAAGCAGTATAGCTTACCAAAAAACGCAAGACGCCCGGTCTTTTATTGATGCTGATATTTTTTTCGAATTCAAACGTTTCCGAATGTGCTTTTCCCGGCACATACTCCATGGCCGAGTGGTTGGCAATAACAGGAACGGCCACGCTGGATATACGCAATGCCCATTTGGGGTTTACTAATTCCGTTACAATACCTGCCGTATATCCTTTGGTGTTGGCAGGATAATCCCATGCTCCATTGCTCATCAAGCTCCAGTTTAGGAATTGTGTCCTAGGGTCATGACTATAACTGTTGTTGTCAAAAAAATCCGACATGGAAAATTTACCTAAGGAAATCTCAATCCGATGAATGGGAATTCTTTTATTGAGTACATGGTGAATATCGTCTTCTTCAACGTCATAATCTGTTTTGCCGAGTGGTATATATTGTTGGATATATGCCCTAGCAATGGAAGCGACTGGGGAAGGATCTCCAATCCGATAGGTCTCGCCATTCAATGCACCAGCTACGCCCATTGAATAACTAAGTCCAGCACCTCCTGAAATTTCGGGGTCCAAATAAGCGGCAGCCCCTTTCCATAGTTTTCTTCCAAGAAACAAGGTGGAGGTAACGCTAGTGGCACCCGATTCGGCGTTATTGGAAATACTATTACTATTTGGTAATGTATATTTGGCTTTAAAGCCTGAGTGGGCCTGACCTATAACTGTTAATTGAAAATGGCAGTTATAGGAGGAGTCTTGGATAAATGGTTTTTTATCCTGTGCAAAAGAAGGCGCCCATATAAAAATGGAAACCAAAGAAACAATCAAGAACCTTTTACTCATAACCTATCAATTTCCTTTGTTGCGCAAAAGTAGAATGGGCATATTCAATGTGCAAATTAATTATGGCAACATGGTTGCTTTTATCATGCGTTGTTTCCCTTGCATATCTGTTTTTATTTCAATATCTGTAAAATAATTATCAGGAAACAATTCCTTAACATGGCTTGCCTGGCACTCATGGGTTTCAACAAATAACATTCCACCAGCCACCAGTTTTTCTTTTGCAAAATCCACAATGGCTTTATAAAAAATCAATGGGTTTTCATTTTCAACAAACAATGCGAGGTGCGGCTCATGGGCCGTTACATTGGGCATCATTGTATTTATATCTTTTATCGGGATATAGGGTGGGTTACTGATGATGATGTCAACTTTAGGTAGGGATTCCCTATCTGATTGGTTCAGAAAATCAAGCTGAATAAAATGGATATCCTGTTGATTGTTTTTTGCATTAAGTCTTGCTACATTCAATGCAGCCTCACTGATATCGCATGAATACAGTTCTGCAAAAGGCAATCTTTTTTTCAATGCAATGGGTATGCAGCCGCTTCCTGTGCCAATGTCAAGGATGCGTAATGGAGAGTGTGAAGTTTCCGATTGGGTAGGTTGGTTTGTTTCTTTTGTTCCGGTTAATGGTTGGGCATCCTCCGAAATATTTTTGCTCATAACCTGGCTCACTAGCCAATCAACCAGTTCCTCCGTTTCGGGTCTGGGTATTAATACATGTTCATCCACGTAAAACTTCATGCCTGCAAACCAGGCTTCATGTAGCACATATTGTAAGGGTTTGTGTTGCAAAAGTTCTTCCGTATATTTTTTCAGTAAATCTATTTTGGGAAGGGAAAGGGGCAGGTTTTTGTTCAGTACTCGATCTATCTTAGTCCATTCTGTTATATTTTCCATTACCAGATTGGTAATAGCAGCCGCTTCCCGATCATCGTATATATGGTACAGTTGGAAAAGCAATTGCTGATGCGCTTCATTGATTGTCATAGGCAAACTTAAATAAATTACTTTTGCGTTTCATACAAAGGGCGAAAAGCGTACTATCGATAATGTATTTCTTGGTTGCCATCTTTGAAAAATGAAGATTGATTTGAATATAGATGAACAATACATGTGGCGTTGTATTGAGCTTGCCCGGTTAGGAGCAGGTAATACAGCGCCCAACCCCATGGTTGGTGCCGTATTAGTATATGACGGCCATATTATTGGTGAAGGCTATCACCAGCAATACGGTCAAGCGCATGCAGAAGTGAATTGCATCGCATCTGTAAAACCAGAGCAGCAGTATCTAATAGAGCAGTCTACTTTGTATGTGTCGCTGGAGCCTTGCGCACATTTTGGCAAAACCCCACCTTGCGCCGATTTGATTGTTCAGAAAAAAATAAGCAAAGTAGTGATTGGGTGCAGGGATCCCTTTGAAGCAGTGAATGGAAAGGGCATCGAGAAATTAAAATCTGCAGGTATCCATACCGAAGTTGGTATGTTGGAAAAAGATTGTATGGACCTGAACAAACGGTTCTTCTATTTTCATACAAAAAAGCGACCCTATATTATTTTGAAATGGGCACAGAGCGCTGATTCAAAAATCGGTTCCCGAGAAGGTGCTCGGATAAAGATTTCGAATGAATTCACGAACAGACTTACTCATCGATGGAGAGGAGAGGAAGGGTCGATTTTGGTGGGCACCCATACCGCTTTTCAGGACGACCCTGAACTGACAACTAGATATTGGAAAGGGCCAAATCCGGTGAGATTGGTATTGGATTTAAAGCAACGGCTACATGCCAAACTTAAAATATTCAACGGTGAAGCACCCACGATTATTTTCAATGCCATACGGAATGAAAAAAAAGGCAACCTACATTATTATCGAATCAACGACAACGAGCAAGTGGTAGAACAAATACTGGATGCTTTGTATGAACTTAAAATCCAATCGGTCATCGTGGAAGGCGGTGCACAGCTCTTGCAATCATTTATTGATAAAGATTTGTGGGATGAGGCTAGAGTAATCGAAAACCAAGAATTGTTGATTCCTGAAGGGGTAAATGCACCGAGTTTAAAAAAAGTGCAACTTTCCCGTATTGAAAAAATATTTTCTGACACTATTCACTTCTATCAAAACCCCCTTTCCTAAATGCTTTATCTGATAGGAAGCATCGTGCTTACCTCCTACTTAACACTTTGTTTTAAGTTTATCCAAAAACATCATATCCCTGCATTTCAGGCCATCCTATTTAATTATTGGACCTGTGTTATTACCGGTTCTTTTGTCAATGGCGGTTTGCCCATCAACTCCGCCACATTTTATGAGCCTTCGTTCAAATATGCGCTCTTAATGGGCTTTATGTTCATTTCTATATTCAATATTGTGGGGTTCACCGCGCAAAAAATTGGTGTGGCGGTTGCCTCTGTGGGCAATAAATTGTCATTGGTTATCCCATTTATTTTTTCCGTGTATTTATATCATGATCAGATAAACCTTTTTAAAATAATGGGCATTGTCATTGCTTTATTAGCGGTGGTGCTTACCTGTTGGCCAGCAACTGTCTCAACCACGGAACCTGCGCCACACCGTATACCTTTATCCTTACTGGTTTTGGTGCCTGCTGTTTTGTTTTTTAGCAGTGGCTTGCTGGATACTTTGATCAAGTTTGTTGAACATCGGTTTTTGAACGAAACGAACCATAATGCATTTTTGATTACTTCCTTTGCGGTGGCAGGGACGATTGGTACTCTATTGCTGTTCCTACTTTTGTTGATGGGGAAGCAAAAATTTTCTTTTAAAGCGGTAATTGCCGGAATTTGTATCGGTGTGCCGAATTATTTTTCCATCTGGTGTCTTTTGAAGGTGCTGAAAGCGAATGAAGGAAACAGTTCGGCCGTGATCCCAATCAATAATATGGGTATTGTATTGTTTAGTTCAATAATGGCCATGTTGATTTTCAAGGAAAAACTTTCAACCCTCAACTGGACTGGGATTTTATTATCTATCTGCGCGATAGCGCTGATTGCTTATGCATGATTTATGAGTGAAAAAGATTATTATTTTACAATTGATGCTTCGGGTTCGGCTGAAGTCAAGGACCGTGGGAGCAAGTTTATCGCTTATGCCTATCCGGTTAAAACGGTAGATGAGTTTAAGTTGCGATTGAATGAAATAAAAAAAGAGCATCCTAAAGCAACTCATCATTGTTTTGCATACCGCATCGGCCTGGATGGAAACCATTTTCGCGTAAGTGATGATGGCGAGCCTTCTGGCACTGCGGGCCGACCCATTTTGGGGCAGATTGATAGCAAACAGTTGGTGAATACAACCGTGATTGTGGTGCGTTATTTCGGCGGTACTTTATTGGGCGTGCCAGGATTGATTCAGGCTTATAAATCTGCCGCTTCACTGGTTTTGCAAACAGTTCCCCTGGTACAAAAAATTGTGGAGCTGGAATATCGCATCCAGTTTGACTATACCATGATCAATGAAATCATGTTGGTCATCAAACAATTTCAAATCAGGGTTATCAGCCAAGAGCTTCAACTCTTTTGCTCCATCCATGCAGGGATATCCAAAAACAAAATAGAACAAGCTTTGTACAAATTGCAAAACCTGCAAAACGTGGAGGTAAAGAAAATGGAATAGTGCAATTTTAATTTTTCGGAAGGTATGCTCTGAATTCATATTTGGTTTATATTTTAAAGCCATCTTCCCAAAAGAGGTTTTTGCCCAAAAACATTGCCCAACCCGATACAATCGCTATATTCGATTAGCCTCTTATTTTTTAACCCAAACATTTTTTATGAACATCAAGAAATTGCTCCTGCCGGGCATTGCTGGCGGCGTTGTCTTTTTTTTACTCGGATGGCTCATTTATGGGGTTGTATTAATGGATTTTATGAAAGCACATACCGGGTTGGTTAGTGCCGTGGATCGCCCACCAAACCAAATGCTTTTTCCTTATCTTTTTCTAGGTAACCTTTTTTCCGGCTTTATGTTTCCTTATATTTTTCTTCGGGCTTCAGTTTCAAAATGGATGGATGGCTTGATTATGGGGGGCATCCTTGGCTTTTTGATCAGTGCTTCTTACGATTGTATCACCTATGCTACTACTTTTTTGACCAGTCGCTCGGCGATGGCTGCAGATATTGTGGGCTATACGATAATGTCGGCTGTTGCAGGGGCTATAGTGGCATGGCTTTTGGGCAGAGGAAACAAATCTTAAACGCGTTTCAAAAGGGCTCAGGTTTGGGCCCTTTTGAACTTATTAAATTTAGACCGTGCATCAGCGCTTTGAAGAAAATAAGTTTGCATGGCAATACCACTATCTCTTAAATCTTTCGCTTACTGTCAACTCTTTGCTTCCGGAAATATATTTATAAAACCCTTCACTGCTCTTAACGCCCAGATATCCTGCGGTCACCATATTCGTCAACAAGGGGCATGGGGCATATTTAGGATTTCCCAAACCTTTGTGCAACACATTCAGGATAGAATGACAAATATCCAAACCAATAAAATCAGCTAACTGTAAAGGTCCCATAGGGTGGGCCATACCCAGCTTCATGATGTTGTCGATTTCTTCCACACCTGCCACGCCTTCATATAAACTATAAATAGCTTCATTGATCATCGGCATGAGTATGCGGTTGGCAATAAAGCCGGGATAATCATTCACGGCGCAGGGTATCTTACCCAATTGTTTGCTGACAGCGATTATTTTATCCGAAGTTTCCTGTGTAGTGGCATATCCATTGATGATTTCTACCAATTTCATTACCGGCACAGGATTCATAAAATGCATGCCAATCACCAATCCCGGTCTTTTGGTAACGGAAGCAATTTTAGTAATGGAAATGGAAGAAGTATTACTAGCCAAAATGCATCCCGCTGGAGCGGCTTCATCCATTTGCTGAAAGATTTTTAATTTGAGATCTATATTTTCAGAGGCTGCTTCCACCACGATGGCAGCTTCACGAATTCCGGTCTTGATATCCGTTTCCGTTTTTATATTCGATAGTGTTGACTTCTTTTCTACTTCCGATAAACTCCCCTTTGTAATTTGCCTGTCTAGATTTTTGGAAATGGTCGCCATCGCTTTTTCCAATTGCTGGGAACTTATATCAATAAGCGTAACGGAAAACCCATTTTGTGCAAATACATGCGCAATGCCATTGCCCATAGTGCCTGCACCGATTACTGAAATTTTCTGGGACATAGTTTGAGCCGTGTTTTGGAAGATTAAGCACGAAGATAAATTTCAGGTCGCACAAAATCCTTAAGACAATAAAATGGGAATATATAAATCAAGCTGTTTGAATGCGATCATATCCAAGATTTGCAGACCCAAAGCACTAATTGTTGGTATTTTTGAAATCACCCCGCTTCCAAGCTTGGATAAAATCTGCCCAAGCCACCGGATTGAAGATATTCTGCGGTGGCGCCTGGCCCAAATAGGAATAACGGGTGGCACTTTGTCTTAAATAATAGTTGGAAGCTTCTCTGGCATCGTTGGGTAATCCCCGCAATAATATCCTTCTTTTGGCCGCCTCGGTATTCTGACGGGCGATTTCTATATCATCGTCGGGCACTTTGGTATTCACAAAATCTCTTTCAAATTGTTCCCTCGTTGGGCGAGGCTTGATGATGGTGGCAGGGAGAAACACGGCGTCGGTAACCATCGTCTGGATCATACTATATTGATTTCCCTTTAGATCCCTTGGAATCTGCACTTCGATGGGTTTATAACCAATACTGGTAAAAACGATTTTATCTCCCTTCAGCAAAGGGATAGAAAATACCCCTTGGTCATTGGTGAAAGCACCTTGGTTTCGACCCTTCACCGAAATGGTTACACCTGGAATACCTACCAAACTATCAGCCGTCATTACAAAGCCATAAACCTGAACCACAGAATCTTTCAGCCTATCAAATTGCGCATGGGCCAGCATCGGCCCAGACAGGATTAAAAAGTATAGTAAAAATTTTTTCATCGGCCAATGTTGATCTTTCGGTTTTTTGCAAAATCTTTTCAAATGCTTTTGCTTTTTCAGTTTGTTCTATAAAATCGATAAACAACTAAGACATACCATTATCTTAAAGAGAATGTAGAATAACACCCCCTCAGAATAGATACAATTTCCAAAATTAAACTTTTAACCTTAATTCGTAAACAAAGTAAGGAGGCGATTATCTAATTTTGTCCCAAAATAGAGTTTTTAACAAAAAATTGCGCATGACAAAAGAAAAAGTTTTGGAAGCACTAGGGAATGTTCAAGAGCCTGATTTGGGTAAGGACATTGTTACGCTGGGAATGGTCAAGGATATAGAAATCGAAGGAAATTACATATCGCTTACGGTAGTGCTAACTACGCCTGCATGCCCAATGAAAGACCTGATAAAAAATGCCTGTATCAACGCTATAAAACTATTGGTGAACAAAGATGCGGTGGTGAACCTGAAGTTTACGGCAAATACAAGTTCTACTAGAAAGGGAGAGGAATTGCTATTGCCCAAAGTGAAAAATATTATAGCGGTGGTGAGCGGTAAGGGCGGTGTGGGTAAAAGCACTATTGCTGCCAATCTGGCTCTCGCTCTTTCTGAAGGAGGCGCCAGCGTTGGGCTAATGGATGCGGATATCTATGGACCCAGTGTGCCGATTATGTTTGGTGTGCGTGGGGAGCGGCCCAAAATGATGGATCTGAATGGTAAAGGGGTGATTGTGCCGCTTGAAAGATATGGCATTAAACTAATGAGCATCGGCTTATTGGTGGACGAAAAGAACGCGGTGGTATGGCGTGGACCAATGGCCAGCAGTGCCATCAAACAGTTTGTGAGCGATGTGAACTGGGGCGAACTGGATTATCTGGTGATCGATATGCCGCCCGGTACTGGCGACATCCATTTGACCCTTGTACAAACCGTGCCCGTAACGGGTGTGATTGTAGTGACAACCCCACAAGATGTTGCCTTGGCGGATGCCAAAAAAGGGATCGCTATGTTTGGCCAGGCTCAATTGAAAGTGCCTGTGATCGGTTTGGTAGAGAATATGAGCTATTTTACCCCGGCTGAATTGCCCGAAAACAAATATTATATATTCGGTAAGGATGGCGGAAAAAGATTGGCACAGGAATATGATATTCCTTTCCTTGGTCAAGTGCCATTGGTACAGAATATCCGCGAAGGTGGCGATATCGGCGTGCCTGCCATGATCAGCGACGACGAAATCTCCAAAAAGGCTTTTGCGGAATTTGCGGGCAATGCGGTACGTAGCATCGCTATGCTGAATGCAAATATTGGTATGGCCAAGGTTGCGGAGGTGGTATGATGAAGTGGGAATTTGGATTTGGTAATTAGGGTGTACAGCATGACCCCTGAATGAAATAAAACATCGAATTATAACCGCAACTGAACACGGCTTATGTATCATACTTCCTATTTTAAGGCGTCTTCCGATAAAGAAGTGCTGGATTTCATGTATGCCCATCCCTTCGTTATATTATGCGGGGTGGGTGAAAACAATAAACCAGTAGCTACGCATGTGCCGGTGCTGATAGAAGAAAGAGAAGGAAAATTATTTCTGCTAGCGCATACCATGCGCAAACAAGGTCATAGCAATGCATTTGAACATAACCAACAAGTGCTGGCCATTTTTTCAGGTTCGCATGCCTATGTGAGTGCGAGCTGGTATCAAAATAAAGAATCGGCTAGCACTTGGAATTATCAAGCAGTTCATGCAAGCGGTATATTGAAATTTTTGGATGATGAAAAACTGCTGGAAATATTGGAGAAGCTAACCGATCATTTTGAAAATGACCCTCATTCACCTTCCTTGGTTTCAAAAATGGATAAGGATTATATTGACAAGATGATGCAGGCAATCATTGGTTTTGAAATTGAAGTGACAGATATCCAACATGTTTTTAAATTGAGCCAGAACAGGGATGCTAAATCTTATGGGCATATTATTGAACAATTGTCCAATCAGGATGAGGATGCAAAAAAGATTGCAGAGAGTATGAAAAAGAATGAAGCTGCTGTTTTTGGAAAGAAGTAAGCATGATTATCAATTTATAATTGGTAGGGTTGGTTCAATATTTTTTTACCTGCGATTTTAGCAATCTTAGAACCAGCCACATTACAAAATCCCCATCCCAAATTCCTCTGAAATGACTTTCTTTGCACGAAAATCATTTGATGACACGCAGCCAGCTAATTGAACAGATTTTCCAGAAAAAGTCCTATCTCTGCGTTGGGCTCGATACGGACATAAATAAAATTCCCCGCCATCTACTTTCTGCGGCCGATCCGGTTTTTGAATTCAACAAACAGATTATCGATGCCACCAAAGATTTTTGCGTGAGCTATAAGATCAATACCGCATTTTATGAAGCGATGGGTGTAAGAGGCTGGGAGACCCTGCAAAAAACAGAAGCATATATCCCTTCCTCCCATTTCAAGATTGCCGATGCCAAGCGGGGTGATATTGGTAATACTTCCACCCAGTATGCAAAAGCTTTTTTTGAAGCGTTGAGCTTTGATGCCGTTACGGTTGCTCCTTATATGGGGGCAGATAGCGTAAAACCTTTTCTTCAATATGAGGGGAGATGGGCGATTGTACTAGGTCTTACGTCCAACGAAGGCGCCCAAGATTTCGAATTTCAAAAATTGAGGGATGAATATTTGTATGAAAAGGTTTTGAAGACGGTATCACAGTGGGGGACAACCGAAAACCTGATGTTTGTGATTGGCGCTACACAAGATGGTCAATTCAAACAAGTAAGAAGTTTGACACCAAACCATTTTTATCTGGTACCGGGTGTGGGAGCGCAAGGTGCTAGCTTGAAAGCGATTTCCGAAATAGCAATGAATAAAGACTGTGGGTTGCTGGTGAATGCCAGCCGTGCCATTATCTACGCATCGGATGGGGAAGATTTTGCCTTGAAAGCTGCAGCCGTGGCAAAAGCATATCAATTAGAAATGAGCACCTATCTATAAACTTTACAGAAAGAGTTTTTCAGGCAGATAAGCTTTTGCTCAGAGGCATTTCCCAATCACCACTATTAAAATCACCTTCACTTTTTGCAATTACCAGTGTAGCTACCCCATTCCCGATAATATTGGTAATGGCTCTGGCCTCGCTCATGAACTTGTCGATGGCCAAGAGAAAAGCCAATCCTTCCACTGGAATTTTTTGGATAGCCGTAAGCGTGGAAGCGAGTATGATAAAACCACTGCCGGTAACACCTGCCGCTCCTTTTGAGGTAATCATTAGGATACCGAGTATGGTCAGCATCTCCGCTGTGCTCAGGTGCACATTGTATAATTGTGCAAGAAAAATAGTGGCCATAGAAAGATAAATAGAAGTGCCATCCAAGTTAAAGGAATAACCCGTGGGTACCACCAACCCAACGACGGGTTTGCTACAACCCATCATTTCTAATTTACGCATTAAAGAGGGGAGCGCTGCCTCGGAGGAGGAGGTTCCGAGTACAATCAATATCTCTTCCTTGATATTTGACAAGTATTTCCAAATACTGAGTTTATAATAACGAAGGATGAGCCCCAACACCATAAAAATAAATACGGCCATGGTTGCGTAAACTGTGAGCATTAATTTGCCCAAGGGCAATAATGTTTTGATGCCAAACTTGCCTATGGTAAATGCCATTCCGCCAAATGCGCCGATGGGAGCGAGATACATCACATACTTCAATAGCTTGAACACGAATTTGGTAATGGGTTCTAAAAAAGCGAGTATGGACTCCTTTTGTTTCAACAGACTGATCACAATACCAGCAATGATTGCAAGCAAAAGGATTTGTAAAGTGAGGTTTGAAAGAAAAAATTCTTTCCAGTCAATACCCTTACCCACATGTTTGGTGTATTTGGAAGCATCTGACACAGCAAGTCCGGTTTTCCCAATCTTTCCGGGTTGGATGATATCTGCCAGCACAATACCAATTATCAAAGAAATGCTGGTCACGATTTCAAAATAGAGCAAGGACTTGGCTCCGATGCGGCCCACTTTTTTTAGGTTGCTCATGCCGCTGATACCGGTGACGATGGTAAGAAAAATAATAGGAGGAATAAATATTTTAATGAGCTGGACAAAATAAATACCCAATTTTTCAGTCTTGATGGCAGCAGCAGGAAAAAAATATCCAAGCAAAATAGCGAATACCAATGCCAGCAGCACATAAAAAGTTAGATGGGTAAAAAATTTGGGGATTTTTGTTTTACTGGGCAAAGGTTTTGTTTTGTATCACCAAATATCAGTGAAAAATTTTGATTCTGAAAGGGATAGAACTGCAAAGCTTTTATAGCAGCATTCGTTCTTCGAAAACTGTAAAATGAATATCATTAGATGTACTGCAGATATTGCTGAGTTATTTAAAATCTTTCAGAATCTCATAAAACCGGTACACATCTTCAAATGAATTATAGAGTGGGGCAGGTGCTACCCGTATCACCCCCGGTTCCCTGAAGTCAACAATAATGCCGGCTTCTGTCATTTTTTGATGGATTTCTTTTCCATTTTTTTTGAAGTATAATGATAATTGGGCGCCCCTTCTTTCTGGCTCAGCGGCTGTGATGATTTCAAAATCCAAGTTGGAAAGGCTGTTCAATAAAAATTCCAAGTAGTAACTCAGATCTATACTTTTTTCCCTGAGCGCTTGCATGCTGGTTTGCTCAAACAATTCCAAAGAAGCTTTCAGTGCCACCATGTTCATTACTTGGGCCGTGCTGATATTCCAGCCACTGGCATCGGGTTTGGCGATAAAACCTTTTTCCATCTTAAACCGCGTAGCTTCTTCATTTCCCCACCAGCCCGCCAAGCGTGGTTGATCAATATTTGCTGCATAACGTTCATGCACATATACTCCACCTACCGCCCCTGGACCTCCGTTTAGATATTTATAGGAGCACCATACCGCAAAATCAACATCCCAGTCGTGAAGGGAAAGTTCGGTATTCCCCACAGCATGGGCCAGATCGAAGCCAGCAATTGCTTTTGTTTTATGAGCAGCTTCTGTCAATCTTTGTATATCGAATAACTGACCGCTATAATAATTGATGCCGCCAAATAAAATTAAAGCCAATGAGTCTTTGTTTTTTTCAATGACAGCGAGAATATCTGCTTCGTGGATTATTTTTTCTCCTTCTTTGGGTGTTATTTCAATAATGGCATCTGCTGGTTCAAAACCATGCATTTTTACTTGGGTTTCTATTGCATACTGATCAGAAGGAAAGGCACCTGCTTCCATCATGATCTTATATTTCTGTTTGGTAGGCTGATAAAAGCTCAGTAGCATTAAATGCAGGTTCACCGTTAAGCCATTCATTACCGTGACTTCGTGTTCCAAACAACCTACTATTTTTGATAGGGGTTTTCTAAAATAATGTTGGTAATAAAGCCAAGGATTTTTTGCATGTATAAATCCAGCAATGGCTTGTTCCTTCCAGTCTTTGAGTTCTTGCAAAACCGCTGCTTCTATGTTTTTGGATTGTAGCCCCAGCGAATTGCCACAAAAATAGATGGTATCCTTGCCCTGGTATTGTGGGAAATAAAATTGAGAGCGGAAATGCCTCAGTGGATCTTCCTGATCTTTTTGTTTTGCAAAAGATTCGATTGCTTGGTATTGGTTCTGCATCGCCAAGGTTTTGTTGCAAGTTAACTGAAGTTTTCCCTTACAAAAAAAGACAGTCATGCATGACTGTCTTTTTTTGTAACATCAAGAAATCTGAATCAAGAAACTTCCACTTCTTTTTTCCTTTTTTTATTGTTTTTTTGTTGAGGTGCAGCTTCCTCCTCTTCCTTACTTAAAGCTGTATGTGACAGTTTGATATCCCCAAAACTGCTTTTGATTTTTATTTTCGCTTTTCCATCACCCACAGTGCCAATATAATCCTTATCAAAACGGATACCATTGTTATCATCCCCATACTCGATTTTTTCAGATAGATTAAAATCGGTATTGTTTTTAAAATCGCCAAAGTTGGTATGGATTTCAAAACGGGCCGAGAGGTCTTTGGGAACAATCACCCGGATGGATGAATACGATTCGCTGATGGTCAGTTCCTCAATGGCATTGCTTACGTAGTACTGCACCAGATCTGAAAATTCGTTGATGATTTTTATGGAACCACTTAACTTACCCACGCTGCACTTGCCATCAAACTTGAATGTTAGTTTGCCATTATGTATATCACCGATTTGAGCCTCGCCAAATTCCACGTCTATGGCTTCCACATTGTCTAGATTGCCGGAATTTAAACTGCCGAATTTACTCGTCAGATTTATGAACCCCTTAAAGTCGGGGAGAACTGTTTTCCCAAACTGATTGATGATTTGCAAAGGATTTGCGCTTGGCATGTACACGATATAATTAATATGGAATTGATAACTATTAACGACATTGTGTTTGTGATAGCTATAATTATTTTTATTATTCCCATTATCATCACTATCATCATGGTCTCTATTACGTTCGTCGGTTTTTTCATTGTCTGTTCCTTGAACATGTGTTTTAAATGAAATGTTATTGCCCGAACGGTAATCGTTTATCTTTATATTATCTATTATTTGTTGTGCTTTTTCATCAGTGGCTCCTTTTGCATATATCTCTATATCAACTTTGAATTCATTCTTGTCCCAAATATTGATGATTACATCCCCAAACGAGTTGTCAATATTCAATTTGTCGTTGCTTCCAACACTGTAGCTTTTGCTGATGGTTTTCCTTTTTTCTGCCCCATCTTCATTCCCAGTGGCCCATGTCAGCATGGGTTGTATAACAAGTGTAGCCAGAAGGAGTTTCTTAAATAGATTGATATGCTTTTTCATACACTGATTTTTTTGCGTGATTGATTTTTTTGATAATGTCCAATTGATGGTTCAGTAACCGCATCTGCAGTTGCAGATTCTGGATCATCTGTTCTATTAATTCTTCGCTATTCTGATTTGTTGATAAACGGCTTTCGAGAAAATGATAGGCACTGTCCAGTTTGGTTACATCACTGGAAAATTGTTTATACAACAGCGGCTCATCCTTGCTCATTTTTTTTAGCTCTTTATCTTTGATTTCTATAATCTTCGCAAAATGATAGATTTCTTCTTTCGCATCCTCTTCTGGGTTGGTAGTTGGGGTTTCATTTTTTTCTGATTCTTTCTTCTCAACTTTATTGGTTGCTGTTATTGGATTAAGCTCATTGGTTTCGCTTTTTATATTAGCATGGAGGCTGTCATCCTTTTGTTGCGTAGGAGCTTCATGATGAACTTTTGCAACATCCGGCAGAATACTGGTTTCTGCCCCAGATTTGGAACGAGTCAAAAACCAAAGCCCTGCAACAGCGCAGATGAGCACAGCCGCAACGGCTGCCCATTGCCTTGCCCTCATTTTTATAACAGAACCAGTTTCTTTTTTTAGAGGCAAGGACTGCTTCTGGATTTGGTCCCAAAATTTTTCAGAAGGAACTTCATCATCAAATTCCTCAAGGTGATCCTGTATAAAATTTTCAATACGACTGCCCATAATCAACCTCCATTTTTTATAATCATGAGTAATTTTTGTTTGGCTCTCATATATTGGGTTCTTACCGTTGTGTGCGCCACGTTTAATATTTCGGCAATCTCTTCATGGTCGTAGCCTTCAAAAAGATAGAGACTGAGAACAGTCCGATAACCATTGGGCAACGACATCATGGCCTTTTTGATGGTTTCCACTTTTAAGGTTAGCTCGTTTTCATCCAACTTTTCTTCTTGTGGCAGTTCCACCATGCTTGCTTTCTCTATTTCAATCAGGTCTATTTTCTTTTTGCGCAAATGGTTGATCGATTTGTTGATAACTATCTTTTTCATCCATGCGCCAAAAGTGGACTTATATTGAAAGCTTTCGAGCGTCTCAAATGCCGCAATAAAGCTATCCTGCAAAATATCCTCGGCATCCTTTCTATTGTTCAGCATGCGTAAGCTAGTATTGAACATGGCTTTGGCATATTTCTGGTATAAGATTTTATAGCTGTCCCTGTCGCCCAGTTTGCATTTTTCCACCAGTTCATCCTTTTCTATCGGAATTGTTATTTCCAAATAAGCCTGCATTTTAAAGTGATATGATTAAGAGACAACACTATTTAACGGATGTTGCATGAAGGGGATTTTTTTTGGGTTGTTGTTAAATCTAATTTTTCTTGCCTTTTCGTCATCCCAAAGTTTGGGCAGTTCATGTTTTATCGCAATTACGCATAGTCAACCCCGTATGCTTGAAATAATGGAGCATAATCGCACTGTATTTCCCTCGTCCAAAACTCCGTATTTTTGCTTAAATGCAAAGCGATTTTTATGGCAGTAAAAACCGACCTGTTCCAAAGTCCCGATTATTTTTTGACCGATGAGCTATTGACAGATGAGCACAAACTTATTCGAGAGACGGTGCGAGCCTATGTCAAGAAAGAGATTTCTCCGATTATAGAAGATTATGCACAAAGGGCTGAGTTTCCCCAGCAGATTGTGAAGCAATTGGGTGAGTTGGGCTGTTTTGGGCCAACCGTGCCTGTTGAATATGGTGGTGGTGGGTTGGATTATATTAGTTATGGATTGATGATGCAGGAACTTGAGCGGGGCGATAGCGGCATACGCTCTACAGCTTCTGTGCAGGGATCCTTGGTCATGTTCCCAATCTATCAATATGGGAGCGAGGCCCAAAAGAAAAAATATTTACCCAAGCTGGCGAGTGGTGAATGGTTGGGATGCTTTGGGTTAACTGAGCCCAATCATGGCTCCGATCCTTCCAGCATGCTTACCAATTTTAAGGAAGATGGCGATTATATTATATTGAATGGTGCCAAAATGTGGATCAGCAATGCGCCTTTCTCGCAAGTGGCCGTGGTTTGGGCCAAGGATGAACAGGGAGAAGTGCGTGGTGTGATTGTGGAAAGAGGGATGGAAGGTTTTTCAACCCCCACTACTCATGGTAAATGGAGCCTTCGGGCTTCGGCTACCGGAGAGCTTGTTTTCGATCATGTAAAAGTGCCGAAAGAAAATATTTTGCCGAATGTAAAAGGGTTAAAAGGTCCTTTGAGCTGTCTTACAAAAGCGAGGTATGGGATTGCTTGGGGAGTTATTGGCGCTGCAATGGATTGCTATGATACGGCACTTCGTTATAGTAAGGAGCGGGTTCAGTTTGATAGACCGATTGGTGGTTTTCAATTGCAACAAAAAAAATTGGCAGAGATGATCACCGAGATCACCAAAGCACAATTATTGAACTGGAGGCTAGGGGTGTTGATGAATGAGGGAAAAGTTACGCCTGCACAGGTTTCGATGGCCAAGCGCAATGGTTGTGAAATAGCAACCAATATCGCTAGGGATGCCAGACAGATGTTGGGTGGCATGGGTATTACAGGGGAGTATTCCATCATGCGCCACATGATGAATCTCGAAAGCGTGATTACTTATGAAGGCACACATGATATACACTTATTGATAACAGGAATGGATGTGACCGGATTGAATGCGTTTAAATAAGTTTATAAGTTGATTAGTTGAGGGATTTCAACTAACCAACTTTCAGCTTTCAACAAAAAAGTATGAAAATATTTCTCATCGGGTTTATGGGTTCAGGGAAAACACACTGGGGTGAATTACTTTCAGAGAGGTTGGATTTGCCTTTTTTCGATTTGGATGCGGTGATTGTTCAGACAGAGCAAAAGTCCATATCGGATATTTTTACGGAGAAGGGTGAAGAATATTTCCGCTATAAGGAAAAGGAAGTACTGGAGGAACTGGTGAAGGACCACGATAAATTTATCGTTTCTTGTGGAGGTGGTACACCTTGCTTTTTTAATAATATCCTGTTCATGAAAAAAGAGGGTAAGGTGATTTGGCTTAACACGTCTGTGGAAGTATTAAAAAAGAGATTGGTGAAGGAACGGATGAGCCGGCCTTTGGTAAGGGCAGTGGGGGACGCAGAATTAGAATCCTATATCGTGCGAAAATTGGGAGAGCGGAAAATGTATTATAGTCAGGCCGATGTGATTGTGGAAGAAGAAAATATTGACATCCATTCATTGATAGAAAACATTAAGCATGAATAAAACCTTTTTTGCCACAGGAGCAGTATTGGGCGGTTTGTCCGTGGTATTGGGCGCATTTGCAGCGCATGCACTAAAGTCGCTATTGCCGTTGGATGCCGTGGCCATTTTTGAAACGGGAGTTCGTTACCAATTCTATCATGCGCTTGCATTATTGATACTTGCCGTTTCCTTTGAAAAACTGGATGCAAAATGGGGAAATAGGAGCGGCTTGTTTTTTATTCTTGGCATTGCCCTCTTCTCAGGGTCTTTATATATGCTCAGTTTTTTAAAAATAGGTGAGCCTTCTGCGATCATCAAATGGGTAGGAATCATTACCCCATTTGGCGGGTTATCGTTTATTATAGGTTGGTTATTTCTTGTTTTGGCTGTGCTAAAAAAATCAAATTGAAACTAGCTAGTACATTTACTTTGGTTCAAATGGCAACGGAGAAAATAAGCTTGGTGCCATTTTGATTGTCTATACATAAGCTGCCTTGAAGCGCTTCCATTCTTTTTTTCATACTGCTTAGTCCATTCCCGAACATTCTTAGGTTTTCCAAATCGATACCTTTACCATTGTCGTAAATTTCAATGGTTAGTTTGTCCTTTACACCTGCAATAATTTGTACAGTATTGGCTTTCGAATGTTTTAGGATATTGTTCAGCGATTCTTTGACTGAAAGAAAAATACCCCTCCTTTTTTCGCTGGTCAAATTTATATTGGGGAGGGTTCTGGGTATTGAGATATGGCAGTGGATATTGGTCTTGTCAAAAAAATCAATAGCATAGTCACGAATATAGCATAGTAGATTTTCCAGAGTATCATTACTACTGTTTATTGTCCAGATAATGGTATTCATTTTTTCATGTAGCTCGTTGGCTGCATGCGAAATTTTTTCTATTTCCGGAAATGCTTCTTTTTGGATTTTGGTTTTGGCAATCTCGCTCATCATCCTGATGGCAGTTACGCCGCCACCAAGGTCATCGTGCATATCTGCTGCGATCCGATTGCGTTCCTCGCTTTTGGCTTCCATGATTGCTATCTGTTTTTCCAATTCTTTTTTTTCATTTTCAAATTTTAACTTCCTGCTTTCATTTTCATGTTCAATCATTTCTTTTTTATTCTTGTTTACCAGAATCAGTAGAAAAAATAAAAGCTCAAATACAATACCCGCTTCAAGATAGAGAGTAGGGTCGGAAAATAAGGAATTGAATGGTTGTGAAGGATCCGTGATGATCATTTTATAGGAAATAATAGAAAAGAGGATCAATAAGCTTTGTCCGCAGATTAAAAAATTGATGAGTTTGTTCTTACGGGGAAACCAATAAAAGATCAAGTAGATGCTCAATGCCATGAGGAATAATTTGGTAGCAGATTCAATCTTGTCGGGAATGACAAATGTTTGAGATAAAAAATAGGTTAAAAGGAACGTGCAAAGCAATAATGCTGTGATCCATTGGCTGCTACGCAAAATTATTTCAGGGAAGGGATGCTCTTTGGCGGTCTGGAAAAGGGTTCTGATAAAACGGATATAAAATATCAAGCCGGTGCCTTGCAAAATAAAATCGAAACATCCTTCAAAATAATAATTGATGCCCAAGCTTTGATTGTACAAATAGGCTTTTAGGAATAATAAGAGACCCGTAAAAAAAAGATAAAGAGAATAAAAAAGGAAGGCGGATTTTGGATCCTGCAGATACATGGTCACTGAATAGATCAGCATCATCAATAAAACCCCGGTAACAAAGTAGGTAACCAGTATGATTGGACTTTGACTGATGTCCTTTTGGAAATAACCGATGAAATCTTTGTTGATAATTTCTGCTGCAAGTATACTGTTGCCCGATCTTAATGGTGTGAGCTTTGCAATAAAATCGGCATGTTCATTTGCTTGCAGTTGAATGGAGGCGTAACCATTGGAGAAAATTTCAATGCTGTTTTTTATATCTAAACTTGGTTTTCCAGAGGAGCCTTTTTGGTAAATCTGTAAATCTGTGAAATAAACTCCTGGGAAAAAATAGCATTTTTTAACGCTGTCAGAACTATTGTATAGGGAGAATAGCAGATAAACTGGTTTGCCAATAATTTTTTTTGGTTGACCTAGGAGGGTGTTAGGGCTATTACTATTTGCATTCTTGAAAGGTACAAGTAAACTGTGACCGGATTGGGCAAATGACTCATTGATAATTGAACCCTGCAAGGGTACCGAAAAGGAGATTTTCGAAATATCGATATTGTTATTCGGTGCTTGACCAAAAAGTGCAAGCGAAAGAAAAATAGCAACTGCAAAACAAATACCTTTTAAGGAATTTGGGAACCAGACCATTCTTAAAAAAATGTCGGATTTCTTCATGGAATGAAGGTTTAGGAATTGCCAATCCCTTAAGGTACAAATTAATTTCAAATCGGTAATGGCGGGATTCGGTATTCACTTGTGTTGCTTATCTTTGCGGACATGGCCAGCCAGAAAAAAAATAAGAAGAAAAAAGTGGCAGAAAATGGAAAGTTGAGGCCTGAAAAGCAGGAGAAACTTTCTTTTAAAGAGTTTATCAAAGATGAGCGTACCCGGAAAATTACCGGTGCTGTCTGCCTGCTTTTTGCTTTGTTCCTGTTGATTGCTTTTGCCTCTTATCTGTTCACTTGGAAAGCCGATCAGAAGATTGCGAGACAAGGGGCTTCTATTCTTTGGCATCCGATGGATCTGAAGGCGGAGAATTTATTGGGAAATTTAGGTGCCTATGTTTCCCATCTTTTCTTTTTCGATGGATTTGGGGTTGCTTCCTTCTTTTTTTGTTCTTTCTTTTTTATCATAGGTGCCAATCTGTTGTTCAGCAAAAAAATATTTTCCGTAGGAAGGAATTTCCGTTATGTACTTGCGGGACTTTTGTTTTTCAGTGTCAGCTTTTCCTTTTTTGCAAAAGGAAGGGATTTCCCTTGGGGTGGTGGGGTAGGTGATATGATCCGCAAATGGTTGACGGATACCCTTGGCTGGTTTGGCACATTAGCGGTGATATTGGTAGCAGGTCTAGCTTTTATCATCTGGCGTTTTAACCCAGTATTCAAAGTGCCAGAAATAAAAAGAAAGGAGAATAAGCTGTTGGAAGAACCAGAAGCTGATGATTTTTCTGATGGTGCCAAATTGTTTGTCGATGAATCCTTTCAAAATAAAGGCAATTCTATAAAAAATGGGAATGGCAGCATCAATATTCCAACAAATGGTTTTGACGAAATCGGTTCAAAGGAATTTGAACTCATTGAGAAAGATGAACCAGAAGACAAAAAATTGACGGTTGATCTGAAACCAGTGGACAAACCAATCACTCCCGAAAACAAGGTGGAACTGGATTTGGGCAAACCCGAAAATAAAATTTCCAAACCACAAAAGCCCTTGCCCAATTTGGATCTGGAGATCAAGGATATTTCTACTGCTAAGCCAGCAGAAAATGAGCATGAGGCTTTCAAACCCAAGACAGATATTTTATCAGATTATGAGCCCACGTTAGATCTGCAGAATTATAAATACCCTTCACTGGACCTATTGGAGGCGCATGGCAGCGAAAAGATTGTGCAGGACGCGAATGAACTGGAAGCAAACAAAAACCAGATCATCAAAACCCTGAAGAATTACGATATCGATATCCAAAAGATCAGTGCAACGGTGGGGCCTACCGTCACTTTATATGAAATTGTACCAGCTGCAGGTGTGCGCATTTCCCGTATCAAGAATTTGGAAGATGATATTGCTTTGAGTTTAGCGGCACTGGGTATCCGTATTATTGCGCCCATCCCCGGAAAAGGCACCATTGGTATTGAGGTGCCAAATGCGAAAAAGACCATTGTGAGCATGCGCACTTTGCTTGAATCGGAAAAATTCAGACAGAATTCCTTTAGCCTGCCGATTGCCATTGGCAAAAAAATCGATAATGAAAATTTCATTGTGGATCTGGCATCCATGCCGCATCTACTCATGGCAGGTGCAACGGGCCAGGGTAAATCGGTTGGCGTCAATGCAATTTTGGTTTCACTACTTTATAAAAAACACCCTTCGCAATTGAAGCTGGTGCTGGTGGATCCTAAAAAAGTAGAACTTAGTTTATACAGAACCATTGAAAAGCATTTTCTGGCAAAACTTCCAGGGGAAGAAGAAGCCATCATTACGGACACAAAAAAAGTGATCCACACATTGAATGCGCTTTGTATTGAAATGGACAACCGCTATGATCTTTTGAAGGAAGCGGGCGCACGAAATATCAAAGAGTATAACGATAAATTTATCAAACGTAGGCTCAACCCACAAAAAGGCCACCAATACCTGCCATTTATTGTGCTGGTGATTGATGAGTTTGCTGATTTGATTATGACTGCTGGTAAGGAAATTGAGATGCCGATTGCACGATTGGCACAGTTGGCTAGAGCGGTGGGCATACACCTGATTATTGCCACCCAGAGACCATCGGTCAATATAATTACAGGTACCATCAAAGCAAACTTCCCTGCCCGTATTGCGTTCAAGGTTTCATCAAAAATAGACTCCCGTACGATTTTGGATATAGGCGGTGCTGAACAATTAATTGGAAAAGGGGATATGCTTATCAGTTATAATGGTGAGTTGACACGTTTGCAGTGCGCATTTGTGGATACTCCTGAAGTGGATGAGATAACTGAATTCATTGGCGACCAGCAAGGCTACCCACAAGCCTTTTTATTACCCGAATACATTGATGAAAAAGAATTGGAAGGAAAGGATTTTGATCTTTCCAATAGGGATTCTTTATTTGAGGATGCCGCAAGACTGATTGTACAGAACCAGATTGGATCCACTTCATTATTGCAGCGCCGAATGAAATTGGGATATAACCGCGCTGGCCGATTGATGGATCAGTTGGAAGCGGCAGGTATTGTTGGTGCTGGCCAAGGGAGTAAAGCCAGGGACGTGATAATAAAAACAGAATTGGAACTGGAGCAGGTTTTGCAAGGCTTGGTTTAGTTGTTTTGTTAAACTTGTTGCGAATGTGCTATTGAAAATAGCCGGATTGGGTGGCTTTCGCAGTTTGTGATATATTTGCGGCTTTATTTGTTTTAAAGGAATAAATATGAAGAGAATACTAATAGCATTGTTGTCTTTGTTTTTTTTATCAGCTACTGCGCAGAATAATAGCATTGGAAAGAATGACCCGGCAGCAAAAAAAATCCTTGATAAGGTTACTGCTAAATTGAAGACCTATAAAAGCTTGAAAGCCGATTTTACTTTAAGAATTGAAAATGCTTCTGGTAAAGTGGAAGGAACCAAAAAAGGTTCTGTATATGTAAAGGGACCCCAATATCATTTGAGCATCACCGGACAGGAAATTTTCTGTGATGGTAAAACTTCATGGACCTATGATCAATCCAGCAACGAGGTAACCGTCAATAAATTTGACCCATCAACCAAAACCATTACACCTGAAAAATTCTTCACCAATTTTTACGATAAGGATTTTTTGTACAAATTGAATGGCGACGTGAAAGAAGGGAAAAAAGCACTTCAGGAGATAGAGCTTACACCAGTTGACAAAACAAAAAATTTCTTCAAAGTGTATCTCTATATCGATAAGAAATCAAACACTATTTATAGTGCCAAATACCTCGAGAAAAATGGCGCTAAGGATATTCTCACTATTGATAAACTGAATGGCAACACCGCCATCAGCCCCGATTTTTTTACTTTCAATAAAGCAAAATACCCTGGAGTGGAAGTGGTGGACCTACGGAATTAGTTTAGGTACTAAATTGTTGGCTATTGACCTATCAACTAAGTTTTTAGATTTAGGAACAGGATTTTTTCAATTTCCTATTTCCCCCAACGAAAGGTTTTGATATCAAGGCCTGCAATATCGAGTACCCGGTCCACCACGGTAGCCGCAGCTTCCTCAATGGTTTTGGGTCTGCTATAAAAAGAAGGTGTAGCAGGACAAATAATACCTCCAGCTAAGGTTATGGTTTCCATATTGCGGATATGTATCAGATTGTATGGAGTATCGCGGACCACACAAATCAGATTTCTTCTTTCTTTCAAAACAACATCTGCTGCTCTAGTGATCAAGCTGTCGGATACACCAGTAGCGATCCTACCCATAGTGCCCATGGAGCATGGGATTATGATCATGATATTATATTGACCTGAGCCCGAAGCGAAAGCTGCTGAAAAATCTTGCGTTGAATAATAGGTTGCCGGATAATTTTTATAGGAATCATCGCCCAATTCTGTACGCCAAACTTCTTTGGCGTTTTCAGACATAACAACAGCTAGTTCTTGCCACTGATTTTTGATCGTGGATAGTTTGTCAAGTGCTAGTTTGGCATAAACGGACCCACTAGCGCCTGTTATTGCAAGAACGATTTTGTGCATGATATTTGATTGTTTTGGCACTTGGGTATCTAAAAGTGCCTGAATAGCAATAAAGAAATAAGGACAAATACTTTTGGTTTATCCTTTACGTTCAATAGCTGTTCTTTTTACCATAAACAAAAGTACTATGCAAAAGGTTAAACTTTTCTTTTTATATGCTACCCTCTTTCTTCTTTTGACTTCCGTAATGCCAATGCCGAAGGAAAACCGGGTTAAATGGATTGGGTTGACGGAAGCGGAAGCAAACCTTAAAAATGAAAAAAGACCTATCCTGATCGATCTGTACACAGATTGGTGCGGTTGGTGCAAAGTGATGGATAAAAAAACCTATAGCAATAAAAAACTGGCCGCTTATTTGGCCGATAAATTTTATACCGTGAGGCTAAATGCCGAAACAAAGGAGCAAATTAGCTGGAACGGCAAGACCTATCATTTTAACAGCGCATACAAAGTAAACGAGTTTGCTATTTTTATCACCAAAGGCAGACTGGAGTTTCCTACCACCATTGTTATCCCCACTGATGGCAGCGAACCACAGGCTATTGCCGGCTATTTGGAGACAAAGGATTTTGAGATAATTGCAAAATATTTCGGGGAAAGCAACTATGGAAACATATCTTTTGACGAATATCAAAAAAAGTTTAAGCCTTCTTGGTAAGGTCCCTTCTCCGCGTAAATGACAGTTTCATGACAATTGATTTTTCCTACAGTTGATTGTAATCAATTTGTGGTTTCTGGGTAAAAAATAATGCTTCTCAAACTTAATGTTTCAACTCCAATCATTATCTTTGGTTTTTCATAGGATAAGGTTTAATGGTTAATGGTATTTGATTAGTGCAGCCCTCCGCAAGGGGGGCTTTTTTATTTTATGATTGCCAATCGATCTTATTGACATCTGATTTTTGGTGTAAAGTCATGATAATAAAAAGCCCCCTTATTTTAAGTAAGGGGGCTTTTTATTATCTAATAGATTTGCTGAGGAGATTTGCTGTTAGGCCTCTGCCATATCGGGTATCGCTTCAACCTTATAAGCGCCCTCATCTAGTTTTTTCTTGGTTTCCTCAAAGGCTTTCAACGTGGCTTTAATATCAGCATCCGTATGAACGGAGGTTGGTATTAAACGATAAATGATATGGCCCTTAGGGATTACCGGGTAAACGACAATAGAACAGAATATGCCATAATTTTCACGGAGGTCCATTACCATGGCAGTGGCTTCAGGAACATCCCCTTTCATATACACAGGGGTAACCACCGAATCTGTTTTGCCAATATCAAACCCTTTTTCTTTTAGGCCAGCTTGCAATTTTTTGGCATTCTCCCATAATTTGTTTTTCAGTTCTGGGTGGGTGCGCAAAAGATCCAGCCTTTTAAGGTTGCCTATGACGAATGGCATGGGCAAACTTTTGGCGAATATCTGACTGCGTATATTGTAGCGTATATAATCAATAATGGTTTTGTCACCAGCAACAAATGCGCCAATGGAAGCCATCGATTTTGCAAAAGTGGAGAAATATAGATCAATCTTATCTTGAACGCCTTGCTCTTCACCAGCACCTGCACCTGTTTTTCCAAGGGTGCCGAAACCATGTGCATCATCTACCAACAAGCGGAACTGGTACTTGCCTTTCAGTGACACAATCTCTTTCAATCTTCCCTGGTCGCCAGCCATACCAAAAACCCCTTCCGTGATTACCAATATGCCACCCGATTTTTGTTTTTCGATCAAAGCTGCGGCACGCTGTAACTGTTTTTCACAATCTTCCACGTCATTGTGTTTGAAAACATAGCGATGACCCGGGTGCAAGCGAAGTCCATCAATAATACAAGCATGTGATTCGGCATCATATACTACCACATCATGCCGGCCACAAATAACATCAATAATGCTCACCATCCCTTGATAACCGTAATTCAATAAGGCAGCATCCTGTTTATGCACAAAAGCTGCGAGTTCTTTTTCAAGTTGTTCGTGCTGGTTGCTGTTGCCGCTCATCATACGGGCACCCATTGGCGATGCCAACCCAAATTCCTTGGCCGCATCTGCATCCGTCTTTCTCACTTCAGGGTGGTTGGCCAGACCCAGGTAATTGTTTAGGCTCCATACAATCATTTCCTTTCCCCGGAACTTCATGTGGCTACCAATTTCCCCCTCTAGTTTGGGAAATGCAAAATAACCATGTGCTCTTTCTCTGTGTTGGCCAATGGGCCCGTAATTTTTAATCAACCGCTCGAAGATATCTGCCATATATTATTAAATTGAGATGATAAAATTGTCGCAAATTTAATGATTTTCGGGCTAAAGACAATCGATTAAGCATGCGCAGCAAAGCTTTGCCTCAAACAGAGGCTTGGGGTTGCTGTTTTCTATAGGTAGAAAATTTAGCAGAAATACAATGAAAGGATTTGTTTTCCCAATACACATTTCAAATACTTTTGTCCAAATTCCTCAATAAATGAAAAGAACTACATTTTTTTTCCCCTTTATTTTTATTATAGCAACTCTAGGCTGTAAAAACACTCCGGTGACTTCCGTAAAGCGTCCCAAATTAGTGGTAGGCATTGTAGTGGATCAGATGCGTTGGGACTTTTTATACAGATATAATAGCCGATATGGAAAGGGTGGCTTTAAAAGATTGATGAGTGAAGGGTTTTCATGTGAGAATGCAATGATCAATTATTTGCCTGCGTATACGGCGGTTGGGCATAGCTGTATTTTTACAGGGTCGGTGCCATCCATCAATGGTATTAGTGGCAATGATTGGATAGAACAGCTTACGGGTAAATCAGTCTATTGCACACAGGATAATACGGTACAGGGTGTAGGGGTAAATTCTGCAGAAGATGGAAAAATGTCGCCCAGAAATTTATTATCGACCACCATTACCGATGAATTAAGAATGGCAACCAATTATGAATCGAAAGTAGTGGGCATATCGCTAAAGGACCGTGCAGCCATCCTGCCCGCAGGCCATTCGCCGAATGGCGCTTTTTGGTTGGATGATTCAACTGGCCGTTTTATTACCAGTTCCTATTATATGCAGCGGCTTCCGTATTGGGTTGAAGATTACAATCGGCAAAACCATATTGAAAAGTTGATCGCCAACGGCTGGAACACCTTGTACGATGGCAATTCCTATACTGAAAGCGATGCCGATGAACAGCCCTATGAGGGAAAATTTGCTGGTGAAACCACTACTTCCTTCCCGCATAATATTAAGGAAGCATATAAAATTAAAAAAAGCAGCTTTCGATATACTCCCTTCGGAAATAGTTTTACGCTCGACTTTGCGAAAGAGGCGGTGATGGGCTATCAATTGGGTATGGGAGCTTCTACTGATTTTTTAACCATCAATTGTGCATCTACCGATTATGTGGGCCATATGTTTGGTCCCAATTCCAGAGAAGTGGAAGACACTTATCTACGCTTGGATAAGGACCTCGAAGATTTCTTTTCTTTTTTGGATGATAAGGTTGGTAAGGATAATTATCTTGTATTCATGACTGCCGATCATGGGGCAGCTAACGCCATTCAGTATATGCAAAAACATGGGATGCCTGCCGAATTCTTAAATAGCAAGCAGATGCTGGATAGCCTGAACATTATATTAAAACAAAAATTTAAAGTAGATACACTGGTTAAGTCTGGCATGAATTCGCAGGTAAATTTCGATATGCCAAGGATCAATCGTGATCGGCTCGATTTTGATGCCATCAAAAAAACAACGGTTGATTATCTTCAGCAACAGCCTGGGATTTTATATGCCGTGGATGTATCCAAGATTGGTGTTGCCGCCATACCAGAGCCAATAAAAAAAATGATCATCAATGGATATAATTTTAAAAGAAGTGGTGCGGTGCAGGTGATAGCCAACCCGGGCTGGTTCGAAGGTTATGGCAAAACAGGCACCACACATGGGGCTTGGTATCCATACGATACGCATATCCCCTTATTGTTTATGGGTTGGGGCATACGTCATGGCAGTAGCAATGCCACGGTTCATATGACTGATATCGCACCAACCATTTCCGCCTTATTGCATATCCAAATGCCCAATGGTTGCATCGGTGAGCCTATCCAAGGGGTTGTCAATAATAGATGATTTTAATATTTAACATCTTTCAAAGTGATAAATAGAAATTGGGTTGATTTTTTTGGGCAATCAAACTTAAATTTGCTTTGTAACGCCGAGCAACAAGTGTTTCCAAGTCTTTCTACTATTTAAAAGTAGATGTGGAATAAATCATTTTTTAAAAGCCGACTCTGTATCCGGTAAATCTTTATATTCAACTATAATTACCAATAAACTTTTTTTATGAAAAAAAATCTTTCGGTCCTACGCACAGTCATTTTGCTATTTAGCCTATTATGTTTCCATGCGCTTGGTTTCGCACAATTCAACCTCAAAGACAAACTGCCCATCGATCCCAATGTGAAGATTGGCAAATTGGCCAATGGTCTTCATTATTATATCCAAAAAAATAGCAAGCCTGAAAAAAAGGTAGAGCTACGTTTGGTTGTGAACGCCGGCTCTGTGCTGGAGGATCCAGACCAACTTGGTCTGGCCCATATGATGGAGCATATGAATTTCAACGGCTCTAAACATTTTGCCAGAAATGAATTGGTAAGTTATCTGCAATCCATCGGTGTGCAATTTGGTGCCGACCTCAATGCCTATACGAGTTTTGATGAAACCGTGTATATACTTCCCATCCCATCCGACGATCAGGAAAAAATTGATAAGGGGTTCACGATTTTGGAAGATTGGGCTGGCAATGCCTTATTGAGTGATTCTGCTATTAACAGAGAAAGAGGAATTGTGCTGGAAGAATCGCGTTTGGGGAAAGGGGCAAATGAAAGAATGCGCAAAATCTATTTCCCAAAATTGCTTAATGGGTCGAAATATGCAGAAAGGCTCCCTATTGGCAAGGATAATATCATTGAAAACTTCAAACCTGAAGTGTTGCGGAAGTTTTATAAAACTTGGTACCGGCCCGACTTGGAGGCCGTGGTAGTGGTAGGGGATATCGATCCTGCGGTTGCGGAACAAGAGATTATTAAACATTTCAGCCATTTTAAAGACCCTATTCCGGAAAGAGCCCGCCCTACCATCATTCCCATTCCATCCCGCACGGTTAGTGAATCGATGGTGCTGACAGACAAAGAACAGTCCTATAACGTGCTGCAGATTTATAATTATATTGAAAAAGACAAACCCACTACTACTTGGGCTGATTATCGTGCGGATTTGGTGGAAGGACTTTTTTCTGCAATGATCAATCAACGACTTAGCGAACTCACCGAATCGGCCAATCCTCCATTTGTTTTTGGGAACTCGGGGTTTACTAGCTTTTTAAGAGGCTACCGCGCATTCAATTCCTTTGCATTGATTGGAGAAAAGCCAGTAAAGGATGCCGTGGATGCATTGATCACTACCAATGAAAGCGTAAAAAAATACGGTTTCCTCTCCACTGAACTGGAGCGGGCAAAAAGTAATTTACTGAACCAAACCCAAACTGTTTTCGAGAATAGAAACAAAACCGAATCGAGGCGCCTCGTTCAGGAATATGTGAATAATTATTTAATGAACACTCCCATCCCGGGTATTGCTAACCGTTATGAGTTTGCGAAACAAGTATTACCTACCATAACATTGGCAGAGGTAAATGCGCTTGCTGCAAAAATGGAAAGCAAACAAGGGAAGTTTGTATTGGAAATGGCGCCAGAAAAGTTGGCATCCCAACTGCCCAGCAATACCCAATTGATGGCGATGGTGAATGATGCAAGCAAATTGCCCGTAAAACCTTATCAAGAAAAGCAACTGGCAAAATCATTGATGGAAAAACGGCCAACCCCCGGTAAAATCACCAACGAAACCAGCAATGCGATTTTGGGGACCACTGACCTTACTCTCAGCAATGGGATCACCATCACACTAAAGCCTACCGAGTTCAAGAACGACCAGATTATTATGGACTCTTGGCGTTGGGGCGGGTTCCAAAATTATAGCCTGGCAGATAAAATGAATGCCGAGAATGCCGCCAATATCGTCATGAATATGGGCGTGGATGAAATGTCCGCTATTGACTTGCAGAAATTTCTTGCAGGTAAAACGGTGAGTGTGCAACCTTATATAAACCCCAATGATGAAGGCATGCAGGGCAGTAGTAGTGTAAAAGATTTTGAGACCTTTCTGCAGTTGACACATTTATATTTTACCAAACCAAGAAAGGATGAGACCTTGTTCCAGTCATTCGTTTCTAGCCAAAAAGGCTTTTTGAAAAACTTGCTGAACAATCCCCGAATGTTCTTTCAGGATACGGTTACCAAAATTGAATTCCAGAACAATCCTTGGGCAGGGGTGCTCGCCAAGCCTGAAGATTATGATAAGATCAATCTGGATCGGGTGCTTTCCATCTATCATGAAATTTTTGACAACCCTTATGGCTGGCACTTCACGTTTGTGGGCAATATTGATATCGCCAAAGTCAAACCCTTGCTGGAACTTTACTTAGGTAGTTTGGCCACTTCTCCCAAGGAAAATAAATTTACTGACGTAGGGATGCGCCCAGTAAAGGGGATCGTAAATGTCGACATCAAAAAAGGGGAGGAGAAACAAAGCTTGGTGAATGTGGTATTTACTGGCGAACTTCCTTATAGTGATGAGGAAAAACTGAAATTGAAAGCGCTCACTGATTTGCTCACCATAAAAATCATTGAGCAACTCCGCGAAAATATGAGTGGGATATACGGTGGCGGTATGCGGGGTAGTTTGGTGAACAGGCCTTATAATCATTACGCCGTTAATTTGACATTCCCTTGTGGCCCTGAAAATGTTCAAAAGCTTACCAATGCCGCTTTTGATATTATCAAACATATCCAAGATAATGGACCGGAGCAGAAAGACTTGGACAAAGTAAAAGAAACCCTCAAAAAGAAAAATGAAGAAGAGTTGATGGATAATGGCCATTGGCTGGAAAGTTTGAGTAGCTCATGGATAGACAAGACCGATCCTCAATGGATATTGAATTATTCAAAACAGATAGATGCGTTGAGCCTAAGCGATATTCAACAAGCGGCAAAAAAATACCTAAACATGCAGAATTATTTTAAGGCGGTGTTATATCCTGAAAAATAAACAGCCTATATAAAAAAATCCCGGCAGGTGTTACCGCCGGGATTTTTTTCGCCTTGTTTTTGTTATTTATAAATTTTCATTACGGAGCTTTCTACCATTCCTTTTGGCAAAAGCCAAGCGGCAAAAGCTCCCAGTTTATTGACCAATCCGGTAATCACTTCTGTTTTTCCTGCAAGCATACCGTTTACGGCAATCTTGGCCACCTCAGATGGGCTCATGTTCACATTACTGGCTGTCTTCAAACCTTTTTCCCCAATTTGTGCACGTACCACAAAATCAGTGTCCGTAGCCCCTGGTGAAATACAGGTCACGGATATATTTGTATTCTTAAGCTCCTGATGAAGCCCCCTACTAAAGTTTAATACAAAAGATTTACTGGCCGAATAAATGCTGAGATAAGGGACAGCTTGATAGGCTGCAGAACTGGCAATATTCATGATATAGGCTTTTGTCTGTAGTTTTAGCATGGGCAAAAACAGTTGGCAAAGCATTGTCGGCACTATCATGTTCAACTGCATCATATTGCGGTTCTCTTCAACTGAATATTTTTCCATGGGACCACTGAGGCCATAGCCCGCATTGTTCACCAAAACCGTGATGCTATATTTTCTTTCAGTACACCAATTGAAAACTTGCAGTGCTGCATTTTCAGCAGATAGGTCGGTTGCCAAAAAATCGGTTTTTACTTGGTGCTTGGTCGAAATGGCTGATGCTGTTTGCGCTAACAATTCTTGCGACCTTGCCACCAATAAAATATCATATCCCCTTGAAGCCAGTTCTTCCGCAATGGCTTTTCCGATACCCTTGCTGGCCCCAGTTATTAATGCGTAGCTCATAAATGAAGTTGTTTAAAAAAAGAGGCCAACTGTTGGTTGGCCCTATTATCATTCAATGTTATTATTTAATTTTTGATCGATCAATTCTGGATTTTTGAAGCAAAACGATGATAAAAAGGGGTCTTGCTGTTTTCATGTTTGGGCATGTATTTACCAGTAATAATGGGCACATACATTACCCGCCTTCTGCTTTTTTCACCATAGTGTGGTGATTGTTGTGCACGATGCCATAGACGGCCATCATGAACCGTAAGGTCTCCAGCATTCAGGTCAAATCCAATTTCTCGTGGGTCAGGGTTATTATCGATAAAATATTTTTTACCAAAAAGCAGTTTCATCATGCCCTGTTTGTGGGTGCCCGGCAGTATCCTTAACCCGCCATTTTCAAATGGGCAGGGATCCAAATGCAAACCCACATTGAGCATGGGCAGGATCTTTTGCCCAAGGAAAAGATCGCGGGGACTATCCGTATGCCAGCCCATTTGCGTAAAGGCGCTATCGGGCATGCGTACATAGTTATTTAAGATAAGGCCATCTTTTTCATTTTCGGCAATGCGCCCTTCATAAGGCTTCAGAAAACCAATCAAAGCTTTGAACCTAGGGTCCTGTAATAACTCATGAAAGGCTTCGCTATAAAGTGATAAGAAGCACATCCGCTGTATCATCTTGTTGCCTTTATCGTCTTTGCCAAATTTAAGCGGGATGCCATTTACTTTTTCAACTCCTTCTTCTAGCCATTTTTTTTCTATCCTGTCAAGCTCATCAAGGTAAAGGCGCACTTTTTCGGGCGAAATAAAGTTTCTGAACACAATCGCTCCTGTTTCATCAAACAGGCTTAATTGCTCAGGGGTGAGGGTTTCTCCTAATGTAAAATCCGGTAAAACTATTTTTTTCATGGTGCTAGCGTTTGCTTTCAGAAAAATTTATTTTTTCTGAAAGGAGTGCTTGTAATTAATAGAGGTGAACTTAACTTTAACAAATTATCATTTTTATATTAATCCGCAAAAGTAATAAAATTAGGTTTTACATGTTATTTTGTATTTTTTACGATAAAGTAATTTGCCATATTACAAAGATTTGCCTTGACTGCACAAAATAAGCCCTTTTTTGTTACGATTGCTACTACCGTTTTCATGCTATTTTCTGTGGACGCTTTTGCCCAACAAGATAGTACGAAAAGGAAATACGATGTACTCTTGTTGCCAGTGATTGCACGCTCTATAGAAACCAGTTGGTCTTTTGGGGCAGCATCTTCTTTTACATTCAAGCCAAAGGCCTTCGATAAAACAGTGCGTACATCCAATGAGCAGGCTATCCTGCTCTATTCCCTTCGAAAACAGTTTATCGTGGCCATTAACGGCTCAATTTATTTTCCGGGCGAGAAGTTCATCATCAACCATCAATTTTCCTATAGCTATTATCCCGACAAGTTTTGGGGCATCGGGCCTTCTGCGCAAGATACTGCCGTGGAAGGATATAGCTATAAGCAGTATTATATTTACCTGCACCCACAGGTAGAATTGTGGCATAAAACCTATATAGGCCTTTTATACGAGTTCCAAAGGTTGTTTGATGTCAACTATCCTAAAGGAGGCATCTTCGATCGAGAAGATATCAATGGCAGGACCGGCTACCATGTTTCCGGTCTTGGGCTAAGCTTTACCTATGATACACGCAATAATGCTTTTTCACCCGATAGGGGTGTGATGTTACAGTTTTATTTTAATCATTTTGCCCAATACATTGGCTCTGATTTTAGGTATACCAATTATGTGCTGGATGCCAGGAAGTTTATCAGAACTTATAAGGACCAAGTGCTGGCACTACAGGCTTATGGTTTCTTTAATGCAGGCAATGTGCCTTTGCGATCCTTGGCTTTATTGGGTGGGGCAAATAAAATGCGTGGTTATTATGAAGGGCGCTACCGCGATAATAACCTGGCAATCGTTCAGGCAGAATACCGGGTGCCTATCTATTGGAGAATTGGTGCGGTTGCCTTTTGCGATATCGGTAATGTGTCTGATAAACTGGACAATTTTACTTTTCAAAACCCTAAGTTTTCTTATGGGGGTGGGCTTCGCATTGCCTTGAACAAAACCGAGAAATTGAACCTTCGCCTCGATTATGGGATTGGAATGGGACGATCAAGCGGGTTTTATGTACAATTGGGCGAGGCTTTTTGATTGAATAGGCTATCCCATTTATTTAAACTCTGCTTGGTTAAATAGTTATTATTGGTTTAGCTGTTTTCTTCGCCAACCAATAACATATATATGCGAAGAAGGGGGCAGCCAACACATCGATGCTATAATGCACATGCTGTATCAGTAGCAAGAAACCTACTACCAAAGAGCCAAGCAGTGCAAATGCTTTGTCTGTCTTTTTTTGAAGGCAAAAGAAAAACAGGAACATGGTTGAAGTATGTCCAGAAAAGAAAAGGTCTTTGGTAACAAAATTGGTTCCATAAAAAAAATTGCTGATGGGGTCAATGAGGGCTCTTAAATCTTTTGGGGGATTCAGTGCTACCATACTGATGGAAGCGATGCGCATCAAGCATAAAAAAATATAACCCCATAGCGTAATGATAAAAACTGGTGGTTCCTGTGCCATCCTTATAATACACAATAGTGCGATGGCCCAAATACTGATAAAAATGAAAATGGAAACGTTTAGAGCAGGCAGCCTGTTGAGTAGCCAATCGTTGAGTGCGACACCCTCTCTTTTCTCAATAGTCTGAAAAAAGAAGGGGAAGAAACCAAAAATGATCGCTAGCAAAACGCCTCCAATAATGACCCGTTTTTTGAAATTTTTGTTTTCCCATGCAATCACCCATTTTTCCCCCAATACTGCTTCCTTGAAATTCGCCATAGCTTATAAAACCTGCAAATTTAGACGGCGGAAGGCAATAATAAAAACTAAAAGCTGATGGTGATACCAGCTTTTAGTTGTAGAAGTTAAAAATGCCATCTCACAAATGCCTCCATGGCCGCGAAGCGTGTAAGGCCCAATTCTGCATAGAGGCCTGCTGTGTTCGCATTACGGTCTTCGGCCCTTTGCCAAAACTCCCTGCTATCTGTTCCTTGGAAAGGCACTGAATCTTTTTGTGATTGGTGTATAAATATCCCATACCTTTTTTTCATCACTTGGTCGGGGCTCATAGGTATTGCCATTTCGATCTCGCTGATATCCCATTCCTGCCAAGCTCCTTTATAGAGCCATACCCAACAGTCTTTCAGCCACTCATCGCCTGCCGCTTTTAATCGACGGAATGATTCAAAAATAATATCCAGACATACTTTATGAGTGCCATGGGGATCTGCAAGGTCACCTGCACAGTATACTTGATGTGGTTTTATTTTTCGGAGCAGTTCCATGGTCATTTTGATGTCATCCTCACCCATTGGTTTTTTCTCAATGGTACCAGTCTCATAGAAGGGAAGGTTCATGAAATGGATGTTCTCGTCCTTGAGGCCCACATAGTGGCAGGTAGCTTTTGCTTCGCACCTCCTGATCAGTCCCTTGATCTCCCGGATATCTGCAGTGTCTATATCGCTATCTTTTTTGTTTTTGAGAAACTGCGTGGCATCCTTAAGTACCTGCGATGATTTTTTGTTGTCGATATCTTTCAACTGTTCAAATCCAACCGCAAAATCGAGGAAGCGGGTCACGAACTCATCGGTCACGGCAATATTGCCAGAAGTTTGGTAGGCTACATGTACATCGTGCCCTTGATTGTGCAAGCGCATAAACGTGCCACCCATGGAAATGATATCATCATCAGGGTGTGGTGAAAAAATCAAGGAACGTTTAGGATATGGCTCGGAGCGCTCCACACTTTTGTGATGCGGTTTGCCACCCGGCCACCCAGTGATGCTATCGCGCATCATATAAAAGACTTGTAGGTTGATTTCGTAAGCATCGCCTTTTTCCACCAATAGGTCGCTTAGGCCATTGTCATTATAATCTGCATTGGTAAGGCTGAGGATGGGTTTGCCCAGTTTCAATGCCATATTGGTTACCGCCTTTCTGATGATTTTTGGATTCCAATCGCTCTCACCAGTGAGCCAGGGCGATTTGAACCTTGTGAGTTCAGAAGCGGCCAGTTCTTCGGTTACGAAAAGACAATCGTTATGCTCTTGGAGCAGCGAGGCCGGCACTTGCTCGGTCATATGCCCTTCCACCGCTTTTTGAATAGCAGGGCCCTTTATCTCGCCCCAGGCCATCAATATGATCCTTTTCGCTTTCAGTATGGTACTAATGCCCATGGTGATGGCAATACGAGGCACTTTTGAAATATTCTGGAACTCATGCGCATTGGCCATACGGGTGGAATTATCCAATGGAACCAATCTTGTTTTTGAGAAAAGGCTGGAACCGGGTTCATTAAAACCAATATGGCCATTATTACCGATGCCAAGCACCTGCAGATCAATTCCCCCCGAACTTTCTATGAGGCCCTCATATTCGGCACAATATTTTTTTATTTTTTCTTTTGGCCATTCCCCATTGGGGATATGGCAGTTCTTTGGGTCAATATCCACTTTATCGAACAACTGCTGCTTCATGAACCGCTTATAGCTCTGCAATGCATCGTTGTCGATGGGGTAGTATTCGTCTAGGTTGAAGGCAATTACATTCTTGAAGCTGAGGCCTTCTTCTTGGTGCATCCGCACCAGTTCGGCATAAAGGGTTTTGGGTGATGAGCCCGTTGCCAGACCAAGCACACATTTTTCGCCTTTAGCGTTTTTTTCTTTCATGAGGGATGCTATTTCCCTGGCGATAAATACAGAACCATCCTTGATGGTCTTGAATTTTTTTACGGGAATTTTTTCAAAAGAATCTACCATGCTCATGGGTTAAATTTTTTGTGTATATTATATTTTAGTTATTGAATCGAATACGAGTTTTCAAAAGTGGGGTATCAAAACAATATATTTTTATTTGCGATAATCAAAAGAAAATGCACACAGGTTAAAAAAGACCAAGTGCTTTGTTCCTTACCAACAAGCAACAGCCCCGGAGACCAACATGATGACCAAGGGTTGAAAGCAGCACTTTGGTATCATTATTCACCAGACTTAAAGAATATTGCATGATCGAGGTCTTCACGGAAAGCAGCAATGGCTCTCCAATTGCAGATAGCATCCCCCCTAGCACAATCAGTTCGGGATTGAGCATATTGATGGCAACCGCAAGTCCCCTGCCCAGGTTATAGGCAATTTCGCTCACACCTTCCAATGCCAGGTTATCACCCAAATGAACTGCCTCTAGAATATCTTCCAGTTCAAGAAACTCCTTTTTTTGAATGGCTTTTTCTAGGCTGCTGCTACTGCCCTCACTAATTTTTTTATTGATGAAATTGATGAGTGCATGGCCCGATGCCTCTGTTTCCAGACAGCCTTTTTTCCCACAAAAACAAATTTTTTGGTTATCAAACATGGGGATGTGTCCAATTTCTCCTGCATAGCCAGAAGTTCCATACACTGGCAGTCCATTTACGAAAATACCAAGTGACATGCCGTAGTCAATATTCACAACGCACAAATCTTTTTCGCTATAGGGAAATCCAGATCTGCCAAAATGATATTCACCATAAGCTAAAGTGCGGCTATCATTATCCAGAAATACGGGTAGGTCAAAAGCAGCTTCCAGCCTTTCTTTCACAGGGGAATCGGCGAAATGGTAATTACTCAGGATATTGCTGGTTTTTACATTGATGCGCCCAGCCATGCTCAGACCCAGTGCAATGATTTTTTCCTTTGGCACTTTTGAGTTGGACAGAAATTTTTTTATTTCTTCAATAATGGCATTCAAGGATTCATGGGCATCCAGATAGGTAAAGGGAACATTCATGGCAGATTCGCCCATGACCGCGTTGAAGCCCATTAGACCGATATTGATATTGTATTTCCGGATCTCGACCCCGAGAAAATAGCAGCTATCATGGTTAAGACTGTAGATGGCCGCTTTACGCCCAAGACCTTCTGTCTTTCTTAAGGTATCCACTACAAGTCCCTCTTCGGTAAGTTCAGCGATCAGTTCGGTTGTTTTCGGTACACTAATGTTTAAAAGGTCCGATAATTCAGGGATGGTAGACTCACCTTTTGCAGTTAAATGACTGATTACCCTTTTTTTTCTGCTTTGGTTTTTAAATGCTACCCCCGAAAGCTCAAGGTTTTTCAAATGTTTAAATATGGTCAAGTCCATTTTATTGATATGGGGTTAAGCATAATAATTACAAAAATAAAGCAATAAAATTAATTTATTTACTAATGTCATTCTGATAAATCAATTTATTTTTTTTATTAAAAAAAAAATAACATATTTGTAACGTAAGATTCATTCATTGTTTTATCACCAAAAACTGCATTATGAAAAGCTTGAAAAAGTTGACATGCTTATTGTCTTTGCTTGCAGCCTTTTTTATCGCGGATGCGCAAAATTCGGTTACCGGGAAGGTAACTGACGCATCGGGTAAGGGCATACCAGGTATCAACGTGCTTGTGAAAGGCACAAAAAAGGGTACGTCCACAAAACAGGATGGTTCCTTTACCATTTCTGCACCCGCTGGTGCAACTTTAGTAATTAGTGGCATCGGCTATGCCACCCAGGATGTGGCTGTCAACGACCGGGCTACTATTGATGTAACTCTGGTAGAAAGGCAATCTGACCTGAATACGGTAGTGGTAACCGCGCTGGGTATTAAGAGGGAGAAGAAAGCCCTGACCTATGCCGCCCAGCAGATCGGTGGCGACCAATTGCGTGTAGCTGCCAATACCAATTTTATGGATGCCATGAGCGGCAAAGTAGCAGGTGTGAACATCGAGACCAGCAGCTCAGGCGCGGGCGGGTCCACCAAGGCCGTATTGCGTGGCAACAAATCCCTTACTGGGCTCAGCCAGCCACTGTACGTGATCGATGGCGTTCCCTTGGTGAACAATTTAAGCGCACAGCCTGGCTCATACGGTGGGAGGGACGCCGGTGACGGTCTTTCTGCCATCAACCCGGCCGACATAGAAAGCATCAGCGTTTTAAGGGGTGCCAACGCGGCAATCCTATACGGCAGCCTTGGCGCCAACGGCGTGATTCTGATTACCACCAAGAAAGGGAAGGCGGGCAAGGTCACAATCGACTTCAGCTCCAGCACCATTTTCGACAGGGCATCCACGCTCCCCGATTTCCAGTTCCGTTATGGTTCTGTGGGCGGTGACTACAGTTGGACGCCCCCCGCTTCTGGTACCCCAGTCAGTTCACTGATCAACACGAAATCGCCGATCGCCAACGTGCAATCAAGCAGTTACCAAAAGGATTATATCAAAAACTTCTTCCGCACTGGCACTACTGCCACCAACTCTGTGGCGGTCCATGGCGGGAACGACAAGACGACGACCTATTTCTCATACGCCAATACTTCGGCAAACGGTATATTGCCCACGAACACCTATGGTAAGAACCAGTTCACCTTCAACCAGAGCACAAAACTGCTGAACGATAAACTGGTGGTGAGCTCTAATGTCATGTTCACTTCTGAGAAATCCTTCAACCGTCCCGGTGCTGGTTATTATAATAACCCGCTCACCGGGCTCTACCTGTTCGCCAGGGATCGGGATTTCAACAACTACAAGCAGAACTATGCGATATTCGACAGTGCCCGGAACATGCCCAAGATGAACTGGTATTCTACCGAGGAAAAGCAGAACAACCCTTATTGGGAGCTGAACAAGGACCCCAAGCTGCAAACCTCGAACCGTGCCATCGCTGACATCAAGCTTGGCTATCAAATCGACAAGCACACAAGATTTGAGGTAAGAGGCAATCTCGATTACAATGCGGTGATCTTGGATTACCGTTATGCTGCTGACGGGAACTCTGTGAGCGTCAGCCCCAACGGCACCTGGAACTATACCCGCTATACCGACAAGTCACTTTACACGGATGCCATCTTGACCTACAACAATACCTTTGGGGATTTCAGTCTGAACGGGCTTGTAGGGGCCAGCTACCAGAAGAACATTTTCAATGATGGGATGAACGTAAATAATGGGACCACCTCCCTGAAGTTCCCCAATTTCTACAGCTTTTCGAACATGCCCTCCAACGTGCTTTTCAACCAGACGATCAACAGGTCTCTCAAACAAGGGGGATTTGCTGACCTGACATTTGGCTACAAGGACTTTTTGTTCCTGGATGTGGCGGCACGCAACGACTGGGCATCTACACTGGCCCTCACCGGCAACCAGTCCTACCTGTACCCATCCATCGGAGCTTCAGCGGTCATCAGCCAGATGGTGAAACTGCCCGAAGCCATCTCTTTCTTCAAGGTAAGGGCATCCCTTTCACAGACTGCCAATGAGGTGCCCTTCAATGTGGTGAACCCTTGGGATCAAGTTGCCCTGGTAGGTATCAATCCCAACACGCAGGTGCCTTTCACCAACCTGAAGCCCGAAAAAATTGTGAGCAACGAATATGGGACCGAAATGCGCTTCCTCAAAGGAAGACTCGGCTTCGACTTTACTGTCTATAATGGTACGAGTACCAACCAGTTCCTCACCCTGCCCGCGCCATCGGGCTCAGGCTATACCTTCTACTATGTGAACGCAGGGAAAATAACCAACAATGGGTTTGAGTTCACTTTGGATGCTGAGCCTATCAGTAATAAGGATTTCAGTTGGAGAACATCTTTCAATGGGTCCAGGAACGTGAACAAAATCGTCACGCTGATCGCATCCAATCCCGGTTATGTGATTGGTGGTCAGGACGAGGGCTTCGACTCGCGGATCATGGCGGGTGGTTCCTTCAACGACCTATGGATATACAAGTTCGCAAGGAACACCGCTGGGCAGATCATACTGAGCTCCAAAAATGTCCCTACCAAAGCGACCTTGGAGACCAAAGTGGGCAACGTGAACCCCGATTTCCTATTGGGCTGGAACAACAACTTTACCTACAAAAACTTCTTTGCCAGCGTACTTGTTGACGGAAAATTTGGGGGTGTATGTTTTTCGAAAACGGAAGCTTTCCTGGATTCCTATGGCGTAAGCGAGCGGACCGCTGCGGCTAGAGATAAAGGCTCAATCCCAATTTCCGCTATCTCGGGTACCACTGCCGTAACCTCTATCGACCCCTATACATACTATCAAGCTGTGGGAGACAGGAACGGTATCATGGAGCCCTATGTGTTTTCAAGGACAAATGTGAGATTGGCACAATTGGTGTTGGGATATACTTTCAGGTCACAGAAAGCGAACCCTATTTTTAAGGATGCTTCTGTTTCTTTGATCGGTAGAAATCTGTTCTTCTTCTACAAGAAAGCACCATTCGACCCCGAACAGGCAATGAGCACCAGCAATTCCATGCAGTCCAACGATGTGTTCACCATGCCAGCGACCAGGTCCTTTGGGTTCAATGTGAAATTTACGTTCTAAAAAAAAACGCATCGATATGAAACAATTAATAATTGCATTTTTAATCCTGATCATGTTCGGGTCATGTACCAAGGATTTCCAAGACTTCAACCAGAACCCGTATCAAATCTCCCAGGATTTGCAAGCACAGGATTTCAATCTGGTGGGATCTCCGATAGCAGGTTTGATATTCAACCTGAACGGGCACCAAGTGGAGGAGGACCTCTTGCAGGACTCTTGGATGGGGTTCATGAACACGGGAACCCCCTTTGTGGGCAATGTGAACAACACCACCTACTATATCCGCTGGAACGCCTATTGGGGGCGCGAGTACGGGAGTGTGATGTCTCCCTCACAAGTGGTCATCAAGAACGCCATCAAGTACAACCAGCCCTTTTTTATTACTTGGGTCAAGCTTATCCGGATCCTGTCCATGTCCAAACTGACAGCGGTTCACGGGCCAGTCATTTATTCGAACTATGGCAGTTCGGCATCAACCATCCTTTATGACAAGGAATCTGATCTGTATGCTCTTTTCTTCAAGCAATTGGATTCCATCCAATCAGATTTTGCGGCCAATATACAATCCACCAAGTTCAAGAAATTTGACCCCACTGCTTATGGTGGCAAGATTTCCCAATGGATGAAACTGGTGAACTCGCTCAGGCTGAGGCTGGCCATGCGCCTATCCAAAGTGGACCCCGCAACGGCACAAACCCAAGGCGAGAAAGCTCTGAGCGACCCTGCTGGGCTCATCGCGACCAATGCGGACAATTTCACCAATTCTTTGTTGGGCAATATCATGCCCGTGGCGCAGATCTGCTACCAGTGGGACGATACCCGTATGGGTGCTGTGATGGAATCTTTTCTGGTTGGTCTGAAAGATGGGAGGATATCCTCTTATTTTGCGCCGGTAACAGATATGACCTTAGTCACCGACCACCCATCCATCCCTTATAAAGGGATCCGCAATGGGGCCTATATCAACACAAAGGCCGACCATATCCCATTCTCCAAAGTGAACCCCAATTTCAACGATCCCCCCAATGGCGGTAATACCACCACTAGGAGGGACTTTACCGCTGCGGAAGTGTACTTCCTGAAAGCAGAGGCTGGGCTCAGGGGCTGGGCCGGTGCTGGCGATCCCCAAACGAATTATGAAACTGGTGTAAGGATGTCCTTCGCCGATTGGGGCGCAGGTGGTGTGGACGCCTATCTAGCCGACAACACAAGCACACCCATCAATTATGTGGATCCGGTGGATTCTCGTAATAATTTCACCTCATTGTCTAATGTTACCGTTGCCTGGAACAATGCCGACAGTAAGGAGTTGAAACTTGAAAAGATTATCACGCAGAAATGGATCAACAATTTTACCAATAGTTTGGAATCATGGGTGGATTTCAGAAGGACAGGCTATCCCAAGATACCCCATGTGGCCAAGAACGATAGTAGCCCTGATTGGGGCGTGATCCCTGCAGACCAATGGATCAAGCGGATGCCTTTCCCAGACAATGAAAGGATTGGGAATCCTGCAGGTGTAGCTGATGCGGTTACCAAGATGGGTGCTGGCGCTGCTGATGATATTGCCACAAGGTTATATTTTGACACGGGCAACCCTTTGAACTTCTAATTAAAAAGAGCAATTCTGCATTTTACAGATATCAAAAGGAATCCCAAGAGTTAAATGCTCTTGGGATTCCTTTTTTTTTTAATTTAAATGATGATACCGATGTCTGTTTTTGAAAATCTCAACTTAAATTGTCTGAATGAAAGAAAATCGACAAAACACTTCAGATATTTCAATTGGTGTAGTAGGGCTTGGCCTAATGGGGTGTAGCATTACCACCTGCCTTTTGATTGCTGGGCATCCTGTGGTTGCACTTGCACCCATTTCCTCAGACCTTGACCTGGCATTTTCACGCATTCAACAACATTTAGATAAATCGTTTAAGGAGGGGATGGTAACTAAAGATCTCTCTGAGGTATTTAAAAATTTAAGAATTACAGAAGATTATCAGGAATTGGTTTCTTGCAAATTGGTCATCGAGTGTACCATAGAAAATCTGGATATCAAAAGGTCGGTTTATGGAAAAATTGAAGTTGTTATTTCAGAGGATGCATTGCTTGCCAGTAATACTTCCTCGATACCCATCAGTATTTTGCAAAAAGAGTTAAAGCACCCCGAAAGATTTTTTGGTCTTCACTGGGCTGAGCCCTCTCATACCACAAGATTTCTTGAAATCATTTGTGGGGAAGAAAGTGAGGTTGAGCTTGGGGAGTATCTCTATGATTTATCCCATCAATGGGGGAAAGAACCTACTTTGGTCAGAAAAGATATCCGTGGTTTTATTACGAATAGGTTGATGTATGCATTGTACAGGGAGGCTTTTTATCTTGTAGAGAATGGGTATGCCACAGTGGAAGACGTGGATAGGGCCTGTCGCAACAATGCTGGCTATTGGATGACTTTGGTTGGGGTGTTTAGATGGATGGATTTAACAGGGGTGCCTGCATACCACAATGTGATTAAGGATTTGTTCCCCACATTAAGCTGTGCTAAAGAGATGCCCAAGCTTATCGATGATATCGTGCAGGCAGGAGGCAAGGGAGTGAGCAACGGCAAAGGTTTTTATCATTATACAGAGGAGGAGGCAAAATTGTGGGAAGAAACATTCAAGGAATTCAGCTATGAAATTCGAAAGCTGGCATTAAAATATCCTGCCGATATAGTAAAACAAAAACTTCGGTAAGCTAGATCCACATTCTTTACAGAGGCACCATGCAAAACTTATTTGATTTTTAATATAGCATTAGGTTAAACGTGAATTGTCAATAGTGGATGGTGAAAATTCTCCATTGGTCATTACCATTCCCAAAATTGACCGTGCATTTATTATTAATCAACAATAGTTGCCAATCTGCACTTAATCATTTAGGTTGGTATGACCTAAGCAGGTAGGGCATACTGTTTATTTCCGAATGTCCCCCGGGTTTCGTCCAGTAAATTTCTTATACAAAATAGACTTTAATATAATATCTTTATTTGTATATTTGCACATGCAAAATATCAGACCAATTTTAGTTAAAGAAAGTCTTGCCCAGTTACGCAAATTACAACATCAGCATCCTTCAAAATTTCAATGCTTACAAATGCTTATTGTTTTTAAACAACAAGGCCCGATCGGTAAGTATATAGTGGCAGAACAAATCGGTTCAAGTCAAAGTTCTGTTGGGAAATGGCGTAGTGTTTATATGTCAAAAGGTATTGAAGCACTTTTGGTAGAAACACGTGGCGGATATAAGAAAGCTGCTATCGGCCCTATTGCAAACGAAGCATTATCCAAGCGTTTGAACAATCCCAAAGAAGGCTTTAGAAGTTTTATAGAAGTACAACAATGGTTAGCTGATGAATTTGGGATAGAAATGAATTATCATGCAGTAAATAAATATGTAAAGCGAAAGTTTGGGGCCAGGCTAAAAGTAAGCCGCAAAAGCCATGTGCTAAAATCCCCTGCCGACGAAGCAGTTTTTAAAAAACCTAATTCAAAACCTCGAACATATTAAAGAAAAATACAATAAATCAAATTGCACGAGCATCAACTTATATTTTCAGGACGAAAGTCGATTTGGTTTATTAACCGTACTTCGCAGGATGCTTACTGCAAAAGGCGTTAAGCCTGTTGCGCCTTTCCTTCACCGTTTTGGTAACCTATATTTATTTGGTGCGTTTTCACCCATTACTGGTAGCTGTCACCTTTTAGAAATGCCCCATTGCAATGCTAATACATTTCAACATTTTTTAGATCATACCGCATCACAAAACCCAAGTGAGTTTAAAATAACGGTACTTGACAATGGCGCTTTCCACCATGCCAAAAGCTTACATATCCCAAACAATATTGCTTTATTATTTTTACCCCCATACTCCCCGGAGCTGAACCCTGCAGAAAAAATGTGGCGATACTTTAAAGATAGGGTTAGCATGATTGACTATAACAATATTGAAATGCTCCAAAATAAAATTTCTGAAATAACAAAAAACTTAACTACCGATGTTATAAAATCAATCTGTGGCAATCAATTTTATCTTAACACTTTTAAAGGTGTTTTTAATGTCTAATTGGTATTACTTTGATGATGATGATTGTAAGTTATAGTGTTGGGATTATAGTCATTCCGAAGTATATCAGGCAAAGAAAAATGTTACAAGTTTGTTCCATCGCAGGAATTCTATTTACAGCTATGGTTGTATTGTTGCAAGGAAAAATTTCCGTTTGGTTTGTAAGTTTGTTAGGCTTGCTCAATGCTTCCTTATGGCCTGCAATATGGCCTTTGGCGATTGATGGCTTGGGAAAGTTTACCAAGCAGGGTTCTGCGCTAATGATCATGGGCATTGCAGGAGGGGCTATCACGCCTTTATTATATGGAATGTTGAGTACCCATTTAAACCCTCAGTTGGCCTACATTATCATGGTTCCTTGTTATGGCTTCATTGTTTATTATAGCACAAAAGGTTACCGGATTGGTAAAAGATAATAAGCTTAAATGTGATTGACTACCAAGTTGCATCAATTTCTTATCGCAAATACCACCGCATACTTCCCAACTGCCTTATCCTTTAATTTCTTTGGGACACTGATAATCAATTTATCTCCATCCTGTTTCCATTTCAGTTTATCCTTATACCCTAGCAAATGGATGGATGATTTTTTTGTGGTTGAAAAATCTGGGAGCATTATTTCTGATGGCAAAACAATTTCATCCTTATCTGAAAGATAAAAAGCATATACATTCTTCCCATCCTTCGATTGGGTGAAGAAAATATTATCCGAAGAATAAGGAGCAATAGGTTTACTGTTATAGATTCCTTCCCCATTTATTTTCATCCATTCCCCCATTTCTTTCAAACGGGCATAGGCAGCGGTATCCCAATCGCCATCGGGGCCCGGGCCGATGTTCAACAGAAAATTGCCGCCGCGTGAAACAATTTTTACCAATAGATCGACTAGCTTATGGGCCGATTTGTAATGGTCGTGAGGGACAAAACTCCAGGAATTGCCCATGGTCATACAGGTTTCCCAAGGATAAGAAAGTGGTTTGTCCGGCACTTGTTGCTCTGGAGTTTCATAGTTCTCAAATTCGCCGCCCACACTCCGGTCCACCACAATCAATCCGGGTTGAAGGGATCTCGCCATCGTGGCAATTCTTTTCATGTCAATATCTTGATCATACCTGATCCCTTTTTGCCAGTCCACATTTCTATCCACTGATTTTAAGGGGCGTACCCAACCACCATCCAACCAAAGGATATCCATTTTGCCATAACCGCTCATCAGTTCTTTGATCTGGTTGTATGTATAATCCTTAAATGCATTCCAGCGCTCTGGATATTTTTTGGGATCGTAGTTTACGTTTCGGTCCTTGGGTGGAAAATAAGGCCACCAGTAATCAGGACTATGCCAATCGGGTTTGGAGAAATAAGCACCAATCAAAAAATTCTCTTTGCGAAACGCATTGAAAATTTCCTTTGCCACATTGCTCCTCGGGTTGGTGGAGAAAGGGGTTTTGGGCGATGTGATTTTGTAATCCGTTTCCTTGGTATCGAACATACAAAAACCATCATGGTGCTTGGTGGTGAAAACCACATATTTCATGCCCGCATCTTTGGCAGCGGCCACCCATTTTTCTGGATTGAAATGTTGGGGGTTGAAAGTGGTCTGCAGGTTTTCATAGGCTTTTTTGTACTCAAAATAATCTTTGCTATAAGGGCCTCTGCGTTGGGTCCATCCCTCATCTTCCGGACAAATGCTCCAGGATTCCACCACGCCCCACTGGCTATAAGTGCCCCAGTGCATAAACAGACCAAATTTCAGGTCCTGCCATTCCCCGATCTTTTGTTGTACCAATGGATCTGTGGGTGCAACATATTTTTCTTGTGCGAGGCTAACAAAAGAAGAAAAAAAGAAAGCGATTGCTATTAAAAGTTTCATGCTATTTTTTTTGTCAGTTAAGCTGAAGATCATTTATCGTCATTTACCAATACTGGTCATCCATTCATTGTATTGCCATTCCATTTATCGGACACCCTATTCCCCTTTATGAGTGCCCTTCAAATTATATTTTACCTTCCACAAGTCATATCGTTTGTACTGTGTTTGTAATCGTCGTAAAAAATCATCAAAATTTTTGTCTTCCAAACGGCTCCAGAGTACTTCGCTTACCGCACTCATCCTGGGGAAGATCATATACTCCACTTTTGCCGGGTTGCTCATGTATTCGGTCCATACATTAGCTTGGGCGCCTAAAATATATTTTTGTTTATCCGCTGGGAGCTCCGCTGGTATAGGGTTATAGCTGTAGACCGTTTCAACCGGAAGATAACCACCGATGGTAAGTGAGTCTTCTTTCTTGGATTGTGCATGATCTAGATACAAGTAGCCACCCGGGGTCATCACTACATCATGATCTTGATGTGCTGCTTCAATTCCCCCTTGCTCGCCCCGCCAACTCATGATGGTAGCATTGGGCGCAATCCCTCCTTCCAATATCTCATCCCAACCAATGATGTTCCGTCCTTTGCTGTTGAGGTATTTTTCAATCCGATGGATAAAATAACTCTGCAATCCTTCTTCGTTTTTTAGCCCTTTTTCTTTGATCAGGTTTTGGCAAAACGCACTGCGCTTCCAATATTCTTTTGGACACTCATCCCCGCCAATATGAATGTATTTGGAAGGAAACAATTGCATCACTTCATCCAACACATCCTCCAAGAAATTAAAAGTGTAATCACTTGGGCAAAACACATCGGGGTAAACGCCCCAACTTTGTTGAACTTGCTTGCCGGTGCTATCGCCGCTCCATTGAACGCCTTTGGCAATGGGGGTATTTTCGTTGGGAAAACAACTCAGTTGAGGGTATGCCGCAATCGCGGCAGAAGCGTGCCCTGGCATTTCTATTTCTGGAATGATGTTGATAAACCGGTCCTTGGCATATTTTACGATTTCCTTTATTTCCTCTTGGGTATAATAGCCACAATATTTTTCATTGTCATTGCCTGTCCCGGGGTGGTGGCCAATGATGGTGCCGTTCCTGCAACCTCCAATCTCGGTAAGTCTTGGGTATTTTTTTATCTCGATCCGCCATCCTTGGTCCTCGGTCAAATGCCAATGGAAAGTATTCATCTTGTGCAGTGCGATGAAATCGATATATTTTTTAACAAAATCAGTAGAGAAAAAATGTCGCCCGCAGTCCAGCATCATGCCCCTGTATTTAAATCGGGGGAAGTCTTCCACCGCCACGGCGGGTATCGTAATAGTTGCTAGCTTTTCCACAGGCAGTAATTGAATCAAGGTCTGCACCCCACGAAACACGCCTTCAGGAGCATTGCCCGTAACTTGGATGGCCTGCTCTGAAACATTTAGCACATAACGCTCATCCTCATCCGAAAGGGAAGATGGTTTGGATGCAGAAAACAGGATATAGTTTGATGCTGGTTTGTTTTTTTCTATTTTCAGCGCAAGGCCATAAAACGTTTGTAGGTAGCCGTTAAAAAAGTCGGCAGATTTTTTTTCATCTGCACTGCTGGCTACCAAAACGGTGGTTGGGCTGAGCTTGAAGTTTCCTTTTAGCCACTCTGCTTTTACCGGTTTGGGTATTATCGATTTTTGTTGCGCATGCACCACTGAAAAAAGAGATAAAGTCAGTACTAGGAAAATTGCTTTCATGAAATGCGAGTTTGGAGATTTAAATTGTAAAATTAAGGATTGGTAAATTAGCTGTTTTATATTTTATGAAGAGACTAACGATTCCAATATGAGTAAATAAATTTTCTTAATAAATTGCTACCATAGCAAGTTTGCTTATTGCTGTCATTGATTATTCTTCCTTTGAAATTCGCTGTTGATGTGGATGTGCCGCGTTGGCAATGATTGTTCATTTTTATGTCAGCTCATTGCTGGAAGCAAGAATAGGGGGGCTTAATAGTCAAATATCCTTAGCCAATTAGCAGGATAATTAAAAGACATTTACCTAATTGGGTAAGCAGTTTGAGTAAAAACATAATAGCTCTATCACTTGACTATGGTAATAAATCCAGAGCCGAAGCAATGCATAATTATCTGTACCAATGGCACAGAGCTTATATTTTTATAGATAACCTTTTTAAATGCTTGCTAGCTGTACAGGTTCCGAAGATCTGAATTGCTTAAACTCCTGTTTTATATCATTATAAATTCTTCTGAAGGTATCCATCCTTTCAGCCAATGCATGTTTTGCTTCTTTCGCAGCCGTATTGAACATGTTAAAGCTGTGCTGCACTTTTTGTTGTGAATCTGGAAGGTCGTGACGAAGTTTGTCGAGCACTTCTTTTTGACAGATAAAGCTGTTCTGAAAATGTTCAACAGTTGCTAAATGAATTTTGGAGAGTTTCATTTTGGCCATGTTTTCGAGATGGCTTTCGAAGTGGCAGATTTCTTGTTTGATGGAGGATAGTTCCTGCTTCCAGTATTGCAGATCCTCCTGAAACTGTTCAATCGATGTAGTTGATTCCATGAGTTTCAATTTATGTGAAGAAAATAAAGAACTGATAGAATAAATTTAAGAAATGCACATTTATTGAACAAAAATTTATTTCAACAGATATTATCCCGGCCTTGAAAAATTAACATTTTGGAGAGTCGGATTTATATATTAAAAAAATATTTAAAATTATCAAATTGTCAAATTGCTTATGGCGTTCAGGTATCAATCCAAATCCTTATTTTTGGGGCTTGGTTCAGATAGGATAAATATTTTTCAAATAATATTGCTTGTATTTGAAACTTTTTGAACAATCATAGCAGAATAATACATTAATGGAAAACAAGGTAACTAAAATCGGCGTGCTCACTTCGGGCGGCGATGCCCCTGGGATGAACGCCGCGGTCAGGGCAATCGTCAGGACAGGGATTTATAATGGTATGGAGGTTTTTGGGATAATGCGTGGCTATGCGGGTATGATTGACAATGATATCGTTCCTATGCATTCCCGTAGCGTGGCCAATATAATACAAAGGGGTGGCACCATCCTTAAAACTGCACGTTGTAAGGAATTTTTTGAATATGAGGGAAGAAAAAAGGCTTATGCCAATCTTAAAAAACTAGGAATCAATGGATTGGTGATTGTTGGAGGTGATGGTTCTTTTAGGGGGGCACATAAATTCAGCAATGAGTTCGATATCCCCTGCATTGGCATACCCGGAACTATTGACAAGGATATTGCTGGTACTGATTTTACCATTGGTTTTGATACGGCCGTGAACACGGCGGTGGAAGCAATCGACAAGATCAGGGACACTGCTGATGCGCATGACCGCCTTTTTATAATAGAAGTAATGGGCAGGGATGCTGGATATATTGCGCTGCATAGTGGCATTGCTACTGGGGCAGAACATATCCTTATACCTGAGCGCAAAACGGATATAGAAGAGCTGATCGACTCGCTGATGGAAAAAGAGCGCCGCAAAAAATTGGTAAACATGGTTGTGGTGGCCGAAGGGGATAATTTTGGCGGGGCTGATGAAGTGGCAAAAGTAGTAAAGGAACGCATACCGAGTGCAGATACCCGGGTTTGCGTGTTGGGGCATATCCAACGCGGAGGCTCACCTACCTGTATGGACAGGCTCATCGCCAGCCGTATGGGCTATGCTTCGGTAGAATGCCTGATGGAAGGCAGGCATAATGTAATGGTAGGTATCTTGAATAATAAGATGCATTATACACCACTGGAAAGGGCGGTGAAGGCCAAACAAAAAATTTCCGATGAATGGATCAAAATTGTTAGGATCCTGGCTTCATAAATAGAAAGTAACGATCGGCAAAATGGATTTTTATTTTGCCTTTATTATTTAATAGTTTAACCGAAACAAACAAAAATCGCTCATGTCAAAACATGTAACCAAATACCTGCACCAGACTATGGATAAGCAGGCAGGTTTAGAGCATACTTTTCACCGTACCAAGATTGTGGCAACCGTAGGCCCCGCCTGCGATACCTACGATAAATTATTAGACCTTGTGAAAGCAGGTGTCAATGTGTTCCGGCTCAATTTTTCTCATGGGGCGCATGAAGACAAGGCCCGGATTATTGAGCATATCAGAAAAATAAATGTATCGGAACCATATAATATTGCTATACTGGGCGATTTACAGGGACCCAAGCTTCGGGTAGGGGAAATAGAAAATGGCAGTATGGAAGTGGCCGCTGGCGACATACTTACTTTTACAAATGAAAAATTGGTAGGCAACAAAGACAGGATCTATGTTTCCTATCCCAACCTTCATTCGGATGTAAAGATTGGAAATACCATTATGATCGATGATGGCAAACTGGAAGTAAAAGTGGTTGGTATAGAAAAGAACAACGATGTGAAAGTACAGGTTACATTGGGTGGCGCACTATCTTCCAAAAAAGGGATCAATCTTCCAGATACAAAAATATCGTTACCAGCATTGACCGAGAAAGACCTCGTGGACCTGGAGTTTATTATTGAACAAAAGCTGGACTGGGTTGCCCTCTCTTTTGTGAGGCATGTAAAGGATATCGTGATCTTGCGTAGTAAACTTCAGGAGAAAAAAAGCAAAACAAAAATCATTGCCAAGATTGAAAAACCCGAAGCACTGGTAAATATCCGCGATATCATTCTTGAATCGGATGGCATTATGGTAGCCCGTGGTGATTTGGGTGTGGAACTTCCAATCGAGCAAGTGCCTTTGATACAAAAACAGTTAATTCGTAAATGTCTTCACCGTGCAAAACCCGTGATTGTGGCTACGCAGATGATGGAGAGCATGATTGACCGTACCAAACCCAACCGTAGTGAGATTACGGATGTGGCCAATGCGGTGCTAGAGGGTGCCGATGCTGTGATGTTGAGTGGGGAAACCGCTGCGGGTAACCATCCCACATTGGTGGTTGAAACCATGCGCAAAATTATTATGGAAGTGGAAAGAAATGATTATCCGTATAATCTAGAGGAGAAATTGGTGCCTCAACCACATTCCCCTTCTTTTTTGAGCGATGCTATTTGCTACAATGCCTGTAAGCTGGCCAAGGATGCCAATGCAGATGCATTAATAGGGATGACGCAAAGTGGCTATACGGGTTTTATGCTTTCCAGCTATCGGCCTAAATCGCCGCTTTATATTTTTTCTAAAGAGAAAACCTTGATCAATCAGTTGAGCTTGAGCTGGGGTGTTCGTGCATTTTATTATGATGAAGAAGAAAGTGTGGATGATATTTTTGATGACCAAGTAGAGATTTTGCGTGAAAGAGGGTTTATCAAAACAGGTGATGTGGTTGTAAACACGGGAAGTCTGCCAATCCAATTGCATCTACCGACCAATATGCTGAAGATTAGCAAACTCAGTTAATCTTACTATAGAAATAAAAAGCCCCTAAGCATTCATTTTTGCTTAGGGGCTTTTTATTTCTATTATCCAATTTGGATATATAAAAGAAATGGAAAAATCAGTTTTTCAATTGCCGTTTTTTTTATCCTTGCCACCAAACCACCGTTTTAAAAAGCCTTGTTTTTTTTCTTTTTCTACGGGTGGGGCAATTGCTTCTGGTTTACGTGCTGGTTTATCCTCTTTTTTATTGTCATTGCTTTTGGTCGCTTCTTTCAATATTTTTTCCTCCTCCGTAGATAGTTTGGAATCGATGGGCACTTTTTGGGTGCTGGTGTCCATGTATTCGCTGGCATTCCCATTCCCCACATCCACGCCTTCGGCCCCAGGAGGGGGTGTTTTGTCGATGATATTCATATAATCGTACATCTGATTGGGCTTCATGTTTTCAGGCTGCACGAACTTGGTTTGTTTTTCTATGCCAAGAGTTTTGTCCGCTAATGTTTTCTGGAAAAAATATTCCCAAATGGGCAAGGCAGCACGACCGCCAAAACCTAGGCCACTTTCCAAACGGATAAAGCGGTCATCGCAACCCACCCATACACCAGCTAATAACTGTGGTGTATAACCGAAAAACCAAGCATCCGAATTATCGTTGGTGGTACCGGTCTTAGCGCCCATCTCCGCGATACCAAGCCTGCTTCTTAATCCTGAAGCAGTACCGATGTCGGCAGCACCCTGCATCATCCGGCACATGGTATAAGCGGTGGCCTGACTGATTACTTCTTTTCTTTCAGTATCAAAACGCTCCAGCACATTACCATTTTTATCTTCAATGCGGGAGATATAATAGGGCTTTGAACTAAAACCGCTAGAGGGAAACATGCTATAGCCCCAAAGCATTTCATACAGCGAGAGGTCGCAGGTGCCCAAACAAATGGAAGGGTAGGGTTCTACCTTAGTGGGTATATTTATTTGGTGGAGGAAGTCAGCAAAACGCTGTGGTCCTACCTGCTTCATAATATAGGCCGATGCACAGTTTAGGGAGTAGGCCAATGCCGTGGCCATCGTAACGGTATCCCCTTTGCCACCACATTTGCCACCAGCCGGTACCAAGCCAGATCCCGGAAAATATTGGGCTGTATTGATAACCGATGTTTGAGGGGTAAAGCCTGATTCTTCGATAGCTAGGCTGTATAAAAAAGGTTTTATGGAAGAACCAACCTGTCTTTTTGTATTGATATTGGCATGGTCGAATTTAAAAGTTTTGAAATCGATACCCCCTATCCACGCTTTCACAGCCCCGGTGATGGGATCCATAGCCATGAAGGAGGTTTCTAACATCTGCCGGTTGTATTTAATGGAATCCAATGGCGACATGATGGTATCTTTCTCCCTTTTAGAGTTCCATGCAAACACTTTCATTTCTATCGGTTGGTTGAAGGCTTTTCGGATTTCAACATCGCTGGCCCCATCTTCTTTCATATTCTGCCAACGATCGCTTTTTTTCATGTAACCTTCCAATACATTTTGGTGATCGTTCCAAGCCGTGCCTTTGCGAACATTGTATTGTGCGTTCAATGCCTTTTGCAAAATAGGCATATGCTTGGCAACAGCCTCTTCGGCGTAGGTCTGCATGCGTGGGTTGATGGTGGTATAGATCCGAAGCCCATCCTCATATAAATTATAAGGTTCGTTGGTGGCTGGGTTTTTGTGAGCCTTGCACCATTTTTTTAAATCGTCCCTGATCACATCGCGGAAATAGGGGGCCAGACCATTGTTCTCGTCCATTTTATGATAATGGCTCATGTCGATAGGTAAGGCCTTGTACCTGGCCGCTTCCTCCGGGGAAATAAAATTGTTTTTCAGCATTTGGTTAATGACCGTGTTCCGCCTGTCGAAAGATGCCCTGTAATTTCTTCTGGGGTTGTAAAGTGTATTTCCCTTGAGCATGCCAATCAGTATGGCCGCTTCATCGATGGTCAATCTATCGGGTTCTTTTGAAAAAAAAGTCCTGGAAGCATTCCTGATACCATATACGTTATCTCCAAACGGCACGGTATTGAGATAAAGTGCCAAGATTTCCTGTTTGGTAAAATTTCTTTCCAGTTTGATGGCAATCATCCATTCTTTCAATTTTTCGATTACCCTTCTGGCAAAATTCTTTGATCCCTGATCCAGCATATTTTTGGCAAGCTGTTGGGTGATGGTACTACCCCCACCATCACGGCCCAGTTTTAATACGGCACGCATCACTGCCCAACCATCAATGCCAGAATGTTCATAAAAGCGCTCATCCTCAGTTGCTACTAATGCATTGATGGCATTCTTTGAAATGTCTTTATAATCCACATTGGTGCGGTTGCCCTTTTCGGTATAATATTTACCCATGGAAGTGCCATCTTCTGCATATACTTCGGATGCTAACATGATGGATGGGTTTTCCAATTGTTTCAAAGAAGGCAGTTTGCCAAATAGGTCCATATTGATCATGGCAATAAATACCAAGAAAACGGCTACGCCGAAAAAAAACAATCTCCAGAATATGCGGACTACTTTTGACATAATGTATTATTAATTACAATCGCAAAGATTAATATTAAACTTCAACTTCAAAAATCTTACCTGAAACAGCAAAATATGTTCCGCTTTTACTGGTCAATGCAAGATTTATGTAGAGATTCATGATTCCTTTAACCCTTTTAATATCGCATATGGACAAAAGACCAATGAAAAAATATCCAGCATTGATAGCAAGCAAACAACTATTTAACGATCTCCCTATTCTCTAGTACTATTGTTAAAATTTTCCTGGGAAAGATGCTTCCAAAAATTTACGATAGCCAGCCATATCCTTATTGCTTATCAGGGTTTCCAGATTTTGATCACTGATTATCCAGAATGAATATTTCCCAACAGGCAGCCAAGGCACAATATCTCTTGGTGCCCCCATTTTTGCTTTGTCCATATAGTCAAGTGCTTTATGGGCATCTGCAAACCCTTTTATCAATACCAATTTTGTACTGTCGTTCAACGATACCAAACTTATTTCAAGCTGCTGGTTGTAAAAGTTGTCCTGATTATAACGGTAGAAAGCGTTTTTGGTTTCATTGACATACACAGGGTCCACTTTGTTCATGAGAATGGCCACAGCATGTGGTTTATCTGGCGCATATGCAAATGCCGATTTAAAGGAAGCGATTTTTTGAGCAGTCAACACCGAATCGGCCTTTGCTTTTTTCATGGAATTGGCAATGGAATCGGCCTGCTTTTTAAGCTTGGCCATTTTTTCTGCATTGTTTTTTGCCTGAAGCATTGCCAATTGAATGGAATCAATTTGATGTTGTAGTTTGGCTATTTGAGCGGAATCCGCTTTTACCTTCATCAAATGCGATTGGTCAATAATATGGTTGGGCATATTGATACTGATGGCATCCTTTTGCTTTTGTGCCTCCAGTGCAAGGTTGGTTTTTGCTTTGGCAGGGATTCCTTTTGCATTGGACAAACTATCTTCTCTAGCTTGCTTGGCTGCGTTCAGTGAATCATAGGTTTTTCTATTGATGAGGGTAATTTTTGGTGGTTCTTTTGTGGTTATTACTGAATCATCGCTGGCCCTGGTTATGTTCAGGTTGCTGAGATAGAGTTCAATTTCTTTTCTGCGGCTTAGCACATCGAGGAAGGTTTTTGCTTTTGCGGCCATTGCTGTTCCCGGAAATTTCATAATAATCCGGCTCAGCTCAGATTTGGCTGCACTATCCTCCCGTTGTTTAATAAAATAGACCGACTCGATGTACAACAATTGGGGGGTCCAGTATTTTTCCCCATAAATGCTGTCTGCTGATTTTTTTGCAGCCACGGCTTCTCCGAACCGGCCTTCGATAAAGGAGTTGTAAATATTTTCATAACGTCTGGTCGCTTCCAGCTTTGGTGCTTCCATTGATTTTTTATAGGCTTCGGGGTAGCTCGCAATATTGGTGAGTTTGGAGTTGGGGTAGCGGCTGTTCATCAACTTTAAGATCCTCGCAGCATTGGCATCATCTCCCAATTTTTTATAACAATAATACTGATTGAACCAAGTTTCTTCCTTCAAAGGGGTATTAGGGAATTTCGATAATAGGCTATCGTAGGAAGTGATGGCAGCCTGATAGTCGAGCATGCCTTCCTGATAGGATTTGCCAATCAGGAAAAGTGCATGCTCAATGGAGTCGTTTGATTTCTTCAACTTCTCCGGTGTGAGCGGTAGCTTATCCAACAAAGCTTGAAAACTTATCTGCCCGGCGGCTTTCGCTGCGTCAGCCTGATTGTCGCCCAAGGAGCCACCCTGATTGTCCTTGGAGATACCAAATTGAGCAGCTTTTGAACTGATTTGCCAAAAATCGGTATTCTTTCGGTTGCCCCATTTTGCCTTGAAATCACCAAAGCCTTTTGCTTTTAAAGTTGGGTTATAAAAATACCATTGCGCATTGTCCCCACTATTGTCGAATAAATTCGGCGCGGTATTGTTATTGTTGTTGAAAGTGAAACTTCCTGCATCAGCCTGTTCTTCTTCGGCTAGGCCTTGCTGTTTACGCAGTTTCTTCACTAATTTTTTTATATAGGCATCCCTTTCATCCTTTGGCCAACCAGCAATCTGTTGAAGACTATCCTGCCGATCAATCACATCCATGCTGGCAATAATGCGGTCCAGGGTTTTTCTTTTTTCAAGAAATTCCTTTGGGTTTTCCACGGTGGATTTGTCGGAAGCGTTCACGCTATCATAAAATCTTTTTGCGGATCGGTAATTTCTGTCTGATAGATAGAGGTCGCCCAATTGTAGGAATGCTTTGTTTTTTTGGTTGTTCTCTGGCAGTGCATATTTGATGCTTCTCAACAACTGGTTTTCAGCAGCGGGAACCCCGTTTCTGTCCAGTTCCATTTGCGCTGCGGTATAATAAATAATATCGCGGTAATTTTCAAAGCGGGCCTTTCTGCCCATGCTCATCAATGCATCAATATTTTGCTGTATCAGTTTATCATCCTTCACGTTGTTCTGCCGGATATAGTTTAGTCTGGCATACACTTCCATCACCGGGTCATAGCTATGCTCATAACATTTCTTATAAAACTCCTGCGCTTCAATTGGTTTATGAACTCTCTCATATAATTGGGCTATCAGGTATTCCCATCTGGAACGCTCATCGTTGCCGGCTGCATTGCCCAACGCATTCTCCAGATGATGGGCTGCACTATCATATAGGTTCTGATCGTAAAACCACAAAGCCTGCACTTCCTCCAGTTCCGAGTGGAGCCTTTCTGGGAAAAAGGGGTCTTGTTTTAATGTTTCTATCAGCCCGCTTGCTTCTTCAAATTGTTGGTTGGCAATATAAGTCCGTATCTGCCATAACAAGGCATCGTTGCGGCTCGGCGGCAATGAAAATAGTTTTTTGCCGATATTGGTTTTTTCATGGGTTGATACCACCAGTCCCTTACCCCCGTTATCCTCTTCATTCTCATTGCTACCAATCACCTTGTCATAGCCGCCTTTTTCTTTTGGGGAAAAAGCATAGTTCATATATTGGAAGGTGATATAAGCGGAGTCCAACTGCTTCCGGAAAAAATAGGCCTTGCCCATAAGCATGTACAGGTTGTCGATCCAGTCGTTGCGGAGGTCGTGGTTTAGAATGCCGGCCGTGCATTTGTACAGGATGGAATCCAGTTCCCTTTTATCGCGGGCAGTGGCATCCAAGCTATAATTGTAAAAGCTGAGCAGTTTGGTGAAATCGTCTTTATGCTGTGCTTTTGCACGAGCAATGATTTCTTCGAGTTTTATATTGGCGTTGTAAAAAAAGTTATAGTGCGTAACCGTGTTCTGGATAAAATGCCTTGGTGTTTTGAATTTGGTTTCTTCGGTTTTTTCAGCGCCCAATTTCACGTTCTCGTATTTCTGTGGTTTTTTAATGTCCATGGAAGAATACACGGGCTGCCCGAAACCTTTCAGGTAAAAAAAAGAAGATAGGAGAAGAAATAAAATTTGGTTTCGCTTCACAATGTCCTTTTCATTTGCTACGCAAACTAAATTCTTAATAACTGATTTTCAATAAATTTATTATAAAACAAGGGGTGATTTTCCTAGGCTTATTTTAGCATTGGCAATAAGTTGCTACCTTTAACCTGCAACTTACCATTATGGCCAAATTCGATGCCAATTTTTCGTTAAAACGCCTGCAGAACCGCTATCGCCTGGTTGTTATGAATGACGACACCTATGAGGAGGTGGTCACTTTTAAATTGTCGCGATTGAGCGTATATATTGTTCTCAGCACGATTTTTGTTCTGTTAACAGGGCTTACCGTGGCATTAATCGTGTTCACCCCATTAAAGTTATATATACCGGGTTATGGAGATGTGAATAATACTAAGGAGCTCCGTGAACTAAAAGTGCGTACTGATTCGTTAGAGCAGGAAGCAAGGTATAAAAACCTGTATTTGGAGAATGTGCGCAATATTTTGCAGGGGAACAATAAGGATATCAAGGAAGACACGACCATGTTGAAAATACCCAAAACGGAAAAAATTGACGATTAAAATTTGATACTATGTTTAACTCAAAATCCAACAAATCCGAAGCGCTGGAAACCACTTCAACCAGCGGGAGCACCAGTAGTACCAGCCTCATTGGTTCGGGCACCACCCTTAAAGGCGATATCAGCAGCAGCGGCGATATCCGTATTGACGGCACACTCAATGGCAATATCCATTGCACTGCAAAAGTGGTAATTGGCGCTAATGGCGTGGTTACCGGCGACGTGAACGGTCAGCAGGCCGATATCATGGGCAAAGTAACTGGTAGTGTGAAAGTAAAGGATTTGCTTCAGCTTAAAGGGGGCAGTGTGATCAATGGGAATTTATACGCAGGCAAATTGCAGATTGAACCAACTGCTAGTTTCAATGGGGAATGCCATATGGGGCAGGCAGCGGTTGGCAATAGCAGCAATGGTAAGGCATCGAACAATGAAAAAGATGCACTTAAGTTGGCAGGGTTGGCTACTTCCTAAAAGCAACTTACACTTCCAAAACACATGTACATGGCTTGAAAAATAGCTGTGCAGGGATATTATTTTCCCTTATCGGATTGGATTGAGCGCAATGCAAATAATATCACATCATTATTTGTCCCGCTATAACATGGATTTACCATTTAACGAAGACAGGTGGGGTGAGAAATCCCAGTTAATTATAGTGTAATTGATTTTTTGCCACTGATTCACTGATTTGAGCTTGTGATAAAGATGCATAATCAGTGCATCAGTGGCATTGATTATGGTTGAGTTTTTTTCTTACCAAATATTTCCTTAATAGCAATCAGGTTCTTGCCACTGATTTACTGATTTGGGCTTGTGATATAGATGCATAATCAGTGCATCAGTGGCATTCATTTAAATTGAGTTTTTATTTGAGGGATTTAACAATGTCCATCAGTTCTTTTGTTTTTTTGCTTATCTGCTGATAGTCTTTACCAGCGAGTATTTCCTTGCTGATGAGTTTGCTGCCCAGCCCTACAGCGGATGCGCCTGCCTGAAACCAGGCCGCAATATTTTCTTTGGAGGCCTCCACACCACCGGTTACCATAAAATCGATATTGGGAAACAAAGGCTTAACTGCACTAATAAAAGAAGGTTTTAGCAATTCACCCGGGAATAGTTTGACCAAGCTACATCCAGCTTTTTCTGCTACATGGATTTCGGTAGGGGTGCTGCAACCGGGTATCCACAACATTTTTTGCATATAGGCCACATCGCATACACTGCTGTCGAACACGGGACTGATCAGCACCTCAGCACCTGCATCCATAAATTTTGAAGCCTGTTCGGCAGTCTTAATGGTCCCAATACAAAGCATCAGGCCCTTCATGCTGGTCTCCTTTTCCTTGACCAGTGCCGTGAAGTTTTTCAAAGCCTGATCTCCCCGGTTGGTAAACTCAATAGCCCGGATTCCCCCTGCATACAAGGCTGATGCTACGGATAAACATACTTCCATATCCTCGTGATAGAATAATGGCAACAGCCCTTGTTCTCTTATTTTTTTTGAATGGTATTGTTCGCTTTCCATGTTTGGCGTGCTGTTAAAAATGATGGTGAATATTCAAAAATACTTATTGATGTGCAATCTGTGAATTATTCCTATGACAATCAGCGACAGTGTTAAGTTAGATATAAGGTGATTAAACCTCCTCGGTTTTCAGTAACCGGTTTTATTTTGTAGTCATTCATAACCTTGAGGTTTCAGCGGTCGTTTACGCTTAAGAAAACACTAGTGTGCCCGAATCACAGCAGTCATCGTTATTGGATTGTTATTCTTCTTGCCTGTTTTCCAAATAGTCTAACTTTATCAAATCTATTTTGAATAGGAAATTTCATCATTCTAAATAGTTAAGTTATGCGAATATTTAAAAATGGCATAAATCGAATATTGACAGTACATTTTTTTATGCTTGCGTTGTTTTTTTCAATTGCTGGATGCTACGCTCAATCAGGATCGAATAAATTGTTGTTGGCCCTTTCAAAAAAGGACCATGTATTGGCCATTGTAGATCCGGTTACTTTAACTGTGAAGGCTCGAGTTCCGGTTGGTGTTGACCCGCATGAGGTGGTTGCATCAGCAGATGGAAAAACAGCTTATGTATCGATCTATGGAGGTGGTAGTCTGCATGAATTAAATGTGATTGACCTGGTTGCCCAAAAAGCATTGCCTTCCGTTGATACCCGGCCTTTGTTCGGGCCGCATGGCTTGGTGTTTGTAAATGGCAAAGCATGGTTTACTGCCGAAGGCTCGAAAGCCGTAGGTCGTTACGATCCTGCTACTGGAAAACTTGACTGGAGCATGGGTACTGGCCAGGACCGCACACATATGCTATATGTAACCGAAGATGCTAAAAATATTTATACTACCAACGTAGCTTCTGGAACAGTGAGCCTTCTTGAAGGCAGACTGGTTCAACCCGGTAAAATGGCACCAGCGGATGCGAAGCCACATGAAGTGTGGGAGCAAACCATCATTCCCGTTGCAAAGGGTTCGGAAGGCTTTGATGTTTCCCCAGATGGAAAAGAATTATGGACGGCATCCAGTGATAATGGGAATATTTACATCATCGATTTGTTGGGAAAAAAATTGTCGGCAACTATTGATGCTAATGTGATCGGTGCAAACCGTTTGAAGATAACACCAGATGGGAAGTTGGCATTTATTTCGAGTCTTCGGAATGGTGAGTTAACTATTTATGAGACCAAATCCCGTAAGGAAATAAAACGGTTAAAATTAGGCAAGGGTGCCGCCGGTATTTTGATGGATCCTAATGGTACAAGGGCTTTTGTTGCCTGTTCTGAAGATAATGATGTGGTGGTGATTGACCTCAAGACATTGGAGATTGAAAAGCGCTTCAGTGTGGGTGCTGTACCCGATGGTCTCGCATGGGCAATTCGGCCTTGATTTGTTTTTTTGTTACTTTTTTTCATGCAAGCTTTTCGGTTTGCAAAACCGGTTTGGTTTGATGATATTAACGACGACCCCTAAACGAAAAGGTGGAAGCTATGCATTTATATTACAGGCAATTGTTTCCATAGTACATTTTTCTACCATATATTTTTTTGTTAAAAAAAATGGGTTTAGGACGATTAAACAATTTGTATTTTTTGCTAATATATGCTAGCCTGCTAGGTTTCAATAAGCTCTTTGTGTTTTTTGTTTACGCTCGTTTAGCAATTATCAACTCATGTGCATCAACGTTGTTTGGTTGCTATCCCGTTTTTTTTATTTTTGCAAATGATGGAATACTAGGATAAATGGTTTTCCAATCATCTTTCTACGCTGTTTTTCTTTTTCCTTATTAACGCAGCATTGAACTGATGTTGATAATAATGTATAAGATTAAAAATATCCGAATTTCAAAACAGGTACAATTGGCAGGTTGGCAACAACGGGCATTGTTATTGCACTGCTTTTATTTATTATTAATTCACCTTTTATAGAAAGAACCATGAAAAAGAGAAGTATTACAGGTTATGTGCTCATCGTTATTTTTTTTAACCTGATGAGTGTTGCAAGTATCGCCCAGTCGCATAGAAGCTCGGGACCTGTTACGCCGGTGAGGGTCGGAAGTTTATTATTTAATGCCGGATTGGGGGTAGGGGCAAATTATCAGGGGGACTATTATAACACTCCTTTTGGCACGAAGCTCGCGCTTGAATGGGGACTATGGCATGCGGGTCCTGGTACCATTACACTAGGGCCGGAGGTTGGTGGTAGTTTTTCCAATGGAGGCTATTATAACGATTATCGGGCAAGTACCATCGTGGTTGCCATGCGTTCTGCTTGGCATTATGGTTGGAAAGTGCCCGGTCTGGATACTTATGGCGGGCTTTCTGCGGGCATTGGCTTTCATCATTACAATTACCGGAACAACACCGACTATGTGTATAATCAAGCCATTCCGGTATTGGGTGGTTTTATTGGTGCATCTTATTTCATAAGTCCTACTTTCGGTTTCAATGCAGAAGCAGGGTCTGACATCACTAATTTTCAGGTAGGCATAGTGGTTAAATTGAAATAAAGCGAAGGTGAAGGGGTAAAGGATAAGAATCTGCTCTTGGCATTTTGTAGCGTCATCATAAAACCCGTCCAGTCACACTTGACCCAACGAAATGTAATGAGCAGATTTTATTCAACCCGAAATTTCACTAACTGGTTTTTATCGATGAGAAAACCAAAATATTGAAATTGAAAAAGAAGCATATTGTTGCCGGCATCAGTGGGCTTTACTTTGCCAGCTTTCATTGTAAGGAAATTATTTTTTAGTTCTACCAGTCTTACAGGCTCTGAAATGGGATTATTATGTGATGGGAAAACCTTTTTTAATCGTGGTGCCATTTTAGCAAGTGTTGTAATACTTTTTTCGTATGCTAAAAGGTATGTTTCTTCTGCAAATAAATATATTGGGCCTTCATAAAATGTATCGCCTGTCCATAGATATCCATTTGTACTATCAAACAAAGCAATGGCATCCATAGTGTGACCGGGTACAGCAATTATCTTCAATTTCCTTCCCCCTAAATCAACCTCATCACCATCTTTTACAAATTGTGAAATTTCAAATGGATGGATATAATAGTGCGAAGTGTCAAATCCCGGAAGTCTTTGAAGGCATAATGAACCTTTTGTCACTTCATCCTTTATCGAATCATGATTCCATCCTTCTTTTGCATGCTTTAATGTATAGCTGGTTTTTAAGGCTAAGATGTTTTTGAATTCATAATTGCCTCCTATATGGTCGAAATGCGTATGCGAGTTGAGTACCAGTACCGGCAGTTTAGTTAATTGTTTTACCACGGGCGAAATAGAATCTACCCCTATGCCAGTATCAAATAGCAATGCTTTGTTTTTCCCTAAAATAAGATAAGAAATTACCTCTTCAAAATTGTATGGCTCCACAATGGCTATCACGTTCTGTCCAACACGGTATACCTTGAACCAATTGCTTTGAACTTTTATTTCAGTCAATTTTTGTAACGACTCCCGATAAGGATGGTTGCACCAATCAGAATCAGTGATTTCGGTAATTTGAGAAATAGCGTTGCTTGAAGTATAAAGCGATAGAAAAAGAAAGAGAATATATCTCATGTTTATAAATAGGGTATTTAAAATGCTTTTCGCTTTTACATCAATACTTTCTGTCGGAGTAAATTTACTGATAACAGTTGTGTTGCCGCCATCACAATAATCATACTTTATCTAACACTAATAATCCTATTCAATCTTTAAAAATTTCTGTATTTCCTCTAAGGATTTGCCCTTTGTTTCCGGAAGGAATTTGACCACAAAAATCAAGTGCAGCAGCATCATGGCACTATAAAAAACAAAGGAGTAAAATCCGCCTTTGGGGCTTCCTTCCACAATGATGGGGAAGGTCCAGGAGATAATCGCTGCCATGATCCAGTGCGTGAAACTTCCTAATGAACCACCTTGCGAGCGGACCGAATTGGGGAATATTTCAGAAATAAATACCCATATCACGGCTCCTTGCGAAAAACCAAAGAAGGCGATAAAACCAATCAGGTATACCAGCACCAGACTATTGCCAGATACACTGCTGTTGAAAGCATAAGCAGTAAGCCCTAAAAATATGATCATGCCAATAGAGCCGATCACTAACAAGGTCTTTCTTCCAAAGCGATCGATAAAGGACATAGCGAGTATCGTGAACAATAGGTTGGCAGCACCTATATATACGGGTTGCAGGTAGGCATGTGCTTTATCGAAACCCGCCATTTCGAAAATGCGGGGCGCATAGTATAGTATTGCATTGATGCCCGATAATTGGTTGAACATGGCCAGCATCACCGCAAAAAAAATGGGCTTTCGGTATTTGCCATTGAATAGGCTATCCTTGGTGCCCGACTTTGAAAGGGCATGCTCTTCGCGGATGAGTCGGGCTGCATCATGTTCCCCAGTCCTTGCAAATATGGCTTCCGCTTCCTCATCGCGGTTATTGAGCACCAGCCAACGTGGACTTTCAGGTATGCTGCGCAATAAAATGGCAAACAAGCCAGCAGGTACTACCATCACTCCCAACATCCATCTCCATGAATCTTCACCCGCACCCACAAATAAAAAGTTGGTTATATAAGCAATGAAAATACCAGCTACAATATTCAATTGGAATGATCCGGCTAACCGGCCTCGTTGATGTGCCGGGGAGATTTCGGATATGTACATCGGCCCTACCACTGAGGAAGCACCCACTGCAATGCCACCGATAAAACGGAAACTAACAAAAAGCACCCATATAGAAGATACGGTACAACCAATTGCCGAGATCAGATATAATATGGCAATGGCCATTAACACTTTTTTACGGCCGTAGATTTGTGCGGGGATGCCTGCGATAATGGAACCCAATACCGTGCCGATAAGGCTAGCTGCTACGGTGAACCCTTGCCAGAAAGAATTGAGGTGCCATAATGCCTGAATGGTTTTTTCTGCCCCAGAAATAACAGCGGTCTCGAAACCAAATAAAAATCCTCCAAGTGCTGCGATCAGTGCAATGCGAACGGGGTATGAAAGCATATCGTTGTTTTTAGTTTTCGGTTTATCTGTTAATGGGATACTATGTATGTCTGATGTTTAGGCAAACAAATATCAGTGAAAATAATAATTTGTAGCAATCATTTTTTATGCCATGGCAAGTACTTGCAAAAACTAAAGCTATTGTTTCAGTTCACCTTTGGCTCTTGTTCCAGTGCATATATGAAATTGGGGAAAAAACATTGAATAGTCCAATTTTTACTGCCCTATATTTGTTGCTCCTAAAAATAAATCTATGAGCAAAAAATTATCGGAAAGTCTGGAGCAATACCATTTGCTTCAGCACCCATTTTATCTGGCTTGGAATGAGGGCAAGCTTTCTCGTGCCCATCTTGCATTGTATGCTGGCGAATACGGATCATTTATTAATTTGATCAGTAAAGGTTGGCAACAAGTAGGCGAAACAGCTATTGCAAAGGAAGAGACTGAGCATTTTGTAATTTGGCAGGATTTCGCGTCCAGCATTGGATCGAAAGCTATCGGTGCCTGCCTCCCCGCAGTTAAGCAGTTGGTAAGCACCACAGAAGCCAACTATCAAACCTATGCGGGTGCGTTGGGAGCCCTCTATGCTTTTGAAGCACAGCAGCCCGGCACTACCAGTTCCAAGCTTGTAGGACTGCGTAAGCATTATGGTAGCTGGAATGCAGATGAAACTTATTTCGAGATCCATGCAAATGATTTTGAAGAGCCTGCTTTGCTCTTGGATAAAATCAACCAACTAAATGAAACAGACCGTGCTGCGGCTCTTGCTGCTTGCGAGTCAACCTGCAAAGCTTTATGGGATGCACTGAGTGGTATTATGGATGCTCAATTGAATTGATATTATCGAAGGCTTAAGTGGTGGCGGTGGGTGATGTTTTTATACATGGTTTAAACATCATTCGTTGATCGTCAGACTTAAGCCTTTGTTTATGGTTTTATCTGCTAAAACTATATTCATATTCTATTTTCCCCAACATCTGTCTTTGCTTGCTGAAGCAGGTTTCCTTTGTTCTGAGCCCCGCATCGTTATATTGGTAAACCCAAGTGTTATAATCTGAACTTCCTTCCTGCACAAAAATCATGGAACTCAATTGGTGGACTTCATTATAGGTGAATATATAAATCGGTAATAGTTTTCTTGCTTTATCGTTGTATCGTACAATATCGGTTAGTTGGTTGTTGTCATCATAGTAATAATAAGTAAACGGAGCTTCTATTTTCTTGTGTATTGTATGTTCTTCTACAATATTCCCTTTTTCATCTTTTACAAAATAGGTATAGCTGGTATCCGTGGCATTTTTTACAATCAGCAAACTGTCTGGCTTTCCATCCTGGTCATATTTCCAAAAATGTTGTTCCATACTTTCTATGTTATCGATGGTTTCCGAAGAGCTGTTGTTGACCTCTATAATCTGCCCGTTGCGGTTAAAGCGGTATTCGGTAATGCTCCGGTAGCCCTTACTGGTATCGGTCGTTTTTATCGGCTGTCCATTGGCGTTATATTGTGTGGTAATGGTGGCTTCTCTCGTCAAGTCCGATTTAGTATAAGTGGCTATTTGTGAAAAATCACTTTTCACGATTTGGTAGCATTCAAAATGCTCGGTAGGCTTATTGTCGCTCTCAAAGCTGAGCACATTCACCGATTTCACTCTGTTCTGCTTGTATAGTTTCCATTTGTCCGCCACTTGTTTTTCCGTAATGATATCCTGATAATAGTATTGCGCCAATACGGGTCTGGTCAGGTAAAGTAGAAAAACAAAAATCTTGAATGCCTTCATATGATGTATTTGCTGGGTACAAAAGTAAACCCTCGGTCATGAACGAAAAAATAGCATTTGTGATTGTTTGGAATACCTTCATTTTTGACATCCCTTCTTTATTTGAATTCACTGCTGGGCATATTATTTAGGGTATGTTCCTTATTTTTAATTAAAATTGCTGTTGTGTTTTATGAATAGGAAAGAATCAAAAAAGAAATGACTGAATTACAAAGCTGAGCTTATTGACGGGTATTGCATGTTTGCAGTGGGCAAAACCTGCGTTCTAAAACTTATTATCGTTAGCTTTTATGGTTTATGATTACTTTAATCTTATGATCCTGTCTATTGTTTCAACTATTTCAATATAAAATAACATGAATGATACCAATCCCTCTTTTAACCGCCTGATGGGAATTATGGATGAGTTGAGGGAAAAATGTCCTTGGGATAAAAAGCAAACCATCCAAACGCTCCGCACCCTTACCATTGAAGAAATGTATGAGTTGGCCGATGCCATTACAGAGGAGGATTGGGCAGGGATCAAAGAAGAACTGGGCGATCTGCTTTTACATATTGTGTTCTATGCTAAAATCGGAAAGGAACAGAACCGCTTTACCATGGATGAAGTGATCAACCAGATATGCGATAAACTGATTTCTCGACACCCCCATATTTATGGGGATATAAAAGTGAATGATGAGGAAGATGTGAAAAGGAATTGGGAAAACCTTAAATTGAAAGAGGGCAAGACTTCTGTGTTGGGCGGGGTGCCCGTTTCCCTGCCGGCAACGGTAAAGGCAATACGCCTACAGGAAAAGGCAGCCCAAGTAAAGTTTGAGTGGGAAAACAAGGAACAGGTATGGGATAAAGTGGAAGAAGAGATAAGGGAGTTGAAAGAGGCAGAACAGTTGAACGATGCAGATAAAATAGAGGAGGAATTTGGCGACCTCGTTTTTTCACTGATCAATTATGCACGGTTTTTGCGTGTAGATGCCGAGAACGCGTTGGAACGTACCAATAGAAAGTTCAAAACCCGATTTATGCAAATGGAAAAAGAAGCGATTACGCAGGGCAAGCGCCTTTCGGATTTAAGCCTTTCGGAGATGGATGCGATGTGGGACTCGATTAAAAAGAAAAAATAGCAGGATTGAAGCAATTTTTAAAAAACTTTTTACAGCGAAATTTTTATCTCATCTTGGCAGCCTTTCTGCTGTTTGCAGGAGGTTATTCCATCAATTTTCTTTTAGGGAGCAATTATTCGGATAGCTATTGGAAAAATGCAGTGCAGGGTTTTTTGCAGGAGCGGGAAAAGGATTTTGTGAAAGTCTCAAAAAATGACGAGCTGATCCAAAAGCTAAAAAATCAGGATTACAATGCCTCGCAAATGGAGGCTTTGTCAAAAAAGAAATATAGCTTCCTGCTTTATGAAAAAGATAGCACTGCCCTTGTTGTAAAATTCTGGAATAGCCAGCAATTGCTTCCTCCGGACAGCTTGCTACACATGAAGGATGGCAACTATTTTTTTTCTCTTGAAAATGGTCAGTATGAATTTGTGAAAAGAACCTTGGGCGGAACGAGCGAGGGTCTGGTGGCCATTGGGTTGATACCTGTACGTTTGCAATACTATATAGCTATCTCTGGTCTCAAGCCTGAGTTTGTGAATTATCCTGAAGCTGAAAACCGCTTTCACATAACATCACATCCTGCCCAGTTTTCTGTAAAAAGTTATTTTGGGAATACTGCTTTTTACTTGGAAAAAAAAGATCGGTCCAGCGTAACCAATAATAATTGGTTGTCGCACATATTCATCCTACTGGCTGTTATATTGTTGCTTGCGGTGATACACAATATGGCGCACAATATGTCCGAACATTTTGGGCCACTGAACGGGATTGCCTTTCTGGTTTTGGTTGTTTTTCTGCTTCGTTTGACCATCTATCAGTTCCCATCGCTTTTCAGGCTGCGGCAATTTGAATTATTTTCACCCACCATTTATAGTTCGAGTTTTGTATTGAGCTCCTTGGGCGATTTGCTCATCAACTCGCTTTTGCTTTGTTGGATCGTGTTGTTCATTAAACAAGAGATTGGTGGGTTTCGACTGACATCCTTCCGTAACAAATGGAAACAATGGTCTCTGGTCTTGCTGATGCTTATCGCGCTACTCTTGATTACCTATTTTTATACCAATGTAATCTTGAGTTTGGTGGCCGATGCCCGGATTTCTTTTAGTGTTACCAATTTTTTTAGTCTGAACGAATATAGTTTTATTGGGTTTCTTGTATTGGCCACCTTGGCACTAAGTTATTTTTTTATTACCCAGGTCCTTTTGCATATCATCAGCCAGTTGGTGGATTTCAACGATTTCATGGTATACATCATAGTGGCTTTTTTGGGTCTGTTATTGCTTACGTTTATCGTAAAAAGCCCTGATCTGGTTTCATTGGATGTGATTGTGCTGATTTGGCTCTTGTTATATATCTGGCTGTTGCAGCGCAAGCTTTTTTCAAACCTGAACATGCGCCTGAACGTTTCGGAAGTACTTTTCTGGCTATTTGTTTTTTCTGCATCTATTTCCAGCATTATTTTCTTTGCCAATAAAAAAATTGAAATAGCACAACGAATCCGCACGGCCGATCGGCTGGCCCAGCAAGCAGACCCATCGAGTGAGCGGGTATTCAGTATTGCACTCGCTTATATCGATAATGACTTTCTTTCTGCGAATTTTCACCGTTTTCAGGATAAGGCAGAAAATGAAGCGCTGAAGGATAGCCTGATCAACAGCAGCTATAGTACTTATCGAACCAAGTACGATATGAAGATTTTCACTTACGATTCTGCGGAAAAACCCTTGTTCAATGCCCGTGGCGCTTCCTACGATACCCTGAATACGATTTATAATATCCAAGGAAAGCCGACCGGACTTGCCGGCTTGCATTACTATGAAAAATCTTTTGACAAGTATACCTATATCTATAAAAAGAAAATAACTGATACCGCATCCAAAGTACTGGGTTATATGTACATACTCTCCGATTTGAAGGATGACAAGAATGATGAACTAAGTCCAGAATTGTTCAATCAACAGAAACGGGAATTTTTTCCCGAATATTCACCTGAGTATTCCTATGCGGTGTATGATAAGAATGAGTTGGTGGATTATGGCAACAACTATCCCTTTCCTTCATTTTTAACGACCAGTCAATTTCCCAAGTTAGACTATGAAAGGCGCAGGAATGGATCTTATGAGGAATTGTGGCACAGGGTAACCGATGATAAGATTGTAGTGATTGCCAAAAAGGATAATTCTTTGTTGGAATCCGTAACCCTTTTTGCCTACCTCTTTACTTCCTTTATAATTTTATTGGCACTTGTGCGCATTGTATCCTTATTGATTGCTACCCGGCTGCACCTGAGCCGAATCAGGCCCTATATGCGTTTAAACATACGCACCCAGATTCACGCTACCATTATATCTATCAGTTTGTTTTCTTTTCTGGTGATTGGTACGGCAACGATTTTTTTCTTCATCGACCGTTACGAAAGAAATAATCAAAACAGACTTAGTGAAGCTATCCGGATTGCCGCGAAAGAATTGGAGGAAAAGTTGCCCAGCCCAATTGTAAAAGATTCCCTGCTCAAATTCGGAATCAGGCCCGACGAGCGTTTTGAAACTTTGCTCAAGAATTTTTCGGAAATACATGGTGTAGCACTGAACCTCTATAATTTGAATGGCAATTTGGAACTTTCCACCAATCCCTTTGTGTATGATAAAGGAGTGTTGAGCAAGAAAATGGATCCCGTTGCCTATTATAATCTTCACTTGAAAAATGCGGTAGAGTTTTTCAATAAGGAGCAAATGGCCAAAATCTCCTATCTCAGTATTTATTGCCCCTTGCGCGACCTAAAAGGGAACACCTATGCCTATCTGAATATACCTTCCTTCACCACTCAGGACGAATTGAAGCAAGAAATATCCAATTTTCTGGAGGCTATTGTGATCCTGAATGCATTTATATTTTTGGTGGCAGGGGCAATTGCGCTCTTTCTTACCAACCGGATTACCTATTCTTTCACATTGATTTCAGAAAAGATGACCCAGGTAAACCTAGGGAAAACCAATGAAGAAGTACAATGGGACCGCGACGATGAGATTGGTGGACTGGTAAAAGAATATAATAAGATGGTGAAGAAGCTCGAAGCGAGTGCTGCAGCTTTAGGGAAAAGCGAAAGGGAAGGGGCCTGGCGTGAAATGGCCAGACAGGTGGCGCATGAAATCAAAAACCCGCTCACGCCTATGAAGCTGAGCATTCAATATTTGCAAAAGGCAGTAGATAACGATTCGGTGAACATTAAGGAAATGACAGCCAGTGTAGCGAAAACCTTAGTTGAACAGATTGACCATCTCGCCAAAATCGCCGCCGATTTTTCGCAATTTGCCAATATTGGTAATCCCAAACTGGAAACATTTGACCTGCACGATCTGCTTTATTCATTATCTTCTTTGTATGAACGTACTGAAAACCTGCTTTTCAAATGGGTGCCTGTTTCTGGAAAAATAATAGTGCATGCAGATAAGACACAGCTCAACCGTCTGTTCACGAACCTACTTCAGAATGCGGTGGAAGCTTGCACGAATAAGGAGAAAAGAGTGATCAGCATGAGTGAAGAGATTGTCGGTAATGATATTATCATCAAAGTATCGGATAATGGGGAAGGCATTCCTTTGCAAACGCAGTCAAAAATATTCACCCCCAATTTCACCACAAAATCATCAGGTACGGGATTGGGGCTGGCCATGAGTAAAACCATTGTGGAGCAAGCCAAGGGAAAAATTTGGTTTGAAACAAAAGAAAACCAAGGCAGTACTTTTTTTGTGGAACTGCCCATGGGCGAACCACATGCTTAATGTATTTTGCTTTTTTGTGTTGCCAAAAATTTTTCGAATGCAGAAAGACCGAAACTGCTAAGGTTTCTTTCTTTGGTCAGGCCCGCTTTTTGCGCAACCAAGGTGCCATACAGGATATCATCAAAACCGCTTAGGTAATGCGCATCAGGGTCGATTGAAATCAGCACTTCTTTTTCTAAAGCATATTTTATCCATCTCCAATCAATATCTAGCCTACGGGGGTGTGCATTCAGTTCTATCACCACCTGATTGGCGGCACAGGCTTCAATGATTTTTTTATGGTCAAGTGGATAGCCGGGGCGACTCAGCAATAATCGTCCGGTCATGTGACCGAGAATATTGGTATAAGGATTTTCGATCGCTTTCAATAAACGGGCCATGGCTTTGTCCTCGCTCATCTTCAGGTTCGAGTGTACGGAGGCAATCACCAGATCGAATGTGGAAAGTATGGGGTCTGAATAATCGAGACTGCCATCGTTGAGGATATCACTTTCGATGCTCTTGAAAATTTTAAAGGGGGCAAATTTTTTATTCAGCTCGTCGATATAGCGGTGCTGTTCCTGTATCCTTTCTTCCGTGAGTCCATTGGCATAAAAAGCACTCTTGCTATGGTCACTGATCACTAAATATTCAAAACCTTTTTCTATACAGGTTTTGGCCATTTCCTCAATTGTAAAGGAACCATCGCTCCAATTGCTATGGCTATGGATGATGGATTTGATATCTGTTAGCTGAATAACGCTAGGCAGGCTGTTTTTGCCGGCCTCATCGATAATCGAAGCATCTTCTCTTTGGAATGCAGGGATGAAATGGATTTTGGCAGTTTCAAAAATGGCTTCTTCCGATGGGTAGTTTACAGAATCGTCCCATTTTGTTTTTTGTTTCCAGGCTTGCCAAAAGGCATCACTGCAACTGGTTTCAAACAATAGGGATATAAAATTTTGTAGGTTGGCAAAATGGAATATAAGTGGGATGTTCTGGTCGCCTTTTAAAACAATCTGTCGATCACTCTCTGTTTCCACTTTAAAATCCTGACTACTTAAAAATGTTTTCAGCTTTTCAGGTTCTGCCGTTGTCACCCATTCCAGTTTGTCAATAACTTCCAACTGCCTTCTGATAGAACCTGTCAATTGAAATTTCTCGTTCGGGAATGCCGTGGAAAGGGATTTTTGTACCAATGATGCAAAAGGTACTGCTTCCGAAAATAGATAAGCGCCTTGGCTTTTTAAATAGAATTCGATGGACTCGCGAACCGAATTTTGCGTTTTTTCCCCAAACCCTTTATATAATAATAACCGGTTTTCGTTGCAGGCATACAGCAATTCGCCGATGGATTCGATTTCCATCTCTTTCCAGATGGTGGCGATTTTTTTGGGCCCCAGGCCTTTTATCTTGAGCATTTCCAAAATTCCGGGAGGTGTTTTTGCAATTAATTCCGTGAGTGGCGCCAATTCGCCGGTCTGCAATATGCCTATAATTTTTTTGCCAGTGTTCTCACCGATTCCTTTGATGGCGAATATTTTTTCGGGCGCCATGGTGGACAATTGTTCCGGCAGTTTATCGATGGTAAAAGCCGCTATGGAATATGATTTTATTTTGAAAGCATTCTCCCCATGGATATCCATCAATTTGGATAGAAGTGAGAGCTGGTCTGATATGTAGCCGTTATCGATTGCCATAATGCAAATTAATTTTTTAAAATCCCTTGGTCAAAAAAATATAAATAGTGCGAGGGGTTCGAGTGGAATATCTTAAAAAAGAAAAGTCCCGGATTTGCATCCGGGACTCGTTATTTTCTGCAGTAAGAAATTTAAAACTATTTCTTCTTAGCAGCTTTCTTAGCGGCTTTCTTCTTAGGAGCTGCTTTCTTTTTAGGAGCTGCTTTTTTCTTAGCTGCTTTTTTTGCTGTTGCCATTTTTTTTGAATTTAATTGGTTAGTAAATCAATTTACAGCATAAAAATAAAATTTCTTTTGGAACAACCAAAAAATATTTTGAAATATTCAAAATGTTTTTTAAGCGGTCACCTCTGCTGGAACGATACTAACGAAAGTTTTGTCACCTCTTCCTTTCTTAAATTCAACTACACCATCAGTTAAAGCAAACAAGGTGAAGTCTCTTCCAACGCCTACATTTTTTCCTGGATGGTATTCAGTACCGCGTTGGCGAATAATAATATTTCCAGAGATGATGGGCTGGCCTCCGAAAATTTTTACTCCCAAACGTTTGCTATGCGAATCGCGACCATTCTTCACGCTGCCTTCGCCTTTTTTGTGTGCCATGATTTTTTATTTAAAAGAAATAAATGCGATAGTTAAAATGAAAACTCTTGGTTCTATACCTAAAAAATGAATTTAAGCGATGCTTTCAATTTTTATTTTAGTGTAGTGTGTACGGTGGCCATGTTTTTTACGGAAGCCTTTTCTCCTTTTCATTTTAAAAGCGATCACTTTATCACCTTTCACCTGGTCTACGATTTCGGCCTTGATTTTCGCTTTCAAAGCGCCACCAGTTGATAATTGGCCTTCGTTGTTAACTAAAAGCACATTATCAAACTCAATTTTGTCGCCCGCTTTACCTTCCACATGTGGGATATATAAAGTTTGCTCATTCTTAACGGTGAACTGCTGGCTGCCAATTTTTACTACTGCTAACATAAAATTCATTATTAGGGCTGCAAAGGTAAGGGGATTAGTTGAAAAAGGGAAGACCGGAGTCAAAAAAACTAACTATTTTCTTGTAAAATACGAACAGATTTCCTAAAACCGCCATTTTCCCAGTTTTAAGGGGTGCGCATACATATATATAATGCACAAATTGGGGGCAAAGGCCAAGATTTGCCCATAAATCCACCAGTTGAGATTTTTTAAACTTCTTGTTTGGGATTTAACATGTTTTAAATAACTATCTGATTATCGGCAAGTGCCACGCAATTAGATTTCCTATTTTTGCGGGCAGGGATAAATATGAAAATCAAATCATTCTTAGCGAAACCATTTGCTGCGTATATCAATAAAACGATACGCAAAGGCGCCATCAATGCGCTCATTAGCCAAGAGGCCATTTTCAAAGAGCTGATCAAAACAGGTAGCAAAACCATTTTTGGGCAGGACCACCATTTTGCCGAAATCAAGAGCTATGAGGATTTTAAAGCCCATGTTCCCTTGCGGGATTATGAGCAGCTCAAAAAATGGGTGAACCTGATCAAGGAGGGTAAGCATAACGTGCTATGGAAGGGCTTGCCAATTTATTTTGCCAAAACTTCGGGTACCGTGAGTGGGGTAAAATATATACCCATTACTAAAGATTCCATTTCAAACCATATCAACACGGCACGCAATGCCTTGCTTTGCTATATGTCTGAAACCGGCAACTCCGTTTTTGCAAATGGCAAAATGATTTTTTTATCAGGCTCCCCGGAACTGGAAAGGATTGGTGGCATACCTACGGGCAGGCTCAGTGGTATCGTGAACCATCATATACCAAGTTATCTCCGCACCAACCAATTGCCCGGATATGAAACCAATTGCATCGAAGACTGGGAAACCAAATTGGATAAGATTGTTGCGGAAACCATCGATCAGGATATGACCTTGATCTCGGGCATCCCACCTTGGGTGCAAATGTATTTTGACCGTTTGATAGAAAAGAGCGGCAAGCCGATCAAAGACCTCTTCCCGAATTTTTCTGTGTTGGTGCATGGGGGTGTGAACTTTGAACCCTATAAAGCCAAATTATTTGAAAGCATTGGAAAGAAAATAGATAGCATTGAAACATTCCCTGCTTCGGAGGGTTTTTTCGCTTTTCAAGATTCGCAACAGGCCGAAGGTCTTTTGCTGAATACGGATAGTGGTATTTTTTTTGAATTTGTTCCTGCCAATGAGATTATGAACGAGCATCCTACCAGGCTCAGTTTGAAAGATGTAAAAATCGGGGAGAACTATGCGTTGGTTGTGAGCAGCAATGCTGGTTTGTGGGCATATAATATTGGGGATACCGTAAAATTTGTTTCGACAAATCCCTACCGTTTGGTGGTTACCGGAAGGATCAAACATTTTATCTCGGCTTTTGGCGAACATGTGATTGGCGAAGAAGTGGAATATAGCCTGATGAAAGCGGCCGAAGAAGAAGGGGTACAGATCACCGAGTTTACAGTGGCCCCGATGATTCAAAAATCCGAAGGCAAATCTTTTCATGAGTGGTTTGTGGAATTTGAAAACAGTCCTGTCGACATCAAGCGTTTTGCAGATAAAGTAGACAATAACCTTCGGGGAAAAAATATATATTATAACGATCTGATCAGTGGCCAGATATTGCAGCCATTACAAATCAGGCCAGTGAAGAAAAATGGGTTTATCGACTATATGAAATCAGTGGGAAAGCTGGGCGGACAAAACAAAGTGCCACGCTTAAGCAACGACCGAAATGTAGCAGAGCAGCTCGAAAAATATCTATGATTTTATTCGGCAGCCGCTACCGATATTTCCTTATTTTTAAGCCTTTAAAAACGCATTAACTTGAATAAAGTGCCTGTAAAAAGAATTGCCCTGTTTGGATCAACCGGTTCCATTGGAAGGCAGGCGCTGGAAGTAATTGGTAGCAACCCCGATAAATTTACTGCAGAGATACTCACAGCGCAGAGCAGCGACGACTTATTGATTATGCAGGCGCTCAAATACAAGCCCAATATTGTGGTGATCGGGGACGAGAAAAAAGCCAATAAAGTAAAACAGGCGCTGGCAACCACCAACACGAAAGTTTTTGTTGGTGAAAATGCCTTGGAAGAAGTGGCGGCTTTGGACTGCTATGATATGATGCTTGCTGCGATTGTGGGGTTTGCTGGTCTCAAACCTACCCTGCAGGCCATTGAAGGTGGTAAAGCCATTGCATTGGCCAATAAAGAAACCTTGGTAGTGGCTGGTGATATTGTGATGCAACGTGCCGTGGAAAACAAAGTGCCCATTATACCGGTGGATTCGGAGCACTCTGCCATTTTCCAATGCTTGATTGGGGAAACCAGAAATAAGATTGAAAAAATAATACTCACTGCATCTGGCGGCCCTTTTCTTGGGAAAAAACCCAATTACTTGGTGAACGTGAAGCGCGACCATGCTTTGCAGCATCCCAATTGGCAAATGGGCGCCAAGATTTCAGTGGACTCCGCCACACTGATGAACAAAGGGCTTGAGATGATTGAAGCAAAATGGTTGTTCAATCTGAAGCCTGAACAGATTCAGGTGGTGATCCATCCTCAAAGTATTTTGCACAGCATGGTTCAGTTTGAGGATGGGGCTATGAAGGCACAGATGGGCTTACCCGATATGAAACTCCCCATACAGTATGCATTGGCGTTCCCACAGCGTATACCTAATACATTTCCTAGGTACGACTTTAAGAAACCCAATACACTGAGCTTTGAGGAACCGGATATCAAAACCTTCCGCAACTTGGTGCTGGCAAAAGAAGCTTTGTTTAAAGGTGGGAACCTGCCCTGTGTGTTGAATGCGGCCAATGAGATAGCGGTATTTGCATTTCTTCATAACCGTATCGGCTTTTTGGATATGACCGATCTGATCGAGCGTACCATGCAGCACGTACCATTCATCGAACATCCCAGGTTGGAAGAATATTTTGATAGCGATGCGGAGGCGCGTAATTTTGCGGCTTCCTTAATAAAATTGTAAGCCCCAATCCCGAAGGGGACAACAGTGCTGCATGATATTTTCAAGGAACAGAATATTGGATTCGATGCATGTTTATCGTATTAATTGATTTAAAGATTTCTAGTAGCGCTCATAATTTTAACATTTATTCGTCTATTTGGAAATCGCAATTGCATAGTTTAGATTTTTTAACAACTAAAATTAAAATCCCTTTTTGGGGATTTAACGTATGACATTATTAGCAATCAACTGGGCGGAAGTGGGGATCAAGGCCGGACAGTTTATCTTATCCATATCTATTATTGTGATCTTGCACGAGCTGGGACATTTTCTCACCGCTAAATGGTTTAAATGTCGGGTGGAAAAATTTTATCTTTTTTTCCCGGCTTGGTTCTCTTTGTTCAAAAAGCAGATCGGTGAAACGGAGTACGGTATCGGTTGGATTCCTTTTGGTGGCTTTGTGAAAATTTCGGGCATGATTGACGAAAGCATGGATAAGGAACAAATGAAACTTCCCCCTGAGCCTTATGAGTTCCGAAGCAAACCCGCCTGGCAGCGTTTGATCATCATGGTTGCTGGTGTGGTGGTAAACCTGATATTGGGATTTTTGATTTATAGCATGATGGCCTGGCATTGGGGCGACTCTTATATACCTACCGATAAATTAAAATATGGGATTGCAACCGACTCGCTTTCACAAAGCATTGGGTTGAGGGATGGGGACCAGATTTTAAGTGTGGATGGAAAGTATATTGAAAAGTTCAAGTCCATTCCATTATATGTTATTTTGAATGGGGCTAAAAACATTGAGGTAAAAAGAGGCGACCAAAATGTGACTGTGCAAGTGCCGGATGATTTTGCCAAGAAAGTAATTAGCTATAAGGACATTGGTTTTATTTCTGTACGGATGCCATTTGAAGGATTGGACAGTATTGAAAAAGGAAGTGTTGCGGATAAGATTGGCTTGATGAAGGGAGATAAAATACTTTCATTGAATGGCGAAAAAGTTTTTTTCTATAGTGGGTTTAGAAGCGCCATCAAGAAAAACATGAACAAGCCCATTGATTTGGTATTGATACGAGGTACGGACACCATTCAAAAAACGGCACAGCTTGGCCCGGATGGCAAACTGGGAATTTATCCCGTGATACCTAAGGACAGTGGTTATGAGGTAAAGAATATATCTTACACTTTCGCCCAGTCCATACCTGCGGGTTTTAGCAAGAGTGTGGAAACACTGAAACAATATTGGCTGCAATTGAAATTGATTTTTAGCGGCAAAGTGAATACCAATGAGTCATTGGGCAGTGTGATCAGTTTTGGGAAACTGTTTGCTCCGGTTTGGGATTGGCAAAGCTTTTGGGGGCTTACGGCATTCTTCTCGCTGATATTGAGTTTGCTGAATATTTTGCCCATCCCGGCATTGGATGGTGGGCATGCTTTGTTCGTATTGATTGAAATGATCACTGGCAGAAAACCTAGCGACAAGTTTATCGAGTATGCACAGATGGCGGGCATGGTATTATTGCTCAGCTTGATGGTGTATGCCTTGGGGCTGGATATTTTTAGATTGTTTAAGTAGGGTGGAAGGTTTGGGGTGTAGGGTGTAAGGCATAAGGTGTAGGGTGTAAGGTGTAAGTTGATGAATGTGCGGGGTGCATTATAAATGATAAATTCAATATTGAGAATGGGACACTAAAACAATTTGATTTTTCAAACGTTTTAGAAGCTGATGAATAGGATTACTGCCGTACAAGTGAGTGACACAACGATGCTAAATAGTAGTAACAAGGCTAAGTAAATAAAATAATGGTAAAAGGTATAGGGTTTAAGGTATAGGGAAGAAGGTAGAAGCTGAGGTAAAAAGTTTGGGATTCAGATGAAAGGAATGTTAGACTGTAGGATGAAATTTATAAAGTTCACCACCCTAAACCCCAAACCTCCCACCTCAAACCTTAAAATGGGGGTGCCTGGTTTTGACAGCGTAGATCTTTGAAGGTGTAAGCATGTCGTGCGTTGGATAATTAGCACGTTAATCTGAATATTCAAAACTCAAATGGCAATACTCAGTATGCCATGGCTGCCTAATCAGTGATTAGATAGTCATTTGGGCCGCGTTGAGCAGGTTGGCCTGTCGCCAAGCTCCGCCGCCGACTCAAAAACAAGTACAGGTTGCTGCAACCGAAGGCTGTGACGGTTGCTTAAGAACATACAGCTAAGGGATAGATCGGTTTGTTGTTTTCCTGTCCATCCCCGACAATCAATAAACAAATAAGCATGTAGAAAGCTTTTGAAGAATATGTTTGGACAGGAGTTCGAATCTCCTCACCTCCACTTAAGGGCAAAATGGAACAATCTATTTTGCCCTTTTTTGTCTCTTCTTTCATCAGGTTCATTCCATCTGGCGGTTAAGTTTTGATGTCGCCAAAATAATTTTTTTTAAGAAATTCATTGATATAAATTTAGTTTCAGTTAATGGACCCGAAATTCAAATATCGCTACGACGCCAAGTTGTAGCCGTGGGCAAACTTAAAACCTTCATAATATGAGAAAGTCCTTTCATTAGGTTCGTGCATAACTGTTAGTCTTCGTTAAAGCCCCGATAATGTAAATCGCTGATATCTCAAACCAGGGGCAATTGTAGATTGCGTGAAAATGGATTTATAGAACCAAATATTTTTTTATCCCTCTTGCTTTCCCGAAATTGGCTCTTCAATTCTTACTAAATGAACCATCTATTCAGGTTTTTACAGATCAAAATCGTGATATGTTGTATGCTGTTTGGTTTCTCTACACATCTAATGGCTCAGGAAAAAGACCGGATCAATACTGCATTGATGTATTTCTGGAAAACGACCACCATGTATAATGAATCGGTATTGATGGTTTCAGGTAATGGCCGATTGCCTACAGCGCATCTTTTATTCACGCCCAATAAAATTCTTTCTGTCAGGAATGCGGGATTGAATTTAGAGTACAAAGAGGGGATCGATTGGGAATATCGTGATGGGCAATTGAACTTGCTGAAAGGCTCGCTGGCGCCCAGTCTGTCGCAGGCGGAACTCTATCCTGATACCTCAACGAATACATTCCCGAAAAAAGGGGGCGGTTTTATATTGTTTAAGGAAGGTTCATTTTTCCATGAACACCAGTTGGCGGTCACCTATACACATGATAGCAATTTATGGAAAGGAACGGTTTCTCAATTCCAGGGAAAAAATATCCCTGTAGTAATGGATAAGCTGAAAAGAAAATCAATTTTAAAATTGTTGCTTTTTGGCGACAGCATTGCTGCTGGTTCCAATGCAAGTGGTGAAACAGGAGCCGCTCCTCATATGCCCAGTTGGGGCAAACTGGTTGCAGAAGGTTTGCGAAGACATTACAAGGGGGAAATTGAATTTACCAATACCTCGGTTGGCGGCAAGGATTCCAAATGGGGTTTGGAAACGGTCAAGGAAAACGTAGTGGCCCATGATCCAGATCTTGTTATCATTGCTTTTGGTATGAATGATGGAACCGGCAGGATGGAGCCAAAACGCTTTAAAGCGAATATTAAAGGGATTATCAAAACCGTTAGACGGCATAACCCAAAGGCTGAATTTATATTGGTTGCAACGATGTTGCCCAATCCTGAATCAAATTTTGTAGGTACACAAACGCATTTTAAGAAAGTATTGGATGAATTGACGGGCCCGGGGATTGTATTGGTGGATATGACAGCCGTACATGGGGAGCTTCTTAAATATAAATCTTATCAGGACCTGACAGGGAATGATATCAACCATCCCAATGATTTTTTGATTCGCTGGTACGCTCAGGAGATTTTAAGTACATTGATCCAGAGTGACACTGCTGAATGAAAATAGTGATGACCACTAATTATTTTTCATTGCGTTTACGCATGATAGCTGCCTTTGTTAAATCCCTGATAGCATTTGACTAAAGTCATTATAGATTTTGTTACACGAATATTGCTTGCCAATTAGCTCTTCACTAACAAGAAAAATATGTGATATTAGGTAAAGCGGTAATTGAGAATTTAGTAATTTGAACATGTAGGGTTGAACCAATCGAACTGCGGCATCGATTTTCAAATGTTAGACAACTAAAATCACAACATGAGAAAAATAATTGCAGCAATCAACATGACACTTGATGGTTTTTGCGACCATACAGCAATTACTCCCGATGAAGAGATACATCAATATTATGCTGACCTATTGAGGAAAGCAGACACTATACTATTTGGGAGGGTGACCTATCAACTTATGCAATATTGGAAAACGGTGGTAGATAACCCTACCGGTAACCAATCAATGGACGAATTTGCTATGGTTATAGGCCAGATTCCAAAAATTGTTTTTTCCCATTCCCTTAAAGATACAGGTTGGGAAACTGCCAAGCTATCAAGCCGAACTATTGAAGAAGAAATTTTAGACCTCCGTCAACAACCGGGTAGCCAGGTTTTGATTGGCAGCCGGAGTTTGATTATACAATTAATGAAACTGAATTTGATTGATGAATACCGAATATGTGTTCATCCTGTTATTGCTGGAGGCGGTTTGCCATTATTTGAAAATGTAAACAATAGGGCTAGTCTTACACTGGTAAAAACAAAAACCTTTGGCTCTGGAGCAATCGTTCTTTATTATAAACCCAACAATGAAGAATAAAACGAACCAATGAAAGGCAACTGCCTGACTTCATTACAAATCAGGGTTCTTCACCAACATCCCCATATAATATTTCCGGTAAGCGTATCCTAAAAAAGATTGGGCACAATTAATCAAACTGCCATAGCGAGCCAGAATGAACTAAAATAGTGTGGTACAGAAATGCATTCAAGCTGATCGGCAATAATACCACAGCAAAAAAAGGAGCATATCGATTCATGAGCATGGATAGGCCTCCTATTATCTGTATTGATTTTATCATGGGGAAAAATAGCTTACCCCTAGAAGGCCTGCTTTGAAAGCGGCTACCCTTCCGGTATGATTGGGTTGATAGGGTATAAACCAAAAATAAATAATCGAGCCCAAAAGCCAAATAAATAAAGCCAAGAACGATCCTAGAAATGAGGGTTTCTTTTTTCATGAGTCACTAAATGAATTCAAAAGATGTTATGTACACAAGATTATTACAATTTGCAAATAGAATAATCATCGCGAGTCCTTGAAGAGGGGTAAATAGAACAGTCATTGAATAGGCCTGTCACAAGTGACAGGCCGCACAAAGCTTGGCTGCATATCCGCCACGAAGAGAATTGCTTTAGCGCAACTTAACCGACCGCGTCCATTAGACAAACTCACTTGACTTAATAACATAGAACCAGCTTTTGTACCTTTAACAAAGACATCGGTTAGGGCAGATGTTTTTTAAATGCTGCAACCAAACACCAAGTTTGGACCGATGCTGTTTATCTAATTTCACTTTATTAATTTAAAAAAATGTATGCAATTAATCATGCCGCAACTGCATTAATTTTAAAAAAGAGATATCCCGTTTCATCGATGTTTCTATTGCTGATTTCTGTTCAATTGGTAGAACTACTGTGGGTTGTATTTTCTTATTTGGGAATAGAATATATCTCTGTAATAAACGGCAAGCTGCATCTTAATTATCTCCCCTATTCGCATTCCATATTTACTGGAGTGACCCTCTCCTTGATCGCTTTTTCAATCATCAATTGGGGCTATAAGAATCGAGCATTGGCAATTGCTTTTTCAATCGGAATAATGTCACATATCATACTTGATATCATCTTTCACGAAAAAGATATGGCTTTGTCTCCTTTTTCCAATACCCCAAATTTTGGTTTGGGGATTTCAAATTATCCCTATATTGATTTTACCTTAGAAACAATGTATGGGATTTTTTGCTGGTGGTATTTTAAGGGGAATAAATATTTGTTGATCACCATTATTCTCTTCAATATTTTAGACCTTCCTATGATGTTGGGGAAAGATAATTCTGGTAAACCATTTTCTGTAAATCATTTTATTTTACCTTCTATTATTCTTATACAAATAGTGATTACTTGGTATTTTGTTTGGCGCTATAGCAGAAAAAAAAGCCCTCTTGAACTTTGATAAATTTCTATGTGTGCGTTATCGCATAATCTTTCAGCCTGAGGTTAAAACAGAAATTGGATTGCATGATTGTACACTATAATTTTGGGGCAAATAAAATCAAACATTGAGGCAAACGGTATGTTTTTAAGAGGAAAACATATCCATGCTTTGCGGTCTAGCACTAACCCTATGCACAAGTGTATTTAAAAAACTTCTCCCAGATTAATGGCAAACCAAGGCTTGGGAAGGTTTTGGCCGAAACCCATATCGATAGCCAGATTAGTTCTGGAACACTTGTTGAATTTGATGCGGAGCCCGGCACCACAGCCAACTGCCGTTACGCTTTCTGATTGTTCTGCATTGGAATTGGAGTAGGAGGTATACATCTCATTAGGAAAATGTTGGATGTTTGAAAAAACTACGCCTCCCAATAAACCGTTTCTAGTAATCTGGAAACGATATTCCGATTCGAAGTACAGCATGTTCGCCCCGCGATAACGGCCCTGTGAGTATCCTCGACCGGTGTTCCATAACTCATCCCAACCTGTGCTGGGGAACAAAAGAAATGGGGCACTGCCAAAAATGGCCCAATAATAACCCCAAAATGCGAGCACACGATATTTGTTTTCCGAGAGTGAGACATATTTTCGGGCATCCACTACCAAACTACTCCAATAATCATCGCTGCCCCAGGATTTAAAGGAAGGATGGAACATGGCCGAACCATAGAAACCACTTTTGGCATTTACGGGATTGTCTCTGGAGTCATACAAAAATTTGAAAGCAGGTCCAAAGGCAGTCTCTTCATCTGCAGGTACTTTTTGGTTGGTGTAATATTCAAAGGCAGAGCTAGGCTCGATGCCCGTGCCGCTGCCAGCGCCTGTTTGTGGAAATTTTTCTTCTTTGATGTTCCAAAAATAATCATAGTACAGACCGATACCGCCATACATATTTTTCCCAAGTTTCGTCAGCACGGATTGATGTAGTTTCAGCCAACTAAAATTGACCGTATAATCAGTATTCAAATTGGATTTGCCACTGAGCCCATATATGAAAGAAGGATAGTTGATATACCGATCGTCGAGTACAATATTGAACTGATCTTTTTTTGTCCATATACTTACCAGAAAAGGCAAAATGCTTTGTTTGTATTGTGTATAGGTAAAACTGCTGAGTGCACTGGATTCTTTTGAAGCGCCTTTCAAAGTAAATACAGCATTGGCGCCGAGTGCAATGGCAAGACCGGTATTGGAACTATAGCCACCGGCTGGCAGTAGGGCGAACTGAAAATTTTTATTTTCATCCTTTTTTTCGAAATAGGGTTTCTTTTTAAGACGATGGAATACATCCCTCATATCCAATTGCCCGGTGCTTTGGCAAGAGTCTGAAATCGGTGATTGTGATATTGCCTTGAAAGGGGAGAAGTGCAGACATGCAGCAAACAGTATAATCTTGATAGTCCTAGCGGACAGGACTTGCATTTGCATAAGCTTTCTGTTTGCTTTCGTTCAGGGATTGGAGCAAATTATTGACTTCAATAAAGCATAGGATAACCCTTGCAGGGTCGGTATGTATCATTAACTCATATGATGGGGTTTTGTTGTACAAGAAAATCAAGATTTCAGGTGTCGGTAGGCTGGCAAGATATGTACTTGCTGATTAATTTTGTAGGGTTTTGGATTGCATGCCTTTTAAAACGACAATCTAGTGAAAGGTTTAATGCCATTGGCAATTTTGATAAAATATTTTGGTTTTTCTATTAAATATTAACAAAAGCTTACTTAACCATAAAGTATTATAGGTTATATATGTATTCGAATACTGGCAATAAAAATATTCATTCGCAAGCCAATTGCTCAACTACCTTATGCATTGGCTTGCCTGTTTTATTTCAATGCATTGCGCTTCTGCATCACTTCTCTCCAAGTGGTCAGGATAATTCCATTTTGCTTCAGCCATTTTTTCAAATCGGGATCCATCATGGCAAGCATATCTGCATTGCGGGAATCACCAGATCCTGATATTTTGCGGAAATCATCCGATACAACGGTACTGTGCACGATATACATGGCGAGACCGGGTTCCATTTGAAGGATGGTTTCCTCAAGTTTTTTTACTTTGAATTTGGCATAAGCTTCGGGGCTAATCTTCCCATTCACAGGTGCTGGTTTCCAATCACCGCTATACGTGATCAAATCGTCCAATACGGGCAGCCCTAGGTCCCAGATTTTTTTTCCGACAGCTCTGGCATTTTTTAAAGTTTCGGGCAAGGGCAGTTCCATCCCTTCTTTATATTTTCCTTCGGATTTTAATTTTTTGATAAGAGGCTGATTGAAATTTTCTGCCAAGAGTTTATTGTTGCCGCCCGGGAACATGACGGGAATGCCATTCTCAGCACCAACTTTGATATACCTTTCCAGATAAGCAGGGCTTACAAACAAAGTGCCCATATGCGAATCCAAATGCGTGGGGTGAAGCCCCAATGCCAATGCCCTAGCCAGTTGTGCACGGATCTCCTGTTCTACCTCATCGGCGCTTGCATGGGCCAACACGTCTTCTGGTTCATGCCATAAACACCATTCTGGATCTACTAGCCCGGGCACTTGTTTCATTCCAGCCAAAGGCCCCCACCGGTAATCTCCCCATTCGGAAGTGAGGGTGAGATGCAAGCCGGCATCGTATCCTTTTTCTGCAGCGTATTTTGCAAAACTGGCTGCCCAAGGACAAGGCATCATAATACTGGTGGAAGTGGCCACTCCTTTTTCAATAGAGTTGATGGCACCTTGGTTTGAATTTACAGACATGCCCGCATCGTCCACATGCAGAATGATCACTTTGGATCCCTTGGGGAAACCTAGTTTTTCAGCATAGGTAACATTATCTGTTTGTGCAAACGAAATAAACGGAATGATTAATAGTATCAGAAAGCGGAGGCTTTTTTTAATTTGCATCATTTGATATTTTATAGGTATTTCTAAAAATTATTTTCCATAATAAATGCAGATGGTTGCGAGATCCACATCATTCACCTATGCCGATTATTTGGCAGGATAATATTTCTCCAACCATTTTATTGTTTTTGAAAATGCGTCAATGGCGGTTGCAGGAGAAAGTCCATGTTTTTCCTCGGGGTATAGTTCCAGTTGAGCGGGGATTCCCAGTTCCAATAATTTTTTATACATTTTTTCTGCTTGGCTTACATCCACCAGTGGGTCTTTGCCACCATGAAAAAGAAGGGTAGGGACTCCAGATGTTTTTGAAATTCTATAATAGGGGCTTGCCAATTTGCAGAGAGGGTCCTTGGAGTCTGCTACCCCAAGTAAGTTTACTACTTTGCTATCGGCATCTGGATTGTTTTCCCTTACTGCCTTATCACTCAAATCGGTCGGTCCCCAAAAATCAACCACTGTTTTTATTTCTTTCAGGCTGTCGTACCCATAAGCATAGAGCATGGCTAGATAGGCACCCGCACTTCCACCCATCAATGCAAAGTCACCTTTCCGATAATGAAACCTACCAGACTTGTCATCAATAAAAGACAATAAGCGGGAGACGTCTTCGATCTGTGCAGGAAATCGGTTTTTGCCGTCTCTTATCAGACGGTAGTTCATGGATACCAATATGTATTTTTTTTGTCCCACGAGTTCTTCAGTGAGTGATTCTGGAAATTCCGATTTATCACCACCGGTCCATCCACCACCGTGGATATAGACGATTACCCGGGCATCATCATACTCTAAGGGAAAATATACGTCCATCTTATTTTCTGGGTCAGTTCCATAGCTGACGTCTAAGAGTTTTCTATAAGAAGTTGGGGTCGACGGATTGCTGTTCACGGAAAATTTTGCATTGTCCCTTTGATTGGTCTTTTTTAAATAGGCAACCAATGCTTCCGGATGGTCTGTCTGCATTCCTTGTACGCCCAAACCCAGTGCCTGTTCCCAATTGCTTTTATCTTCATTTGCTGACTGTACATCCAACCAAACTGCCACGCCTTTTTTATTGGCCATGGCGAGCATTGCACTATCACGAATATTATCCAATACTTCCAATTGCACCTGGCCTAGCAAGTAAGCCAATTGTTCGGCTGTGCTTATTTGTTCAGGTAGACTTGTCATCAAAGGCATGTCCGGTGCAGCATTTTTCCATTTGCTATAATCGCTTGTCTTGTTCAAGTAAACCACGATTTGTTTTTCCATACCGGCTTCCTTGATCTGTTTATAAGCTTCCATTGGGTCGGCATCTTTAAAATCGAGATAGATATTGATCTGGTTTTTGCAGGCATTCAGGATGTCTTTGAATTCTGGGATGTGGTAAATTTTTTGGTCCGTTCTTTTATTTGGATTGATTACCTGTAGTTTTTTTATTTCATCCAGGATTAGGTCTTTTACTTCCCCTTTGCCATTGGTCATGCGGTCAACGGTGGCATCATGGCTTAACACCAAGAATCCATCTTTAGTGGTTCTTAAATCAATTTCAACATAGTCTGCACCAGCCTTGATGGCTTCCTGTACCGCAGCCAGGGTATTCTCGGGTACATTTACATGATTGCCCCTATGGGCAATTACAATAAAGCCATGCTTTGATTTTGGTAGTGCTGCATGTGTACGCTGCGCTTTTACCTGAATGAAGGAGGTGCTGAACACACAAGTTGCTGCAATGACTAAGAGCGCAAATTGACTTTTTCTAAAAATGAGGTTCATGATTAGTGCAGTTTAAGTTCGTCTTTACTCATTAAAAACATGCGGGTGCTTTCGGTAAATGTGTTGCCATTCAGATCGGTGTAGCTGCAATCCATATAAAAAGCCCGAAAGCCTGATGAAGGCAGTGTTTCAGTAAACTGGATTTCCTTTTTTCCTTTGTTGCCAGACAGCTCTCTTTTTGTCCAAACCGATTTGGTGAACTCCATGTTTTCAGAATTGGCAGACCATACCGAGGTCCCAACAAGGCGGTCGGGAGTGGTATTAACGGTAATGGTTACCTTGTTTTTGTTGGTCTTTACCCTCCAATGACAGATGGGGTATTTATGCCTTGCCAGTGTGAAACCAAAGAAGGCACTGAGCGAACGGAAAGCTTCGTTGCCACCTCCTAAATTATGGCCCGCATTTGGGGTGTACATGATCATGTTTTGGCCAGGGATACTGTCATAATAATTCTTGATAGCATCAACCACCCAATAAGGGTCATTGGTGCCCATAAAAATCATTTTCGGCATCACAAGTTGATGGCGATAACTATAAGGATCTACCATTTGATTGATGGCCATCCCGCTTTCGCTTCTTGCTTGTTGCGGGATGCCCAATTTCACGTAGTCCTCGATCTCGATACTGTATTTATTCCAAGCCTTGATTTGATAATCCAAGTTTACGGGCATATTCAATACGTCGATTACCATTGGGGCAATGGCTTCTACCCGGCCATCGTTTGCGCCAGTAAGCCACGTGGTCCATCCTCTTTTGGAAGCACCAGAAACCACAAAGCGATGGATGGGATGCTTCAATTGGCTGGCTGCAAATTGTTGTATGGCATCCATGGCACGAACGGCACTTTTTACCATGGGGAAAAGAAGCGGCCAGGTATAATCGCCATCTTCCTTGAAATGATGGAGGGTGTACGATATCAGTGCATCTTCGGTGAGGTCACCAAATAGGGGTTGGTTGGGAGTTTGTTTGAGTACGGCTACAATGGCTCGATTATCGACGGCAACCGTTATTGCTTTGGCAAGAAACTCATCATCCCTGCTTGCCCAGGCTGGCAAACCATTTTTAATATGCCCGCCAGTGATCATCAATAGGGCGCCATCAAATTCGTTTTTATTGGGAACCACAATCGTTAGTTGGTGTGCCCATTTGATATTGCGCCAGTTCTGTGAAATTAAGAGCAGGTTGAAAACCTTTGCATCCGTAGTTTCATATTGGTCAACCAATTCCCAATGGAATGTAGTATCACCATTATGTAGATAATGCTGCAATGCATTTACCGGAGTGGTAATCTCCGAGGCTGGATAGGTTTTGGAAAGATTGGGGGCAATCTGTGCCTGGGTGCTAATTGTTAGGGAGACAATGAGTAACAGTAAGGATGCAAATAGATATTTGATACTTGTTTTCTTCATGAGTTTTTGAGTTTAGCTATCTGTTTTTGTTTATGGTTGTGATTGGGCGGACGGGCTATCTTTTACCAGTTTTAATGCTTGATCGATATAGATCTCGCCTGTCATTTCTCCTAGTGAAGTGTGGCTTATATAATCGTACCGTTTGAAACTGTTGAAGTCGACTTTGGTCATCATATACCCGAAGGCATCGTTGGTGAGACCAAACAACATGGGCTGTTTTGTGTGCATATTCCTTTTTACATAGAAGCCAATATTAGGGAGTGCTTCTCCCGGTATTGTGAGCACTTGTGCTGTTCCAATATCAAGGATATTGATCCTTGTTTTGATAGAATCGTTTGCGGCCATTGGGCTTTTCAAGGGACTATTTTCCAAAATGTATTTCATTTTTGGGTTGTCAATTGGAAAGCTAATTATTCGTGATCCACAATAAAGCATGGGCGCTTTTTGTATCGGGGCATCTGAAATAATGCGTAAAGCTTCATCCGCCAAAAGCACGCCAATTCGGGTGCATTCCTCCCAGGTATTTGCTTCGCCATGTATCTCATCTTTTTCTCCTTTTTGCCGACGGTTATCTGCGGTCACCATCCCTCCTTGGGCACCATTCATAAAAATAGCAATGCCCCCAACTTTCGATTCTATTCGAGCATAAAGTGGTCCGCAAAGATCGGGGCTACATATGCCACGACTAGGACCAATCACTTCTGGATGTATGGCATAGTTGACCAATGTTGCGATAGGTTTGCCATTATTTTCACCTCCATCTTCAATGGCCTGTATAATGGCGCAACGTGGATCATACAATTGTTCCGCATAATAGTTATAAGCGATTTTTCCTTTTGCTTCCCCCACTGCCGTTTTTAGATAAGCGGGCTTTAGGCTTTTGATGGCTTCGTTCACTGCATCGGCAATCTGTTCGGTGCACCAATCCAGATATTTCAGGTCTGCACCATAATGGCCCTGTTCATCGGGAAAAGCATAAGCATCGGGTGCACTATGGGTATGGGTTGCACCGATCAATATATTTTCAGGGGGAATGCCTTTGATCAATGCGCGGGAGCGGTCGCCTAAAATGGAAGTCCATCCAAGATTGTCGATCCCCACAATCGCAATACGAACATCTCCTTTTTCTAGAACCAATACCCTTGCATATAGTTCCCCTTTTTTTGTTGTAACCGGGTTGGGTGTCCCAATACCTCCAGAAACAGGAAGTAAAGGGTTAGGGGTAAGGGTACGGATTGCTGCACCTGCTTTGAACCCTTGTGCTGAAACAGTGCCCATCAAAAAGTATAAAAAAAATACTGCAAGAGAAATATTCAAAAAATTTTTTTTCATTTGTATTTGTGATTTTGTTACCATGGTTTACCAGTTCCTTGCGATATCCAAGGTTTGGACCATGCACTGTTTTTACTTCCATTAGTCGCATCAGCCCCAAAGCCAGAATAGGTGGTTGTTTCCAGGTTGTTCTCAGCAGCGAAAGCATTGTCCTTGTTCAGGTTTCTTTCTGTGAGCATATAATAGTACCTGATGGGCAATACCGGTCCTTTAGCACTGGGGCCTGCGGTTAAGATGGGAAAACCTGTTCTACGATAATCGAACCATGCTTCCTGCGCATTGGTCCAAAAAGCAATCCATTTCTGGGTAATGAGTTGTTCCAGACTGCCTGAATATGCAACGGAAGGTTGGGAGATATAATTGGTATAGTCCGTATTGGACAAACCCCATGAAGTAAAAGAGGATTGTATGGCAGCTTTATAATTTGTTTCTGCATCACCCGTATTCCATCCCTTCAATGCAGCTTCGGCAAGAATGAAATTTACTTCTGCCGCGGTCATGATCCTTGCTTTTAGCAAAGGTCCATTGGGTTGCATATACATACTATTGAGCCACGATACATGGGGGTTATGCGATGCTTGGCTGGCATCGGGGCTCAGATTGTACACTGCTTCACCCACGATGGCTTGGGGTAGCCCCACATAATTGGGATCTTGATCAATATCATTTACCGTAAGCCCTTTGGCAGCAAGCACATCAGAAGAAAGGTATCGAACTTTTCGGGCTTCGCCATTTACAATGGTATCAACAATCTTATCCGTTCCCGCAGGGAAGGAAGCATCTTCGTGCAGGAAGACATCCACCTTATTGGCCCAAATGCCCAATCTAGGATCGTTCATGGCTACCATTTGTTTTACAAATGTGGAGCACATTTTGATTACCCTGTAATTTACACTATCAGCATCGTACCGAACATTGCTTGGCCATGAATCGGCCGAACTTGCCCCCGCAAATGACATCAGTGCATCATCGGCCGCATTGGTAATGATTGGGTAAGTGGCTGGGTCCGCAACCATTTTTTCAATACCTGTTTTTGCGAAGTCTGGCAGTTTTTCCGATAAGCGCATATAAAAGCGAAGTGCTAGCGAGTTTGCTAATTTTCTCCATTGTGATGGGTTGCCACCATAATATACATCTGCGGCGCCTGTGGTGCTGTTGTAATCGTTTTTTGATTTTGAAAGAAGTGTATTCGCGGTGGCCAGGTCGGTTAGTATGCCTTTGTATATATCCTCCTGTTTATCGTAAGTAGGGAAAAGATTGGTGCTCCCACTTTGATCTCCCATGAGTGCCGTACTATAGGGGGCATCTCCCCAAAAATCGGTGATCTGACCGAATATCATGGATTTCATGGTCAACGTAATCCCTTTTTGAAGATCATAATTAAGCGTAGTAGCTCGATCATAAACATATTTGTTATTTCTGAGAATATCATAATAAGGCGTCCAGGAATTATCGCCGCTCCAATCATATTCGTTGTGGCCACCAGACCAACCATCTTTTTGGGTCTGTTGCATAATGCCCGCCACATCCCCAAAACCTTGGGACACCAATAGCTGTCCATAGGAAGTGAGCACCGTGGATAGCACTAGGTTTGGATTGGTATTGGTCGGGTCGGCTCCATTGGGATTTTGGTTCAGATTTACAAGTTGTTTTTTGCATGAAGTAGCGAAAAACAATAATGCTATGATGGGAATTAAAAGTAAAAGATATTTAAAATTAGGTCGCATAATAAATCGATTTAAGATGCCTTAAAATATTAAGTTTAGCTTCACCCCTATTGGGATTACCCATGGGTTCACATTATACCTTTCGATGCCCTGTGCAAACTGTATCCCATTCCCTTTTATATCAACAGAGGGCTGGTAGGCATTTTCTGGGTCAATATTTATTTTGGCCGCCGTCCATAAAATAATGTTCCTGCTGTAAATAGAAATGTTGGCCTCCTGCAATTTTGCAGCTTTTATCAGCTTTGCTGGAAGCATATAGCTTATTGATACTTCTCTCAGTTTTAAATAAGAAGCAGGAAATAAATAGGCTCTTGTAAAACTCCAGGCAGTGGCTCCGGCAAAGGGGAGTATGGCCGTGCCATTGGGTTGATTTATATTTTGCCCAAGGTTTTCAATATAGCCAGTTGGGTTACCATTGGCATCAAAACCAGAAGCTCGGACTCCCGGCACAAATACACCGCCATAAGGCATTGTGTATGGTCCGTATATAAAGGGGAACCCGTTATACTGTGGAGTAGGACCACCCACAAGTGGAAAATGATTGCCAGTACTACGGATCATCTTATCCTGGTTGGCTACCAAGTAATCTCTCAACTGCTGACCGTTTTTCATTCCCGGATTAATGAGTTGGCCGTAGAACAAAGAGGATTGGCCATTTTCTTCACCGTAACGATAGGTTTGGGAAACAAAATCACCACCATTTCTCCAATCGAGCGTAAAACTGAGACTGAAATTTTTATAGGATATGGATCCTTGCATCCCCATAATGAATTTGGGATTGAAATTCCCGATCTTATTTTTGGCATTGATGGCATCAATGGATTGCCATTTGCCAATATTGTCCAACAGCGGATATCCATAATAGGGAGATCCTTTATCGGTCACTGTGAGCATTTGTGCATCATAGATATCACCGATTTGTTCTCCTACATAAGTCCAGGCGCCCCCTTTTGCATCTTGCCATAGTGTGTAGTATGGAAGATCGCTGGAGAGCGATACAATGGTTGTTCTATTTCTGGTAAAATTTGCATTCAGGTCTACCCTCCAGTTTTTGTTTTGGATGGGCGTTCCACCTAAGGAAAGCTCAATGCCTTTGCTTCTCAACAAACCGGCATTGATGTTTTTGGATGAATATCCTGAAGAGGGAGGTGTAGAGATGCTGATGATCTGGTTTTTGTTTTCCACCATATAATAGGTCCCTGAAAAACGTAGCCTGTTCTTGTACATGTTTATATCAAAACCTCCCTCATAGGATGTAGCAATCTCGGGTTTAAGGTCGGGGTTCAATAAGTTTCCAGAAGTAGTCAATCTTGGGATGTCATTCCAAGTGCCTGCGTTCACCAGCACACTTTGCAGTTGATAAGGATTGGCATCATTGCCTACTTGTGCAACACCTGCTCTCATCTTGAAAAGGTTTATGGATCTAGCACTGATCCCAAATATTTCTTTTAGCAATAGACTAATGGATGCCGATGGATAAAAATAAGGTTGGGCATTTGGCAAAGTACTGGACCAATCATTACGACCGGTTAGGTCAAGAAAAGCCAATTCTTTATAACCGATATTGAGCAACCCATATAAACTGTTTACACCTCTTTGATAATAGCTGCTAAAATAATTTAAATTCTGTGGCAGGATATTCTGTATGTTGAAAACGCCGGGAACAATAAGGCCTGTACCATCTTTGGTGGAATTGGTGACATTAGATCCTTTCTGATAACGTTTATTTCCACCTGCTGATGCAGAAAAACTAAAATTATTGATGTCCTTTTTATACGTGAGCAGAAAATCTGCGTTGCTCTCGAATGTGCCAATATCAATGATGCCATAAGATCCACCGGGATCTTCTGTATAGCTTTGCGAGATTTTGGTTTCCCTTCTTTCTGTATAGGTATCCAAGGAATAACGGGCCATCAAGCTCAGGTTTTTTGTGATATTCCAATCGGCCTTGATATTCCCAAATGCACGATCACGCACAAAACTATTTTTTACTTCATTGATTAAAAAATAGGGATTGTTGAAAAGCCCTTTGTATTGTGAGCGTTGTTGTATGCCTTCCTGACCGGGCAACCAGTATTGTTTTAAGTCTCGAATATCTGTGCTTGGCGAAACATTGTACACCCATTGCAAAGGGTTGGAACCTCGTTCTCCTGCGGGGCGATTATTGGAATTGTTCCTGCTCAAATCAATAATGGAGCTTATCCTAAAAGATGGATTTACCTTAAGGCTGGTGTTTAGGTTCAGACTGTTTCGGTACAAATCTGAATTGGGGATGATGCCCCGGTTCGACATATTGCTGTACGAAAGCCGATAGGCGACCTGATTATTGCTATTGGAAACCGAAACACCATTGATGCTGGTAATGCCTGTTTGAAGGAAGTTTTGGGGATTATGTTTATGCGAAACCAAGGGCATTGGGATGGGGTTGCCATTATTATCCAATGGGCTGTTCCATTGTACTTCACTATAGCCACGGTCCAGTTCTGCGCCATAGGTAGCGCCCACACTTTCTTGGATCAGTGAACCAAATGGATTGGTCAATGGGTTTCCGCTCACAGCAACAGGGATGGCAGAAAAATAGCCGGGCCCAAATTTGGTCTGGAATTTCAAGTATTTATAAGGGTTGTCAAATACATTGTTGGAAGTAACTTCCACTGTCGTTTTTTTGGCAGCCCTACCTGATTTTGTGGTGATGATCACTACTCCATTACCTGCTCTTGAGCCATAGAGTGCTGCGGCACTAGGGCCTTTTAATACAGTGACACTTTCAATATCATCGGGATTGATGCTTGATAATGCATTTCCATAATCTACCCTGTTATCAATACCAACGGCACTTATATTGTTCAGCGTATTGGCAATAGGTACTCCGTCTATTACAAAAAGAGGTTGGTTATCACTTGACAAAGAAGTGGCCCCGCGGATGACCATGCTCACCGAAGACCCGACCCCTCCGGTTGAATTAATGGTGACACCCGCTATCTTCCCCGCCATGGCGTTGAGAATATTTTCCTGCGGCACCCGTTCAAATTCCTTTCCCCCTACTTCCTCCACCGAATAGCCCAAAGATTTCTTTGCCCTCGTTATGCCAAGTGCAGTCACCACCATCCCGGTTAGTTCCTGGGAACTGGTTTCTAAAACCACTTCAATCTGTAACCGGTCATTTAATTTTACTTCAAGTGTTTTATATCCAATAGATGAAAAGACTAAGATGGGGTCGCGACTGGTTACCGTCAATTTGAAACTGCCATCCTGTTTGGAAGAAGTTCCGTTTGTGGTTCCCTTCTCTGAGATAGAAGCACCTTCAATGGGCGCATTGTTTACATTCCTGACATAACCCGTAATTACCCTCGGTGGTGGTTCCTTTACTAAAATATCTGGAATATTATTGCTTACGATTATCGGTGGTACATTCTTTTTAATGATGATGCTCTGCCCTACAAGTTGGAACCCGAAAGGTTGATCCTTTAGGCAAATATTGAGCACCTCATCAATGGAGGCATCTTTTACTTTGATGCTAACGGGAGGTAATCCTTCCAGCATCGTTTCCTTATATACAATAGAAACACCGGTTTGTCGGGTTATCTCTTTAAAAACACGCTGTATGGGCGCATTCTTAAACGATAGCGAGATTTTTTGTGAAAAACCATTTGCGCTAGCCTGTAAACAGAGTGCCAGGATCCAAAAAACAGTCAGTTTCATAGCCAGTAAAAGTTTATTCCTATTGGCTAAATGTGTTGCCCCCGATAAGCGGTCGATGCATCCCATTGCCAATTTTGTTTTGGTACGCAACCACCGCCACTTGCGGGCTTGGTTGCAAAGCGCCATTAAATGCATAACTTTGCAGTGTTTGGGTGATGTAATAAATAATCCTGTCAGATTAATTGTGTCAGTTACCCAATTGTAGTTCGGTACCAACCGAAACTGCCACAGCCCCACTTGCCGGTGGGGCTGATTGTAACTTATGGGAACACAAATACTTTTCTTCCTTCTATTTTAAAATGGTTAATTCCATTTGCTTCCAAAAGCGCAAGCACTTCCCTCAAATTCAAATTTTTACTGATGCTGCCGCCTAACGGTGTTTGATCAGGGTTGGTCTGGTACACAATTTCTATATCATACCAACGCACCAATTGGCGCATAATGGTTTTCAGATCGGTATTGTCAAATTCAAAAAGACCATTCTTCCACGCCATTGTTTTTTGTATATCGGCTTGAGCAATCAATACCTGATGATTACTGCGATCAAGCACTGCCTGCTGGCCCGGTACTAATTTTTTTATATCACCGGATTCTAAAATTTTTACGGACCCTTCCAGCAATGTGGTGTTGATTGATTTTTCATCATCATAGGCCATGATGTTGAAATGGGTACCCAATACTTCCACTTTCATTTGGTTTACAGAAACGAAAAATGGCATGCTCGCATTTTTGGCTACTTCAAAATAGCCTTCGCCAACCAATTCCACATGACGTTCATTTCCCCTGAAAGCAGTTGGGAATTTTAGTGATGAGGATGAGTTCAACCAAACCTTGGTTCCATCTGGCAAAATCAGTTGGTATTGGCCTCCCCGTGGAGTGCTGATTATATTATAGGAATCATTTTCTGGGATTGAGGTATGATGGGATTCGTCGGTTGCGGAAATCGCAACAGAACCATTGGTTTTAATAATCTTCGAACCATTGAGGTTGAGGATCAGTCCATTGTTGGTGCTATCCAAAACAATGCGTTTTCCATTGGCCAATTGCAATATTGCTTTATTGCTCCCTGGCTCGATATCGTTTTTGGAAATTTGCAGGGCAGAAGGTTTTTTAATGGTTCTCTCTGTGGGTTTCAATAACCAGGCCAATGCGATAAGCAACAGCAATGAGGCAGCAATGGATCCGTACTTGAAAATGCGGTGACGCAATGGAATCTTTTTTTCTTGCATTGGTATTGGCGGGTTGCCTGGTTGGCTGTTATTTTCCAGAAGCACGGTCTCTTGCATCACTTCATGCCAAAGCTTTTCTTTGAGTGCCGTAGTCCAACTTGGGTGCATCTCTTTGCTCTCAGCCAAGTTCCTAAAGAGGGCTTTCATCAGGTTATCGTATTGCCCGCTGTCGATGGCTTCTCTCCATTCATCCCATTCTGTTTCCGTCATTCGATCGCTCTTATATTGCTCAAACAGATATGTAAAACGTTCTTTGTTCATCATGCAAAAAATATAACTTGAATATTTTGGGTTTTGAGATATTGACTAGTTATATAGAATCTGTCGGATTGGTCTCCGCTAATAATTTACTATTGTTGTTTTTGTAATAATAGGTTTAAGGGTGCTGCACCAAGACCGGGGATTTTTACGGTCATGGATAAGGATAATGAATCGGTTGTAATGGCATTGATCCAATGGGGATCGGCTTCCGCACTTGGAGCAGTGAGTTTAAGAACGGCATCATAAACTTCAAGTGTCCATTTACCAGCATTGCCTGCAACAGGAAGGATGAGGTCTGTCGTCCCCTGAAACTGATAGGTGCCACTATCGCTAAACTGATAGCTATTACTGGTGGTGGGTTGAAAATAGGCGGTAACGCCAAATGCTTTCAAATAGGGGTTGGTGATCATACTGGTGCCTGCAGGGAAATCATATCGGGTATTTCCTACTTTAACACTCACGGGTACCCCAAGTACGATATCGGTTTGTTTCCAGGTGCCTGTAACAATTTGATATTTTTCTGACTTTGCATTGGTTGCGCTACTTTTTTTACAAGCATTGGAAAGGATGGCTATAAGAATAGTAGCTCCCCAAAATACAGGGATAAAAACTTTTTTCATGGCAATATTTTTGAAAACTAAATTGTTTTGGTGCTCGGTTCAAGTAAAGACGATTCTAAAATGCAAGTGGTCCAATGCCTTTAAAAAAATTAAAGTGCATATTCGAGAGAATGGTTTTGGGGGCTATCGGCTATAAACTATAAAAAAGAAGGAGTAAGGAAAAAAGTGGCAATTGCATCTCCTGCTGATGATGTTGGCTAATATATTTACGAACAAATTTTCGGGCGAGATCTAGGTGCCGCTTGACGGTGAATTTTGAAACATTCATTTTTGCGGCAATTTCATCATAACTGAGTTGATCCTCGATGGCAAGCAAATAGGCCTGCCTTTGTTGTGTGGGCAAATGAGAGATGACCTCATGAAATAAAGTATCTAATTCCTTTCTATCAATATGGTCATCGATATGATTGACTATTTCGGGGGTTCTCTCCTTTATTCCAGAAATCAATTTTCTTTTAGAAATCAATTTCCGGAAGTGGTCGAAGGTAGCGTTCCGGGCGATTATAAAAAGATAGTTCTTTAAGCTGCTGATCTGAGTCAAGGATTCGCGGTGGGTCCAGATGCGTATATAGGCTACTTGCATAATTTCCCTGGCAGTTTCGCTATCTTTTAAGTAGGACATGATTGCATTATAAAGCCCCCCACTCGTTTGATGATAGAATGAGTTAAAGGCCTTTTCGTTGCCCTGAACTATCTGTGTTAATAGTTCTTGCTCTGAATATAAAATTGGTTCGGGCATCAGCAAATCTTTGAAAACGTTATGAACCTTAGTTCCAATAAAAAAATCTGCACAAGATATCAGATAATAGCCCGGAATAGTTTTGATCATTACAACACTTCCCTAAAGTACAAAAACTTATAGAATCTTCCTCTGATAAAATAATGGGGTAATAAATTCATAACAATAATGAATAATTAAAATTTAAAACCCCCACTAATTCCCTTCACTCGAAATCGACTATGGTTTGTGCATAAAAAATGAGTAATCAACATTTTGTTGCAAGTTGGGTTTGATGAATAGAAGGGAAAATCAAGTTAAACACAAGTTTCTGATTTTTGGTTTATTTAAAAGTGAGCCACGAAATTTATGGTTAGGGTAAATTGAACACGATGCTCAAACTGCTCATTAGATACATGGTTGCCACATTGTGGAGAATCAGCACTAAAGCTAAAACAGGGGGGAGACCTCTGTCAAGCCAGATTCGAAATGGAGATGTAGGTTTTTGAAATTATTTCCCAAATAAAATAGGTGTTCTTAAAACAAATAGTACTTCAACAACCACGCTATCGAAAAAGTTTGTGTTTGGAAACCCGCTTTTCATATATTTAATAATTGTAATCCAAGTTGATTCTGGTCAATAATTTAAATAAGCATCGGCTGGACCGTAGATATGTACGGTCTGGGTTAAATGTAAAATGTATGAAAAGAAATCAGTTCTTGAGAATCTCCTCTTTTATTCCTTTTATTTCAGTCTCCCGAGGTTTGGGAAGCATCGATACAAAAGCGTTGTCTGTTGAAAAAAATATTCCACCAAAACCGGATGAAAACCCGAACCGTTTTTTCTATAAGCCTGCAGGAGCTTGGGCGGCCGATTTTATTCCACTATATGCAGAGGGCGAGTTTCAATTATTTTTTTTATTGGATTGGCGGGATCGGGATAAACATGGTGAGGGCACCCCATGGTATCGGATTAGTACAAAAGATTTTGTTCATTTTACTGAACATGGTGAAATGCTCCCGAGGGGTACCAAGGATGAACAAGATCTATATGTTTTTACAGGCTCGGCCATACATGCAAAAGGGCAGTACCATATATTTTACACAGGGCATAATCCCTATATGGGGGAGAAGGGTAAGCCGGAGCAGGGGATAATGCATGCGGTGAGCGATGATATGCAACATTGGAAAAAGATACCAGAGCATACTTTTTTTGCCCCTATCGATCGGTTCGAAAAAAATGATTGGCGCGATGCTTTTGTTTTTTGGAACGATCAAGCTCAGGAATATAATATGCTGCTGGCAGCTAGGTTTAAAGAAGGTATTCCTCGCCGAAGAGGATTGACCGCCGTCTGCGTTTCAAAAGATCTGGAGAAATGGGAAGTGAAACAACCTTTTTATGCTCCTAATCTTTATTATACCCATGAATGTCCGGATTTATTTAGGATGGGTGATTGGTGGTATTTATTATTTTCTGAATTTACCGATTTGGTGCGTACACGTTACCGCATGAGCCGCCATCTAAATGGTCCTTGGATAACCCCGGAAAAAGATGATTTTGACGGGCATGCTTTATATGCCGCCAAAACCGCATCGGATGGTAAAAAAAGATTCCTGTTTGGATGGAACCCTACCCGTGATGAGGCAAAAGATAATGGGGGCTGGAATTGGGGTGGCAATTTAGTAGTGCATGAGATTTTACAAGAGAAAGATGGCACACTTTCGGTAAGGGTACCCGAGACGGTGGATGCTGCTTTTAACAAACCAGAGATGCTTGCATTTAAAGTAGGAGCAGGCACACTCAAAACCATTGACCATGGCGTGCAACTAGAGGCTGTTGGTAGTTTTGCAGCGGCAGTAGCGGGAAAAATGCCAGCAACCTGCAAAATTGAAACGAGTATGTTATTTGAAAAGGACACGAAAGCCTGTGGGTTGATGATCCGGGCCAGTGATGATTTGGATAAAGCCTATTATCTCAGATTGGAACCGATACACCAGCGGGTTGTTTTTGATATGTGGCCCAGAGATCGCTCCGAAGTTTCTCAAATGGTAGAATTGGAGCGGCCGGTTGCCATGCTACCGGGTATGCCTATCCGCTTACAGGTTTTTATGGATGGCAATATGGGCGTACTGTATGTTAATAATAAAGTAGCAATGAATTTTCGTGCTTATGATTTACTGGCTGGCAACCTATGTGTTTTTGTTACTGATGGAAAAGCTAGGTTTCAGGATACCAGTATGAAAATGATTTAATGCCGGGCTGCCTTCAAAGATGCACAAACCGATTGCTAACAGAACTTTTGTGTGTCTGGATTGTAATTAGTTGTTAGGTAAAACAATATATTTTCACATAATCAAAGGGGCAGTTTTTAAAATCTTTGTCCTACACAATTTTGCAAAACAAATATGAAATTAAGCGAACTAGAAAAGCTTGTGCAGCCATTTGGCAATACCGAAAAAATGCCGCTACTTTTTTTAGGTCATGGAAGTCCTATGAATGCGATTGAAGAAAATGAATTCGTGACTGGTTTCAGAGAGATTGCCATGACCCTTCCGCGACCCAGTGCAATCCTATGCGTGTCCGCACATTGGGAAACCCGTGGCACATTTGTAACGGCCATGGAAAAGCCGCCCACCATCCATGATTTTGGTGGATTCCCCCAAGCCTTATACCAAGTGCAATATCCAGCTCCCGGTAGTCCGGCATTGGCCAATGAAACCAAGGCCATGGTTCATAAAACCGATATAGGTCTGGATCAAAAATGGGGGTTGGATCATGGTGCCTGGAGTGTGATCAAACATTTGTATCCCCAAGCCGATGTGCCCGTGATACAAATGAGTCTCGATCATTATCAAACGCCACAATACCATTATGATCTTGCAAAGGAGCTTGGTTCACTCAGGGAAAAAGGAGTGTTGATTCTTGGCAGTGGCAATATGGTACATAACCTAAGGATGGTTGCTTGGGATCAATTGGATAAGCCCGGCTTTGGTTATGAGTGGGCTATCGAAGCCAGCGAAAAAATGAAAACCTATATGCGCTCTGGCGATTTTCAGCAGCTCATCAACTTTAGGTCGCAGGGCAAGGCTTTTGATTTGGCCATCCCAACCCCCGAACATTATCTCCCGCTCTTGTATGTATTGGCTTTGAAAGAGGAGAATGAAAACTTGAGTCTTTTCAATGATAAAGCCATTGCCGGTTCGCTCAGCATGACTTCAGTTAAAATAGGAGGGTAAGAGGGAACTGAGATTTTGGGAGATTATTGGATTATGAAGGAAACATAATGAGTCATTTTCCATTGGGCGAGCAATGGTTCACTACTCAACATCGTTGCGACGCTCCGTTCATCAGTAGTGCTACTATTGAGCAATGGTTGTGTTCGGTTTTCTTGTCTGACCGTCCCGGTCTGACATTGTTCGTAGAAGTCTGAAATGTTTTTTGCTTTATGCGGGGTCTGGCGAAGCCGACCCTGCGTAAATAAAGGCTTCCTACTTTTCCAAAGTTCAAAGCAGCGGGATAAAATTTAACGGGTAGTTGCAACTTTGGAAAAGTTATGGGCAAAGTCTGAACTTGGATATATATGATTTATGGGATGGATGGGATTGCTTCCCATTTTTTGTCTGAATCACGGATTTGCACCGATTAATAGATTTCACTGATTTTTCTATACTCCGGGAGGGTGGCATCGCCGAGCCCGTGTAAAAAGTCTGAACAGGGATTTATACGATTGATGGTATGTTATAGAAAACTTGCCTCTCAGGCGAGTCCGAGTATACATAGTAGCATCTAGTGGCTCAATGCAGCCTGCGCGGGACTCGCCGCACAATCAAAGTTTCGTGCATTTGTTCCTAGAGCCACTGCAGTCCCGGTAGGCGAATAAAGCCGGGCAATCGAACAAACAATGAAATTTTAATTCTAAATTTAACGAGAGTTAGGGGCTTAAGATTTTCAAATACGTCCATATCGGTCGCCCCAGGGTTCGTTTCAAATATTCGTCATCATGCTAAATTCTGAATTTAAATGAAATCGAAAATGGTTTATTATTCATTCATTATTTTGGTTGGGCTGTTAGTTACATCGTCCTGCAAACAGGGGCACCAGAAAAGTGAAATTGAATCGGCAATGAAAAAATACGATCATTTAATTCAGAAAATGGATGCGGATTCGATTTCATTGATTTTTACCCCGAATGGTGATTTGGGTAAGGTAGCACATGGGCGAAGCTCTATAAAAAAATTTTTATCGGGCTTTGCTAACCTGAAAGTATTGTCTCAACACTCCACTTCCGATTCCATCCAAATTAATGAAGATTCTTCCATACAAAAAGGGAGCTATACCCAGGTTGCCATGATCTCGCCAGGCGACACTGCAAGACTGAAAGGCGATTATGTTGCGAAGTGGATTTATAATAATAATACCGGTTGGCTTTTACAGAGTATAATGACTAAACCTAGAGAATAGAATCATTCAAAAATATTTCCTATGAGTCAGGCATTTGTAAAAGAAGAAGACAGCCAATGGCTGCACGAAATATTGCCCACGGAGCAGGCCCTTATTCTCTATCTCTCCCGTGAGAACAATGGCATTCGTGTATATGAAAAAAGTAGGCACACTGATAAAAAAGGCCGTGCTATCATTGAAATGAGCAATGGACTTGGCTATACCAAGGATGAGAATGGGAGATGGTGTATCGCATAATTCTGGTGCCTGCCCAAACATATTTCTAGCAGGGACTTGCACCGACAATCCCGCACAATAATAAGCCCCCTGAAATTACCAGAGGGCTTAAAGCAACTAAGTATACAAAAACGGATTGCTGTTTTTAAAATTCTTGAGGATAGGATCCAAATAGTTGCAAGTAATTGGATAATCCTTTTAAAAGCGCTTAATTCTTTTCCCAAACCATTTTCCCTTCTTTAATGGATTCCACCACTTTAATAGTATGTAAATCCAATGGGTCAATTTTTAATGGGTTCTTATCCAAAATCACAAAGTCTGCCAGTTTCCCCTTTGTCAATGTTCCCTTGGTATTTTCTTCAAAATACTGATAGGCTGCCCAGGCGGTCAATGTTTTTAATCCTTCATAAACTGAAATTCTTTGGTCAGGCCCTAAGATTCTTCCTGATTTTGTTACACGATTTACTGTTGCATCCAAAACTCGCATAGAGTTTGGGAATGTTACCGGTGCATCAGAATGTGAAGTGATATTGATGCCAGCATCTATCACATCCCTGCAAGGCGAAATATAATCGGCCCTTGGTTCGCCCAATACAGAACTTACATACCAATCGCCCCAATAAAAAGTGTGCATGGGAAAAAGCGATGCCAACATTTTTAATCGAACCAAATCAGGAATTTGATCTTTTCTCAAGGTTTGTCCGTGTATATCCACGGTTCTGTGATCAGGATAACCATATTTTTTTTCGGCATTATCAACTGCTCTCAGGTATTGATCTATTGCTGCATCGCCATTGGTATGACAAAGCAATTGCCATTTATTTTTAAAAGCAAGTTCTGCAAAACCATTTGCTTTCTCATCGGTCATTACACCTTGTCCTTTATACCCTGGTTTTTCTCCTTGTGGTGGAACAAGATAAGGTTGCGACAACCAGGCAGTTTTTCCCTGTGGCGATCCATCCAAGGTTAATTTTACACCACCGATCCGGTACCTATTTTTATATTGATGGGTGGCACTATAATAGGGGCTTTTCATTGATTCTTCTACACCCGGCAAGGTAATATCGGGGTAGGAAACGATATCCAAATAAAATTTATGTTTATCTGCGGCATCTGCTAACGTGGTCATTTGTTGTATTGTAGTTCGGCCATCTTGTACAGTTAGGTAACCATTTTTTGCATATTCCACCAAAGCTTTTTCAATAAACATATTATTGGCATCTGCATCCCCTTTTCCTAAAATAGGAAAAAGTATTCCAAAAAAAGCAGCTTCTTCCAAAACTCCATTTGGTGAACCATCGGCATTCCTACGATATTTTCCCCCTATCGGGTCTTTGGTATCCTTGTTGATACCCAACATTTTCATGGCATAGGAATTGATAACACCTAAATGACCCGATTGGTGTATGATGACAACGGGTTGGGTGGTACTTATTTTATCTAAATCGGGAGCTTTGGGATGGTCCTTTTCTTCCAATTGAGAATCGTCATACCCGTTGCCCATTATCCATCCAAATTTTTTGAACATGAATTTTCCTTCCGTTGTATTCTTGTATTGATTCATGGTGTTGATAATGGAATTGAAATCTTTTCCCGGTCCATCTGGCGGTGAAAGTAAATTGGCGACCATGGAAGTAAACCCTACATTGAGAAAATGACTATGCCCATCTATAAATGCGGGCAGCAAAGTTTTTCCATGCAAGTCAACCATGGTGTGATTTGCACCAGCTAGTTTCATCGCTCCCGATTTTTTCCCTGCATAAACAATTTTGCCATTTTTTGCAACAACCGCTTCCACATAAACGGGGTTCTTGCCTTCCATGGTAATGATATTGCCATTGTAGTACATGGTTGCATTTTGTTGGGCAAAGCTTTTTGTTGTAATTCCTAAAAATAAAATGCCTAGGAAAGCACTGATAATTGTCTTTTTCATTTTACGTGATTTGAAATTATTTAGATTATTTGCAATTAATTTTCAAAAAAGGAAATGCCTTGAAAAACGGTACCCAATACTTTAATATCCTTGATTTTCATTGGGTCTATTTTTAAGGGATCTTGAGCCAGAATGGTGAAATTGGCTGTCTTCCCTGCTTTGATAGATCCTATTTCGTTTTCCAAATTGAGTGTCCTGGCCGCAGAAATAGTGATGCCTTTCATACCCGTATACGCATCCAATTTTTGATCTTGGGAAAATTTGCTTCCTTGCGAGGTGACTCGATTTATGGCTGTCCATGCTAAGGTCAGTGGCTCTAATGGTGCCATGGCAAAATCAGAATGGAAGGAAACTGGAATGCCTCTTTTGGTTAGTGCACCAATCCTCACCAAATTTTCAGCCCTGTCTTTTCCCAATCCATAAACAGAAAATTTATCGGACAATGCCCATAGATAATAGGGGTTCACCGATGCTTCTATCCCCAAATCTTTCACTTGTTGTGCTTGCGCATCGGTGAAATAACCCATGTGGTGGAGGGTAAACCGGTGGTTTTTTCGTGGGTGCGTTTTTTCATTTTCCGCCACATCATCCAATAAACTTTGGATGCCTTCGTCACCGTTGGCATGCACATGAATTTTATAGCCTTTGTCCCAATAGAATTTAATTTGTTCTTTCATCAATGCAGGTGTTGTTATCCATTGGCCTTTGTGGCCATCGGTATAGCCATCAATCATTTGCATGTTTTGGGAATAGATGGCACCATCAGCAAAAAGTTTTACTTGATTGGGACGAAAATGAATATTTTTTGTATCATATTTTGCAGCTAATGTTTTCATGAATGCTTCGGCTTTTTCATTGCTATTGCCGTTCATGCCATACAATTGGGTACCATTCGGAATCAAATAAACGGAGTAGGGTGGTTTTTTCTCCATTTCTTTTTTTAAGGTTGAATATTCCAGATTAAAATCTGAACTGGGGAAGCCCGGCTCATCAATGGTAGTGATGCCATTCATGTGGATCAATTCAGACATCATTTCCAACCCTTTTTCATATTTAGCAGGGTCCACCAAAAACTTTGAAATTTTAGGGCCCAGTGCAAACCAACCACCTTCCCAAAAATGTCCATTTTTCCAATCGACCTGCGGATTGCCTTTATAGTCTGTCTCCTTAATACCCATAAATTCAATGGCTTTATCATTGAGAAATACTTCGTGAAATGAACGATGCAGGATGGCGACTGGCTTGTCCGGAGCTATTTTATTCAGAATGTCCCGATTCAATTCGCCATGCCATAAGGGTTGATAACCCCAGCACCAATACACTTCATTTGGGGTGGCATTTTTGTTGATGGAAGCAGTTAATGCTTTGATATAATCTTCATGATTGGAAACTCCCTTTTTGATTCCATTCGGCATTACCCAATCATAAGGCGCAATAATTTCGTTTGGAAGAATGACGGCGGCAATAAAAGGATGCAAATGTGGCTCTATAAATCCGGGCATCATGGTATTTCCTTTAAGGTCAACCATCACATGCCTTGCCCCGGCTATTTTCATTGCCTCGGCTTTGTTACCAACATAAAGAATTTTCCCCTCCTTGGTAACTACCGCTTGTACATAGGTAGGTTTTGCGCCTTCCATTGTAAGGATATCGCCATTGTAATACATTATTACCTTTTGTTGGGCAATGCTTTTTATTGAAAAAAGAAATAGAAAGCTAAAGACTAAAAATGTTGATTTAAAATGTCTCATTTTCTTGTGGTTTAATTGTTTTATAATTTATTTCAATTCCCTAATGCTGGGCATTGCCAGGATCCATCCAAAATAGTTTTGCGTGGCGCTATATCGCTGCCATCAGTATTTTTACTTTATTAAAAAATTCCCTTTACTAAAATCAAAATCGTACCGGAACCCCAATGCATATACATTTACCGCATCTAGATAATCAACGAATTTTGAATCACTCATCCGGATACTGGCATAAATCCTGGTCATGGGGGTTATAAAATAATCAACCCCTGCGATGTATTGCAAAAGGCGATAATGGCCATGGAGGTATTGATTGTATTTTTTTGCTACCGCCAAGTTGAGGCCCCCATCAAAACTCCATTTTTGGCTAAGTATATAACCCAATGACATTTCATAACCGTTGGTGGCCAAGGCCAAAATGGTGGAATCATTTACCGTAATGATATCCCCATTATTTATCGAAGAGGTAATAGCGGCGTATAATTTGCCTTTGTTGTATTTTATGCCCGCAATAAAATTGTTGTTGGTTTTACCGATATCATTGATCAGGAATTGGCCTTGGGTTGAAATCTTGGCCGAATTATACGCGGCTCCAATGGAAAGTCCTGTTGGAAAATGATATTGCGCGGCTATTCCAAAGTTTGCTGAATTCCCGAACAGTTGGGTTTGTACACCCAGCTCCCAATTTCGAAAATGATTTCTATACTGAATGGCCTTGTCAGCACGGCCCGTGCCACTCCATCCGCCATCTGTTCCCCCGGCATAGACCCCATTGGCCGAACCTCCAAATAGATTGAAATTATCCGTGTAAAACCCAATATCATAATACACTCCCCATTGTTTTCCAATCGTAATGGTTCCCCATATTGGATGTCCCATTTCTACTGTGGCCAATCTGGGGGTAAATGCTGCGGCCGTTACAAATGGGTTGGCAATCAATTGTTGGGCGGAATTGGCATCTTTATTAAAACTAATGCCCTGCACGATATGGATGCCATATTCCAATTGAGCATTTGCCCACCATCCGTTTTGTAGTTTCCGATATATACTGGTGCCGATCCTTGGCGAATTGTCCTGCAACTCCATATTTTTGTCATATACCGCAATATGTTGTCGTATCCACCCATAAAATGAAATGGAGTCCACTACGTTAGTGTTCTGTGCCCGCAGTTCAGAACAAAAAAAAGATATCAAAATCAAGATATATTTATACATAGTTTTTTGTTGGTGAACCCATCATGTTCTAGAATGCTTCGTTTAAGCCTAAATAAATTCCCGAAGAATTATACATGCCAACTGCATAGTCGATTCGAATGGTAGTCCTTGCACTAGGACTAGCCATATACCTGATTCCTGCACCTATAGCTGGGTCGATATATTTTAGTAGATTTATATTTGCATCTTCATTGGAAGCAGTGGCGGCATTGGCAAATACGGCAAATCCCCATTGGTTGGGATTTTTAATCGTACCATGCAGATGTTTTCTAAATTCCAATTCGGTGTACACGAGATTTTCTCCCCTGATTTTTCCCTGTGCATATCCTCTGGCAGAAGTGCTATACTGGTCGTAACCAACCGCAGGTAAATTCAAATAAGGCAAATTGCCCGAGGTTTGAAAATTAGCATAGGCCCAAAAAGCCAACATATTTTTATGGTCTTTTGTCAAGTCAAAATAATTGCGGTATTCGGCCCATAAAGAGGTGGAATTTTTATCACTTCCTAAAAAGGTTGGATTGACCCTAAAAGTTAGTTGAGCAAATTTTCCCGCATAGGGCGCATTCATATTATCTCTGGTATCATAGATGGCCTTTAAAGAAATGCCCGAAAGCGTATTTTTATTATTAGAAAAACCATACTTGGAATTATACGCATAAAAACTGGTGATAACCGGGGGGGCAACGGAAAGATTTAAGAGATTGTCTTTAAATGAACTTAAAATATCCAAATGGTATCCGATACCAATATACAATCCATCAGATACTTTTTTGGAAAGTGTTTGGTATAACCGAAACCAATGAAATTTTAATACTTGTGCAGAATTGATAGGTACGGAAAACGCATTTTGATTGTATTCAAATCCATTGGATGCCAACCTATTTGACAATGGCCCGGAACCTAAACCAAAAGTAGCCTGCGAACTGTTTAGATAACGCCAATCCATGTCCAATTTGTATTGATTGTTTTCAGAGTAGGCGGTTACTTTATTGGTTAACAAAGTTTGTCCCATAGTGGTAAGGACCAGTCCGCTTGACATGGAAGATAATTTGGTGGTTTTGGGATCTCCCATAAACCAACTAGTGGAAGCCGATGCACCGTACATAAAGCCAAAAGCAGGGTTTACACTAATTACGGGCATGGGCGTAAAATAAACAGAACCTTTATGTGGCGGCTCTTCTTTTTTTGCTTTCTTTTTTTCTTTTTTGGTAAGCTCCTGGGCGTTGACCATCGAAATAAATAGTAGAAAGAAGGAAAAGGTGATCAATTTGATTTTCATGTTAAGTAGTTTAATACTAGAAATTTTACCATTGGCATTTAAATATTAGTAGGATTAATGATGAACGAATAGAGGTACATCATCGAACCCCACTATGGCACCAAACAATTATAATGATGACAAAGATTAGTTTATCTCAATGGGGATGGACAAGTTCGCAACAAGGTAGCAGAGAGACGGAGGATGATGAGGGGTTAAAAATGGCATCTTATTGTTGGTGCAAAGCTTTTTGTATGCTATGCGAACGGGTAAATAGTGCTGTCTACCTACCCTGTATTATTGTAAGAAGATTGTTTTTTTACGCTCTCTTTTAGTTCTGTAGTTAAACTGTTGATTTTTTCTTTAAGATTAGCGCCAATGTTATTGGGCAAATCTTTCAGCTTTTTGATCTGAAGGGAAAAAATAATTCCATAAATCCCTGAAACGATAAATACCATGGCTGTCATCACCACGATTGAGATGCCCGTAAAAATGGGATTTGCCAATAAAACAAAAGACAATATAATACCTAGGGCGCTTACCAATGCCAAGTTTCCCCAACTTAAAACGCCATAGCTCTTTAGGTCGAAAGCAACACCCAAACCCTGCATCGATCTAAATAGCATGGTGAACCCTACCACAAATGGAAGCCCCGTAATGGAAATGGCAGGGTACATGATCAAGTAGATGCCCAAAATAAAACTGAGTATTCCCCCCGTTAAATACCAACCCCATCCTTGAAGCGATTTGTTGTTTGAAATGGAGAATACAATTTCAAAAATGCCGGAAAAAATAAAACTGAGGCTAAAAAGGATAGATAAAGTAACATAGGTTTCCAAAGGGACGGTGTAAATGTAGATGCCCAGCGCTATGAACAAAATCCCAATGATCATGGGGATATACCAATGTTTGATGCCGTGCTGAATGGAGGATAATAAACTAGTCATAGAATGTGGTTTATGAAATTGAATAATTGATTACTTAATTTTGTATTACGCAATTTTTTATATCGAATAATCTAATATACTTATTTTAAAAAAAAAAAATATTGATGCTCATGCGTTCACTTTTTTCAAAGTTTTAAACTTTGAGAAAGGTCTGTAAGTTTATTTAATCTTTTAGATTAATGGGGATGTAAATGAAATTTGGAGAACCTTTCTAATAAGGCATAAGCATTTAATTGGGGTTCAATGTTGTTTTTTCAATCATCCAATAATGTTTGCATTATATGTTCTCCTTGATTTCTTCCAAAAAGTTTCTTCGATTTAAAAATTTCGAAAATCGGTACAAAGAAGAAATGTAATTCTCATATTGAGGAATAGAGTCTGCGTTAGCTGCTTATTAATTAATGGATAATTAATTTTTTAAAAGTGTATTACAATAAGTTTGAGCATTTAAGATTTGTATTCCTAATTTATTTCAGTCACAGCGGGGTCCGGCGCAGCTGACCCCGCGTAATTTTCTTGAGTCTCACAGGTTTTAAAAACTAGGTAAAAACTATGGAGTGTTATTAGGCCTGTGAGGTTTTTGAGCTACTGGAATTTTTTTGATTTTTAGGTTTGCTGGGATTACAGGAATGCAATCGGCTCGTTTTTTCGCTCGGCCACTGTTAGTCATTATTTATTTGGAAGCCCCCACTTTTCAACTAATTCAGCATTTAGCCCTGTTTCTTTACCATTCGGTTTTCCCGTTCCGGTCTCGATTAAATTTTTCAAACTACCTTGGATATAGCTTGTCCAAGCATCCTGGCAAACCTGGTAACATTCGTAAGTGGGCACCAGCCCTTCGTGGGTAAAAACAATCTTGGTTTTGGTTCCCTCTGGATTCAATTCAAAAATCAGTTTGGTGTTTATCCATTCTGTTTTATCTTTTGTAAAATTGAATTCGTTGTCAATTACCTGATAAACCAATTTTTTATCAGGATTTATTTCGATAAGTTTCATTTTACAGAGGTGCACATCCTTGTAATGGTAGGAAAACGTTTCACCCATTTTGTCGGTATTACCTTCGATTTCTTCTGACCACAAGGTTCTGAAATTTTTTATTGAGTTAAAAGCAGCGGAAATATTTTTGTCAACCAAAATGCTTGTGGTGAAGTTGTTATTTGCCATGGTATTTAGTTTTTTATTTGCTGAGTTTTTCCTGAAGATTGTGTAGGTACTTTGTCCAGGCACTACTGCATTGTTCGTAACATTCAATATTTGGCATCAACCCTTCATGGGTAAAACCCAGTTTTGTTTTACCATCTTTTTCTTCGGTAATTTCAAACTGCAACTTTGTATGTTCCCATTCTTCTGGGTTGTCTAAAAAGGACAATTTGCTTTCCATTACTTCCCAAACTATTTTTTTGTTAGGGACAAGCTCAACCAATTTTTGTTTTGTAAAGTGCATTCCGCCACCTGCGGAAAACGAAAACTCATCGTTCAGTTTTTTGCTGTTACCTGTGATTGTTTCATCATAAATGCCCGACCACCATTTTTTTATATCCAACAACAATCCAAAAACTTCTTTTGCTGATTGCTGCGTTTCTAAATGATAGGAATAATTTTTCATGTCTTTCTTGATTTTGTGATACAAAAATAATTTCCATATTCGAACCTCATGCTGTGTTATTTAGACATTCTAAAGGGTTGATTTGGACATTGCTTATTTTTATATTTGTAAAAAATATGAGCATGAAGCATTTGAGCATTTTAGTGCCTGATGAACAAACTACAATAAGCACCATCGCCTGTATTGTGGGGGCTTTTCAAGTATTTGAAGAATCAAATAATTATTTGAAGAGCAACGGTAAGGTGCCGATTTTTAAGGTAGAATTGGTGGGGGCGACCAAGAATGCTTTTTTGAACAACCGTTTTTTATCGGTCAAGCAAGATGTATCCATCAATGAAATCGAAAAAACCGACCTTGTCATTATCCCCGCAACTTTAATTCGCAGTTACAAAAACGCCACTAAAAACAATAAAATGCTTATTGATTGGATGGCCGAACAATACAAACAAGGGGCAGAACTGGCAAGTATGTGCGCAGGGGGGTTTATGCTGGCTTCCACGGGCATACTATCGGGGAAAACCTGTTCCACGCATTGGGCTTTGTCAGAAAGTTTTAGGGAATTATATCCAAGCGTGAGTTTGCAGACCGATAAATTGATTACGGATGAAAATGGGATTTATACGAATGGCGGAGCTTATTCCTTTTTGCATTTATTGATATATCTGGTCGAAAAATTTTATGACCGACAAACCGCCATATATTGTGCAAAATATTTTCAGATAGATTTGGACAGAAACCTTCAGGCTGAATTTTCTATTTTCAATGGCCAAAAAAAGCATTATGACGACCTCATTTTAAAAGCCCAAAAGTTCATTGAAGAAAACTATCGAGATAAAATTTCAATGGAAAAGTTGTCGTCAGATTTGGTTGTGGGCAGAAGAAATTTCGACCGAAGGTTTATAAAGGCCACCAGTCTCAGCCCGCTTGATTATTTGCAAAGGGTAAGGATGGAAGCTGCAAAAAAAATATTTGAAACCACCCGGAAAACGGTCAATGAAGTTATGTTTGAAGTCGGCTACAACGATACAAAGGCTTTCAGGGAAGTTTTTAGTCGTATTACCGGATTGTCTCCTATAGAGTATAAGGCGAAGTACAATAAAGAAAGTAGGTTATCTTTAGCGTAGGCATTTTTTTAGTTTCTTTAAGGCTAAATGATAAGATACACCAATCGCGCAGACCTATAGTTAGGCTCCAGTGGGGCTCGATGCCAAACCCTGCAAGTGTTAAGTTAAATATCAGATGACTAAACCTCATGGGTTTTCAATAACCCGTTTATTTTATATTTCACCCAAAACCTGTGAGGTTTTAGCGACAGTTTACGCTTAACATAGCACTGGTATGTAAGTGCTACTATTGAGTGGGGTTTGCGTTCAGTTTTATTGATTGACCGTCCCGGTCCCAGATAGTGCCGAAGTTTGATATTATATGAAGCTCATGCGAAAAGATTACCCAAAACAGATATGTAAGCTTTGCAAGGAAAAAATAGTTTGTGGGTTGACAATTACACGTCTTCAATACATTCCAACAAGAGCCAAGCAGGCATAGATATTTGCCCTGCTCGGCTTTGTTGATGAGTAGTCTTTTAAAAATTAGTTTAGCCCAAGATGTTTTCGCTGGCCAGCCAAACCGATATATTACTTTATAAACTTTTCCATGAAACCGAGGCCTAGCGTAAGTAAAATGACGATGATAAAGGCAATGGCACTAGAGATTCCATCATTGTCTTTGGTGGTTGAAATGATTTTCATAATGTTGGATTTTGAGTTTTAAAAAATCAGTTTCGTTCTGGTTATATAAATCAATTACCATACCAAAACCCTTTACCAGCAAGTGTTTTGCTTGTTTTGCTATGCCACTGTCGTAAAAGATGCAATCTTTGCATCGTATTTTGGGCAATCCTTGCACAAAACCCTTTGAGGACGGAATGGCCGAAACCGGGTTTTGAAATTCATTCAAGGCAACCATTTCCCCTATAATTGCGATATTTTAACGTAGGGTTAAAAATTTAACAGGCAAGTTCCCTTATCTTTATTTCCGGTGATATCATATTTTTTACATTGCTTAAAAATTGGGTTATGAAAAATGGTTTCGTGGGCATCTTTCTTCTTTTTTGTATGCCCGCATTTTGTCAATTAACAGTAACAGAACAGTTTCAAAAAATAGCTACCGTTCAGGAAGCACAAAAATTCATCGACGATAACAAAGCGTTGAAACCCGCCCTGCTCCATCTTTCTTTGGACAAAGACTCCTCCCTCATTGATAAGCGCTTATTGAGGCAAAATAAAGGCGATGTGTTTTCAGTTGGCTATGTTACCTATAAAGTGATCGATGCGACCTCCTCGGTGGCTTATCGTGCCAGCTATATTTTTTTGGATGGCTCTTCCTTGAGCCCCACCCAGATCGACAGTCTGAAAAAACTGATCCAACAAAAACTGGCATCGGGTGTTCCTTTCGATAAGCTATCGGATGAGTATACCATGGATGGCAACAATACCCACGGTGATACGGGTTGGTTTTTTGGGGAAGAAATGATGCCCAAGGAATTTCAGGATGCCGTACAAAACCATAAGACTGGTGACGTTTTTTTTGTGGACGTTTCTGAAAAGCAATGGCACTATATAGTGAAGAAGACTTACGACGACAATGCCAAAAAAGAAATTACCGTGCTTCGGGCAAATGGCAGATAAAGCGGTAAAACTTCATTAGGGTAATAGATTTGGTTTACTTCTCCTCTTAACCCATCGGCTAGGGCGGTTACGGTTTGCTATAAATAATAAGCCCATACATTCCATATTTCTAAAAGGGTAGCTAGCTAAGACTTTCCAATCATTTTTTAAAATTTCCCAAATCTGGATAAGCTGGGAAAGGGTTTTTGTGTAACTTATTGGTATTCAATGTTATTTTTTATGGCAAGCAAATGGAGGTATGAAATCTAAACTATTTATACCTCAAAGCTCAAATGAAAACCCTAAATCCATTATTCGCCCTTACTTTGATCCTGGCAGTTGGTTCAATCAGTGCCATTCTCTATATGGACAACCACATCATCGCATCTGTTTTATTGATAATTATATCCACCATCGTTATCACGTACTGCATGGATCTAAAAGGGGTGAAGCAGGACAAAAAGGAATGATTTGATTTTGTTCCCGAAAATTGCCTTCTATTTTTCAAGCCTTTCAACATCTTAATATATCAAAAGCTTACCGATGAACTACCAGTTTGGCAGAAACCGCCTCAACTAAGTTTTTTCATAGGTATATTAAGCCCCGGTTAATCTTAATTGGGGCATTTTTTTTAATTTTATTGATGTCATCCACCAACACAAGCTCGCCCAATATATTATTAAAGCACTCATTAAAGGCAATAGAATACCGCTTTATAAAAGCTACCGCAGGTTCAAAACAGGGTTTTGGCGAATTCAAAGCCAATGCCAGTATGAGAAGCCCAAGCCAAATCATCAATCATATATTTGATTTGGTATCAAAAATGAACATGCTGATTAAGGAAGGGCATTTCAATAGCCCCTCGCCCCAGAATCTGGATTTTGCATCGGAACAGGCTCGCTTTCTGCTAGGGATAAAAGAACTGGAAATGGCGTTTGGCAAAAAGAAAATAGATATGGGAGTGAGCAAAAAATTATTGCAGGGACCTATTTTAGATATAGCCACACATGTGGGACAACTCGCTATGCTGAATGGGATTTTCGGCTCTCCGGTTGCTAAGGAAAGTTATTATGAAATTGATCTCTGATAAAATATCCTCGTGTTAAGTTATATGTGCATTGTCAATGGTGAATGGTCAATCGGCTGTTTTTCACCATTCACCATTGACAAATAAAAAAGTCATGATACGCTTACCATAATACGAGTTCGGTGCTGTTGAACTAGTACAAATCAATGCCTGTCCTCGTAAAGTCGAAAATACAATGCCTTTCTTAACGAAACCCAGGCCTGCTGCATATCAGTTTCTGCCTGTCCTTTGTGCCCACCAAAATCGTTGGGTGCTTCGTGCAAATGCCTCATGCCATCTTCCAGGTCGTGCATTGCTTTTGTAATATTGGGGTGAAGGGATTCTTCGTTATGCATGAGCCTTGCCTCATTGGGTGTTGGGGGCCTATTGCCCATAATTACATCTACATTAATGTGCATAGCGCCCTGTTGTGCAAAGCTGATGCTTACAGAGGCCATGATAATTGATAAGAATACAAGTGCTTTTTTCATACTGGTTAAAATAGTTTGAATGAGTAATGATTTTGGTATCAGATGGTAATATTGTTAAAAAGTTTAATTCAAAAGGGTACTTTATATTTTTGGTTACCCAAAAAAGGGCCGTATTTGATTTTTGCAAAAATAGATCTGCAACTTTGGTTACTCAATTGCTTAAAGATGCACGGGATATTTGCAAAAGGAGATGCATTTGCAAAGTTTGGCAACTTTAGTGCTGTATAGGATGTTAATTAGGATAAGGAATCAAAAATATATTGATTATGAAAGAATTTTGGGACCAACGTTTCGGGCAAGAAGAATTTATTTATGGGAAAACCCCTAATCAATTTTTCAAAGATCAGCTTCAAGGGCTCAAGCCAGCAAAATTATTATTGCCATGCGAAGGTGAAGGACGGAATGCGGTTTTTGCCGCCACCCAACATTGGGAGGTGGATGCTTTTGACCAAAGCAGTACGGGCAAACAAAAGGCGGAGCAATTGGCAAAAGAATTCAATGTCCATATCAACTATCAACTGGCGGATGCGATTGAATTTGATTATGGCGAAAATAAATATGATGCGATTGCGCTGATCTATGCCCATTTCCCTGAATCTATAAGAAAGCAGATACACCAAAAATGTGTAAAAGCATTAAAGCCCGGTGGCCTGCTCCTGATAGAGGCTTTTAACCCTTTACAATTAAATAATAATAGCGGCGGACCTAAATCGGAAGACTTGTTGTACACAATGGAAATGCTTGCACAAGATTTTAAAGGCATGCATTTTCAGTTGCTGAGAAATGAAAGTATTGTTTTGGAAGAAGGTGAGTTTCACAAAGGGCTGGCCAATGTGTTGCGTATGATTGCCAAAAAATAAAACCTTCATGGATCTACAACCACCCATCGAACATCAGCAAATTTTCAAAGCAAATCTGCTGGTATCGCTTCAATTTATATTAATCGGATTGCTCCTGCTTACGATTGATGCTTTTCATTTTTCTTTTCTTGCCATACTCTTTATTATATTATCCATGTTTGTGGCTTTTTGGTCAATCATTACCATGCGGAAATCCAAACTGCGCATTTCGCCCATACCCGCCGTCACGGCAACCTTGATTATTGATGGACCATATAAATATATCAGACATCCCATGTATGCTTCCATACTGTTGGCGGCAATCGGCTTATTGTTTTTGAATTTTTCTTGGATTAGATTAGGTTTGGCTATTACACTCATGTTGGTATTGTTGGTAAAACTTGAGTGGGAAGAAAAAATGCTAAGCAAAAAATTCACCAACTATCTGGACTATAAAAAACGGACTAAACGCCTACTTCCTCTGGTATTTTAAAACTATTCCTGCCGTTTCCGTTTAAAAAATGACAACCATCAAGTGAATGATTAACGTTGATCATTAAACGAATTGAGTCTCATCAGTTTTGCGCTTAGTGTTACTAAAGTTACAAACCCCCCATATACCCCAATCTAATTTTACATCGGATTTAAAAACAGGGTACAAAATCAGATTTCAAAATCTACCCTCAAACTTAAAAGACTCAAAATTAGTCAACATGAAAAGGATTATCATACTAGGCGCAGGAACTGCCGGAACCATGATGGCAAACCACTTGCATCATGAACTTGACCAACAGGAATGGGAAATAGATATTATTGACGAAAGAAAAGAACATTATTATCAGCCCGGTTATTTGTTCTTGCCTTTTGATATCTATGAACCCGAAGAAATAGTAAAACCAATCAAAGAATTTATCCCGAAAGGCGTTCGCCTGCTTTCCGATAAAATAGATAAAGTGGATGCGGAAAAAAATTTGGTACAAATGCAAAGTGGCGATCGGTTGCATTATGATATATTGATCATAGCCACCGGTGCCAAGATTGCCCCCGAAGAAGTAACCGGTATGAATGGGAAGGAGTGGCAAAAATCTGTATTCGATTTTTACAGCTTTGAAGGGTCATTGGCATTGCGGAACAAATTGCGGGAATGGAAAGGGGGCAAATTGGTCGTTCATATCACTGAAATGCCCATCAAATGCCCCGTAGCCCCATTGGAATTTGCTTTTTTGGCCGATTCCTATTTCAAGAACAAAAAAATGAGGGATCAAGTTGAGATTACCTATGTAACCCCTTTGAGCGGTGCCTTTACCAAACCCAAGGCCACGGCTGCCTTGGACCATCTGATGCTTGAAAAGAATATCCATATTGAAAGTGATTTTGCCATTGCTGAAGTGGATAATGAAAATAAAAAAATCATTGACTATGGCGGTCGGGAAATTCCTTTTGATCTTTTGGTAACGGTGCCGACGAATAAGGGTGATGAATTGATGGAGCGTTCTGGTTTGGGCGACGACTTGAACTACGTGCCCACCAATAAGGGAACACTTCAATCCCAGCAATATCAAAACATTTTTGTGCTGGGGGATGCCAGCAATATCCCAGCATCCAAAGCGGGTTCGGTGGCACATTTTGAAGCCGAGATCCTTACGGAAAACATTATCCGTTTTATCAACGGCGATCCACTCAAGGCCGAATTTGACGGGCATGCCAATTGCTTTATTGAAACTGGCAATGGCAAAGCTTTGCTGATTGATTTTAATTATACCCACGAACCAGTGGAGGGTGAGTTTCCTTTCCCAGGCGTTGGCCCTTTAAGATTGCTGAAAGAAAGCCGGATGAACCATATGGGCAAGCTTGCTTTCAAATGGATTTACTGGAACGTGTTGCTGAAAGGAACACATATCCCCTTTGTTGGTGCAACCATGCAGGAGGCCGGAAAACATTTTGCTTAACACTAAAATTAATTTATATGGAAAAGATTTTAGCAGGAAAAACCATCAACGTAAACGAAGAAGGTTTTATGACCGATTTCAGTCAGTGGAATAAAGAAGTGGGCGAAGCCATATCCAAAGAAGCCAATATTTTACTCAGTCCAAGACATTGGCAAGTGATCGACTATATTCAAGGTGAGTTCAAAAAAGAAGTGCCCCTGAGTATAAGAAGAGTAGGCAAAAGTGGCGTGGTGGATATCAAGGAATTTTATTCCCTTTTCCCCAATGCTCCATTGAAAACAGCCACCAAGATTGCTGGTATTCCCAAACCCGCCAGTTGTATTTGATAGATAACCCTTAAAAGTATTTTTTATGAACGAGTTTAATGGCGAAATAAAAAAAATGATGATCATCCTTTCCAAGGCAACATTGGAAAATGTGTACGCCGCATTTGTATTGGCCAACGGTGCTCGGATGGAAGGTATTGAAGCCGAAATGTTTTTTACCTTTTTTGGCTTGGAGGCCATCCATAAGAAAAAACTGGAACACCTGCATGTAGCTACTGTAGGAAACCCTGCCATGCATATGCCCACCATGTTGGGAGGACTCCCTGGTATGGAAGCATTGGCAACTGGGATGATGAAAAAAGAAATGGAAAAGATAGATATGCCAGATGTGCATGAGTTTCTCGACATCTTAAAAGCTTCTGGGGTAAAACTCTGGGCTTGCAAACTGGCCATGGATATGTTCCACTACAAAAAGGAAGATATGATCGATGATATCGATGGCGTGATTACCGTTGGTGATTTTTATAAACAAGGAAGTGGGCTTGGCTCGCACATGTTGTTTATATGATTGTTGGAACGCATTGTTACATCATTTTTCCCAACCCTTGAAACCAACCTTGTTCTAGTAGTTTCATGTTGATGATAGTTATGGAAGTACTGCTTGTAGAAATATGAGCGGTACTTTTTTATTTAGACCTCAATCCATTGTAGCCTTTTTGGAATAAGTAACAAATGTTACCCTTAGCCATTTTTTCTGCAATTAGTTTCGCCGCAAATTAATAGTGAATGCATCGGATGAAATTTCTTGTTCTTTTTGCGACGGTTTCGGTTTTGGTGGTTTCAAGCCCTTTGAAAATGAAGGCACAGACTAATGTTAGAAAGATAACTTTGGAAGAAGCGGTATCTGCTACCTTGAAAAATAATAAGGCACTGCAATTGGCCAAGCTCGATGAGAATATTGCCGAGTCAAATTTTAAACAGACCGCATCGGTCTATTTGCCAATGGTCAATTTTTCGTACACGGCAATCAATACCAACAACCCACTGAACGCGTTTGGGTTCAAGCTGGAACAAAAATCGATCTCGCAGTCGGATTTCAATCCCGACTTGTTGAACCATCCTTCAGGAACTCCTGATTTTACCACCAAACTTGAACTGCAACAACCCTTGGTAAACATGGACATGCTGTATATGCGTAGAGCAGCACAAAAGCAAACCGAACTCTACCGTTTCAAAACGCAACGTACCCAGGAATACTTGGTTTTTGAAACACAGAAAGCTTACCTACAATTACAATTGGCCTATGATGCCGTTCAGGTTTTGGAGCAGGCTTTGCAAACGGTGAAATTAGCTTATACGTACACAGACAATCATTTTCAACAAGGGTTGGTTCAAAAATCCGACCTGCTCAATGTGCAGGTACAGGTAGCCACAGTGGAAAGCAATTTGGAAAAGGCGAGGAGCAATATCTACAATGCTTCGGATTACCTAAACCTCTTGATGGGGCAGCCCATGGGCTTGATATATTCTACTGACCGGATCACTGACCTACCCCTTCCTTCCGCAGATAGCCTTTTGGCTGTACCTGCATCCCGTGCCGATTTTGTGGCCATGCAAAAAGCCATGGAGGCAAAAAACTTAATGATACAATCGGATAAAATGAGTTTTTTACCCAAACTGAATGCATTTGGCTCCTATCAATTGAATGATGGGCGCATGTTTGGCTTTGCTGCCAATTCTTATCTGGCAGGGCTTCAATTATCATGGAATATTTTCAAAGGGAATCGCATCAAAAACTCCATCCAGTCCCAAGTTTTTGAACGGGACCGGTTAGCGGTTCAACTATCGCAACAACAAGAAGAGGGGAATCGGGAATTGGCAAAAACCAAAAGGGATATTGAAGATGGCCGTTTTCAAATCGTACAGTATAAAACAGCCATTGAACAGGCCGAAGAGTCACTGCGGATTTTGCAGAACCGTTATAACCAAGGCTTGGTTTCCACTACCGAATTGATGATGGCAACCTCACAAGTTTCGCAACAAAAATTGGCATTGGCTCAGGCTCTATTTAATCAAAACCTGAATAAGGCTTATTTACAATTATTAACGACCAGCAGCACAAAATAATTTTTATAAACATGACCATGGATATGATAAAACAAAAATCAGCGCCTGTATTGATTGGGCTTGGACTTTTATATTTTACTTCTTGTTCTTCCAATGATGACAAAGGGGGCGCCATTGCGAATACAGATAGCCCCGTGTTGGTAACCTTGGGCACACCATCCGCCTCGGGTCAGGATGGGATCAATGTGAGCGGACAGGTGGAAGCCTCCGAAACCGCGAACATCAGTACCCGGGTGATGGGTTATATCACCAAGTTGACGGTAAAAGTGGGCGACCATGTGAACAAAGGGCAACTGATTGCAACCATCAGTAATCAAGATATATTGGCAAAAAGGGCACAGGCCGAAGCGGCTATCGCCGAAGCGGAAGCTGCATTGAAAAATGCACAAAAGGATGAAGAGCGTTTTACGGCGCTATACAACCAGCAAAGTGCAACCGCAAAGGAATTGGAGAATATGACCCTTCAATACAATGCCGCCAAATCAAGGGTGGAATCGGCAAAGCAAATGCGCAATGAGGTGAATGCGATGCTGGCCTATACTAGTTTAACGGCACCATTCACAGGTATGGTTACCCAAAAATGGATGGATGCCGGATCTATGGCAAACCCGGGCATGCCTATCATAACGATTGAAGAAAAAGGGTCTTATCAAGTCAGCGCATCAGTACCCGAGTCGGAAATTGGTCAGGTGAAAAAAGCTGATCGGGTGGATGTGAGGATCCAATCCTTGGATCGATCTTTTAAAGGAACCATATCTCAAATCAATCCCTCCTCCCAGTTTACCGGTGGGCAGTATATCATTAAGATATCCATCCCTGAAAAAGAAAAAGAGGGTTTGTATGCAGGGATGTATGCCAATGTTTCTATTGCTTCTGCTATTACACCCAAGTCTTCGACTGATGCGGTACTTGTTCCTGTTTCAAGTATTGTACGGAGGGATCAATTAACTGGTCTTTACACGGTGAGTGGGAATAATACGGCCCTACTCCGTTGGGTGCGCTTGGGCAAAACGATTGGTGACCAAGTGGAGGTGAAAACCGGTTTGGCAAAAACGGAATCGTTCATTGCCAGCACAGATGGGAAATTGTACAATGGGGCTCCCATAAAATTGAAATAGGCTCAATAGAGATAAAGGATTTTAAAACGAATCAATAAGATACTATACGATGAAAAATGGTTTCTCCGGAAATATTGCCAAGGCCTTTTTGCAATCCAAGCTAACGATATTGCTCATGATTGCATTTTTGTTCATTGGAGCTTATAGCACTTACCTGATCCCGCGTGAGGAAGAACCGCAGATACAGGTACCCATGGCCGATGTGTTTATTGCTTATCCTGGCGCGGGCCCCAAAGATGTGGAAACCAAAGTGGCCGCGCCTTTGGAAAAAATCATATCGAATGTAAAGGGGGTGGAATATGTGTATTCTACTTCTATGCAGGGACAAGCCATGCTGATTGTTCAGTTTTATGTTGGGGAAGATGTGGAACGTTCCTTGGTGAAATTATATAGTGAACTGATGAAGAACATGGACAAGATGCCCCAGGGGGTTAGCCTCCCTTTGATCAAAACGAGGTCCATCGATGATGTGCCTGTGCTTGGCCTAACGATCTGGAGCGATAAATATGATGATTACCAATTGAAGCAGATTGGCCAGGAATTGACCAATGAAATTAAAAAAATCACAGACGTTTCGGATGTCAATATTATTGGGGGCCGGTCGCGTGAGATAAAAGTAGTGTTGGATAAAAATAAAATGGCCGGTAACCATATTGATTTTCTTGCGATCAACAAGCAGGTGCAGGCTGCCAATGTGCAGATGCCCGGCGGCAATCTTTTGCAAAGGGATACGGCTTTTTCGGTGCAGACCGGAAATTTTTTAGCCACAGTGGATGATGTTTCCAATTTAATTGTGGGTGTCAATCAACAACAGCCTGTTTATCTGAAACAGTTGGCCAAGATAGAAGATGGTCCGGAGGACCCTAACCAATATGTTTTTTTCGGTTACGGTAAAGCAGATACTGCCAAAGCAAATACATTCCGATCAAATTATCCAGCAGTTACTTTGTCCATTGCTAAGAAAAAGGGGGCGGATGCCATGAAGCTCTCTAAGCAGATACTTGATAAAGTGGAGAAATTAAAAAAGGAATTGCTACCCAATGAAGTAAACTTGACGGTTAGCCGCAATTATGGGGAAACGGCTTCTGATAAAGTGTCCGAATTATTGTTCCATTTGTTTATCGCTATTGTGGTGGTTACTTTATTTGTGATGTTGGCGATGGGATGGCGTGGTGGATTGGTGGTGTTCCTATCTGTGCCGGTCACATTTGCACTTACCCTGTTCAGTTATTATTTCATGCATTATACCCTGAACCGCATCACCCTTTTTGCCTTGGTGTTTATTACCGGTATCGTGGTGGATGATTCCATCATCATTGCGGAAAATATGCACCGACATTTTAAAATGAAAAAGCTGCCACCTATGCAGGCGGCCATTTATGCGATCAATGAAGTGGGTAACCCTACTATCTTGGCCACCTTTACCGTGGTAGCCGCCGTGCTGCCCATGGCCTTTGTATCGGGCATGATGGGGCCATATATGAGCCCCATGCCTATTGGGGCATCCATTGCCATGATGTTGTCGTTGATTGTAGCACTTACGTTGACACCTTACCTAGGATATATTTTTCTTCGTGAGAAAGAGAAAAAAGGGATTCATCATGAGGAGAGTAAACCGCATACATTGGAAACAACGGGGATCTATAAAATTTATCGTTCGTTTATTCAACCCTTATTGGAATCCAGATGGAAACGTTGGACATTTATATTGAGCATCGTTGTGGTGTTGCTGGGCTCTATGATGTTGTTTTATACCAAAACAGTGGCTTTGAAAATGTTGCCCTTTGATAACAAGAATGAGTTTCAAGTGGTGATCGATATGCCCGAGGGCACTACTTTGGAAAAAACACAAGCAGTGGCCAAGGATATTGCAGATTATGTTTCCCGACAATCAATGGTGAGGGATTATCAGGCCTATGTGGGCACTTCTGCCCCTATCAGCTTTAACGGGTTGGTGCGTCACTATGATTTGAGGCGAGCAGATAATGTGGCAGATATACAGATCAACTTGGTCGATAAAAAAGACAGAAGCATACAAAGTCATGGTATTGCCAAGCAGATGCGAGTGCCTATACAGGCCATTGCAAAGAAATACAATGCCAATGTAAAAATTGTGGAAGTGCCACCCGGCCCCCCCGTTTTATCAACCTTGGTTGCGGAAGTCTATGGGCCCGATTATGACGAACAGGTAAAATTGGCCAATCAGGTCAAGGGGCTTTTATCTAAAACCGCGGATGTGGTGGATGTGGACTGGATGGTAGAAGACGATCAACCTGAATACCATATTGATGTAGACAAGGAAAAAGCTATGCGTTATGGGGTGGCCACCGCTCAAATCAGTTCAACGGTGCAGGGTGCCTTATCGGGTATGCCTGTAGGAACTTTATATCAGCCCGCTTCTTTTAACCAAACCGCCATCAAGCTGCAATTGAGCGATGCTGATAAAACCAGCATGGATGACTTGCTTGATTTAAAAATCACCAATATGCAGGGGAATTCAGTGCCCATAAAGGATTTGGTAACGGTAACAAAGCAAGTGAAACAAAAAAGTATTTATAGAAAAAACCAGAAAGAAGTGGTGTATGTATTGGCGGATATGGCTGGCAAATTGGAAAGCCCTTCTTATGCAATTGCACAAGTGTCTGATAGTTTGAAAAAAGTTCAGGTACCCAAAGGGTATTCTTTGAAAGAAGAATATACCCATCAACCCGAGATGCAGGATAATTATTCGGTAAAATGGGATGGGGAATGGCAGATTACTTTTGAAGTGTTTCGGGATCTGGGGATAGCTTTTGCTGTAGTGATCTTGATGATCTATATATTGATTGTGGGTTGGTTCCAGAATTTTACGGTACCGATTGTGATGCTCGCGGCCATCCCCTTATCCTTGGTGGGTATCATTCTGGGGCATTGGATGATGCATGCTTATTTCACCGCCACTTCCATGATTGGCTTTATTGCATTGGCAGGTGTAATGGTGCGGAATTCGGTACTGCTGATCGATTTCATCAATATCCGGCTCAGGGAAGGTATTCCATTGAAGCAAGCTATAATTGAGGCAGGAGCCGTACGAACAACCCCTATTTTGTTAACTGCTGGTGCGGTCGCATTAGGTGCGGTGATTATTTTGTTCGATCCTATTTTTCAAGGCTTGGCCATTTCTTTGATGGGCGGAACCATCACTTCCACTTTCCTGACTTTGTTGGTAGTGCCTTTATTGTATTACCGTATGATGCGCAAAAAATATCCATCAACATAAAACTATTTTTATGAAATTGTTTATCGTTACTTGTATAAAAGAAAACCAAGGCCTGGTACAAAAAATATTCAAGCAATCAAAAATCAGTGCGTTTAGTGCAACGGATATAACGGGATTTAAAGACAATCAGCCAGCAAATCTATTGCAGGACTGGTTCGCCAGTGGCGATGAAAAATTTGATTCTGTATTGGTTTTTAGTTTTACGGGAGCAGAAAATACCGATCAGGCCATCGAACTTATTAAAAAGTACAACGAGGAATCCGCGGCCGATTTTCCAATCAGGGCCTTCGTGGTTTCTGTGGAAAAATCATCCTATCAAGCCTAAATTTGGTAAAAAAAATCAAGTACACAAAAGTGCTGTTGCTAAATAAGTAAGTTTTATTTAGCTTGCACTCTCATAAGATAAGGTTTAATGGTTAAAGGTATTTGATTAGTACAGCCCTCCGCCCGGAGGGCTTTTTTTTATGGGAGAAACGAAATGGAATCACCAACTGGAATTTCAGCCCTTGCGGGTATCAAAAATGCGTAGGCATTGATTTGAATCTGGTTAGCCAGTTTTATCTTGGTTTGAAAAGCCGATTTTTATTTTGGGCTCCATTTCGGTGGTTTGGCAAAATAAGCATCGGTAATTTGAATGCTACGTAAAATTATTCTATCCCTCCCCAATCCGTCTTATCATCTGTAACCCCGGGATAGTTCCTTGCGTCAAATACAGGAAAGGTTTTTCAAATCGAAATAAAAATCTAACTTTCTAGATTAAAACAACTAACATGAGAAAGTATTATTGGCTTTTGATTGCTTTACCGTTTCTGGCCTCCTGCCATTATATAAGGGGCAAGAGGATACATGGTAACGGAAATATAAAAACAGAAGTACGCAAGGTTTCTGCGTTTAAAAATCTGGAAGTATCCAGTTCCTTCAATGTATATATCACTAAAAGCGATATTACTGAAGTTAAAGTCCAAGGAGATGAGAACCTGTTGGAATATATTGAGGTGAACCAGGAAGGGGACCGGATAACTGTAGAAAACCGCAACGGCTTTAACTTGGATGGGTCAGGCGATCTGAGCGTTTATATCAGCTCCCCGGTGTATAATAGTATCAGTCTTTCAGGCGCGGGCAATCTGGAGTCGAAAAATAAAATCAGCGGTTCTGAACCTTTGGAATTGCAGTTGAGCGGGGCCGGCGATATCAAGATGGATATTGACCTACCAAAAATTACCGCGAATATTTCTGGTGCGGGTTCTATGTATATCAGTGGCCAAACCAAGGATGTTGACCTGAGCATATCCGGAGTTGGGAGTGCACACTGTTTCAATCTGCTGGCAGAAAATTGCAAAGTGGATGTATCGGGTGTGGGAAGCGGGGAGGTATATGCCAGCGTAAAACTGGATGCACAGGTAAACGGGGTTGGAAGTGTAAAGTTTAAAGGCAATCCTGCTAATGTTAGTCAGCATGTGAGTGGGGTGGGTAGTATCAGCAAGGAATAATTTAGAAATACAAAGACCGGAATATCGGAAGGGGCTATAAATTCACATATCTCACCCGAATGATGATATTCCGGTTTCTTCCTTTATCATCGGTACAGGAAATTTTAACAGGGCCTTCTTCCGGTATAAAAAACTGGTTGGCTTTGGCATCGCATGCCTTGTAGAATTTATTATTGATATACCAGTACACTTTGCTTACATCGCCGCCAACGATGCAGGATAACTGTAAAGGGTCGGGCGATTTTTTATTGATCAGATATTCGTTCCCATTCAGCGGTGAGGTTACCACAGGCCCTCCTTCTTTGAAAATTTTTTCGCAGTTAGGGTTATGCGGTGGAATCTTTTCATACACGATATGCCGCTCATCAAAATAGCGTTGCATTTCCGGGGCAATGATCTTGAACCATTTTTTCTTATAGCCATTTTCGGGCTGGCAGCTTTTGCAATAGGAGATTTTTTCATCGGCCGATATGGCTATCTCCTGCATGTTGTCGCATTTTCTAGCTGGCGATACCATTGGGATAAAATAATCGGTAATCAAATTTTGGCAATGTTCGTCGGGCAATAAGCCTGTTTCTGAACAAACTATCCTGGTATCGCAATCATTGGGCTGGTGGAACCATTCGGCATCATTATTATAGTCGATGGTATTGAAAATTTTAAAAAGTAGGGGAGTGGCCACATTGGCCCCACTTAATTCAGGAATGCCCAGTGCAGAGAAATTACCAACCCAGATGCCTACCGTATAATTTTTATTATAGCCGATGCTCCAGGCATCCCTTCGCCCATAGGACGTACCTGTTTTCCAGGCAATTTTGGGCAGGTGTGCGGTGCTCTCCCAGTTGAGCGGAAAATCCGGTCGGTTTACTTTCGACAATATTTCATTGATCATAAAGCTGGACGCTGGGGAAAGTATGGTATTTTTTTTGTTCCCGGTATCAGATTGGGTAAACGATGGTTTTATAAACACACCTTCATTGGCAAATAGGGAGTACATTCCGGTCAACTCCTCCAGAGTCGCCCCACAACCACCCAATATTAGAGAGAGGCCCAATTTGGCCTGATCTTTTTTTATTTGTTGAAAATGGCAAAGCGCCAATTTTTGGATGAGGTTGTCTTTGCCCAAAGCCTTCAAACTTTTAACCGCGGGAATATTTAATGAATGTTCCAGAGCGGCCTCCATAGTAACGTATCCATTGAATTGCTTATCGTAGTTTTCTGGCGCATAACCATTATAGTTGATCGGCACATCCGTGATTACCATTTTAGGTGTCAGCAAACCCTGGTCAATACAAAGCCCATAGAGCAATGGCTTTAAAGTGCTGCCCGGTTGTCGAATGGCAGCAGCACCATTTACCTGCCCAGCGTCGATGGTGTCTCTGAAATTGGCCGATCCGGTATAGGCGATAATTTTATGCGTGTTGTTGTCAATTACGATTACAGCCGCATTTCGAATATTTTTTAAGACCAGGCTATGGGAATAATCCCTAACCAAGGCTTCTATTTTCAATTGGGTATTCATTTGGATATTGGTCTTGATGATATCACTACCCGATTTCTTCAATTTATAAGCCAGGTGCGGTATAAAAAATGGGGCTGCCCCCCTTGTAGCGGTCAGTGGCTCTTTCAGTGCATCCGCAATTTCTTTTTCGGAGAAAACTTTTTCTGCGGCAAATTTTTTCAGCCATTTGTTTCTTTCGATAATGATCAGGTCATTGTTTTTCCCAATCACCAGTGAGGATGGTCGATTGGGTATAATGGACAGTGCGGTTATTTCAGCCAGAGATAGATGGTCGGGATTTTTTTTGAAATACAGTGTGGAGGCTGATTTTACGCCTTGGATATTGCCTCCATACGGCACGAGGTTCAGGTAGATTTGCAGGATCTGGTCTTTGCTATATTTCAGTTCCAGTTGCATCGCCCTGAACATTTCAATAAGCTTATTTATATAGGTTCTTTTTTTAGGCTCCAGAGCCCGGGCTACCTGCATACTGATGGTGGAAGCACCTGAAGTGCGGCGCATCCTGACGACATTTTTTATCATGGATTTGATAATGGAAAAAGGGTTGATGCCAAAATGCTGATAGAAATATTTGTCTTCCTTTGCCAAGATTGTTTTTCGGAGCAGAGGCGAAATTTCATTGAGCTCGGTTTTCATCCTCCATTGCTGGTCCTTGGTTAGAAAAGCGTGGATGACCTCTCCTTTGTTGTCGGTAACAATAGTTGAATATTCTATTTTATCTGGAACTGGGAAAAGCCAGTTCAATAAAAAAAATAAAATGGTTAAGACCAATAGGGTTTTGACAATGCTTTTTGAAACCGTGATGATATTTTGTTTTTCCCTGAACATATTTATGGTTTCCCCTTATCAGTATATCTTGAACAGTTCTGTCTGCATGTTAAGGTTCGGTTTGCGAATTAACAAATTCTTATTTGCATTTATTAGCAAAGATGTTGGAGTTGAGCTAGTTTTCTATTGTAAATTTTCTCCTCATTTATGGGTCTTGTACATCCTCCTTAGTTTGCCAAGCTAAATTCATGCATTTTTATCTGAATCAGATATCGGATTGTATTTTTCTTGATTGCATTTTGTATTTTAACATCCTATTTTATATCAGGGCTCATATAACTTAAATAACCCTACCATGCGTAGCAAATTGTTTTATTTGATTCCAATTGTTTTGGGGATTATTTTTTTGTATTCCTGCAACCGGAATATCGTAAGTCTCGATTATACCAATGCCAAAGATGAAGTCGAGCAACTTGGTAATCTGAGTTTCCGGTTCAGTCAACCTTTGATGAAGGATTCCTTACTCAACCAATGGGATTCCTCGGAGTATGTTTCATTTGAACCTAAAATACCAGGGCGGTTTCGCTGGGTCCATGCGGATGAACTGGTTTTTTCCCCCTCCAAACCTTTATTGCCAGCCACTTCGTATAAAGCCAAAATCAATAATGAGGTTTTAAAGTTTAGCCATTTTGGCAAAATCGAGAACGCGGACAATATTAGCTTTCGTACACCCGATCTGAAACTGGTGAACAGCAATACCAGTTGGGTGATTCAGGATGAGGGCAGCAATACCGCACTGCCACAGTTGGATCTGGTTTTTAACTATCCGGTAATTCCGGTTATGGTAAAAGATAAATTGAAGTTGACGATCAATGGGAAGCCAGTGGAATATACCATGCAGACCTTGTCTTCTTCCAATACCATTTCACTCAGGTTGTTGGGCCTTAAAATGAAAGATGAGGATGTTGAGGCGCAGATCAATATTGAAAAAGGCTTATTGCCCGAAGGTGGAACCAATGGAACAACAGAAAAACTAGTGGCGAATTCTATTATCTATTCTCCCTTTGTTTTGCGCATTACAGATGTGGCTACCAACTCCGATGGCACCGTAACTGTTACTACCAGCCAGCAGGTTTCGTCCACCAATCTCGCCTCATTTATCAAGATTACTCCTACTGTCAAGTTTACTGTGGAAGAACAGGACAATGGGTTTGTGATTCACAGCGATAATTTTGATGTATCGAAAGTGTATGAAATGGTTATTGCGAAAGGTCTTAAAGGAAAGATTGGCGGTGTGCTGAAAGAAGAGTATAATGCCAATCTGGCCTTCGGTGAACTGCAGCCCTCCATCAGTTTTGCCAATAGCAAGGCGGTCTATCTTTCAAAATTGGGGGAAAAGAATATTGAGGTGAAGGTGACCAATGTTGAAAAAATGAAAGTGGTGGTTTCAAAAATTTATGAAAACAATTTACTGGCCGCACAAAGATCCGGTTATTATCCTGCCGAATCGGGCAATGCATCCTACGAGGGAGATGAAGGGTATAATGACTCTTACAGCGAGGCGGTAGTAGGTGATGTTATTTTCCAAGAGGAAATCGATACCCGCACTTTGCCCAAATTTGGCAACAGCCGGATTTTCCATTTTAATATCGATGATAAGCTACCAGATTTTAAAGGGATCTATCATGTAATGATCCGTTCGGAAAAAGATAATTGGGTACGCGATAGCCGTTTTGTTTCCATATCAGATATTGGTCTTGTGGCCAAGGAGGGAAAAGATAAGATTTTGGTTTTTGCCAATTCGGTTAAAACAGCCGCACCGCTCCCCGGTGTGAATGCGGTGGTATATGGCGCCAACAACCAGTTGTTGGGAATGGCGGCCACCAATGCGGATGGCGTTGCTGAAATTACGTACACACGCAAAGAATTTGCTGGGTTTAAACCCGCCATGATCATTGCAAAAACAGCCGATGATTTTAATTACCTACCCTTTAGTACTACCAAAGTGGGCACTTCCAGGTTTGATGTGGGCGGCCGACATAGCAATAGCACGGGTCTGGATGCTTTTGTATATGAGGAAAGAGATATTTACAGACCGGGTGAGACGATTAATTTCTCGGTCATTCTTAGGGACAGACAATGGAAATCCCCCGGCACGATACCCGTTCAATTAAAATTTTTATTGCCGAACGGAAAGGAATTGAAAACGTTTAGAAAAACGCTGAACGATCAAGGTTCTTTGGAAGGAAGTATCGACTTGTCCCCCTCGGCTATCACGGGCAGTTATTCATTGGAAGTATATACCTCCAATGATATTTTATTGGCCACCCAACCCTTCCGGGTAGAGGAGTTTGTTCCTGACCGTATCAAAGTGACCACAAAACTGGACAAACCCTTTCTTCAACCGGGCGATGTTTCCCAATGGAGTATCCATGCCGATAATTTTTTTGGGCCACCAGCCGCTAACCGCAATTATGAATGTGAGATCCAGATAAAACAAAAATCTTTCAGTTCAAAAAAATATCCGGGATATAATTTTGACCTCGCCAATCAGAATTCTTTTTTTGATAAAGTGGTGCGTGAAGGGAAGACCAATGAATCGGGCGATGCCAATGAGAAATATGAAGTGCCGAACACTTATAAAAATATAGGCCAGCTCCAGGCAAATTTTTATGCTACTGTTTTTGACGAAACGGGTAGACCGGTAAGCCGAAACAGTTCGGTAGATATTTTTACCCAGCAAACATTTTTTGGCATAGCCAATGATGGTAATTATTATTATCCACTCAACCAAACCCTTCAGTTTGGGTTGATTGCTTTGGGAAAAGATGATCAATTGTTGAATGGTGCCAGAGCCGAGGTGAAGGTCATCAAACATGAATACCGTACCGTACTGGCAAAATCGGGGAGCTATTTCAGGTATGAGTCACAGAATGAAGATAAGTTGATGGCTTCTGCCAATGTGGTCATGAGTGGGGAAGGGACCAAATATTCATTTGTGCCAAGAATACCGGGCGATTATGAACTACGGGTATATGTTCCTGGTAGCAATAGTTATGTGAGTAAAGGTTTTTATAGTTACGGCAGTTGGGGTACGGATAATAATTCATTTGAAGTAAGTAACGAAGGGAATATCGATATCTCTACAGATAAGGCTTCCTATAACATGGGCGAAAAAGTAAAGGCATTGTTTAAAGCTCCGTTTAGTGGCAAGATGCTGATTACAATGGAAACGGATAAAGTGATTTCCTATCAATATACGAATGTGGGTGCGGATACCCGTTCGGTTTCTGTTGACTTGCCCCTGACGGCCGATGAAGTGCCCAATGTGTATATTACGGCTACCTTAATAAAGCCCCATGATATTTCAGACATTCCTTTAACCGTGGCTCACGGTTATCTGAGTGTGAGTGTGGAAGAGAAGGGGAGAAAAATTCCGGTAGAAATCTTTGCTCAGAAATCGGTGCGCTCCAAGACGCATCAAAAAGTAAAGGTAAAAGCGGAGCCCAATAGTATGGTTACCTTGGCTGCTGTGGATAATGGCGTGCTGCAGGTTTCTAATTTCGATACCCCTGATCCTTATGGCTATTTTTATGCGAAGCGAGCATTGGAAGTGAATGGCTACGATCTTTATCCCTTGTTGTTCCCAGAGCTGAAAGCAAGGCTCAGCAGCACGGGCGGCGATATGGAATCTGACATGACGAAGCGAGTGAACCCCATGCCAGCAAAGCGCATCAAAATCATGTCGTACTGGAGCGGGATTAAAAAGGCAGATGGTAGTGGTGAGGCGGAGTTTGAATTTGATATCCCGCAATTTTCCGGTGAGATCAGGCTCATGGCAGTGAGCTATAAGGATAAAAATTTTGGGTCGAAGGAAGAGAAAATGACGGTTGCCGATCCGATTGTACTTAGTACGGCCTTGCCAAGGTTTCTCAGTCCAAAAGATTCCGTGACTGTGCCGGTGACGGTTACGAATACCACGTCCAAATCGGCGAGAGCGGTCGCTATGATAAAAGCAACAGGCCCTGTTGAAATTGTAGGGAATAGCGAACAAACGGTAGCGCTTTCTCCCCATTCCGAAAAACGGATAAGCTTTACCGTTTATGGTCGCCCTGAAATTGGTAAGGGTAAAGTAACTGTGGATGTAAACAGTATGGGAGAACATTTTTCCGATGAAACCGAAATTGGGGTGAGGCCAGCCGCTTCTTTACAAAAGATTACCGGCAGTGGTTTGGTTGATGGGGGTAGTAGCCAAGCCATCCATTTTGGTACCAATGATTTTATACCCTCCAGTATGGATTATAGTTTGGTGGTAAGCCGATCACCCGCTATCGAATATGTGAAATACCTTTCCATGTTGGTGCAATACCCTTATGGCTGTACGGAACAAACGGTTTCTGCGGCCTTCCCACAAATCTATTATGGGGATATGGCGGATATGCTTCACTTGAACAAATCAGCCAAAACCAATGCTAACTACAATGTACAGGAGGCAATCAGAAAAATAAAAATGCGTCAACTTTATAATGGTGCCATCATGTTATGGGATAACGAAGACAGCGAGAACTGGTGGTCCACTGTATATGCGGCACATTTTCTTTTGGAAGCAAAAAAAGCAGGCTTTGATGTTGATAAGAGTCTATTGGAAACGATACTTTCTTATATCAATAATCGGCTGAAGAGGCGTGAGACCATTACCTATTATTATAATAGAAACCTGAATAAAAAAATAGCTCCCAAAGAAGTAGCGTATAGCTTATATGTGCTGGCATTGGCCGGTAGGCCCAATGTGAGTGCTATGAATTATTATAAATCAAATCCCGAATTGCTCAGTCTCGACTGTAAATATTTATTGGCTGCGGCTTATGCTTTAGCGGGGGATAAGAATAGCTTCAAACAATTTTTGCCCACCCAATTTGCCGGTGAGGAATCCGTGGCACAGACGGGGGGAAGCTTTTATTCCGATATACGCGATGAATCCATTGCGTTGAATGTGCTCATCGATGTGGATCCCAGCAATACACAGATCCCACTCATGGCTAAGCATGTTTCTGAAAAGTTGAAACAACGTTATTGGTACAGCACACAGGAACTGGCTTTTAGTTTTATGGCACTTGGCAAAATTTCCCGCGAGACTTTGAAATCGAATGCCACGGCTGAAGTTAAGGTGAATGGGAAAACGGTGGCCGAAATGAAGGGAAATGATCTTCGTCTTGGTACCCAGCAATTAAAAGGCACCAATATTGAATTGGCGACCAAAGGAACGGGCCGACTTTATTATTATTGGGAAATGGAGGGCATTAGTGCGAGCGGTGCTTATAAAGAAGAGGACAGCTACCTGAAAGTGCGGAAACATTTTTATGACCGATATGGTAGGCTCATCTCGGGCAATACCTTCAAGCAAAATGATTTGGTGATTGTGCAAATTGTATTGGAGAAATCGTATAGTGGGAGTGTTGATAATATTGTTATTACGGATATGCTGCCTGCTGGTTTCGAGATTGAGAATGCCAGGACCAAGGAAATCCCTGGGATGGAATGGATCAAAGATGCCAGTTCACCCACGGCAATGGATGTACGTGATGACCGGATCAACTTTTTTGTGGATGGGGTTGGGAACAAACAGGTTTATTATTATGCAGTTCGTGCAGTATCACCGGGAACCTATCGAATGGGCCCTGTAAGCGCAGACGCCATGTACAATGGAGAATACCATTCTTACAATGGGGCAGGAGCGATAAAAGTGGAAAATGAAGGGCAAAAGTAGCTGGTGAAACCGTATAAAACATAGTTTGGAAAAGGTTTCCGCTAGCAGATTGAAACTCTTTTCCAATTATTCCTTCATGTCAAAATACATGGATGAGTTTGTGGTGGTTCGGCAATCATTAATTGGTCGCCCAACTAAGCCATCAACGTACAAGTGCTAATGATTGCGATTGTTTTGTTGATTCATCATGCCATTGCTAGCGATTGCTCAATCAGAGCATGCTTCTTCTTCTGATTGGTTCGATATTAAACTCCAACTAGAAATGGCAAGTTTTTTTCACCACATTACCTTTATCGGCGTTTTCGTTTTAACCTTACCGTAGAGTTTTGGGTCAAGCTACTGCTCATATATACATCATAACGATGAGTGCCATCCGAAATAACCATCAGTGCAGTATTGGGTGGTATACTACCAAGATTTTCAGCAAACATACTGACCTCGTTGGTTTCCTTGGTACTATCCAAACGCATGAATATATTGATGGCCCTTTCGGTTAGCCCTTGATGTGAAAGAACCAATTTGTTATTCAGGAAGATGGATATACTATCCCCGTCAATATCCCCGTTATCATAAAAACTCAGTTCTACAGAGTCAGATGAAACCTCTAGATCTTCGAAATAAATCGGTTTTCTGCTTTCGAATGCATGCGTAATTTTTTTTGCATCCGATTCCATTTTTGCAGGGGTGATGTCAATGCTCTGCAAAACGGGTGGTTGGGTGGGTAAGCTAATTTTGGGCTGCATGGAGGCAGGTGCTAATTCTTTTTTCTCGGAGGAAGTTGTGCTGACTACAAAATCTTCTGGAGAGGGTGTCCAAAATACTTTTCCGGTCATCGCATTTTTTAAGATTTCATTTTGGTCTTCAGCCGTATCCAGTGTATAAGTCACCCGCAGGTCGGGACAGGTGTATTTATATTTTTCATCTCTGTACAAACGACCATTGATTGCTTTCTTTACTTTGGAGACAAACAAAGTGCCGATAAATTCGGTAGTGCATTCGATGCTATTGACCGTTGAATTGGTATTGAAATAAATTACGGGGATATTGGAAATGCGGATTTCCTTTGTCTTGGCATTGTAGGAGCCATGTACATAAAAACTCTGGTGTACATTTTTAAAATAATAGGCAAAAACACCTTCAATCTCGTCGCCTTTTTGCTTAATGCTCAGCTCGGTTAGGTAATTGTTATGGCTGCCTGCCATATCCACATCGGCTTTGCCGTACCAGGCACCTGTGATGGTTTGTGCCATAAGCAAATGCCCGGAAAATAAAATAGTGATTAAAAAAAAATGCCTCATGAGTATGAAGATAACAGAAAAAATTGAGCCAATTATTTCAGGTTGCTATTAATATTGAAAACAAATGCTAAATTCTTGATTGGCTTAAAACGGTTATACCTCACCGTGTCATTCCCATCGAAACACTTTTACCGTAATGATGCCCACTACCAGCGCCCAGCAGCACATGCCTATCATTTCATGTTGCATCTGCCAGATATGTGTGCCCTCAAAAGCAATTTTTCTCAACCCATCCACAAAAAAAGTGAGCGGCAATAACTTGCAAAAAGCCTGCATCCAATGAGGGTAGTTTTCCACGGGGAAAAATAGCCCACATAATAATATCTGCGGCAGTGTAATGGTATTGGCAATGGGGGCAATAGCGCTTTCATCTGTGATTATGCCACTGATGATGAAGCCAAGCCCCATGAAAGTAATGAGTGCGATCACGGAATAGATCAACATCTCTAAAAAGGTGTAGATCCCGTTGATGAGCGTAAAATTAAAAAAATAATAGCCCAGGCCTACCATAATCATAAAGCCGATGATTTGGAAAAAAAGTCGGCTCAATAATTCGCCCAAGATGAGGTAACCGCGGGTAATGGGTGTAACAGAAAATCGCTTTAGCACGAGGCTTTGCCTTAAGTTGAACAATAAAAAAGAAGAGGCAAACACACCCGCCATCAACAATGAAAAACCCAATTGCCCCGGCAATATAAAATCAATCTGACGGTAAATGCGCCCCGGTATCTTGGTCACCGAAACTTTGGCAATGGATGGGTTTTTGGGAAAAATTTTCTGGTTCATCGTGTTAATGGATTCGTTGATCACGGATTCCAATAAAAAAATCCGATCGGCAGATGAACTCGATGTGGTAAGCTGCACGCTGGAATGTGGTATAATGCCCCCAATAATCTGTGTTTTGATGTCCAGGATAGCTGTGATCTGTCCTTTTTTCAATGCTTCCTGCATTTCTGCGGGACTCATTGAAGTCTGGATCTTTACTATTTTCAGATTGGAGATGGTTCGGTAAATCAGGTTGGCGGTATCGCAGCCGGGTGCCAATGCTACTTTTAGTTTAGCGGCCGCATTATCAACCATTGCACCAAAAACCACAATAAAAATAACTGGGAACAAAATAGAAAAAACAACGGAAATGGGGCTGCGCAGCATGGCTCTGAGACTGGCTTTCGCAATGGCCAAACTAGCCCTAGCCTGACTATATTTACCGGGCATGTAAACAATTTAAATTCTGCAGTGCAGTCAATGGGTTTAGCATTCTAAGATAATTTAAGAATATTGCAAATTAATACTGTTTTTTTTACCAAGTGATAATCCTGTTTCCGGCTGGCTTTGTGTTTTGAATGGAAACCGTATGCTAAACTTTTTGTGATTCTCCCCAAAATGTGTTCTCGTTCAAGTATTATGGATTTCGCCCGGTTTATTGGTCAAAGCTGATTAACTTTAACTATTATAAAAAATTCCCATTTAACATGAGCATAAAAAGAAGAGATTTTATAAAGTTATCAGCAGGAACAACGGCACTGTTCTCTGGATTTGGCGCATTTGCTGCCAATAGCCATCAACATTACCCAGAGTTGGATGGCCTAAAAGATATGACCGATGATGTAACCCCCATTACCCTGGAGGAAAGAATGCAAAGGGTGGCAAAGGCTCAAAGACTGATGCAGAAGAACCATATAAACGCATTGATATTGGATTCGGGCACCTCACTTGATTATTTTACTGGCATCACTTGGTGGCCCAGTGAGCGTACCATGGTCGCAATCATACCCGCCGAGGGTGAGGTTAAATATGTATGCCCGGCTTTTGAGTCCGACCGTTTTCATGAGCTCATCAAGATTGGAAAAGAGGTGCGCACCTGGGAGGAACATGAAAGCCCTTATAAAGTGATTATCCAAACATTGAAGGATAATGGCATCATTAGCGGGGATATTGGCGTGGAAGAAAGGCTTCGTTTTTTCGTTTTCGATGGCATGCGCAAAGCGGCACCCAATTTAAATTTCATTAGTGGGGATCCCATTACCGTACCATGCAGGCTTATCAAATCACCCGCCGAGATTGCTTTGCTCCAAAAAGCGAATGACATTACTTTGGCTGGCATTCAGGTTGGGATTAATAACCTGAAAGAAGGTATGTCGAATGCAGAATTGGGTGCTTTAATCAGTGCAGCCCAAAATAAATTGGGTGGCCGATCCGATGGTGCACTGGTAAATATTGGCGTATCATCGGCTCTGCCACATGGGAGCATCAAGCCCCAGCATATCAAGAAAGGAGATATTGTACTGATGGATTGTGGTTGCCAAGTACATGGTTATACTTCTGATATTACCCGTACTATTGTGTTTGGCGCAGAGCCAACCCAACGACAAAGAGAGATTTGGGATTTGGAAAAGAAAGCACAGGCTGCGGGTTTTGCAGCCGCACAAATTGGACAGCCTTGTGAAAAAGTAGACATCGCTGCCAGAAAAGTATTGACCGATGCAGGTTTTGGTCCCGGTTACAAATTACCGGGCTGCCCTCACCGCACAGGTCATGGTATTGGCATGGACGGCCATGAATGGGGCAATATGGTGCTTGGCAATAAACTGCCTATCCAGGTAGGCATGTGCTTTAGTGTGGAGCCTACCATTGCTATTCCCGGTGAATTTGGTATCAGGTTGGAAGATTGTGCGCATATCACTCCCGAAGGCCCCAAATGGTTTTCCAAACCAAGCCTATCCATTGACCAACCCTTTGGTTAGCTGATTTGTATTTTTCAAAGTTTTGAAACGGACTTTGGAAAAATATAGAGAGATGCAGGGTTAAGTATGGTGTGCAATGAACAAAGGGATTTTATGCTCGTGGATCACTTCCTCAGCAAAACTTCTGTGCATCAGGTCTGAAACCGCAGAGCGGCCGTAGGACCCAGCGATGAGCAGGATGTTTTTCTTGGCTTCTGCCCAAGTAGTGAAATATTCCTTTGCCTCGAAATGCAGTTTTTCCACCCCGGGACTGTTGAAATGTATTTTTGTATATTCCCTGAGCAATCCCAGGTTTGGTATATCGTTGTTCTTCTCGTTTTTGATATAAACAAATTCGGTGGGGAGTTCAGTGAATTCTGGAAAAAGATAGCCGAATTGCTTTAAGGCCAACACGCTTTCTTTTTTGCCATCATAAGCCACCACAATCCTTTCTGGTGCTTTGAAATTTTCTGGCACTACCATGGCGGGGCATTCGGAGCCGTGCAATAATTCTTTCATGTAGGCATTGGGCTGATAGCTCATCACATCGGAACAAAACAGTTCCTCACTGATAACCACAATATCGGAAAATAAGGTTTCTTTGATCATCAGTTCCCTATCCCATTCTTCCGCCTCGGCATTCACCATATATGCAATATGATTTGTGTCGCATTCGGCGATGAATTTTTTCTTGCTTTCATTCACTAACCTTTTTTCATTTTCTTCCAACTTCATGTATGGCTTGGCAATAGGTATATAGGAAAGATTGATCAATTGCTGAAAGTCGATAGGGGCAAAAAAAATGCCTTTGACCATAACCCGATGGGCACTATTGATCATTTTGATCAATTCAAATGCACCTTTTGGGAAGTTGTCACCATCGCATAAAAAAAGAATCTTTTTCATAACAAGCTTTTTAAAATCGTTAAATCCAAAATGGTTACAAATGCTTAATAAAAATGGGGAAATTGGATGTTCTCACTATCAGGGTGGCCCGGCTAGGTTTTAGCAAGGTGGATAAAATGCCTCTTCCATATGCGCCCATCACCAATAGCAAGTTCTTTTTTTCAAATAGGTATTTAAAAAGTGTTTCACTGGAATCGCCGTTCAATATTTTAAAATGGATATCGGTATAATGCGTTTTTAACCATTCCAAAATCTTTGGCTTTGCCCGGATCCCGATCTCATTTTCTTTGTTCACCTCCAGCAAGGTTATTTTTTTATCATGGAATTCTGGGAATAGATAAGTGAACTGTTTGATGGCCATCATGGAAGACCCGCCACTGTTATAGGCGAAAACAATTTCTTCCACGCCTTCGAAATTTTCTGGTGAAAGGATCACTGGGCACTCGGCTTTTTCCAAGATGTTTTTTACAAAAGAAGTGGGAGTGCTTTCAATTTTTTTCTTGAAGGATGTTTCGGGGTCAACAATAATCAAGTCCGCAAATCGACTTTCTTCAATAAGCTCATCGCTGGGCAGGCCTCTTTTACGGTGGATATGGGCAGAAACGCCACGTTTCTCGCAAGCTTGGTGGAAAAAATGGATATTCGCTTCCGTTTTTTCATTGTCCCTAAAATTGGAAGACCCTTCATGATAAGCGGAGGAATAGAAAGCAGGTTCCCGCATTTCTGCTTCCAACAGGTTTTCCAAAAAAACACCGGTCAGTTTTGATTTCGTCAACAGCGCCATAAAACATGTAAAGTCCAGGGCATTGCTGTTGACTTTTTGTGCATCCATTGCCAATAGGATCTTTCGCATAAAAAAGTTTCCATAAAATTATTCCTCCGATGCTATTGGCTGGATGATATCCATTTCAAACATCAATGATTTTGATCATAGATCCACTTATATGCCTATCTGGTTTATTATGGATTGGTGTTTATGCATTTAATAGAATTGCTTATGGGTAGTTGTTATACATTGCGGATGAAGAAAAAATTTGATCATGCTGTTGTGTCATAACCTCATGTTTATTTATACCAAGAGATAGTCACATTGATGTTTTTTTATATGTTTTCATGGGGAGATTTTTACTTCGGTTTAATTTGAAAGTTCAGTATGGTTTTTGTTATAGTGCTTGCAGTTTTATTATTTTGCTTAAAACTTTTTTCATGAAAAAATTTTTGATTGTCTGTTCATTCTTTCAATCCGTTGGTTGTGCACATAATGCGATCACCGGGCGAAACCAATTGATATTGTATCCCGAATCAGAGATCCAGAGCATGGCAGCGGGGCAGTATAAAGAATTTCTCAGTTTAAACAAAGTGGTAACAGCTGGCTCGGGTGCCGCAAAGGCGGATGTGGAAATGGTCAGGCGGGTTGGGCAACGCATTTCCGCTGCGATCACAGCTTATTATACGAGTCAGGGACTGGGCAAACTGTTGGAGGGTTACAAGTGGGAGTACAATCTGGTAGACTCCAAGGAAGTGAATGCATGGTGTATGCCGGGAGGTAAGATTGTTGTGTACACAGGCCTTTTGCCCATTACCCAAAATGAAACCGCTTTGGCCATCGTATTGGGGCACGAGATCACTCATGCTCTTGCCCAACATGGCAATGAGCGTATGAGCCAAGGTATGATACAACAATTGGGTGGTGTGGCTCTGAATGTGGCCTTGGTGAATAAACCAGCCGAAACCCAAAATTTGTTCATGAGTGCTTATGGTATTGGTTCCAATGTCGGGGTATTGCTCCCGTTTTCCCGGAAACATGAATTGGAAGCCGACCGCCTCGGTCTTCGGTTTGCGGCCATGGCAGGTTACGATCCCCGGGAGGCCATCCCTTTTTGGCAAAGAATGAGCAAGGCTTCAAGTGGCAACAAACCTCCTGAAATACTAAGTACCCACCCACTTGATGAAACACGCATCGCCAAGTTGCAGGAAGAAATGCCCGATGCATTGAAATATTATAAGCCCACGAAATAGACAAGAGCATTTTCAGTTGCTTGCATGATGGGAATCACTTTATTTTTTTGTGCAGGGTTTTAACTTTATGGAAAATTGGTAATATGCGGATATCTGGCTCAAAACCCGTCCATTCCCATAAAGGACTATTGGTTAAAAAGCAAAACCCGGTTTGGAAAAAATTTTTTGAATGGGCGAATGCGGAAGATAGCACCCACCATGCGGTATGGGCGGGATTGATGATTACTTCCATGACAACCCTATTGTTTCCGTTGGCCATGGCGCTCATACTTATTCATGGAGCGTCCGCCAAACTGATATGGGTTGCCGTGTTGGCATTTTTGGTGGTTGATTTATCCAACATGTCTTCGCTAAAGATGCGCAATACCTTAGCCATTTTTTTGCTGTCTTCCTTGTGCATCATTGCAGCAGCGGCCGCTAGTTTTCTTATCCCTTAATGGCATGCATGCGGCCCCAACAGCCAATAAATGATTACGAAAATGAACACCGTACTGAAACAGCCGCCACCCAACTTATGAGCACCATATCCAGCAATCAGTGCTCTTAGCCAGTCTTTCATATTTGATTATTTGGTTGAATAAAGTTTGCCTCTGTTATTATCTGCAGCCTGTTAAGCAGGGCTCGTACCAAGATTAGCCAGTGCATACAAGATGCGCTGATAAGTTTCCTCATCACTCAGTGATTGAGGTTCAAATTTCTTGCCAATCACTTTTTCGTACAGTTCTATGTATCGGTTACTGATTACCGTTACCCACTCATCATTCATCTCAGGTACGGTTTGTCCTTCCTTGCCCATAAAATTATTAGCGATCAACCATTCCCTTACAAATTCCTTACTGAGCTGTTTTTGTTTTTCTCCTTTCGCTTGCTTTTCTTCAAAGCCTTCTGCATAAAAATAGCGAGAGGAATCGGGGGTATGTATTTCATCCATTAAATAAATGGTATCGCCGATTTTTCCGAATTCATATTTGGTATCTACCAAAATCAAGCCTTGTTTTGCAGCAATTTCTTTGCCCCTTTTAAAAAGCGCCAAGGTATATTTCTCCAGCAGTTCATAATCTTTTTCGTTTACGATGCCACGTCGGATGATGTCTTCTTTTGAAATGTCTTCATCATGACCAACTTCCGCTTTTGTTGATGGCGTAATGATCGGTGTTGGGAAATAATCGTTTTCTTTCAACCCTTCCGGTAATTTTACCCCACACAATTCTCTTTTCCCGCTACTATAGGTTCGCCAGGCATGCCCCGTTACATTACCCCTAACGACCATTTCCACACGAAAAGGGGTACATTTTTTGCCAATAGCTACATTGGGCGCAGGTGTTTGCAATAACCAATTTGGACAAATATCACTGGTTGCTTTCAACATAAATGCAGCAATCTGGTTGAGAACTTGTCCTTTATATGGGATGGGGCGGGGGAGGATTACGTCAAAAGCGGAGATGCGGTCGGAAGCAATCATCACCAACCAACCATCGCCAATGCCATATACGTCTCTAACTTTTCCCCGATAATAACTGGTTTGGTTTGGGAATTGAAATGTTTTCATGAAAGAGTATTTTGAAGTCAAATATCAAAAAATAAACTATTAAAAATATATTTTGCTTTTCAATTTTGCTCGAATATACATGATGATTTTTGAGCAGAATGCTGGAAACATTACACTAAATATCAACAGGGGCGCTCATTTTAGGCAAAATTAAATTTCTGTGTAAACAATACAATATGTAGATTGCTATAATATTATCAATTGCTAGCATTTGTAATAACGAAAACTTGCTGTATGAGAAGCCTATTCAAACATATTCTATTGCCATGTACAATACTGTTTAGCCTTAGTGCATTTTGTCAAAACCTTACCATAAACGGGAATGTACGAAATGGGAATACCAAGGAAGTTGCCGGTGCTGTTTCCATTTCTATTAAAGGCGGGTCCGGTGGAACATTTACCGACGATAAAGGCAACTTTAGGTTGACCGTTAAAAAACTACCCGTTACAATACTGATTTCTTCCATTGGGTACGAAACCCAAGAAATTACGGTTCAGGATGCAAGCTTGCCGCAAATTTACCTGAATCCCACAGCCACATTGGGGCAGGAAGTGGTGGTTTCAGCGACCCGGGTACCTCAAAAAATATTGGAATCACCGGTTTCTATTGAGCGGATTAACGCTACCAATATCCGAAATTCACCTGCGGCCAATTTTTATGATTTGGTTACTACACTGAAGGGCGTGGATGTGACCACCTCTTCCTTGACTTTTGTAACACCTACCACACGTGGCTTTAACAGCAGTGGAAATCTCCGCTTTAATCAATTGGTGGATGGGATGGACAATCAAGCCCCAGGCCTTAACTTTTCTGTTGGTGCAATAATCGGCTTAAGTGAGTTGGATGTGGACAATATGGAATTATTGTCGGGTGCCTCTTCTGCATTATATGGCCCCGGTGGTATGAACGGCACTCTATTGATCAATAGCAAAAACCCCTTTAAATATCAAGGCCTATCGGCAATGGTAAAAGAAGGGGCCATGCATTTTGGATCAGGAAACACGCCTTCTCCTTATACAGATGTGAGCTTACGATATGCAAAAAAGATTTCTGACCGTTTTGCCTTTAAAATAAATGCTGAATACCTGCAAGCAAAAGATTGGCTGGGAAATGATACTAGAAATTATAGCAGGCTTGGCACGATTGGAAAACCCATTGCGGGCAATCGGCAAACCGACCCCAACTATGATGGGATCAATATATACGGTGATGAGACCAGTGTGGATATGCGACTTTTGTTTTCTGGAATTGCCGCCAATTTGCCTGGGGCTGCCGATTTTTTGACCGCGAACGGTTTATTGTCCAGTCCTCAAAATGTTTCTAGAACTGGATATGCAGAAAAAGATCTGATCGATCCCAACACCATCAACTTTAAATTATCTGGTTCACTCAACTACAAAATTTCTGATAATACAGAAGCGGTCATTGCAGGGTATTGGGGCACGGGCAATACGGTATATACCGGTAGCGACCGTTATTCCCTAAAGGATTTTAAAATGGGGCAATATAAAATTGAGTTGAACAATAAAAATTGGTCATTGAGGGCTTATACCACCCAGGAAAATGCAGGGCAATCATTTAACCTAACAGCTACTACCAGACTGTTCAATGAGGCTTGGAAACCTTCTGTAGCCTTCACTTCAACAGGTGCACCCTATGGATGGTATGTTGATTATGCATATCAATATTTGAGCAACCGGATGAATGGGATGACGGATTATGATGCACATCAAGCGGCTAGAGCATTTGCTGATGTGGGCAGACCTGTTGCTGGTACGACTGCCTTTACCAGTGTGTATGATGCCATCCGAAAAAAACCTATTTCAGCAGGTGGTGGTTTGTTAGTGGATAAATCAAGTTTGTATGCAGCAGAAGGAAACTATAACCTGAGCTCACTGACCAAGGGTTTCATGGATATTTTGGTGGGGGCAAATTATAAAGTGTACCATTTAAATTCTCAAGGCACTTTATTTGCCGACACTACAGGACCTATCAATCTTGGTCAATATGGAGCTTATCTTCAATTAAGCAAAAAAATCACCGACTTTATTAATTTAACGGCATCTGGCAGGTATGATAAGGCAGACAATTTTACGGGGCATTTTACACCAAGAGTTACGGCCGTTGTAAAACTAGCAGAAAACAACAACCTCCGTTTTTCATACCAAACTGCCTATCGGTTTCCTTCCAACCAAAACCAGTTGATCAATCTTCAAGTTGGAAGTACCAGATTGGTTGGTAGTAACCCCGGTTTTGCTACTTGGCTCAATCTAGCAGCTAACCCACTTTATGATGCATATAGCGTATTGAATGGAGCTCCTACCATTGTGCCTTTCCCTACGGTGAAACCCGAATCAGTTTCTTCCTTTGAAGCGGGATATAAAGGATTATTGGCGGATAATAGGCTATTGATTGATATATATGGTTACTACGGACAGTACAAAAATTTCATCAGTAGACAAAATACCGTGCAGGTAACGAATGGGGAACCTATTACCAGTGCTACCGTTGCCACCAGGAATATTTCAATTGTCGTAAACGCTCCCGGCAATGTAACCACTTATGGTTTTGGTCTTAGCTTGGATTATCGGTTACCAGCCAATTTTACGATCGGTGGTAATTTGGCTTCAGACAATTTGACCAATGTACCAGCTAACTTCGTGGCTTATTTTAATGCCCCACAATACAAAGCAAACCTAAGTTTTGGCAATACGGGTTTTGGCCCTGCCAATCGCATGACCTTTAATGTGGCCTATAGATGGCAGGAAGGTTTTTATTATCAAGGAGATTTTGCCAATGGCAACCTTCCCGCCATCAATACTTTGGATGCACAAGTAAGTATGAAATTCCCGAAAACAAAATCCATTATTAAATTGGGCGCAAATAATTTGCTGAACCAATATTATTATAATGGCATCGGGAACTCTGAAATTGGAGGTTTATATTATGTCAGTATAGGATACAATATTTATTAATCATTACTGAATGATCAACACTAAATTTTAAAACTTACTATAATGAAAAGAATCAATCATCATCTAAAAACAATCGGCATCGCCCTTTTACCGGCTTTGCTTATACTTGCTTCGTGTAATAAAGAGCCCGAACAGTTTGCTCCAATACAAACTCCAGTATATCCTACTGGTAGTGGTATTGCGGCTACATTAGCAGCCAATCCCAATTTCAGTATGTACACGGCATTGATTGCAAGAGCTGGGCTTACTGATACCTTGAACAACAATACCAAAACATTTACATTGTATGCAACGGATAACACGGGCATGAAAATTTTTGTGAACGCAGCTTCTGGTGGTGCAGTTCCTTTGAATGCACCCGATGCTGTGTTCCTGGGTTTTATTAGCACCACGCTGCCGGTGGCGAGTGCAGTAGGCATTGTGAATTATAATACAGTGGGGCAAAAATTTTCAATGACCTCTATTGGAACTGCAATTTTTCCAAATTTTCCTTTGCCAACTGAAATCATTTTGGATCCTACACAGCCTTTTGTGAGGCTACCGATATTTCCCATTGGCAGCTCGCCTTATGCTCCCTATGCATATGTGAACAACTTACCCATCACCGCCCCCGAAATGACAGCTTCCAATGGAGTAATCGAAACAACCTATTCTATTGTTGCTCCACCCCAGGCTACATTAAAGACAATGATTGCTGCTGAACCCAACCTCAGTTATTTTAGGGCTGCCGTGGCTCGTGCAGATAGCGGGGCTGTAGGCCTGAACAAATTTGATTCACTGATGGGTTATGGTGTTACCAATATGACCATATTGGCACCAAACGATTTGGCTTTTCAAAATTTGATTTATGGATTGGTATATTCACAAACATTAGCTGTTACAGGAGGTAACACTGCTATTGCAGCAGCGCAAGCCGGTGGAGCAGTTGCCGCTGGGCCAGCCTTCCTTAGCACCAATAATGTTACTACCGCGCAGGTAAAGGGGATCATTGCCTATCATTTTCTGGCCTCGAATTCAACGGGCACTTATCTACCAAATATTCGGGCATTCTCGGTAAACTTTCCAACCACCCCTGGTTTTTTTGTGAAGACCTTGGTGAACACGAGCTTTGCTACACATCCAGGGATCTTGGCCGTGCCTACATTCGCAGGACCTGCCGTTACATCGCTAAAATTCACGGGGGTTGGCACTTTCCCATCTGGTGGTACACCTTTTTCTGGAACGGCGGCCCATGTAACCAAGATGGACAACCTTGGGGCAAACGGGGTTTACCATATTATTGATGAGGTATTGTTGCCGCAATAATTTTTTTGATTGATTTTTTAGGTTTGCCACTGATGCATTGATTAGTTGACATGATATTCTCTGGGTCTCCCGTCACCGCTGTTATGATTTTTTTTAAAATCTAAACTTTACCACGGAGGGTGGAGAGGTAAATCACTGAGGGGCTAGGTGATTTTTGCCACTGATTCACTGATTAATGCAAATAATTTTCTCTGGATCTCTCCGTCTCTGCGTTTATTATTTCTAGAGTTAACCACATAGGCACAATAGGTTCATAGAATCGAATCCTAAAAAGCTAATGAATAATTGCGTTTAGTTGTAACTATCCCTAGGCCAAAATTTTACATCTTGACCGGTGCTGTCTTTATATTTTTTTCGTAATTCGGTTAATTGGGTAAGTAGATCTTTGAGCACCTCCTCATACCCCGATGCGATTTTCATTTTTTGATTGTTGTACAGATTATCCATCTCATCAGGATCATTTTTCAAATCAAAAAGTTCCCATTCATTGATTGTATAATAGTAGATCAGTTTATATCTTTCGGTGCGAATCCCATAATTCGGCATTGCCCAATGGGGAGGGGCAAATTCATAATAATGGTAATACATTGACTTTTGCCAGTCCTTAGGGGTAGTACCCTTGAATAAAGGGACCAAGCTTTTTCCCTGCATATCCTCTGGTATTTTTATATGGGCCATGTCAAGGATGGTAGGGGCATTGTCAATATTCACTACCCATGCATCGCTTTTTGTGCCGGGTTTAACCACACCGGGATAGCGAATCAACCAAGGCACTTTCAGTGCTTCTTCGTACATAAACCTTTTGTCAAACCAACCATGTTCGCCCAAGTAAAATCCATGGTCGCCTGTAAAAATTACAATGGTATTTTTTGCGAGGCCAGATTTGTCCAAATAATCCAATAGTCTTCCAATGTTGTCGTCTTGTGCTTTTAAGGTGCCTAGAAAATGTCTCATCAATTGCTGGTAACTCCATTCACGCCGCTGACGAGGGCTAAGCTCTTTGGGCGGATGAAAGTCCATCATGTCTTGTATACGCTGGTGTGCCTCACTTGCGGCCACTGACCGCGTTTTGTAATCGTCCCAAAAAGTAGCTGGTTCGGGGAAACGTACACTGTCGAAAATATGCTCATATTTATGTGGTGGGTCAAAAGGTCTATGGGCATTGAAAAATTGGATGGCCATCATAAATGGGCCAGCCTTCATTTCTTCAATTCCTTTAATAGCTAGATCCGTCATGTTATCCGTAATATATCCCGGGTAAGTCTTCTCCTCAATTTTAAGACTTCCCAAAGAGCTGTTCTGAAAGTATCCGTTTTCATCATAATAGGGACCACCGGCTCCATTCTTAAAAACGAAATAATCGAAGCCCGCTACCCCGGGATTGGAAGCCTTGCCATTTTTATCTATCAAATGCCATTTTCCTACGATGCCTGTTTTATAACCGTTTTCTTTTAATAGTTTGGCAAAAGTTTCTTGCGTGGGGTCAAAAGTACTTCTAATACCACCAGCGGTTGTACCGCCAGGATTAGAAAGCATTCCATTTAGATGACTATATTTTCCGGTCAATAAGGTGGCTCGACTTGGTGCGCACAAAGCATTTGTACAAAACGAATTATTGAACAACATTCCTTCGTTTGCAATTCGGTCTATATTGGGTGTTTTTATTAAAGTGCCTCCATAACAGCTCAAAACTTTCAAGGGAAGTCCTTCTGTGGTGATCCAGATGATATTTGGTCTTTCTAATTTATGATGATCAAGTGTTTTGACCTTTGTGGCCAGCTTTGATTTTTGGGATGGTATATTCCTTGTCCACGCCTTTTGTATAGCAAATACCACAATTATAATTGCTACTGTTACACCAATTAAATTTCGGGTTGAACTTTTTACCCCACTGAATTTGCTTTTACTATTCATAAAAATGTAGCATTGTTGTACGACTAAAATCGGGTTTAAAAATACAATGACAGCATGCTGCCAAAGGGTAGGTGGTAGCTGTTTAAAATTTCTTGTTTCAATTTTGAGGCATCAGACTCTTGCAGGTTAGATATAGATTGAGTGATCAAAATATTCCTACAAGTACTATATTAAGGGTACCATAGGTTAATTCATCAATAGTAGATTGACAAATTTTTATTCTTGGCCACTCATGATTTTTGTCTCAAAACACTCGCTTAAACCATGCACATTAGTGCAAGGCTCCGCTTCTGCAAATCTAATAAATTTGTGTGAGGGAGAATTTAAGAATGTGCAGCTTAGTGTCCAGCTCAATATTTTAAAAGACTTGAATTTTTCTGGGTCTGCTGTTACAAGGCTAAGGTGGTTCATTGATATTTTAAGTGCGCAACAGCATTTGCCGCTAGATTAGCAGCAACAATGCAAAAAGAATAGCCCTTTAATTAATTAAAGGGGAACCTGACCCCTGCATGAATATCAAAAGTATTTAGGTTCTTGATCCCTCCCATATTCAATGGGGTAAAATTATAGCCCGCCCCGATCCTGATGGCCGTGGAAGATATCCTGCTCACGGGAATGAAAATGCCCGCATCTCCACTAAAAGTAGGTTTGAACGCATTTTGTGGGTTATCAAACTCACCCAAGTATTGATCATAGGATACCAAGTTAAAACCAGCCCCTAAGCCAACATAAGGTTGAATGATCCCCTTGTCAATTAATTTGTAATCAGCAACCACCTGAATGGGTGTTTGTTGAATGGAGTTGGTCATTACCGCAGAGATCGTGCTGCCATGTGCATCCGTATAGAGTGCCCTAGGATATTTTTGGTAATAGTCATTGTAACTGACCATTAAACCCAGGCTAAATTTGGTATTGAAAGAATAGGACAATGCCGCATTAAAACCCTTGGCTGAGGCGTTTGATACTTGGTTCGTGAAAGAACCTGTAGGTATATCCACCCTATAGGCGATATCCATTTGAAGCCCATTTTGAGCCTTGCTTGCAAAAGCAAAGAACATCAGTATTAAGGTTAATCTTATATTTTTTGAAATAGGTGCCATAAAATACCTCCTTGTTTAAATCAATGGTCAATTAGCTTTTAAATATGTTGATTGGCTGAACAATTTTTGTACTTCGCTAGCCGCATTATTAGGGTTATATATGTCCTGCCCCATTACAAGCCCACTCCATAGCGAAACGATTTTGCTTCCATTGGCACTTGCATTTTTTAGGTCCAGCAGATCTATTTCCGTCCCATCTGTTTGGCTGGTGTATGTACCTAACGAGTAGGGTGAATAATACCCATACCCGGGATCGCCCCAATAATAGGGATCATAATAACTGGAATAGCTATCCCAGTACATGGAATAATCAATAACATTGGTTTGGGTATTGATTATCTCCGACACATTAATAGCCAAATCTGGATTGCTGGATTTGTCCACCAAACTATATCCATTTTGCTGCATGCTGGTCTTTATAGCATTGATCAAATTTATTTCATAAAGACCTAGAAGCTGTCCTGCATTTTGATTGTCCTGTATTACACTTACCGAATCCGAAATACTATATGTTTTGTAAGATTGGAAATTGGCAGTGGAATCATGGTCGGTTACATAAATCCGGCTCTCCTCATTTGTCAAATGATTGAGCGGGTCCTTTTTGCAACCAGCTATTATAATAACGGGAATAAGTATCCCATAAAACCATTGTTTTTGTAGCATATGCTTGGGTTTGATAATTCATACATCAAAACTAAAAATCAGCTTTTTAATATCGCTTTAATTAACACTGTTTTAACCCGAAAAGGTTTAGAGGGACAAGCGTTCTATATTATTAACACAAACCCTGTTAAACAAGTTGATTTAGAAGGTCATCATTTTTGCTTAGTCCCGTAAGTTCATGAGGAAAACAAGGATAAAACCGGGCTGGTAGGTCCTGGCAAAAAAAAACTACACCTATACTTAAGAGTGAAAAAATGGGAGCCTGATTATTATGGACGAGATGAATAATGTCCGAGCGCACACAATGGAATTATCGAAGTGCATTCAATAATTGTAGACGATACTGTTTTTGCCATCCTCCTAATATCTCGTTAAAAATATTGGCAGTATACATCATGTTTAATTGGCTTTTAATTCCTTATTAATCCCTCCTTAATCCCTCGTTGGTATTTTTGATTGTCAAAAACAATTGGAACAAAATTTAAAACTCAGGTCATGTCCAAATCATTTGATACTATAAAAAATATAATGATGCCCGTGTTTTCTACAAGGGAACTTGAGGCCAACGTAGAAAGATTTATTGAGGTTGCCAAACTGTTTAAATGCAAAGTCCATTTGTATTATATCAGTCCCCGGCATTCTTTTTCAATTTTCAGCAAAGCAGGGTGGTTGCATGCAAGGCAAAAAATCAGTCATATACTTAATGAACATAAAACGGTTGAAAATTATATGAGCCAGCTTTTACATATATGCCCTTCCATCAAATTTTATTCTATTTCCGAAAATGAAAATGTAGAAAGTTCAATCATTGATTACTGTGACCGAAATAAGATTGAAATGATTTTGTTCCTTGGTCACTGGGATTCAGGGTGGGGAGAAATGTATGGGAAGTTGAATATCTCCGGTCTATCCGAAATCTTGGATTGTCCTGTGATGAGTATCAACTTTAAAACCCAGTCACTCGATATCAAAAATATAGTCATTCCTATTGGGGCTTCCCTGCCTACCAATCAAATTATTGCGGGTTGCTATATCGGCAAACGTTTCAATTCAAAGGTCCACCTGGTTGCTTTGAACAAAAAGTTCCTTGTGAACGGGCGTAGCGAGGCTATAAACCTTTATAGAGCCTATCATTTTTTGCATGATAACACAAGCCTTCCCGTGGAATGTATCACGCTAATGTCAAAAAATATTGATGAGGCTACTTTTCAATATGCGGAACAGATAAGTGCCGATGTTGTTTTTGTTGATTCGGGTAGGGGGGCTGGTTATGCGGGAATGATGAACTGATTTATTGGGCACCAACTTTTTTTAATCCGGTATCATCAGTATATATAGTAGTAGCAGGTTTTTTGATTACCGGTCACCTCGTAAGAGGGACCGGTTTTTGAAAGTTGAACTAGACGCCCATTAACTGTTAAAATTAAATTGAATTAATAAAAGAATGTCAAGCCAATGGAACAGAAAAACGAGATTCAGGAAAACCATTCTGGAATTAAATGTAGGGTATGTGGGGCTTTTTTGTATAAGACGGATCATGGGAACCACGAGGCCACCTTCCATTGTTCTTCAGGGGAGGCAAGATTTTGGGATTTTGAAAGGGGAACAAGGGACCAGACAAAAGCCAAAGAGCATTGGGATAATTCCAGAATGGAAATTTTCCTGGATGTGGATGGTGCGCTGCAATTTGTTTTAAACAATGAGTAAACACTTAAGAAACATTCTGGTCACGTTCAATAAAGATTAAAAAAATTTAAAAAAGGCAATCATGAAAACCATCATTTTTTCCATTATGTATCTATCGATCGCGAGCGTTTGTCTCGCCGATCCCGGTTGGCCCAAGGTCATAGCCACTTCTGATGGCACGGTTATAAACATATACCAACCACAGCCAGAATATTTTTCTGGGAATACCTTGAAATCGCAATCGGCCATTTCTGTTTTAAAAAGCAATAGCCAAGACCCTGTCTTTGGGGTTTTCTGGTCCGTAGACAGGGTGGCCACCGATCGTGATACCCGTAAGGTTGCCATTGAATCGGTGAAGGTCACTAACATCAAAATACCTGCAGATAGCAGTCGGTCTGAACAGGCTTATATCCGCACTGCATTGGAAACCAATATCCCGAAAGTAGAAGACGACCTTTCGTTGGATGACCTGCTTGCCTCATTGGACCAAGACCTGGAGGAAAACAAATTGTCAAAAGATATCAATAACCAACTCCCGAAAGTTGTGTATAGCAACCAGCCATCCATGCTCGTACTGATCGACGGGGCGCCACAGTTGAGGAAAAACAAAAGTTGGGGAATGAATGTGGTGGTCAACACACCTTTTACAATCGTGCAAAACAAAGATGGGAAGTACTACCTCTATGGAGGGAGCCATTGGTACACGGCCCCTTCCGCTACTGGGCCTTATGCGTATAGCAATGATAAAGTTCCCCATAAAATAAAAAGGATTGCAAGGAAATTGAAAAAAAGCGAAAGGGAAACCAACGAAATGGCAGATAATGTTGCGCCAGATGAAAGGATCTACAATATTATCGTGAGCACTTCACCAGAAGAATTGATACAATCCGATGGCAACCCCGATCTTGCACCCATTGAAGGCACTTCTTTATTGTATGTAAAGAATTCCGACAATGATATTTTTGTGGATACAAAGTCGCAGGATTATTATGTGCTGCTTGCAGGCCGTTGGTATCAATCAAAGGCACTCAATAGCAATAGCTCTTGGGGCTTCATACCTTCAAACGAGTTGCCTCCCGATTTTGCCAAGATACCTGAAGGGTCGCCCAAAGACCATGTGTTGGCAAGTGTGGCCGGAACCGAGGCCGCAAGAGAGGCCGTGATGGATGCCCAAATCCCACAAACGGCGAAGATTGATAGGAGAACGGCTACCACCCAAGTGGAGTACGATGGTCAACCTCAATTTAAACCCATACCAGGCACGAATATGGAGTATGCGGTGAACACAAGGTCAAAAGTAATATTAAATGGGGGCAGGTATTATGCGGTTGACAATGGAATCTGGTTTGTTTCAAACAGCCCAACTGGTCCTTGGGAAGTAAGTACCGATCGCCCAGATCAAATGGATGAAATACCACCATCATCGCCTGTTTACAATCTAAAATATGTTTACGTGTACGAAACTACACCCGACTATGCCTACATGGGCTATACCCCAGGTTACCTGGATAGTTATGTCTATGGTCCTACTGTTGTATATGGTACGGGATATTATTATGACCCATGGTTTGGCGATTATTATTATCCAGAGCCTTGGACATGGGGGTTTGATATGGGGTACGATCCTTGGGACGGTTGGGGATTTGGGATGGGCTATGGGTTTGACTGGTTGAATATGGATTATGGTTATGATTGGGGTGGATGGTGTGGCGGCTATTGGGGACCATCTGCCTATCGACCAGCCTACTGCAGTTGGGGCGACCGCTACCACTCCGAAAGGCATGGGGGTTTTTATGGAAGGAACGCAATCGGTAATGGGCGGACAGGATTTGACATGCGCTATGCCAATAATCTCTATAGAGATAGGCTGGGCGTTATACCTAGGACCAACGCTGGCAGGAGTTCTAATTTCTATAGCGGTAGGCAGACAGTCGGCAATAATGTTTTTTCGGATAGGTCGGGCAATATATACCAAAGAGGGAATCAGGGGCAATGGCAGCAGCGGATAAACCGCCAATGGTCACCGGTCAGAAATGCGCAACCGAATTTTACGGCTGGTTTGCAAAGGCAGCAGTTTATGCGTGAAAGGGGACAGATCAGGACTGAGAATTTTCAGCGGGCTAGCAATTTTTCAGGCATGAGGGCTAGTAGCGGCGGCGGGTTCAGGGGCGGATTTAGCGGAAGCAGGGGCGGTTTCAGTAGTGGGAGCAGTGGATTTGGCGGCGGCAGAGCTAGCTTTGGCGGCGGTGGTTTTGGAGTAAGACGCTAACAAAACCGATGCATTTTCTTTATATCTGAAGCATAATTCAATATAAAGAAGAACCGATATTGCCACTGATGCACAGACGAGTGTGGAAGGTTATTGTTATTGCCACTGATGCACTGATTTGTGCTGATGAGTATTCCCCTGCGCCTCCCCGTCTCTGCGGTTATTAGTATTAGAGCTAACCACATAGGCACATTGGGTACATATAGTCATAGCTATGTGCGACTATGTTTCTATGGTCCTATGAGTTTTTGATTATTGCCACTGATGCACTGATTCATAGAAATGGTTTTCCCCGCGGCCTCTGCGCCACTGCGTGAATATATTTTGCCAATGCTTGCTTGTTTAATAAAGACTTAGCGAGAAGAAACTTTTCAACCACATCAACTTTTCAACTTACTCCCATTGCGTGAGATAAAACAACTTAAACATTGAACCTGAAGTGCATCACATCCCCATCTTTCACTACATATTCTTTGCCCTCGATTCTCAGCTTGCCATTTTCACGACAGGCCGCTTCTGAGCCATATTGTACAAAATCTTGGTAGGCGATTACCTCGGCCTTGATGAAACCTTTTTCAAAATCCGTATGGATCACACTTGCTGCCTGTGGCGCTTTCCATCCTTCATGAATGGTCCAGGCCCTTACTTCTTGTACACCAGCAGTGAAATAGGTGAGTAGGTTGAGCAATTTATAAGTTGAACGGATTAGTTTGTTCAAGGCCGGTTCCTTCATTTTATATTCTTCCATGAACAATTGTTGATCGGCAGGGTCTTCCATTTCGGAGATTTGCGCTTCGATTGAATTGTTCATCACAATGACCTGTGCATTTTCCTCTACCACCGCTTTTATCAATGCTTCAGAAAATTTATTTCCAGTGTGCATGCTGGCTTCATCCACATTCGCCACATACAGCACAGGCTTATCTGTCAATAAGAAAAGGTCGGCAACAGCTATTTTGTCTTCCTTGCTTAAATCAAGTTCACGGATATTTTTTCCTTTCTCCAGATGCTCTTTGCATTTCTTCAAAATCTCATATTCTGCTTTTGCTTTGACATCTCCAGTCTTGGCCAATTTTTCAGCCTTGCTGTATTTTTTATCAATACTGTCCAGATCCTTCAACTGAAGTTCGGTATCAATAATTTCTTTATCAGCAATGGGATTGATAGCACCTTCGTCACGCAAAATATTTTCATCCTCAAAACAACGGATCACATGTACAATGGCATCCACTTCACGAATATTGGCCAAAAACTTATTGCCCAAACCTTCGCCTTTGCTGGCGCCCTTCACCAAACCAGCAATATCAACGATCTCGATTTGCGTGGGTACCGTGCGGTTAGGCTTCACCAGTTCGGCAAGTTTGTCCATTCGTTCGTCAGGCACATTCACCAATCCGATATTGGGCTCAATGGTGCAAAACCGATAGTTGCTGGCCTGTGCTTTAGCACTGTTGCTGACCGCATTAAATAAAGTCGATTTCCCTACATTCGGTAATCCCACAATGCCTGCTTGCAATCCCATGGTGTTGGTTGATTTTTTTGAGCGGCAAAGGTAATCAGATTTAGGTACAATTGATCAATGGTTTGTGCATGGTATTTCACTGACACTAATATCTTGTCGCCAAAATATTTTTTGGTATTTTCATTTGCAATAACCCTTAAAAGCACAATATGGCGCTCAATTTTATCTGGATTGCCTTTTTTCTGATTGCATTTGTCATTGCCTCCATCAAGCTGGTTTTTTTGGGTGATACGGAAATATTCAAAAACATCATTGATGGGGTTTTTGATGCGGCCAACACCAGTGTGCAAATTTCGATTGGGCTGATTGGGGTAATGTCCCTTTTTCTCGGCTTTATGAATATTGGTGAAAAAGCGGGTGCTGTTAGTTTTATGTCGAGGATGGTGGGACCTTTTTTCAGAAAACTTTTCCCCGAGATTCCCAAGAACCATCCTTCGATGGGGCATATGATGATGAATTTTTCCGCCAACCTACTCAATCTGGATAACGCTGCCACTCCTTTTGGCTTGAAAGCTATGCAAAGCTTGCAGGACCTCAACCCGCAAAAAGAAACAGCTTCCAATGCACAGATCATGTTTATGGTGTTGCATGCGTCTGGACTAACGCTTATCCCTATTAGTGTGATTGCCCAACGTGCCATCATGAAATCTAGCGACCCCACCCTTATTTTTATTCCCTGCATGATTGCCACTTTTGTAGCGACTGTAGTGGGAATGATTGCGGTTGCGATACGGCAGCGCATCCAACTTTTTAATGGGGTAGTGATTGGCTGGATTGGCTCCATCAGTATACTGATTGGCGGATTGATTTATTTTTTTAGGTCGCACCCCGCACAGATCGATACTTTTTCGAAAGTGCTGAGCAATGGGTTGATTCTTTTTTTGTTCACTGCGTTTATTATTGGTGGGGTAGTCAAAAAAATTAATGTGTACGAATCCTTTATCGATGGGGCCAAACAAGGTTTTGATGTGGCGGTGAAGATCATCCCTTTTCTGGTAGGCATGCTCGTGGCCATTAGTGTATTGCGCAATTGTGGGGTATTCGATTATATGATACAAGGTTTTAGCTGGCTGTTTGGGTCGATGGGGATCAATACCGATTTTGTCAGGGCCTTGCCTACTGCCCTCATGCGTCCTTTGAGTGGGAGCGCTTCCCGTGCCATGATGATCGATACGATGAAACAATATGGCGCAGACTCCTTCCCAGCATTGGTATCAGGCGTGATGCAGGGATCCTCGGATACAACCTTTTTTATTGTTGCACTATATTTTGGTTCGGTAGGGATCAAAAAAACAAGGTATGCCGTGCCTGCGGCATTGCTGGCCGATTTGGCAGGCGTGATAACTGCAATCACGGTGTCGTATATCTTTTTTCATAGGTAAATGTTGAATAGTCCGAAAGTCAGTTGTTAGGAGTTCTTAGTCGGTAGTCGATAGTCAAGACTCGGGAGTTATAGTATCTCCCAATCAAACTATCAACTTAACAAACTCCCAACCTAATTCCCAATTCCCAATTCCTCCTTAAGCCTTCCACCCTAAACCTTACACCTTAACTAAAAAGTAAATCTGGCGGTTACCCCAAATGCATCCGGTACAAAATTGATAGCAGGGATGATATCCAGTTCTGGTTTCCAGTCAAGTGAAAGATTGATGGGCGCATTTTGGAATTTATAATCCAGCCCTACCACACCGGTGGGCCCCACATAGGCATTGCCGCTTTGGAAACCCACATAACCGCCGCCGCCATAATACCATTTAAAGGCTGGTGTGTTGCCAATCAACAAATGTCTTTCATAAAGACCGCCAATGCCAAACCGGGTAGGGCCAAAAGAGGCAAGCCCTTCAATTGCATCCCGATCGTTCATGAAATATTTTATGCTCACCGAATTGCTCAAGGTAGGCGCTGCAGAACTGAGACGGATACCAATGGCAACTTTATAATCCTGAGCAGATGCCCGGTTACTGATACCAATAACCACTATTAGAATAATAAAGAAGGTTGTTTTACGCATAAAGGTTTATTGCATTGGAACGAAAATAAGACAAAAGTATTTATCTGGATTTGTTAGAACTTTCTTAATGTTTATCTTCAAGCTTAGCAGCACTAAGTTTATACTATTTGTGAAAGTTTTGGTGAGAAAAGGCTTGGTAAGATGGATGGACCTAATAAAATGGTTATTGCCCGAATAGTTCGGATTTTGATTTCGGTCTCAGGTCATCCTGCCATTTAAAGTTCTTCAGCCGCATATCATCAAAATTTACTTTTCTGATTGGACTAAAAGTACCTTCCCCATCATTGCGCAATACTACTTTGTTCAGTTCCTTGTTCAGAAAATACATGTCGATGATGGAGGCCTTCGACTGGTTCACCCCAAAGAAAGCTTTATGTTCGTCCTGTGCATAATAAATGCTTTCTGCATTTCCTTTGGCCCTCATATGATCGATGCCACCATCCTTGAAATAGCCGTTCAAGGTATTGCCCTTAATCTGATTGAATAGGTCATTACCTACTTTGTTGATTACCATCGCATTTTCAAAAACATATAGGCGGCTGGCTTTTTTGTTTTTGGTATACAGATAAATGGTATCGCCGGTTATCTGGGAGCCATTTGCCCAAACAATAGGGTTGGTGAAAAGCTTGAAGATGGAATCTTTGGCAGAATAAAATAAACTATCAGCTACTGCCTGCATGGAATCGGTGAAGATGCGTACATGGTGGTATGCCTGCAGGTAGCGGTTGGTACTGTCGTCTTGTGGAGGTTCGGCTATGGCGATACTTTTATTTGGGGAGGCATTGACTGCCTTGTTTTTTTCATTTGATTTTCGCTCAATTTTTTTGGGAATTAGTGCAACAGGCTTCGGCAATTTTTTAAAAACTGCAAAACCTTTTTTAGGATAGCTACTCACAGCCACCATCTTATTGCCCATCAAGGAATCGGTTTGGAATGTTTTCCCCGCACTGTTTTCAATTGCCTGATCCTGGGGCAGTGGAATATAAATATTGGGTTTGGGTATAGGCACAGGTGGAACTGGTGGGGGCGTGGGGGCTACATGATTTCTTTCCCTTCTTCTTTTTTTCTTGGTTTTGGCGACAGGTTCAATTTTTTTTTCAATACTATCTTTAAGGGTAGTGGAGTCTGATACTACTTTGGGCAGTGACTGTACGCTGTCTTTATTCTCTTTGGCAAGCAAAGCATTTTTTTTCTGGAGCGAATCTGCGATCCTGGCCTTTTCCATTTTTACACTATCCATGTGGATACTATCTTTTACCCTTGCTATTTCTGCCCGAATACTATCATTATGTCTTTTTATTGAATCGGCGTATAGCAGATCGGTGATCTTTCCAGAAAACAAAGTGTCGGCAGTGATATAGATGGAGTCTTGTTCCTGTTTTAGGATGACCAATGGTTTTTCAGTGGCAATAAAATTTTTTGTTTTTCTGTTTGCCACCATGTGGTTGGATAATACAGAAATACCTTGGGTAGAATCTACATATACGGCATTCCCATCGGCAATGCTCATGCCCGTACTATCGTCGAATTGAACATGGTCGCCCGTGATTCTTTGGGAACCTTGTGTAATGATGGGCCTTTTGCCGAATTGTGCTTTTCGGTTGCTCATGTCGTAGACCCCTTCTTTGGTCACAATGGTATTGCCACTACTATCACGTATATGCGTGAGGGTGATGAATGTGGCCAGCTTGGATTGGGTATTATACAATAGGGAATCTGAGGTAAGGTCATAGGCAGGGTCCTTCAATACCACATCTTTTTTAAAATAGACATCTTTGGTCTCTGCATAATAAGTGCCTTCCTTACTGGTCAATACGCTCGATTCATTGATCACTTTGCCACCATTGATGTAAGTGCCGATCTTCATATTCATGTCGTACTGGAGGTCATCGGTCAGCAAAGTGCCTTTGCCGCTGACCATGCGTACTTTTTTCTGGAAAATCGCATATTTCTTGTCCACATAGTACTTCATGTATTGCGAATAGATATTGGTAGTGTCGGAGTCATTGATATGTACATTGCCAAAAGCTTCTACAATATTTTCTTTTTGGTTCATCACCACACTATCGCAATAGAAAAAAGTATTGTCCTCCTGAAGTTCCACATCACCTACCAAGGATTGCAATTTGATGGAATCCTTGGTCTCTTCCCGCATTTTGTTGGCATTCCAGATGTACACAATTTTTACGGAGTCGTTGGCGCTGTTCTTGAAGCTGATGGGCAAGGCAGCATGGGAGGTATGTTTGGGTTTTTGCCCCATGCAAATATTCACTGTAAAGCAAAACAAACAGGTAGAAAGCAAAAAGAATAGAAACTTCATTTTTAGTTCCCCAGTTTTGAAGTAGAGTCAGCCAATGGCCCCATCAATGGGCCGCTTTTGTCTTTGCGCCCAAAAACAGAAATATTAACGTATCGTTTTGGGTGCATGCGCAAGTCATCCAACAAAGTATTCAAACTGCGGGAAGTGTTTTCCAGATTGAGGTAAAGTTTTTTATCGTTGAGCAATAGCCCAAGCGAGCCACTTCCATTGTTCAGTTTTGATATGGCGGTATTCAATTGCCCCATAGTGCCATGGATGGATTCTACGGTTTCCTCAATTTTGGAATTGGCCAACTTGGCCGTGGTCTTATTCAGGTTGGCAAGCGTTTCGTTGATTTGCCCATTGTTATTTGCAAGATTATGGGTAAAGCTATCTACATTTTGTAGCGATTTTGCCAATGTGCCTGTTTGGGTATTCAATATCAATTGAAGTGAGGCTGAGGATCCAGCCAAATTGGATAGGATGGAGCCAAAATTATTTTTTGTTCTGGGGTCAAAAAGAGAGCCCACTACTTCCACCAGCGAGTCCAATGATTTTAGTGTGCCGTTCAATTGGGCCACAATGGGGTTGATATTGCTTTCCACCTCGGCCAACAAACCTGGCTTTTCTCTCGTCGTCAAAGTGTCCCCACTTTTTAGGAATTCAGTTTCATCTCCTTTTTTGATAATGATCACGGGCTGGTTCAAAAGACTGGTCTGTATTTCTGCATACGAATTTTTGGGGATGTGGATGTCTTTCTTAAGGGTGATTTCCAGTATGATGGCGTCAAGGTCCTTGTCGGTTTCCTTGATGCCCGTTACATTCCCCACTAGCAATCCGTTAATTTTTACTCCGTTTGAAAGTTCTACGCCATCCACATTTTTGAAGGATGCATATATTTTGCTGCTATGTTCAAAAAGCTTTTTGCCCTTCAAAAAATTGAAGCCCAATATGAGTAGGGTGATGGATATGGCCGTTAAGGCTCCAATTTTTGTTTCATTAGAAATTTTCATTCACAGATTGTTTTGTAAAACAGATGATTGATAAAGGGCTTAAAATTGCTGATAAAAAACCAATAAGGCAACAAATGTAGCAAATTTGTAAGGTCGGTATAAGAAGATAGCGTTAAATGCATCTAATCTTCAATGATTTGACACCGATTTCACAAATCTGCCCGAAATGGTTAAGCACCGAAACCCTATTGTTGCTTGGTACTATCCAGTGTTAGGTTTGCAAAGGGTCTGTTTGATTCCAATTGCTGTTTGTACCTAGATAAGGCTTTTATAATATCTGCGACCACCTCATCCTGGCCTTTATCACTGTTCAGGTATTCTTCTTCTTCTTTGTTGGTGAGATAACCGGTTTCTACCAAAACACTGGGCATACCTGTTGCCTGCAACACCTGAATACCTTTATCACGCTGTTTTACGCCCCAGGTTCTTCTGCCGGAGCTTGCAAATTCATCTTCGATGAGTGCGGCCAGCGTGGCACTTTTCTTAAAATATTTTTGTTCATAGAGCTGTGCACGAATTCTTGCTTCGGGTGATTCCGTATCCCATTCAATGGTGCTATCCTGAAATTCGCCCGTGCTGTCCTCATCTTTTTGGTTGATGGCCTTGGTTTTATCTTCCATTTTTTCCGCCTTCCAAATATAGGTGGTCGCCCCTGTCATCATGTTTTTGACCCAATAGGATTGATAAATGGGTACTGTTACCCACTTTTTTCTTCTTTTTTTTCCCCTTCCCACATACTCGAGTTTCCTCTTATGGCCGACAACCCTTCTTTCATAATAACCTCCAGCTGGCCTGGGCGTGGCATCGCAGTGGATACTGATGAAAAGATCGCCCTTGGCCTGATTGGCAATTTGCGCACGGTTATGAAGGTCTTCTCTCAGCGAAGTAGCATCATTGACCGAGCCTTCGGTGGTTCTGGTATAAACCACTTTGATATTCGGAAACTCTTTTTTGATGGCCTGCCCCAGTTTCAAACCAATCTCCAGTGTTACATCTTCTTCCTTCGATATCAATCCGCGTGTTCCATGAAATTGACCACCATGCCCAGGATCTACTATAATAGTATGTATCGTACTTGACTTTTGTCCTAGTACAGGATAGCTGAACGAAATGCCGAAACAAAAAAATACAATTAACATTAATAATGCAGCCGATCTTTTCATCATACTGTCTTTAGGTTTGAATTAGTTAAAAACGGATCTTCACACCATACTTAAGGCCGTAATGGCTATTTTTGTACCATTGCAAAGCAGGTAAAACAAAATTTCCCTGCTTTTTAATTATGAGCAGGGATTCAACTTTTTCCCTTTGGGACTTGAAAACCTGATCAGTGTTGTATAAAATATGAATAACGGACGCAAAATTAGCTCAAAATATTTACTGGTATTGATATTTACTGCCCTATTCTTTTCAGTAACGCTCAATAGTAGGTCAAATTATTCAAGGAGCTACTATTTTTATGAACGTTTTGACAGAAACGATACAACCAAGCCGTTAGCCTCAGCCATCAATGACAGTATCCCAAAAGACTCTATAATAAAAGATAGTCTCCCCACCGATAGCCTCCACCAGCAAACAGATACCCTGGATATCAAAGTATCCAAGGATTCATTGGATGCGCCCATCACATATAGTGCTTCTGATTCCATTGTGCTGGATGTGCCTTCAAAAATCATTACCCTGTACAATAAGGCCAATACCAAACAAAAGGACCTGACACTAGATGCCTATAAAATAGTATATGACCAGGACAAGCAAATGGTGGTGGCTACCTATGGCAAGGATACCGCAGGAAAAATGATACAGCGGCCCAAAATGCTGCAGGCCGATAACACCATTGAATCGGATTCCATGGTGTATAATTTAAAGACCCAGAAGGGTATCACCATGAGCAGCTATACGCAATCGGGTGAAATGTATGTGTATGGCGAAAAATTTAAAAAGATTTCACCCGACGAGTTCTACGCATCGAGGGGTAGGTTTACTACCTGTAATCTGGATACGCCCCATTTTGCATTTAGGGCCAACAAGATTGATGTGATCAATAAAAAATTTGCAATCACTGGGCCGGTGCATCCCGAGTTTGAGGGAGTGCCCATCCCATTATATATACCTTTTGGTTTTTTCCCTCTAGCACAGGGCCGACATTCGGGGCTATTGCCACCACAGTTCACGGCCAGCGAGCAGTTTGGTCTTGGGCTTACAGGTATGGGATATTACAAAGTGCTCAGCGATAATTTTGATGTAAAGTTTGTGGCCGATGCATATTCCTATGGGGGCTGGGCCATTTATATTGACCCCGAGTACTTGGTGAGGTATAAGTATCGGGGGCAGTTGAACTTTTCATTGCAGGACACGAAAATACTCAGTGCCACAGGGCAACAGGAATTTACCGATACTAAAAACTATAAGTTTACCTGGAGCCATACTGTGGACAGCAAGGCTCGACCGGGGACTTCATTTTCGGCAAATGTGAACCTGGCTTCTTTTAAATACAATCAATATGTGATCAATAACCCAACCTTGAATTACCAAAATAGTTTGGGTTCGTCTATTTCCTATTCAAAAACATTCGACGATGGTAAATACAATCTTACGGCCAGTGCCAACCATAGTCAGAACAGCAATAATGGACTCATCTCCATTACGCTACCTAACCTTGGGTTCACAGCCACTACTATTTACCCCTTCCAGAAAAAAGAATTTATCGGCGCGCCCAAATGGTATGAGAAATTGGGGATAGGCCTCACTACCAATTTTAACAATCAGGCAAACTTATACGACTCCTTATTCAATTTCAAAAAACTGGTAGATACTTTCAGTTGGGGTGCGCACCATAGCATTCCTATTTCCTTGGCCCTGCCACAGCTTGGCCCTCTTCAAATTGCGCCGGGTATGAGCTTTCAGGAAAACTGGTATCAACAAAAAAACTTTATTTCCTGGAACCAAAAAACCCATCAGATGGATACCGTGGGCCAAAAGGGTTTTTTTACGGAGAACAGTGCTTCCTTTAGTTTGGGCCTGAGCACCGCTTTGTTTGGCACCTTTAATAAATTTGGGAAGAACAGTTCGATATTGGGCATACGGCATGTGATGCGCCCTACGATGAGCTTGAGCTATTCGCCCGATTTGGTAGGCAAAGATTATTATTGGGCACAAAATGATAGTACGGGCTTCCGACAAAGGATATCTTATTTTTCGGGAAATATGTTTGCACCTTTTGCAGAAGGACGCTTTGGCGGTATGTCTTTTGGCATTGATAATACCCTCGAGATGAAGGTGAGATCGAAAAAAGATACTTCTGATGCAGGCATCAAAAAAATAAAATTGATTGATGCTTTTGGTTTTTCGGGCGCCTATAATTATTTGGCCGATTCCAATCGGCTATCTCCGATCAATATCTATATACGGAGTACTTTGTTTGAGAAAATCAATATTACGGCCAGTACTACCTTGAACCCCTATGTAATGGATTCTGCTGGAAACAATATCAAGAACTTCTATGCCTGGCAGCAAAAAAAGTTTTCTCTGGGCAATATCACACAAGGGAATATTGCCATCTCCACCAATTTTAAGGCCAAACCCAAAGATCCTAAAGTTGCAGAGGAGAAGAAAAAACAGCAGGAAGATCAGATACCATTGACCACAGATGAACAGCAGGCACAAATGAATTATATTGCTACCCATGCGGCCGAGTTCGCTGATTTCAATGTTGACTGGTCGATCAATTTATCTTTTTCGCTCAATTTTGCACGACAACCGAAACCTGATTTTACCGGTTATCAAACCATCATCAATGCGGGCCTGAACTGGAACGGCGATTTTAACCTAACTCCCAAATGGAAATTCGGGATGAGTTCTTTTTATGACATGAAGCTGCAAAAGATAAACTCTTTTTCCATGTCCATTTCCCGCGATATGCATTGCTGGCAAATGTCGGTGAATGTGATACCCATCGGCATTACCCGTTCGTTCAATATCACCCTTAATCCGAAGGCTAGTATTTTACAGGATTTAAAAGTAAACCGCTCAAAGTTTTTTTATACCCAGTAGCCATCTAGTTTAGTGCCTGATAATTATTAATGAGAAAAAGAGGTGAAAAGAACGGAAGATTATTATACTTGAATCAAACTCTATAACTTTTTTGTAATTCGGCAATTCATCAGGATTGTTTCTAACTCAACCCAATCCCTAATATCCCAATTCCCAACCCCATCTCCCCCACTACTTATTCGCCACAAAATAATCCCGCATGGTCACAAATGCTTTTTCTTTTAGTGATTGTATGGTATCGTTAGGCCGGATTTCTATAGGTGCTAAAAAGTCCATTCTTAAACGATAGGGGAGTAGGAAAAATATTTTGTCGGGAGGCATGGCTTTTTTGCTGTTGAAGATTACTGCTGGTATAATGGATTTACCGGTTTCGATGGCCAACTTGAAAGCACCATCATGAAAGGGTTTCAAAGGTTCAGTAGTTTTGTTGCGGGTACCTTCGGGGTAAATGGACATGTGTAGTCCCATTGCTAATACTTCTTTCATTTTATTATAACTTTCCCTTCGGCTCGCATCACTTTTTCGGTCAACCAATACACTGCCTGTTTTGTAAATCAAACCAAACACGGGCACTTTTGCCATTTCGATTTTTGCAATGGTTTTATTTCCTCCAGGAATATATGGGCATGAAACAGGTACATCCAATAATGCGTTATGATTACAAACCACAATATAGGTTTCCCCTTTTTTGAAATTTTCTTTTCCCCTTACAGAAAGCGGGCAGCCTGCTAGTGTGAGAAAAACATTCATCCAACCTTTTGCAAGTGCAATAAAGATTCTTGTTTTTGCTGGGTCTTTTCGATAATAGCTGAACAAGTAAAATGGGATCAGCAATATAAGCATCGTGATCACAAATACAATCAATGCCCAAAATGCCCAGATCCTTCCAAAAATGTTTTTAAAAATTTTCATTTAATCAACTTTTGTATTTCTATTAAGCATCGTTGACATAGTTTATCCCGTGAATAACGGGACTCGCTTGTTCTTTAGTACCACTATTCGTCGATGACCAATTAAACCTTCCAGTCAATCATTTCAATATGATGCTGTTCAAGATACTCATTGGTTTTGGAAAAATGCTTGCATCCATAAAAACCTCTTTCTACTGAAAAGGGCGAAGGGTGTGCTGCTTTCAGTAATAAATGTTTTATGCCGTCGATCAATAATTGTTTTTCCTGAGCAAATTTGCCCCATAGCAGAAATACCACATGGCTCTTTTTTTCTGATATTTTTTTGATGGCTGCATCGGTGAACTGTGCCCAGCCAATTTTGGAATGGCTCATCGGTTCATTGGCCCTTACCGTTAAGGATGCATTTAATAATAAAACCCCTTGCTCGGCCCAGTGCGTTAGGTTTCCATGCGAGGGGATGGGCATGCCTAAATCGGTTTTGAGTTCCTTAAAAATGTTCACCAGTGATGGCGGTGGTGCCACCCCGTTGGGAACGGAGAAACTAAGTCCATGTGCCTGACCGGGGCCATGATAGGGATCTTGCCCAATGATTACCACTTTCACTTTATCAAAAGGGGTTGTATTAAAAGCATTAAAGATGAGGGAGCCGGGAGGGTAGATGGTTTTGCCCGCCGCTTTTTCATCTTTGAGAAACTGAACGATTTGTAAAAAATAAGGTTTCCCGAATTCCTCGTTCAACACTTCTTTCCAGCTTGCTTCTATTTTTACGTCCATGCTTTTGCTTTAGGCAGTTGTGGATTGGCAAAGTAAATAAAGTTTGGGTTAATCGCTTTTCAAAAGTTTTGTTATCTGGGAAACAAAGTCAAGCAATCAAATTTTTACTTTGATCACCAGCTTTCTGATTGCTGCGGTCCCAATCATGGGGGCATGCACATCTTCGGGGAACAATATTACAAACTGTCCGTTGGTCAACTTGAAAAACATATCGGGTCGGTCGAAATACAGTTGTACATCTTTCTCATCATCATACCCTCCATTGGGTTGGGTACAGCTTGCCCTGGGTTTCCATCCAAATTCTTCCACACCATCGATGCAAAGCTGAATATCGATCTGTTTATTATGGCATTCGAATTCTGAACAGGATTCGGCTGCAGTCATTCCCATATTATGGGAGAAGATGGCCCTGATATGTTCATTTACTTGATAAGTACCCAGCCCGATATGCTGCAGATCGGGCTGTTGGATATATTCAAATGCTTTTTGAAAATGTGGATGGATTGAAAAATATTTTGCCGCATTTTCGATACTATCAATGACCATGTTTTGGTTTTAAGATTTAAATGTAAATCATAAATTCCAACTTTTCCCATGTTTGCAATTTGGGAAAAGCTGAATAGGGATAACACAGTACAAGAGTGCGACGCAAGCAAAGTTGAACAGGGATATGCAGCTCGGTAAAAAAACTAGGCCTCTTCTTTTACTGCTGTTTTGTGGTATTCATCAATCAGCTTTTTTTGCAGTTCGAAAGGCATGGGCACATAATCGTTAAATTCCATCCTGAACTTTGCGCGGCCTTGGGTAATGGATCTCAATGAAGATGAGTAATCGCTCATCTCTGCCAATGGCACTTTTGCGGTGATCTTTGTGAAATGCCCTTCTGTATCCATGCCTTCCATGATGGCACGGCGGGTCTGCAGGTCGCTGATGATGCCGCCCGTAAGATCATCGGGGCAGAGTACACTGATGCTGTATACAGGTTCCAAAATCTGTGGGTCGGCCTGCTGGAATGCTTGTTTGAAGGCCATGAGCCCAGCGATCTTGAATGAGATATCGTTGGAGTCAACCGGATGCATTTTTCCATCGTACACGCTTACCCGTACATCCCGTACATACGAGCCGGTGAGTGGGCCGGTGTGCATTTTTTCCATTATCCCTTTTAATATGGAAGGAAGAAAGCGCTGGTCGATGGCGCCGCCAACAATACAATTTAGGAAAACCAATTTGCCACCCCAATCCAATTTATGTTCTTCGCGGCCACGAACCGAAAATCCTTTGGGGTCGTGCATGCCCTCATGCCAGGGTTCTACCTGCATATATACTTCGCCAAATTGACCGGCACCGCCGGATTGTTTTTTGTGCCTATAATTGGACTGTACCGACTTGCGGATAGTTTCACGGTAAGGGATACGTGTTTTTGTAAATTTCACGGCCAGGTTCTTGGCAATATGTTCCAATTTCCATTTAATAACGGATAGGTGCAGTTCGCCTTGGCAATGGATAATGGTCTGTTTCAGTTCCTGCGACACTTCCACTTTTACCGTGGGGTCTTCTTCCTGAACTTGATGCAGGGCCAGTGACAATTTTTCCTCATCGCCTTTTTGTGCCGGCTCAATAGCAATGCTCATCAATGGCGAGGGGAATTCGATGGGGTCAAGCTCATAGTTCTTACCCCTTGCGTGCAAGGTATTGTTGACATGTGTGTGTTTCAATTTAATAGTGGCACCCACATCACCAGCATATAGTTCATTCACAGCGGTACGTTTGTTGCCTTCCACAACAAATAGCTGGTTCAATTTTTCTGTAACGCCATTCGATTCGTTTACCAATTCCATTCCAGACTTAACGGTTCCTGAGTACACTTTGAAGAATGACATGTCGCCGATATGTGCTTCCGATATGGTTTTGTAAATGAAAATGCATGCGGGACCATTGGTATCGCATTTGAGCAGTTCGCCGGATTTTGTTTTTTGCGGCAGTATTTCATTGGCACTCGGGCACACATTGTCGATGAAGCTCATCAACCTCCCGCTACCCATATCTTTTTTTGCCGACAAGCAAAATACCGGAAAGAGGTCGTGATTGATCATCGCATGTTTTAGTCCTACCCGCATCTCATCCTCGTCAAGCTCCCCTTTTTCGAAATATTTTTCCATCAGTCCTTCATCGTTCTCGGCAATGGCTTCAATCAATTCTTTATGAAGTCGATCGGCTTTTTCTTTTTCTTCATCTGGAATTGGCCATTTTTCTGGCTTGCCCCCTTGCGGTGGGAATTTGTATACCGTCATTCTTAACACATCCACAATTGAGTTGAACTCTAGTCCTTGGTTGAGTGGGTATTGCACCACCACCACATTGCGGCCAAAATGGTCCTTTGCCTGAGCGACCGTTTTGTCGAAATCGGCTTTGTCAAGGTCCAGCTTGTTCACGGCAAAGATCATGGGTGTTTTAAAATGCTCCGTGTACTCCCATATAATATCGGAGCCCACTTCCACCCCAAAACTCGCATTGAGCAGCATAATACCGGTATCGGCTACCCGTAAAGAAGAAATTACTTCACCGGCAAAATCATCATAACCGGGTGTATCGAGAATATTTATTTTATATCCACGCCATTGTGTGTGGAGTAATTTGGAAAAAATAGAGTTGCCACGTTGTTGTTCCAGTTCATAAAAATCGGCCACGGTATTTTTTTCTTCCACGGTGCCCCGACGGGTAATGAGACCTGCTTCAAAAAGCATACATTCCGCTAAAGTGGTTTTGCCGGAGGACGCATGGCCCAGCAAAACAATATTTTTTACGTGTGAAGTGTCGTAGTTTGGCATGACAAACAAATTTGTAGTTTAAGGTATGAAATGAAGGGAACCCGAAAAAATGATTTTGGTTAACAAAGGCTTTGACCAATGTTGTTTGGCGTATCGCTAATTTTTTTTTACTTTTGCGCCCATTTGGTCCGGTAGCTCAGCTGGATAGAGCGGCAGCCTTCTAAGCTGTAGGTCATTGGTTCGAATCCAATCCGGATCACCATATGGGACAAGTCAAAATTCAAACGACTTGTCCCATTTTTTTTGGGCTTTAATTCCCTATCTATCAAGGATATAATGTTGATGATTTCGTTCAATCTTTTGGTTCGATGTTGGCAACCGTCGAATACGATATTTTCAGGGAATATCGAACCAACAACCTTTCTTTTAAGTTCTACTGAGCCTTCTTTGTACAAAGTATAAAGCTGAGCGATATTGTTAAATGCCTTATCCCACAGAGGTTGTACCGTAGTTTGAAAACTCACAGCAGCTTTCAATTTTGCTTCCAGACGATTGATCTTCTCCTCACATTCAGATTTGATTGTACGATAATCATCGCCTTCTATATCGCCACACAAAAGCAATTCTCTTGCTTTTACAATCCGGCTATTTACTTCCTGCAATTGCAGCTTTAAATCTTTCTGTTCATCTCTTTCACCACGCTCTTTTGATTTGTACGTAGATGTGATTACGTCTTTGCATGTTTCAAGTCTTGAAAGAGGCAATACATATTTCCTGATTTCCTCAACCATTTTGTCATTTGCCTCTTTTGCCTTGTAACGAACTCCGCAAGCTGAACTGCAATGATAATAGTGGTAGTATTGCGTTCTTCCCTTTGATGCGCTGCCGGTAAGCATCCTTCCGCATTTTGGACAGATTAAGAAGCCTCTCAATGGAATATTATCGTCTGCCGTAACCTTAGTTCCTAAAATCCGCTTGCGTCCATCCAATACATCCTGAACGTCATAATATAGAGTTTCAGAAATTAACGGTTCATGCTGTCCTTTTACCAACATGCTTTCTTCTTCCTTGTACTTTGGTATAAAAATTAATCCGCAGTAGATCGGATTTCTTATGGCAACCCAAAAGTTATTCTTACTGCATTTCAAGCCTTTTTCTTTCGCTTTTTTCCATACCTGTTCCGTGTTAAGCTGACTATGGGAAAGTTCCTCAAACGCCCATTTCATTATGTCTCCCTGAATATCCTTCGGAGCAATATATTTCTTGCCATTCTCAGTAACCTTATTCGCATATCCAATAGGTGCGGTTCCCATCCAGCGCCCTTCTTTTTTAGCACGGCGCATACCATGAAACACATTTAATGCCCTACGGTCATTCTCTACTTCAGGTGCTGCGAGGTAGAACGCCAGCATCATTTTATTTTCTGGAATAGATAGGTCAAGCGGTTGTTCAACTGCCTGCGGCTCGACACCCAAACGCCGAAGGGTGCTGATCATCTGGTAAGCATCCCCTGCATTACGGCTGAACCTATCCCATTTTGTAAACAGAATAAGGTCAGTATGTCCTTTGTGCTTACGCAGGTCGCCTAATAATCCAGTCCAAGCTGGTCGTTTGAACGTCTTTGCAGAGTGGTCTTCCAGTATCACTTTCCTGACCCGGATATTGTTTATTTCGCAGTATTTCCGCAAACGTTCCTCCTGGTCACGTTGCGAATAGCCCTTATCGGCCTGTTCGTCCGTACTTACCCGTACATAAAGGTCTGCTATTTTCATACTATAAAAATTAAGTGTGGTACAATGTAAAGATACAAAGAAAAATCATATTGAACAACATTTAATAGAATTATCACTGCAAAATTTACTAAATTTGTCACATCTTTGTTTAATAGACAGAAAGCGACACGGTTTAATAGGAGGCACATCCTTTCAATAAAAATAAGATATGGCAACACCACGCGAACGGTTAGTAGAATCCCTGAAGTTTCTGAAAGAATTGCAGGATAATGGGGTTGTTGGTATTCATACCGATGAAATACCCAATCGGAAATACAGAGAGATACTACTTAAAAACGGCTTTATCAGGGAAGTTACTAAGGGATGGTATATACCTACTGACCCTGCGGAAAAAGCAGGAGAAACAACTTCCTGGTACAGCTCTTATTGGGAATTTGTTGCCAAATTCCTGAACTACAAATTTGGAGAAGAATGGTGCTTATCACCAGACCAATCCCTTCTTATCCATGCAGGAAACAGTGCCGTACCGCAACAGCTAATGTTACGGTCGCCACAGGGCAATAATAATCCTACACCCTTGCCGCATAATACTTCTTTGTTCAATTTAAAGGCAAATGTCCCGCCTGCGGATCAAACCATCATAGCAAATGGGATTAGAATGTATAATCTGCCGGCTGCATTGGTTTATAGCTCTCCAAGTATTTATACAAGAAATGCCATTGATGCCCGTACAGCCCTTGCATTGATAAGAGATGCTTCGGAAGTATTGCCTATTCTACTGGAGAATGGGCATACAACCTTTGCAGGTAGGTTAGCAGGTGCTTTCAGAAATATAAACAGAGACAAGATAGCTGATCAAATTGTTGACACCCTTAAACAAGCTGATTATGATATACGGGAAGAAGATCCTTTTGAAACCAAACTAACCCTTAGTCTGTCCTCCCGTGAACGTTCTCCCTACGCCAACCGTATCAGGCTCATGTGGGAGCAGATGCGTGAGATTGTTATTGCCAGCTTTCCAAAAGCACCCGGCTTACCGGATGATCCGCAAGCCTACTTAAAGGATGTTGACGACATTTACGTTACGGACGCATACCATTCGCTTTCAATCGAGCGGTATCGTGTAACCCCGGAACTGATCGAAAGAGTAAGCAGCGGCGAGTGGAACAGCAAGGAGAACGAAGAAGATCGGAAACAAAGGGATGCAATGGCAGCCAGAGGTTACTACCAAGCCTTCCTGCAGGTGAAGGACACCATCACAGCTATATTGAAAGGCGCAAATGCAGGAAAGCAGGTTGACAAGGATCATTCAAAATGGTACAGGCAACTGTTTGACCCAAGTATAGCCGCAGGACTTTTAAAAGCCGCAGACCTTGCAGGGTATCGAAACCACCAAGTGTACATTGGCAATTCCAAGCATGTTCCTTTGAATGTAGATGCAATGAGAGATGCTATGCCTGTACTTTTTGAGTTACTGGAGGAAGAAACGGAACCATCGGTGAGAGCAGTGTTAGGACACTTTATCTTCGTTTTTATCCATCCATATATGGACGGTAATGGACGGATCGGGCGTTTTATGATGAATGCTATGCTGGCTTCGGGAGGTTACCCGTGGACAATAATACCAGTTGAAAGAAGGGATGAATATATGCAGGCATTGGAGCAGGCAAGTGTAGGACAAGACATTACTTCGTTTGCTTCTTTTCTCGGTTATTTGGTCAACGAGCGGTTACATGGGAAGATTGTAGCAAAGTTGCCTGACGCTAAATAGGAAAACTACATTCTGTTTCGCAATGCAGTTACGGCATGTTTGCGGTTAAGATGAACACTTTCAGCCCGATAAGTTTGGTTGCTATTTGCAACAGCTTCCTGTGGACATTTTCTGCGGGTGGTCAAGAAGCTGATTGCTGCGCTAACCCTGGTGCGATGGAGCTTTACACCATCGTATATCAGGTTATCAGGGAACATTGTACTTACAATTTTCCTTTTCTGTATGACAGTTCCATTTTGAAATAAAATACCTAAATGAGAGACTTTGGAAATCGGAAGATCCCAAAGCAGTTCCATACTGTCTGAAAAAGAATTAGAGGCTTTCAGCTTTGCTTCAATATCAGCCATTCTTTCGCTGGCCTCTGTCTTAATGGTACGATAGTCTTCCCCCTCAATTTCTTCACGTAGTAAAAGCTCACGAGCTTTTGAGAGGCGATGCTTTATCTGATCGAGTTGTGACATCATGCGCTTCTGATCCGTTTTTTCAACCCGATTTACGTCCATATAAGTGGCTGTGATAATCTCCCTGAACAGTTTAAGTTGCGGAACATTGCGCACTTCATCTCCGATTGCGTCTATCATCAAATTGTTTGCGTCATCTGCTTTGTAACGTACACCACATTCAGAACTGCAATGGTAGTAATGATAATATTTCTTCCTGCCTTTTGAACCGCTGCCTGTTAGAAACCTGCCGCAGTTTGGACAAATGAGATAACCCCGTAAAGGAATATCATCCTGTGACACTACTTTTTTACTCACCGCCTTTCTCTTTCTGCCATCCAACACATCCTGCACATCAAAAAATAATGTAGTGGTTATGATCGGCTCGTGTTGTCCCGGCACAAGCTGGCTTTGCTCATCCTTATGTTGCGGAACGAAAATCAATCCACAATAAATAGGATTTCTTATTGCTACCCAAAAGTTATTCTTGCTACATTTCAAACCTCTTTCCCGTGCTTGTTTCCAGACTTGTTCAGTATTCAGCTTATTGCGAAAGATTTCCTCAAAAGCCCATTTCATTATTTTAGCATCCTGATCTTTCGGCGCAATGTATTTCTTGCCATCTTCTGTAATTCTGTTCAGATAGCCAATCGGAGCTGTGCCCATCCAGCGGCCTTCCTTCTTAGCACGTCGCATCCCATTGAATACATTTAACGCCCTGCGGTCATTCTCTACTTCCGGTGCTGCGAGGTAAAACGCCAGCATCATTTTGTTTTCAGGAATGGACAAATCCAATGGTTGCTCCACTGCCTGCGGCTCTACTCCAAGATGGCGTAACAGGCTTATCATTTGGTAGGCATCCCCGGCATTACGGCTAAACCTATCCCATTTTGTAAAAAGAATAAGGTCAGAATGACCTCTTTGCTTCCGTAAATCAACCAACAGGTTTTGCCATGCTGGCCGCTTGAAAGTCTTTGCCGAATGATCTTCAAAAATAACCTTTCGTATTTGAATATTATTGATGTTGCAATACCTGCGCAGCCTTTCTTCCTGGTCACGTTGAGAATAACCTTTGTCTGCCTGTTCATCTGTACTCACCCTGATATAAAGGTCTGCAATTTTCATAGCTGCTATTTATTGTCATTTGTTGCGGTTATGGCATCAGATTGCCTACTGCTGACATACTGCTCCACGACGATATTTGCCATGCTGTACAAGAAGTCAAGTATAATCTGAGCTTCTTCCATATTGACGTAAATGCCATCTTTCTGTAATAGTTCTATCGCCTTGTCAGGAGTTATTCTTATCAACACTTCATCTTCCATCTCACACCTCCCTTTTAGATAACGAAAGCCCATCACGGGCTTAGATTATTATTAAACGCTAAGTTTCAATCGCTTCTTTCGGCAAAGTAAATCTTGCTGCCTTTTGTACGATTAAATGAAGGTTCATACCTGATGTATCCATAACTGCTTAATTCTTTCACGCATTTATGGTAGGTTATAGCCGATGATAATTTCGCAATGTTCATAATCTCATGGCTAAATACCTGTATCGGATTAGTGAAACCTTTTTGCATCCGGTATTGTAACAGGGCTGCATATACTCCAATATGGGTAATGCTGATGCGTGGATCAGTTCCTATGGCTTCAAAAAAATCCGATAAGTAACTTAACCTGTCCATTGCCCATATCTTTTTAACCTACTTTGAGACCGTTCTTTTTAGAATGTTGCTGCTGTTGCTGTTCATTCACCTTGTGGGTTACCTTCATGGCATCCATTGTCTTATTACCTAATGCCGTGTGTAGGGTTATCTTTCTGGAATGCTCGTCATAAATATTGACTGATTTAAACTGTGGATTTGCTTCAATGTAAAAGCGTTGTTCATTGCCATCCTTTATAAAACTCACAGAAATCTTTTCGCCATTCTTTAAAGCCTCTTTCAGTTTTTCCGTTTCGGCTGTATTCGTTAGCTCCCTCAAAGGAAGCTGTTGTAGTACCTTATCAAGATCATATCCGTAATCGGAATGAAATTGCTTGATACGAAAGTTGCCATGCTGGTCCTTATCGTTAAGGTCGAGCTGTAACCAGGTTCCGCCGTTCTGAATACACCGGCCAGACATTAGGTTATAGGCTTCCGAAGTATTGAGATTATGCTCGTGACGCATACTAAAGTATTGCTGGCGTTTTTCATCCGGTTTTGCTTCATTATACAAGGCCGTTTTATACCCTTCAAAATGGTATTGCCCGGATTGGTCTTTTACAAATGATAGCTGGTGATCTACTCTTTCCTTATCGTTGAGGTAATAGGAAACCGGAATGGAAAACTGTTGCTGTCCCTGCCTTATCTGTTCATTAATTTTTGCCGAAAGGTCAGGAAAGCCAGTGCGCTGCACCTGTTGGTGCAGTGCCTGGCTGTTTTGTTCTGTCTTCCTGTTATCCTGCCTAATCACAATTTGTTCCTTTACGGGTGTTATCAATAACCGTCGCAACAGCCTTATTAGCAGGTTAGGGTAAAGCTGCTTCTCCATGCGGCTGCGTTCCTGCCGCAACATCCTAAGCGCAAACCGTTCGTCCAGATCCTGCGTGCCTTTGTACTTTGCCGCTATACGTTCATAGTAATCCAGCTTTTCTTTTAGCAATGCTCTGTTCGATGACAGGTTAAAGGAGAATAGTTTGCTAAACCGTTCTTCCCTTGACCGCCATTGATTCAATTCCGCTTCCACTCTGTTCACAAGGCTGTTATTCATAACCTGACTTTTTAAAGGGTACACAATTAAGGCATACTGTAAGTCACCAAATCATAAGCATAGGTGCTGCAATCGGCAGCATACTCCACATTGCCGCTCACAATAGCACCGCCTATATCACTTGTTACCGCAGCAATCCATTTCACGATGTTCTTAAACTTAAAAGCTGCCACTGGAACCGGAGGAGGGAGCGTGTCTATCCAATAATAAATGGAGTAACGTGCTACCGATGCGGCTTTAAGTGCAATACCGCGTCCCTCAGGAGTAAGCATGTCATTCTGCATTATCCTGCGCTCATAGTCCATAATAGTGGCTTTAATGACCGGATAAGGACTTTCGTTGTCTGAAAGTCGCTTTATCAATTGCACCAGCGAATCCAGGGCAGCCTTTACCGGTTCTTCATAAGGACAATTCGCAATAAGGTTTTCAATGCTTTCATTACTTTGCCGTACCGTCTGCTCCACTGTAATAAACAGCGATGGAGGTGGTTCAGGCCGTTGGTTCTCTCTGCAAAAACGGAGGATACATTGTGTTGATGCTTTTACATCCGGCTCATTGTTAGGCTGTTTGCATTCCTGCACATACGCAACGATCTCGTTATGCCAATAACCTATGCTGTCATAGGCGTTGTTGGGATTATCTGGCATAACTGCGCCTGCACCTGATCGTAGCAGCACAGTTTTATTTTCTTCCTCGGTTACTGTTGCATTATTATCCTTTTTACATGCTGAAATACCGATGATGAATACTAACAGCATTATTATTTGACTTTTCATTTGACTTTGCTTTTTTGTTATAAATAGTTTCCCTTTTCACACATCCAACATCACGGCTACTTATGGTAAGCTGGTCTGTCCAATTTTTAGCTGATGCTTTGCCTTTTCTTCTTTTTGTTAGATGTCTTCGGCATCTCAGGGCCATCATCTTCAGCAGGTGTCTGCTTTTCCTTTTTACCATCTTGTTTAACTGACTGGCCTTCCCCTTCAGATTGCTGTTCTTTTTTTGATTGCCGGTTATCCACCCTTTGCATACTGCTATCATAAATGTTGATTGTCTTGAATTGAGGGTTTGCTTCTACGTATTGCTTATGGTCTGCACCGTTGATCTGAAACGTTGCAGATTGCAGGTTGCCCTTTTTGAGAGAATCCATCAGGTTAGCCTTGTATTCTTCATTGCTCAATTCTCTGATTGGATGCTTAGACAAGACAGCCTCCAGATCATAGCCATAGTTTTGATGGTAATGCTTCAACTTGAAGTTCCCGTTATCGTCACTTTGTTTAAAGTCCATCTGCACCCAGGCATTGTACACTTGTCCTTCCTTGTTGGTGAGATCTTTGTTGACCGACCTGCCTTCCATCAGGTTATAGGCTTCTTTCAGGGTAATGTTGTTGCCTTTATTGATGTAGAAGGTTTGATCCATTGTTTCAGCAGTGTTTTCCTTCTGTACATTCACCTGGTAGGAATTAAAGAAGTACATATCGCTTTGCTTGGATTGGCTGAAATTCAATGTTGCGTTTACTGTATCGTTGCCGTACTTGTTTTCGTAGGCCAACTTAAATTCCGGGTTCCCTTCCTGAATTTTTTGCTTCAGGTCATTTTCCAACCCTTCACCAAACCCCGTGTACTTTACTTGGTCACGCAGGTATTCAAAATTTTTCTGATTCATGACTTTTGAATTTTGATTGTTATTTAATTGTTCTCTTTCTAATCTTTCATATCGAACAGCAACCATCAGAGAAACGTCAATGATGCCATCCCTTTCAATCATTAGCTTACTATCTTCCGCAGCTTCCTGCATTGTCCTGTACGCCGACCGTATTGACAAGAAGTTGTAAAAGTCTATGTCGGTTGACATTTCATAGCAGAACTCCCTGGCATCATATTCCGTAGAGAATGTGTATAGTTCTTCTTTACTGGCAGGTAAGCCATCATTGAGAAACGCTACAAATTCTTCACCTTCCCAACGTTTATTTGTTAGGTATTCAAGGACTTCCTGATAATCGTCTTTCCTGATTTTCATAGTTCAATTTTTAAAGGAAATAGATGCTGATTGAGATTTAATGGGAATGAAATGATTGGCTTCATTGCCGAATGCTAATCAATCGGCAATGCCTTTATAATCTTCTTGTTCTTCACATGAAGCTCCAGATGCCGACCGCCATTTTTCTCCATTAATTGCACAGCGAGATATTTTTTATCAGGAATGGTGAACTTTGGTACAACAAACACAATTGTATTATCCGACTGACCTGCAACCTTGCTGGTATTATCCTGCACAAGTACAGGTAATATTTCAATTTCCTGTGTTGCTGTCCTTTTGGATTTCTTCTGGTCACGGATATAAAGCCTCAATTGATCAATATCATAGTTGATATTGGTTTGATTGGAAATATTGAAGCGAAGCAACATTATGTCCTCATGGATAAAGATTCCATTCAGCTTAAAGCGAATGCCGAAAGTTTTATCTTTTATACCTCTTGCCTTCGCTTTTGACTCCGCAGCCATCTTAGCAAAATGCTCCATTTGTTCCTGGTTAATGTTTTCTGAAGGAATGGAGATAGTATTTTGCCTGCCTACGCCTGTGAGAGCCAGGTTTAGCACTGACGGTTGGTTGTCATAATCAACGAGAAATGACGTGAGCTTGCCGTCAGCCGTAATGATGCTGATATTTGTTTGTGGAAAACTGTCCTTTGCAGCCTTTATCTGCAAAATGTTTTCTACACCTTTCGCTTTTTGCGCCAGTACATCCCTGCTTCCTATATCGACGCTAACGATAGCATAAGGGAAGATGATGTTGGTGGTTTTGGTGAAAGCAACTGTTACATGATACGTTTCGATTGCTTTGGTTTGCCAGGTTGTGTTTGTTTGGGCCTGAGCCTTGAAAATTGTAAATAGCAGGAAAATTCCTATTGCCATTACTACACTGATCTTTTTCATCTTTTGGAATTTTAAGTGATTGAAATATTTAGTTGGATTGTTTTTGCTTTTCGTCTCGCAGAAGCACCTGATACCCTGCCTTCACAGTTACCTTGATTAGCTTTACTTTTCGGCTGAACAGCGTTTTTGCAGCTTCAATACCTGCGCTTGCTGCCTGTGCGCCCCACGACGGATCAAGGCTGGTTAGCCCAATTGTTTGCATAGAACGGTCTGCCGACTGCTTTGCAACATCCCTTGTAATCGCTCCGGGAATATAAATGCCGTCCAGGCCATCCATGTCATATACCGATAATTCAACCGGGAATAAAGAATTACCAAAACGTACACTGTTAATCTTGATACTTAATCTCTCACCACGCAGCGAGGCTATTCCAAAGAGGAAATTGTCTTTCGGAATGCGAATGCCATTTATGAAAACATCATTTACCAATCTCAATTTGACAGTTGAGCCATCTACGATAGTTTGAGTTTCGTGAATAACAGCCTGTATAGCATTCTGCGAATCTTCAATAGCTGTCGCGCCGGTAAGTGAATAGAAGCCATTGGTTGTGTTGCCTGATGTATGCTCCATATCAAGCAGCGTGATACTATTGTCTTTCTTTTTCGATGATACCGCAAATACTTGTCCCCGGTTTGCTTCAGAAGTTTGTCTTAGTCGCTCCTGCACTCTTTCGGGATTTTGTACGTCCAATATCTTATCCAGCATACCATTCAATTGCTGCAATTCAGGATCTTCGCCATTAGACTGATTCATCATGTTCATCATTTGTTCCAGCCTTTCCACATCAGGAGAATTTATCGTGGCACTATTGCGGTTTCTTGATGAAGCGGGTTGGTACGTATCATACTCGTCATTGTCTGATGATGTCGGTACTGGCTTGTTCATCTCCCGATCCAGTTCTGCCAGCTTGCGGTAGATTTTATCAGTATTGGGGTCATTGTGTCCCCGGCTTCCCTGAAGTGATGTATTCAAACCTTTGGGACTGGCAGGCTGCTGAAAGGTATCTTCGTCATTCGACAGGTATTCATCGGTATCTGATAATCCAATATTCCTGTAATTGGGATCATTTTTTACCATTTCCTGAAATTTGATAGAATCCAGTTGAGCCTGATTGTAATAGCTCATTTTGTCCATCGGCTTGTCTTCTTTGAGATTGGCGTCCGGCAGGTTAATGTTAAATCCCTTCTTCGCAGATGCCTGGGCTTCCACCTTTTCAACCTTGCCACCGCCAAGTGCCCAAAAAATCATGGTCATAAAAGGCAATGCGAGAAGTGGTAATACCAATAAGAACCTGCGCTGCCTGATCTCCTTCGGAGTTTTTACTTGCTTTTCCATTTTTATTTCTGTTTTAATTGTTGATAATAATTTTCAATAAACCGCACACTGTCCATTAGCCCCGGACGATGGTGGATTATGCTGTCATAAAGAGTTTTCCCCGCAGGACTTCGTGCCAAGCTATCCATATACACCCTGAACCTTTTGATGCGGCTGTATTCAGCCTCAGACACTTCCGCAGGTTCAACATTTGCTTCTCCGGTTTCGGTGACGTGCTTCGGTTTTTTGATGGGTGTTATAGTCATTGAACTCGTGTTCTTTCCGGTAAAAGCACTTACTCCCAGATATATGCTGTATGTGCCGGTACATAGAACGAAAAGAATAAGCAGTACAAACCATGTACGCCGTGAGAAATTCTCTGTTCGCCTCATCATCCAACTTGCCCAGCCACCCTGTATTCGCTGATAGCCTGCTTTTATTCCTTTGGAAAGCGCATTGGGCCTTAACTCAGCATCGTCCTTTTTTCTTTTTGGAAATAGTTTCATGATCTTGATTTTTATTGTCGCCTGCTTACTGTTTTTAAATCCCTGTTGTCAATCGTACTCCATCGCTCGATAAGGAAACCATGTGGATTATTGTCACTGCGTGATACATTCCGCAATGCACCGTCTGTCACCAGGCTACGGGTAGTAATGCTGGTTGGTCGGATAATGCTTTGCGTAGCATAGCAACGGAATTTGTACGGGTAATCATTGATATCTACCGCCACGCTATCCACAACAATGGTTTGATTGACGTTGCCGGATATAAGTCCTGCATAGTACCCGTTCTCCTTCAGATCATCGTAGGCTCTTTTGGCACTTCCGTCTGCCAGATACAAGGCTTTAGTAATGCTTGCTGTGATTGCTTTATCATCAGGGTCAAGCGTAAAGAATAGTTTATGGAAAGTAGTTACGTGATCCCTTGCCTCAACAGGTATATTATCTTTCCGTTCGGACGCGTAGGCTTCCAGTGCCTTGCCATTAGCAAGAATGTATATTTTGCTTTGCATCTGCGATACAAGGCTAAAACTCTTGTATAGTGCAAAGCAGCATATCAGTACACAGCCTATAATTACTACCAGGGTAAAACTCCTGATATGACGGAAAGCTGTATCAATATTTTTCATTTTCTTGAACATATATCCTCCTTTGAATTATTATGAATTGCCTTTTAGCTTGTCGTTCATATAGCCAGATTTGCCACTACTGCCATCACCGAAATAGGGATTGGAATTGCCGCTACTGGCCATGCTTTGCGACATACGGTTAGCCGCGCTGCCCATAGCATCTACGGCCATGCCTGCACCGGCTGATGCTGTATTGACTACTGTTCTGGAAGAACTACCGAAAATGCTTGTGACTTTGTGACCTAATGCACCACCACCACCGGCATGAACAATGTAATTCGCTACGGAGGGAACAGTAAAGTATCCGACTATGCCGATTATCATGAAGACCAGATAAGCCACATCGGTTCTACTGAAAAATGTGTCGCCGTAATCCTGTACCTGTGATATATCCAGCTCCAGCATTTTCTCCTGTATCTTCCCTATAATACTTCCGAAGATGTTGGCGACAGGTAACCATAGAAAGATGTTAATATAACGGGCTATCCAGACAGTAAGCGTATGCTGAAAACCGTCAAACACTGCAATGCCAAATACCAAAGGGCCAAGTATCGCTAATACGACTAACTGGAACGTTCGTAGCGTATCAATACACAGGGATGCCGCTTCAAATAGAACCCTAAGCACTTCACTCATCCATTCTTTTACCGAATTGCGGAAGTTGTAAGAGGCTTTGGACATGGCGAACTTGATGTCGTTACCGATGCCTTCAAAGAAACCTTCTTCGGAAGGGTCCTCATTATCGTGTGTGTATTTATACCACTTGTCCCTGTCACCGCTACCGCTTTCTCCCACATACATTTGCCACACATCCGTTTTCTTGATGGCTTCTTCCTTTTTTTGCAAAAGCACCGAAATAGCTTTATCTGAATTTTCCACCATTGCAGCAGTAGCTGTCACAGTAGGTTTCATCACGCCATTGATCAATCCCAAAACGGAGGGAAATATCATCACGCAAAATCCAATAACGAAAGGACGGAACAGCGGATAAAAATCAATAGGTTCCGCTCTTGATAAATGTCCCCATACCCTTGATGCGATATACCACATTGCCGCAAATCCCGCCAATCCCTGGCCTACGCCGATCAACTGGCTGCACAAAGGCATCATCTCATCATACAATTGTTCCAATACACCGTGCATCCCTCTCATTTCATCGGCTATACCTTGTGCACGGCTTATAAAAGGCATTATCAACCCCACCACCGCCAGCCAGGCGGTCTTTCCACGCTTTGCCATATCTGTTTATTTAATTGTTTAACCCATAGATTTTACGAATGGTCTGTGCATCGTTGCGCTCCTTCGCCCTTTGCACAGCCAGTATTGTAGTGTTATTATTGAAGTGCCGCAGAAACATTAATTTATCCTGCATGTCGGCATAAATCCTGTCGATGGTTTGCAGTCGTTCATCATCGCTCATGCGGGCTTTGCCTGCCGTGATGGCCGTGAGCAGTTCATCCAGATTACGCAGGCTCTCCTTGAACAAATTGTCATACACCCGGCCCAAATACGCCAGCTCATCGGGATTGAAATTGTTATCCCGCCGGAACCGATCATACGCATTACGGTATTCCTTAACTAAAGTAATCTGGTAGTTAGTGATGTCCGCTACACGCCTGTAATTGCGCACGGTAGGACTTACACCCATTAAACCGTCAAGAAAAGCCTTGTGCAAGCTGAAGTTGCCTTCGGAAATATTCTTTATGGTGTTGTAGCCACCTTCCAAAATCTGGTAGCCCTTTTTCATGTCACTCAGGATCTGCTTGAATTGCGCCAGCTTCTCAACATTGAGTAAAAGCTGTGCTATCTCATCAGCTTGCGCAGATGCTCGGAAAGCGGGAAGCAAACCCATGAATGACAGCGATATAATTACAATTACCTTTTTCATCGTTACTCGTTTTTAATGCCATGCAGTACACGGCTGGTTTGTACATCTGTTTTCTCCTTTAACCGTGATGCTGCAAGTGATACTGCATCATTAGAAAAGCTCTGCGAGAATGTGAGCTTATCCTGCATGTCCAGGTATAGCATATTAATTCTCTTCATGCGCTCATCATCCTTCATTTCCATTTTTCCATCGGTAGTAATTGTGATAAGCTCATCCAGTATTTTATCGCAATCATCAAGCAGTCTGCTGAAGACCCTGCGGACGTATGCCAGTTCATCATCTGAAAGTGCATCGCTGCCGTTAAGCCTCCGGTATGTACGGTTGTAGTTTTGTACAATTTTGAGCTGTAAGGCTACTATATCTGCAACCATTGCATATCGCTTGATTTCGGGGTTGACAGATTTCAATGAATTGAAATAATCTGTGTGCAGGTTAAATTCGCCTCTGGTGAAGCCTCCAATAGTTGTTAGACCCTCTTTGGCTATATTGTACCCTTTTTTTGCATATCCGATATATACCTGAAGTGCCGCTATTTGCTGGATCAGGTACTTCTTCTGTGTCTTTTTTTGCTGAAACCATTCTGCAAAAGATTGTGCTTTCAGACTGCTCCCTGCCGATACAAACAGCATTAGAAATAAGATTATCTTTTTCATACGTATTGATTTAAGGAAGCCCATATAATTTTTTAACTGCCTGCACTTCAGTTTCGGTCTTAGCACGCTGAAGGCTTAGTAATGTGTTCTGCCTGTTGAACTGTACCAGATCAGAGTAGTTGGCATCTACCTGGTCGGCTGCATTGTTGATCAGCTCCAGCCTTTTCGCATCGCTCATCTTCGTGGTGAAGGACTTAATAATGAGATTGATCTGGTCAATATTCTTTAGGCTCTCATCGAGAATACCCGAATACACCTTTTCCATATACACCACTTCTTTTGCAGTAAAGCGGCTGTCCTGCCGGATCAGTGCCCATGACCTGTTGTATTCGTCCACGAGGCGCAATTGCTTTTTGGTAATATCGCGGATGCGTTGGTAATAGGAGATAATTGCTTTTACTTGTGCCAGCTCGTCGTAATACTTGCGGTACTGTTCTTTTTGCTTTTCCGTCCAGTCAGAAATTTCATCCAGTTTCAACTTAGACAAAGTGTTTTCCAGTGTCTTCTGAGCATTCTGCAACCAGATCGTTTTATTCTGCAATCGCTGAATTTTTAAGTCAACCGCCTTTATCACTTTTTTAACCGCCGCCTTGATGATCTCCAGTATGGCTATGGGTGTAGCATTTGCCTGCTGTACCGGAAGAACGGTGAAGGAAATGCAAAGAGCCACAAGCATCATTCTTACATATTTTTTCATTGCTTCAAGATTTTAGTAAATAATTCAATTGTTGTCTTTCCTTGTTCCGTTAGCTTTTCGAGGTACAGCGATTTTGAAACCGTATCGAAAATGCAGTACCGATCACCGCCTATTTCAATCAGATGCCCGTTAGAATGCCATCCGTAAGTAGCAAGCCACGTTTCTTCGTTCTCAGATATGTTGCTGATGTAATCGGTGCGTGTGATTTTATAAAAGCTCCCACAAGATGTTATGCTCAGCATCGTATCTACTCCTGTAACCATATCATTGTGCAATGATTGTTTTCCATAGATACCCTGCATCATAGAAATGGTGGCATGATGCTCCCTGCCGAAATGCACGATTACCTTAATTGCGCAGCATAGATCCCGTATCAGTTTTTTCAGTTTCATCGGATGTTTTTTAACTTTTATTCCTAATGTCTTCGGCCATTGCCGCAATGCCTTTGCGTATGTCTCCATCAAACTTTGTAGCGTATTCCATCAGCTTTACCTTCTCTGTTTGTTCGGTAGTGTATGCGAGGTATTCTTCAAGACTTACTTCTGTCCGGTAAACCTTACTCATCATACCACCCAGGCTGATGAATACTTCTTTATATTTCTTAGCGGGATCATTGGACTTATTGACCGAGAGTACCAATGCTTTTTCTTTTTCCGTTAGCCCCAATAGTTCTTGTATCTGATCAAATTTGTTCTGGTACTTGCTTTGGTCGAGCAGGATTTTGCAATCACTATTATTGATGATGGCTTGCTTTACCACCGGAGAAGAAATGATGTCTTCTACTTCCTGCGTTACCACGATTGCTTCGCCGAAGAATTTGCGGACTGTTTTGAACAGATATTTGATGTATTCGGCAAAGCCTTCTTTCATTAAGGCTTTCCAGGCTTCTTCTATCAATATCATTTTGCGGATGCCTTTCATCTTCCGCATTTTGTTGATGAAGACCTCCATGATGATAATGGTTACCACCGGAAACAGGATAGGGTGATCCTTAATGTTGTCCAGTTCAAACACGATAAACCTTTCCTGCAACAAATTCAGGTTTTCGGTAGCGTTCAGCAGGTAATCAAATTCGCCGCCTTCGTAGTAAGGGCGCAGCACATAGAGAAAGTTGTCTATATCGAAATCCTTTTCTTTTACCCTGTCACCCTCCAGCACCTGCGTGTATTCATCGCGCAGAAAAGCATAGAAACTGTTGAAACAGGGAAATACAGCCGCATTTTTTTCCAGATAACTGTAATAACCGCCAATGGCATTTGACAGGGCAACGTATTCGCTCCGCTTGAATGCCTCATCGTCCTTCTTCCACAGTGCCAGAAGCAGTGTTTTGATACTTTCTTTCTTTTCGGTATCAAGGCTATCGCCCTCGCCTATGTAAAAGGGATTGAAGCGGATGGGATTGTCTTCGCTGTAAGTGAAGTAATAGCCCTTCACCATGTCGCAAAGTCCTTTATAACTATGTCCCACATCCACCAGTACGATATGCGTACCTTGCTCATAATAGCTGCGTACCATGTGGTTGGTGAAAAATGATTTGCCGCTACCGGAAGGCCCAAGTATAAATTTGTTCCTGTTTGTGCAGATGCCCATTTTCATAGGCTCGTCGCTGATGTCCACATGAACGGGCTTGCCTGTAAGCCGGTCGCCCATGCGAATACCTACCGGACTTAAAGAAGATCGGTAGCCGGTTTCGAGGTTTAGGAAGCAGGTTCCCTGTTCCGCGAACGTATCAAACGTATCATTCATCGGGAAGTCTGCGGCATTCCCAGGAATGCCCGCCCAAAATATCTGCGGAGCGCCAATGGTTTCCTGTTTGGCTACTGCATCCATCTGTGCCAGTGCAGAGGATACCATATTCTTCAGGTCTTTGAGTTCCTCTTTATTGTCTGTCCATACAAGCACGTTGAAATGCGCCTTGACCGGCAACCGTTGCTGACTGATGGCTTCATTCAGAAAATCGTTGGTAGCATCCCTTGCAATTAAATTCTCCCTGCTGTATGCAGAAAGGGATTGCAGCCTCAGCCTTTTACTCTCCAGTTTTTGGATGGTTTTCTGTGCATCTTCTATAAAGATGTATTGATTGTAGATGTGATTGCAGGGCAAAAGCTGGCCTAACGTAGAAGCAAACCCGACACTGAACTTCGTTTTGTCTGTACTGTATTTATCGTAATTGATGCGGCTGCCGCATAGTGCAGGAAGATCTATTGCATCGCCCAGCGTATATAACTGGCAATATTTATCGCCCACACGCATCGCTTCATCAAAAACGATATCGCCCATCAGGAAACTATCATTTTGCTCAGACAGGTAGCAATACTGTTCTACCAATCCCATTTTGCGGCTATGGCTGCGCAGCTCCTTTTCTCTTAATCTTGTTAGCTTCACAAACCCGCTATCTTCCATGATCCGCTTGAATTGTCCCGTACTGTCCAGAAAGTCCTGTAGCATCTGCGGCCTCAAAGTTTCTTCTGGCACTATGGATTTCCGCAGGAGACTTGAAAACATCGAACTGGCTGTTTTCCGGCCTTCCGGCTTTTTGGTAAGCATGATGTAGCAGGTATGAGCGAGAAAAGGACGTTCATTAAAGAACCGTTCGCTGGCCCGGCTAAGGAAACTGGTATCGTCTTTTGAGAAGTCGGGTTTATGACTGCTTTCTAAAAACCAATCCTGTTTGTGGAATACACTAAATTTGGGAAGCAGCTTAATTGCTTTTATCCATGCCTGGTGAAAGGCTTCATATTCCTGATCGGAAAGGGTAAATATTTCGGGCAGGTCTGCCTTAAAAACAACTGTCACGTCGCCTTGCTTACTCAGGATGCAGTCATGCTCCACATCCATGATCGGTAATATATCATCCAACACTTTTTCCATCTCACTTTATTTTACCTGTTATCACTTACTGCACTCTGGCAGCGCTATGTCATAGCTTCGGCCCTCTGCGTTGCCGTTTTTGGCTTTTTTGTTCTTTGTCTGTTTGCTTGATTTGATTTTGTTGCTTATGCTGTTTGTTAATATTCTCTTGTATTGTTGCTTCGATACCGGTTTCCTTCCAATCAACCATCTTTGCCTCGAAATGAGATTTTACATTGGTTTCTTTTAATCCGTATGTTTCATCCCAGCCACCTTTCCGGTTATATCCTATGGGGTCTAATGCGCTTTCGTGAGGAAACGAAATAACGATAAGGTCTTTGGGAATAGACGTGATATTATCGTGGTCCAGATCCTGAAATTCATGCGTCTTTGGATTGTAAGGAATGGTGTAAACTTTACGGTCATCATCATAGAAATGATCAATCTGGCTGAACACAATTCCTTTGGAAAGAAAATCGTCTTTAGGACGAAGCATGTCCATGCGGATATCAACAAAGAAGGTGTGACCGGCAATATCTACAGTCGGCAGTTGTCCCATCAACCTTCTTCCAAGTGCCTGCTGATCTACCATCAATGAAAAATCAGTTTTACCCTGCATCTCTTGAATGGAACAGCCATATTTTTCCGACATTCCAACAGGGTCAAGCTGTACCAACTCAGGTATTTTAACTGTTCTTACATCCGTATCATCACTGAACAGCATCGGTATGTTCTTTTCTTTTGGACTGTAGTCAAATACATATCCATCGCCTACATCCCGCATGTCTGACAGAGGTATTACGTTTTCAGGGTTTGCCTTTTCGCTAAGCTGTAGGTTAGCCGCATCAACCACAAAGTCGGTTCCTTCGATGCTATACACCGGCAATTCTCTTTTCATGATTGTTTTTCTTTAGTTCCTATAAAAATTTTTCGGCTCCGCGATTTGATGAGCTTCGGGACCTGCTTACGGGCAAGGGCTTTCATTAAGCCATACTCTCCATACTTATTGCTCATGGCGTAAATCTTCATGATGAGGAATGCTCCTGCGGATAGGATAATGCCGATACACAGGTATGTAGGCAAGCCGATGATATACATTACCGCAAATACAATAAGCAGGGCCACAACACCGCCGCCCAGATACCATATATACTGCGCTTTCAAACCCTTGAACTCTATGCTCTGGTTAATTCCCTTGTTGATCTGATAGACACTATTTGCCATAACCATTTCCTTTAATTGGTTTATAATCTTATTCTGCTTCGGGGACGTTCGGCCATTTGTTGTGTGGCAAGTATTACGTCCTTCGGAACAGTTTGTCCATTGAGTTTTTCGTTAATTTGAATGACAGGTACTTCACTCACTTCGCCCGGCTGGTTTTCTGCTACCTGTTGCTGCTTCAGTTGGTTTTCCTGTATTTTAATGGCTATCTGCCTTTCCAGATTAGCCAGTTCGCTTTTCATTTGCGACAATTCGACCTCCTGTAAAAAAGGCTTCGTAGTAAGCTGTTCCAGTTTCGGGATAGCTGTAGTCAGGTCGGCCAATGTATGTTCGTATTTATCTTTCAGGCTTTCAACCCGGTCAATGGCATTAAGGAAATGTCTTGCGGCCAGCTTAGGATTATCTGTATTTGGAAGGCCATTATTATAGGTGTATTTAATGCCCTCATTGTCCCTTTGGGCATAGAAGCTATTGGAGTAGCGGTACTCAAAAACGCCATTTTCTTCGTAGGCATCCTGTTGCCTGCGGATATACAGGTTGAAACCATATAATGTACCTACCTGTGCGGTATGCTCTCCAGCATCAGTTGGTTTCCAGTCCTGGTACAGTTTGATAATATGCTTGCCGATAGCTTCGCTATCTGATGAACTGATGTTATCCAGTTTAATGAGATTGACCTTCACACCGTCCTTATCCAGTTGAAGGACGCTTTTATAGGCTGTTTCATCTGCCCGCAACTTGTCCAGTGTTTTGACTGTAGAAGCCTGCTCGTTTTGCAAGGTTTCCAACTGGTATTTGTTACGGGACACTTCCCTGAAATGAGATACTTTCAGGCTTTCCATTACAGCTATTTTCTTTTCCAGCTTTGATTTTTCTAACAGCGATGTATCACCGGAGAGAATAGCGATGTATTCGGAGAAATTCATCCCGCTCTTTTCATCAATTGCGCCTTCATCAATAGTGCGGACATTCAGCTCACAATTTTTCATTTGCGAAATGAACGTCTGTTTATTTTTCAAGAGGTTGAATTTGTAATTATCAAGCGACTGCTCCACGGCATATACATAGTTCCGAACCTTGTTTTCATAATGCTCTTTAGCAATCAGGTTGCCCTGGCGTGCGCCACGGCCATTGCGTTGCTCCAGCTCAGAAGGTTTCCAGGGAATATCCAGATGGTGCATAGCCACCATACGCTGCTGAACGTTCAATCCTGTGCCTGCCTTTTCGGTACTGCCTAATAGAATGCGTATTTCACCCCGGTTCATTTTTCGGAACAGATCTGGCTTTTTAGCATCTGTCCAGTCGTGTATGAATGTGATCTCACGCTCAGGAATGCCAAAGTCCCTCACGAGCTTTTCTTTAAGCGCATCGTAAATATTGAAGTCATTGGGTTTAGGCGTGCCAATGTCGGAGAACACAATCTGCGTACCCTTATGCTGCATACTTTCCTTATAGATTTCAGCAATCTTGCGGGCACTGACGTTTACCTTGTTATCAGGATGGTCGCTGTACTTCCATTCACTAATCAGTCGCATGTCTGCGGCCATCTTTTTTGCATAGTTGGTGGCAATCAGCATCCGGCCTTTATCTTCTTCAGGCGTTAGCCTGCCACGTCCAATAAGTTCGCCGTTACCTGTTTTAGCGAATTGCATCAGGTTTTTGATGAACTCGACTTGTTCGGGCGTTGGTTTTATATTCACCAACGTTTCATTCAGATCAGGCTTGTCAAGGTTAATATGCTTCGCTGTCTTGTAGTCGGTAATTTCATTATAGAACAAAGCCAATTCCGGCACTTTGATAAAATGCCTGAAGCGTTCTTTAGCTATGATTTCATTGGTTACTGAAAACTCAAAGTCTGTTGTCTTACGTGCGAATACAGCTGCCCAACCATCAAAATTCTCAATATGCTGACGCTCCATTTCCTTCGGACGCAGGTACTTGAACAGCAAATACATTTCGGTAAGGCTATTAGATATGGGTGTGCCGGAAAGGAAGGTTACGCACAGGTCACTGTTAAACCGGCTCTGCAACTCACGGACGGCAAACAGCATGTTAAGGGCCTTCTGGCTGCCTTCCATATTGCCTAAGCCTGCAACCCGGTTGTGACGGGTTGTAAACGTGAGGTTTTTATACTTATGAGATTCATCCACAAAGAGGTGATCAATACCCATATCCCTGAAATTGATACCTGCATCTTTCTTTTCCTCTATATCTTTAAGCACTCCCTTCAGCTTGCCTTCCAGGTTGTTTTTGCGTATCTCCAAGCCTTTAAGCATTTTCTTAGAGATTTCACCGCCAAGCTCTTTGATCGTTTCAAGATCACGTTCTACATTGTCAAGCTCTGCCTGGAATATTTCTTTTTGTATCTCTGGTGACTGTGGTATTTTTCCGAATTGATCATGTGTAAGAATGATGCAATCCCAATTGTTATTCTTTATTTCATGGAAGAGCCGTAGCCGCTGTGCTGGTGTAAAGTCGTTTTGTCCGGGAAACAGTATGCGGGCCTTTGGATAGGCTTTCTTATAAGTTTCGGCAATCTGGTTAACGTTTGCCTTCAGGGCAACGATCATGGGTTTATGTACAATGCCCAAGCGTTTCATTTCCTGAGCGGAAACGATCATGGTAAGCGTTTTACCTAACCCTACTTCGTGGTCAACCAAAGCTCCTCTGTTCTGTATAATGCGCCATGCTGCATTTTTCTGACTGCTGTACAGGTCTTCAATGCCCAAAGCCTTTTTATCAAGTCCCGGAAAATTCAGGTGAGTGCCATCGAACTCCCGTAATACATAGCAGTTGAATGTATCGTTGTACAGATTTTCCAAGTGCTTTTTTTCTGTATCGGGCAATTCATTCAGCCAGTTGATAAAACCGCTTCGGATCTGCTCAATCTTTTGGTGAGCCAACTGTATGGCTTCACTATCCGGCAGCCTGATGGTTGTATTGTTCGGCCCCTTTACTTCATAAGTAAAGAAGGGAGTGGTATTCTCCAGTGCATGTTCCATCAGCGTGTAGCCGTAAGTGGTGCGTCCGCTTTTGGGTGTAACAGCAAATTCCCTCGATACTTTAATGTTCATCCCGGTGCTTACTTTGAAAGCATCCAGCGAAGCGAAATAATTGATAGTAGCGTCCTGTTCAAACAGTGCTGTTGCGAAACGCTCATAGTAAGAAGTGGGTATCCAGCGTTCACCTAAATTGAAATCCAGTAGTTCAAATGGAATACGCTCCGGCTGCACTTTTAATATGGCCTCAGTACTTCGTTTATATTGCGGATTCTCAGAAAACTCATTAGACAGATGTTCTGCCTGTCTTAGTTTTTCTACCACATTGCCGCTTAAATATTGATCGGCAGTTTCCCATTCATTGCTTGCAGGATTCAGGTACACATGGTTGCCCAGACGACCGATCACCTCGTTTTCTTCCAGCCCCATTGCGGCGCTTATAAACCCTACATCTACCTTGCCTGTATCATTAAGGCTGTGTGCAAGCGCTTCAATGGGGTCATCGGTGATGAACCGTTCTTTTACGTGATGAATAGCGTGAGTAAGAATGTCGGCTTTTACAAACCTTTCGCCATCCCTGCGTTCGAGCGAGGAAAGCGTAATAACACCAAAGGCGGTATCTTCAAGAATGCGCCTCCGATTGTCGGGACCATTTAAAAGCCCGTATTCGGCAATGAACTTTTCATAAGTAGTGTTAAGGCTGTCCCTATCAACATCGGTGATGGTTTCCCCTGATACTTCCTTGCCAGATAATTCGAGATAAGCGTCACGTAATACAGCGTAACTTTCATAGAAGCGAATATTACCCTGAAGACCGAGAGGCTGGAAAAGAGCCTGTTTATATTCAGGATCGGGACTACCTATAGTTCCAACGCTGCCCATGTGCACTACCAATGTTCCTTCCTGGTAATAAGATTTGAGGCCAATAAAAGGAAGTGGTGTTTTTTGCTCAAAGCGGAAAAAACCTTCCAATGTCTGATCGCCTTCATATTTGAAACTGTGATCAAACTGTTTAAGGTAATTGGAGATACCTGTAAGTTCATGTCCCAATAAGCGGGCATCCATCCAGTTTACAGACAGTTGATTTACTTCTTTGACGTTGGAATAGAGCTTGTATAAAAAGCGGTTGCTTTTATGCTGTTTTGCGGTAAGCAATACTACATTTTCGTGGCTCGGCTTATCAGTGGTACGAATTGTACCGACAATCCGGGCCGTTGTTTTTTGTACGATGGTTTCATCGAGCGGGTTGATATAGGCCATTGCCCGGTTGATCTGTTCTGCCGGTGCGGTATCAAATAACCCTAACTGTACTGACGGGGCTTCTGCCTTGCTTTCCGGCATAGGCAGGTAAGTCAGCTTTTTGCCTTCGTTTTCTGAAACTGGTAGGGCGAGTGCTTGTGCTTTCTCAAACAGTTCGGTGTTGAAGCGATTTTGTAATTGATGGGTAAGGCTGGCATAAAGGGCATCCCGTATCTGGCTAATATCACCTTCCTGCCATACTACTTCTGAAGCCCTGCCGTATTGGTTTTTTCCGGGCTTACGCACATTGCCCATGACAACATCGTGATCATGCGTAGATATGAAGTAGTTATAAGGAAATCGGCCAAACTCATTCTCCCTCTCACGTACTTCATTCAGCCATTCTTCTTCCCAGCTTATCTTTTCCTTTGCTGTATTTTTCTGAACGATTAACAGGTGATTCGGCGCTTCGGTATTACCTGTATCTTTCATCAGGTTGTCCGGCATTACAGCCAGGCCCACGAAGTTTGCCCGCTCAAACAGGTATTCCCGTGCCGCATGGTTAGAAGGGCTATTCAAAAAGGCATCCGTCGTAATGAATGCCATAAGGCCGCCTTCGGCCAGTTTATCCAAACCTTTAGCAAAAAAGTAGTTGTGAATTTTGCCAGATATTTCCTTGTCTGGAAATGCTTCGTCATATACCGAGAAGTTTCCAAAGGGAATATTGCTTACTACAAGGTCATAGCCGCCATTATCTCTAACCGGAGCTTCTTCAAACCCCGTAATGTGAGTAGCTGTTTTAACAGGGAGCGTACTGTTAACCGCAGAAAGCACTAATCCGGTGAGCCTGTCCTTTTCTACTGCGGTGATCTGTTCCAGTTCAGGAAAGGCTGTAACAGCCTCGCTTATAAATACCCCGGAACCGGCAGAAGGCTCGTATAACCTTTTAGGCTGTATGCCTTGCGCTTCAAGCACGCTATACAATGTTTGTGGTACGACCTCTGGTGTGTAGAATGCGGTCAAAACACTATGTCGTAATGAAGCGATAATTTCTTTATAGGCTGCATCATCATAGTTTTCCCTGAGCAGCTCATGTAATTGTGTTATACCCTGGTGGTGCTTCAGATCTTCTTTGGTAGCCCCATTAGCCTGCCATTCCTCCGGCGTTCCGTAAGGATATAAAACGACCTTGATGCCGCCAAAACCTGCGTATTTTTTCAGGCTGGCGACATCCTCCGCAGTAAGCGGGCGACCGTTCTGATAATCCAACGCTATTCGGATAGCATCAAGATTATCTTGCAGCTTTTGAGAAACATTGTAAGCCATAACCACACATTTTCTTTCTTCACTTTTCTTTTTTGGGCTTAGGCGAGATAGTCATGCACCTGTCCGATGATGGCATATCTCAAATGCCTGTTTGCTTCATTTTCACCGTTAAAATCAAAATCACTGAAGATGCTTTTGCAGGCTTCAATGAGGTTCACTACTTCATAGGTGAGTGTTCCGTTTTCCTTCATCCGCAGGTAGTCACTATTAAATTCTTCCTCGATAACTGAGCGGATATACTGATAGCGGGACGGTTTTAAATCTTCCGTCATAGCTTGCAGGCACAATTCCTCAATAATGTATTGCGGCTTTTCTTCGCTAAGAAACTGCGCTGCCATAGGCATCACTGCGGCTACCTTGTTCTCCAGATAGCGTGTAACTGAATAGTCCTCCTGCAAGCTGAGCATCAGGTCAGGGTTGTTGTGGACGATATACGCCCACAACTTTTCCGTTAGCATACTTTGCATACGTCCTGATTTTTTAAACTCCAAAGAAGGATTGAATAACAGTGGCTACCACGACCAGAAAAATGCAACTGCCAAACCAGGCGGCTGCAACCTTACCGGTGTCCTGGTCACCTGCATTCCATTTCTGGTACACCTTAACTGCGCCAATCAAACCAAGCAATGCTCCCACTGCATACATCAGGTTTGTACCTGCTGCAAAATAGCTTCGCACCTTAGTGTTGGCTTCGTTGATACCCTGTATGCCATCCTGAGCAAATGCCCCATAATGGATAGCCAATAGTGCCAGAGCGGCACAGATCATAATAACCCTTTTTCGGTTATTTGCTTTTGTTTTCCTGCTGCACATTTCCATAACACACGTTTATTAAAGTTTGAAATCAACTCGAAAGGAATGGAGTGGCTTCGCCGTCACATAACCCGCTTTCCTACCACACTTTGCCCTTACGCACCGGGAAGGACAGGGAAGCGCACTCCATTAGGTCTGCTACACTGCTTCTTTCCACAGCAGTTCCACTTCATCCTCGTCAAGTGTAACAGCACCATATTTTTGACACTCAGATACAATCAGTTCATTGATAGATGAACGAAGGGGAGAGTATCTTACAGAAGGGTATTCTTTCAGCACCATGCTGAGATATTGCTTAAACTCCTGGGGAATGAGTTTTCTACTGGAGGCATCTGCTATTACCGTTTTCAGGCGTTCAATAAGATGCTCCACTTCTGAAAATTCATCATCCGTGGTGTTTTCAAAACCACTCGTTTCCTGAAGGCTTTGCTCATTGTCCGGATTGTATGCAGCATGTTCGTTAGGAACGGCTGCTCTGAACTTCAGTTTTCTTTTCCCGGATAGTAGATCCTTGATCTCACCTGAGAAATACTTCATCCCTACAAAGAGGTAATAGATGGCTAATAGTATGGCAACTGCAATAATGTAGTCTGACCATGAAATGTTTTTTAACATACGCTTGCTTTTTTCGTTTACACTTTTTCATCCCGACTTTGAAAGCCGTTGTATTCTGTTGTTTCTGAAAGCAAAAAAACGAAGATGAGCAAGGCGTTTCAAGTCCAACATTTCTTGCATTGAAAGTTGTACCCGTTGTACCCCTGTGATTATCAGCCATTCCAGAGGCTGAAAACCGATTATTTTTTTTAAATTAGTAATAGGAAATTAGTTGACTATTATTGTTGAATAGCTAAAAAGCATTGTTATGAAAACAGTAAGTGTATTAGGACTTGCCATTTTACTTATGGCATCTTGCAGCCAGACAAAGCTGGAGAAGGAAGAAGCAGCTTCGGTTATACGTTCTGAAAAGAATTATCCGAAGGTGTACGAATATGAAGTTAATGTGAGTGATCCGGCAAGTGCCCGGAAGCTATTGGACGCAGGACTGGAGGCGGAAGGGTTAGTAACAATAGATAAAACGCAGAAGCTAAAAGATGCGGGACAACCTATTGTCCATTTTACCGAGAAGGCAAAGCCTTACCTCATCCGCATAGATGAGAAGTATGACAATGTACAGGTGGTAAAGGTGGCAGATATGGACTTAGCAGATGTTACTGGAATTCAATTGCAGGAAGACAACAAAAGTGCTACCGTGGAATATACTATCGCCTATAAGAACATCACACCTTTTGCCAAGCTGATGAAACGTGACCTTTCCGAAAAGAAAGTTGAACGTGCAACTCTTTCTTACTTTGACACAGGCTGGAAACTGGATAAGTAGCAATAGATTTTCTGTGACATTCAATGTTACCTAAATAAAAAAGGTTATGGCCAATTGTGAACAAATCTATCGAGAATACATTACCTGCCTGAATAGTCGTGATTTAGACAATTTGAAGCATTTTGTCCATGACGATGTTTGCTACAATGGCAATCAAATTGGCATTTCGGGTTACCAAAAGATGCTTGAAAAAAATTTTGACGAAATCCCTGATCTATATTTCACTATTCCCTAAAATCCGCAGGTAGTTAATTAGGATGTTTAAAGATTAAATATAGCAACCATTTTGCTTTTATTTTTGTCCCTTTTGGGTCGTTACTGACCGGGTGCCGGGAAGTAGTCAGTGTGAATTGCTGGGCCAAACTGGTACAGAGGAGGTTTTTCCGGTTTTTTTGTCGTTTTCT
>JAFDYF010000057.1 GCA_018267575.1 Bacteroidota bacterium
AATACTGACAATACTTTCAAAGAACTAAAAAACTCAATAACGCAACGCTAGTGAATAAGGGATTTTAATCAGTCGCTATACAAACTAGCGATGTTCTAGGAAATACACTGGGCAGCCACCATATATCGCCAGTCAAAATTATCAGCCGCATATGCATCCCGCGGCTGATTTTTTTTATTCAATACTGTTGGGTTTAATATTTTTTCGTTAACGAGTTTCTGTTTCGCTTCTTGCATATAATCTTGCACGGTTTTGTTTTCCATCCACATTTTTTGGGGTGGTTCGTAACCCGTTTTGTCTTTTCGCCAGGCAATTTCTGGAGGCAGCTTTTTTCCCATTGCCGTTCTTAAGATCCATTTGGTCCAACCTTGGTGGATCTTAAAATGGGAAGGAAGTGAAAAAACAAATTCTACCAATTCATGGCTCAGAAAGGGTAGTCGCAACTCCCTTCCATGTGCCATGGCGTTTCGATCTGCATAGCGGAGCAGTTCTTCCAGTCCTTGATGAAACGTATTGAAGTAAAGGATATCGTTCAACTTGGTCACAAGCGGTTTATAAAGCGTGGGTCTATCGAAATATTGCTCTTTGAAATCGAGGGCGATGGCGGACTGCTGCCTGATTTTTTTGGCTTCCCTTTTTTCGAGCTGATGAGCGGCCTGTGCCGGAAACCAAGTTGCCAAATGATTTTTTAAGCCCCATTCAAAAGGGATATGGTTTTTTTGGAACGCTTTTTTTTCACGCATGGCTGCCAGTGGTTTTGCCCTAAACAATTCCTGCAAATACCAATGTATATATTTGGGGTAACCACCCAGTATTTCATCCGCTCCCTGGCCATCCAACAATACTTTGACCTGGTGAGATGAGGCCAACTCAAATACTTTATATTGGGCGTAAACGCTGGAAGAAGAAAATGGGATTTCCTGATGATAACAAAGTTTCTCAAATTCATGGATCAATCCATCTGCGGTCGGACTAACCGTAAAACCGTTGAGCCCAAATTCTTTTGTTGCTATTTGGATAAAGCTGGATTCATCTTTTTCAAAACCGGGGAAAATAGCCGAAAAGGTTTGATGGCTATCATGGGTTGCCCCCAACTCATGGATGGCTGCTGCAATGGAGGAACTATCCAAGCCCCCACTTAAGGAGGTGCCAATGGGCATATCACTGCGCAACCTTTTTTTTACAGAGTCGAAAAATAAGCTTGAGAATTTTTCCTTTGCATCGTTTTCGCTGATATTCAGTTGGGTTTCTTTGTCGCAATCCCAATAAGGGTTTAGTTCGAATGAAAAGGAAGCCAGTTCGAATTTTAGATAGTGTGCTGGGGGCAATGAAAATATATGTTGAAAGAAACTGATGGTTTTATCAACGGGGGTATCTGTATGGCCTACTGTCAGATAATTTAATAGTAAGGGATAGTTGATTTCTTTTTTGATACCCGCAGCCCATAAGGCTTTTGCCTCTGAGGCAAATAAGAATTGGTCATCTTCAAAAGCATAATAAAACGGTTTTTCCCCAAAGCGGTCGCGGGCACAAAAAAGCGTTTGCTCTTTTTCATCCCAGAGGACAAAGGCAAACATGCCATCAAAATATTTCAAACACTGATCCCCATAGCAATCATAAGCGGCCAATAACACTTCCGTATCGGAACTGGTTTGGAAGGAATAGCCTTTTTGTTGCAAGGCTTGTTTTAACTCCACATAGTTATAGATTTCACCATTATGTATAACCGAATAACGGTTAGCGAGGTGCATGGGCTGTGCGGCTTGATCGCTTGGGTCGATGATGGATAGGCGGCGATGCCCCAGCCCCAGCTTGGCCCCGGGGTTTATCCAAAAGCCTTCGCCATCAGGCCCGCGGTGAGCGATTGCATCCGTCATTTTTTGGAGCCTTTCCTTGCTGATATGATTGGGGTTGATGGAAATAATCCCGGCAATGCCACACATGCTGTAAATATCCAGCTTTAGTTTGCTTTTACCTAAATTTTTGAATGTGTACAAAGTTATTTCACACAAAGAGCGCAAAGAAGGGCAGAAGGTATTGGGTGAAAGGTAGAAGGCGGAACGCAACATTCCAACTCCTCCTCTGCGATCCCTGCGACTCTGCGAGAAATATTTTTTCTGAAATGAAGCAGATTAACCACAGTGAAAAAAGTGGAAATAAACAGAGGGTACTGAATATTAGCTCACTCAAAACCAGCCATTCTTAGCACCTATCAACTTACTCACCCTAATTCCCAATTACAAATTCCTCGTTTAGCATTTCCTTTATTCCATCTCAACTTTGCGACATAGCGCCTTTGCGAGAAATAATACTTACCACAGAGGGAAAAGAGGTAAAACACACAGAGGGGTTTTCTTGAATTTCTTAAGTGCCTTCTTGTCTTATGTGGTTCAAAAAGTCAATTCTTGGTATTGAGTATATGCAAACGCTTTCAACTGCGGGAAAAATCGGGAATAGCATTTCTCTAATTCTCCATAGTGGGTTTCAAAAACTTGAAATGCTTTGGAGGAGTCGTTCATATAAGTTGCCCGGTGCACCAATCCCCGAAAGCTTTGCGCTATCATTTCGTTAAACTGGTAGTTGTAGAGCCAATCATGCAGTTGCATATAATGGAACAGGCGATGGAACTTCTCAGGGAAGAATTCATTGTACAACCGCAACTGAGAATACGTGGTTTTGGAAAAATCGGTCAATAGACTGTTTGGAAGTTCAACATGATCTTTTGCAAGGAAATGGTCATACACAATATCTACAAAGGCTCCCGCATACAATCCATAATCAGGTTTAAAAAATTGGTTCGCCTTTTTGGTTTCCTCATGGTTGTCGGTGAAGGCATCGATGGCCCTATGCAGAGCAATCCCTTTTTGAATAGTTTCGGGATAGTCATACTTCTTTTTGCCCTTCACAAAATCACTGATCATATTGCCCAACAATATTTCGGGATTGTTGAATGAAAGATATGCATGGGCCAGATAGTTCATAGTCTAAAGATACTAAGGGTAATTTTAGTTCAACAAGGTTCAAATTTTTTTCAATACACTTTCTAATAGTCATTATATACCGACGCTTGATTTTAGGGAATCATTAACCTTCGTTAACAAATAAATTAGCAATCTCAGCAAATGCTTATCCATACTGGGTTTTATTGGATAACAAGGGTTTGCTTTTGTAGCTTTTGTCTTTTTTGTTTATCCTAGTTTAACAATATCACCCGCTAATCAATATTGGCTTGACCCAAGTCTGTAACATAAATAATTTTGCTGCGTCAAATGAAACAGAACAACATTTTACATTAACCGCTGTGTTGTTAACAACCAATATTTTTTGAACCTAAAATTAGAAAAATGAAAAAGACAATTTTTGTGATGGGGATGCTTTTGACAATTGGCATGACCCAAGCATTTGCAAACGACAAAATCAATGAAGCCATTACCAATTCATTCAAACAGGATTTTCTGAATGCCCAAAATGTGCAATGGCAAAGACAAGATAATTTTGTAAAAGCCACTTTCGATATGGATGGACAAGTGATGTTTGCTTTCTATAGCAAAGACGCCCAGCTATTGGGAGTGGTGAGGAATATTCTTTCAGACAAATTACCCATCAACCTATTGACCAGTATCAAAAATGATTATAATGATTATTGGATTTCGGATCTGTTTGAACTGGCTTCCGGCGGACAAAGCTGCTATTATATTACCCTAGAGAATGGGGAAGAGCAATTGGTGCTTAAATCAGATGGTACCAGTGATTGGACTATTTATAAAAGAACAAAGAAGAGTTGATTGGAAATTATTTTTTGTTACGGTTTACTGAAGGATCCCGCTGACGGCGGGATTTTTTTATTTCACGCAAAGAGCGCAAAGAGAGTTTCTCGCAAGGACGCGAAAGCGCAAAGTTGAGATGGAATTAGGAAAACGCAAAATGAGGAATTTGTAATTGGGAATTAGGGTGAGTAAGTTGATAGGTAATAAGAATGGCTGGTTTTGAATAAACAAATATTCATTGCCCTCTGTGTCTACCTCTTTTCCTCTGTGGTTAAAATTGTTTCCCGCAAAGGAAAAAGTTGAAATGGAATTAGGGAAATGTTAAACGCGGAATTTGTAATTGGGAATTAGGGTGAGTAAGTTGATAGGTGTTAAGAATGGCTGGTTTTGAGTGATCTAATATTTAGTGTCCTCTGTGTTTTACTTCTTTTCCTCTGTGGTTAATATTGTTTCTCGCAAAGACGCTAAGGCGCAAAGCAGGGAAGTATTTATTTCACGCAGAGACGCAGGGAACGCAGAAAGCAAATTGATAAGTTGATTGGTTGAGAGGTTTGGGCCTTGTTCAGCGTTATGCTTTATGCGTTTAGCCGTTCAGCCCTTCTTTGTTTCGTTGTATTCTTTGCGTCCGTTGTGTGAAACTGCTTCTTTCAAAAGTTTGCCACAATCCTTGTTTGAAAAAAATTTACTTTTGCTGGCTTAATAAACTAATAAACAAATCGGTTATGAATAAAGGGCCTGTTTCTCAATTTATCCAGCATCATTATCGTCATTTCAATTCGGCAGCCTTGATGGATGCGGCCAAAGGCTATGAGGCGCACCTCGCCGAGGGTGGCAAAATGATGATTACCCTTGCCGGCGCTATGAGCACCGCAGAATTGGGGATCAGTTTAGCTGAAATGATCCGTCAGGACAAAGTGGCCATCATCAGTTGTACCGGTGCCAATCTGGAAGAAGATATTATGAACCTAGTGGCGCATAGTCATTACAAGCGGGTGCCCAACTATCGGGAACTGAGCCCCAAGGAAGAATGGGATTTATTGGAGAACCACTATAACCGGGTAACGGATACCTGTATCCCAGAAGAAGAGGCCTTCCGCAGATTGCAAAAGCATATCCACAAAATATGGAAAGAAGCCAACGATAAGGGTGAACGTTATTTCCCGCATGAATATATGTACAAGATGTTGCTGAGTGGGGTACTGGAACAATATTATGAGATCGATCCCAAGGATAGCTGGATGTTGGCTGCCGCACAAAAAAATATACCAATTGTAGTGCCCGGATGGGAAGACAGCACCATGGGCAATATTTTTGCCTCCTATGTGGTGAAAAAAGAACTGAATGCGAGTACCATGAAAAGCGGTATCGAATATATGGTCTGGTTAACGGACTGGTATCGGAACAATTCCTCCGGTAAAGGGGTGGGCTTTTTCCAGATCGGTGGGGGTATTGCGGGCGATTTCCCAATCTGTGTGGTGCCGATGATGTATCAAGATCTGGAATGGCATGATGTTCCTTTCTGGAGCTATTTCTGCCAGATATCCGATTCCACCACTTCCTATGGTTCATATTCAGGTGCGGTGCCCAACGAAAAGATTACTTGGGGGAAACTGGATATCCATACACCCAAATTTATTGTGGAAAGTGACGCTACCATTGTAGCGCCCCTCATTTTTGCCTGGATATTGGGCTGGTAAAACCTTATACAATGAATTCAAATTCGGAAGAACTTTTTCTGGAAGCAGAGGCGGATATCAAGAACAACAATTATGCAAAGGCTTTTAAAATTTATGAAAGCATTTTGTATGAAGAGCCGGATAGCGCCCCGGCGCATAACCATATGGGTTGGCTGTATAAAACGCAGTTCAACAATTACGCAAAGGCGGAAAACCATTTTATGGCAGCCATCAAATGTGATCCGCTTTATCCGCATCCCTATTTTCATGTGGCAGCCCTACTTATGGAAATGGAAAGAACGGATGAACTGGTGCGCCATCTGGAAAAATGCATGAAAGTGCGCACCATCGACAAATCATGGGTGCATGCCCGTTATGGAATGATGGAAGAAGATCGGCAAGACTATGACCAAGCCATCTACTATTTTGAGAAAGCCATCCTGGCTACCCAAAGCGATGATAAAATAAAAGACTTCAAACAGGATACCGAGCGATGCCGGATGAAGATGGAGATTAAGGGCCGTCATCAGGAATATTAAAGCGGGTCAAAAAAGCACTAGCCACTGATGCACTGATTATTTACGGTTGGCTCTGTAATCATATAATCAGTGGCAATATATTCATTCGAACTAGCCACTGATGCACTGATTGTTTAGGATCGACTTTATAATCATATAATCAGTGGCAAAAAAGCATTAGCCACTGATGCACTGATTATTTTTGAAAGTCAGCAATCCTATTTTATACACATGGCATTTTCCCTATTCGAGTAGCATGTCTACCGCCTTCAAATTCGGTGGCGATAAAAATTTCAATGAGGCTTTTGGCAAAGGCCAGCGCAATAAATCGTGCAGGCAGACAAATAATATTGGCATTGTTATGCTGGCGTACCAATTTGGCCACTTCTGATTCCCAACAAAGAGCGGCCCGTATATGCTGATGTTTATTCGCCGTCATACAAACCCCATTGGCAGATCCGCAAAGCAGTATACCAAATGCAGCTTCCCCGCTTTCCACAAAACTGGCAACCGGGTGGGCATAGTCGGGATAGTCAACTGATTTGTTTGTGTCCACCCCAAAATCTTTTACCCGTAGTCCCTTTTCGGTAAGCCAGTCGATAATGGCTGTTTTATATTCAAAACCTGCATGGTCACTACCGATGGCGATGGGTTGGCTGAGGTCGAAGGAAGAAATCATGGCTTGATTTTTCGATGAGCCGCAAATGTAAGGAATATGCTGTTTTGCTCTACACCCAAACAATCCGATATATTGTGCGCTTATCCCCAAACTCCGGCTAAAATTTGAAGGAAGGAAAAACTATCCTTGGCAAATCGGTCCCCATGCCTACCACCAAATGGGCATCGCTGGTAATCAAATTAATTGTCAATTTGCACAGGAGTTGCTCGCAGGGTATAGGCAGTTTATTGAGAATCCAAAAAAATTAGTTTATGAATACTAAAAAAATTAGTGTGCATAAAATATTTCTCCTACTTTTGTTGAATCAATAATTTTGGACAACTAAAAAATACAACCCATGTCGAACGCAGAAAAATTAAAGGCACTCAAACTCACTATTGACAAAATAGACAAGGATTACGGGAAAGGCAGCGTGATGATGATGAACGAAAGAAGCCAGGAGGCGATGGAAGTTATTTCCACCGGTTCTATTGGTTTGGATGTGGCATTGGGTGTGGGCGGTCTCCCTCGTGGCCGGGTCATTGAAATCTATGGGCCGGAATCTTCTGGTAAAACCACCATTGCCACACATGTGATTGCTGAAGCGCAGAAGAAAGGGGGCATGTGCGCCATCATCGATGCCGAGCATGCATTCGATAGTGCCTATGCACAAAAATTGGGGGTAGATATCGACAATCTATTGATCTCACAGCCAGATTATGGCGAGCAGGCCTTGGAAATTGCCGATCGTTTGATATTATCTGGTGCCTTGGACGTGGTGGTAATTGATTCCGTGGCCGCGCTAGTTCCGAAAAGTGAACTGGAAGGGGAAATGGGCGATAGCAAAATGGGTCTTCATGCCCGTTTGATGTCCCAAGCCCTGAGAAAACTTACTGCTACTATTAGTAAGACAAATACCATATGTATTTTCATCAACCAATTGCGTGAAAAGATTGGGGTCATGTTCGGCAATCCTGAGACCACCACTGGGGGTAATGCATTAAAATTTTATGCATCTGTTCGGCTGGATATTCGCCGCATGGCACAGATCAAGGATGGTGATGAAGCGGTTGGCAACAGAGTTAAAGTAAAAGTGGTTAAAAATAAGGTAGCACCACCATTCCGTAGTGCCGAGTTTGATATTGTTTTTGGTGAAGGCATTTCCAAAATGGGCGAGATTGTGGATATGGGCGTAGAACTGGGTATTGTTAATAAAAGTGGTAGCTGGTTCAGCTATGGTACCGATAAATTGGGGCAAGGCCGTGATACGGTTAAACAGCTACTACATGACAATCCTGAGCTGGCAGCCCAGATCGAAGGCAAGATTCGTGAAAAAATAAAGGAAGCACAGGCAGCAGGTTAGTTTTTAAATAATAATGGGTTAGTAAGTAAGGCCTCGCGGAAGCGGGGCTTTTTTGTATCCATTCATTTCTGTTCTGTATTCAGGATGTTTATGCAGATTTGTGCATCTACCTACCATCTAGACTGTGTAGTATATAGGGCTATAAAATGAAAAAGGGGCATGAATAGACATTCAACCCCGGTTTAAAATCCAATATCCTATGAAAAACCGAGGTAAAGATAATCGAAGGGAATCAATCCTGCAAGTATTTTGTAGTATTATGCTTATTTATTCAGAATTTATAATCAATTCTTTAGAAGATGGTCCAGGACTAGGCGGTTCCCTTCTTTGTATACCATCCTCAAAACATATTCGCCCCTTTCAAGCATGGAGACATTGACTACCTGAACACCAGCCTGTAGTTGGCGGGTCAAAAGCAGGTTGCCGGTATTGCTGATAATCTGTAAATCACCGGGCTGCTGGCTATCGATGATCAAAAATTTATCAACCGGGTTAGGATAGAACTTGAAGTTCGGGTTGCCCTCAATATTAACAGGGAAGATATCAGAATAAAGAACGAGACCACTGCTATCGGTCGATTTGAGACGGTAGTAATTTAGTCCGGGCGACGGGTTGCCATCCATAAATTCAAATTGATTGGAAGAGGCGGTGCGTTTCAAGATCCCCAATGTTTCAAAATGGTTGCTGTCGGTAGCATGCTCCAACACAAAATAATCTACCCCGGAGGAAGATCCGGTACCCCACTGGAGCAACACTTTATTAAAACTTTTCGCGGTGCAGGTGAAATGTTGGAACAAGACTGAGTCGGATATAGACTTCGCCTGCTGCTCATTAATAGCAGTTTTATTTGCCTGTTGTGCAATAGAGGCATGGCAAATCAGGCCAATGGCCAGTGTGGTCCAGAAGAGTTTCTTCATCAATGGGTTAGTAAAAGTAAGCGAGAAGCATTTTAAGCAAATTCTGTGCCGTAATGAACGGTTGTTCAAAATATTAATTTCGTGCGGTATGTTATAGTCTTCTTAAAAAACTGAATTACCTTTTGCCCCAATAAGTATTAACTAAAAAATGGAACGATGCTTAACCGTAAAATCGCAGCCCGCAAACGCATTGCACTGGTTGCACATGATAATAAGAAAAAGGAATTGATTGAATGGGCGGTTTACAACAAGGCAGCCCTTGCTAAACATCGTTTATATGCCACCGGCACTACTGGCAAAATGTTGGAAGATGCACTGGACACACCAATCAGCCGGTTTCTCAGTGGCCCTATGGGTGGCGACCAACAGATTGGTGCACAGATTGCCGAAGGCAAAATTGATGTGCTGATTTTCTTTTGGGACCCCATGGAGGCACAGCCCCACGACCCAGATATCAAAGCATTGCTTAGGCTGGGAGTGGTATGGAATATCCCCTTTGCCTGCGACCGGGCTACTGCTGATTTCTTACTCACTTCCCCTCTCATGTACCAGGAATATGAAGTGATTGTGCCCGATTACAACGCGTATTTGACAAGATACCAAAAATGAATATTGAAATACGGGCTTGGGAAAAAACCGACATAGACCTACTGGCGGGGCTTGCCAATAACCCATATATCAGCAGTAAACTCAGGGATGGATTCCCTTTTCCATATACAAAAAAGGATGCAGAGGAATGGGTGGGCATGATTGCCGTAATGGTACCTCCTACCCAATTTGCCGTGATAGCGGATGGGCAATTGGTAGGTGCTATTGGTTTTATTATAAAGGAAAATGTGTACCGAAAAAATGTGGAGATTGGATATTGGATTGGCGAACCTTTCTGGAACCAAGGGATTGCCTCGGAAGCCATCCGCTTGCTCGTTGACCATATTTTTTTGCATTTCGATATCGTCCGGGTTTATGCAGAGGTATTCTCCAATAATCCTGCTTCCATGAAAGCCCTCGAAAAAAATGGTTTCCACCTCGAAGCCATCCACCACAAAAGCATAATTAAAAACGATAAGTTGCTTGATGACTATTGTTGGGTCAAACTCAGGGAAGGGATTTGATAGATTATCTAGGTCTAAGACTTTTTAGCATTCTTTATTCGTAATTTCAAGTTCTTCATTTACAAACATAAAATTTCTGAAATGAGAAAATCTTTATTGGTATCATTCACCTTAAGCCTTGCTCTTGGCGGGTTTTCGCAAAATGGGCAATCGAAAAAATTATTGGGCTTCACCGAAAATAGCAGTATAAACCAACTGGAGGCCGAAGCAAAGTTCGACAGCTATTTAAAAGCTGATCATGTTGGTCAACTTATCAAAGAGATGTCGGCAAGGCCGCACCATGTTGGATCCCCGGGTGGCAAAGCCGTTGCGGAGTTTATTTTCAACCAATTCAAATCATGGGGCTACGATGTACAGATGGAAACTTTCTATGTGCTTTTCCCCACACCGAAGACCCGTTTACTGGAAATGACTTCCCCCACAAAATACAAAGCAGGACTGGCGGAAAAACCACTAGCGGAAGACGCCACTTCAGGTCAAACCAAAGAGCAACTCCCTACCTATAACTGTTGGTCCGCCGATGGCGATGTAACTGGTGAACTGGTTTATGTGAACTATGGGCTTCCGCAAGACTATGAATATTTAAAGCGGTTGGGTATTGACGTGAAAGGTAAGATCGTGATTGCAAAATATGGCCACTCCTGGCGAGGCATCAAACCCAAAGTAGCCCAAGAGCATGGTGCTATTGGCTGTATTATTTACTCTGACCCCAAAGACGATGGGTATTATCGGGGAGATGTTTACCCCAAAGGAGCCTTTAAAAACGAATACGGTGTACAAAGAGGGTCTGTGATGGATATGCCGATATACCCTGGTGACCCATTGACACCCGGCTATGGTTCAACGAAGGATGCGAAAAGGATTGACAGGAAAGATGCTACCAACTTATTAAAGATTCCCGTGTTGCCCATCAGTTATCATGATGCAGAACCCCTATTGCGTTCATTAGAAGGGCCGGTAGCCCCCGAAGATTGGAATGGTGCCTTGCCTTTTACCTATCATATCGGCTCAGGGAAAACAACAGTTCATCTGAAACTGGAATTCAACTGGGATACTAAACCCATAAATGATATCATCGCAAAACTTCCCGGCAGTGAAAAGCCAGACGAATGGGTAATCCGTGGAAACCACCACGATGCCTGGGTAAACGGGGCAAACGACCCACTCAGCGGCCAAGCAGCTATGTTGGAGGAGGCGAGAGCAATCAGTGAGCTGGTAAAAACTGGCTGGAAACCCAAAAGAACCTTGGTGTATTGTGCTTGGGATGGAGAGGAGCCCGGTCTATTAGGCTCTACCGAATGGGTGGAGCAACATGCCGATGAGCTTCAGCAAAAAGCGGTGGTATATATTAACTCCGATGGGAATGGGAGGGGTTTTTTTGGTGCAGAAGGCTCACATGCATTGGAACCATTTATCAATCAAGTGGCCAAGGGAGTAACCGACCCAGAAACCGGCATCAGCATCTTGGAACGCAGAAGGCAGGTTGATATCGTTGCTGCCAGCAAGAACAGTGCAATGGCAAAAGAATTGATGGGCAAAAAAACGATACATATAGGAGCACTGGGTTCCGGTTCCGATTATTCACCCTTTATCCAACATATAGGCATACCCTCTTTTAATTTGGGTTTTGGTGGCGAAGACCCGGGCGGTGAATATCATTCCATCTATGATTCCTATGATGACTATCGCCGTTTCAAAGACCCCAGTTTTGTATATGGTGTGGCTTTAGCCAAAACCGCGGGTCATACGTCCATGAGGTTGGCGGATGCCGAATTGCTGCCTTTTGACTTTAAATCTTTTTATAAAACAGTTGCTGGCTATGCTACAGAACTGATTGCATCCACCGAGCAGATGCGTGAAAATACAGCGATAGAGAATAAGCTGATTCAGGGAAAATTTTATAAGAACAGTATCGACACAGCCGAAAAACTGCTTCCGCCCACTCCCCAACAGGAAGTACCTTATCTGAATTTTTCAAGCTTGCAGAATGAATTGACCGATTTGGAAAAAACGACCAACCATTTATCAGAAGCAATTGAAAAAGCAAAGCTGGATGCAGCCAAAGAAGACGAACTCAATCAATCATTATACAAGGCTGAGCAAAAATTGCTTACTGCCAATGGGTTGCCAAGGCGTAGCTGGTATAGGCACAGTATTTATGCACCAGGCTTTTATACTGGCTATGGCGTAAAAACGTTGCCGGGCATACGCGAGGCCATCGAACAAAGGAATTGGAAAGAAGCGCAGGAACAGATTGAGATTGATGCCAACATACTAAAGGAATTTTCGGATTATCTGGATGGGATCGCAAAAAGCATACAGTAAATTTTATAGGCATTCCCAAAGTTCAAAACTTTGGGAATGCCTATTTAGTATATCTAAAGTTTGACTAAAAGATTCGTATTCCCGTCCTTCCCCGTAAACTTATTCAAAGCATATACTGGCGGCTCAATCCAATACTGGTGGTTCAATACAAACTTGAATTGTTTGGTCTCCCCTATTTTACCCAGCATATGCTTGCTCACTGTAATCATGTATAGATGATTATTTATCTTGACTAATTGGTAAAGGCTGTTTTGGTTGTCCCATCCATTGAATTCACCTGCTACATTTACTTGTTTGATTTGATCCAATCTTTGGATCGTCAATGTCACTTCGGTTGTTCCTATTGTAATGGATTGCTGTTCGCCAAAAATAAAACTGATGGAATCTCCTTTATCGAGATAGCCAAAGTGACTGGTGGCTTTGTTTGAAGTAGTTTGTGCTTTCGTTGAAAAGAAAATGGCAAAACAAAAGCAAATACAAACCAGCTTGGGGCAGTTGAGTTTCATTAAATGCTTATTGATAAGGTTAATAAATAAATACAAATCCAAATTAGCTTGTTTATCTTTTATTATTTGTTAAATCTGGGTTCAGTGAAAACACAAAACTTTTTTTAAAAATGACCCTGCACCTAAAGCTTTTTACTCTTTTTTATTGAGTTAATTTGCATTCTAAATTTTACCATGTCTTTTAAACTACACTCCCAATATGCACCTGCCGGCGACCAGCCCCAAGCGATTCAGCAATTGACAGAGGGGGTGCTGAATGGGGAACAGTACCTAACCCTGCTTGGTGTAACAGGCTCGGGAAAAACATTTACCATTGCCAATCTGATCCAGAACATACAACGGCCTACTTTGGTACTCACCCACAACAAAACCCTTGTGGCACAATTATACGGCGAGTTCAAGCAGTTTTTTCCAGATAATGCGGTAGGTTATTTTGTTTCCTACTACGACTATTATCAACCGGAGGCCTATATGCCGGTGAGCAATACTTATATTGAGAAAGATCTTTCCATTAATGAGGAACTGGATAAACTGAGGCTTCAGGCCACCGCTCAACTGCTCACGGGTAGAAGGGACATCATTGTAGTAGCTTCCGTGAGCTGTATCTATGGTATGGGGAACCCCACCGATTATGAGAATGGCATCATCCGCATCCACCAGGGGCAAACCATTTCCCGTCAAGGTTTCTTGCATTCACTGGTAAACTCATTGTACAACCGTAGCCAGGGGGATTTCACCCGGGGTACTTTTAGGGTAAAAGGCGATACCATCGATATCAATCTTCCTTATGTGGATTATGGTTACCGCATCAGCTTTTTTGGTGACGATATAGAAGAAATTGAAAGCTTTGATGTGAATACGGGAAAGCGTATCGGCAAAATGGAAAATGCAGCCATTTTCCCAGCCAACCTGTACGTTGCTCCCAAGCATATGCTGCAGCAGATTATTTATGAAATTCAGGATGAGGTGGCTGCGCAGGTAGAATATTTTAAGAGCGTTGGGAAATATATTGAAGCACAACGACTAAGTGAACGGGTAAATTATGATCTGGAAATGATCCGAGAACTCGGTTATTGCAATGGCATTGAAAACTATTCCCGATTTTTTGACCGTCGATTAGCAGGCACCCGCCCATTTTGCCTGCTCGATTATTTCCCCAAAGATTTTTTGTGTGTGATCGATGAAAGCCATCAGACTATCCCACAGGTAAGCGGCATGTATGGAGGCGACCGTAGCCGTAAACTTATATTGGTGGATTATGGTTTTCGACTACCATCGGCACTGGACAATCGGCCTTTGAATTTTCATGAATTCGAATCCCTCACCAACCAAACCATATTCGTTTCGGCTACGCCGGGCGATTATGAGCTCGAAAAAACCGGTGGCGTGGTGGTTGAACAGGTAGTGCGACCAACAGGTTTGTTGGATCCGCCCATTGAAATCAGACCCAGTGTAAACCAGATTGATGATTTGTTGGATGAGATCGACAAGCGGATAACCAAAGGCGACCGGGTTTTGGTAACCACCCTAACCAAACGCATGGCCGAAGAAATGGACAAATACTTGCATCGGATCAATATCAAATCCAAATACATCCACAGTGAGGTACATACGCTGGACCGTGTGGAAATTTTAAGGCAATTGAGATTGGGTGAAATTGATGTGCTTGTGGGAGTGAACCTATTGCGTGAAGGCTTGGACCTACCGGAAGTTTCCTTGGTGGCCATCTTGGATGCAGATAAAGAAGGCTTTTTGAGGAACGAAAAATCCTTAACCCAAACGGCAGGTAGAGCAGCCAGAAATGTGGATGGGCTAGTTATTTTTTATGCAGATAAAATGACCGAAAGCATGCAGCGTACTATTGATGAAACAGCCCGCCGTCGGGAAAAACAGATCGCTTACAATATTGAACATCATATCACACCCACTACCGTTAAGAAATCGAAAGAACAGGTTTTTGCTCAAACCTCAGTGTTGGATATCAAAGGTTTTGATTCAGCGAATCCCTATGCTATCCAATCCGATCAGGATTTGGTAACTACGGCTGCCGAGGAGCAGGAACAGTACAAGACCATCCCGCAAATGGAGAAGGCGATTTCAAAAATCAAAAAAGAAATGGAAAAAGCAGCCCGCGACCTTGATTTTATGGAAGCGGCCCGCCTCCGTGATGAAATGTTCCGATTGCAAAAAGAACTGGAAGCAATGAAATAGACAAAAGCAAATCAGGTTCTATTGATAAATACAGGGAAGAAAATCTGTGGAATCAAACATGGATAGCTATACGAAACGCATTCTTCAGCACAACCATCATCGACAAAACATACCGTTATCGTCATCATAAAATAAAATTTGTAGTTCGACCGATAGAAAAGTTTTGACTTTCGCCATTGATAAATTTTTTGTTTATGGTCGCTACAGGAATTACCTAACTTAGTAGTTTCTGGCAACTATTCAATAGTCGCAAAATAAAAACTATGGACAAAAAATTATTCCTGCTGGATGCTTTTGCATTGATTTTCCGTGCCTATTATGCACTTATCCGCAACCCACGCGTTACTTCAAAAGGACGGAATACCAATGCCCAATTTGGTTTCGTGAATACCTTGGTCGATCTGATCAATAACCAGAAGCCCTCACATATGGCAGTATGCTTCGATACCCATGCCCCAACAGAAAGGCATACCGATTTTGCAGATTATAAAGCCAACCGTCAAGAAGCACCCGAAGATCTTTTGGATGCGATACCAGATATCAAAAAAATCATCAAGGGCTTCAATATCCCGGTTATGGAGTTGGATGGTTATGAAGCCGATGATGTGATTGGCACTCTCAGCAAGCAGGCGGCCGATGCAGGTTATGAAGTGTTCATGGTAACACCAGATAAAGATTATGGACAATTGGTAACTGATAAAGTGAAAATCTATAAACCGCCTTATCAAGGTGGTAATATTGAAATTTTGGGACCAAAAGAGATTTGTGAGAAATGGAATATTAAAGAAGTCTCCCAGGTGATTGATATGTTGGGTATGATGGGCGATGCGGTAGATAATATTCCGGGCATTCCGGGTATTGGCGAAAAAACAGCCGCTAAATTATTGGCAGAATATGGTACGCTTGAAAACGTACTTGAAAATGCAGATAAAATTAAAGGCGCGATGGGCGAGAAAATCAGAAACGGCAAAGAGAAAGCCATGATGAGCAAAAAGCTCGCTACCATCATCATGAATGTGCCTTTGCAATTTCATGAAGAAGATTTCAGGCTGAAAGATTGGGATCGGGAAGCACTCAAAGAAGTATTTGCAGACCTCGAATTCAAGACCCTCGGCAAGCGTATACTGGGCGAGGATTTCAACATTTTAAACCAAGCGCCAGAAGGAGTACAGACAGATCTGTTTGGGAATGCCGTGGAGTCGCAAGTAAACAAAACCAAAAAGCAGGAAACCAAACCAAAAGAAGAGGAAAATAAAAACGATCAAGACCCCACATCATCAGAAGTAGGGATGGTTGAAAAAAACATCAACAATACCGCTCATGCCTATCATGCTATCGTTGGCGAAAAAGCCATCAAAGATCTGGTGGAAAAATTGATTGTACAAAAAGAGATATGCTTTGATACCGAAACTACGGGCATCGATGCCAATGATGTGGAATTGGTTGGATTGAGTTTCGCATATCAACCTGGCGAGGCCTATTATATTCCCTGCCCACCCGACCAAAACGAAACCAAAAAAATCCTTGACTTGGTTAGCCCTCTTTTCAACGCTCCAAACATAACCTGGGTAGGCCAAAATATCAAATATGACCTGCTGGTGCTGAAATGGTATGGGGTTGAACCGAAAGGAAATTTGTTTGATACCATGCTCGCACATTATGTAATCGAGCCGGAAGGAAAGCGCAGCATGGATGCGCTGAGCGAACAATACCTTGGTTACGAACCAGTGCATATCGAAGAACTGATTGGCAAGAAAGGAAAAACCCAAGGAAACATGCGAGATGTGGAACTGGAAAAAATAAAAGAGTACGCTTCGGAAGATGCCGATATCACGCTAAAGCTTAAACATATTTTCACGCCATTGTTAAAAACAAAGGAAGTGGAAAAGGTTTTTACCGAAGTAGAAAACCCGCTTGTAAGAGTATTGACGGACATGGAATTTGAAGGGGTAAAAGTCGATATGGAATTTTTGAACGACTACTCCAAACTATTGGAATCAGATGCAAAAAAAGCAGAGGAAAATGTATACAAGCAAGCTGCTGTGCGATTTAATCTGGCTTCGCCCAAGCAGTTGGGTGAGGTATTGTTTGAAAAATTGCAATTGGACCCCAAGGCTAAAAAAACCAAAACGGGTCAATATGCGACTGGCGAAGATGTGTTGTTGAAATTATCGCACGAGAATAAAATCGTGGAGGACATCTTGGCGTTTCGTGAACTTACAAAACTCAAGTCCACCTACGTAGATGCCTTACCGTTGATGGTGAACCGAAAAACAGGAAGGGTGCATACTTCCTATGCGCAAGCCGTGGCTGTAACAGGGCGCCTGTCTAGCAACAATCCCAATCTACAAAACATTCCGGTTAGGACAGAACGAGGCCGGGAAATAAGGAAGGCATTTATCCCAAGAGACAATCAGCATATTCTTTTATCTGCCGATTATTCACAGATTGAATTGCGTATTGTGGCTGCTATTAGTGGCGACCCTGCTATGTGCACGGCTTTCAAGGAGGGAAAAGATATACATACAGCTACAGCCGCCAAAGTGTACAATGTGGATGAGGCGGAAGTGACAAAGGAAATGCGTTATAAAGCGAAGAGTGTGAATTTCGGGATCATATATGGCCAGGGTGCGTTTGGTTTGGCAGATAATCTAGGAATCAGTCGAACCGAGGCAAAAGAAATCATAGACAACTATAAAAAGCAATTTGCCAATATTCAGAAGTATATGGATGATACCATCAACTTTGCGAAGGAGAACGGTTATGTGGAGACCTTGATGGGACGGAAACGTTGGTTAAAGGACATCAACAGTGCAAACTTTACCGTAAGAGGTTTTGCGGAAAGGAATGCCATCAACTCCCCGATACAAGGCACTGCTGCGGATATGATCAAACTCGCGATGATTAAAGTGCATGAAAAATTTATCAAGGAAAAATTCAAGTCTAAGATGATTCTTCAAGTGCATGATGAATTGGTTTTTGATGCGGTGAAGGAAGAAGCGGAAACCATCAAACCCATTATCTTGGATTGTATGAGAGCAGCCCTACCACTGCCCAATGCTGTACCTGTGGAAGCAGAGATTGGAGATGGGGAAAACTGGTTGGAAGCACATTGATGATGCCACGGATTTAATTGATTGAAGGGTAAAAGATTGCCACTGATGCACTGATTTTCTCATGAAAGCCTACTTTATTTCAATAACCGCTGAATCAGTGGCTGAAAAAAGTTGCCACTGATTATTTGATTTTCTATGAAGGCATTCTTTATTTTCTTTAATCAATGCATCAGTGGCTAAAAAAAAGTTGCCACAGATTATATGATTTTTTATGAAAGCGGGTATTAATTTCTTAATCAGTGCATCAGTGGCTATCATAATTTTGCCACCGATTGTATGATTGGGTATTTCTTAAGTAAATAATAATCAGTGAATCAGTGGCTGAAAAAAATTGCCACAGATTTTATGATTTTGAATATGAATTTTGATTATCAATCAGTGCATCAGTGGCAAACAATCTTTACATAAATAAAATCAGCGGCTCATTCTAACTTTAAATAAAAGTCATGCCCAATACCGACAAACGCATCGGCGCCTATATTTCCCAATCGGCTGATTTTGCAAAACCCATTCTCAATCATTTCCGTTCATTGGTTCACAAAACCTGCCCCGAAGTAGAAGAAACCATGAAATGGTCTTTCCCTCATTTTGATTATAAAGGAATGATGTGCAGCATGGCGGCATTCAAACAACATTGTGCCTTTAATTTTTGGAAAGCCGCATTATTGAAAGATGGAAAAAAGCTTCTCGAAAATAGGGAAGAGGCGATGGGCAGTTTTGGGCGCATCACCTCTCTTAAAGATTTGCCCAGCGACAAGATCATCATTGGCTATATCAAGGAAGCCATGCTATTGAATGAAAAGAATTTAAAAGTACAAAAGCCAAAAGTGGCCAATAACAAAGAATTGATGGTTCCTCAATACCTGAGTGATTCTTTTAAAAAAAATAAAAAAGCCTTATCGACGTTTGAGAATTTCAGTACTTCCAATAAAAAAGAATATATAAATTGGATTACAGAAGCAAAAACCGAAGAAACCCGCAAAAAAAGGCTTGCACAGGCGGTTGAATGGATGGAAGAGGGTAAAATCAAAAACTGGAAATACATCAAATAGTTGCAACACAATCTTATAGATAACATAATTTTCTTCTATTAACATTTCTTTTTTAAACAATAGCTAAAAAACAAGGTCTATCGTTTAGTTATGGCATATTGTTTTCATAGTTTTATAGGTGCAAGCAGCTTTCAAACAAATCTTAAAAATTAAACAGCTATTATATGAAAATACTTACACGTCTTTTAGTCATTTTAAGCGGTGCTTTGTTTGCCTTTAATCCGGTCAAAGCAGCGCAGGACGAATGGCCAAAGATCATCAATGGTACGGATGGCTCCGTTATAAAAATTTATCAATTCCAACCTGAATCTTTAACCGGAAATATTCTGAAAACCCGTGCGGCCATTTCTATTATCGAGAATGGTAAAACAGACCCAACATTCGGTACTTTATGGGCTGTGGCCACTGTGGAAACGGATAGGGACAACCGAACAATGGCTATTCAGTCGTTAAAAATCCCCAACCTAAAATTCCCCGGTCAGTCAGACCCTGGATTCATCAATAGTTTAAAGACCACATTGGAAACCCAAATGCCGCAAGCAGTTGGTGATTTTTCCTTGGACGATATCCTTGCTTCCTTGGATCAGGATCAGAACCAGGCCAAACTATCAAAAGACTTGAACAATACGCCCCCTAAAATATTTTATGCGCAGCGGCCAGCCATTCTGGTGCTGATTGATGGTGAACCTAAACTTCAACTTAATAAGGACTGGGGCATGGACGTGGTATCAAATACACCGTTCACTATTGTAAAAAATAATAACGGCATGTATTATTTGTATGGTGGCAAACATTGGTACAGCGCCCCTGCTGCCACAGGCCCTTATAGTTATACCAATGGCAATATCCCATCAAACCTGCAAAAAGTACAAACTGCAGTGGATGAAGCGAACAGCTCCAATCCTGGGTTTACGGATTCGGCTGCTGCCGCACAGCAAAAAGTAGTTTCTGATATATTGGTCAGCACCAAACCTGCCGAACTGATACAATCAAATGGTCAGCCCAATTTTACCCCGATCGACGGCACCAACTTATCATTCATCCAAAATTCTGCAAATGATATTTTTCTGGACAACGGGTCAAGACAATATTATGTTTTGATTTCAGGTAGGTGGTACACTTCACCAGTATTGGATGGTCGTTGGCAATATGTTGCTTCCAATGCTTTGCCATCAGATTTTGCAAAAATCCCAGAAGGTTCCCCAAAAGATAATGTATTGGCCAGTGTAGCTGGTACCAATGCTGCCCGTGAAGCGGTGATGGATGCGCAAATTCCTCAGACTGCCAAAGTAGATAGGAGCCAGGCATCCGCCAATGTAAACTATGATGGACAACCGAAGTTTGAAAATGTGCCCGGTACCGATCTTCAATATGGCGTGAACACCCCACAATCGGTTATACGTAGGGGTGATACCTACTATTGTGTAGAAAAGGGGGTATGGTTTGAATCTCAAAACCCAAATGGGCCTTGGGTGGTATCCACCGAGAGGCCTGATGAAGTGGATGAGATACCTCCAAGCTCCCCTGTTTACAATATCAAGTACGTATATATCTATGATGTAACCCCAGATTATGTATATATGGGCTATACACCAGGATATTTGAACACTTATATCTATGGACCTACTGTTGTCTATGGAACAGGTTACTATTATAATCCTTGGTATGGCGATTATTATTATCCCCGCCCATGGACATGGGGCTTTAATATGTGCTATAACCCCTGGGCAGGATGGAGTATGGGATGGGGCTATAGTTATGGTTGGTTCCATTTTGGTATGAACATCGGAAGACCTTGGGGCTGGTGGGGTGGCGGTTGGTGGGGCCCACATGTTTATTGTCCTCCGTATGCATGGGGCGGCTACCGCAGCTATGGATATTATGGCCGTTATAATAATAGTTATTACAGAAACAATGTGTATACCCGTAATAACTATACGACCAATATTTACAATTATCGCAATGACGTGGTGACAAGAGATAATCGGACAAATAATTTAAATCAACGTGGAAATGGCTTTAACCGTTCCAACGGTTTTAATCGTCCTAATGGATCTAACATGCCTAATCTGGGACGTCCACAAAATACCAACGACGGAAGAACCGGTTTTGGAAATAGACCAAACTATAGCAATTCACCCAATCCAGGTCGTTTCCAAAACAACAATGCAAATCGGGGTTTTGGTAATAGGTCATCCTCACAGCCCAATAATGTGTTTAGCGATAGAAACGGAAATGTTTTCCAGCGGAATAGCCAGAATAACCAATGGCAACAAAGGCAACAAAATGCCTGGAGACCGGTTCAACCCAACAATAACCCACAGGTACAGAACCTAAACCGTCAGTTCGATATGCGTAGCCGGGGTCAGATGCGAACCCAGACCTTTCAGCAATCCAGAGGCGGTTTTAATGCAGCTCCGCAAAGACAGCAACAATCCGGAGGATTTTCAAGACCTTCCGGTGGTGGATCCAGACCTTCTGGCGGCGGCGGTGGTTTTCGTAGACAAAGATGATTTTGAAAACTTAATAAATCATAAAATGGGCATGCGCGAGCGGCCCATTTTATATTATAGCATACTGTTAAACTATTCATGAACATGGATGGGCTTTTGTGGAAAGTCGCATTTTGACATAATTTTGAAAGCTTATGATAACAATACCTACTTTGATATATTGCTATGATGCCTATTGTGGATGGTGCTATGGCTTTAGCCCAGTTATAAGAAAACTGGTGGAAGAATATAAAGGTCAATTCCATACAGAAGTGCTTTCTGGTGGTATGATTTTGCCCGAAAATCCCCAACCCATTAGTACGGTAGCTGGCTATATTCAGCAAGCCTATAAAACCGTGGAGGAAAGGACAGGCATACAATTCGGTCAGGATTTTCTCTGGCATATTTTTAATCCTGACAAAAGCGACTGGTTCATGAATTCCGAAAAACCGGCGATTGCCATGTGCGTTTTCAAGGAATATTTTCCTGACAATCAGATTTCTTTTGCCTCCGACCTTCAATATGCGTTGAACTATGAAGGCCGCGACCTTTGTGATGACGAGGCATACCGACACCTACTTGAAAAATACCAGATACCAGCAAAGGATTTTTATAATAAGCTGCATAGCAATGAATACAAGGAGAAAGCATATTATGAGTTTGCCTTGGTAAAGCAACTCCAGGTGACGGGCTTCCCTGCTGTGTTGATGCAGGCCAGCGATTCAAAATTTTATTTGTTGGCTCGGGGATTTACAGATTATGATATATTAAAGACTAGGCTCGACAATGTGATTGCTGAAATCAGTGCTCCTGCTGACCGTTCGGTGATTTGATAAAAAAGCCAAACTTTTTCATCAATAATCTTTAAACCGCCAATTTGCTTTTTTCGCTTTAAATTGCACGTCTTTTAAAAGAATTGAATATATGGAATATCACAAAATCGTTGCTGTAACAGGACTGCCTGGGTTGTATGAATTATTGAGTAGTAAAACGGATGGGGCGATTGTTCGCTCACTGGAAGATAAAACTACCAAATTTGTATCGAGCAGGATACATAATTTTTCCCATCTGGAAAGTATTGAAGTGTTTACCAAAAGAGAGAATGTGAACTTGGTAGAGGTCTTGAAATCCATTGATTCTAGCAATGAAAAATTAACAGATGAAAAAGATGGCACAGCGCTTAAAAATTATTTTACCAAAGTATATCCTGATATTGATCTTGACCGTGTATATAGCAGCGACCTGAAAAAAATGATCAAATGGGCTTCTATATTAAAAGCCAATCAGGTTGAACTGAAATTGTCGGAAGCGCCAGTTGAAGAAGAATCACCTGTTGTTGAAGAAGCCCCCAAAGAAAAAGTAGCTCCCGCAACAGTAGAAGAACCCAAGAAAAAGGCCAAGGTGCAACCAACGGAGGAACAACCAGCCGCAAAGCCAAAGAAGGCAGCTACAAAAAAACCAAAAGAGGAATCAGAGGATAAAAAAGCAGCACCGGAAGCAAAGCCAAAAAAGGCGGCTGCAAAAAAGAAAAGCGATAAATAAGTTTCCCTATGAACTATAGTGCGGAAATCAAAAAACCTGAAAGGCACTTTCTTCCTGAGTCATTTGTAATTACAGATTGGAAAGCATTGGAGCCCTATTATAAAGCACTGGTTGAAAGAAAAATCAACTCCCGCCCCGACCTTGAAAAATGGCTTAAAGACTTGAGTGAGTTGGAAGCGGTGGTGAGTGAGGATGTTTGTTGGCGTCAGATACGGATGACCTGCGATACAGAGAACAAAGCGCTGGAAGATGCCTTTAATTATTTTGTGCTGGAGATCCAACCCAATATCCAGCCTTATGCCGACCAGATCAACCGCAAGCTGTACGATTGCCCATTTACCAATGAACTGGACAAAGGAAAATATTTCACCTATCTCCGTGGCATAAAAAAAAATATTGACCTATTCCGCGAGGAAAACATACCCCTACTGGCAGAACTAGGTGTACAGGGCCAACAGTTTGGTGTGATTTCTGGTAAAATGGCCATTGTGGTTAATGGTAAGGAATATACATTACAACAAGCTGCCAAATTTTTGGAAAGCCCCGATCGGGCACTCCGTGAAGAAGTGTACCGGAAAATACAGGAAAGAAGACTGCAGGATAAAGCCCAAATGAATATTCTTTATTCAGAATTAATCGCTAAACGACATCAAGTAGCATTGAATGCTGGTTTCAAAAATTACCGCGATTATAAATTTGTGGAGTTGGGACGTTTTGACTATACAAAGGAAGATTGCTTTCAGTTCCATGAATCCGTTAAAGAATATGTGCTTCCACTGGCCAATAAGCTGAATGAAAAAAAGCGTAAAAAATTAAAACTGGATACCCTTCGGCCATGGGACACAGAGGCTGAGCCAGAAGGTCAGGTTCCCTTGCACCCTTTTGAAACTGGAGCGGAACTGGTTGAAAAAACAATCAAGAGTTTTAAGGAGTTGAATCCTTTTTTTGCTGATTGCTTGTCGTACATGAAGAAGATGGGGCGACTTGATTTGGAAAGCCGAAAGGGTAAGGCACCAGGTGGATATAATTGCCCACTCGCTGAAACCGGAGCTCCCTTTATATTTATGAATGCCGCTGGGCAAATGGGTGATGTGACTACGATGGTACACGAGGGTGGTCATGCCATTCATTCTTTCCTCACACATGATTTGGAATTGAATGGCTTCAAAGATTATCCTATGGAAATTGCCGAAGTCGCCAGTATGTCGATGGAGCTATTCACTATGGATGAATGGGATGTTTTCTTTGATAATAAAGAAGACTTGAAAAGAGCTAAAGAACATCAGTTGGAACGAGTAATCACCCTATTTCCGTGGATAGCCATTATCGATAAATTTCAGCATTGGGTTTATGAAAACCCTCGGCATAGTTTGGAAGAAAGGGAACAGGAGTGGATGAATATACTTGGCACTTTTTCTTCTTCAGTTATTGACTATAGCGGACTGGAGCAGTATAGAAAAATTGGTTGGCAAAGACAACTGCATTTGTTTGAAGTTCCTTTTTATTATATCGAATATGGCATTGCACAATTGGGCGCATTGGGTTTGTGGATGCAGTATAAACAGGATAAAAAATCGGCGCTGGACAATTACATCAAAGCGTTGAGCCTGGGTGGTACCAAAACATTACCAGAGTTATATAGCGCAGCCGGCCTTAAGTTTGATTTCTCGGGTAGCCATATCCGAAAACTGATGGATTTTGTCGGTGAAGAAATCGACAAGCTTTAAAAATTTATTGACTAATTATTGTTTTTGATCTCCTAGGCAGCTATATTTGCTAAAATATTAATATTAAATTATTTTTTTTAAATAGCTACTAATCAGAACCTTAACTAAAAGTCCGGATGTTTCTACATCGGGGCTTTTCATTTTGGTACTTATTTGCAATCCTTGCAGATTCCACTAACCACCACATCAATCTGGGAAGAGATAAAATCCTTTGGGAGCTTCACCGCTGGTATCGTCACATTTTCAAGGCAAACTGTATTGCCACAATCGTTGCAAATAAAATGCACATGGTTATCTTGGTGTTGGCCTTCGTGGCAATCGTCCTTACACAGCGCATAGAGAATGGAATTATCAGTGGTGGGTATATTATGTATAATCCCCTTTTCCAAAAATACCTGTAGTGTTCGGTACACCGTTACCCGGTCAAATTTTTCACCAGCTTTTTTTTCAATATCCCCATGCGATAGCGCTCCGGGGTTGTTCAAGAACAATCCCAGTATTTTTTTGCGCCCTGCTGTTACGCTCAGTTGGTTGCGCTTTAAGATATCGTCAATTTCAATGCGCATCAATAGACTATCTGAAAAATAATATCAAAACATGCCCTATCCATATTTTTTGCTTGGGCTAATTTCCTTTTGTTTCATAAAGTTTGTTCGCAAATCTTGATTTATCAACTGGTTCTTTCAGCAAATAGCCAATATCTTTTTTCAGTTCTGCGAGTTCTTCTTTCTTCAACCCATCATATACTTTGCGCACCCGCTCACTCTTATCCACCAGCGCAAAAAACTGGGTATGTATAAATTGGTTGCTGATGGAATCATTGTTGTTCTTGGGGTCATCCAACAAATAGCTAACACGGGCAGCATTATAAAGATCTTGTTTGCTGCCAGTAAGAAAAAGCCAATTTTTGGGATCGGCACCAAGCGAATCCGCATAGTGTTTCAATCTGGCAACACTGTCCGTTTCGGGGTTTACGGTATGTGACAGGATCAGGAAGTCAGTATCCTGCTTAAAGTCCTGGTAGATGCCTTTCATATTGGTATTCATTTTTGGGCAAATGCCCTTACAAGTAGTAAAAAAATATTCCACTACGCATACCTTGCCCGCAATATCCTTGTCTGTTATCGTTTTGCCCTCTTGGTCCTTAAAGGCAAATGGTTGTACATAATTAAGTACCGGTAGCTTTACCTCCCCATATCCCGGGATGATTTTGGTAAGACCAAAATAAAACAGAATAAATAGGGCCACAAAAAAGGAGATATAAAAAATGGTTTTCTTGCTCATCAAAAATTAGAATAGATGTTGTGCAAAGTTAGCAATGTGTGGATGATGATTTCGCTCCCAAACTTGTTTTTTCTAATTTTTTGCAACAAAGTTGCATTATATTATATTTGCCCTTCCATGTCTGGACTAAAAATAAACTGGGATGCTTTGGGTATTGGCGCATCAGTGGCCTGTGCCATTCATTGTGCGGTACTGCCCCTATTGGTTGCGAGCCTGCCCCTATTTGGCGTAAATATTATTCATAACCCTGCATTTGAGTATTTTATGATTGCTCTGGCTTTTGCTATAGGATCGAATGCCTTATGGCATGGTTATCAAAAGCATCATCATAGTAATATCCCGTTGTTGTTATTTACTTCAGGCATTATATTGCTTCTTGCCAAGCAATTTTGGCATCAATATGAGCTTTTTATCCTTCCTTTTGCGGTGATTGGCATTGTTGGGGCGCATATTATCAATTTGCGGTTTGGTCGCTCGCAAACCCATGTAAAGCAGGAAATTGAAAATTCGACCGCCTAGTTTTCCCGATTTCAAAAACAAGCTGGCAAATCATTTGTTATTTTTACATACTTTATGTGCTAAGTCACAGGTTCGAGCATGTGCAAATAGGTTTGTGCCCTCGGATTTGGGCTAATAAAAATTAAATTTTTTGAATAATGATCAAAACAGGCAATCCGGTAATTAGCATTTACACTGAGATGACCCCGAATCCGGAAACGATGAAATTTGTGGCCAACAAATTGTTGTACCCAGGCAAAAGCATCGATTTTCCAGATGTGGAAACAGCCAAACCGTCCCCTTTGGCAATTGAATTGTTCGGCTTCCCTTTTATTAAAAGTGTATTTATAGCCAGCAATTTTGTTACGCTTACCAAAACAAACGAAACGGATTGGAATGATGTGATTCCTTCCATTCGCCAGTTTTTGAAGGAATATTTGGAAGAAGGAAAAACCGTGCTGAACGAAGATGAGATTGTGGTAGTGAAAAAGGAAGGCAACACTATTGATGTGGATGATGACGATGTGGTAAAGCGCATCAAGGAATTATTGGAAAACTATGTAAAGCCTGCAGTGGAAATGGACGGTGGCGCCATACAGTTCAAAAGCTATGACGATGGGGTGGTGAACCTGATGTTGCAAGGCTCTTGCTCCGGTTGCCCTTCCTCTATGATCACTTTAAAAGCTGGGATTGAAGGCATGATGAAAAGGATGATCCCCGAAGTGAAAGAAGTAGTGGCCGAAGCAGAATAAAAACAAAACATTTTTTTGAAAAAGCTCCTCATTGGGAGCTTTTTGTTTATTAAAATAGCCAATTGGCTATTTTTGGCATTTAACCATAAAGATTGGCTATACACGAAATCTATCAGCAGTTCCTTCAAGGCATCGTACAAACCACTTGGTTGGAATTTATTGCCGTTATTTTTGGGATTGCCAGTGTGCTCTACTCCAGAAAGGAAAATATTTTAGTGTACCCAACGGGTATTATCAATACGGTATTATATACTTGGTTCTGTTTTGGTTGGTGGGGACTGTATGCAGAGGGAAGCCTGAATTTTTATTATACCGGCATGAGTATTTATGGATGGATTTTGTGGGCCAAAAAAAACGAATCGAGCACCGATAAAAAAATCCATATCAGTAAATCATCACGGAAAGAATGGTTGCAAGCCACCGGCTTTTTTATTATCTGCTATCTGCTGTTATTATTTATTCTCAAAAATTATACAAAGAGCACGGTTCCCTATGCCGATGCTTTTGCTTCCGCTTCCGCCTACACTGGCATGTTACTCATGGCAAGGAAAAAGCTGGAAAATTGGTTGTGGTGGATCATTACCAATGCTGCTTCCATTCCCCTATATTTTATAAAGCATGCAGTATTCACCAGCTTTCAATACATGGTATTTTTGATACTCGCGGTGATGGGTTATATAGAATGGCAGAAAAAACTGAAACTAAAAAATGCTTAAAAAAATTGTCATCATTGGCCCAGAATCAACGGGGAAGAGCACTTTATGCGAACTACTTGCCCAATATTATCAAACCCAATGGGTACCTGAATTTGCTAGGGAATACCTACTCAGGCATGGTAAGGATTATAGCTTTGAAGATTTGTTGACCATTGCAAAAGGGCAACTTGCGTTGGAAGACAAAATTTGCGCAGCGTTCCCAACTTTCAATCCTCAGTTACCGCCAACTAATTCCCAATTCCCAATTCCCAAAAATCCAATCTTCATTGACACCGATATGTACGTGATGAAAGTTTGGTGCGAATTTGTTTTTGGCAAATGCCATCAATGGATTATCAACGAAATCGCAAAAAGAAAGTATGACCTCTACCTGCTTTGCAATACCGACCTGCCATGGGTAAAAGATGAATTAAGAGAGTACCCAGACTTTGAGACCAGGGGAAAATTATTCCGTATTTATAAAGACATACTCGTAAACCAATCTACGCCTTGGGTAGAGATCAGTGGCAATCCCGATGAAAGAATGAAAATGGCATTGGAGGCAGTGGGGAGGTTAATCAGTTGAAAGGTTGAGGCCTAGCAAAAATGGAATTGGTAATTTGGAATTGGGGTTGACTGGGCGATAAGTTGCGTTTGGCGTTTAGCGTCAAGCCTTCAGCTCTTAGCGTTCGTTGTGTGAAACAGAATAACCGCAGAGACAGGGAGACGCAGAGAGAAAGTTGAGAAGTTGATTGGTTGAAATGTTACAAGACATGGAATTAGTAATTGGGAATTTAGGGTTGACTGGTTGGTAAGTTTGTATATCGTGAGCTATCGTTCAGCGTTGAGCATTATGCCTTATACCTTCAGCCCTTCTCCTTCTTTGTCCCTTTGTATTCTTCGTGTTCTTTGTGTGAAACAAAATATTCCACAGAATAGACTCCGAACTCAAGACTCTTGACTACAGACTCCTTAAACCTTAAGCCCTACACCTCTTACCTTTACTGTATCAACGCCTGTATCTCATCATCATCTTGCAGGTTAGCCATTTGTACAAGTATCCAAGGATAACGGGTGGCTACCCGCTTCGACATGGGTTTGATGGTAAACTGTTTGGGATTCGGCATACAGGCCGCAATCATTGCCGCTTCGGCTCTTGTTAGATTTTTTGCCGGTTTCCCAAAAACATGCATGGCAGCAGACTGGATGCCGAAAATCCCATCGCCCATTTCACTCACATTCAAATACACTTCCAATATTCTTTTTTTGCCCCAAACCAATTCTATCATAAAAGTAAAATACACTTCCAATGCTTTCCGGAACCAGGATCGGCCTTGCCATAAAAAAACATTTTTAGCTACCTGTTGGCTTATCGTGCTGGCGCCGTGTAAGGATTTGCTTTTCTGGTTATGCTTCATGGCTTTTTCTATCGACTTGAAATCAAAACCATCATGGTCGGGGAAAAGTTGGTCTTCGGAACAAATAACCGCCAGCTTTGCATAAGGAGAGATATTTTTCATGTCCACATAATCCCTTTTGAGTCCATGCCCTGTGAACAAGCTACCCAATTGGGTAAGCGTAATAGGAGGGTTCATCCATTTTAATATGAGGATATAGAAAAGCTGGAAGAAGAATAAAAAAATAAAAATGCGCTTTACAAGCCTCCAAGTGCGAGGTATGATACCTTTAGTTTTAAGAGCCATCCATAAAATTTACAGCTTGCAATATACTGAAGAAGGCCAACTCTGCTTATTGCTTTTTATTAAAGTCAAGTTTCACATATTGGAGTGAATATTTTTTTCCTAGTGGAAAGTTATTGTTGGGTTTGATGGACAATAGATACCCTGCTACCAGCAATGTCCCTGCCGTGATATAGCTGGTAGGGGTATACCAAGTACTGGCTTTATCGCCTCGGTACAAGCCGTTGACGGCCCCCAGTGCCAGCACACCGGCACCCGCTGTCATCATAAAAACGCCTACGCCTCGGTTATGCCATGTTTTTCGATCAACGCGTAAGGCTCCAATTTCTTTGTAGTGGAAAGGGGAACCGTCCACGAATACACTATCATTGTGTAAGGCAGTGATCGTTCCATCAATCCACTGGTTGTAGATGGTTTTCATGGTAATGCCCATTCCAGCAGAATAGGTGATAATCGTGTGCCCTCTTTTTTCGAGCACCATGATATCAGTCTGTGCATGTGCTGTAAAAAAGGGTATGAGCAGAAAAAAAGGAAGGAATCTTTTTATCAACAATGTTAACATCCATCAAACTTACAAAAGGTTATTTTAACCGTATTGTTAATGCTAATGAAATTTATCGGGAAGAAAAATAATGCTGTAAACGAGGGCAATCCCAAACGCAATCAAGATGCTGCCGGAAATCTTATTGATGATGGAAAGGTTGTGCAAGGTCAAACGCTTCCTCAATTTGCCGGCAAGCATCACTTTGCCCACATCGGCAGCCATATTCATCAATAAGCAAACACTGAATATAACAATCCGCTGTTTCAGGCTATGGCTGATGGATAAAGCGGTTGCATTCACCAGCCAGAAAAAAATAACACTGGGGTTAAAAGTATTGATAATAAAACCGGAGGCAAATAGCTTGGCAAATTCGCGTTTACCAAAGCGGAAGCTTTTATCATTTTCCTCAGACCGAAGCTCTACTTTTTTGAAAAAGCAAAAATATACGCCCATCCCAATCAGGAAAATGCTGCCCACATACCCAATCAATTGTTTGTACTCCAATAACTGCTTTACCAACTCCGTGAAAGCATTGCTCAGTATGACCAGAATAAAATCGCTCACCCATACACCTGCCACAAAACTAAAGCCTCCTACATGGCCATTATTTAAGCTCTGTTTGATAATCGTGAATACAACCGGGCCTACAGAAATAACCAACAACAACCCCAACGCAAACCCTTTGAGAATGGCTTCAATCATACTATTTCATATCAATTAAAAATCGGATGGCAAATTTGAATGCCCAAATTACGAAAACCAAATCCATTTTCTGGAGATAGAAAAAGGATAATAAAACCATCATGCAAAATCAGCCCAATAGCTTCCCATTATTTAAAAACTGTTGCCAGTCCTGCAGCATCTTGCCTTTTAATACCCTCGGGAATTTATGCTGGCCCCCAATCTTGCCTTTCAATTGCATGAACTGCATAAATTTTTCTTCCGGCAAAATTTTTACTTGCACATCCTTCAATGCATTTTCCCTTTCCACTGCATAATCATCGTTGAGTGCCCTCAACTTGGCATCAATTTTTTGGGCTACCAATTCTGGATCTGCAACATCATTGCTGGCCAGCCACCACTGGTGGGCAAACAATAACCCATGCGGTACGCCGGCCACGGTAAATTCAGGTATGGATATATTCAGTTCTTCACTCACCAACTGCACGGCCTTGTTCATATTTTCAACACTCAGGTGTTCCCCTACCAGACTTAAAAAATGTTTGGTACGTCCTGTGATTACGATTTCACAGCGATCCTTATCCGTAAACCTGATGGTATCCCCAATCAGGTAGCGCCACGCCCCCGCACTGGTGCTGATCAGCAAGGCATAATCCTTACCTTCCTCCACTTCGTGGATCAGCAAGGATTCCGGTTTGGCAACAGGGTTGCCATCCATGTCGAAATTTTTTTCATCAAAGGGAATGAACTCAAAAAAGATATGCTGACCGGTCACCAAACGCATGCCTTTGGCATGTTGGGCATCCTGATAAGCGATAAAACCTTCCGATGCCAGATAGGTTTCGATATAGGTAATGGGCTTGCCCAATAATTTCTCAAATCCTTTTTTATAGGGCTCCATGGAAACGCCGCCATGAACAAAAAAAGCCAAGTTGGGCCATATTTCATGGATATTATTGAGCTTATATTTATCGATTATTTTTTCCATGCAGAGTTGGATCCATGCGGGCACACCCACCACAAAACCAATATCCCAGTTGGGTGCGCCATTGATCACCTGCTCAATTTTTTTGTTCCAATCACGGGTGCGGGCAATTTTTCTGCCGGGCTTATAAAATGGGGAGAACCAGAAAGGTACTTTTTTGGCGGTTATACCGCTTAGGTCTCCTGCATAATAACCCGGTCCTTTTTGCAGGTCGGTGGTGCCGCCAATCATGAGCCAGCCCTTGCTGAGACTTTTTACAGGTATATCTCGATAATTGCGCAGGGTGAGCAACTGTCTGATCATGGCAATGCGATTGCCACGAAGAAGGTCATTGGTAATGGGAATATATTTGCTGCCCGCTTCGGAAGTGCCCGAACTGAGCGCATAATATTTGATCTTGCCAGGCCAGCATACATCTGCATGCCCTTCCAAAGTCCGGTGCCACCATTTGGCATAGATGTCATTGTAATCGAAAATAGGGACCAGTTCTTGGAATTTTTTTCCAGCATGCCTACTCAACAAAATTTCATCAAAACGGTATTGTTGGCCAAATTCGGTGAACCGGGCTTTCTTGAGCAGTTTTTTCAATACCCGCATTTGCTGACCCCTTGGCGATTTTTGAGGCAATCGCAAAGTTTTGGCAACTGAATTTGGCAATCGGATATCGATGATTGGCATTGATTTAAGTTGGAGTATTGGGTTGGGCCAAAATTAAGGTATTGAACCGAGATAAGGGCTGAGGATTCTTTGGTTGTGATAAATGGTTTAAGGGAATTGAGTGTGCGTTTCAACTTGTCCAGACAGCCAAAAGACTTGAAGGCAGATCTAGGTAATAATGGCAGTGGCTTCTATTTCTATTAAATATTCTGGTGCAATCAAACCCTTCACTTCTATCATGGATGTGCATGGTCGTATGTTGCTGAAAAACTCCCCATGTGCTTTCCCATATTCTTCCCAACGGGAGATATCGGTTACAAACATGCGTGTGCGCACCACATCTTTGAGGGAAGCACCAGCTTGTTGCAATACTTTTTCGATTTTGCCGATAATGAATTTCGTTTGTTCGTAGGCGTTACCATGCCCCACCAATCCGTTTTGATCATCGACCGCTACCGTACCGGTAACTTCAATGGTATTCCCCATTTTTACCGCACGGCTATAACCCACAATGGCTTCCCACTTGGCACCGCTCGCATAATTGACTCTTTCCATAACTTTATTTTATTTCAATATAATCAGGTTGGATAATGCTTTCCCCATTCATTCGCAGGTACACATTGGCTACAGTAACCACATCTTTTTGACAATAGTTAACGATGCGTTGCAGGTCTTTTTGTTCCCAAAAAACTTCTGCAACCATACTTCCATCTATATCGTCTTTAGGAGTGGGAATGTCCAGACAATGAGCCAATAAGTTCAGTGAAGTAAAATTTTTATAATCCCCAAATTTCCAAAGCTCCATGGTATCAATATGCGGTATTTCCCAAGGTTTTTTGCCAGCCGTATTTAATGAATGGGGTATTTTGATCCCGTTGATGATCATACGTCTACAGAGAAAGGGGAAATCAAATTCCTTTCCATTGTGGGCACAGAGCAATTTGCTATTATCGGTGGCCCATCGGTTCAGCATGCCACAAAAGGATAGCAAAACTTCTTTTTCTTCTTCACCATAGAATGATTTAAGGGTCAATCTTTTGTTATCGCCTTCCCCGGAAATAAAACCACAACTGATGCAGATAATTTTTCCAAACTCGGCATAAATACCTGCACGGGCATAAATGCTTTCAGGCGTTTCTGTTTCAGTATTTTTTATGAGAAGTTTTGCTTTGCGTTCCCATAAAGCTTGCCAGTCGGGGGATAGTTTATCAAAACCTGCGAACTGTGGAACGGTTTCCACATCAAGAAAAAGAATGTTTTGGAGCATGGGATAAAATTAACCAATCCAAAATGTACGAATAATCCTATAAAAAAACTCAAAAATTGGCTAAATGACTTTGCTATTGGAAGATGGATTGCATTTCTCTGTGATGTTGTTTGAATGCGTTTTGATTCTATTAGATTTCTAGAGACGATAACTAATGTGAAAAGCAAAAGCTATTTTGAACTGGATTTTGGCTACATGTAAATGACATTACAAATACTCATCGCCTTTTTTTCGTTTTACTTCAGCCACATATTCTTTTATTTCCTGTTCGTTCTGTTTTTTACAGATCATAAGCACATCATCGGTGTCTACTACAATATAATCTTCCAGACCTTGCAGCACCAACAGTTTTTTGTTGTTGGAATGTACCACGCAGTTTTTGCTTTCGATCATGATCACATTATCGCTAGCAAGAGCATTGCCGAATTTATCTCTATCCATCTGTTCATAGGCGCTATTCCAAGTACCCAAATCACTCCAGCCAAAAGAAGAGGGGATCACATACACATTATTGGCTTTTTCCATAATGCCAAAGTCAATGGAAATACTGGTGCATAAAGGATAGATATGTTCGAGGGCTTTTTTTTCATCTGCCGTGTTGAAACTTTCCTTATCTGCCATAAACACGTCATACATCTCCGGCATATATTTTTCAAAAGCCTGGATGATGTTTTTTACCTGCCATACAAAAATCCCAGCGTTCCATAAAAAATCCCCACTGGCCAAAAATGTTTTAGCCAGTTCGATATTGGGCTTTTCTGTAAAAGTTTTTACCTTAAACACATTGTCGGTTACCGATTGTACCTCATGCTGAATATATCCATAACCGGTATTGGGATGGTTTGGTTTGATGCCCAAAGTAATGAAGGCATTGTGCTTGTTCACAAAACTCAATGCTTCGAGGCACACTTTTTTGAAGGCCATATTATCGGTGATGATATGGTCCGATGGGGCCACAATCAGGGACGCATGAGGATCCTTCTGCAACAGCTTGAAGGAAATATAGGCGATGCAGGGAGCCGTGTTTTTTCTGGAAGGCTCGCCAAGGATATTATCAGAGGGCAGGGAAGGCAACTGCTCCTGAACGATATCCGCATATTCCTGGGAAGTGACCACATAAATATTTTCCAGTGGAATGAATGAAGAGAAACGGTCGAAAGTCCATTGGATAAGTGTTTTGCCCGTATTCAGAATATCCAAAAATTGCTTGGGATAGTTTTGTCTGCTCTTGGGCCAAAACCTGCTGCCGATGCCTCCGGCCATTATCACTACATAGTTGTGCTTGTTCATAATATTTTGCTGAAAATCTGGCTGAGCTTGCCTTCAGTCCGGGCTTTAAATGATTCCTTCTTTGATAAGATCATGCAAATGTATAAAACCTGCATAATGAAACCGATCGGTTACTATTAATTGTGAAATATCGTTTGCCCGCAACAAATCCAGGGCCTCTGCCGCCATGGCCTCTGCCTCAATGGTTTTTGGGTTTTTTGACATAATATCCTGCGCCAATATTTTTTCTAGGGGCAGATTTTTTTCAAGCATCCGCCGCAGGTCTCCATCGGTGATGATGCCCAACAATTTGTTCTCACTATCTACCACGGCTGTTGCGCCCAACCTTTTTGAGGTCATCTCCAATATCACTTGTCTGAGCGATGCGTTGGCTGGAACGGCGGGTTTTTCGTTATGTATAAACAGGTCCTGCACCCGAAGGTAGAGCCGCTTGCCCAAAGCACCACCGGGATGGTATTTTGCAAAATCCTCTGTGCTAAAACCTTTCAGTTCCATCAATGCAACGGCAATGGCATCACCCATTACCATTTGTGCTGTAGTGCTGCTGGTGGGCGCCAGGTTATTGGGGCAGGCTTCTTGGGAAACCGTAGTATTTAGGGTAATATCTGCCTGCTTGGCGAGAAATGACTCGGTGTTGCCAACAATAGCTATCAGCAGATTGCCAAAATTCCGGATCATCGGAACCAATACCTTGATTTCGGGGGTAGAACCGCTCTTGCTGATCATAATAACCACATCATCGGCTTGAATAATGCCTAAATCCCCATGGATTGCATCCGCAGCATGTAAAAAAATGGAAGGGGAGCCGGTTGAATTCAAGGTGGCCACAATCTTTTGGGCCACGATGGCGCTTTTGCCAATGCCACTGATAATTACCCGGCCTTTGGTAGCCGCAATTGCGTCAACAGCCTTTGTAAACTCTTCATTTATAGAGCCCGCCAATTGGGAAATGGCTTCCGCTTCCAAGCTGATCGTTCGGAGGGCGGCCTGTTTTATGGAAGTCTGTGACATGGTAAGGCGCAAAATTATGGTTTTCCCAGTCCCCAATTCCCTCCAATTGCCAATATTTAACAAAATCGGGTCGCTTGATAGCCTATTTTTTAGTAGCTTCGCAACCCTTAAAAGATCGGGCAATCCTCATCTGCCATGCCTGCTGCATGGGTAAAAAGTGAATAACTACATCTGAAAATTCCCGGTATTTTTATTATCTTAAGTTTTTTCATAATGTAATGTGAGAATGAAAATTTTTGAGCATGCCAACAACCACAGCAAAAAAAGCAAGCAGTAAAAAATCAAAACCTGCCGTTTCCAAATCTCCCAACCTAAAAATTTCTGATGAGCTATTGAAACAGCTTCAGGAAAATTTCGGGTTCGATTCCTTTAAAGACAATCAGGATGCCATCATACAGAACCTCTTGATTGGCAAAGATACATTTGTGATTATGCCCACTGGCGGTGGAAAGAGCCTCTGCTACCAATTGCCAGCCATGATCAGTGAAGGCGTGGCCATTATCGTGAGCCCTTTGATTGCGCTGATGAAAAATCAGGTGGACCTGGTAAGGTCTTACAGCAGTAAGGATAATGTGGCGCATTTTCTAAATTCAACCCTGAACAAAAAACAGATAAAGGAAGTACATGACGACCTGTTGAACGGGCATACCAAAATGCTGTACGTGGCTCCGGAAACCCTTACCAAACAGGAGAACCTCGATTTTTTCAGCGACCTGAAAATTTCTTTTTTCGCCGTGGACGAAGCACACTGTATTTCGGAATGGGGCCACGACTTTAGGCCTGAATATAGAAGATTGCGGGAAATTATGGATCAGGTAAGCCCAAAAGCGCCAGTCATAGCTTTAACGGCAACGGCTACCCCAAAAGTGCAGAGCGATATTATCCAAAACCTAGGTCTCCGCGACCCAAAAATATTTCTATCTTCCTTTAACCGTCCCAATCTATATTATGAAGTGCTTCCCAAAATAAAAAAGGAAGATGCGGATAAAAGCATTGTCAAGTTCATCGTACAGAACAAAGGCAAAAGCGGTATTATTTATACCCTGAACCGAAAGACTACCGAAGAATTGGCCGACATGTTGGTGGCAAACGGTGTAAAAGCAGTTGCCTATCATGCCGGGCTGGATAGTAAGCTGAGGGCTGAAAGGCAGGACCTTTTTTTGAACGAGGACACGCAAGTGATTGTGGCCACCATTGCTTTTGGTATGGGTATCGACAAACCGGATATCCGTTTTGTGATCCATTATAATATCCCGAAATCGATAGAGAACTATTATCAGGAAACAGGCCGTGCCGGTCGGGATGGTCTGGAAGGGAAATGCATTCTTTATTACAGTCATAAAGATGTATCCAAGTTGGAACATCTGATGAAAGATAAGCCATTGAGCGAACGCGAAGTGGTAGCACAGTTGATCAACGAAACCGTGGCTTTTGCTGAAAGCGGGGTTTGCAGGCGAAAAGTGCTGATGAGTTATTTTGGTGAGGAATATACCCAAGAGAATTGCGGGGAATGTGATAACTGTCTACACCCGAAAGAAAAAGTGGAAGCCAAGGACAATGCGGTTAAGGCGCTAAAAGCGGTAAAAGCATTGGATGAACGTTTTGCTACCGAATACTGCATCCACCTGATTACCGGAAAGCTTACCCCAAAAATAAAAATGTACCGTCATGAAGGCATTCCCGAATTTGGGATTGGCAATGACGAGCCGGAACATTTTTGGAATTCCTTGATCCGCCAATTATTGATTGAAGGGTTATTGAAAAAAGATATTGAAGAATATGGTGTGCTGAAGCTTACCAAAAAAGGAGAGGATTTTATCAAAAAACCAAAATCCTTCCCGATTGTACTGAACAATTTGTTTGAAGAGGCCAATGCCGATGACGAAGAAGCTGCTGAAAGCGCTAGCAGCGGCTCTGCAACCGATGAAAAATTGTTTGAGTTGTTGAAAGACCTTCGGCAAAAGGAGGCGAAGAAAAAAAAGCTGCCCCCATTTGTCATCTTCTTGGAAAACTCCTTGCAGGATATGGCCAGCCAATACCCCACCAGCATGGAGGAATTGGAAAAATGCCAGGGTGTGAGCAAGGGGAAGGCCATCCGTTATGGAAAGCCGTTTTTAGAAGTGATTGCGAAATATGTGGAAGAAAACGACATTGAAAAGCCCGATGAGTTTGTGATGAAGAGTGTGGTGAACAAGAGCATGCACAAGGTTTATTTTATCCAGCAAACGGATAAGAAGATACCGCTGGAGACCATTGCTAAAAATAAGGACATGAAGCTGGATACCCTGTTGGAAGAAATGGAAACCATTGCTGCCAGTGGCACCAAGCTCAACATCGATTATGCCATCGATGAAATGCTGGATGACGATGAGCAGGATGAGATCATCGACTATTTCAAAAGTTGTGAAACCAGTAGTCTGGAAGTGGCCCGCCAGGAACTTTCCGATGGTGATTTTACCTTGGAACAGCTCAAGATTATGAGGATCAAATTTTTGAACGAATACGGAATGTAGGGTTGGAGAGTCGGGAAGACGGGAAGTCTGTAAAGTCGGGAAGTAGGGAGTCGTTAGTCGGGAGTCCGGAGAAGGCGTAAGGTTTAGGGTGGAGGGGGTAAGGAATGCGGTAAAAGGGTGGAAAGCTTGAAGAATATTTTTACATATTGATTGGAAAGGCTATTTTTGCAGCCCAAATAAATGGTGCGGTAGCTCAGTCGGTAGAGCAAAGGACTGAAAATCCTTGTGTCGGCGGTTCGATCCCGCCCCACACCACAGGAAAGATCATCAGCAATGATGGTCTTTTTTGTTTCCTCGATATTAATTTTTTCTGAACGCCATTGTTGGTATGTAGGGCGGGCTGCTGTGCGTGGGCCTACCAACAACCCAATGCCCTGGTTCTTGTCTAAACAACTACCCCACCAATCCCTTCATCCTCTCAAATCCCAGTTCAGACATTTATGGTTCAACTACCTTTTGTCTGCACCATGGATTAAATGGATTGAATGATTACACGGAACGTTTTTATGCCTAAGGAGCGAAGTTAATTGTCTTCATCATCCCACCAATCCATAAATCAAAAAACCCCAGCTCAGGTTTTTATTTAATGACTAACTGAGAAGCAAGAAATCAGGGAAATCCATCAATCGGTGCAAATCCGTGATTCAGACAAACAGCGTGAACAGGCGGCCCTGGCTGTTTCGTATCCACTGTAAAAATTTTAAATAATAGGTATATATTTCAGGTAAATAATATCAGCGCTACCAGTAATCAAAGCCCCCATCAAATAAAATAATTAACCGCATGAAAATATTTATCAGGCTATACACTTTGGTTTTTCTCTTGGCCATGGTCGTAAAAACCAATGCACAGGAGATTAAAAAACTGGATACCAACAATGGCCTTCAGGTGGTTTCATTGAACGGTCAGAAAATATTTCTCCCGGCGAATACGCCGCTTCTTTCCTACGAAATGGATAAGATGCCGGTCATACCCAAACCGGATGACAATAGCATCCAGATCATAGTATTGCCGGTAGAAAATTTCTCACCGGGCTATAAGGCAGTGATCACATTCAAAAATATTTCCTCCAAAAAAATCAACATTCGAAATATCGTGCCCCTTGGTACAAGCAACAAGTCGAGCTATATAACAGGCTTGGGCGATTATGGTTTATCAAGGACCCATTTGTTCATCCCCGGCAGGCTGCCCGTAAATTGTATTTTGCCGGACAACGCATGGAACCTAGGTTTTAGCACGATGCGTTTGGATAGCAACCAGTCCATCTGTGCCTTGATGAGGCGTGATAATAAATCCGCTGTGAAAACCAGCATCTCCAGGTTTGAAAATATTTTGGAACCGGGTGGCAGCATCAGCTATAATCTTTATATAGATTTCTTCAGCGGTGAATGGCAGGAAGGTTTGAGAAAAATGCTCCAGGAAAGATATCTCTATGACGTGGAAAATTTTGATAACAGCCTTTTCGAACGAAGTGATTTAAAATGGATCCGTCATAGTTATGTGATGCACCTGATCATGAACTGGGATAAAATTTATTATGATATCGAGGATGGTAAATTTCATTTGAACGAATTTTTGATGCGGGGGCAAAAGCTTTATGGGGGCGATGAGGTGGTTGGCCTATGGCCTACCTGGCCCACGCTTGGGATCGATCAGCGAAACCAGTTTGATATGTTTCGTGACCTTCCGGGGGGCTTGGAACAATTTAAAAAAACGGTGGCGGAGGCCCATGCTTTGGGAACGAAAATATTTGTGGCCTATAACCCTTGGGACGAAAGCACCAGGGCAGAAGACCATCTCAAAGGGCTGGCCAATGTGCTTAAAAATACCAATGCAGATGGCGCTATCCTTGATACAAAGGGGGGGTCGAACAAGGAATTACAGGATGCTGCAGATGCGGTAAAGAAAGGGGTGATCATGTACAGTGAGGGGATGGCCGTGCCCAAAGATATGCAGGGCATCGTTTCGGGCCGTGTGCACAACGCCCTATACTATCCGCCATTATTGAGCCTCACCAAATTTATCAAACCCGACTTTGCCATTTTTCGTGTGGCAGAAGTATACAAGGAACCGATCAAAAGGGAATATGCCACTTCTTTTTTTAATGGCTATGGAACAGAGCTCAACATCTTTGCCCCGGGGCAGCCTTCCTGGGTGGAGGAACAATACAAGTACCTGGGCCGCACGAGCAGGATATTGCGGGAGAACACCTACAACTTCACCGAAAAAAATTATGTGCCGCTCATCCCAACTGCTTTTGATTCCATCTATGTCAACAAATGGCCAAAGGGAGAAAAAACCATTTACACGGTTTTCAGTTTGATCCCCCAAGGGTTTAAAGATTATTTGTTCGAAGTGGATACTTCTACGAACAGTCACTATATAGACCTGTGGCATCACAAAAACCTTCAACCAAAAAGGGTCCATGATAAAATGATGATCGAAGTGGAAACAGATGCATTCAACAAAACATTTTTGGGGACCAACAACGAGGGTGAAGTGGATTGCATTGCCCAACTCCCAAACCTACTAAATACAAGTCTTTCCGGCGATACACTGTTTGTGCAAGCGGATCGGGGAGATTCGATCAAGGTATGGGCGGGGAACCCGGATTATGAAAAAACGCCCCACCGTCTTGCAAAAGGATCTTATAAGCTCAAACTCTTGGATGTTTTTGGTCGCTATGAAGGAAAGTTTGTGGTTCAATTATTTGACAAAGGGATTTTGTTGGATGAAAATTTGGTAGAGATCATTCCCGGAACCCCACGCCTGGCAAGTCGTAATTCAGAAACAAAAAAAGCTAGTGGAAAAGAAAAGGATATGGTAAAAATACCAGCAGGCTCTTTTGAATTCAAGACCACGCATGGGGATGAATTTATTCCCTATCCCAAGGACAATGAGGGAAAGACGTTCAAAATGACGGCCTATATGATGGACAAGTACCCTGTAACGAATGCCCAGTATTATGAATTTATAAAAGCCACCAAATATCATCCTATGGATGGGACCAATTTTTTAAAGCATTGGGAAAATGGTAAACCAAAGCTTGGGGAAGAAAACTATCCCGTGGTTTATGTGAGTTATGAGGATGCGAAAGCGTATTCCAAATGGGCGGGGAAACGTTTGCCCACTGAAATCGAATGGCAATATGCAGCACAGACTTCCGATGGAAGGGAATGGCCTTGGGCAAAGGAAACGAACAGTATCATACGCAAAGAGGAACCGGTCACGGAAACGCTTACCATATTCAAGATACAGGGTATCGACAGCACGCAGGCGAATACCGGCAATGGCAGGCCCGATCCTGTTGGCAAATATAAAAATGGTGTAAACCCCAATGGTCTCTACGATTTAACTGGATCGGTATGGCAATTGACAAATGACCTGTACAAAAATGGCTCTTATGCTTATATCATTATGAAAGGCGGCTCTTATTACAATCCTTCTTCTAGCTGGTGGTATGTGCAGGGCGGGCCAAGGGAATTGCATTTCAGACAGTACCTGTTGAGGGTTTCACAAGGCTTTGAAAGAAATGCGACCGTGGGGTTCCGCTGTGTGAAAGACCTGTAATAAAAGTGTTGCTGTTGTTGGTATGTAGGGCGGGCTGCTGTGCGCGGAAGTACAACAACCCAATACCCTGGTTCTTGTATAAACAACTACCCCACCAATCCCTTCATCCACCCAAATCCCAGTTCAGACATTTATGGTTCAACTACCTTTTGTCTGAACCACGGATTAAATGGATTGAATGATTACACGGAACGTTGTATGCAGAGGAGCGAAGTGAGCTGTCTTTATCTTCCCACCAATCGATAAATCAAAAAATCCCAGCTAAGACTTTTATTGAACAACTAGCTTAGAAGCAAGATCAGTGAAATCCATTGATCCTTGCAAATCCGTGATTAAGACTTCCCCGCAAACACTTTTATTTTATCGCCGCCATCCCAGAAGCAGATACCCTTTGAGTCTGCGGCGAGTCTCGCACAGGCTGAATTAAGGCGCAAGAGGTTGCTGCGGAGACTCGCCTGAGAAGCATTCTCCGTCAGCGGAGAAAATTGCATAGAGGCAATCTTCAAATTGTGTCTTGATGGTTTTCCTCACTCATTTTCCAAATTATATTCCTTTTTTAAACCCTTGATCAAAAGGGCCGCATGGGCCCGCAAGCTATCTGCGTTGTTTACTTTCAGCCAGATATATCTTGAGCGCACCAGTTCAACATAATCATTAAACAAGGTTTTGTCGTAAGACAGTAAAGGCGGGTTTGTTTTAACAAAAGAATCAATCCTGGGCTGCATCATAAAAGTATTTTTGGCAAGCCATATCTGATTAGCAAGGTTATTGTATTTGGAATCAAAAATTTTTGATCTTGCTTTTCTTACTTCCACATAAAGCCCATTATCTGTTTCTTCTACTTTTTGCCAGTTTCTGCAGAGCTGGTCATACTGCGCTACTTCCCGATTGAGGAATTTGTTGGTAAAATATCGCAGCGAGCCCGAACTTTCCATTTGGTGCATCGTGGCATCATGTGGCACAAAAGTCCGGTGCGCCCCACCCCACAAACCGTACCAGTACAGTTTTCCCGAAGCTATTTTCGTCAGGTCATTTTCAGCAATCAACTGCATCATGGTATCAATATTTGCGGAAGCGTAGCTGGTGTATTTGAGGTAGCTGTTTAGGTCGGATGTGTCCGCTTCCAGATCGGAGACCATGGTGGTAGCATACTCTTTTGCCTGTCTCTGTTCCTTGATATTTTCACGAATGGTTTCTGCAAAAAAACCCATCGTTACGGCAAGAAAGATCATGAGAAACTCCAAAAAATATTCTTTCCATTTTTTAGGTTCATGGTGAAGGTCAGGGTGATGATGCACTTCCATATTTTCTATCGCTTGATTTTGTTGAACAGGTGCTGGATCGGTAGTAGAAATAATGTCAGCAGGAGGGTTTTCCGAAGGATGGTCTATCGGATTATCCAAAGATTCTTCCTCTATATGGTCTGCCATGAAGTTTTGGTTGGTTAATATATAATCGTGCCGAATCGCATGGGAACAAATAGGGCTTACCCCATCATGCGAAATTCAAATATAATGAACAATTTATTTAATGGATAGCTTTAAAAACGATGGGTCTTTAAAAATTTGCTGGCCCTCGCCGTTGTTGGTATTAGGGTGGGCTTCTGTGTGTAGGCCTACCAACAACCTTCTTGTTTATTGACCATATAAGAGATTATCATCTAAGTTTGGATGTTGGTGGGCCATCTCGCAAGGCTATGCGCAACAGCAACCGGCGAAAAATAGTAAGATTGCTTGTCTGCTGCCCTACCTTCGGGAAATTCATCAAATAATTTATCCCACTTAATAGATGCACTCTTTGGAAATTTTTCGCCAAAGAAGCTGAATGTAAGTGTGTTGCTAACTGGTGTTATTGGGATTATATTTAATTGAATTTGTTGCATTGATTACTTTTTCTTTTTATCAGATTTGGTGGGTTTAGTTATTTTTTTTACTTCATTTTGTTCGGGGTCATTTTTATTTTCTTTTTTGTCCTCACGAACCGTTTCTTTTGTTTTTGTGATTTTAGCTGCAACGGTTTCAAAATCACTTACAAAGTTTTGGTCTTGTATTACCCTAAATTTTGCATACTCTTTTTCTACCAATTTCATTGCTACTTCGTGGCTTACTTTCCCTGCATCCTTCAGTATTTGATATTCGTTGAATTGCAAGAAAGCATCTAACCTTGTTACCCAGTCTGCCATTTTCATTGGTATTTGTCTTTCGGCTTGCAGCTCGGCAAAATCTAAATACATTGTAACTATACGTTCCAACTCTTTGATTTCTTTTTCCTTCATATAGTTTTTTGCAGTACCTATATCGCCTTTTAATACTTTGCCAGTGGGTGCATTTTTCCAAGTTGTTAAACCCATATTGGGTTTACTGGCATCGGCTCTTTGTGCTATTAGTTCGGCTGCTGTTTTGCCTGTAATAGCCCAATGCAATTTGTTTTGAACTGTTTTAAAGAACTTCTGTGTTATTTCTGCATCTTTATTGTAATCAATGCTGCATTGCTCGTATATGTCTGTAATTTTGAGGTAAAAGCGTCTTTCACTGGCTCTTATTTCTCTGATGCGTTCTAAGAGTTCAGCAAAGTAATCTTTGCCAAAGCGTTTGCCTTGTTTGAGGCGTTCATCGTCTAACACAAAGCCTTTGATAATGAACTCCCTTAGGGTTTTGGTAGCCCAAATACGGAACTGGGTGGCATTGATGGAATTTACCCTGTAGCCTACGGCTATAATGGCATCTAAGCTGTAATAGGAAGTTTTGTAGTTTTTGCCATCGGTGGCAGTTGTTTCCAAAATGGAAATAACTGAATTTTCCTCTAACTCGTTGGTTTCAAAAATATTGGTTAAGTGCTTGCTAATGGCTGGCACTTTTACCCCAAATAATTCTGCCATTGTCTTTTGCGTAAGCCAAAAGGTTTCGTTGTTAAAAACTACTTCTATTTTCACATTACCCGTTGGGGTGGTGTAAAATATGATGTCGTTATTTTGATTTTTATCTGCCATAGTAAAATGTGATTTTCGCTTTATCTAATATTTCCTTGAAACTCCATAAACAATTTTCTATTACTGTGTTTTCTATAAACATTTCTTTGGTGATATTTAATGGAACTCTTATGTTAGCCGTATGTTGTTCAATAATTTTATTCAATTTTTGCTCTTCGCCGTTGTTGGTATGTAGGGCGGCTTATGTGTGTTAGCATACCAATAACCATTTTGTTTCTTGACCATATAAAAGCTTATCATCTATGCCTCGATGTTTTGAAGCCATCTCGCAAGGCTATCCGCAACACCAGTGGTGGAGATATCCTAGACACTGTCTCGGAAATTTAAAGCCTACACCGTGGTTCGTGTCCTCAAGCCACTTTTTCTTTTGTTTCTTGGCTTATTCCGCCGTTGTTGGTATGTAGGGCGGGTTTATGGGCGTTGGCATACTAACAACCAATTTCTTTCTTGCCCATTAAAAAGGGTTTCATCGGTCAGGATCTTGGTAAAGTAATGAAATTCCCAAGAGTCAGGTCTTATACATTAAAAATAATTTTAACTGAAAGACGATCAATCTACTCCAGAACTTGACATTTAACTTTTTGCTCCTGTAGGTGGTTAAGAATACGTATATAAAAACTAACTTGCCAAACAATCATAATCTTAATAAAACATAATGGCGAAAACCGCAAAGACAGAACAGGAAGAACCATTGAAGGTTAAACTATGGAAAGCAGCGGACAAACTCCGCAAGAATATGGATGCTGCCGAGTATAAACATGTTGCCTTGGGTTTGATTTTCCTCAAATACATATCGGATGCTTTTGTGGAACAGTACGAAAAACTGGTTGCGCTAAAAAGTGAAGGAGCAGACCCCGAAGATAAAAATGAATATATCGCTGAAAAGGTATTTTTTGTGCCAGTTACTGCTCGATGGGCATATATACAAGGCCGGGCTTCACAACCAACCATTGGCAAAGATATTGATGATGCCATGGACGCTATTGAAAAGGACAACCCTTCTTTGCGTGGTGTTTTGCCAAAAGTATTTGCACAAGAAAAATTAGACAAAGCAAGTTTGGGCGGACTGGTCAATCTGGTTGGTTCCGCTACATTGGGAACAAAAGAAGCACAGAGCAAAGATTTATTGGGGCAGGTATTTGAATACTTCTTGGGGGAATTTGCTTTGGCAGAAGGGAAAAAAGGAGGTCAGTTTTATACCCCGCAAAGTGTTGTAAAATTATTGGTTGAAATGCTGGAACCTTATGAAGGGCGGGTTTTTGACCCTTGCTGTGGAAGTGGCGGCATGTTTGTCCAAAGCGAAAAGTTCATCAACAAACACCAGGACCATTACAAGAAAAAAGGAAAGACTGGATTGTCATTAAAACCCACAGACCGCATCTCTATTTACGGGCAAGAGAGCAACCAAACCACTTGGCGTTTGGCAAAAATGAACCTATCGATACGCGGCATTGACAGCAGTAATGTAAAATGGAACAACGAAGGCTCATTTTTGAACGATGCGCACAAAGATTTAAAAGCGGATTACATCATTGCCAACCCTCCATTTAACGACAGCGATTGGAGTGGTGAACTATTGCGTGACGATGCAAGATGGAAAGTATTGGGCGAAAAGCTAACACCACCAACCGGTAACGCAAACTATGCTTGGATACAACATTTCCTTTTTCACTTGGCGCCCACAGGGCAAGCAGGTTTTGTTTTGTCTAAAGGGTCTTTGACAACCAATACCACCGGTGAAGGCGAGATTAGAAAGGCATTGGTAGAAAAAGGACTGGTGGATTGCATCGTAAACCTGCCAACAAAATTATTTTTAAATACACAGATACCCGCCTGCCTTTGGTTTTTATCAAGAAACAAAACCAATGTTAGTTTTAGAAAACGTGAAAATGAAATCTTGTTTATTGATGCAAGAAATATGGGTTTTTTAATCAATCGTAAAAACAGGGATTTAAGTGAAGAGGATATTGCATTGATTACAGGCACTTACCACAATTGGCGCAACCCAAACGGTAATTATGAGGATGTGGCAGGGTTTTGCAAAGTGGCAACCATTGAAGAAGTGGCAAAACTAAATTATGTGTTAACACCGGGCAGGTATGTAGGCCTTGCAGATGAAGAAGATGATTTTGATTTTGTGGAACGTTTCGCTTCCTTGAAAACGGAATTGGAAAAACAAATTGCTGAAGAAGCAGCGTTGAATAAAAAGATAGCTGAAAATTTGGCTAAAATAAAACTACCCCCAAATGGCTAACCAAGATATACGCTGGGTACAACGATTTAGCAATTACCGTAAAGCCTTGGCAAGGCTTGGTAAAGCTGTGACTTTAGCAAAGGAAAGAGACTTATCAGATTTGGAACAACAAGGTTTAATACAAGGGTTTGAATTTACATTTGATTTAGCCTGGAAGACCCTGCAGGATTATTTACGACATCACCATAGACCAAACGAAAATGGCGGACCTAATATAATAATTACACAGGCTTTAGCAGATGGCATTATTAAAGGGGAAGAAGGGTGGAAAGCAATGAAAAAATCGCGTGATTTAAGCACTCATAGTTACGATGAGCAAACGGCAGACGACATCGCTGATAATATTATAAATACATATCATGGTTTGTTCATTCAATTAGAAACTCGCTTGCAGTTAGAGAAAATTAACGCTGAGAAAAACCTTTTTAACCAAGACGAAGCCGAATGAAATTTGGATTAGAACAGCATACCATAGATAAACTCATAACCGTTTTTGAACAATACCCAAAACTGGATAAGGCCATTGTATTTGGCAGCAGGGCAAAGGGCAATTATAAAGAGGGCTCCGATATAGATATTGCCATAAAAGGCCGAGACCTAAATTTTGATGATACTTTACACTTATTACGAAAATTGGATGAACAGGAACTGCCTTACGAAATTGATTTAATAAATTATCATAGCATAAAAGAACCCGATTTAAAAGAACATATCGACAGGGTGGGGATTGAATTGTATAGTAGGTGGAAGGATTATACATTAGGTAAAGTTTCGAATAAAATAACTGATGGTGCACATTTAAGCCCAAAAGAATTTATTAATGGTAAAATTATGTTTTCGGTGAAGGATATGATTAATTCCGGATTTGACTATTCCAAACCAAAGACTATATCTCAAGAAGATTTTAATTTACTAGAAAAGCAAGGATGTAAACCTGAAATCGATGATATTTTAATTGCAAAAGATGGTTCTGTTTTAAAACATATTTTTAGAGTAGTAAATGAACCTGACTACGTTTTGCTTTCATCAATAGCAATCGTAAAACCTAAAAAAGAAATAATTGACCCAACATTCTTAGTTTACACTTTAAAGAGCCCAAAAATAAGTGATACAATACTAACCAACTTTGTATCAGGTTCAGGAGTTCCTAGAATTGTATTAAAAGATTTTAAAAAGATTGATATTTCTGTCCCACCCCTCCCCGAACAAACCGCCATTGCTTCCATCCTTAGCAGCCTCGATGATAAAATAGACCTCCTGCAACGACAAAACAAAACCTTGGAGCAATTGGCCGAAACAATTTTTAGGCAATGGTTTGTGGAGGAAGCAGAAGAGCAATCTAATAAGAAAATGATATTAGGGGATTTAATTGAATCTGTTTCTATTACTTATAAATTTAAAAGTGGGGAAGCTATCTTCCTAAATACTTCTGATATTTATTTAGGAGAAGTCTTGATAGACAATTATTCAAGTGCTAAAGATTTACCAGGGCAAGCAAAAAAATCAATTCAAAAGGACGATATACTTTTTAGCGAAATTAGACCTGCTAATGGGAGATGGGCGTATATTGATTTTGAAGCAGAAGATTATGTTGTATCTACTAAACTTATGGTTCTTAGGTCTAAAGGAAAAATAAATCAAGCATTTATATATTTTTACTTAACACATCCTACTACTGTGGAATGGCTTGCAGTTTTGGCAGAATCAAGATCAGGTACGTTTCCACAAATTACCTTTGATCAATTGGCAGATTTGAAAATTAATATTCCCTCAGAAAAAAGATTGATTGAAATTGAAGAATGGTGTAAAATGACTCTATTTAAAATAAAACAAAATAGTAAACAAATCCGCACCTTAACCCAAACCCGAGACACCCTGTTGCCAAAATTGATGAGCGGGGAGCTGAGGGTGAGGATGTCTGAACAGGATTAAAGGGATTTTTGGATGGACAGGATTTAAGGATAGGAACATTACAGGATAGCAGCAATGCTGGAAAGTTGTAATTCGGAGGGCAATTTTATTTAAAAGGAAAACGATTTTAGAGTGGCGGCATTTAGGATGGCAGGATTTCAGGGCAGGGTCATTGCAGGATAGTTAGCAATACAAAAAGTATTTTATTTAAAGTGAACACGATTTGAGATGAACAGTAATTTTAAAAATGAATCGGATATAAATGCACTTACGCACAAGATAATTGGCTGTGCCATGCAAGTACATAGGGTATTGGGCAATGGTTTTCAAGAGGTCATCTATCAAAGGGCATTGGCCATTGAATTTTCGTTTCAAGGATTGACTTTTGAAAGAGAAAAGGAAATGGAATTGTTTTATCGGGAAGAAAATATTGGTACCAGAAGAGTGGATTTTTTTGTGGAGGGGAAAGTAATGGTTGAAATCAAAGCGATAGAACAGTTATTGGATGTTCATAAAGCACAAGCCATCAATTATTGCGAAGCCTATAATATAGCAGATGGTTTGCTGATTAATTTTGGTTCAAAAAGTTTAGATTTCAAAAGAGTGTACAATAAAAATCTTGTCCATCCTATAATCAATCAGAATCCTGTTCAAGACAAAATAGACAAATGAAACCAATCACAGAAGATGATATCGAAACATTTGCCATTGAAGTGCTTCAATCTTTGGGCTGGGAGTACATACATGGTTTGGCTATTGCACCTGGGGCAGAGCAAGCAGAAAGGGAAAGTTTTGAGCAGATTGTTTTAATTGGCCGCTTACGAAAAGCGGTGCGGATTTTAAATCCCAATATCCCAGAGGATGCACAGGAACAGGCCATTCAAAAAGTATTGCGTATTTATTCTCCTGAACTCCTGCACAACAACGAAACCTTTCACCAACTATTGGTGGAAAAGGTGAAGATTCCCTATCAACAAGATGGCTTTGAGCGCAGTTATGAAGTATCGCTCATTGATTTTGAAAATACCTTGAACAATGAATTTTTATGTGTCAACCAATATACCATTACTGAAAAAAATCAAAACAAAAGACCGGATGTACTACTATTTGTAAATGGCATTCCCTTGGTTGTGATGGAACTAAAAAACGCCGCAGACGAAAATGCCACAATACGAAAAGCATTTGACCAATTGCAAACCTATAAATCAACCATACCCAGTTTGTTTACCTATAATGCCATTTGTGTAATATCGGATGGCATGGAATGTAAAGCAGGAAGTGTATCGGCTGGCTTTAGCCGTTTTATGACCTGGAAAACAGCAGACGGTAAAAAAGAGGCATCCCGGTTCAAACCTCAATTGGAGATTTTGCTAAGGGGTATGTTGAACCCTGACACGCTTTTAGACCTAACCCGAAATTTTATTGTTTTTGAAAAAAACAAAAAAGAAGATACCAAAACAGGCATCACACAAATAGAGACTGTGAAGAAGTTGGCAGCCTATCATCAATATTATGCTGTGAACAAAGCGGTGCAATCTTCCATCATCGCATCCAGTGCAATGGGCGATAAAAGAGGAGGTGTGGTTTGGCATACACAGGGTTCGGGCAAAAGCCTCAGCATGGTTTTTTATTCGGGCAAGCTGATTACCGCACCTGAAATGCAAAATCCAACCATCTTGGTCATCACCGACCGAAATGATTTGGACGACCAACTCTTTGACACTTTTGCCAACTCCAAACAATTACTAAGGCAAGAGCCGGTACAGGCAAAAGACAGGGCACATTTAAAGGAACTGTTGAAGGTTTCCAGTGGGGGCATTGTATTTACCACCATCCAAAAATTTTTACCCGAAGACCATAAATCGGTTTACGACCAATTATCAGAACGAAGGAACATTGTAGTGATAGCAGACGAAGCACACCGGACACAATATGGTTTTGAAGCATCCATCAAAGAAATAAAGGACAAAGAAACCAAAGAAAAAATTGGGCAACGCATAGCTTATGGTTTTGCCAAATACATGCGGGATGCATTGCCAAACGCAACTTATATTGGTTTCACAGGCACACCCATTGAAGGTACAGATATCAATACGCCACAGGTTTTCGGTCAGTATATAGATGTGTATGATATTTCACAAGCAGTGGCGGATGGGGCTACTGTTCGTATTTATTACGAAAGCAGGTTAGCAAAAGTAAATTTGAATGAAGAAGGCAAACGATTGATAAAGGAATTTGAGGAAAGTTTAGAAGAGGACAAAGATGTATCTGAACAACAAAAGGCAAAAGCCAAATGGACAACACTGGAATCGATTGTTGGCAACGCCCACAGAATACAAAACCTGGCAAAGGATATTGTAAACCACTTTGAAGAACGGCAAAAAATATTTGAAGGGAAAGCAATGATCGTGGCCATGAGCAGGAGGATTGCAGCAGATTTATACAAACAAATAATTGCCTTAAGACCCGAATGGCACGATGACGATTTTAATAAAGGGGTTTTAAAAGTGGTAATGACTTCTTCATCCACTGATAAAATAGCGTTTGATCCCGAAGACCCAACGGCCTTGGTTATCCCAAAGAATATGCGGACTACCAAATCAGAAAGGAAAATACTTTCCGACAGAATGAAAGATGAAAAAGACACATTAAAGCTGGTAATTGTTTGCGATATGTGGCTCACGGGTTTTGATGCACCTTGTTTGCATACTTTATATATTGACAAACCCATGAAAGGGCATAGCCTCATGCAGGCGATTGCCAGGGTAAACCGGGTTTTTAAGGATAAGCCGGGTGGTTTGGTTGTTGACTATTTGGGAATAGCCAGCGACCTTAAGAAGGCATTGTCATTCTATTCTGATTCGGGCGGCAAAGGCGAACCAACTCAGGGTTTGGAGAAAGCCATTGAATTGATGAACGAAAAATTTGAAGTGGTTCAACAGTTTTTTAGCGAAGAAGCAAAAACCCAAAATGACATTATAGCCGAAGAACCCGAAGCCTATTATGCAAACAGTTTTGCATTCAATTACAAACGTTTTTTCGAAGTAGATGCAAAAGAAAAATTATCCATTATACTACAAGCAGAAGAACATATATTAGGTCTGCCTGATGGAAAAGCCCGTTTTACCAGAGAGGTAACTTTGTTGAGTCAGGCATTTGCCCTATCTATTCCAAATGAAAGGGCAATGGAAATCAAAGAAGATATTGCTTTCTTTCAGGCGGTAAAAGCCAGACTGGTAAAATTTGAAGGGACAGGCACTGGCAAATCAGATATTGAAATTGAAACCGCCATCAAACAAATTGTGGATGAAGCATTGAGTTCAGATAAAGTAATAGATATTTTTGAAGCAGCGGGAATTGACAAACCGGAAATCTCCGGTTTAGAAGTGCTTTCAGACGAATTTATGATGGAAGTAAAAGGCATGAAGCATCAAAACTTGGCTTTAGAACTTTTGAAGAAATTGTTGAATGATGAAATCAAGACACGTTCTAAAACAAATTTGGTAAAAAGTAAAAAACTTTTGGAGATGTTGGAAGGTGCTATCAAACGCTATCAAAATAATTTGTTGACTACAGCAGAAATTATTCAGGAATTAATCAACATTGCCAAAGACATAAAAGAATCTGACAATGAAGGTCAACGCCTCGGGTTGACAAAAGATGAAGTTGCTTTTTACAATGCATTAGAAGTAAATGATAGCGCCGTACAGGTTTTAGGCGACGAACAGCTCAAAGAAATTGCAAGAGAGATTGCAGACAAAGTAAGAGCCAACGCAACTATTGACTGGACCATTAGGGAAAGTGCAAGGGCCAGATTGATGGTAATTGTAAAGCGGACACTTACGAAATGGGGCTATCCGCCAGATAAGCAAGCAAAAGCCATTGAGACTGTATTAAAGCAAGCAGAGCTGATGGCAGACTTCTTTGCAGAGAATTAAGCAAGCCCTCCTCTCGGTCCGGATAGGCAGCCATGCTTTTGTGCGGAGGGGTCTGTGTGCCCTGGCCGTAAAGATGAAGGTATAGTAGCATTCACAGATACGCCACCGCCTATTTCCATTGCAGAATTTTTGCGCTTGGGTGGGAATATTTCAAGCAGAGTTAGGAATTCTTACTAACACACTGCTATTTTTTGGGCAAACGCTTATTCGATCTTTTTGGTAACTCCTTTTTTGGGGCTGTTTTTTTTGCTATTGTTTTTTTCTTTTTAAAAGCAGGGGAATGTTTTGCTTTCTCTTGGTATGAAGTATCGAAAGGAAATGGCTTTTCAGGAAGAAAGTCTCTTGGTGACAAGTCAAAATAATAGGCTAGAATATTTATGTGCTTAACGTTGTATTTAGCTCTTATGTTAGGGTTTTCTATATTGCCAATAAAACTTCTTTTTACACCTAGTAAGTTAGCCAATTGTGCTTGCGAGAGAGGATGGCGTGGATCTTTTCTATACGCTAATATAAAATCAATTACATGTTGATCGATGGGTGTTATGTTGTCTTGATCCTGCATCCAAGACCGCAAGTAAACTTTTATAAAAAAGCATTATGACACACCTGTATGTCATTTATTTATTTAATTTTGAACTAGCTTTTTGAAATTGTGAAAATTCGAAATATGAAAATCACAAGTAATTTCCTTAGCTGAACCAAATCAATATTACCAGTCTTGTTTAATGTGGTAGCTATTTAAAACCCTTTGCCATGCAAAATAATAACCTGCTTGATGATGCCTTCTTGATACAAGGCTTTAATCATAGGGAAGAGAGGAGCCTCGCTGCTTTGTTCCGTTCATTGTACCCCCCGCTCTGTTTGTACGCTTATCGCATATTGGGAGATCATGCAACCGCCGAGGCCATTGCCTCCACTGCCTTTATAAAAATATGGCAAAGACCGGGCAGCTTCGAAAGCCTACAGGGCTTTAGGGCCTATATGTTCAGGGCGGTACGTAATGCCGCGGTGGACCATCTTCGCCAACAGGGGCGCAGGGAAAGGCAGGAGGCAACATTGGTTTTGGTTACTGAAGCAACAAGTAGGCCGGTAGATGAAGCATTGGTCCAGGCCGAGATATTTAGGCACCTACATACCGCACTAGACAGCTTACCAGTACAGTGCCGCAAAGTGATCGATATGGTATATGTCGGTGGCATGACCATGGAAAAAGTAGCAGCCAAGCTAGGCCTATCCAGCGGCACGGTGCGCACCCAAAAAGCAAGGGGGCTGGCCCTGTTGCGCAAAAAAATGGGCCTGGCAAAAATCTGCATCTTCTCGCTCCAATATTTCTTTTCTTAATATTTCTACGTTTTATATGGTTGTGGCGTGTTTTGTTTTGAACAGTGTACACAAAAAAAATAATTTGGTTAACTTACCACAATGAACCAAAGTGGCCCCATACACCATGGCGCTGATGATGAGCAGGCATTCCGGATCGCCTACCTCATGGCTGGGTATATAAAGGGCACACTCACAAAAAGCGAACATCAGGAACTGGATGATTGGGTATCGGCCAGCATGGCCAACCAGCGGTTGTTTGAAGAACTTACGGATGAGGCCAACCTACAACAGGGCATGGAATGGATGGCCAGCCTGCAAACGGAAAAAACATATAGCGCACTCAAACAGCAAGGGGCTTTTGCAAGGCGGCCACAAAAAAACAAAAGGCCACAGCTATGGCTGGCCGCTGCTTCGGTAGTAGTATTGGTTGTTGTTTTGTTCTGGGTGCAGGGGAAGCAGGGTCAAACAAAAACACCGGGGATGGACGAAGCCAATTTGGTGAACCAAGTGCTGCAGCCCGGTGGTAACCGTGCCACGCTTACCTTGGCCGACGGGAAAACCATCGACCTGGCCCAGGCAAAAAAAGGAAATATCAGGGAAGGCGCCGAAACTTTATGGAGCAAGACCGCTGATGGTGAAATTGAATACGCAAAAAACACAAGCGTTAAAACGGCCGAGATGCACAGCCTCACAACACCAGCGGGTGGGCAATACCAGGTGGCACTGGCAGATGGCACCAAGGTTTGGCTCAACGCAAGTTCATCACTGCGCTACCCCACTTTTTTTACAGGGGCAACCCGCGAAGTGGAACTCCAGGGCGAAGCTTATTTTGAGGTTAGTAAGGATAGTTCGAGGCCATTTTTGGTAAGGGCGGGCAATGCCACCGTGCGGGTGCTGGGCACAAGCTTTAACGTAAATGCCTATACGTTGAACCGCAAGGTATCGGTGGCATTGGCAGAAGGCTCGGTGCAACTGAACGGTGCAGCCCCCATAAAGCCGGGACAGCAGGCCAGCGTGGATGCCTTGGGCCATATACAGGTGTTGGCTGCGGACCTGCCCACCATCATGGCCTGGAAAGAGGGGCTATTTGTTTTCAAGAACGCTACCATACAGCAGGTAATGGAAGAAGCCGCCCGCTGGTACGATGCCAAACTGGTTTATGTGCACAACAATACCGAGCATTTCAATGCCACCCTGCCCCGTTCCATGCCCATTGATAAATTGCTCCAAATGTTGGAGGGCACGGGCAGGGTACATTTCCGTATCCAAGGGCGAACGGTTACGGTAATTGAATAACCTGTCATTATGGGGCCTGGGCAGGCTGTGCAATGGGCACCCATATTTTTCGCCCACCTCTGTTACATACATCTTTTAAAACCGGGCTACTAAAATGAGAAACTGACCGATAGCGGCTGGCTCAATGGTCCTTGGGCTGCCCGCGATCGAAATTGATAAACCTAACTGACCATCAACATGCAACTGCAAAAAATTGCCAATAAGCGGGGCTGCCGATACATGCCCCTGCCAAAGAGAAAAATAACTACCGTTTTGTATCTGTGTTTATTCCTTTATCTATTGCCGGCGAGTAGGGGCATGGCACAGCGTATCAGCCTGGGGCTGGTGAACGTGGGGCTGGATAGTGCCATCCACTTGGTGGAAGCACAAAGCCCCTACCGCTTCGTGTACACCACCGAGCAGTTGAGGGGCACATTGCGTATAAGCGTCAACGTTAAAAACGAAACCATCGAAAAGCTCTTGCGCATTTTATTTAAAGACCAGCCCCTCGCCTATAGGTTGGAAGATAACCTGGTGATCCTACAGAACAAAGAGGCTCAGCCAGTAAAGCAATCGGTTTCGGACTTTGTTAGCGGACAGGTGTTCGATCATAAGGGGTCGCCCATTGAAGGGGCCAGCATTATGATCAAGGGATCTTCAAAAGCCACCACCAGCAATGCACAAGGTGGCTTTCGATTGGATATTGGGGCAAACGAAAAAGTATTGTTGCAGGTTAGCTTTGTGGGCTATACCACAAGGGAACTGTGGGCAAGTCCGGGCACTGTTTTGCAAATAACCCTCAGTCTTGCCGAAAACGGTTTGGATGCGGTGGAGATAATCGGCTATGGCACCACCACGCAGCGCTATGCAACGGGTTCAATATCCAAAGTGGGCGCCAGCGAAATAGAAGCACAGCCCGTAACGAATCTGCTGTCGGCCTTGTCAGGCCGGTCCGCGGGTGTCTTTGTTCAAACAACGAATGGCCTGCCAGGGGGTGGGGTGGATATACAGATCCGTGGCCGGGGTTCAATCGCTGCGGGCACCGCCCCGCTCTATGTAGTGGATGGCGTGCCATTTGTATCCTCATTGATGGAGCCCAATAATTTTATGGTTGTTGGTTCAATTAATGGTGCAACCAGCCCTTTCAATAGCCTCAACCCCGATGATATTGAAAGCATCAGCATTTTAAAAGATGCCGATGCCACGGCTATCTATGGTTCACGGGGGGCAAATGGGGTTGTGCTGATAACCACCAAAAAGGGCAAGACCGGCAAAACAAAACTTACAACGAATTTTTATACCGGTATCGACAAAGTGGCCAATATGCCCAAGCTGATGGGTTTGGGCGAATACCTGCAGTTAAGAAGAGAGGCGTTTAAAAATGATGGCTTGATCCCTAGCGCAGACCCAAGCAATAGAAAAACCTATGCACCCGACCTCATGGAATGGGACACCACCAAATCCACTGATTGGGCAAAATATATGATGGGGGGAGTTGGGCGTGTGCTGGATGTACAATCATCCTTATCCGGCGGCGATCGAAGCACCAATTTCCTTTTGGCAACAAATTACAGAACTCAATCCACCGTATTACCTGGCGACAACATGTATGAAAGGATAGGTGTTCATTTTAATTTGCAACATGCTCCAGTGGACAAAAAATTCTCGGTCTTTGTTTCAACTACCTATAATAAGGACAATAATAAATTGGCCAACCCTTCCTATGATTTTTCCTCGGATATACTTTTGCCCCCCAACTATCCTTTGTACAACACCAATGGCGACCTGAACTATTACGCGGGTATCAATCCGATTGGCAATCTGAAAGCAACTACAAAAACCAAGATGGATAACTTGATTTTTAATTCGGTTATCAAATATAAATTGGTCAGATCATTAAACTTTTCAACCAGCATTGGGTACAGCCAACTTTCATTCACACAGCTTATTAAAAACCCAACAGCCTCCTTATATCCAGGTACGCCAAACAATGCTCTATCTGCTAATAAATCCAATGAAACATTTATAGTTGAGCCACAGTTTGATTATCATTTAAGTGGGGCAAAATCAGAGCTATTGTTGTTGTTGGGTGGCACTTATCAAAGCCAGACGCAAAAACTTCAATATATAAGTGCAAAAAACTTTCTCAATGAAAGCTTAATAGAAAGTTTGGGTTCGGCCCAATCCTATTATTTGTCAAACGCATTCAATGCTTATAAATACTTGTCCTTTTTTGGAAGGGCTACCTATACCTATTCCAAAAAATATATACTCAATGCCACAGTACGCCGTGATGGCTCATCAAAATTCGGTGATAAAAAACCCTTTGGGAATTTTGGATCTATTGCGGCGGCATGGTTGTTCGGTTCTGAAAAATGGTTTTCGAAAAATATCCCTATCCTGAGTTACGGTAAACTACATGCCAGTTATGGGCTTACCGGTAATGACCAGATACCGGACTATCAGTTTCTTTCAACTTACACAACTTCCTTTTTGTATCAGGATACCATGGGCCTAAAACCCACCCGGGCTGCCAACCCTGATTTTCATTGGGAAACAACAAAAAAATTGGAGTGGGGGATTGACCTGAGTTTTAAGAAAGACCGTTTCCTGATTTCGGTGGATTATTATAAAAACAGCAGTAGTGACCAACTCGTTGCATACGCCCTACCCGCTTATACCGGGTTTACCAGTTATCAGGCCAACCTGCCGGCAATTGTGATCAACACTGGTTGGGAGTTCGAACTGGTTACGAAGAATATCACTGGCAAGAATTTTTCCTGGTCAACCAATTTTAATATAACCCTTCCCAAAAACTGGCTCAAGCGTTTTCCTGGAATCGAAAACTCATCGTATGCAAATACGTTGAAGGTTGGTGAAGATATCACAAGGGTTTATGGTTATAGGTTACAAGGGCTGGATACTTTGGGCAAACCCATTTTTGCTACCGACCCGAGTGTAAACCCGTCACAGCCCTATTATTATTTCACTATAGGTAAACGAACCCCTAATTATTTTGGTGGGCTGGGCAATTCTTTTTCTTATAAAAGATGGGCACTGGATATTTTTTGCCAGTTCTCGAGCCAGATCCTTCAAGGTGGGCTTAAAAAAACACCAGGCTTGGTTTCAAACAATTTTAGCCTGATGATGCACCGCTGGCAAAACCCGGCTGATAATACGGTTATACCAGCGCCTTCAACCTATTCAAATACCCTATACCAATATTCATCTGCCAATTGGTTTGGCTCATCCTATTGGAGGTTCAAGAATATCTCTCTTTCTTATCATATTCCATCCTCAAAAATGGGAAAGTTTAAATGGGACAAGTTTATCTGTTATATACGGGCCCAGAACTTGTTTACTATTTGGGACAAAAGCATTCCGATTTATGATCCTGAAACGGGGGCATCAAATAATATCCCCTCTATGAAATCTTTTGTGTTGGGTTTTCAATTGACACTTTAAAAATGGAACAATGAAAAAAAATATAAGCTGGTTTTGCGTCTTAGTGATAATAGGTCTGTCTGCATGTAAAAAATGGATCATTGTTGCCCCGCCATCAAATGAAATAACCGCTAACAATGTTTTTACTGATAGCAATTTAGTATTGGCCTCCCTGCTCAATATTTATTCAAAATTCGATAAAGAAATTGAGCCAAGCATTACACCCTTCCTGGGTCTTTATACCGATGAACTCGGTTATGCTTCTGGTGATTTGGGCACCCTTGAGTTCCTGAATGCCAACCTTTCCGCTACCAACAGCCGAGTCTATAATATTTGGCAACGTCTATTTTCCGCAATCTATCAATGCAACGATCTGATAAACCAAATAAAGCCAACTGAGGGCATCTCAGAGCAAACGGTATCGGCATATATGGGCGAGGCCAAGTTTCTTAGGGCATACTCCTATTTCTATTTGGTAAACCTTTTTGGGCCTGTGCCCCTTTTATTGACCACCGATGTAAAGGCCAATGCACTGCTCCATCGAGCTGACACAGCAGCGGTATATGTACAGATTGAAAAAGACCTTCAAGAAGCTGAAAGGCTATTGCCAACAAACTATAGGGGCAGGGGTAGGGTAAGGGCAAATAGTATGGCGGCCACAGCCATGTTGGCCCGAGTGCATTTGTACCAACGTCGATGGGCGGAGGCAGAATCAAAAGCAAGTGAATTGATTGGGGATGTACAGTATACAGCATTGCCCAGTCTGTCAAATTGTTTTCTTGCTAGTGGAAATAGATCCATCCTTCAGTTTTGGACACAATATGGGTATGCGGCATCTGCACCACTTTTAATTCCTAAATCAGGCACTCCCACTTATTTTATTATAGATTCATTATATAAAGGTTTTGAGAAGGGTGATCAAAGGCTATCCACTTGGTTGGGCATTTCAAAGGTTGGTGCCAATACCTTTTACTATGCATTCAAATACCATAACAGGACCAACAATACCAGCAGTCCCGAGTTCCTGATATGTCTTAGAATAGCGGAACAATACTTGATCAGGTCTGAAGCGAGATTGGCACAAAACAATTTGATCGGTGCCTCCGAAGATTTGAATATGGTCCGCAACAGGGCCGGTCTAGAAAATACAGAAGCCAATACACACTCGGAAATCATGGATGCTATTTTACAAGAACGAAGGGTAGAACTTTTTGTGGAATGGGGCCACCGCTTTTTTGATCTCAAGAGATTGGGCAAGCTTGCCGAAACAATGCGAGCAACCAAACCATCTTGGTTGCCCAAATCTGCACTATTTCCAATTCCTAGTTTGGAAATCGATAAAAACCCAAACCTTACACAGAACTCTGGCTACTAAATCCAACATGACGTGTTATTAAAAAATGCTTTAGCCGATGTTGAACCCATCAAGGAATAGCTGTTGTTCATAGGAGTAGTACAAAAGCCCAATCGATCCTTCTCAAATACTATGGTAGCCCCCCTCCCCACGGAGTGGGGAGGGGTTGGGGAGAGGGCGGTTTGCATTTTTGGGCTACTTGTCCCGCCTAAGCAGGAAAAGAACAAAGAATATTTTGAATAAACGCTTTAATCGTGCTTATTTTTTTGATAAACTAATAGCACAACACCTTAATTCCATTTAAATATTATTTTGACTATGACCAGAAAATTAAACCTACTATTCGTACTGGTATTTTCATCCTCTGCAATATGGGGGCAGCAAAACTCGCCAGATATCAGACCCATACAAATCGGGGATACAGTTCCAAATATGGTTCTTGATAGGATATTCAATAGCCAAGAAAAAAACATTCGATTAAGTGATTTGTATCAAGATGGGCTTTTGATCATCAATTATTGGGCAACTTGGTGTTCCGGATGCATCAATGAATTCCCGATGCTTGATACCATCAGGAAAAAATTCCCAAAAAAAGTCAAAGTGCTTTCTGTTACTTATCAGGACAGTGCAAAGGTTGCTGATTTTTTTAGCAAGCATCCAGAAATAAAAATCCCCGATGTATTAATGGTAACAGATGATAGTCTCTTCCGAAATTATTTTAGGTTTCGTTACTTACCGCATAATATATGGATAAACAATAAAGGGATTGTTATAACAGAAACTGCTTCTTCCGAATTGATTGAGGAAAATGTTTCTGCCATATTGCAAAACAGGGCGTCCGATATCACAAGAAAGCACGATGATATGACTTTCAATTTCTTAAAGCCCTTGCATGCGGGCGACTCTTCCTTTTTGTACAGATCAATAATCACCCCTTTTGCTGATTCAATTGGCGGTGGCTCCATATTTGACAATAACGAAAGTCGTCGATTTTTTGGATGGAATCAGCCCATTATCCGGTTTTACTGGTTGGCCTTTACTTATATGAAATATGAAAAAATTAATTGGGATTTGATTGAATTGAATACAAAAGACTCGGCAAAATTTTTTTACCCTACTGCGCATAGAGAGATTTTCAACAGGTCAAAATATCATACAGGGGCTGCTTTTGAAAATGAATTGAAAAAATGGAAATGGGATAACCTGTTTTGTTATGATCTAATAATCCCTAAAAAAGTTCCCAACCGAGTATTTTGTGAGTATATGTTTAATGATCTGGAGCGGACGTTCCAAATTCATGCAGATAGAAAATTTAAAAAGGTAAGATGCAATGTGGTTTCAAAATATAAACCTGGTAAGGAGATGTTGCTAAAACCCTCAACACAGGGTAAGGCAGTTTTTAAGCTAAATGACAATAAACTGATCATTCATCGTTTATCCCTGGATTATGTTTTTGCAAAATTGTCCTTCGAGTTTGAAACCGATCCATTTGTAAATGCCACGGGCATAGATTATTTGATTGATATGGAAATTGACATATCCAAGGATTCGTCTGATAAACTTGCTGATATTTTGGAAGGGTTTAAAAAATATGGGCTAAAATGTGAAACCCGAATGCAATTACACCCCATTTTGGTATTGACAGATTATGGCTCCTAACTTCTTTATACAATCAGTATTGACAGTTTTTGTCAATACTGATTGTTAATTAATCATGGCTTAACTAATACCCCATTTTGAGGACCTGTTTCTCCTGGCACTAGTGTGCCTTGTGCACAAATATTCATACCATCGGAGCAATCAAAATAACTTGATGCTTCTGAAACCGTTCCTTGAAACTGATTGTTCTCAGAATCTGTCCAGTCATAAATTGGATCATCGATCTTGTTATTGCTTGGAGCATTAAAAGCAAACGCACCAACTACGCCGATGGCCAAAGCAATGGCCAATAGGCTTGTTTTGATTTTTTTCATAACTCAAAAATTAGAAGTGAAGAAATAAAAATGCCTGCCACTGGTTCAGCAGTGGCCACTGGTTACACGCGTGAAAAACCTTTTTTAATATTTTTGTTTGCCCGGTCATTTTTTGTTTGCAGTATAGCCAACCCCGTTAGCACTATAAACAGTCCATTGAACCAAAGGTGCTGTGTCCAGGTCATGTGCGAGATAAAGCCCCCACAGGTACAGGGCAGGTTAAGCCCCGATAGCAGCATGACAATAATATAAATTTCAAAACTTGCCAACAGACCCAAAGAAGCCCAAAGCCCAAGCCTGATGGTTTTACTGTAAAGAAGTGCTATGACAATACCCGCTTCTAATAAGGGAAGTGCCACACCGATCCATGCAGCCATTTGTTTGAGTATGCCCCAAGGTGAAAGCCTTAATTGGAACACAAATTTTTCATATTCCAGTACCTTGCTTACGCTTGTGTATGAAAAAAGAACGATCAACAAAGCAATAATACCAATTGTGATTTTTTCATTTTTCATCTTGTTTGTTTGTAACACAAAATTGCGATTTGGAAAGGGGGCTTTCCAAATTTATTGTATTGGCAATCGGTAGTATTTAGTTGGCAAACTGATATTAAAAGCATTCGCTATTTGTTACTTGAACTTACTGATCTTGGAAGGTGGGTAACCAAAATATTCCCTGAACTTGGTAATAAAACTGGTGGTTAACCGATAGCCCACAATAGAAGCAACTTCCTTGGTGCTCAGATCCGTTTCCTGTAACAATCTTTTGGCTTGATCCATCCGGGCTGCTAGTTGGTATTCAATAATCCCCTTCCCATATCTTTCCCTAAATACGGATTTTAGTTTCAGTTTGTTCATCTGCATTCTATTGGAGAGCTCGGCGATAAGGTATTTTTTGTTGGGGAAAGTTCTTAGCATTTCTTCAATCTCGGTCAGTATGGTTTCTTGCTCCATGCTAAGTATGGGCATGGCCCGTTTATCCTTGTTGGCCTCTATCAATAGTAGCAGGAGGTATTCCATCACCTTATGCTCATAATACAATGGGCAATAACGTTCATCGAAACCAACCCTTAATATCCCCAGCGCACTGTCCAAAACCCCATGCCCCACAGGTTTTGCCCTTTCCATGAAGTGGGTTCTTCTATATTCATGTGCAATATGTTTTTTCAAATTGTCAAAATAGGGGACCGCTTCCTCCAGCATGCTATCGCCCCACCCGATCTCAAGGGTCTGGTATTCCTTTCCATGCTCATAATGTGCCATGATATCATCCTTGGCTGGGCTAAAAAGGGCAAACTGCCCCTGCCTTACCAATGACCATTTTTTTCTTGAGATGGTAAACCGGCAATCGTTCTTCAGTGCGAGCAAGGAAGCGAAGAGGGCATTCCCCATTTCCACGGCAATCTGCATGGGTTTGGTGAAATGCGCCACCACAAAGCGGATGAAAAATGCATCGTGTTGGAACTCCTGTATGATGATCCTGCCATCATCCCCCATCGCAACATGGCGCTTTGCACCCCGAACCACATAGCCATGATAATCCATTGGAAGGGTTTCCACTAATTGAAAAGCAGGTAGTCCAGAGATGGGCAGCTTGGGTAGCATGTTTCCTTATGGTTGGGTTTAGGAAAAGATGCACTACAAAATTCCCTTTTTTTCAAATAGCGGCAATACCACTTATAGGTAGGTGGTGATAACAAGATCCTATTTTTATAAATGATAGATAAATCTTATACCATTCACTATGCCATTGTTGCTGTTGCGCATTGGCAAAGCGGGCTGGGACAGCAACAACAAGGTCTGCATCGCTTCGAGAATACAATGGCTTGGGAATCGGCTGTTGGTGGGGCTATCGCACGGGCTTCCCGCAACACCAACAGCGGCGGCGAGGAAACTGCTATTCGTGAACAGATCAAGGAACCGCTGTTATTAACAACAGTAGTACAAATGCTAAATCGTTGCTCCGTTCCGAAAACGGGCCGTACTTCGTTTTCGGATGCCCTTTTTTGGTTCTTTTTTGGGCAAGCAAAAAAGAACAAAGAATATTCGGGCATACCGAAGGAAGCAAAGCAATTAAAACTGATAGGGCCTTCCTAATACAAACTCTTAGTCACATCCCCAACATAAATAATCATGCTCGTAAAATTGCGTGGGTTCTTACGATTGTTTTTATTTTTTTAGTTTCCTAATTTAATGTCCATGGCTTCCTATAGCAGATATATTATTTCTATATATATCCAGCTCGCCTCTGTGGGCGCAGGGCAGGAAGCATTTTGTTCCAAACCCGATAGCGAACCCATCGGTCTTGAATGGAATTGCACTGACATAGACCCACAGCCAAAAGGGGATGAACAACAACTGCCCCAAGACTTTTTGCATTTCGGCCTGCTGCTTACCTCTTATAAACAGGAGCGGGCATTCCCAATATGGATAACCCAACCAAGACCAAACATGGAAACCATTTTTGGTCTTGGTTTTCCCCATGGCATCTGGAAACCGCCACCGTCCCCTGATTGCTCAGATATCGCTTAACCCATTGGGGCAGGCGGCCGCATGGCAAGCGGTTTCTATCCCCATCACCTAAACCAAATCTCATGATTTCTTTTTCACAGAAAATGAAGGAGGAGATGTGTGCTGCATTGAGGTCGTCATGGTCGGGCCCAGAAATGGAGATCGATCTGGCAGCTGCCGCAAAGGCCATACAGATCGCCCATCATTATATCAAGATCATCAAATCGCAGTTGGGCTCAAGATCACTGGCCCAAGCACAGCCCTTTGCCAATAGGGAAGAAGAAGTGGTTTTTTTCAAGGAGCTCAAGCCATGGTTCCTCTCCCATCTCTTCTATTATTCCCATGTACATGACATCCTTTCCAAATGGCCCATAGGCACCCGGGATATTGTGATGCAATATCTCGAGAACGAGCTGGCGCGGATCCATGTTTTTTTCCAACAGCACCGCGACCTCTATATTTATCGACGTAATGCGGCGAACAGCATGGACGATATTTATTTCCGCAGGGCCGACCTCGTCACCAAATTGTCCTTGGGTCTTTCTGCCACAGAACTGGATGAGGATTTCAGCACCGGCTTCGACAGCAAGTTTGCCATGATCATGGCCAATGAACGGTTGCATGCCTATCTCAGCAAAAGGTTGGAGCAGGTCGAAATACCCATGGCCAAAAGCAGCAGCCCAGCGCCTTCTTTACAGAACCTCACATGGTCTGCCTCCAAAACATCGATGGTGGAACTGATCTATGCCCTGCATTGCTCTGGTGCCCTCAACAATGGACAGGCTTCCATCAAGGAGATCGCACAGGTCTTTGAGCGCTCCTTCAATATCAACCTCTCCGATATCTACCATGTGTACCTCGAGATCAAGATGAGGAAAAAAAGCTACGCCCCCTTCCTGTGCAATATCAGATCCAACCTCGAAAAACAGATCGAAGCATCCTTCTAGAAATCCCAATCCCAATATCCCCAAATCTCAACATCCTAGTGCAAATACGCTTTGGGGTTCTTCACAAATTCTTCCTTGCATCCTGTTGAACAAAAACCATAGAGCTTCCCTTTATATGTCAGGGTATCCTCGATACCGGCCGTAACGGGCATGCCGCAGACCGGGTCAGTCTTTGATGCGTAGGACAAATGCTTGAAATTGTTTTTTGCTTTTGGTTTCACCATGGCCTGCGATGCGGCCGCCTTGGGCTGATTTGGGTTGCCCTGATGGCAGGACAAGAGGGATGCCGCTGCCAGACCGAGCACTAAAATAGATTTGATCATAAAATCAATATTGGTTTATGTGTTTTGTTTCTTACTGATCCTTTGTTTTTTTTTACTCCTCCTCCACCAGAGCATAAAGCCACTGATGGAAAGAAAAGCAGGGGCCAACCCAACGATCACATACAACACTCTCGAGAAAGTTCCGGCGAAAGTGCCTGCATGAAAACTGTAGGCGATATAATTGAACTTAGCCCATAGATTTTTACTTTTCAATTCATCGTTTGCATTGATGCTGGCCATTACTTTACCCGTGTTCACATCAAAATCAACATGGCTATTGCTGAGTGGCACAATCGAGGGGGTGCCCGGTATCCAGCCCATTTCACTGGCCGTGCCCAGGTTCACGCCATCCACCAGCAATTTGCTGAAGGGGATATAAAAATATTTTGGCTGAAAGCCGGGGTATATTTTCTGTACGCTATCCATCATCTGGTCGATACTGGCATAGGGCGCATTATTGTATTGCAGCGGCGCCGGCTTTTTATAATAGTCCTTCGATAAAGAGAGCCAGGTCATTTGCAGCCCACTATAAAAAATCAACAGGTTGAACAGCAGTGACCATACCCCGATATAACGGTGGAGGCCCGAAGTGCCCGTGCGCCAGTTTTTCCATTTTACCGGAGCACGGAACATAAGCGCCCTGAAAAAATATTTCCGGTAAACGATAATGCCCGTGATCAGGTTGATGAAGAGGAGGATGCCGGCAATGGTCACGATCAAAACCCCGATATTGCCCATCTGCAAGTTCCAATGGAACACAGCCGACCATTGAAGCAAAGAGGGCCGCATATTCCGGTAATCCCCTTCTCGCAGTATTTTTCCATTATAGGGGTTGAGGTCCATATAATACATCCCATCCCAATGGCCCCAAGCCCGGGTGCTGTCCTCCACATAGATCCGGAAACTGATACAGTCCGTTTTTTCCTTGGGGAAATCGGTGATCGTGGTTCCCATTGCCAGGGGATATTTTGCCCGCACGATTTTATATAAGCTGTCTATCGGCAGTCTTTTTTCCTGCGCCTGCACAGATAGTATATCCTTGTTGATCCACTTGTCAAGCGAAGGGGTAAATACCAATAGGGAACCCGTGATGCCGAGAAGCAATAGCCAAATTCCATTGAACAGGCCCAGCCAGCTATGTACCTTGAATATTTTTTGATTGATGGTGCTCATACAAAAATTTTAAATGCAGGAAGCCATTTCACGGCTCCCTGCATCTTGTTTATTGAATGCTGTATTGTATGCCCAATTTCCAATTGAACGGGGCGCCTACCTGTACCATCAGGTCTGAGGAATAATAACCCACGGCATAATGCTTATTGAACAGATTATAGGCATTGAAACCGATGTTTAATCGATGGATGGTATAGTTCAGAGCGGCATCGGGGATAAAATAGGCAGGCATCAAAAAATGCTGGTTGTAGGAGCTGCCCACCCGGTTGCCCACATATTTGCCACCTGCAGAAACAGCAAGCCCTTTGAACACAGTCTTTTCGGGCAGCGCATATTTTATCCAAAAATTGGCCACATGCTGCGGCGCATTGTCATAGCGACTGCCCTTGGCACCCAAGGGACTGTTATCAGCAAATACCACATGGTTGTAGGCATATCCCGCAACCATGCTCCATTGTTTATTGATATTTCCCTGAAAGGTTATTTCTGCTCCTTGGCTGGTCAACCCGGGTATGGCAATCTGCCTTACACCGGAGGGGTCAGTCGGGTCTGTCTGTAGTATGTTCACAAAACGGATGGAATACAAGGCTAATGATGAAAGTAATTTTCCATCGAAAAACAATCCTTTATAACCCAGTTCATATTGCTTCCCTTTTTGCGGCGGGAAGGGGCCACCAGCAGGTTTCAGGTTACTGTATTGCGGCTGGAACGACTGGCAATAACTTCCATATACAGACTGGTTTTTGTTGAAGCTATATACAAGCCCTACCCTGGGTAAAAAAACAGCTGCAATGGATGTGTCATTGACAAGATAGGAGGAGGCATCGGAAGAATGGGGGCGGATGGTATAATCATAATGCTCATACCGCCCGGCCAGCAATATTTTCAGATGATCCTTTACGTTGATCAGATCCTGAACATAGACGCCCAACTGGTTGGTGGAAGATTTGGAATCATACACATTGGTATTTGCATTGATGGCAAAATCGAAACGGTCATTACTATAATCCGGGTTTGAAAAAGAAATGGAAGGGGCGGCACCACTGATATAACGGTTATGGATATCCCCGAGTCGCTGATAATCTGCGCCAACAATAAGTGTTTGCTTAATATGCTCCCCGCCCAATTTGATGGTTGAAAAAATACTGTTCTGGAAATTAAAATTTTTATAGCTCCAGGTATTATATCCCCTGGTCATGGAATCGGGGAGTGCGGTCAAGTAATTATCGCCCCAATAATACCCATAAATTTCACCAGAGTTCAAAGATTGGTGCAGGTATCTTGACATGAACGTTAGCTGTACATGGTCAGAAAACTGTTGGTTAAATTTTAAGGTGATCGCATTGTTATAGATCCTGCTATAATCGGCCGGGCTTCCAAAATTGAATTTAATGTTGATGTTTTTCCAGTCGTAGCTGCTATCGGGTTTCATCAGCACATACCCACCATGGTCTTCACCATCTCTTTGCTGGTTATACGTAGATACAAAATCCACGGCGATGCTGGTCCTGTCTGAGAATCTATAGAGCAGGGAGGGGGCAACCATATAATTGGTATTGAATATCCGGTCGCGAAAACTGTTTTGGTTATTGTAACCCATGTTCAATCGATAGAGCTGTTTTTTATTTTTTGATAAGGGGCCGCCCATGTCTACGGATGCGTCCACCAAGCCCCAAGATCCTGTTGAAAGATGGAAGGAATAGGCCTCATTTTCCAAAGGCTTTTTGGTCACCATATTGATCACCCCACCGGGGCTTCCGGTACTGAACAAGGCAGAGGCAGGCCCGGCAATTTCTTCCACATGGTCAATATTGTACAACTGTACCATTTGGTTCCAGAAATAGGGGTTGCCGATATACCCGTCAAAAGTGATAAACTGGTTGTAGTAACTGTTCAGGAACCCACGCATGGTATAGGATGTGTACATATTGTTGACGATAACGCCGGTCATGTTTTTAGCGACATCATTGAGGTTCTGCGCCTGTTGGTCCTTGATTATTCCGTTGGTAATAACCTGGATCGTTTGTGGCGTCTCCACCAAGTTCAACGGCATTCGGGTGCCAGACGTAGACGAATTGCGGATGTATTTTTTTGTAGCATTGGCTTTGACCGTAACCGGTTCAAGTTCTTTTGTTGTTTCGTTCAACTGAAAATCGATATGGTTTTTTTCACCGCCTTTTACAATGATATTTTGTTTGGAAATTTTATAACCAATGCCAGAAAATACGAGTGTGTAATTGCCCGCAGGGATATTTTTGATAATAAAAAAACCATCCTCATCGGTGATGGCCCCTTGTTTCGTATCTCCTACCTGAATGGATATCCCCGCTATCGGTTCCTGTTTATTGTTTTGGATACTGCCTTGTATGGTCCCATTATTTGTCTGTGCTTTCGAGCTGGCAAAGCCAAGCACGGAAAGCATGAATATCAAAACTTGTTTCATGAATTCTTATTTAATAAAAATTTGTATGCTAAAGCAATGGTGATAGCAAGGCATATAAGCATGCCTGAAATGGGCAGACAACTGCGTGATTGCGCAGCAGCCCTTCAGCATCATTTTAAGATGCCCGCTATCCCAAATAAATTTGATCAGAAAAAAATCCTTTACTGTAAGTAAAGTCAAGCCTGTGGTGGGTGAAAAATATCGAATGAGCGGTCGATGGTATGTTCGTTGGATCGATTGAAAAAAACTTGGCTGGGGGCGGGATCGGTTTGTTGTGAAGAAACAGAGGCAAAAAATGATTTGGAGGAAAGTGTCACCTCGATTTTGTTCTCCGTTTTCCGTTCATTGTTTTCTTGGTCTTTCTTTTCCTGTTCCCGCAATTTCTTCATCATTTGGCATTTGCCATTACAGTGCATTTGGGGCCTTGCCTTGTTTTCGCACTTTACGGCATATTTCGCCTGATTGGAATAATAGTCGGCAATGACCAATGTCCTGCTGAAGGTTTGAGCAAGAAAAGCTGCAATGAAAAAAAATGCAGTGAGTGGCTGATATAAGGATCTACCTTTCAAAATTGCCCCAAATATAAATGAAAAGCCCAAACAAGAAAATGAATCGCATCATGGAAACAAAACCCTTGATGGAATCTGCATCATGCATATTTATTTTATCAGGGTATAATAGGATCTGCTTTTATACGGGTATAAAGTTTTGACACATGATGATTTTCTAAAAGTATATCATGCTGTCTCAAACAAATTAATAATCGACCTCACAAATCCCCCCATCTTAAAATCACATTATCCCCACTTTATTTTCCCCAACTTGGGTGGACCTTGGGAAAAATATCCAGCAAGCCATTGCAGTTTTGCGTCATGAATCAACGGAAAGGAAATGGCTAATGAATGGTTACTGTATAGATACTGTATGGATACTGTATGGATAGAGTATGACGAGTGTATCAGGACTTGCTCCAATTTACTCATCATTTGTATCGTCATGCCACCAAAAAGAAAATTGCTATTTATGTACAGATCAAGGAACCACTGTTATTAACCACAGCAGTACAAAAGCTTAATCGGTGCTCCTCCCAGTCTCGCCTGAGGCGAGACTGGTGCCCTTTCGTTGGTTCTTTTTTGGGCAAGCAAAAAAGAACAAACATTATTCGAGAAACTAAAATTACACGGTGTCGGCGGTGCCAAACCCCGCTACGACGTAGGGTTTGCATCCCTACGAGATTAGATTGGCTTAGGAATCGGCTGTTGGTGGGGCTATCGCACGTGCTTCCCGCAACACCAACAGCGGCGGCCTGTGGTTCGTGAAGACACGAATCATAGCGGCAGAAAAACAAAATCAACATTATCAAAATAGTTGGGCGCGCCAACAGTCTCCATTTTTTATGAATCTTTAAATCTTAGTCAATGCCAAAACAAAAAAGTGTCCTCAAGCTCGAGGGCAGTATTGGTGACATCAGCTTTTACAAAACCAAGGACGGCTACCTGGCCCGGGAGAAATCCGATATCGGTAACAAGATAAAATCCGATCCCGCATTCCAGCGCACCCGTGAGAACGGTGCCGAGTTTGGTCGGGCGGGCAAAGCTGGAAAGCTCGTACGCGATGCTTTCCGCCCCTTGCTGCAAAGATCGGCCGATGGTAGGATGACGAGCCGGCTCACCAGGGAAATGATGAAAGTCCTGAAAGCGGACAGCAGCAGTGCCCGCGGCGAGCGCAATGTGCTGGACGGTGAACTGGGCCTTTTGCTGGGCTTTGAGTTCAACTTCTACAGCAACCTCTCCAGCACTTGCTATGTGCCATTCAGCACCTCCATCGACCGGCCATCTGGCCAGCTGGGGGTGAGCTTTCCGGCCTTCGACCCCATATCAGGGATCGCAGCGCCAGCCGGTGCTACCCATTTCCAGATGGTGTCAGCTGCAGCGGCTATCGATTTCAGTAAGGGAAGTTACGAACTGGCCTTTGCGGAGATGCCTGCCTCACCAGTAAATGAGTCCATAGCGGCATCCTCCCTGCAGAACAGTCTGCCAGCCAACAGTACACACCCCTTGTTCTTGATACTGGGTATCGAGTTCTTCCAGGAAGTGAACGGCAAGCTCTACCCGCTGAAGAACGGGGCATTCAACGCCCTCTCCTTGGTGGGAGTGTCAACCATGTAAAACCTGCAGGCATGGAACTGATACTCCATCGGGTCTATTTCCCGACTGGCACCAACGGTGCCATCTATCTGGCAAGCCTGAAGGTCTGCAACAGCATCGAGCTGCCATGGCTCGACAACCTGAAGCAGGTCTCCTGTATACCCGAGGGCCGGTACAGACTGGAACAGCGGAGCAACCCACATTTCGGCTGGCACCTGCATCTGCTGGATGTCGCGGGGAGGGACGGCATATTGATCCACCCCGCAAACAATGCCCTGCTCGAACTGAGGGGATGCATTGCACCGGTCAGCCTGCTCACCCATGCGGGTAGGGGCACCGGGTCGCGGAACGCCATGGAGCGCATCAGGCTCGTCACTTCAAAAGCGTTCGCCAATGGCGAGGCTATTTTTTTGAACATCAAAAAATACGATCATGAAAATTTCTGAAAGGCTCTCATCGCCAACACCTTCGTTCTTTAAGAAATTAAGGAACATAGGACTGGCATTGGTGGCGGTCAGCGCTACCCTCCTTGCATCACCGGTTGTGTTGCCAGTACTGGTAATACAGATCGCAGGCTATCTTGCCGTGGCGGGCACGGTGGCCGGTGCGGTCAGCCAAGCGGTGACAGGAGAAGAAACTACAGAATGATGGGCAACCCGTTTGCGGGCCCTTCCATCAAAACCGGAACGGCCTGCGGAACGGCCATGGGCATCTTGGTCGGCCTGCCCATTGCCAACTTACTGGAGACCGCCATCGCTGCAGCGATCGGCGCAACAGTAAGTTTTCTGGTCTCCCATTTTTTGCGCTTCCTGTTCAAGCGTTTCAAAAAATAACGGCGCTTTTTCCAAGGCCCGTTTGCTCGCCCCCTGGTAATCCCGGGGGGCTTTTCCGTCCCAGTCTAACAAGGATGAACCTGGCACAGAGACCTCACAGGTCTTCAAAAATACTGATGCTTTTTGTCATGGTATTACAGACCTGTGAGGTCTACTGAAACAATCCCACCCATCCCATCCATCCAATAAATCCCAGTTCAGACTAATTTACGCGGGGTCGGCTG
>JAFDYF010000058.1 GCA_018267575.1 Bacteroidota bacterium
CGTTAAAATATATTTTCAACTTTTGTAACTTTACCAAGCACCGGTCCGGGCGGGAAGTATTTCAAATGCCGCCACAACATGCCAAGCCCTGGCCGTTGGTAGCAACCTTTTAGCCCCCGATATATGAACAAACTCTACACTGGACGAATTGCTCATGCATTCAAAGACAAAAAGTATTTTTCAATTTTGTTGCCAAAGGGAGGATATTTAGTTTTCAAACTGAATGACAGTACTAAAATTGAGCTTGGTGACAGTATCAGTTATTATAAAGAATTTGGCACAAACTCAATGTACCTGCATAAATACGGCGATTGGTTTTCTGCAACTGTCGAAGCAATCGAGGTTTCGTCAGATTATGTTGGTTCATTCAATCGGTAATTTTTGATTTCTTCCAGTCGGTTAATTTTCATTTCCTTAGCGTAATGACAAAACGCCAATGGTACATCATAATAACCCTTTGGTTTGGGATTTTGCCTGTTAAGTTTTTTTGCAAAATGACTGTCCTCTTGTGAAAACGCCAATCCGTCATTTATTAACCCAAACAAATCATAACGGTTTTTTAAAATAAAAATCAATGTTGTTGGGTTGGAAAGAAAGCATCCTTGATTATCATTTTTCAATGCTTTTAATTTTTCCCAAAAGGACAAAGGCAAATTAAAAAAATCGAACAATACAGGTTTGGCATTTAGTTGACCAGTGATTATCTTAATATACAGTTCTGGGGTCAATTCAATTTCCTGACCTGTTTCTAAAATACGGACAATGCCACCAATGTAATAGTGCAAATAGTCCTTCAACTGCTTTTCGGCTTTCATTAACTTATGTTGAAGGGAAAGGCTGCTACCAACATGGGGCTTGGCGTTATTGGGGCTGGACGTTGGAGCATCGGCATTTGTAATGCTCTCAACATTTGTTCCGGCAGAAGGATTTCTATTTTGCATTTGAATATTTTTTAACTTTTATTAATAATTGTGCATCGGGCTGGGCGGACGGGTTTCAAATTCCCCAACAACATGCCAACCCCTTTTCCGTTGTGTGCAACCTTTTGGTAACATCTCGCTGACAAAAAATAAATTTTACAACCAAAAAAATACTTTTACTTATGAGTATGATAGGCAATTTGCTTAGGGTGACAAAGGCAGAACTTGACGATTATTTAAAAGACAGTTCTTTACTAGAAAGTAGCATTTATGACGAGGAGACCGATGAGGAAAATCCAAATTTGGTCGATATTGACAAATCGTGGGACGGTATAGTTTTTTTACTGACGGGACAAGGAATAGCAAATGCCGAGCATCCCCTATTACGAGTTTTGTTTAGTGGACAAATTATTGACGAAGAACAAGATCTAGGTTACGGACCAGCTCACTATCTGACACCTGAACAAGTTGCCGAACTCAATAATCAAATTGCAAAAATTACAATAGCTGACTTGAAACAAAAATATGATCCAAAGAAAATGACAGAATTGGAAGTTTATCCTACAATCTGGGATGAAGGTGACCAAGCCTTTGCGTATTTGAGTGAATATTTTGTAACCGTACAGCAGGTTTATTTTGAAGCGACAAAGAACGGAGAGGCAATTATCACATTCTTAAACTAACTAACAAAAAAGGCTGCACACAACATGGGGCTTGGCGTTATGTCGGCGGACAAAAAACATAACCCAACTTCAAATATCTAGGAGCTTCGGTATCGGGGGACGGATAAGCTCAAACGTTAGAATATGTTTTCAACTTTTGTAACTTTAACCAGCAGCGGTCCGGGCGGGAGGTATTTCAAATGCCGCCACAAAACGCCAAGCCCTGGCCGTTGTAGGCAATTTTTTGAGCCCCCCTACGAATGAAAAAAATCAATAGAAACTACATTATTGGAATTTCAATTTTATCAGTCTTCCTCCTTTTGACTTATGCACATCATTTATATAAGCCAACTCTGATTACGAGGAAAGTAACTTTAAAGACAAACCCAAAATATGATTTTAAGACTTATAAAGGGGTACAATATTGGATCGACCTTTCCTTTAATGAAATAAAAGGCAATCTTGAAATTTCTGGAACATATTATCAATACCTTGAGCATCCACTTTTTTTGAAAGAAGTCAAGAAAGACAGTGTAGTGACAATAACTTATACCAACAACTTCATCAGACAACTTTCAAAGGATGGACACAATTACATGGATCCAATTGCCAGTGAATATCATTGGGAGCAAAATGCTATGTTTGCACGGATACTATTTTTTGTAGCACTATTAACATGTTTAATACCCTTTCTTTTCCAAAAAATAATGGATGAAGATACTTTTTTGACTATCTCAAAAAATTTTGGAGCTATTATATTTGTAATTTTGGTTTTGACAGGATTAATCACATATAGTTTTATTGATCCGAAATTTATTAACTCAGATTGGACAAAATATCCAATTGAAAAAAGAAGATAAAAACTGCCTACAACATGGGGCTTGGCGTTATGTCGGCAGACGGATAACATAACCCAACTTCGCCTATCCAGCAGCATCGGTATCGGGGGACGGATAGGCCCAAGCGTTAAAATATATTTCCAACTTTTATAACTTTAGCCAAGCACCGGCCCGGGCGGGACGTTTTCAAATGCCGCCACAACATGCCAAGCCCTGGCCGTTGTAGGCAATTTTTTTGAAACAGCGCAACTAATATCATCAATTTTCATTGTGATAATACTATAAAATAGGCTATAGAAAATAACCACTATTTAAATTCAGACAAATGAACCGAACGCTTTTTATTTTGGGAGTAATTGTTTTAGGGTTGACTTCTTGTAAGACATACTATATGACATCGAACAGTTTTAAACAACAACTTCAAAATATAGACCCAAACAAAATTAGCGATGCTTATGATACTAGACTTGGATTAGCTGGTATAGCATTGAAAGGGGGTAAGAATTTTTATAATGGAATAGACAAAATAAAAGTCACAGATAAGAACGGAAAGGAATTGGAAATACCCGTAACAACAAAGACTGGTATAAGACTGACAGACAAAAAGGGTAAACGAGTTCAGTTATATTTCGACTCGGTATTTTTAAGGGACAGTTTGGTTTATGGAAGCAAATCACATTTTATTACACTTCCCGTAACGCCTATGAATATAGAAAGTTTGACTAAAATTGAAATTCAGTAAATGCAGGATACATAAAAAAACCGCCTACAACATGTGGCTTGGCGTTATGTCGGCGGACGGAACACATAACCCAACTTCAGTTATCCAGCAGCATCGGTCTCGGGGGACGGATAGGCCTGAGCTTTAGAACATGTTCTCAACTTTTGTA
>JAFDYF010000059.1 GCA_018267575.1 Bacteroidota bacterium
CTTGATAGGTTCAACATCGGCTAAAGTATTTTTTAATAGCACAACACGTTAATATTACTGATGTTAAAATGAATTTTAAGAACTGCTCAAAGCTTACTCAGCAATAGAGACCAATTTCACTTAAGGAAACTAGAGATCAACACTCAGGAGCACCCCCTATCCTTTCTTTGCCAAATCAATAAGTTTTTGCCAACTGGGAGTTATCCGTCCTTGCCCTCTCATTTTATTGGCCTTTTCCCATTTGCTTTTCCCCAATTAGTTTTGGGTTTCCTTTTGTGTTTTAGCGTGAAATGCAAGCTGGTTTTTTGCAGTTTAAATTGGAATAGAAGGATGATTGATTTTTAGGGAAATCAGGTCTTCGTTTTTGATTTTATTTTTTTGCCTTTAGCAGGTCTTCAAGTATTTTAACCAAATTGATTTGAGAACAGTCCAAGACGAATTGTAGCACGAGTTTTAAAGGCATTTGCTCGCTGGTATTGAAATTGATACAACCTTTTTGAAAAATAGCCTTATTAAAAAGTGGTTTATACTTTTCAAACAATGGTTTGGAAACATTTATCGGCAACACATGAAATGACACATGCTATTTGACCCCTGCTAGCGCCTATTTCATCATCCCCTTGCTTTTATAAATCATCATGTCCTTGCCCACCATCGGTGAAATTTCAGAAATCACTGATTTGTCCTTGTCAAGAATTATTTCATGAATTTCTGATAAGATGGCTTGCCAATCTAGAGGCTGAGACTTGATATAGCTTTTAACTTTTGAGTCTATTTTTTTACATTCGTTAAATGATTCAAATTCATTTTTCATTAACAGCTAAGCGTAATGTTTGAAGACCTGCTATCAAGATTAAGCTTACTAAGAATGCCTAATTAAATATACAAAGTTTGTTATATATTCATGGTTGAATGTTTACCATAGGCAAGGCATGGTTAGATAAATAGCTGTTGTTAATAGGGGGGCTGTCCGCTGGTAGAATCCAAAACGATGTTAACGGTATTCGTTTTCTATTGATAAAATTTATTGGTTTAAACTATATCTCTAAAATGTAACCTAACCTTCTCTCCTATGGGTATGAACAGCGTTACAGTGCTAGTTTTTAAATACAATGCCGCGGCAATTTTTGGTCTCATTGCTGTTTCTGCGCTTACTTTACTTTTTCTATTATTTCTTCTAATGTCGGGAGGTAATTTTATATTGTTCTTTTTTCCGGTCGTTATTTTTATTATCTATATCCGTTTTGCCAAAAAATCTCCCTTCAAAACGAGGATTGTTGATGACAACAGCTTGACACTATCAACTGCTGGAATAAAGTATGGGGATGATTTTTATCCTGCAAGTGAAATCGAGGCCGTTGCGATATATTTATATGCTTTCGAAAATTTTGAATATCGGGATGGTTTTGTATATGGAGGTCAAGAGCAAGGACCTTTGTTAGGGCGGCTGGTGACCAGAATAAATTTTCGTTTCGTTGGCATGGCACCGTGTTTGATTTTGATTTTTACTTGGATGACTATAGTCGATTTTACTTAGTACGGAAAGTGATTAATGATTGGGTGGCCAAAGGGGTTAATGTTGCTCTAAAACAACCGTTTGATGATGCTTTTATCATACAAGAGATGAGCTACTATAATACGCCAAGCGGTCTCTAGTATCTGGATTTTTATAGCTCTCGTAGTTGAGTTAAAAAAATACCGCCAAGAGTCATGCTATGCTTTGTGGCGGTATTTTTATATCGTCGTTCTACCCGATGTTGGGTAAGAGCAAAAGATGCAACTAAATGCTTAACACTCTTTATTTACGCTTATATCTTTCCGTTATAGTTCGGGTCATAGTCCACCATCCATTCCATACCGTATTTGTCCCTGAACATAGCAAAATAAGAGCCCCAAGGACTGTCGCCAATGGGCATTTCAACAGTCCCCCCTGCTGAAAGTCCATTGTATAATTTGTCGGCTTCTTCCTTACTTTCTGCAGAGATCGATATCTTAGACCGGTTTTCATTTTCATTGACACGACCCATTATTTCGGGTACATCATTGCCCATTAAAATGTTTTTGCCAATGGGCAAAGCAATATGCATTATTTTATCCGCTTCCTTTTCTGGAATCTCGAACCCAGGGACTGATAAATCTTTAAAGCGAACAGTTTTTGCGAACTCCCCGCCAAATACAGATTTGTAAAAATGGAAGGCTTCTTCCGCATTCCCATTGAAATTGATGTGTGGATTGATAAGTGCCATGATGTATTTTTTTTGATTGTTTAATTGATTTTTATTGTTTTCAAGTCAGTTCTTCACAATGGTAATTATGATTTTTAAGGAAATCGATTATTGTTGGAACTATATCGTCTTCGCTGTCAATACGCAAAATTTTGTCACAGTCACCAGGGTCAAAGTTCCATTTTACTTTTGGCAGTGCTTGGTCAATATGTGGTTTTAGTTTCTTTACCTGCGATTTTGTTTTCACAGATGTTTTAAAAACGTAAATCATTTTTGTGATAAGGTTGCCAGTAGATTTTCTAAATTGCTAAGCGACATTTTCATTCCTATGGTGAAACCCTCCATTATTCTTTCCATCCTTTCAAGCGATTCATTGTAAATTCTGATGTATACGGTTGTCATGCCGTTTTCTTCGCTGAAACGATGGTCCCAATCCGAGCCAGGCAATTCGGGGTTTTCATTCGCATCCGCAAAAGCGTTGTACATTTTGAAATTGGTTTTGGGGGTAATGGAAGTATATTCCTGAATTGCCCAACGCTCCTGCCCTTCCGGACTGACCATGGCATAAAACCGTTTGCCGCCTACTTTAAAATCCTGGTATTTGGTTTTTGCGGTAAAGGGCTTCGGTGCAATCCATTGGTCAATAAGTTCTGCTTTGGTAAAAGCATCCCACACCAATGAAAGCTCGGCATTGAATTCACGTGTGATCATCACCGTTTTTGCTGCTTTGTCTACGGTAAAATCAAATAATAAGTTGTTCATTTTTTTAGTTTTTTCATGTTGTCTAAGACCTTGTCTAGTTGATTAAACTGCGTTTCCCAGGTTTTCCTGAATTGCGTCAACCAATGGTCCAATTCCTGCATTTTTTGGGGGTTGAAGTGATAATAGATTTCCCTGCCAGACTGCTGAGGTTTAATCAAATCGCATTCCTGTAGCACTTTGATATGTTTCGATACCGCTTGCCGGCTCATGTCAAATTTTTCAGCCATAGCATTGGGAGTCAATGCCTGGATGGCGACCAATGCTAAAATAGCCCTGCGTGTGGGGTCAGCGACGGCTTGGAATAGGTCTTGTTTCATTTTTCAACATTTTATTACGCAACTTACAGGTTGCAAATATATGCGCAACTTTTTAGTTGCGCAAACTTATTGACAATTATTTTTTGAGGGGATGTTGTGGCGGCATTTGAAATACGTCCCGTCAGGACCCGATGCTTGGCTAAACGCCCATAAAATTAGGATTTTACACAGACCGATAAAAATTGTTGTAGGCTTCCCATTTTCAGTACTGTTTAAAAGTAGAATATTTTCATGTTATAAG
>JAFDYF010000005.1 GCA_018267575.1 Bacteroidota bacterium
GAAAAAAAAGATATTCAGCTGAATATCTTCGATTTATAACGCAACGCTAGTGAAATCATTTATAAACTACACAGTCCTTAAGCCCTAGCATTTAGACCTTTAACCCATTCGCCCCATCAAGCATGTTCGTCTGGGACCGTTGGCCTCATCGACATCAGCAGTTGCCTGATGCAAACCAGGTGCCCAAAAATGAATATGGGCACCAGATAGCTTGGCAACCAGATAAAAGGAAAATGTAGAACAGCAATATTGGGCTGCTTGAACGAGAACTGTTCAAAATCGAAAGGAGCCGATAGTATGCCGATAGTAAGCACATTCAATAATAATAGCAGTGCAAAAATATTCCAGGCCAAAAGCGCTTTATTGCTCAGTTTTGATTTTTCAAAACCCCAATAAGCGATAAAGGGAGCGGATACACCGACCAGAATATCAAAATTCTTCCCTGCAAATGTCATGAGTTGTGGTACCGCTTTGTGGAGAGACAGCCAGAATAAAACCAGTTCAATGGGTACACGTAAAGTGTTCAGATAGGTAAGGTCCATCATCGGCAAAGTGTCAACAAAAATTTTACCCCGCTTGCTAAGAAACACTACCAGGATAACTAAGAAAGGCGGCACCATTGCCAATGCAAATCTCGGTGGCAGGCCTGTGGTGTCTGCAACATAAAAATCATTGAGAGTGAGTATCGCTTGTATCACCAGCCAGAAAGAAATCAAACTGGTAATGATAATCGCATTGCCTTTAGGGCTGGTAGAATCAGAATTGAGAAAGGCATAATGGAACAGTACGACTGTTAATAAGCTGGTTAGTAGGAAGACCACTGATACATAAACCGGTATGTCTAAACTCATAGATTTCTTTAGCAGGTTCAACAATATGGCTCAAGTTATCGGATGCAATAGCCGACATTCATTTAATAATTCGGCATCACATCAATCCCAATTGGGGGAAACCAAGTTTTGCAAAAGGAACGGGAAAACCAGTCTTAAAGGCTTATATCAGATATGAAGATGCTTATAAAATCCTTACCTAGATACCATGAAAATAGATAAAATGAATAAGAAAATGGTAAAACAACCAGACTTTTTACATTTTCCGTCCTTCAGACTTCATGTGTTGTTTGAACAGGAACATATACAAAGTTTGGTGGATGCCATCATTGTTTTGGCCGTTAACCAAAATCCCCTAATTTCAGAAGAAGATAAGTAAAGTCTTAAACTGCAAACTATCACAAACCTCTAAACAAAACCATGCAGTACAAAAGAATGCCCATCGAAATAGAATCGCCGGAAAGTCTCGGTTATGATTCTATTGAATGCAACCTAGCTGAAAGTTCAGTCAGGGATATCAAATATAAAGATTTGGGCATCGACCTAAATCAGCTTGTACTTGCCTATGACAATCACATTGGAAAACCAGCCCTACGAAAACTGATTGCACAGGAGCATGCGGGTATTTCTGAAAAAGATGTGTTGCTAACCGTTGGGGCTGCTGGCGCTTTATTCATCATCAACACTTCATTACTAACTAAAGAAGACCATCTGATTGTTGTGTGCCCTAATTATGCCACCAATATTGAAACCCCACGTGCCATCGGCTGCGATATCAGTTTTATTGATCTAAGTTTTGAAGAACAGTATGCACTCGATTTAGAAAAAATAAAATCGGCACTGCGGCCCAATACCAAATTAATCAGCATCACTACGCCCCATAATCCCACCGGCACCATTGTTGAGAAAAAAATTTTAGAAAATCTTTGCAAGCTTGCTGAAGACCAAGGATGCTATTTATTGGTTGATGAAACTTATAGGGATATCGCGTTTCATAACGTTACAGCACTTGCGGCCACGGTTAGTCATAAAGCCATCAGTGTATCTTCAGTATCTAAAGCTTATGGCATCCCGGGTATCCGCCTCGGTTGGGTCATTTCTAGAGACCCACTTTTACAAGAAGTTTTTTTAGCAGCCAAGGAGCAGATCCATATCTGCAATTCTATTATAGATGAAGAAATAGGTTATCAAACTTTGCTAAAAAAAGAAACTTATTTCCCAAAAATCAAAGAAGAAGTGATGGCCAATTTTGCCTTATTGAAAAATTGGATGCAGACACACCAATACCTTGAATGGATAGAACCTTCCGGTGGGGTTGTATGTTTCCCCCGCTTCAAAAAAATAGTCAATATAGATATCGAAGCTTTCTATAAAACTTTGTTGAAAAAACATAGAACCTATGTAGGCCCCGGTCATTGGTTTGAGCAGAGTAAAAGAAGTTTCCGTTTGGGTTTTGGCTGGGAGCAGCAAACTTCCTTTATCAGAGGGTTGGCAAATATTGATAAGGCAATTTTGGAAACTTTGTTATAGCCAATCATCCTAAGCATCAAGAGCTTTGATTTCCTACAAGCAAATTCTTATAGATAGCTTAACCACCATTGATAATGGGTGCTTTTATATTTGTTATACCATTTACAAAGCGGGTATAGGCAGATAATCACAAATACCCAAATAGCATACATCGCCGGTAGGTTTACACCAAAATCATCAGGTCGGAAGAGGAAAGGCGTACGCTTTGGGTGTATATCTTTTATTCCATAGCCAGAAATAAAAAAAGCAATCACACATAAAAAATGGATAAAAAAGAAATGGGTAATATAGTAGAAAAAAGGAACCCGGCCAAACACGGTGAAAAAATCAGTAACCTTATTCTGAACCCTTTCCAAAAATGCCAGTGACAAAATAGAAGGTCCCAAGGTCATACACAAATACATCAAGGAAGGTGGATATTTGGTTGTGTTCAAAAATGAAAGAAAGCTATACAAGGGATTTCTCTGAACCGACCAAGGGGCTGGGTCACCATAGTTGTTTATAAATCTTAAAATAATAAACAATGCAATCAGCGCTGAGCCAAGACCGATAAGTATTTTTCTTCGTTTGTCTGCAAGCATTGTTTTTCCATACAATTTTCCAAAACAATAACCACAGCAAATAACCCCAAACCATGGAAGAAATGGGTAAAAAATCATTAATTGGTGATTGCCAAAAAGTGGATAGAAAGCGAAATGACCATGATGCAAAAGATCCCACCAAAACCCAATTGAATTGCCATTTGCCGCCTCTAATCGATCAAGACTATTATGGCCAATCAAAATCAAAAGACCTATAGAAAGAATGGCTGCAAAAGGCAGTCTAACCATTAATCCTAACAAAAACATACTGATACCCGTTGCCCAAATGACCTGAAAAATAAAAATATGATAAAGAGGGTCAAACGTAAATGCCAAACTCATTACCATAATTTCTACCAAGATGAGCCAAAGCCCTCTCTTCATTAGAAATGAGCTGAGTTCGACTTTTGTTTTTTTTGTTCCATTGAGATAGGCTGCCGTACCCGCAAGAAACACAAAGGTTGGTGCACAAAAATGGGTTATCCATCGGGTAAAAAAAAGCTGGGGTGTGGTAGTAGCCATATCCGTAGGGTCGCCTGTTGAAGCTTGGATATGAAAAAAATCACGGACATGGTCAATTGCCATAATCACCATGATAATGCCTCGAAGGAGGTCAATGGACCACACTCGGTATTTGGGTGTTCCCGACAGGTTAGTCGACATGTTATGCTTAGGGTTATAGATTACAATGTAGCGAATAAAAAAAATAAATGAAGATTATTTATATATAAATCCTCCGTTTCCCTAATGCTACACAAAATTGCTTTCAAAATGGGCAATGGCTTTGGCCGCAATAAATCCACTTGTCCAAGCATGTTGAAAATTAAATCCTCCTGTAATGCCATCCACATCCATCACCTCGCCAGCAAAAAACAGACCTGGAGCGATTTTGCTTTGCATGGTATTAGGGTCTATTTCTGATAATGTAATTCCACCTGCGGTTACGAATTCTTCTTTAAAAGTGGTTTTGCCCTTTACCTCCAATGGCTGGGAAACCAGGTTTTTGATAAGCCCATTTTGTTCACGAATGGGTAAATCGGCCCAACGCCTATTTTCTGATACCCCTGACTGTTGGGCAAGGTATTCCCATAAACGCTGCGGCAAACCAAAAGGATTCTTGCTGATGATCCATTGAGAGGCCAGTTCGGTCCTTAATTCTTGTATCTTTTCGCGAAGAGAATGCTCGTTGTGATCAGGAACCCAATTTACAGAAATACCAAAATGATAATTGCTTAAGACCAAGTCTTTAGCTCCCCATGCTGACAATCTCAATACCGCTGGCCCGCTTAATCCCCAATGGGTAATTAGCATCGGACCTCTTTCTATTAGTTTCGATCCTTCAATTTTTATTTTAATATTGGCTACAGAAATGCCCATCAACTTTGTGATGCGGTTGCCCGGCAAATTGAATGTAAACAATGATGGTATCGGATCCACAATAGTATGGCCTATGCGTCTTAACCAATCAAACATGGACGATTTGGGATAGCCGCCACAGGCAATGCAGAGAAGGTTGGCGCTGAATTTTTGATCATTGGACGCGGTCAGCAACCATTCATCGTTTACCCTTTCCACAGATTTCACATCGCGGTTCATCATTATTTCAATACCATATTTGTTTACTTCCTTTATCAAACATTCGATAATAGTTTGAGAGGAATCTGTGACTGGAAACATTCGCCCATCGGCTTCTGTTTTCAACTCCACCCCTCTTTGATTGAACCATTCAATGGTATCGGTAGTAAAAAATTGATGAAATGATTTTTTTACAAAATGGGTGCCACGTGGATATCTCTTTACCATCTCTGCTATATCAAAACAGGCATGCGTTACATTACAACGGCCACCACCACTCAGTTTTACCTTGCTTAATAAATGGGATGATTTCTCGAGTATGATTATTTTCAGATCCTGATTGAAACGTGCCGCGTTTACCGCGCAAAAAATACCAGCAGCACCGCCACCAATTACTATTAGTGTTTTTGTAGGCATATTATTTATGCTAAACGCTCGATGCGGAACGCTGAACGCAAAACGGTTAAAATCCTTTAGCTTTTATTGTTGTGTGTTCCACAACATGCTTTCAGTGTTCTGCTTTACGCGTTAAGCGTTTCCCTTTCAGCGCAAAAAAGGTTCAGGTTTGCTTTTTCAGCAGCTTCAATGATACTATAATCCGAAAGGATATCCGGTTGGCTTTTCTGAACATGTACATCGTGCTCAAAATGCACGGATACTTTATGATCCTTGGTTCGCACTGTCCAACCGTCTTCTTCGGTATACACGTCTTTCGTACCCAGGTTTATCATCGGCTCAATGGCCAATACCATGCCCTCCTTCATTTTGCCTCCGCTTCCACGCCGACCATAATTGGGTACTTGTGGATCCTCGTGCAAACTTTTACCCAAACCATGACCAACCAGCTCCCGGACCACTCCATAACCATATTTTTTTTCTGTATGTTCCTGGATGGCATAAGAAATATCACCTACCCGGTTACCAGCTACTGCCTTTTCAATTCCCTTATATAAAGATTCTTTGGTTACGCGAATCAATTGAATCAGTTCATCGCTGATGGAGCCCAACGCAAAAGTATATGCGTGATCTCCGTGATACCCATTCTTCACTACACCGATATCGATTGATACAATATCCCCATCCTTCAGTTCATTAGCATTGGGGAATCCATGTACCACTACATCGTTTACAGAAATACATGAATTAAATGGGTAGCCATGATAATTTAAAAATGACGGTACCGCTTGATGGTCGCGGATAAACTCCCCAATAAACTGATCAAGCAACAAGGTACTGATCCCCGGCTTAAGCAACTTGGCCACTTCGGTAAGTGTTTTGCTAACTAACAAAGCACTTTCACGCATCAGCTCAATCTCTGCTTTTGTTTTATAATAAATCATCTATCCAGCTTTCTTATTAAAAAATAAAACCTGTTAGGGTCTACCTAACAGGTTTACTATAAATCATAATAAATATACGAGTTAGATAACAGCCCCTGAAACGGTCGAGGACTGTCTGCCCTGAATGCGGCCGCTCTTCATCAGACCATCATATTGGCGCATCAATAATTGTGTTTCTACTTGTTGAAGCGTATCTAAAATTACGCCTACCATAATCAACAAGGAGGTGCCACCGAAAAAGGAAGCAAAGCCCTGGGTAACGCCCAAACGCTGGGCAAAGCCAGGAAGAATACCGATAATGGCCAACAATATTGCCCCAGGCAAAGTAATTTTATCCATTACCGAACCAATATAATCAGTGGTGGGCTGACCTGGTTTTACACCCGGGATAAAGCCATTATTACGTTTCAGGTCCTCAGCAATTTGCTTTGGATTAAAAATCAAAGCCGTGTATAGGAAGGTAAAGGCCACCACAATCACCGCATAGATCACCATGTGCAGATAATCCTTGGGGTCAGAGAATATTCTCGATATACCTTCTTTATTTTCAAAGCTAGTATAAGAAATCAAAGTAGGAAGAAACATGATGGCTTGGGCAAAGATAATGGGCATAACCCCTGCGCTGTTCACTTTTAAAGGAAGGAACTGTCTAGCCCCACCAAACTGTCTGTTCCCCACAATCTGTTTGGCATAGTTGACCGGAACTTTTCGGACACCTTGTATGAGCACAATCAAACCCATTATAATTGCAATCAGGATGGCGATTTCAATAACAAAAATCAAAATACCACCGCTACCCATTGCCAATTTGGCTGTAAGTTCCTGCTGAAAGGCACTTGGGAGTCGCGCCAGGATACCAATCATGATGATGAGCGAGGTACCATTGCCCAATCCTTTATCAGTTATTTTTTCGCCCAACCACATCACAAATAACGTACCGGCTGTGAGCACTATGGGGGTTGTGAGCCACAAATAAGGGGAAAATGAATCAATAATCGCATCCTTTGCCATGGTCCGTAGGTAGGTAACATAAGCATAAGCCTGAACAAAGGTTACGATAACAGTAAGATATCTCGTCCACTGATTAATTTTCTTTCTTCCGCTTTCCCCTTCTTTCTGAACTTTCTGCATTTGCGGAACCAATATGGTCATCAATTGCATAAAGATGGAAGCAGAGATATAGGGCATGATACCCAGTGCAACGATAGAAGCTTGTAAAAATGCACCACCAGAAAACGCATCGATCAATCCGAGTGCTCCAGATTTAGCACTCGTAAGGGACCCCAACTTATGTGGGTCTACCCCGGGCAATACGATATAGGTACAAAGACGGAAAATCAGGATCAGAAGCAGTGTAGTAAGAATCTTACTCTTGAGCTCCTCAATGCCCCAGATATTTTTAAGTGTTTGAATCAGTTTCTTCACGAAAGTGGTAATTTTTTATTTAAACATTGCAACAAAAAAAACGCCCTTTGGATGCGTCCATGCAAGTTACATATAATTACTTAAGCAACTCGACCGTGTTGCCAGCTTCTTCAATTGCTGCTTTTGCCTTTGCGCTTACCGCATTTACCTTGAAGGATATCTTGCTTTTAAATTCGCCATGACCAAGCACTTTTACCAATGCAGTCTGGCTAATGAGACCATTGATATACAAATTTTCAGGAGAAAATTCCTTGATGCCATATTTCTCAACCAGTTGATCGATTTGCCCAAGATTGAACACATTGTATTCAATACGGTTGATATTTTTGAAGCCTCTTTTAGGAATCCTTCTTTGGATAGGCATCTGACCACCTTCATGAGCCATTTTGCGCTGGTATCCTGCACGGCTCTGTCCGCCTTTATTACCTTTTGTAGAAGTGCCGCCCTTACCAGAAGCTTCACCACGACCTAATCTTTTTTCTTTGTGAGTAGCGCCTTTTGCAGGCCTAATGGAGTGTAGTTTCATTTTATCTGATTTTTACTTAACGGGGAATCGCCCCTCGCTTTATGAATAGGCTAATTTGATAATGAGCTAATATGCTTGAAAAAGTTAACAGCTGCACATTAGCAAATTGGCTAATCAACTAATTTCTTCCACTTTTACCAGATGGTCCACTTTACGCACCATCCCTAATATTTGCGGCGTAGCTTCCACCTCTTTTGAAGCGTGCATTTTTTTCAAACCAAGAGCCAATAAAGTTTGCTTTTGGCGCTCTGGCCTATCGATACCGCTTTTTATCTGTGTGATCCGAATTTTTTTCATTGCTCAATTATTTAACTGTCAACGGTGATAGACCACCGCCAACTATTTATCCATTAAATACTTTCTTCAAAGACAAGTGACGGGTTCTTCCCACAACCACTGGCTCTCTCAACATCGCCAATGCTTTGAAGGTTGCTTTTACCACATTATGAGGGTTCGCTGAACCCAATGACTTGGCAAGAACGTCGGTAACCCCAGCACTCTCAAGAACAGCACGCATACTGCCTCCTGCAATCACACCAGTACCATGAGCAGCTGGCTTGATCAATACCTTTGCGGCACCTTCCTTAGCCAATTGATCGTGAGGGATAGTACCATGCAAAATCGGAACTTTAATCAGGTTCTTCTTTGCATCTTCTATGCCTTTGGTAATCGCTTCTTGAACTTCTTTAGCTTTCCCAAGACCATGGCCTACTACTCCCGCTTCGTTTCCAACTACCACCAGTGCAGAGAAACTAAAGGCACGTCCGCCCTTGGTTGTCTTTACCACACGGTTAATAGCAACCACCTTCTCTTTGAGTTCCAGGTCTCCGGCTTTAACTTTGCTTAAATTAACTTTTGACATTGTATACTTTAAAAGTTTGAATGTTTTTTTTCTTAAAACTCAAGGCCACCTTCCCTTGCTCCATCAGCAACCGACTTCACACGGCCATGATATAAATTCCCTCCGCGATCGAAAGTGCAATTTTTAAAGCCCAGCGCAATTGCTTTAACAGCAATAGCAGCGCCTACCATTTTGCTTTTCTCAATCTTAGTACCTTTTTGGGCTTTGATATCCTTATCCCTAGAAGAAGCAGATGCAATGGTTTTGCCATTATCGTCATCAATCAGTTGCACATATATATCACTATTGCTTCTGAAAACGGAAAGCCTTGGTTTTTGGGCAGAACCGGAAATCTTTTTACGGATGCGGTGCCTTATTTTTTGCCTCTTGACTAATTTAGTATCCATATCGCTTATTTTACTTTCCTGATTCTGCCAGGAATTATGTTGATCCCTTCCCCAAAGGGGAGCAAGGATTTGAAATTGCTATTAGAATAATTAAGATCTATTACCAACCTTCGGGCTATGGTTTATTATTTACCAGCCGCCTTACCAGCTTTCTTACGAACCACTTCACCGGTATAACGAACACCTTTTCCTTTGTACGGCTCTGGCTTACGAAGACCGCGAATCTTTGCTGCAACCTGGCCAATCAATTGTTTGTCGGTACCCTCTAGTACAATTTTGGGGTTATCCCCTTTTTCTTGCATAGTGGCTACTTTCAATTCTTTGGGAATCTCGAATATGATATTGTGAGAATAACCCAAAGCCAAATCCAACAGGTTTCCTTGGTTAGAAGCTTTGAAACCCACACCAATCAGTTCCAATTGTCTTTTGTACCCTTCGGTTACACCCTTTACCATATTGGCAACCAATGAGCGATACAAACCGTGCATAGCACGATGACGTATCTGGTCAGTAGGGCGGGCAATTTCAAGATGGCCATCCTTCACTTCCGCTTTGATATCGCGGTCCATCAATTGTTTCAATTCGCCTTTTGGCCCTTTCACTGTAATCACATTATCTGCACCTACGGTGATGGTTACCCCAGCTGGGATCGCTACTGGTTTTTTTCCTATTCGAGACATATTGATTTGAAAATGTGATAATTTGAAAAAGTGAAAATGAAATCAAATTATCTGTTCAAAATTTATTTTCAATGTGGAGGTTATTTTCAAATTTCCACATTTGAGAATCTGCTAATTAATAAATATAACAAAGCACCTCACCACCTACATTCTGTGATTTGGCTTCTTTATCTGTCATCACGCCTTTTGAAGTAGAGATGATGGCCACGCCCAAGCCATTTTTCACACGCACAAATTCAGCAGGGCTCGCATACTGGCGAAGACCAGGACGGCTTACCCTTTCCAAAGATTTGATAGCAGGCTCTTTGGTGGTAGGATCATATTTCAACGCAATTTTGATAACGCCTTGTTTGGTATCGTCTTCAAATTTGTATTTAAGAATATATCCTTTATCGTATAGAATTTCTGTTATACGCTTTTTAAGATTAGAGGCAGGGATTTCAACAATACGGTGATTAGCCATCTGCGCATTGCGCACTCTTGTCAAATAATCTGCAATTGGATCAGTAACCATTGTTTATTTTAGTTAAACGATTTTCAAAAATTAATTTACAATGCGATATCCAAGATATCACCGAACTACCAGCTCGCTTTTCTTACGCCGGGTATCTTTCCTGCTAATGCCATATCGCGAAAAACAAGCCTTGACACACCGAAGTATCTCATATAGCCCCTTGGCCTGCCTGTTAATTGGCAACGATTTTTCAATCGTACAGGAGAAGCATTTTTAGGAAGCAAATCCAATGCTTTGTAATCGCCTGCCGCTTTTAATGCTGCACGCTTTTCAGCATATTTTGCTGACAATGCTTCTCTTTTTCTTTGCCTGGCTTTTACTGACTCTTTAGCCATGATGAATGTTTGATTTAAGAATTACGATTCACAATTTGTTCAGTTTAAAACTGATGGTCACAAACTGTAAACCCAAATATGATTGATTTAGATTTTTAGATTTAAGCTGTACAAAGAGCACATCTCAATCTAAAACCTCAAATACTATTCAGCTTTTTTTGCTGCGTTCTTGAATGGCATACCCAATTCTTTCAGCAACTCATACGCTTCCTCATTGGTATTGGCTGTAGTCACAAAAGTGATGTCCATACCAGTGATCTTGTTCACTTTGTCAATATCCACTTCAGGGAAAATGATCTGTTCGGTGATGCCCAGTGTATAGTTACCACGGCCATCGAAAGATTTTTCATTAACCCCTTTAAAGTCACGTACACGAGGTAAAGCAGTAGACACCAACCTATCCAAAAATTCGAACATTTTCTCTCCACGCAAAGTGACCCTTGCACCGATAGGAATATTCTTTCTCAATTTGAAATTGGAGATATCCTTTTTTGACATCGTTGATACGGCTTTCTGACCAGTGATCAGCGTAAGCTCGTCCACAGCCACATCCACCAATTTTTTGTCGGATACAGCGCCATTCACACCACGGTTCAAGCATATTTTCTCCAATTTAGGAGCTTGCATGATGCTCGTGTAGCCAAATTTCTTCATCAAAGCAGGTACTACTTCATTCTTGTACTTGCTAACTAACCTCGGAGTATATTTTACTGTGCTCATTATTTAATTACCCCCTCTGATTTTTTTGATATACGAACTAGTTTACCGTTTTCTCTGCTACGCTTTATCTTGGTCGCTTCGCCTGCTTTTGCGTCCCAAAGCATTACATTGGAAATATGGATGGCTGCCTCCACTTTTAAGATGCCACCCTTAGTATTTTGAGCAGAAGGTTTGGTGTGCTTGGTTACAATGTTCACGCCTTCTACCAATACCTTTGCTTTGTCTGGATATACTTCCAACACTTTGCGAGGCTTTTTGGCATCCTTGTCGTCACCTGTGATCACCACCACACTGTCGCCTTTTTTAATATTGAACTTTGGTTTAAATCTGTTGCTCATTTTTTTATGCTTTCTATTTTAGAGCGCTTAAAGTTTTACGCTTAACGCGTGACGATGAACGCTTTTAATCTATTTTGCTTCGCACTTCCGCATCCCGCATTCAGCGTTCAGCATTAAGCCCTTTTACAGTACTTCAGGTGCCAATGAAATAATTTTCATATAGCCTTTGTCCCGGAGTTCCCTGGCAACTGGCCCGAAAATACGGGTGCCGCGAGGGTCTTCTGATTGGTTCAACAACACAACAGCATTGTCATCGAAGCGGATGTATGAACCATCTTTACGGCGCAACTTGTTTTTGGTACGCACGATTACCGCTTTGGTAACAGTTCCTTTTTTGATGCCGCCAGCAGGCAATGCGTCTTTTACTGTTACAACAATTTTATCGCCAATCTTAGCATAGTCCTGGCCGCTGTTTCCAAGCACACGGATACAAAGTACTTCTTTGGCACCGCTGTTGTCTGCTACGTTTAACCTGCTTTCTTGTTGAATCATTTTATTAAACTTTGAGCTGGTAGATATGAACTACAAGCATTATTACTATTCTTTTATCCTACAGCTTAAGCTATTTGCTTAAAGCCAGTAACTGTTTTTATTTCGCCTTCTCTACTACCTCCACTAATCTCCAACGCTTGGTTTTACTAAGCGGACGGCTTTCCATGATCCTCACGATATCCCCTACAGTGCATTCGTTCTTTTCGTCATGCGCATGGAAACTGGTAGTCTTTTTTACGAACTTACCATAGATAGGGTGTTTCATCCTTCTTTCAACAGAAACGGTAATGGTCTTGTCCATTTTGTTGCTTTTCACAACACCTATTCTGATTTTCCGTAAATTTCTTTCAACCATAACTTTAATTTGAAAATTTGAAAATTTCTCTAAAGAGTCCTTTCCACATTAATACTATTATGCTCCAGCTTTAATATTAGCTAGCTTTGTTTTCATGCGTGCGATGTCTTTTCTCAATGAACGGATGCTCATTGGGTTTTCCAGCGGGGAAATGGCATGTGCAAATTCCAGCTTCTTCAGACGCAGTTCATCTTCTTGAATACGAGCCTTCAAATCCAGTTCATTCAATTCCTTCAGGCTATTTACAAAATCAATTCTCTTTGACATTTGTACTAGTTTAAAATTATTTCTATTTAACGCTCACCTGTGCTACCACATCATGACGAACGATGAATTTTGTTTTGATGGGGAGTTTCTGTGCGGCCAGTTCCAGTGCTTCTTTCGCAACCTGTTCGGGAACGCCATCCGCTTCAAACAAAATACGTCCTGGCTCAATCACAGCCGCCCAATATTCTGGGTTACCTTTACCTTTACCCATCCTCACTTCCTGAGGCTTCTTGGTGATAGGCTTGTCAGGGAATACCCTGATCCAAACATTACCTTCCCTCTTCATATGGCGGGTAAGTGCCTGACGGGCAGCTTCCAATTGACGGTTGGTTAACCAGATAGCTTCCAACGCTTTTAAGCCATAAGACCCAAAAGATATAGAGCTGCCTCTTTTTGCAGTTTCACGTATCCGCCCCTTTTGCGCCTTTCTATGTTTCGATCTTTTCGGTTGTAACATTTTATTCTAATTTCTCAATTTGAAAATCCCTAAATCGCTCAACTTTACGAATGAGCCATTTTCATATTTGCTGATTAATTTCTCCTTTCCCTTCTTTCACCACCGCCACCTCTTCTCTCACCACCAGCACCGCCGCCTCTTCTGTCATCGCGACGCTCACCACCACGGTGATCATCCCTTCTTCCACCATCCCTTCTCTCACCTGCATTTGTACCACCTTCTTTTCCACCCACAAAGTTCGGGTTCAGGTCACGCTTTGCTAATACTTCACCTTTACAGATCCATACTTTGATACCGATTTTGCCATATACCGTTTGTGCAAATACACTAGCATAATCAATATCCATACGCAGGGTATGCAATGGGGTACGGCCTTGTTTGATTTCTTCAGAACGTGCAATTTCATTACCACCCAAACGGCCACTTACTTTCACTTTAATACCTTCAGCACCCATTCTCAATGAAGAAGCAATTGCCATTTTAATAGCACGCTTGTAATTGATACGGTTTTCAATCTGACGTGCTATGGTATCTCCTACGATATTCGCATCCAGTTCAGGCCTGCGGATTTCGAGGATGTTGATTTGTACATCATCCTTTCCGGTAAGCTTTTTCAGCTCTTCCTTTATACGGTCCACTTCGCCACCACCTTTACCGATGATGATACCAGGCTTGGAAGTATGTATGGTAACAATCAGTTTGTTCAGTGTACGCTCAATAACAATTTTTGCTATGCCACCTTTATTGATACGAGCATTGAGGTAAGTCCTGATTTTGTGATCTTCGATTAGTTTGGAAGCATAATCTTTTTTGCTTCCGTACCAGTTAGATTCCCAACCACGGATAATCCCCAATCTTGCACCAATAGGATTTGTTTTCTGGCCCATGTTATACTTTAATAGTTTTTATCAATTATTTTTTATTCAGCAGTTGCTTTTGTGTCAACAATCAGTGTTACATGGTTGCTGCGTTTGCGAACGCGATAACCACGACCTTGTGGGGCTGGGCGCATACGCTTAAGCACTCTTCCATTATCCACGAAAACGGTCTTAACAACAAGACCCGCATCTGCCGCACTTTTTTCCGCATTCTTCTGTTCCCAGTTCTTTACAGCAGACCATAACAATTTATGCAAGGGTGTAGAGGAATGCTGTGGATGATGCTCGAGTAAAGCCAATGCCTTTTCAACATTCATCCCACGAATTTCATCTACCAGCAAACGCATTTTGCGGGGAGAGGTCGGGTAATTTCTTAATCTAGCTACTGCTTCCATTTTTTATTAGTTTTTAGTTCGGAGTTCAAAGTTTAGAGCGGTTGCCCCTTCACTTAGTACTACCGACTAATTATGCGATCTTTTTACTTGAGTGTCCTTTGAAATGGCGGGTGGGTGCAAATTCGCCCAACTTATGCCCTACCATAAATTCCGTTACATAAACAGGGATAAACTTATTGCCATTATGAACAGCAAGTGTATGCCCTACAAAGTCCGGAGTAATGGTCGAACGTCTGCTCCAAGTCTTTATGACACCTTTCTTTGATTTGCCTTCGTTAATATCCAAAACCTTTTTTTCGAGGTTTGCATCTACGTAAGGACCTTTTTTTATTGAACGAGCCATATTTTAATTTGACAATTTGAAAATTTCCGAATTGCTCAATTCATTTTTTTTGATGGCTTATTGAGCACCGAGCCATTGCATCGCTTTTAAATTATTGCGATAGCTTTTTACCGTTCTTCCTTTGGATAATGAACTTGTCAGTTCCTTTTCCTTTGGTACGGGTCTTGAGGCCTCTTGAGTACTGACCGTTCCTTGAACGAGGCTGACCACCAGATGCCTTACCTTCACCACCACCCATTGGGTGATCAACAGGGTTCATCGCAACACCACGGTTTCTTGGACGGATGCCCCTCCAACGATTACGACCTGCCTTACCCATGCTCTGCAAACTATGGTCGCTATTTGAAACCACACCTACCGTAGCATAGCAGTTGATCAATATTTTCCTCAACTCACCAGAAGGCATTTTGAGTACAGCGTATTTTTCTTCTTTGTTGGTAAGCTGCGCTGAAGTTCCGGCGCTACGAACCAATTTACCACCTTGACCAGGTTGCATTTCAATATTATGCACATTGGTACCCAGAGGCATAAACTTCATCTGAAGCGCATTGCCCAACTCAGGAGCAATATCATCACCAGATTGAACTGTAGCACCTACCTGCAAACCTTGTGGCGCAATGATATATCTCTTTTCACCATCCACATAGTTCAACAATGCGATGAAGGCACTACGGTTTGGATCATATTCAATAGAAGCAACAGTAGCAGGAATCCCCTTTTTGTTTCTCTTAAAATCGATGACACGGTACATTTTTTTGTGCCCGCCACCAATATAGCGCATCGCTCTTCTACCTTGAACATTTCGGCCGCCTGTAGACTTTACTTTTTCAAGCAAACTCTTTTCAGGAGTGTCCGTAGTGATTTCCACAAAGGCATTACCAATTCTCCATCTGGTACCTGCTGTAATCGGTTTATATTTTCTTAATGCCATACCCTAAGTCCCTACAGGGATAATTTAATTTGAAATATTGTTCAACACTTTGCGGCCGTTGATATAGCCATTACTATTTTTTAACCCTTGCCAATTAATGGCTATCGGTTAAATATGAGAATACAAATCAATTGACTCGCCCACTGCCAAAGTAACCAGTGCTTTTTTGTAAGCTGGCTTGCGACCTTCCACAACACCGGCTTTCGTTGAGCGTGTTTTATGCTTAGCCGGAACCACTATCGTGTTCACATCAATAATGGTAACACCATAAAAGCTTTCTACTGCTTTTTTGATTTCCAGCTTATTTGCCTTTCTATCTACACGGAAAGCATACCTTCTCAGTTTTTCTTGCTGAGCATTGGCCTTCTCTGTCAGTATCGGCTTTATTAAAACATCTGCGAGTTTCATTCTATCTTATTTGAAAAATTTCTTAATTAGTCTTTGTTCGATTTTTATCACTATGCTTCTACTGCATCTTCAGAAAAAACTTTTGCAGCGCTTTCTAAAAACACAAGCACATCTGCATTCACAATATCATAAGTATTCATATCCGCCAACAAAGCGCTTTCTACTTTTGGTATATTGCGAAGGCTCAGATACACATTATCATTATACTCTGGGAACACAAACAGTGATTTCTTATTTGCGAACTCCAGTGTTTTTAAAATACCTGCAAAATCCTTTGTTTTAGGAGCATCCAGTTTGATATCTTCCAACACTACAATGGAGTTGGTTTTTGCTTTGCTAGCTAAGGATGACATCTTTGCCAGATCCTTTACCTTACGGTTCAGTTTGATATCCCAACTGTGCGGCTTTGGTCCGAAAATGGTACCACCACCTTTATATAATGGGTTACGGATATTCCCTTTACGAGAACCACCCGTACCTTTTTGCTTATGCAGTTTTTTGGAAGAACCTTTAACCTCCATGCGCGTTTTCACTTTGTGGGTACCTTGACGCTGAGCAGCTAAATACTGCTTAACGGCCAGATATACCACATGCTCATTCGGTTCGATCGCGAAAATTTCATCAGGCAGTTCAACGGTTCTACCTGTTTTCTTACCTTGTATATTTAAAACTTCTGCTTGCATTTTCTTTTATTTTTAAACCTTACCGGTTCGTGATTATTTCTGGATGTAAACAATTGAACCAATATGGCCTGGGATAGAACCACTGATCAGTATATAATTTTTTTCTGGGAAAATTTTCACCACTTTAAGGCTTTTGATTTTCACACGGTCGCAGCCCATACGGCCGGCCATGCGAACACCTTTCATTACACGAGATGCATCGGAAGAGTTACCCAATGAACCTGGGGCACGTTGACGATCGTGCTGACCGTGAGACTGTTGACCTACCCCATGGAAACCATGGCGTTTTACAACACCCTGAAAGCCCTTACCCTTGGTAGTACCCACCACATTCACTTTTTCGCCTTCGGCAAAAATGTCAACAGTGATAGACTCACCTAAATTCTTTTCTATGGAAAAATCACGGAATTCTCTAACGTGCTTTTTGGGAGCGGTGGATGATTTTGCGAAGTGGTTTTTTTCGGCAGCGATGGAATGCTTTTCTGTTTTATCGCCGAAACCTAATTGAAGTGAACTGTAACCGTCTGTTTCTTTTGTCTTCACCTGTGTAACTACGCAGGGACCTGCTTCAATAATGGTGCAGGCAGTTTGTTTACCGTCGGCGCTGAAGATGCTGGTCATCCCGATTTTTTTACCAATAATACCTTTCATTTTTTACATTTTGCGCCTTGGGTATAGGGACAATCATGTACTCTTGTTTGGTAACAGATGGTCATGATTTCAATCCCCCGTTTGCTACTGACCTTTTCCTTTGTTTCAGAAGTACCAGTAGTAAACAAACCCGGAACGGCTTGTTTATATGTTCACCAACTTCATTGGAAGTTGTTATTGTTTACTATTTTTTATCCAGCGCTGCTTTATCGGGGGTTCAGTCCCGGGTTTGCAGATAGATATTGAAAGAACTTTTTAAAGGATGCCTCTCGGTTATGCCTTTATCTCTACATCCACGCCAGATGGCAGATCCAATTTTGACAGAGCATCCACCGTTCTTGAAGAAGAGGTGTAGATGTCCAGCAAACGCTTATGCGTATGCAGTTGGAATTGCTCACGAGCTTTTTTGTTTACGTGCGGGGAGCGAAGAACGGTGAAAATTTTCTTCTTAGTAGGTAAAGGAATAGGTCCTGTAACTACTGCACCGGTGCTGCGCACGGTTTTTACGATTTTCTCGGCAGATTTATCTACCAGATTGTGATCGTATGACTGTAATTTGATCCTGATTCTTTGAGACATAAGCCAAGCCCATTTTTAGAATGGGAGTGCAAAGGTATGGGCTATGAAGCAAATAGACAAAGAAATTTGCTGTTTTTTATAAAAAAAGCACAGAAACTTATCGATGGCGGATGGGCGATGGTAGCTGGCCGGCTTTAGTGCGCATTTCGTTCAGAAAGGCGGCCGTCGGTGAACGGCTAACGGCCATCGATGACCGATAGGAGATGGCGGTTGGCCGCCTTAGTTGGGGCTTCGTTCAGAAAGGCAGCCTTCGGTGAACGGCTAACGGCCATCGATGACCGTTGTGCGAAAGCAGATGGCCGACACTGGTCGGGGCTTCGTTCCAAAAGGCGGCCTTCGGCCTACGACCGTCGGCGAACGACCATCGGCCATCCTTCCTACCTCGCCCCCGGAGCGCAATGCTCTTTTAAATAGTTAGTATACAGGGTTGACAAATGCTCAGTCGTGCCCGGACCTTCGGAAATGCTATGTGTACGGTTGGGGTAGGACATAAACTGGAATTGCCGGTTGTATTTCACCAACTCATTAATCAGCATTTCTGCATTATCATAATGCACATTATCGTCGCCTGTGCCATGGATATACAATAGGTTTCCCTGAAGATTCTTGGCATGGGTAATTGGTGACCCGTTCACAAAATCCTCCCTGTTTTCCTGCGGAAGCCCCATATAGCGTTCTTGGTAAATATTGTCGTAAGTCAGTTCATTGCCTACAGCCGCAATGGAAATCCCGGTTTTATAAATTTCTGGGTATTGGAACATCAGGTTCAAAGTAGCCGAGCCGCCACCACTCCAGCCCCATACCGCTATGCGGGAGCTATCCACAAAAGGCCATTTCAAAATTTCTTTCGCTGCCATGGCCTGGTCGCGAATATTGAGGCGACCGATTTTTCTATAAATCGATTTTCTCCAGGTACTTCCTTTGGGCGCAGGTGTGCCACGGTTGTCAACAGAAATATAGATATAACCATCGGCTGCCATGCTGCCTTTGTACTCATCATTATCGGCAATCCCATAAACATCGCGTACTGTCTGGCTAGCTGGCTCCGAATAAACATAAAATACCACTGGATATTTTTTAGTACTATCGAAATGATCGGGTCTCGCCATCCAGGCATCCATCTCAACCCCATCCTCTGTTTTTATTTTGAAGAAACGGATATTCGATTTGGTAGAATCGGCTGCTTGCACCGCCTCATAAACATGATGCCCATTCAATGCCGAATGATCGGGCAATGAAACCCACTCCCCTACTGGTGGCGTGTAATAGTTCGAAAAACTATGCCATGATAGTTTTGCATTGGGAGAAATCACATATTCATGAGTGCCCCGCTGGTTTGTGGGTGACAACAATTCCAACTTACCCTTACCACTAAGTTTCGTGCGGTAGAGATATTTTTGAGTCGCATTGTCCGGCGATGCTAGAAAATATACATAGCCTTCTTTTTCATCAATACATTTGATATCAATCACATCGTAATTACCGGCAGTTACCAAAGTTTCCTTTTTCCCATCATGACTTATACGGTATAGATGCAGCCAGCCATCTTTTTCGCTGGGCCATAAAAATTCTTTCCCGTTATCTAGCCAGTCCCACCCTCCCATTTTATAATTATCAAACCAACGGGAAGCGATATCAATCCAAGCTGCATCTTTTTCGGTATAGATTGTTTTTGAAGATCCATTAATCACATTGCAAAGCATGAGATCACTTTGGTTTTGCTTACGGTTCAGATGCTGTATAATCAGTTCATCATTATTGGCTGCCCATTCCATACGGGGCACATAAGAACCCCATACTGCATCTGTCGGGATTTTCATCCATTTGGTTTCGGAATTAGCAATATCCACCACGCCAATCTTATAAGGGGATGGGGCTTGTCCAGCAACCGGGTACTCTACTGGTACAATATGCGAATACACGGAATCTGTGGTATTGAGCATCAAATAATCTCTGGTATTTTTTGCATCAATCTGCCAATAAGCAATCATTTGGCTGTTTGGGCTCCAGCGGAAACCATCACGACAATCAAACTCTTCTTCATATACCCAATCGAATGTGCCATTGATCAGCTTTCTGGTGCCGTCGAAAGTCAGTTGCTTTATTTCGTGGGTAGCCAAATCTTCTACATATACATTATGCTCACTCACATAAGCTGCTTTTTTTGTGTCGGGTGAAAATTTTGCAAACATCAATGAAGAGGGGGGCAAGGATTTCCCTAACTGAAATAAATTGCCCGAAGGCAGATCGTAGACCCAATAATCGCCTCGGGTATGGTAACGCCATACTTTTTTAGTGTTAGTGAATATAAGGATCTGCTGACCATCATTGGAGAATTTCAATGATCTGATGTCAAGCGGCCGACCCTGACCCGCCGGCACCAATTTATCGTTAGGTACAAGGAGGGTTTTATTATGTTCCTTTACATAATATTGCAAAATCCCATCTTTACTGGCAGTATAAAAAGAGTTTCCATCCTTGCTCCACTCCAACCTATCACCAAACTGGGCAAAACCAATTATTGAAAAATGAATGAATATGACCGTGAAAAAAAAGAACAAGCGCTTATTGCTGAGGGGCATAAAATAAATTTTGGGGAAATTAAGGCATTCGGTACAAAAGGATTTCAACGAGACAAAAAATAAACGAATTTTTAGAGTTTGGTAAGCGATTTTTAGTTTCACACAAGGGCGCAAAGAATTCAACGAGACAAAGCTTAACGCTAAATGCTTAACGCAAAACCCAAGTCTCTAATACGTCAACAATTCAAAAGCACGCCCCAATTCCTAATTCCCAATTCCTTCAAACCACTAACAGTGCCTCTGCGTGAAATTAATATTGAACCACAGTGGCACAAAGGCACATAAGGAACGCTTTGCTATCTAATATTCTCTGTGCCTCACCTCTGTCCCCTCTGTGGTAAAAGCCTTAAACCCTCTACCCTAAACCTTTTTTCCCTAAAACAAAACAACCCTGCTGAATCAGCAAGGTTGTTTTTATTAAGATGGAAAAACGAATTAAGCGTGTGCTTTCCCTTTCACCTTGGCAATCACTTCCTCAGCGATATTGTTTGGTGCAGGGGAATAATGAGAGAACTCCATGGTAGATGTGGCACGACCTGAGCTCAGGGAGCGCAACTGTGTCACATAACCGAACATTTCGCTCAGTGGAACTTTTGCTTTGATCACCTGCGCATTGTTCTTGCTATCCATACCTTCCAAGATACCACGACGACGGTTAAGGTCGCCGGTCACATCACCCATGTACTGATCGGGAGTGATTACTTCCACTTTCATGATGGGCTCCAACAAAACGGGTTTTGCTTTTCTCGCTGCTTCACGGAAACCTTGTTTAGCACAAAGTTCAAAAGACATTGAATCGGAGTCAACCGCATGGAAGCCGCCGTCAAAAACACGCACTTTCATGTTCTCAACTGGGTAGCTAGCCAATACACCCGTAGTCATAGAACTTTCAAATCCTTTTTGAATAGCTGGTACAAACTCACGGGGAATGGATCCACCGAATATATCGTTCACAAACTGATATTGACCTTTTCCTTCTTTTAGGAACTCTTCATCAGCAGGCCCGAGTTCGAAAATGATGTCGGCGAATTTACCGCGACCACCCGTTTGTTTTTTCAAAATTTCCCTATGTTCCACTGTTTGTTGGAAGGCTTCTTTGTATGCCACTTGTGGCGCACCTTGGTTGATTTCCACTTTGAACTCACGTTTCATCCTATCCACAATGATCTCCAAGTGAAGCTCGCCCATACCACTTAAAATGGTTTGACCTGTTTCTTCATCTGTTTTCACCTTCAAAGTAGGATCTTCCTCCACCAGTTTGGCGATTGCCATACCCATCTTATCTACGTCAGCTTGGGTTTTTGGCTCCACCGCAATAGAGATAACCGGTTCTGGGAAAGTCATACTCTCCAATACAATCGGATGATCTTCGTTACACAAAGTATCACCTGTTTTGATATCCTTAAATCCAACAGCCGCACCTATATCACCTGCCTCGATAAAATCGATTGGGTTTTGTTTGTTCGCATGCATCTGCATGATACGAGAAATACGCTCATTCTTTCCAGTACGTGTGTTCAGCACATAAGAGCCCGCATCCAAGTGACCGCTATATGCACGGAAGAACGCCAACCTTCCCACAAATGGGTCGGTCATGATTTTGAAAGCCAATGCTGCAAAAGGTTCTTTTGCATCTGGCTTGCGCTCCAATTCTTCGCCTGTATTAGGATCGGTTCCTTTCACTGCATCAATGTCCAAAGGACCTGGTAAGTAACGAACAATTGCATCCAATGCAGTTTGTACCCCTTTGTTTTTGAAAGAAGAACCACACATCATTGGGATGATGGAAATATCAATAGTTGCTTTACGGATAGCCTCATGTACTTCTGCTTCAGTAATCGTATTAGGATCATCGAAGAATTTTTCCAATAATTTATCATCGTATTCAGCAACAGCTTCAATCAAATGTTGTCTCCACTCAGCCACATCATCAGCCATATCATCAGGAATGGGAACTTCTTTGAAAGTCATTCCTTTTGTTTCTTCTTCCCAAATAATACCTTTCATGGTAATCAAATCCACTACACCCCTAAATCCATCTTCTGCCCCGATTGGCAATTGAAGGGGAACGGCTTTGGCACCCAGCATTTCCTTAACCTGTTTTACCACGTTCAAGAAATCGGCACCCGCACGGTCCATTTTATTTACAAAACCGATACGTGGTACTTTATAGCGATTGGCTTGGCGCCAAACGGTTTCAGATTGAGGTTCCACACCAGACACTGCGCAGAACAATGCCAACAAACCATCCAACACACGCAATGAACGCTCCACTTCCACGGTAAAATCCACGTGACCGGGAGTATCGATGATGTTGAACTTGTACTGTTTTGTATCTGCATTTTTCTGGCCCTGCGTGGTAGGGAAATTCCAGAAACAAGTAGTAGCAGCAGAAGTAATCGTGATCCCTCTTTCCTGCTCCTGTGCCATCCAGTCCATGGTGGCAGCACCATCATGCACCTCACCAATTTTATGGTTAACACCAGTGTAATATAGAATACGCTCTGTAGTGGTTGTTTTTCCTGCGTCGATATGCGCAGCGATACCAAAATTTCTTTGAAACCTTAAGTCTGCCATTGTTTTATTTTAAAAAGTTATTGATGTTTTTTGGCTTTCATCAAGCCTAATTAACGCTACAGGATAGCACTGTGCCTCATTTTCTTTTCACGGCTATCTGATTACGGCTCATTGGTATTCTATTTTAAAAAAATTAAGTGTGCAAAGGTATGTAAATTATTGCTCAAAAAAAGAACTCTGTAGAAAACCAAATTATTAAATAACCAATTGCCCTAAAAGCAACAGCCCCACAATGTTGCGGGGCTGTTTATATCTTTTGAGTTAACGTTAAACTCTAAAATGGGCGAATGCTTTGTTGGCTTCAGCCATACGGTGTGTGTCTTCTTTCTTTTTGAACGCGCCGCCCTCACCTTTGCTTGCCGCAACAATTTCATTAGCCAGTTTATCGGCCATGCTCCTACCATTTCTTTCACGGCTATAACGTATCAACCATTTGATGCTCAGTGAAATTTTCCGGTCAGCACGAACTTCCGAAGGGATCTGGAAGGTTGCCCCACCAATCCTGCGGCTACGTACTTCAACGGCTGGAGTGATATTCGCCAATGCACGTTTCCATATTTCATAACCATCCTCGTTGGTTTGCTTGGATACTTTGTCCAACGCATCGTAAAAAATGGTAAATGCAGTATTCTTTTTTCCCTGCCACATTATGTTGTTCACAAAACGGGTAACCTGGATATCGTTATATTTTGCATCCGGGGCAAGGGGCAATTTTTTTGCTTGCGTTTTCCTCATTTCAATGGAATTACTATATTAAAATTATTTTTTTGCTGCTGTTTTAGCTCCACCTTTTTCTTTCTTGGTACCGTATTTGGAACGGCTTTTTTTACGGTCTTTTACACCCGCAGTATCCAAGCTGCCACGAACAATATGGTAACGCACCCCTGGCAAATCCTTCACACGACCACCGCGAATCAACACGATGGAGTGCTCTTGCAAATTGTGCCCTTCCCCTGGGATATATGCAATCACCTCCACTTTATTAGTTAAACGCACTTTAGCCACCTTACGCAAGGCCGAGTTAGGTTTTTTGGGAGTGGTCGTGTACACACGGGTGCATACGCCACGACGTTGTGGGCAGGAATCCAAAGCTCTTGATTTGCTTTTAGCCCTGATGATTTCTCTTCCTTTTCTAACTAATTGTTGTATGGTAGGCATTCTTGACCTATTTATTTTTTGGACGGCAAAGGTAATGGCCCAATCAGTAATCTCCAAATAAAATACGGTTTTTCAAACCCGGACTGGCTGCATAGCCTTAAACCCGCTGCTGAAAGCCAATATTTTGCCCCTGAACTGCTTATTTTCACCTTGTTTTCCAGCTTTGTATCACTACCAAAAGTTGGTTTCGGTCAAAAGATAGCTGACCCGATTATATCTCTGCTGACTTCCTTAAACATCACCCTACCAACCAAGGGTGGTAAATTGGCAGACCAAAATTACACACTCTTTTGTCTTAGTGTTGATGCAATAAAAAAGTAAGGGACTTAAGAATAGATTGGCAATCTCTTTTCAAAATTGGTTGAACCTAAAAATAGTCAGTGTAAATAACTGAATCAGACATCAGTTGGTCTTATCCTATTATTATGGCATCAGACCCTTTGTTATTAACGTCATTAAAATCTTGGAGTAATTGAAATCAAATAAGCAAAACAATTCTGCCTAAGCAAGTTTAACCACTTATACATTCTTACAAAAAAATTTTGGAACAAATTCCTTACACCGATGCTATCAACCTTCTACACCTTAAACATCCATTCGTGAGTATCAGCCAGCTTACCCGTCTTAATATCTGTCATTGTTTTTTTGAGTTGGATCGCAGATTTAAAATTGCTCGGGTCGAAGTTCATTACAAAGTCCTTGTATTTTAATTCTTTTATCGGCGAAATGGTAGCAGCTGTGCCGGTTCCGAAAGCTTCTGTAAGTTTTCCTGATTTATAAGCTTCCATCAATTCGTCAATGCTGATCCTTCTTTCTTCCACAGTCAGTCCCATTTCTTTTAATAGCGTAAGTGCGCTGTCCCTTGTAACCCCTTCCAGAATGGTGCCTTCTTCCAGAGAGGGAGTAACCACTTTATCACCGAAAATAAACATCACGTTCATGGTACCAACTTCTTGTAACCATTTATGCTCAAAGGCATCGGTCCAAAGTACCTGATCGTAACCTTTTCTCTTCGCTTCTGCAGAAGCATGCAAACTACCACCATAATTACCTGCATTTTTGGCAAACCCCACCCCACCTGGTGCAGCACGGGTATAAGTTTCTTCCACATAAATCTTCATGGGTGCGGAATAATAAGGCCCAGTTGGACTAAGGATTATCAAAAATTTATACGAATCGGAAGGCTTCACCCCAATCACGGCATCCGTTGCAAACATGAAGGGCCTAATATACAGAGCATAATCCTGCTTTGCGGGGATCCAATTTTTATCAAGCTCTATGAGTTGGCGCATCCCTTCAATAAAAATCTCTTCTGGTACTTCAGGCATTTCCATCCGCGCAGCAGAAATATTGAAACGCTTAAAATTATCCATTGGCCTGAACACATAAGCTTCCCCTTCTTTATTCTTATAGGCCTTTATGCCTTCGAAAATGGATTGACCATAATGTATGGCAGCCAATGATGGTTCCATCATTAAAGGTTGGTAGGGTTTGATCTCCGCCGATTTCCATTCGCCATCCCTGTAATCTGCAACCAACATATGATCGGTAAAATATTTTCCGAAAGGAAGGTTATCAAAATCTATTTCGTTTATTTTGCTCTTCGTCGCTTTAGTGACTTTTAATCCCATTGTTCCTACCATAAAAATATTTTTTGCTGACACAAAGAAACAAACATTCTTTGTGCTTACAAAGAAACCAAAGAAAAAAAACTAACAATTGTTAGTATTGATTTAGTTAAATTTTTAATTTATGAACCTGAACGATACAAAGTTGAATACGGCTACCCTCGTTGGTTTATATAAAAATGTGCTGGTTGCAAGCCCCCAAAAAGTTCAGGATAGTGAATTAGCTACAAATAAAAAGTATAAATTTCTGGGGAAGAATAAAAAATCGGTATTGTTGGTCAATGATTGTAAAGACGCTGTTTTTGTTTCAGAGAAAGAGTTGAATTTTATTAGCAAACTGCTGGAAGCTTGTAAAATGAACCTGGAAGATATAGCAATTGTAAACAAGGCTTCGGAAGATATCAACATCACGGAACTTAAAAACCAATTGGCACCCAAAACAATTATCTTTTTTGGCGTAGCGCCAACGGATATTAAACTGCCCATTCATTTTCCCATGTTCAAATTACAAGAATATGATGGATGCGTTTATTTATCAGCACCAAACCTGGAAGAGCTGGACCAAAATACCAATGAAGGAAAAATATTGAAAAGCAAACTCTGGGTTTGCTTGAAACAGTTGTTCGGTTTATAGGAAACCATCGAAATCCCCAATCAGCGGTTGAACAAAAACAATCAATGAACCATCAAAAATGAAAAGATTAATATTTGCTACGAACAATCAACATAAGGTAGACGAAATACAATCGGCGGTTGGTCATTTGATCGAGGTAATTAGCCTCAAAGAGGCAGGAATTGATATCGATATACCCGAGCCCCACGATAGTTTGGAAGAAAATGCTACCGAAAAATCAAGGACCATCCACCAGTTAAAAGGGATCGATTGTTTTAGCGAAGACACCGGACTGGAAGTGAAATCGCTTAATGGCGAGCCCGGCGTGAAGAGTGCCCGTTATGCTGGTGATGGAAAATCGCATGAAGACAATATAAACAAACTTTTATCCAAGCTGGGTGACAATAAAAATCGGAAAGCACGGTTTCGCACGGTGATTTCGTTGATCATGGAAAAAAAGGAATATTTATTTGATGGCGTTTGTGAAGGAGAGATTGGATTGGAAAGAAAAGGAGAAAAAGGCTTTGGCTACGACTCGGTTTTTTATCCAACAGGTAGTAATAAAAGTTTTGCCGAAATGGGTATGGAAGAAAAAAACAGGTTTAGCCACAGGAAGAAGGCGGTGGATAAAATGATTGCATTTTTGAAGGGGATTGGTTAGCCACTGATGCACTGATTGATTAGAACAAATCATTTAAAATCATACAATCAGTGGCAACCCTTTCTTTAGCCACTGATTCACTGATTGGCTAGAGGCAACAAACAAAATTGAAAAAGTAGAACTAGTATGGCAAGGATAAAAATAGATATACCTGAAAAATTCAACTTTACCACGGAAATCCCTAGCCGCATCACCGATCTAAATTATGGTGGGCATGTTGGTAATGATAAAGTACTATCCATCATCCATGAGGCTAGGGTTCGTTTTCTCCAGCACCACGGTTATACGGAATTGAATATGGCCGGCATCGGACTGATCATGAGCGATGTGGCTATTGAATTTAAGAATGAACTATTTTATGGGGATACCATCAAAGCCTCCATTGCGGTAGGCGATTTTTCTAAAGTGGGTTTTGATATTTTTTACCGACTCGAAAAAGAAACAAACGGAAAAACTGTATTGGTTTCCATTGCCAAGACTGGGATGGTTTGCTTTAATTACTCACTCAAGAAAATAGCACCTGTACCAAATGAAGCGCTGGAGAAATTGAATAGTTGAACATCCGGTAAGTTAGTCAGCAGCTATTAGCCTTTATTACTCATTCCAAATTTTCCAGCTTTCTTCTGCTTGTATTGCCAACATTTCGCCCCCATTATGAATACTAGCACCATGTTCTTCACCTTTTTGCAGGAAGACGGTCTTTTCGGGGTTATAAACCAAGTCAAACAAATAGTGTTTATCCGTTAATGCATCATAGGGAATATTTGGGTAGGTCTCTGTTTTTGGGAACATCCCAAGAGGAGTCGTGTTGATGATCAACAGGGAGTCGCGAAGAATTTTTTCATTCAAATCCTGATATCCGATTGTATTTGTAGATGAACTATTCCTAGATACGAATTGGTAAGAGATCCCGAGTTTTCCCATCACAAATTCCACCGCTTTTGCTGCGCCGCCAGTACCTAAAATCAAGGCCTTTTTATGTTCCTCCCTCAACTTTTTTTTCAAAGAAATTTCAAAGCCAATCACATCCGTATTGAACCCATAAAGTTTGCCATCCTTTATTTTGATACAATTACAGGCACCGATTTCAGCCACCACCTGAGTTTTAATATGGAGGAAAGGGATAATCTGCTCTTTGTAAGGGATGGTAACATTTAGCCCTTGAAGTGTTGACTCGCTATCAAGCAAAGCAGCAAACTGACTGATTTCGGGAATGGGAAAATTTTGATACAAACAATCAGGTATATTTTCCTTTCTAAATTTTTCAGTAAAATATTTTTGAGAAAAGGAATGGCTCAGTGGATATCCGATTAGCCCGAACTTTCTCACTTCTTACCATTTTTGTCAAGGAATAAATGGAAAGTATCCCCACGAAGACCTACCCGCATTGCTTCCAATGGGATCACTTCGGTAGGTGCAATATTGCCAAGGTTCACATTGCAACCAATAAGTTCAATAAAATAGAGTTGCTGCGCTTTTTGTGGTGCTTCCCATAATATTTTCTCTTCGGGTATCTGGGTCAATATCTCCTGCACCAGACCTTCCCTTACTTCACCACTGCCACGATAGATGCCCACATTGCCAGCCTCCCGCGCTTCTGCAATCACATAGGAAGATCCTGCATTCAATTCAGCACGCATCAGTTCGATCCATTTATAAGGAGGAATGATATGTTCTGCATCTTTACTCCCCACCTCACTTAATACGGTTCCATACTTTGTCATCTTCTCAATATAACCACACTTTTCTGCATGGGGTATTATAATGGAGCCATCACTGACTTCCATATAGGTAATCCCATATTCTTTACAAACGTCAAGATATTCATTGAACATGTTACGGATCAGAAAAGCTTCAAACAAAGTGCCACCAAAATAAACGGGTATATTATGCGATTGGTAAACTTCTATTTTCTCCCTCAATCCAGGTGTAACATATGAAGTACCAAAGCCAAGCTTCACAATATCCACATGGGGGTGGGCTATACTGATAAAATTTTTTGCCTCCTCAATACTCAAACCTTTATCCATGACCATCGTGATACCGCTCTTCCGGGGCTTGGCAATCCGATCGGGTATTTGCGTTAGATTAAAATTCATCATACGAATATAATTAAGTGAAATGCGCGCAAAAATAAGGAACAATCCGATACAAAAAATATCCTATCAAACCAGTAGACTGATAGACCCAATGCCTATCCTAAAAGGATTTGCCCTTTTTGTAACGGGCAATAATATCCACCACGGATTGATGCTGTAATATGGAGGGATTCAGTTCAACCATTTTTTTCAATAAGCGGGGGGCTTTTGACATTGCTTTTTCCAGTTGCAAAAGCCCTTCTTTTGATTTGCCAAGCGCCATATAAACCGCGCTCATGTAGAATATGAAAATGGGCTTCCCCGAAGTAATGCGAATTGCCGCATTTACCTGTTCGAGCGCCTCTTTATAAAAACCAGCACTGTACAAACAGCGTATAAGCGCCTCCCAACTGGATACGTTTTTGGGCCGCACCCGAACCACGGTAGAAAAATATTGGATAGCGTCCCGATACTCGCCCATCTGCATCTTGCACTCTCCCATCGCCAAATTGTATTCGGGTTGCGAAGAATGGATACGCATGGCTGTTTCCAGATATTTTACCGCATAGGACCAATTGGCCTCATTTAGGTAAGTGCAGGCGATTTTATAGTACAGCTTACTGTCATCCGCATTCAGGTGCGAGGCCTTGCGATAAAAAATCCTTGCCTGTGCATAATTGCCCAACTTGTCATAGCAATGGGCAATCGCTTCATAAATCACATCTTCGGGCCTACTGAGCTCAATCACTTTTTCCAAAGCTTCAATGGCCTCTTTAAATTTCCGAAGCCGGATATAGGCATCGCCCATATTACGGTAGGCATAATCAAATTTTTCATCAATTGCTACCGCATATTTATAAGCATCGATTGCCTTTTCATAGAGCTTTAATCCTTGATAGGAAGCCGCCAAGTTAAACCAAGCCAGCTCGTTATATGGATAGTCATCAATAATTTTTTGGTGTAACCGGATGCTTTCTTCGTTTCGACCAGTGAAATCAGTCCAGAAGCATATTTTGTATAAGGCCTCTTCATTGTTGGGGTCTTCTTCCAGAATCAACTTTAAGCAGTCGAATATTTTATCAAATTCCTCATAATCATCATATACATCTGATAGCTCAAACAAGAGTTCGATACGATCCTGGCCTTCAAAATGCTTGAGTGCATTTTGAAGGATCACCACAGCCTTGTCTTGCTGATCCAGTGCCAGATAAGCATCCGTTTTTAATATATAGAGATTGATATCCGAACTATCAAAAAGCTCTGCTTTTTCCAAAATGTACAAAGCTTCGGAATAATGCCTCGTAGCAATCATCAAATCGGCCTTTTTAATCAATAGCCCGGAAGAATAAGGATATTGGTCAATGGCCAAGTCCACTGCTTCAAGTGCTTGGGGCAATTGCTCCTTTTCATCAAAATATTCGATTATTTTTTCAAAAGATTCTTCTTCAATAAAGGAATGACTGCCTCCTGTCCGGAGATTTTGGTACTGTCGGAGTAGTTCTTTTAGGTCTTCACTTTCGTATGAGGATGGATTTTCTTTCATGTTTTACATGTTGTAAGGTAAAGCATTCTTTTTGCCCAACAAATTTGAAGTTAGAAGCAACCTTTTAGCCTAAGAAATAGTCTTATTAACAAGAGATAATGAAATGTGAATAACAGAAATTGGAACGATTTTTGACTTTCAGCTTATGTATGTTAAAGAATCACTAAAAAATAAGTGCCAAGGTTAAAGAATACCCAATTTTTTTTACTATATTTGCACCAACAGCATGAAAACTGCAATCCATACAAATAGTACCAAACTGATGCGCTCAGGCATACTTTTTATATCCCTGCTGGCTATTGTTATGTTTGCTTTTGCGAGTACCGGTGGTGGGGACAAAAAGAAAAACATCCCAACCAATGATAATTTTACCCCAATCAATCTCTCTAGTGCTTTTAGTTTAAAGAATGGTGTTTCCTATATGGGAAGCCATATTTTTGGCCAACAGCGAGATAAGAATAGTATTTCTGTTAATACACTCATCACTTATCAGAATGGTAATACTATATACTTGATGCCGTATAAGTATAAGATTAGCATATCCGCACAGAACAACCCTTCGCCTACTTCTTCCAACTTACAGTTGTTGAACCTAAAAATCAAAGTTCACTAAGAAGAAAGGTTTTGATTTTACATTCGACTTTTGGTTATAATTTCCTGCTTTCTTCATAGCTCATTTCGCGGTATCCTGATTTTGGGATGTCGAACTTTGATGCCAACACGGGGTTGAGATTGATTCTATTTACGATGTACCTTATTTTATATTTATCATTCAAAAGCTCATATTCCAAAGGAAGCCCATCCAGGTTCCTGAATTTGGGGTTATAATCTTTATTGTCGGGTACAATATCCGTAGTGTAATAAACAATCAATTCCATCCCCGAACTGGTTTTACCAACGGCCTTCATGCATCTATAACCAGCAATGGTTTTGGATTCGTTTGTATGAATAAAGTTAATCCCTTCGAAGGGCTTGTTCATCTCTTTCCAATTGGCAGGACTAAGATGGATCAATAATTTCTGTCCACTCACCTCTTTTAATATCACGGCCTCACCCGTTTTGGAGTTATAGATGGTGGATGAAGTGAACATAGGGCTTTCCATTTCGGAGCGGATCAAATTCCCCTTTATATAAATAATATTAGTTCCGTTTATGGAATTGGCAGGCTTGTTCTCAGCTTCGGTATTGATCACGGAATAATCATATGCTACAGTGAGCTCGGCAACCTTTTTTTGCGCTGACAGATCAAGGGATAAAAAAAAGCAGGGTAACAAAAAAACAAGAAAATATAGTAAGCACTTCATGCGCATTCTTTGTGTAAATATAGACTATAAAACAAATGGATGCAAAGATGATGCTTTGGTAAAAAACCGTTAAAATCAAGCCTGCTGTAAACAAATGAATAAACGATTGATAACAACAACCACTACTATCGGTTATTGTTCCTGTTCTTCAGATCCTGAACCTTTTTTTGAGAATCCTGCATCTGCTCGAAACGCTCCTGCCATTTGGTCTTGGACTTTGGCTTTGATCTATTTGCTTGTAATTGTGCAAGTATCTTATCGTGGTCGATAATATAGTTTTGGATCACATATTGCAGCACCAATGTAATCAGGTTAGAAACGGTATAATACCAGGTAAGCGCAGAAGGCAAACTGTTGAAAAAGAACAAGAACATCAGCGGCATGATATAAGGCATGTACTTCATCGCCGGATTATTTTGATCCGGTGGTGTCATGCTGATACCATACAAAGAAATCAGGAAGTTGGTAGCCGATGCCAACAGACCAAACATACTCAAGTGATCAGGGAACCAAGAAAGTCCCAAGTTCCAATGAAACACTGGATCAAATGCTGATAAATCCTTTGACCATAAAAAGGCCTGATTCCTCAACTCGATATTCGAGTTAAAAAAACTATAAAGCGCAAAAAATATTGGGATCTGTAACAATGCCGGAATACAGCCACCAAGTGGGTTTACACCCGCTTCCCTAAACAGTTTCATTTGCTCCATGCTGGCACGTTGCTGATCATCTCCCACCCTTTTCTTCATCTCATCAATTTCTGGACGTAGTGCCTTCATTTTTGCACCGCTCAAATAACTACTGTAAACAAGTGGTGAGGTAATGAGCCTAATCACAATCGTCAACAACATGATCACAATGCCATAACTAGCAATAAACCTTTTGAAGAAATCGAAGACCGGCATGATAATATATACATTGATTGGTCGAACAAAGGAATAGAAGCCCCTCCCCAAATCAATTATATTTGCCATGCCGGGTGCCTGTCTTTTTAATATTGAATAGTTATTGGGACCATAATAAACCTGGAAAGGCATGATAACGGGGTTGCCGCTCGGAATCTTTGCCTGAAGACTGGCATCCATCTTGGCAATCACATTTGACGAATCGCTCATTTCCCTTGCCCAATGCAAAGAACCTGATGTAAAATTATCCTTCGCAATTAGACAAATATTAAAGAACTGCTGGGAAATAGAAACCCATTGTACAGGCTTTTCAAAATTCTTTTCCGTTTTACGGGATATATAATCAAAATCATTGCCTTCATAAAAGGAAATATTTGCGAGGCGCTTTTCGTATGCCACCCCCTGCTGAGCCCTTGTAGGCTCCGCTTGCCAACTAAGGTTAAATTTATTTTCAGTAAATAATTTGGAAGGGTTAGTTATCTGAACATCCCAGTCAACCATATAATCATCGGGGCGAATGGTGAAATGATGGACAATTGATTCCCCATCTGGGGTAGGTAAACGAAAATCAACTGATTGGGAGCCATCGGGGTTTTTCATCAATTGCCCGGGCGAAAAGTACAAATCCTTTATCTGGGCAGCACCTTTATCCAGATTGATAGAATAGGAAATATAATTGTCCGCAATGGGATTGATAATTTTTACAGCTGTGCTATCGTAGGACTTAAATTTTTTAAGCTCTATTTCCTTTGGTTGCGCCCCCTTGTTGGTAAACACAATTTTCATCACATCGTTCTCCACCGTTAGCAATTCCTCATTACCCACAATGGCTTTATTGAAACCAGTAGTATCAACAGCCACCACCTGCTTTTTAGCTTTTGCAGTGTCTTGCGAGCGTACCAGGGAATCCTGATGTGCTTTGACCATAGCCACAGAATCGTCATAAAGCTTTTTTTGCTTTGCAAAGTCTTGGCTGTTTTTGGTAGAAATGAATAGATATAAGAAAAGCAAGATGCCCAACAACACAAAGCCAATTACGGTATTACGATCCATGCCCATTAGAGTAGAATTTTAAAAGCTGCAAAGATAAGGGGTTGGCACGGGAGTTCATATTAAGAGTTGAGCCTTACCGATTTAATATTTTACCCCCCAAAAAAAACAGGAATTAGCCCAGTTGGGTTGACCATTTTATGGGGAGGAATGTCTTAAATCATTTCCCCCTGCAATACTGGGTTTTTCAAAGCAGCTCTGGATTCTGCAAATTCTTTTGCGGCCTTGATAAAATGCACAAAAACGGGCTGAGGCCTCTCTACCGTACTCTTTAGTTCAGGATGGTATTGAACCCCAATAAAGAAGGGATGGCTTTGCAGTTCGATTATCTCCACCAAGCCACTCTCTGGGTTTTTTCCGCTTGCAACCATGCCCGCTCCCTCAAATTGGGGCAGGTAAGCATTATTGAATTCCCAGCGATGACGGTGGCGTTCAGTTATTAAGGTGCTATTGTATATTTTGTGCGCCAATGAGTTCTCGACAATAGAACAAGGGTAAGCCCCGAGGCGCATGGTGCCCCCCTTCGCAGTTACTTTTTTCTGTTCTTCCATCAAATCGATCACCGGGTTCTTTGTTTCTGCATCCATTTCTGTTGAATGGGCATCTTTTAAACCCAGTACATTCCGAGCAAATTCAATCACTGCCATTTGCATGCCTAGGCAAATACCAAAAAAAGGCAGATTATGTTCACGTGCATACTTAACCGCAATAATTTTACCCTCCACACCACGATGACCAAAACCCGGTGCAACCAGCAGCCCATCAAGGTTAGAGAGCTTTTCATCCACATTATCATCAGTAATAAACTCACTGTGCACATTCACAATCTGCACTTTGCATTCGTTCATGGCACCTGCATGTACAAAGGCTTCCAAAATGGATTTATAGGCATCCTGCAGTTCTATATATTTTCCGATCAGTCCAATGGTAACCTTGCTTTTGGGATATTTCAGTTTGTCCAAAAACTCCTTCCATTTTCCCAACTCAGGTTCTCCGTATTGGGTGATATTCATTTTCCTTAAACAGATTAGGTCAAGCTTCTCCCTCATCATGGTCAATGGCACTTCGTAAATAGTGGGCGCATCGGCAGCTTCAATAACCGCTTCCAATTTTACATTACAGAACAGGGCAATTTTACGCCTGATCTCAGGAGAAAGCGCTTCTTCCGTGCGGCATACAATAACATCGGGGTGAACGCCTTCCTGGCTCAATAATTTTACGCTATGTTGGGTGGGTTTTGTCTTTAACTCCTTTGCAGCGCGGAGATAGGGTATCAGGGTCAGATGGATCACCACGCAATCCTCTTCTGGCATTTCCCATTGGAGCTGTCTAACCGCTTCAATAAAAGGAAGAGACTCAATATCGCCAACTGTTCCGCCAATCTCGGTAACAATAATATCAAACTCCTTGTTTTTTCCAAGCAACAACATCCTTCTTTTGATTTCATCGGTGATATGGGGTATCACCTGTACTGTTTTACCCAGGTAGGCACCTTCCCTTTCCTTATTGATAACAGTTTGGTAAATTCTCCCGGTCGTTACATTATTGGCCTGGGAGGTATAAATACTCAGAAACCTTTCATAATGGCCAAGGTCCAAATCTGTTTCCGCCCCGTCTTCGGTCACATAACATTCCCCGTGTTCATAAGGGTTCAGCGTACCGGGATCTACATTGATATAAGGGTCAAATTTTTGAATGGTCACGCGTAGCCCGCGTGCCTGTAGTAACTTGGCCAATGAAGCCGCTATAATACCCTTACCCAAAGAAGAAGTTACCCCACCGGTAACAAATATATATTTGGCCATAAAAAATGGTTTCTGGATGAACTATAAAAATCAATTTTTAAAACTCGCTGTATTAGTAAGAACAAAAAAAACCACCTAGCTTTAAAAGCCTGACGATGAAAAAGATAAAATCTTTGTTGCTAAACTTTGCCTTGCTAATTAAACTGACCTGAGGAAAATAATCAGTGTTTAATAATTCCAGAAGGTCATGCAAAGTTAGGATTAATTTCAATGCTGAAAAACTAGCATTAAAAGATGTGGATAAACAGTTACCAAAAGATGATGTTTATAAGTCACCGTTTGAACTTTCTAAATCCAAAAAATGTTGGTAATCTAAAATGATTATTATGAGAAAAATATTACTTTTTTTAGGCTTATTACCAGTCTGCTTTCTAGCATCAGCCCAAGAAAAACCAAGTTGTTGCGCCGCATCAGCCACTGAATCCTTTTCCCAATTGGCATCCGATAAAAATTTTGCCATGAGCCACCAGAACCCATTGCCCTATTCCTATCAGGATGAAAATGGCAAGGCCATCGTTTATAAAGCCGCGGATGGCACCGACGCCTATGGATGGGAAATCAAATCAAAAAAGCCGTCAAACAATTATCTTCTGGTGATACATGAATGGTGGGGACTGAACGACTATATTAAAAAAGAATCTGAGCAGATTTGGCATGACTTGGGCAATGTGAATGTGATTGCCCTGGACCTCTATGATAAAAAAGTAGCCAGAACCCGCGAGGATGCCGCCAAATACATGCAAGCGGTGACCAATGAACGTGCAGTTGCCATCATTAAAGGGGCAATCGCTTATGCTGGTGGAAATGCAAAAATCTATACGATTGGTTGGTGTTTTGGGGGCGGTTGGAGCTTACAAGCTTCCCTACTCGCGGGAAAGCAGGCTGATGGTTGTGTGATCTATTATGGTATGCCCGAAAAAGATGTTGAAAAATTAAAAACACTGCATGCAGATGTTTTGGGCATTTTTGGCAGCAGGGACCAATGGATTAACCCAAAAGTAGTGGATGAGTTTGCAGAGAACATGAAAAAGGCAGAAAAGAAATTGGTGGTGAAAAGCTATGATGCAGACCATGCTTTTGCCAACCCGAGCAACCCTTCATTTGATAAGAACGCCAAGGAAGACGCCTATAAAATGACCATTGCGTTTTTGAAAAAAAGAATCAAATAAGCGAAATCTTTTAAAATATTCTTTAATTGGAGTAGCTATAACTGTGGCTCAAGCTAATGTTTTGCTGTTGGGATGCATCTTCGGGTTTTGAGAGCCTAAGTTTGTCTTGGTGGCTCAGCTTAAAGGAATGTATAATTACTATAGCCGCAATTTCGGTGGCTAAAATGATGAGACTCAGCCTCTTTTTCATTCTACGGGGTTTTATAAGATATTAAATTTCAAGTATTCAAAGGATAAGCTCAGATCTACGGTATAGGTATAAACGATGCATTATGCATTTTATTATTTTCGTTTTTAAATAAATGAAATCCACCAGTATCGGTAATATTACTGCCCAAGATTAAACAAAATATTTTTGCGGATGATTATTGGTGTTAAAACTGGTATAACTATCATGTTCAATTAATCCTTATCAATCTTTTCATAGCTGGCCACCAACCCTTTTATCAACGAGGAACTAAAGCCACGATGCTCCATCTCATTGAGACCGGCAATAGTGCAGCCCTTGGGGGTGGTTACTTTATCGATTTCCTGCTCTGGGTGTGATCCTTTTTTCAACAATAATTCCGCGGCGCCTTTTACCGTTTGCGCGGCAATCAGGTTGGCAGTGGCGGCATCAAAACCGATCTCAATACCTCCTTGTATGTTGGCCCGGATATAGCGCATGGCAAAAGCGGTTCCACAAGCACCGAGTACGGTGGCCGCGTCCATCAACTTCTCATCAATCCTTACCGTTTTTCCCAATTGGTTGAAAATCTCATGTACATACTGCAATTGCTCCTCATTGATATCCTTGGCTGCAATGCAGGTCATGCTTTCCTGGATGGCGATGGCCGTGTTTGGCATGGCTCGCACGATGGATATTTTTTTGCCAATTATCCCGGCGATATGCGAAATACTAACACCGGTAATCACGGAGACCAATACATGTTTTCCCTCCTTAAATTCAGCTTTGAGCGAAGACAGAATATCATTTACCTGAAATGGTTTTACCGCCAAAATCACCAGATCGGCATATCGTACTGCTTCTTCATTTTTATCGCTCACCAATACTCCTTTTCTTTCCAAGGCATGGAGCGTTAGGATATTCCTTTTGGTAATGAGGATATGCTTGGGTAGTACAAAACCACTCTGTATAAGACCTTCCGCAATGGCTGTTCCAAGATTGCCCCCGCCGATGATCGCAATTTTTTTGTTCATAATTTATCGCTTAAAACTACACTAGTTAATAAAAATGATGTTGGTCCAGGTATTCCCGCACATAGTCTGCCACCCCATCCTCCAAAGTATAAAACGCATCTGTATAACCCGCGCTGCGGAGTTTTTGCATTTTTGCTTCCGTAAAATATTGGTAGGTAGCACGGAGGTCTTCGGGCATATCGATATACTCGATCTTTGGCTGCAAATCGAGTCCTTTAAAAGTTGCTTTCACCAAATCATCGAAGCTTCTGGCAATACCTGTTCCTAAATTATAAATGGCAGAGGCGGGCTGCTCCTGCATTAGCCAATAACAAACTTTAATCACATCCTTCACATACACAAAATCACGTAATTGCTGACCATCTTTAAAATCAGGACGGTGCGATTTGAAGAGTTTTACAAAGCCATTCTTCTTGATCTGGTTGAATGAGTGGAATATAACGCTTGCCATTCTTCCCTTATGGTATTCATTGGGACCATATACATTAAAAAATTTGAGCCCAGCCCAAAAGGGAGGATGATCTTCTTGATGCAAAACCCATTTATCGAATTCGTTTTTCGAAACCCCATAAGGGTTTAAAGGTTGTAAGGAAGGTATAATTTCATGGTTATCCTCATAGCCTAATTCCCCCGCCCCATAGGTTGCGGCTGAAGAAGCATAGACCAATGGGATGGCTTTAATGGTACAATAGTCCCAAATTTTTTTTGAGTATTCTACATTCAGGTGTTCATGAATGGCATAATTGAACTCAGTGGTATCAGTTCTTGCTCCAATATGAAAAACAAAACCTATCTGGTACTTGTACCGATCAAGCCATTCAAAAAAAACTTCCCGCTCTACTTTTGTGATAAATTTCTTGCCTTCGTAATTGGGCGTTTTATCATCCCTACCAAAATCGTCCACTAAAATGAGATGTTCGTAACCGTTCCGGTTTAGATATTCAATCAGGCAACTGCCTATAAAACCGGCTGCCCCTGTAACAACGATATTTGAATCTTTATTGATCAAGTTCACTTTATTTGATTTTATAAAGCCCCCAATGCGCCTTCGGCTTCAGTAGCAGCCAATAAGTTTGCAATGGCATTATCATATTTTTCCTTCCAAAAAAAGATATTTCCCCAATCCTGACCATCCAGTTCCACACTGCCATTGGTAACAAAACCCAATTCTGCATAAGGCTGTGTGCCCAATTCTTTTTTGAAAGCATCTATATTTTCCGCTTTCACGCTTACCACTACCCGGCTTTGGGATTCCCCAAACCAGAAAGCATCTTTTCTGATATTGGCATCGGAAGCGACCACATCAAAACCGAGCTGGTTATGAAAAGCAGATTCCACCAAAGCCACAAAAAGACCTCCTTCACTCACATCATGTGCCGACACAACCAACTTCCTTTTTATCAAATCCATGACCAGTTTTTGGATGACCAATTCTTCTTCCAATTCAAAATGGGGGGCTGGACTAAACTCAATCCCCTGCAGTTTGTGGAGATATTCGGATGAACAGATATCGTTTGTGCTTTTGCCTATTAAAAAAATCACATCATCCGGTTCTTTGAAGTCCAGCGTCATTTTATCCTTCACACTATCCAGCACACCAACCATCCCAATAGTAGGCGTTGGATAAACCGCCCCTTCGGGATGCTGGTTATAAAAACTCACATTACCCCCAGTTACAGGTGTATTGAATTTACGACAAGCTTCACCCATTCCTTTAATCGCCTGCACAAACTGATAGTACACTTCAGGATTGTAGGGATTGCCAAAATTCAAACAGTTGGTTACCCCCAATGGCTGGCCACCGCTGCAAACAATATTCCTTGCTGCTTCGGCAACGGCAATCTGAGCACCTTTAAAAGGATCCGCATAAACATAACGACTATTACAGTCAGTGGTTACGGCTAATGCTTTTTTAGTACCCTTCGCCAGCACAATAGCTGCATCGCTTGGCTCGTTGGTAGAGGAATTGGCAGCACCTACCGTACTATCGTATTGAACAGCCACCCATTTTTTTGAAGCAATATTGGGAATCGAAATCAGCTTCTCTGCAATTTCCTTTAGGTTATCTGGCACTTCGACAGTTGCAGGATCGAAAGCTTTTATTTTTTCCAGATAAGAAGGTGCTGTATATTCTCTATCATACTGTGGGGCACCGCCACCAAGCACCAACTCATGCGCAGGTATCGCAGCTTCGAGATTTCCATTTAGGTAGAACTGTAACAGACCGTCATCGGTTACTTCCCCAATCTCTGCACAGGGCAAATCCCATTTGGTAAAAATCTTCAATACTTCAGCTTCTCTTCCTTTGCTCACTACCATCAGCATGCGTTCCTGGCTCTCGCTCAATAACAATTCCCAGGCTTTCATATTTTGTTGCCTTGTTGGCACTTTATCCAGATCAATGCGCATCCCCACTTCACCTTTGGCACTCATTTCTGCTGTTGAGCAAATAATGCCAGCTGCCCCCATATCCTGCATACCCACTACGGCGCCTGTTTTAATTACTTCCAGACAAGCTTCCAGCAATTTCTTTTCTTGAAAAGGGTCGCCCACTTGTACAGCTGGTAATTCTTCTGTGCTCTCCTTGGTAATATTTGCCGAAGCGAAAGAAGCACCCCCAATACCATCCTTACCCGTGGCACTGCCAACAAACATCACCGGATTTCCTTTTCCTTTGGCGGTTGCCGAAATCGTTTCCCCATTTTTTAAAATACCTACGCTCATTGCATTCACCAGAGGGTTGGTATGATAGCAATCTTCAAAATATATTTCGCCACCAACTGTGGGCACCCCAAAACAATTTCCATAATGACCGATGCCATGCACCACGCCAGCCAAGAGGTGTTGCGTTTTTGCTTCTTTCAGGTTACCAAAACGGAGTGAATTGAGTGAAGCAATGGGTCTTGCGCCCATAGTAAAAATATCGCGGTGGATACCACCTACACCGGTTGCAGCCCCCTGAAATGGCTCAATTGCGGAAGGGTGGTTATGTGATTCAATCTTAAAAACAACCCCATACCCATCACCGATATCCATAAGACCGGCATTTTCCTCACCCGCTTTCACGAGCATCTTCTCCCCGTCACGCGGTAGTGTTTTGAGCCATTTGATCGAATTCTTGTAGCTGCAATGTTCACTCCACATAGCGCTGAAGGCGCACAGTTCAGTAAAATTGGGCCTACGACCCAGCTTTTGCTTAATAAGCTCAAATTCTTCTGCGGTAAGTCTTAATTGATGGGCGGTTTGTGCGGTTATTTCCATAATCATTTTAGAAATCGCAAAAGTACAAACACAGCATCAATCTTATTTATAATTTTATCCCTATTAATTCACCATATGCTGATCCGTTTTGTGCATACAGGGAGGGCCTTTCTGCCAGAAATTGATGCTTACCGTCATTTTTTTGAGCAGCATGCTTTCAACACGGTTGTTGATCGGCCAACCCAAAACAGCAGTGCTAAGCCCGATGTGGAATGGCGGTTTATGGGAAAACAATTCAGTGGGAAGAACAATTCAGCCGTTCTAATCCATGAATATGCTTCTTCCTCCCTGCCCCCCTTTAGGAAATGCAAAGATTTGATGAAAAGAACCCTGAATGTAAAACCCGATTTCCGGTTGTTCCTAAATGAATATACCCAAAGCCAACTTGGCTTCCATGATGGCATTCCCCATGGGTTTAGGGATATGGGGATAAATATCCCAGAGATAGACCATTCGAAAAGGGACAAAAAATATGATTTCATTTACTGCGGATCAGTAGGCAAGGATATGCATTTTGAAAAATTACTGGAATGCTTTACCAAGGAAGGGTTAAATGAAAAAACATTGCTTGTGCTCAGCAATGGATATCAAGAATACCAGCAACGATACCTCCCTTATCGCAATATTTTTTTTGAAGGTCCCGTGCCTCAAGAGCAGGTGGCAGGCCATATCGGCACCGCACGTTTTGCAATCAATTATAAACCAGATATAGAGCCACATAATCATCAAACTTCAACCAAATTGCTGGAGTATGCCTCTTGTGGGATTCCCATTATCAGCACCGATTTTTTTTGGATGCGCCAATTTCAGGAGAAATGGGGAGGCAAGTATTTTTATCTGAAACCAGACCTGTCCAATTTTGGGTGGGAAGCGATTAACCAGTTCAACTATGCGAATCCAGACTTGAGCCAATGGTCTTGGGCGAACCAGATCCGCCGTTCGGGAGTACTTTCCTTTCTGTCATCCCGATTCCCTGAAATTTCTTTTTAAATATTTTTGAGCGTGCGGTCATATTCACGGATCACTAGGTCCACATTGAATTTTTTAATGACCAATGCCCGACCATTTTTCCCCATCCTTGCACGCTCCTCCGATGAAAGGTTTATCATCTTTTCCATTTTATCTGCAATGTCAAAAGGATCGTTGAGGTTGCATGTATAGCCATTCGAATTGTTCAATACCACTTCCTTACAGCCACGGTTATACGAAGTGATAATGGGTAGTTCCATGGCTGCCGCTTCCATCAAGCATCGGGGCACTCCTTCATTATAAAAGGAAGGAAACACAAAACAATCGGCGTTGCGGAGATAGGGGCGCACATCTTTTGCGAAACCATGATAACGGACAAGCCCTTCCTGCTCCCATTTCAACAAATCGTCCTCGGCAATCGAATCTGGATGGTGTTTTTCAAAAAAACCAATCAGTTCAAAATCCACTTCATACCCTTTGTGCTTGATAATACGGGCGGCATCCGCATATACCCCAATGCCCTTGCTTTTGAGCAAACGGGTACTCATCAAAAACGTAAAGCGTCTGCTTGGTTCCAACCCCTTGTTTTCGGCAGGCGAAAAATAATCTGTATTGATCCCCTCTCCCGGAAGTACTTTCATTCGCTTGATATCGACGACATGCTCACTGATAAATAGTTTTGCATCCTCATTGTTGAGAAACCATACTTCTTCCGTTTTTCTTAATGCTGTTTTGTACATGAGCCGCACCAACTTGTATAGCCAGTTTTTTGTGGCGAAAGAATAACCAAGACCGGTTACCACTGCCACGGATTTGATATGAGAGACCGCCGCTGCCAAGGACCCATAAATATTGGGCTTGATCACATAGTGGAAAATAAGTGCCGGTTGCTTTTCGATATAGATTTTTTTGAGCTGACGGTAAAGACCAAAATCCAAAAAAGGGCTGGCAGAACGGTTATTGAAATTGATTTGTACATATTCACAACCTTCGGCAACCAATAAGGATGAATATTCATCATCTGGCGCTACCACCAATACCAAAAAACCATTTTTAAGTAAATGCCGGATCACATCGAGCCGAAAATTATAGAGTGACCAAGAACTGTTGGATACAAAGGCAACCTTTTTTTTCTGGCTGTTTGGAGGGATCATTCATGTATATTAAATCCAAAATTATAGATTTGGTGCATTATAAGTTCATTTCAACCCTACTATGTTCACTGTTCTCCTCTTTATTATATACTTTATTTTGTTGGCACTGGCCTTGAACCTGATTGCTAAGAGAAAAAAATTGAGTCTTTCAACAACAACCATCTTTTGCATTTTTGCTTTCAAGGTTTTTCTCGGCTGTGCTTATGGTTATATTTTTTTAAAGTTCTATCATGGGGATGACACCTGGATGTTGTTTAGAGAATCATTTGATGAATACCATAAACTGACCCATCAACCTTTTCAATTTGTACACGACATGCTGCCCAACCCTGCATTCTGGGCCACACATAAAGTTTCGAAGAGCATTCAGATTTATCTGGAAGATCTAGAATATTGGACGATACCAAAATTGCTTGCCATTTTCCATATTTTCAGTAGGGGCAATTACTATATCGATGTTCTTTTTTTTGATTTCGTTTCGATTTTTGGATTGCTGCTACTTTATAAATTGGCCTATGCACTCTTCCCTACCAAAAAGCAATGGCTGATTGCCATTCTTTTTTTCCTGCCTATGACCAGTTTCTGGCTCAGTGGTATACGAGCAGAGGGTTTGCTACTATTATTCATGATGATGGCTCTGTATTATGCACTCAAGTGGCCAAGTTATTCCCAAAAAATACTTCCGCTTATATATATAGTTATAGGGGTAGCCGGCACCATGATTTTCCGTTTTCAATTATTGTTTGTGTTGGTTCCCGCCTTGATTGCAACAGGTATTAGTTTCAATAAATCTGGGAAACCCATTCATTATTTTACAGGGGTATATGCTCTTTGTATCATTCTGTTTTTTGCCAGTATATGGGTCTCGCCACAAAAAAACCTATCCACTCCCCTCATTGAAAGGCAACAGGAATTTTTAAGTTTGCATGGCAATACGGTTTTCCATTTGGATAGCCTGCAGCCCTCTTTACAAAGCTTCGCGAAAGTTTTGCCCCAGGCACTTTCAAACAGTTTTCTCCGCCCAACCCTATTTGAAGCAAAGGGGATTTTGCAGGTAGTTACCGCATTTGATACCCTTTTCTTTTTAGCAATATTGTTAATCGCTTTTCTTTGGCACGAACCCAATTGGAAAAAAAACTTCCAAGCACCTTTAGCCCTATTCTTTGCATTTTATGGCATAAGCGAAATTATTTTAATAGGATATATAGTACCTTTCCCAGGTGCTATCGTGAGATATAAAACAATTCCTGAAATATTCTTATTCATATTATTGATAGGGATTATTGATTACAAAAAGTTAAGTTCTATGTTCTTTAAAAAGTAGCGACCATACATAATATAAAAAAATTTAATACATTAATTTTCAAAAGATATCGCTAAATTTTTGAGAATATATGATATTATACCCTTCTTTTTAATGCTGCGCTCCATGTTATCCACATAAATTGAGAAATTTTTTTATTTTTTAATGTGAATCGTTTAGTTTCGCCAAAAAACATTCTAGCATGTCATCATTAAGATTTAAATCAATCGACAACTTATCTACCCAATCTCAGGAAAAAGTTGCAGGCTCATCTAAAATCACTGCTATTTTTAATGAAAACGTGTTTACGCTGAAGACAGCACGTGAATTTTTGAGCGACGAAGCTTATAAAAGCCTTTTACACTCCATAAAAGGGGGCAAAAAAATTGATAGGGTCGTTGCCAACCAAATATCTGCAGGTCTCCGCCAATGGGCGGAAGCAAAAGGGGTAACCCATTTTACACACTGGTTTCAGCCATTGACTGGAACTGCTGCCGAAAAGCATGATTCATTTTTTACCTTGAAAAGTGATGGCACTCCGATTGAAGAATTTGATGGTGCCGCTTTGATACAACAAGAACCAGATGCCTCTTCCTTCCCCAGCGGTGGTTTGAGAGCCACTTTTGAAGCAAGAGGATATACCGGTTGGGATCCTTCTTCCCCCATTTTCATCATGGAAATAGGTTCCGGAAAAACACTTTGCATTCCTACCATCTTTGTTTCCTATACCGGGGAATCTTTGGACTATAAAGCTCCTTTGTTGAAGGCGCTTGCATCCCTTGAAAAATCCGCTGTTGATGTTTGTCATTATTTCGACAAAAATGTAAATAAAGTAACTGCAACCCTCGGATGGGAACAGGAATATTTTGTTATCGATGAAGGTTTCTTCAATGCACGTCCTGACTTGTTGATGAGTGGAAGAACCGTATTTGGACATTCCCCAGCAAAAGGCCAACAATTGGAAGACCACTATTTTGGTTCTATCCCTGAAAGGATTTATGCTTTCATGCGTGATTTCGAAACGGAAGGATATAAATTGGGCATTCCCCTTCGTACAAGACACAATGAGGTAGCTCCTGCCCAGTTCGAGTGCGCTCCCATTTTTGAAGAAGTGAGCGTGGGGGTTGACCATAACCTATTGTTGATGGACATCATGGACCGGGTTGCACGTCGCCACAAACTGCGTGTACTGTTGCATGAAAAACCATTTGCCGGCATCAATGGTAATGGCAAGCACAATAACTGGAGCATGTCAACCGATACCGGTGTAAACCTGTTGGCACCAGGCAAAACGCCAAAGACCAACTTGATGTTCCTCACTTTCTTTGTGAACACCATCAAAGCCGTACATGACTACTCGGATATTTTAAGGGCTTCCATCGCTTCTGCGGGTAATGATTTCCGTTTGGGCGCCAACGAAGCACCTCCTGCCATCATCTCTGTATTCATTGGCCAATATCTTACCAAAGTATTGGGTGATGTAAAAGAAAGAGTGGGTTCTAAATTTGATGAACAGGATGAAGCGATATTGAAATTAGATCTTCACAAGAGCATCCCTGAATTGCTTTTGGACAATACCGATAGGAACAGGACTTCTCCATTTGCCTTCACCGGTAATAAGTTTGAATTCCGTGCGGTAGGTTCCGCAGCAAACTGCGCCAATGCCATGACGGCATTGAACACGATCCTCGCTGAAACCTTGTCCACTTTCAAAAAAGATGTGGATGCATTGATCGACAAAGGCGAGAAAAAAGAAATCGCTATCATGCATGTAATCCGTGAGTACATCGTAGCTAGCGAAAAAGTGTTGTTTGAAGGCGATGGTTATAGCGAAGAATGGCATCATGAAGCTGAAAGGCGCGGTTTGCCCAATGTGCGCACAACCCCACTGGCATTGGATGCGATGGTGACTGACAAAGCCAAAAAGCTTTTCGAAGACAATGGCGTTTATTCACACACAGAGTTGGAAGCAAGACATGAAATTGAGTTGGAAAAATACATCAAGAAAGTGCAGATCGAAGCTCGCATTATGGGCGAACTGGTTACCAGCCATATCCTCCCTCCATCTATCAAGTATCAGAACACATTGATCCAAAATATCAAAGGGATGAAAGAAATTGGCTTGAAAGAAGAGTCTTATGCCAACCAAAAACAAATATTGGTGAAGATTTCTGAACATATCAGCAAGATCAGCGAACTGGTAGAAAAAATGATCGAGGCACGAAAAGTTGCCAATGCAATCACCAATACCAGAACAAAGGCCATTGCTTATAACGCTCAAGTGAAAGAACCATTTTTCGATGCAATCCGCTACCACGCAGATAAATTAGAACTGTTGGTAGATGATAAAGAGTGGGTTCTTCCAAAATACAGAGAAATGTTATTCTTAAGATAACCCCCTAACCATCTGTACCTTTCTACCTTATAAGCTCACCAATTGGTGAGCTTATTTTTTTAACTGATTTTTTGCTTTGCCCATTTCAGCGCCAGGTCAAACTGCTGCTTCTCCGAAAGATTGGAATTGTCAAGCACCTCGGCATCAACCGCTTGCCGCAAAGGGCTCACTTCCCGGTGAGAATCGATATAGTCGCGCATTTCCAGATTGCTCCTCACTTCATCGAGTGTAATATTGGGGTTTTTATCAAACAATTCCTTAAACCTGCGCTCTACACGCACCATTTCATCCGCCGTCATGAATATTTTCAGCTCTGCTTTAGGGAAAACCACCGTACCAATATCCCTCCCATCCATCACAATGCCCTTATGTTTGCCCATTTTTCGCTGTTGTTCCACAGCAAAGGCCCGCACTTCCTTAATGGCGGCCACCTCGCTTACCTTTTCTGCCACCACCAAATCGCGAATCACATATTCCACATTTTCCTCGTTCAAATGAATCTCACTTTGCTTGCTTTTGGGATTGTATAAAAACTGAAGATTGATATTCTTCAAGCCTTCTTCCACTTGCTTTGCTTTGGTCCAATCCACATGGTTACGCAAAAAATACAGAGTGATGGCTCGGTACATGGCACCGCTATCGATATATACATAATCGAGTTCCTTGGCAAGTTGTTTGGCCAAAGTGCTTTTGCCACAGGAGGACCAACCATCGATTGTGATTATAATTTTCTTTTCTGTTTTCATATAATTGGGTACAAAAATGCAGAAAAAAAAGATATCTATCAGGTTATAAAAAGATGATGTACAGCGGCGTAAACCCAGCAAGAAAAACAAATGCCATCGGATTTATCTACCACTTGTTTATTTTTGCAACTCAATTTCGAAAATGAAACTAGATATATTAGCTATTGCTGTTCATCCCGATGATGTGGAACTCTGTTGTTCCGGCACATTGATGATGGAAAAAAACAAAGGCAAAAAAGTGGGTGTCATCGATTTGACCCGTGGTGAATTGGGTACGAGAGGAACCGCCGAAACCCGAGCCAGTGAAGCTGCACAAGCCGCATCTATCATGGGGCTGGATATTAGGGAAAACTTGGGCTTCGCGGATGGTTTTTTCAAGAACGATGAAACTCACCAACGTTTGTTGATCAGCATGATCCGTAAATACCAGCCCGAAATCGTATTATCGAATACGTTGAACGACAGGCATCCCGACCATGGAAGAGCTGGCCATTTGATTTCAGATTCCTGCTTTTTAAGTGGCCTAAGGAAAATAGTGAGTTTTGACGAAAACGGTAATGAACAACCGCACTGGCGGCCCAAATATGTTTTCCAATTCATCCAGGACCGATATTATAATCCTTCTTTCGTATATGATATCAGTGAAGTGTTTGAAAAAAAATTGGCATCCATAAAAGCATATTCTTCGCAGTTTTTCTCCACAGAATACAATAAGGACGAGCCGCAGACCTATATATCCACCCCAGAATTTTTTAATGCAGTGATTGGTCGGCATCAAATGTTCGGCAAAATGATTGGAGTCGCTTATGCTGAGGGGTTTATCTCAGAAAAAATGATCGGCGTCAATAGTTTTGAAGCGCTTATCCAGCAGGATACATAAAATTAACAAAACAAAAATACGATAAGGTCGTTTTATACTTGTTTATTTGCCATCAATAGATTTTATTAGACTAACTTGCGCAGGATTTAAAATGCTCTAAATATTTCATTCATGTCAATATCATTACCAAAGTTTGCCAATGTGCCCAACTCTTTTTACCAAGAGCTAAAAAACAGGATCAGCGAATATTTTGAAACCACCGGTAAGGCACGTACCGGAAACTTTAGCTTGTACTCTAAAGCCATCATTCTACTTACGATATTTGTTGCGGGGTATATCAGTCTTATTTTTTTTACACCCAATGTATGGTGGGCCATTCCAGAATGTATCATCATGGGCATTACGGGTGCTGCCCTTAGCTTTAATATGATGCATGATGGCGCACATGGTAGTTTTTCTAAATTCCCTTTTTTGAATACGATGGCTGCCCACTCCTGGGATGTGATTGGTGGTAGCACTTTCATTTGGAAAATGAAGCATAATGTGATTCATCACTCTTATACCAATGTGGATGGATTGGATGACGATATTGATGTGAAACCTTTTTTAAGGATGAGCGAAACTCAAAAAAGGCATGGCATGCATAAGTTCCAACACATCTATTTCTGGATTTTGTATCCCATGACCTACCTGTTCATGATTTTTATCCAAGATTTTATAAAATATTTCCGTCGTAAAATTGGAGATATTCCCATGAAGAAGATGAATGCCGTTGACCATATCGATTTTTGGGGATTCAAATTATTATTCATCGCTGTTTTTTTAATATTCCCCATTTATAAAGTAGGATTGCTGAGCTTTATTATCGGGTTTTTGGTATTCAGCTTGGTAAATGGCTTTATTCTGAGCATCGTATTTCAATTGGCGCATACGGTAGAAGATACCCAATTCCCAAAAGCCGATGAAAAAACAGGCCGTTTTGATACGGAATGGGCCATCCACCAATTAAAGACAACTGCCAATTTTGCCACCAATAATAAAATTGTTTGTTGGTTTGTGGGTGGTTTGAATTTCCAGATTGAGCATCACCTTTTCCCTAAAATATCACATATCCATTATCCCGCCATCAGCAAAATCATTAGACAGGCATGTAAGGATTATGGAGTGGCTTATCTTGAAGCTCCAACTGTACGTTATGCAGTTGCCTCCCATGTTTCTTTTTTGAAACAAATGGGCAGAGGATAGCTTGTAAAAATATTAAGACATAAAGTCTAAATAAAGTCCGAAAGAAGTGATCATCATAGAATCCCTTCTTTCGGATTTTTTGTTTGAGTTATTGTCTGACCATCCCGGTGTTACAAATACTTGACTCGTCATACCGTCCCGGTCAGACCAGTCAAGTATCAATCACAATCCCACCACTATTAAGCTTTCTCTTGAGTTTCGTTGTTTTCAAGCATCATTTGTACTTTTGCCACCTTAATCAAAAAACAATGGGCAAAGTAAAAATTGGTTTGGTACAGATGAGTTGCACGGCCGACAAGCAGCAAAACCTGCAAAAAGCCATGCACAAGGTAAGAGAGGCCGCTGCAAAAGGCGCTCAGATCATCTGCTTACAAGAACTTTTCACTTCTTTATATTTCTGCGATGTGGAAGATTATGAATTCTTCAAGCTCGCAGAAGCCATTCCCGGCGCATCCACGGATGCTTTGGGTAAATTGGCGAAGGAATTACATGTAGTGATCATCGCTTCTTTGTTCGAAAAAAGAGCCCAGGGCATTTACCATAATACCACTGCCGTATTGGATGCCGATGGTACTTATCTCGGCAAATACCGGAAGATGCATATACCCGATGACCCTTCTTACTATGAAAAATTTTATTTCACCCCCGGCGATCTGGGGTATAAAATATTCAAGACCAAATTTGCCAATATCGGCGTGTTGATCTGTTGGGACCAGTGGTACCCCGAAGCAGCACGCATCACCGCTTTGATGGGTGCTGAGATTTTATTTTACCCCACCGCTATCGGTTGGGCCACCGCTCAGGATGAAGCCACCAATACGGAGCAATACAATGCTTGGCAAACCATACAACGAAGCCATGCGGTCGCTAATGGCGTGCATGTGGTGAGTGTGAACCGGGTAGGCTTTGAGCAAAATGGGGCAATGAAATTCTGGGGCGGCTCTTTTATCTCCAATCCTTTCGGCACCATATTATATCAAGCCACTCATGATCATGAAGAAGTGATTGTTCAGGAAATCGATACCGAAAAAACCGATAGTTATCGCACCCATTGGCCATTCATGCGTGATCGACGGATCGATTCCTATCAGCCGATCACGAAGAGGTATATTGATGAGGGATAGGGGGAAAGTCGGGAAGACGGAAAGTCAGAAAGTCAGAAAGTCCAGAAGTCGGGAAGACCGGAAGTCGGAAAGATGGAAGATACTAGATAGTAAACCACTTTTAATAACTCGAAATTTCATTTCTATGCCATTTAAATTTGAGAAATTAATAGTATGGCAGAAAGCGGTGGGCCTTTCTGATCTTGTAAATCATCTGACGAAAAATTTCCCCAAAGACGAATTGTATGTTTTGACCTCACAAATAAAAAGCGCAGCGGACTCTGTTTCTTTGAATATAGCAGAAGGTTCAACGGGACAATCAAATGCGGAATTCGCAAGATTTTTAAGCATTGCAACTAGATCGGATATTGAAGTAGTGGGTTGTATCCACTTGGCAAAGCGGAGAGGATATATTCAAGAGGATAATTTTAATACAATTTATAAAATGTGTGAAGAAATTTTAGTTATGCTAAACTCATTGAAAAATTCCTTGACGAATAAACAAAAAGCCTAAGCATTAAAAATACAAAGGGCTTTCCGATTCCCCGTCTTTCGGACATCCCGACTCCACATTAGTAAAACCAAACTCATTGAAAACTCCTTGACCAATAAACAATAATTATGAGCAATATAAATACAAACAAGTCTTCTGACTTTCCGACTTCCGGACTTTCGGACTTCCCGACCCCTCGTGATCTAGGCTACTTCTTCCCCGCTGAATTTGCACCACATGAAGCTACTTGGCTAAGCTGGCCGCATAAGGAAGCATCCTGGCCGGGAAAGATCCATACCATTTTCCCTTATTATAGTCAATTTATAAAAGAGCTGGCACTGAGCGAAAAAGTGCGCATCAATGTAGCGGATGAATCAATGAAAGCATTTGCTATAAAAAATTTACAAGAAGCAGGAGTGGTTATGGGGCAAGTGGAATTTTTCTTTCACCCTACCAATGATGCTTGGTGCCGCGACCATGGCCCTGCATTTTTGATAAACCCACAGGCAACCCAAAAGAAAGTCGTGGTGGATTGGGACTATAATGCATGGGGAAATAAGTATCCTCCTTACGAACTTGATGATGTAATCCCCACGCTGATTGCCAAACATTTCAACCTGCCTGTTTATCATCCCGGTATTGTGATGGAAGGTGGCTCGGTGGATTTCAACGGAAAAGGAACAGTGATTACTTCCACCGCTTGCCTATTGAACAAAAACAGAAACCCACATCTTAATCAGGAGCAAATTGAAAATTATCTCCAAAATTATTATGGAGTGGATCAAGTACTATGGGTAAGCGAGGGTATTGTGGGCGACGACACCGATGGTCATATTGACGATACGGTACGTTTTATCAATGAGGATACGGTGCTGACCGTTATTGAAGAAAACAAAAACGATGAGAACTATTCATTACTTCAACAAAATTTATCCGAACTAAAAACGATGCGTTTATTGAACGGCAAGCAGCTCAATATTATAGAACTGCCCATGCCGGACGAAATCGTTTACAATGAACAAAGGCTTCCACCATCCTATGCCAATTTTTATATTGCCAATAAATCGGTGATTGTCCCAACCTATCGCTGCGACAAGGATGAAAAAGCCTTGCAAATAATTGCTGATTGTTTCCCCAACAGAAAAATAGTGGGCATCGACTCAACCGAAATAATCTGGGGATTGGGATCCTTTCATTGCTTAAGCCAACAGGAGCCGGCGGTGTAGGGTGGGGAGTTGATTAGTTGATAAGTTGAGGCGTTGATTGGTGGAATTGGGAACTAGGAATTGGGGGCTGATTTTGAAAGAGCATGAATAATTAGGTTAAACTAAAAAAACTCACGTATTTACCCTTCAATTTCTTATTTTACAGAAGCCCTACATTTAAAACGATTGCTATGACCCCAAAAGACCTCAGCGAAATCCATCATTTGGTAAGCGACCTGTTTCAATGGCCAAAAACCAAATCAGAGTGGGATGCTTATCACCTAACAAAAGAGCAAGTGGATTTTTTTAATGAAAATGGTTTTCTTGCCAATGTTCAAATGCTGGATGAAAGGCAGATAGCCGTTTTAAGAAATGCGCTTGCCCTGCTCACCGATGTGAACCATCCGGGTCATCCACTTTTTTACGAATTCCATAGCAATGAGTCCGCTGATATCAATACCATTCTTTTTCATGCATTGGGCGCTTGGCGCATAGAACCTGCTTTTCATGATGTGCTTTGGAACCCAAGGTTTGTGATGGCAGCTAGCCAGTTGTTGGGCAATAAACCCATCCGTTTCTGGCACGACCAGTTGTTCTATAAGCCTGCAAAAAAAGGAGGTGTGGTAGCATGGCACCAGGATTACTCTTACTGGACCCGCACCAAGCCAGTAGCACACCTCACCTGCTGGTGCGGGCTCGATGATTCGACACAGGAAAATGGTTGCCTGCAATATGTTCCGGGTAGTCATCGCTGGGGGCTGCTCGATAAACCAGCATTAACCGGTGATTTGATGGGCATCATGGATTATCTGAGTGATAATCAAAAAAAGGAGTTCCATCCCATACCCGTGGAAACCAGGGCTGGCTATGCCAATTTTCATCATTCGCTCACGCTGCATGGATCAGGGGAAAATAAAAGTGAAAGACCAAGAAGAGCATTCGTGATCAATGTATTTGAAGATGGCGTAAAATCCGATAGCAATGAGGTTTTATTGACTGGTGTTCCCCCCATTAAAAAAGGGGAAAAAATGGATGGCCCATTTTTTCCCCTCTTACTAAGGAATGGCTTTAATTAGGTGATGAATGAATGGCCACAATAGGTACGTGGCTATGATAAACGAGTTTCTTTGTATGTGAGGTCTTGAAAATATTTGAAAGAAAAGAATGGCTCTTTGGGAAAGTGATAATGAGCTCAATATTCTTATCTGAAGCAAACTGGTTGATAGAATCCACAAAATCATACATCCTGATAAAAGCATATTCTGGCTCATATTCTTTTATCATGCTATCCAATTTGGCACGTTCAGCTTTGTATTCGTCTGATAAATCTATATAGTGTTCAGAGTCCACATTCACTACATAAAGTTTCAGTCTGAAAAGGTTTAGCACCTCCTTTAATGCTGTGATGGGAATGGTTTTTTCAACATCCTTAAAATCGCAAATCATCATGATATTTTTAGTGTCCTTGAACTGTGCGTCTGGAGGAACAATCAACACAGGTGCTGTTTTCCGCTCAACCAAGTCCAAGGTATTGCTCCCCATCAAAATTTGGCTTGCTTTGGAAGCCCCCGTAATGCCCATTACAATCAATTGAACATTGTTCTGGTTGGCAAAGCGTTCCAAGCTATCAACAAAATGATCATTCTCTTCTACCTGTATAGAAATATCCGCATCAGTAATGTACTGCAGTTTCTTTTTTAATGCTTGTAATGCAAATTCAATAAGGGCCTGTCTGCCTTTATCGTCGCTTTGCAAAGGGGTACCATCGGAACCAGCTTCAATATTATCAAACGCATTGTACAGTATTATACTGGCATCTGCAACTTGTTTGGTAAGGTTTGCTGCAAAGATGGCCGCGTTTTCGGATGTGTCTGAAAAATCTACAGGAACTACAATCTTGTTCATAAGCTATTTTGGTTTTATTAAAAAAGATTTATCGCCTAAAGTTATTGTTTGTTTATGAAAAAAGCTATCCTTCACTTTGGAATATCTATCCCACTTTTTAGTGGTGATACCTTCACCCTAGTATAATCTACTCACCAAAATCCTAACCCGTTTAAATTACTTGATTGCGATTGAACCGTAAATCGAAAACTGGAATAAAATCCCAAAAATATACAAAAAATAACATAAGAAAATAGCATGTGACTGATAAAAAATGAGGGTTTGCCATAAAAAGGCCTCCGCAAAAGCGGAGGCCGAGGATGTATAAAACCGAAAACTACTGCAACACTTTATTTTAAAACCTTTGTTCCTAATTTAATGAATATGCTAAGGTTTTAAAGGGATGGTTCAAACTTTCATATTTCTATCAGTTTACCAATCCCAATACAAAAATACAAGCCCTTCATTTAGCATCGTTTAAAAGTGAATTAAAATCCTATTAAAAGCACTACCATAGTCAGCTTCTATTTTATAGACCTCATTGAGTTTTCTTTCAGCACATAACCCATCCCTATTTGGGTAAAAATAAGCTTGGGCATAAAGTCCTTGTCGATTTTGTTCCTTAAAAAACTAACGTATACATCTATTACGTTGGTCTTTGTGTCAAAATCAATATCCCATACATTGATAGCGATATCTGCGCGGGACACTACCCTGTTTTTGTTCCTGATAAAATATTCGAGCAGTTGAAACTCTTTAGCCGTCAAGGAAATATTTTTACCATCCCTGATCACCGTTTTGCTGTCCAGATTTATGACTAGATTTTCAACTTCCAGTATCTTATCCTCATGAGCATATGGGTGCAAGCGTTTCTGCAAAGCCTTTATTCTAGCCAGCAACTCTTTAAAATCAAAAGGCTTTACTATATAATCATCTGCGCCAACATTAAAGCCTTCTAGCTTGTCATCTGTATTGCTCATGGCACTGAGCATAATCACCAAGGTATCTTTTTTATTGGAACGTATATAGTCGCAGAGGCCATATCCATTTAAATAAGGCAAATTGATATCCAAAATCACCAGTTGATAATTATTAAGATTGACCATTTTTTTGCCACAGATTCCATCTTCGGCAATGTCTACCTCATATTGTTGTTCAGATAGACCTTTTGCCAAAGCTTGTGCAATCTTTTTTTCATCTTCAACAATTAGAATTTTCATTTGGCCCATAAAAATGGTTTTATCAATTACCTGCCAATGAAGCCCCTTCTTTTATCTCATCGTTGGCATTTACAATTATGGTATCACCAGCTTGTAGGTTGCCGAGCACTTCGATTTTTTTGGCACTTTCATTGCCAGTCGTCACATCTACCAGATGCGCCTTGCCATCTTTTGCTACCAATACATATTTTCTTACAGTGGAAGTGACCACTGCTGTTTTTGGTACCGATAAGGCCCCTTGGGTGCCCTTGCTGTCAATGATAACATCTGAATACATACCGGGGGCCAGGATATTGTTCGGATTATTTACATCTAGTTCAACCCTTTCGGTGCGATATTGTTCGTTCACGTTCATCGATTTCCGGGCGATGTGGCCACTGAATTTTTTCCCAGGGAATGCACTCAAATAAAAGTTTATGGTATCTTTCGGTTTCAGTTGGGCAGCTATTTCCTCGGGGATGTCTACCTGTAACCTCAGATGGCTGATTTGTTTTAATTCCAGCATCGGCTGACCATCCTTGGCTTCAGCGCTTACCAATGCGCCTGGGTGCACATTTCTGAGTGTGATCACACCATCAAAAGGCGCCCTCACAATCAAATAACCCATCATGGTTTGCTGTCTTTCCCAATTCGATTTTTCAGCATTGCTCAATGCACTATCGGCAAGCATCTTGCTTTTGGACGTTGCCAAATCCAGTGGGGAGATGGCTCCCGGTGTTTCGGCCGCTTCTTTCAAACGGGCATATTGTTCCTTTGCGATGGTATAGTCCAATTTTGATTGTGCCCATTTTTCTTTCGCTTCCGCAACTTCCTGTTCCAATTCAGGTGCTTCGAGTGTCATCAGCAATTGGCCACGCTTTACTTGCGAGCCAATATCTACCGATACGGTTTTCACATATCCATTCACTTTGGGGAAAATGCTTACTTCCAAATAGGCAGCGAGCTGTGCGGGCAATTTGGTGGTTTGGTCCACATCTGCCCTTTCCACTTTTGCAAATTCAAAACTGGGGGCTGCTGGAGCCGCTTTGGGGTCTTTCCCTTCCTTGCTATCCGAATCGGAACAACCGGATGCAAAAACCATGAGTACTGCTAAAATAATAATAGATGATTTCATGTCTTTTTGAAATTTATTTTGATGATGATTCGTCTTCTGGTAATAATGAAACAGAGTCAAAGGATGTTTTTTGCTGTATCCAGCCGTAAACAAGCGGCACTATAAACAAGGCCGCTAAAGTGGAAGCGATCAATCCCCCAATAACAGCCCTACCAAGTGGGGCCGATTGGTCACCGGATTCACCGAGCCCACTGGCCATGGGTATCATCCCGGCAATCATTGCCAAGCTGGTCATCAGGATGGGACGCAATCGCACTCCCGCTGCAGTAACGGCCGCCTTAAAAGGGTTTTTATAATCCAATCTCAGTGCTTCCGCATTGGTTACGATCAAGATTGCATTGGCCACGGATACACCTACCGACATAATGATGCCCATATACGATTGCAGGTTTAGGGTAGCACCTGTTGCCAGCAACATCAGCATCGAACCTGATAATACCGCTGGCACCGTTGCCAAAACCGAAAGGGACAAACCAAAAGATTGGTAGTTTGCTGCCAGCAACAATAGTATCACCACAATAGCGGCCAACAAACCGGTTTGTAGAGACCCCAATGTTTCTGTAAGCAGTGACGACATGCCTTTTATTTCCGGCACCAACCCTTCGGGTGGCTTGCCCATAGAATTGATGGCTTTTTGAACGGCTGCCGTGGCAGTACCCAAATCCTTTTTATAAATATTGGCACTTACCGTAATGAAACGTCTTGGACCGGAGCGGTCATATTCGCCGGGAAGAGAATCGATCGACAATTCGGCCACATCGGATAAAATAGGGCGCATCTGCCCTTTTACCAATGGGATGGATTTTAATTGTTCAAAGGAGTTCATGATATACTCGGGAATAAAAACCTGGGTTTGGTAGGTATAGGAGTTGTTGTTGTCCAACCACAAATTTTTATTCGTGTACCTGCTGGAGGAAGTGGCATCAGTAATACTTTTGGAAACCTCATCAATGGATAAACCCATCATGGAAAGTTTTTGCCTATCCACCGTGATATTGATAGTGGGCATTTTTAAAGGTTGGGCAATTTGAACATCCCGTAGGTAGGGGATTGCTTTCAGCTTATCCAACAGCTTTGTGCCATAACCTTCAATATCCTTCATGTTTTTTCCCGCTACCCTAACTTCAATAGGGGTAGAAGCTCCCTGTGCCATGATCTTTTCAGTAAGCTCAATGGGCTCAAAAGAAAGTTTTAGTGTTGGGAATGCTTTCAAAATATTTTTCCTCAACTCATCTTTCAGGTCATCTATATGTACTTTGTATTTATCATCCAGGTTTACCTGTATCACCGCCTCATGGGTACCGCTTGAAAATATATAAAGGTTACTACTACCAAAATTGCTAGGAATCACCCCTACATACGCAGAGCTGATGTCCACATGGCCATTTACCGTAGAATCAATAATGTCCAGGATTTTTTTGGTGGCATTCTCTGTCACTTCCAAACGGGTACCGTCTGGTTCTCTGATTCTCAATTGTAATTCACCAGCATTGGATTTTGGTAAAAGATCTTTTCCGATTGCCATAAAGCAGGCACCTGCAGTTCCAAAAGCAAGAATGAGGTAAGCTATCACAACCAGTTTTCGTTTGGGCATCCATTTTTCCAATCTATTGGTAAGACCAAGTTTTATTTTTTGGAAAAACCCATTTTCGTGGGGGTTCGCTGTTTCCGTTTTTTCATGTTTGTCGATTTCATCAATCTCACCTTCATTCAATGCAAGCCCTGCATGTGCATGGATGCCGCTTTGGTGGTATTGGAACATTTCTTCCTTGATAAGCCAATTGGAGATGATGGGCACCAATGTTTGCGCCGCAAAAAAAGAAACAATCATGGCAAAGGCAATGGACAAAGAAAGGGGCAAGAACATGGCCTTGGGGACCCCGCTCATTACAAAGGAAGGTGCGAACACCGCCAATATACAAAGTAGGATGAGCAATAAAGGGAAAGATATTTCCGAACAAGCATCCAATATGGCTTGCTTTTTAGGTTTGCCCATTTCCAAGTGTTGGTGGATGTTCTCAATTGTCACCGTTGCTTGGTCTACCAAGATACCGATGGCCAATGCAAGACCGCTCAATGTCATAATATTGACGGTTTGTCCCGATAGCTTCAAAAAGAAAACGGCACTCAACACCGAAACAGGTATGGTAATGATCACCACCAAACTGCTTCTCCAATCTCGCAAGAACAGCAGCACCATCAATCCGGTAAGCACTGCCCCAAGAATACCTTCTGTCATCAAACTTTTGGCGGCATTGATCACAAAAATGGATTGGTCAAATTCATAACTGATATTAATATCATTGGGCAAAAGGCTTTTCATTTCAGGCAGCTTTGCCCTCAATCCCTGTACCACATCCCAAGTGGAGGCATCCGCCGTTTTCACCACTGGTATGTACACGGATCGTTTGCCATTCACCAAGGCATAATCCACGGTAATATCCGCGGCATCTTCCACATGCCCCACATCTTTCACAAATATGGTTGTGCTGCCATTGCTCTTGATCGGGATATCATCAAACTCCTTCACTTTGTTTTCGAGGGAATTGATGGAAGTAACATACATAGTGCTATCTACCCTTAAATTCCCTGACGGGGTGATGGTATTGTTTTTTACCAATGCCTGTACCACTTCATCGGGGGAAAGATCATAAGCCCTTAGTTTTTGGGGATCCACGTTGACGACTACCGTCCTTGCATTGGAACCAAAGGGGGGTGCGGAAGACATACCGGGAATGGTAGCGAACAATGGACGGACCCTAGTGAGGGCAATATCAAAAATATCTTTCAGTGATTTTGTCTTGCTGCTGAACACCAGTTCTCCCACGGGCAATGAGGAGGCGTCAAAACGGATTACCTGCGGAGGCAATGCACCCGGCGGGAAAAATGCGGATGTCCGGTTTACCTGTAAGGCCACTTGAGCAGAGGCTTCCCCCATGTCCACCCCTTCATAAAAAGTGAGTTTGATCAAAGAGAGGCCCTGCACATTTTTGCTTTCGATATTCTTGATACCATTGATATACAAAAACTGGTCCGCCATACGGGTAGCGAAAAAGCCCTCCATTTGTTTGGGGGACATCCCTCCATACTGTTCAATCACATAAATAGTAGGAAGGTTAAGTTTGGGGAAAATATCTATCGGTATGGTTCTTACTGCCATAATAGAAAACAGTAAGAGTCCCATAAATAAAACAAGTATCGTGATCGGTCGCTTTAAAGCTGTTTTGACCATTGTTTTTATTTTATCGTTTGAATAAATGAATCGAGGTTTCCGGTAGCGCCTGCTTTGTCCAAGTTGGCAAGCAGCCAGTCGCTCAATGTTTCCACATAATCAGATTGGGCGCGGTAAAGCACAAAGGAAGCATTTGTTAGGTCAATCAGATTGATGATGCCTGCTTTGTATTGTGCCGTTTTCTGGTTATAGGCATCCTTTGAAGCTCTTATTTGAATCGGAATTTCCAACAGGTTTTTCAAGCTAGCATGTATGCTTTCACTAGCCTGATTGCTCACATTGTTCATGGAGAGCTGTTGCTGCTGCAGATTATAGTCACTCGCCATTGTATTATATTGGCTAATGGACAGCTTGTCTTTTTTATGAACGATATTGAAAAGGTCATAAACCAAAGTGGCACCCACCATATAATTGAAACGTTGGTACCCGAGCCCATCAGTCAATGATTTATAATTGCCCGTATAATCAATACTTGACCCTCTTGCCCATCCTGTAGCGCTAAGAAAAATTTTGGGCATGTAGGATTTTTTCACCAAATCTTCGGTCTGCTTATACAGCATTTTTTCTTTGGCATAATATTCAATCAATGGGTTGGTATTACTGCTGTCCATGGATTCGTTTACCAATCCTTGCAATACAAACAAGTGTTTTTTGGTCAGGGCCGTGTCAATGGAAAAAGCATCGGCAGAAATCCCTGTCATATAAGAAAGTTGTTGTTGCAAAATCCGAATCTGTCCCTTGGTTTGGTTATAAGTAATACGGCTTTTGGACAGCTCGGCCAAAGCAAGCGAAGAATCTGCCCCGGGCTTAATGCCACTCTTTGTAAGGGCTTGGATTACGCTATAAGCCTCTTTGTATCGATCAATACTCTGATAGTCGATGGCCAATTGGAACTGATTTTTAAGCATATCAAAATACAGTTTGCCTATTTGCCATTTTATCAAATATTTTTCTTTTTCCAGATCGGCCTGACTCAAATTGGCATAGGCCATCGCATTTTGAACCCTTGCCTTCTTTAATCCAAAATCAGCCAGTTCGTATTGGCTTTGGAAAATAGCGATATTGCCAATCGCCGATTGATAATCGTTTGATGGGTGCATCCCCCCCGATGCGGAGGGAATAATGCCATAGGAAAGGTAAGAGCCTGGGAGGGAATTGTCCGTACCCAAAGTAAGTTCGTCGCCCACAAATGCAGAAGGCAAAAAAGAATGCTTGGCATCGGTAATGCCTGCTTGGGCTGCATCTACCAATGCCTTTTTTTGCAAAAACAAGGGCATATGCCGTTGCGCCGAATCTATCAGGTCGGATAAAGAGTAATCCCTTTTCGTCTGCGCAAAGCCATTCTGAAATAATAGTGCCGAGGCTATTAAAATAGTAGAAGCTGTTTTTTTAAACAGAACAACCATAAAAAAATGTTTGATGAGAAATTAAGTTCGAGATAAGGGCTTGGATAGAATCTTAGCCAAGTGAGGGTGGCCCTCGAAGACAGCGAGCCTGAAAATGCAGCTCTTTAATATTTTCATCTACAAAATGAAAAGTGGACGAAACTTTTTTGTACAAAAAAGGAAAATGAAAAGCTGGGGTTTCTATGAACAGTACAGCTTCTGGTTGGTAATGCTTGTTGAGATAGACGGCTTTGTATTGCTTCTTCGGACAAGAAGTTGGTATTGATTTATCAACCAGTTTGAATGACAAATTCTTCGAGGCGTGGAACGAAAATGATTCAAGATTTGCGAAAGTTTGAGTTGTTGCAAACCGACAAAACAGTTGAACAGAAAAGAAGGCAATATATACTGCGAACAAAAGCAGTTTGAAAAAAAGCTTATTATATCGTTGCCTGCCTTTTTGCATCATCCGCGAAGATAGCAGCTTCATAGTTTATAAAAAGTTAGCCTTTGTAAAATTACTGTTAAGGGGGCAAAATAATTTTGCAAAACCGTTAACTGCCACTACCTATTACCTTGTTTGCTATTTAAGTCAAAATTACAGGTAGGCTTGTTACTAAAAAAATTATATGCGTATACCGTTTTCTACTTTTGCCCATTAGCCGTGTAGATGGCTGTAGTTTTCCCCCTAAAAGTTATTGATTAATTGCTTTTCCCATTTTGACAATTCTTCTAGGGAAGCATAAGTATAATAAATTTTTATACTATATGCGAATTGTGATTGTCGTTTTCTTGCAAAATAAAATTGATCACATCATTCAATTAGAGCTAACTTCTTTTGTTTTCCTCCTAAAAACTGGCCAACCCAAAGAAAAATTAGACTTGGCATGGCAAACAAAATATCGCCATTATTTCAATTTTACTGAGCCCTCAGAAAAATTTACTTTTGCTGCCACTCAAAAATGAGCTTATGAAACTGGAAGATCAGGTATTAGAAAGAAGTAAGAATCTTTGCGAACTATGCAGCTCCCCCAATGGGATCAAAATGTATGAAGTGCTTCCCCAATCTGGGCGGGATACAGACAACTGTATTATGATCTGTGACAAATGCCGCGCACAGGTGGATAAAAAAGAAGAACTGGACAATAGTCATTGGGCTTGCCTTACAGAAAGCATGTGGAGCGAGGTGCATGCTGTGCAAGTGGTTGCTTGGCGCATGCTCAACCGGCTCAAAACTGAAAGCTGGGCCGCCGACCTTTTGGATATGCTTTATCTCGATGCTGACAAATTGCAATGGGCAAAAGCTACTGGCGACCATGAAAATGATGGAGCGGTTGACTTGCACAAAGATGCCAACGGGAATGTATTGCAGAGCGGGGATACCGTTGTACTGGTAAAATCATTGGATGTAAAAGGCACTTCTCTCAATGCCAAAATGGGTACCGTAGTAAAAAACATCCGGCTCGTGGAAGAAAACACAGAACAAATAGAAGGCAAAATAGAAGGCCAAACTATTGTGATCCTGACCAAATATGTGAGAAAACAAAATTGAGACTATTGTAATAAACTAACCGCTGAGATGCAGAAGCGCAAAAATTTGACCATTTTTAGAGTCAAAGTCTCAGTGGTTATCTTATCAAAAGACAATTTTATAATGATACCGAGCCCCAGCCCTTTCTATATTCCCTTTTAATAAATTGATTGGCCGGTTCAAAATTCGATACTTTCATGTTTTCGCCATCCCATTTGAGAGCGATATATCGGCCACTAAATTTATATCCCTCCATATTCCCGTATACAGGATCGTTGCGTTTTATTTTTTCTTTGATATTGAAACTTCTCAACAACAAGTTGCCCAATAGTACGGTTTCGGTTAACGGTCCTGCATAACCGACAAAAGGCGAGTCCACTTCCATATTGCCATAACCAGCCAAACAGGCATCTACCCATTGCCACCAATGGCCATCCATATCACCAGTAACCCTTGGGTATTTTTTGGGCACATTCACATCTTTGTTCAGTGATAATGGCAACAAACGAGGATGGCTACCGCCCCAGCCACAAGAGGCTTTCCCTCTAGAACCAATAAAAACCGTGCATCCTTCAAAATCATTTTCACCAGGCCAGTCTCCCAATGCTTCATTTGAATTAAAATCAGGGTCAAGCTCTGAAAGTCTTTCAGGCGTTATACCTCCATCCATCCAAAACAAATCGAGGTCCTTACCATTTTTTTGTTTGAATTTAAATTTCAGCGAACTGGAAACAGGGCCGCTTTCTGGGAAAATGCCTTCTTTGAAAATGCCGCTATACACCGTGCTAGCACTTCCCGAAATTTCGGTGGGATAACCCAATCCCAATAATTTAAAGGGGGGGCCCATGATATGACAGCCCATATCACCTAAAGCACCAGTGCCAAACTGCCACCAGCCGCGCCAGTTAAAAGGCACTAGGTTATCGATATAATTTGTTTCATGTGCAGTACCTAACCAAAGGTCCCATTTCAATTCCTTTGGGATGGCAGGTTTTGAATCGGGCCAAGGAATGCCCTGTGGCCATACGGGTCGATCTGTCCAACAGTAAACTTTTTCAATATCCCCAATCAGTCCCGCCTCGAACCATTCTCTCAAGGTGCGCATACCATCGCAGGAAGCACCTTGGTCGCCCATTTGAGTCACTACTTTATATTTTTGGGAGGCCTCGGTCAATACACGAGCTTCGTAAATATCGTGAGTCAACGGTTTTTGTAGATAGAGATGTTTGTTCAGTTGCATGGCACTCAGCCCAACGATGGCATGGTTATGATCCGGAATCGCAACAGTGACGGCATCAAAATTTTTGCTCTCCTTATCAAACATCTCCCGCCAATCGTGATAGAATTTTGCTTTGGGAAATTCTTTGATACGGGGGGCCGCTTGTCGTTCATCTACATCACAGAGAAAGGCAATCTCTGCATTTTTTTTGGGGGCAGTGGCAAAATGGTGGATATCGTTTTCAGCTTCGCCACCACAACCCACAGCCGCAATATATAATTTATCACTGGGTGGCAGATATCCCTTACCACCCAATACATAACGAGGCACTATGTAAAAACCAGCGGTGACCATCCCCGCTTTTCTAATAAACTCAGCCCGGCTAATGGCTTTGTTTTTTTTCTTGCTTTTTTTCATGCTTATGACTATTATTTTTTATGTAGCGGTTTTACGGCTACTTCTTTAAAATAAACAATATCATCATCCCCATGATTCTGCAGACCTATATATCCTGAATTGGGGCGGGGCCCACGAAAAGGTTCAAAATCAAATTTTCGCTCTGGTACAGGATCGCCTTCTTTATAGTCAGTAACTTTTTCGCCATTCACATAAACAATCGTTCTTGGCCCATCGAGTGTGATCTCCATGGTATTCCATTCTGGGCCTGGCTTTCCAGGTTTTGCCAAAGGTTTGGTCAAGGAATATAATGTGCCTGTGATATGGTATTCATCTTCGTTGGATGTTTCAGGGTGGTTATCAATCTGTACTTCATAACCATAGAACACAGGCATCCACGCTTCGCGTGGTTCAATAGGAATACGGATGAACACACCCGAATTACTGTTGAACTTTTGCATTTTGTAAACTACCTTGATGGTGCAGTTACTAAATTTTTCTTTGGTCCAATACAGTAGCCCCATACCTCCATGACTGGCAATAAGACCATCTTCCACATAATGCTCACCGGCACCCACCTGTTTCCAACCAGTAAGGTCTTTCCCATTAAATAATTGTCTCCATCCTTTGTCTTGATCTTTACCAAAATTGGCTTGACCGCTAAAATCAAACATCCATAAAAAGGCAAGAACTATAAAATGCAGTTTGTTGAATCTGTTAGGATTTATCATATAGCAATCTTTAGAAAGTGAAATTAGAGAGAAAAGCCATTTTATATGCTGATGGGAGAAAATAATTTGTCCCCCTCTGTTCATATTATCCTTTTTTCTTTAATGTTGTTAAATAAGCCACTAAGTCAACCAATTTCTGTTGACCCATTGCTTGAGACAACCCTTCCGTCATCAATGATTTACCATAATCTTTTTTCTCCACGATATCCGACTTCTTGATATTCTGGGATTGGCCACCAATCATTTTAACAGTAATCTCATCAGTTGTTTGACTCAGGATATAGCCCAGTACCTGAGTTCCATTTTTCAACTTAAAAACATAACCTTCAAAACCAAAACTGATGCCAGCACTGGGTTGTAGGATGGCAGTGTAGATGGCTTCCTTTGAAAGTTTGGAACCAATTTCGGACAGGTTGGGGCCAAAATTAATACCCACATTGTTTACTTTGTGACAGGAAGCGCAATAGGATGCAAACACGGATTGGCCATGAGTCGCGTCACCCTCCAGTTTCATCAGCTTGTCTAGAGGTTCAATATGGTTTGATGCAGCAAGGGCAACCGATGGAAAATATTCGAGCGCTTTCTTGCGCACTTCTTCCCGGTTGGACGCAACCAATATTGCTGCTGTACTGTCCCTTAGCTCGTTCGGTAGTTTTTTATTTTTTGCCAAAAGCAAAAGCCGATCCTCGCCACTCCAATCTTTCCCCAATGCTTTTAGTGCTGCCATCTTTATTTCTGCACTATAGCTTTTATTCAGTATCAGTTTTTCCAAAAAATCCTTGTTCTTTTTATTTTCTACTAGTCCCATTAAGTTAATCAATGGAATGGCATTGGCATTTTTCGACCCTATGCTTGCTTCCAACAATTTCTCCCCTCCACTATTTAGCAGTGCCTGTAAAGCATTTGAGCGGAGATCTTCGTTATTGCCTTGTTCAGCAATCTGCAATAATTCAGGATTTTTATCTTTGATATGATAACGGTCAACAATATCTACAAAGTCCTGTGTGCCCTTTACCGCACCCAACCCCAATTCTATAGCATTTTTAAGGGCAGGGGTCATTTTAGTTTTAGCAGGATTCAATAACATCAGTACCAATGCATCCATCTTTGCCTGTTGGGGATGCTTGGCTTCCAGCAAAGACAATAATATAGATTGTTTTTCTGCTCCGCTATGGAAATCGAATGCACGGAAAAATTTAAGATACTTATCGGGATCATTTGCCGGATTGGAAATAATTTTTGCCAACAGTGGCATGGCCGCATCCCCACGTGAACGCCAAACAATATCCCTGCCCGCTTGGGTATCCCATTGGTTGTTTACCAATTTCATCCAAGATGCAAAATCAGCATCCCATGATTTGTCCGCTGCAATGCCCAACGCTTCCAAATACCATCTGTCTTTTCCATCATATTGGTTTGCGAAAGAAGCCCAGAGATCAGCGGCAACAGGCGAATTGTTATGACGCAATGTCAACACTGCTTCTCTGCGAACCGCCCAAGAAGGATCGTTCACCAATCTTTTTACAATAGAGAGTGTATCTGCATGTATCTCCAATGCGGCCCTGATCGCTGTGATGCGGATATTTTCATCCTTATCGTTGAGCGCCTCGTCAATATATTTTCCAGCTTTTGTGGGGATCTTGCTGAGCAGCCATAGAGCTCTTGCACGAAAACGGGAATTGCTAGAATGAAAAAGATTTTCCAATGCAGGTATGGCCTGTTCGCCCATGCCATGCAATTTTTGCCAAGCGAGATAGCGTGTAGATAAATTGGGACTTTGTAAAGCTTTGATAGCCCCATCCGTACTGTTAAGATCCAAAACAGGCACTGTATATTTTTCATGTCCCTCGGTGGTTACTCGAAAAATGCGACCTCGGGTAAGGTCAACCACTTGGTGACCACCAACACCGGGATCATACCAGTCGGCAATGAACAAAGAACCGTCTGGCGCCACACATACATCAGATGGCCTGAACCAATTATCATATTTTCCCTGCACAATATTATTAATGGTTGCGCTGTAGCCTGCACCAGCAGGAGCAATCGCATAGGAACGTACCACATTGGGACCCGCATCTGCATGGATAATTTGACCTCTAAACCTTTCAGGCAAAAGATCACCTTCATACACCAAAATTCCAGTAGGACTACCTGCCCCTGTTTGCAAAAGATTGGGCACCACACCAGGATCGTTCAGGTGCCAATGCCGGTAAGGAATCGAATCTTCCATATTAATACGACGTTCCGGCCAGGAAGCTCCAGTCATCTCATCCGTATAACCATAATTGCCATGGGGCATCACGTAGTTGATCCGCACACCGCGATTGCCATCATCATCATTATCCGATTGCCACATGGTGCCATAAGCATCTTCAGCCACTTCATAATTGTTCCTAAAATTATTTCCCAATACTTCAAACTCGCTTCCATCCAGATTGCAGCGGAATACCATTCCCTGCCGATAGGGATGGCCGCTATTGTTTACCGTGTCCCCATCAATATCCACAATACTTTTTCCGTTCTTGTCATGGATGCTATGGCCTTCATTACCAAAATTGAAATACAATTTTCCATCGGGCCCGAAATTGAAAGAGTGGATCGCGTGATCATGTTGAACCCCGCCAATACTGGTAAACAAAGTATCTTTTTTATCGGCCTTGCCATCGCCATCGGTATCTGTAAAAACATACACATTGGGGCTTCTGGATACAATCACTTTATTGCCCAATACTGCAATGCCCAGTGCCGCATCAATGTCGGTACCTTGATAAAAAACAGTCTGCTTATCCGCTACGCCATCGCCATCGGTATCTTCCAGAATCAGGATCCGGTCACCTTCTTTCCGATAAGGGTTCGCTGGATTATATTGGTTGCGATAATTGAAACCTTCGCAAACCCAGACCCTACCCTTTTCATCAATATCTATATTCGTGGGATTATCGAGCATGGGTTCATGAGCGAAGAGTTGTAGTTTCAGGTCATCGGCAGCCACCAGTCCTTTCAAGGCATTCTCAGGCAGATGTTTCAATGAATCGGGAAGCTCTGTCGTGGTCGTATTATCCGGCTTTTTTCCTGGTTGGTTACAGGCAGTTGATAGAATCAAAACAAAAATGGAAAGAATGATTTTGTAGGAACAATTTTTCAATGGCATATCAGTAAGGGGTTTTACTGTAAATATACTGTATAAGAGGTTTTGTTATTGGTTTACCCAAAAATCGAGCTTTGATTAAAGCTTTTATCCAAATAATTGTTTGTTCTCTTTTGCTTCGCCAAAAAAGAACCAAAAAAGGCGACCCGAAAACGATGACAGCCCGTTTTCGGGGAGGAGCTTCGATTAAGCTTTAGTACTACTGTGGTGAACAACAGTGGTTCCTTGATTGGTGCCAAATCGGCAAAATAGTTTTTGATAACACATTAGGTTGGTGTAAAAATAAATCAACCAGTTTAGAATTTGCTATCTTGATTAATTTAAGGTAAGATTGTACTGATAACCTGTAACGTTTACCCCTAACTGTTTTTTCATGAAAAGGTCCTTTTATATCGTAGCGCTGATAATGCTGGTGTTTTTTGTTATTTCCTTTCTCACGAATATTATTGGTCCCCTGATTCCCGACATTATCAATGGCTTTAGTCTAAGCCTGACCTTGGTAGCCGTACTTCCCTTTGCGTTTTTCATCGCTTATGGCGTAATGAGCATCCCATCTGGAATGCTGATTGAAAAATACAATGAGAAAAAGATTATGATTGCTGCATTCGTTGTGGCTCTTATTGGGTCGGTGATGCTTGCAGTTTATCCCAATTATCTATCCGCTGTATTTTCCCTCTTCCTGATTGGTTGCGGCATGGCAATGTTGCAAGTTGTTATCAACCCACTTCTGCGTACGGCAGGGGGTGAAGAACATTATGCCTTTTTTTCCATTTTGGCGCAACTCATTTTTGGCTTGGCTTCCTTTATCAGTCCGATGGTATATTCCAGCATCGTATCCAAACTGAATGCACACGATGAAAGCAGTGTAATTATATCCGCATTGGCAAAACATACACCCAGCAATCTGCCATGGATTTCCATGTACTGGGTATTTGCCGTGATCATCGTTTTGATGATCATCGTTTTGATTTTTACCCGTTTCCCCAAAGTGGAACTGAATACGGATGAAAAGCCGGGGGCATTGAAAGTGCATTTGCTATTATTCAAAAACAGGGTTGTCATTCTTTTTTTTATTGCATTGCTATGTTATGTGGGCACGGAGCAAGGTGTTGCCAATTGGATATCACAGTTCCTACTCACCTACCATCAATATGATCCTCAAAAAACCGGGGCAGATACAGTGGCCTATTTCTGGGGTTTGATGACCGCAGGTGGGGTATTGGGGCTCTTATTGGTAAAGCTCATGGATAGCAGAAAGGTTTTGATCATTTTCACGGTATTGGCTATCCTCTCTTTGAGTGTGGCATTATTTGGATCTGGGAAAATGGCGCTCATTGCTTTCCCCATGGTAGGCTTTTTTGCCTCAGTGATGTACCCCATTATTTTTTCCCTTGCACTGAATTCGGTAAACGAACACCATGGTTCCTTCTCTGGCATATTGGTTACCGGTATTGTGGGTGGCGCCATTGTGCCATTGATCATCGGCTGGCTGGGAGATCAGCTAGGTCTCCGCACTGGAATGTGTTTTCTCTATCTCACCATGGGCTTTATCCTCAGCATTGGTTTTTGGGCAAAACCCATCATCCAGAATAAAACCATTAGTTTGGGGAAGAAAGAGTAGGGTTTTGAGAGGAATTGGGAATTAGGAATTTGGAATTGGTGAGGAGGGAATTAGTTTTGAAAATACTTCCTCATCTTCCTTTCACCATTGACTATTGACTATTCACTATTCACCATTGACTACTGACTATCGACTTACAACTAACGACTATTAACTCAACCATCATGAACGATAAAAAAATAATCGGTATCGATCTTGGCGCTACCAATATCCGCGGTGCATTGGTAAGCGGGAGCCAGGTTTCAGAAATCAAATCCAAACGCATCAAAAGCATGGGTACCGAAGAAGATGTGTTGGAAGATGTGTTTTTTGTTATCGACGCACTGAAAGAAAAAGACTTGACAGCTATTGGCATTGGTGTACCCAGCGTAGTGGATGTGGAGCAGGGAATCGTTTACGATGTACAATATATCCCATCTTGGAAAGAAGTGCATTTAAAAAAGATATTGCAAAATAGATATCAGATACCCGTGTTCGTTAATAACGATGCCAACTGCTTTGCCTTGGGCGAATATTATTTCGGCAAAGGAAAAGGATCAGACCATATGATTGGTTTGGCTATTGGCACGGGACTGGGCGCTGGTGTGATTGTAAACCATCATTTATATGCAGGGCCCAATTGTGGGGCCGGTGAATTTGGGATGGTGGATTATTTGGATCACTGCTATGAATATTATGCCTGTGGACAGTTTTTTCAGAATGTATACCATGTGGATGGTCAAGCAGTTTTTGAGAAAGCAAAATCTGGCGACCCACAGGCAAGGCAATGGTATGCAGAAATGGGCGGGCATCTTGGCAATGCCATCAAGATGATTATGTACACCTATGACCCTTCACTCATCATTATGGGTGGATCGGTGCGTTTTGCCTATCCCTATTTTCAAGAAAAGATGTGGGAGCGCATCCGGACTTTTGCTTTTACCAAATCCATTGACAAGCTGAGGATTGAAATATCCGAACTGGAGAATAGCGGGATTCTAGGTGCTGCAGGATTGTACTATGATCATTTAAAATCAACGGCCTCACTTTGAGCCGAAATCCTCTGTCCAATAATTGCCCGATTTGCCGGCACCGATTTCCTTAAAATTGCCATTCATGATATTCATGCAATGTGGCGGGCTATTCAGCCATGCATTCATAACAGCTTGTTCATCGGGATAGCCCATTGCAATGTTTTCTCCCCAAGTCGACCAGTTATAACCAACAGCCGTGATCCGGGTCCCAGGTGAAGACCCATCCAATCCGGTATGACTGAAATAATTGTTCTGCTCCATATCATGACTATGGTTGTAAGCAGCTTTTGCCAGTAGGTCGTTCCATGCAAGCGCAGGGACTGGGGGCATTACCGTAGTGCCACAAGTGCAACCAGTTTGTCGGGCCTTGTTCAGCAATTGAAGCAGGGTAATCTTGTTCAGGTTGTACTCGATGGAATCAGTGGAGGAACCCGTACTGTTGTTAACGGAATTGCCTTGCTTTTGACAGGAAAAAACAAATAGCAAAAATGCGGAGGCTATACAAATGCAGGCTGATTTCATAGGTGGGATTTTACACTTGATAAACAAAAATCAAACCAAAAAAGACCTGCTGACTTAGAATTTCTAGGTTTTCATGTTTCGTGAGACACGAACCATAGCGAGGGCTAATGTTTGCTAACCAAGCCACAATTGCACAAAACCCAATGTTGCCAGCTGGCGCGCTCACGCCTCTATGTCAAGTACAAAAATGATTGAGGTGGTAATAAATTGTAGTCTTGTCGTAAGCATTTGGGAGATTTATATAACTTTGCTTTTTTGATTTTAATTGCAAATCCATTTTCCTTGTCACCAAAATACTGATAGAAATAGTCTGCAGATATTCCCGAGAATTCCTTTGTTAGATTCCAAAGTGTCTTAAGGTCGTGGTTTAAAATATTTTCAATTTCAAATTCGCCAATAACTTTTTGCACTGGAGATGAAGAATAAACAATAACTCTTTTTACATTAGGGTTTTTAAAAATAGCTCTTCGGAATTCGTAATGCTTGGTGCCATCAAATATTTTGTTGGCAAATTCTGGTTTTATAGATAAGACTACTTTCATATTCCCGACAAATTTATGAGTTTAATAAATAAACTTCGTTCCATTTTTGTAATTGTTCTGATGGAATCCATACTGGGCAAAATTCCACTGTCCAACATTTCCTTCAAAGTAATCCTTTTTATAAAGGAGTAGGCATATAAAAAGTTTATAACAAACGGTCGATTATTTGGTTTCCAATCCCAATATTCTTTTAACTCTGCTTCTGATAAAACAGTTCTTTTTCTACTTATTTGAATTAGTTGGCTTAAGTCAACAATATTGGTTATAACATTATCAACAATTCCTATAGTTGTAGCTACTCCCTTATAAATACCACCACTTCGATAGAATACAATAATGTCACCAGTTTTTAAACTACGATTAAAAGAATGTGAAATATATGACTTACTTATAGCATTCCTGTGAGGCTGGTTTTCGATAAAATCATCTGCGGATTCAGTTCTTAATTTGGAGTCCGGGAAAAGCTCAGTATGATATTCAGGTTTTATTGGAATAATATATACATCACTTGTTTTCGATAGCCAAGGGAAGGTTAATCTTGGATTTTGTTCGTCTGCAAATTTTGAAAAATCTCTTACGTATACTTTTTCTTCCCCAGATGTTGAATTCTTTACTCCATAATATTTAAAACCAAATTTTTCAAGCAGAGAGGTTAAATTTAATAGTTCAGGTCGTCTATCAAAAATTGTTACATAGATTTCGTCAACCTTGTATTGACGAGCATTATCAAAAACTATTTTTAAGAATCGTTCTCCAATTCTAAGCCCGTTGCTTACAACTTTAAATGTTCCGATTTTTAATCTTCTTTTTTTAGTGAACGTCGGATTTAAGTCAGAGTAACTTTCATTTTTATCTTCGACTTTAAGAAATAGAAATGCTTTTAATGAATTAGCCTCGTAGCATACGTATGCTTTGTCATTGTTTCCTGCCTTACCATTATACCATTTATCAAAGCCTACATAATCACCTCTGAAACTATCAAAGAACTCATCATTCAAGTCTATGTTTCCAAAATAATCTCGTTTTACTGAAAGAACGTTGTAGTTAACAAAATCTGGATTTTCAGCAGTTACTTTTTCTAAAAAATTGTCAATACGAAATACTCTGTCACCTATACTAAGCATCGCTGCTTTAGTATGAATTTTTTTATCTTCTGAAATTAGGATATCCACTCTGTCACAATAAACCTCATTAAGAAGTTTAGTGTCGTCAAGGTCATTTGGTAAAGTGTCAATCGCCAAACTTACTTGCTTGACTGCAACATTGAGGGGAGCCACAGTTTGGAGTACTTGATAATTTGCAAGCTTGACTTGCATTGTCTTGGCAGTTTCCGTATTTATATTACGATTTAGCTCGTCTGCTGTTAATGGATGAACACACTTTGTATGATGTAGCTTATCAAGCCAATTGAACAAAATGCCAATATCCTGATTGATTACTCTGCTTGCTTCCCGATGAATTATGATGTTGGTGTCAAGTAATACTCTCATTCAAGGTTTGATTAGTTGTTTGCATCCTATACATGTGCCGCCAAATATATATTTGGCGCTACTTTAAGCTTACAAATTAGCAAATCCCATTCACCCAAAATCACTTGCAAATACATATTTGTTTCGCTAATGAATTACAGAGACTAGACACACTTATTTTGGGCATGCCAAGCTATACCCTGCTTAGATAAAGTATGAGGAGGGAAATCAGCAAGGTTGCTAAGAGGGTGAGCGGGATTTTATATCTTTCCCATTGATTGTTGCGCTTGCTTTCGTCCAAATATTTTTTTACCTGATCGATCATTCCCGTATCTGTACCCGCCAATTTTATCAATCTTTCGCCCAACGATTTTGCAAACTTGAAATGGAGGGGTTGAGCAGCGGCAATCAGTTCATGCAATATCTGGTGGTTGATCTGCTCATTTTTACATTCATGCAAAACCAATAGATTATGATCCGACAGTATTTCTTTCAAATGAAAATACAGTGCTTCCTGATTCATCTGAAACCGGTCTATCGTTGATAGATATTTTCGGGTTGAAAGAATCTCGTACAAAATAGTTTGGGGAGAAAAAGCGGGGCCCCGAAATTTATTCCCAGTACTGCGATGATGCCAGCGCTCATAATTATAGGTTTCACGCTTTCTTGGATTGGACAGCACTTGATAAGCTTCCATCACTTCCCTAAAATAAGCCTCCGATATGGGATTGCCCTGATTTTTATCAGGATGGTAACGTTGCGCCAACTTCCGGTAGGATGTCTTGATTTCCTTTTGCGTAGCAGTAGCACCTACTTCCAAAATTTTATAATAATCCTTTGGGAACATCATCTAAAAGCAAAATTAAGCCCAAATCATTAGCCTGCCATTGGTTCTAATCCCTATTTTGGACCTAAGTAACCAACCAGTGATTTTGTGGAGTGCGCTGTACTGAGAAAGAGACTACCTATTGGGCTGAAGAAACCCATTGGTTATGGTATTGGTTGGCTGATACATCAAGAAGGAGCTACTAGATCTTTCAACACCGATACTGCCAGATATGGAGAAGGTCCTTGCATCATTAATATACATGAGCCCCATCTCCACCCTCGAGGAAAAGCCAAAATGGTTTCCATTAATCCCATAGTTAGGGAAGCCCTTGTTCACATTTGTGGTAAGAAATGATTGGTTGAAATTGATATACGCAGGCACTGCAGATACAGCAGCGAATGCGTAGACATTATTATCCAACTTGCGGCTCAACTGCAGTCCCATAGGAGCGGTCATTGCCCAAGCATTGCCCCCTTTAAAAAAGTAATAACTACTACCGATGCCGCTATAGGTATTTAAAAACCATTTTTTATTAACCCCTGTTTTCAAAGTTTGATGTTGACCAAAAGGATTATTGCTAAATGTATTATCAGCAAAGCTAGCTGGTAAGGGCATTTGGGCCTTTAGGGAAATAGATGAGTCCAATAGCAAAAAAAGCAAAAAATCACGCATGCTGTTCGGCTTTGGCTATAAAATTAACACATGTACCGCTTAAAAAAATGGATTGCAAAAAAATTAACATCCGGAATCTATAAGTAAGCATTTCTTTAATAGTACAACAACAGCTTAATACCAAAAAAAATCCTGCAAAGCGAGAGACGCTCATTTGAAAAGAGCAAACCTCTTGCCTCGCAGGATCCTTTTGTTTATGGGCTATTTTTAGTTGCCTATTTTTTTACTGTTATGGTTCAATTGTTGGTTCAGCGCTTTTTGGTCAGCCTTGGTCAGGTGCCCCTTATCTTCTTTGCGCATATCATGTTTCTCTTGATTAACCGTTCTCAGGTTTTTGCGATCGGCATGAGCTTGGGATTTGGTAAGATCACCTTCTTTGCGTTCTTCCGTTATCCTTTTCTCTTGATTATCGATCCGTCTATTTACGTGGTTCACCCTGGGGTGGTTTTTTAAATGCGTAGGTTGATGACCTGGGCCTTGGGCAAAACTGATTGCGCAAATACATAGTGCTAGGGTAGTGGTAATGATTGTTTTCATTTTTTTGTTTTAAAGTTTATTTATAGAAGGGATTTGTTGGCAATAGTTTAAAGCTGGTAAAAAGAGTTTGTGAATGAGAAGAGACGCAGGATAAGGAAAACTAAAACGGTGATGCCCCCAAATTATTTGAATTTTGGACTCGTTTCAGCAATATTTTTTATTCAGTGGGGATAGCCTTTATCTTCCTATATCAAAACAGTAGTCTCTTAAAAGCAGGTTCAAATAAAAATAAAAGCCACCATTTCGGGTGGCTCCTGGCCTTGCCAGCAGACTATTTTTGGAGAAAGCCCGGTTAAGCGATATTAACCGAAGGCGTCCATGATTGATCTGTAGATAACATGAATACCTCCTTTTTCTTTGGTGAATTATAAAGTTAGGGGTATTCTTTTAAATTGAATTGTTATTGGGCAAATTAAAAATGCTATTTGCATATTTGAAGACCATGAGAAATGATGAAAACTCCAGCTATGCAAATGCATCAAGCCAAAATCACTTTACTCAAATTTTACCAACTATCCGTTCTGAATGGCGTTACCGGCAACCCTTCCATACCAAATAGATTGCCGATGGCTGTATTACCAAAAGCATAGCGCACTGCAACTGGGTCCTTTACCTTTTTACTCCAGACAACTAGGTTGCCTCTCTCAATTTTCCCTTCAGCAGGATAAAATATTTTGTCTTCCCCGGCAATATAAAGTTGTTTTATCTTTTTATCCTTTGCATAGAGACCCATGGGGGCATTGTCAAATTCAATAATGGCTTTCCCTTTCTGCACAACCATATTTTTATACAATGGGCTTTTATAGCTAGCTACTTGATGATGATAGGTTTCCGCAAGCGCCCAATTGGCCAGCCGATAACCTACCTCGTGTTTGTTTTTGGGATGTATATCACTGGTATCATCCACCAAATCGTTCACTACTACCATCCCCACATTGGGATAGGACATACTCTTGGTTTGCGCTTCCTGTAACAATGCGCCTTGGGCGGAATCGCCATATTTGAAAGGTGCTATCTGCACATAATAAAATGGGAAATCCTTATCCCAAGCTTTTCGCCAGGCACCAATCATGCCCGTGAACAGTTTACTGTATGAGGAAGCCCTGCCCACATTCGATTCGCCCTGATACCAGATAGTACCCGCAATCGCAAAATTGGTAAGCGGTGAGATCATGGCATTATAGGCATAGCCTGGTTGGTATGGCCACCAGTCTGTAGGCTTTATCTCGGCCGCCGATGCTTTCAATACAGCATCGTCATTTACCACTGCGGCTGGCGCCCAAACTTCCGCTGCGGTACCTCCCCAATTGGCACTCACCAAACCGATGGGCACATTCAGTTCTTTGTTCAACTTCTTACCAAAAAAATAACCTGCGGCACTAAAAGTCTTCATGGAATTGGAATCGCAAATCGCCCACTGGGCCTTGCAATCGTCCTGAGGGTATTTGGCCGTGGTCTTTGGCACAAAGAAAAAACGGATTTTATTATTATAGCAGGTAGGCAGTTCGGCTTTTGCATCGGGCAACCCCCATTGGGAATTCATTTCCATATTGGACTGTCCCGAACAAATCCACACTTCCCCAATCAATACATCTTTCAGTTCAATGATATTGCCAGACCTTAAAACAATTGAATAAGGCCCACCGGCAGCAGGGGTTTGTATATTGATTTCCCAATTAGCGTCCCTAGTGGCCTTAACAGAATCGGTACGATTGTTCCAGGAAGTAGTAACGTAAACCATTGCAGCGGGGTCAGCCCACCCCCACAATTTTGCTTTTGATTGTTGCTGTAGTACCATATGGTCGCTGAGTACCGATGGTAAACGGAGGTTGGCAAATGATTGCATACAAAACACAACAAACAAGAAAGCGAGGACTGATTTTTTCATGATGGCATTATTTAAACAGTATGATAAAATAGAATCGCGGACATCATCTTAGACCAAGGATATCCGCTAAAACCTGCCTAACGAAATTATTAAATTATCCCTTAGCATAAAGAAAAAACAAAGAAGCCAGATTTCGTGATGGCCGATCAGTCATTGACAAGGAAGGATGGACAGATAGATTAACAGTGATACATATCCAAAAGGAAAAAGCGCCCAGAATAAACTTGAACGCTATGGCTATGATCAAAAAAAAGTAATTGTGTAGCTGTCAAAAAAAGTGACAGCAAGCATATAAATAGGCCTAGGTTCTTCATCCCATATTCAATAGAGATGACTCATTTTTCAAAGCCATATATACAGTAGGTATATGGGCAAATGATAGGATGGGATTTTTACATTCGCCATTTATTCAATGGACTTTTTCTCAAAAGGATGGATTAAAAAAACAGGACTATCAAAGGATATTGCAGTGTACTGAAAGCTTTAAATGGGATATTAGATGAGGATTGGATTGTTGCATATAGCAATACGAATTGCTTGCCAAAAACTAGCAGCATGACCATCAATGGATTGGAAAATGATATTCTTCTTTGGGTTTCCGAATTGGGGAAAAATAGATAGCCTGATGGGAAAAAGTCAACATCTATTATGCGCAAAGGACCATCTTCGCTCCATTTACGATGTCGCTCTCTTTCACAAATTCTCTCATTATTCCTTAATTTCGCCCTCTTTAATCAATCAATCAATATACTTATGGCATACGATGTTGTTGTTCTTGGCAGTGGTCCCGGCGGATATGTGGCCGCCATCAGGGCATCCCAACTGGGCTTTAAAACAGCGATCATAGAAAAAGAAAGCCTAGGCGGTGTTTGCCTGAACTGGGGCTGTATACCAACCAAGGCCTTATTGAAAAGCGCACAGGTTTATCAGGATATAAAACATGCTGCCGAATTTGGCATACTAGCCAGTGGCTCGCCCGATTTCCCAGCTGTGATCAAACGCAGCCGTGGGGTTGCTGACAAAATGAGCAAGGGTGTACAGTTCCTGATGCGCAAGAACAAGATTGATGTGGTGATGGGTTATGGTAAACTGAAAGCCAAAGGCCAGATTGAAGTAACAGCTGCGGATGGCAAAACACAGATTGTGGAAGGCAAACATATTATTGTGGCAACTGGCGCCAGAAGCAAGGAACTTCCCAACCTCAAACAAGATGGTAAGAAAGTGATTGGGTATCGCGAAGCAATGGTGCTTCCACAACAACCTAAAAGTATTATTATCGTTGGTAGTGGTGCCATTGGTGTGGAGTTCGCCTATTTCTATCATAGCATGGGCGCAAAAGTGACCATCGTGGAGTTCCTGCCCCGCATCGTTCCTGTGGAAGATGAAGAAATCTCTAAAGAACTGGAAAAAATATACAAGAAGAACGGCATCGACATTCTTACCAATAGTGAAGTGACCAGTGTGGATACTAGTGGCAGTGGCGTTAAAGCAAAAGTAAAAACACAGACAGGCGAGATTGTGTTGGAAGCAGATATATTGTTGAGTGCGGTGGGTGTTACAGCCAATATCGAAAATATTGGATTGGAAACTTTGGGCATCAAAACCGAGAAAGGGAAAATTGTGGTTGATAAATTCTATCAAACCAATGTGCCCGGCATTTATTCCATCGGCGATTGCGCCCCCGGTCAAGCACTGGCGCATGTTGCTTCCAAGGAAGGCATTATCTGCGTGGAAAATATCGGTTACAATGAAAAGAAATATGCGCATCAGCCTGAGCCAATCGACTATGGCAATATCCCCGGTTGTACCTATTGCACACCGGAAATTGCGTCTGTTGGCCTAACCGAAAAACAGGCAAAGGATGCTGGCTATGAAATAAAAGTGGGCAAATTCCCGCTCAGTGCATCTGGCAAAGCTTCTGCTGCCGGACATACCGAAGGTTTTGTAAAAGTGATCTTCGATGCCAAATACGGCGAGTGGCTTGGCACGCACATGATCGGTTACAATGTTACCGAAATCATCATTGAAACGGTATTGGGCAGAAAACTCGAAACCACTTATCAGGAAGTGTTGAACAGCATACACCCGCACCCCACCATCAGCGAAAGCGTAAAGGATGCCATTGAAGTAGCTTATGGGGAAGCGATACATTTATAATAAGTCTGAACTAGGATTTATACTATTAATGGGATTATGAAGGAAACTTTATGATCCCATTTTTTATTGGGTGAGCATTCGATCGCTACTCAACATCCTTGCGACGCTCCGTTCATCGGTAGTGATACTATTGAGCGAGGTTTTTTTACCACAGAGGTAAATGAGGTAGGCACAGAGGGCTTTTTATTTGTATTAGCCCTCCCTTTCCTCTGTGAAAAAAAATCCGTTACCTCTGTGGTTAGATATTCTTTTGGTTTCTGCATTCACCTTTTATAAAATAGGTATGGGGACAATTAATTGCTTCCCACTTTTTGTCTGAATCACGGATTTGTACCGATTAAAAGATTTCACAGATTTTGTGTTTACGTTACAGCGGGGTCTGCCCCGCGTAAATTAGTCTGAACTGGGATTTATTTGATTTATGGGATTGGAGGGATTCCTTCTGCAGACCTCACAGGTCTTCAACAACACGACAAAGATCATGAGCGCTTTTCCAGACCTGTGAGGTCTTTGAGCGACACAGTTTAACAACGTCAGACCGGGACGGTCAGACATTGTTTGCAGGCCGACTGGTTTTTGATGGCATTTTGCATCCCTTTATCTATTTTACACCTGAATCATCAAATCAGCTATGCTGGGCATGGAAAATATAAACCTGCGCAAGAACTATTTACGGTTGCTGTCTTTATTGCTGATAGGTTTTTATATCCTAAACTGCTTTGGACCATTAAGACTTACCAATGATACGGTCCGGTATCTGAATATCAAGACCTGGATGGATGTTGGTAGCCCTGCCAATGGTATTGAAGCAAAAGAATTTCTTCCACATGGGTATATCTGGTTTTTGATTTTGCTTGACAAACTTCATATCGCCAAATCCTTTTTCATTTCTTTTTTTCAGCTAGGCTATCTTTTAGGTGGTCTTTGGTTTGTAAAAAAAATGTTTGGCAAATCTTTGAACGGATGGAGCTTTCTTTTTTACTGTCTGCTTAGTTGGGGGCTGCTTAAATTGGTGATTACCCCGCTATCGGAGATGCAGTTTCTTTTTTTCTCCATGGGTGCTTTGTATTTTTTTAATGCAGCGGAAGAAAATAAAAAGGGCATGGATTTGTTTTTCGCTTTTCTGTTTTCAACCATGGCCATATTTACCCGTACGGTCGGCATTGTTTTAATTGGAAGTTTTCTATTGACCTTTTTATTCCGCCATCGGAAAAACCTATGGCGGTCCATGTTGGAGAATAAGTGGATGGCAATAAGCATTTTTGTGTTTTTGGTCTTGCTTTGTTCTCTTGCTGCCCAGTTTGGCATTGCTGGCTATTTCGATTACCACTATAAAAATTTTACACTTGATCCAAATCATGGGCTATCTTATTTTGCCCGTACCATTGGCTTGCAGTTCATCAATTGGTCGGATGTTTTCTTAAATTTCCCTGCTCCCAAATTAGATCCATCGCAAACTTATACCAGTTGGTTGGCTTATGTTTATTTGCTAATAGGTCTCGCCGGATTTTTTATACTGCTTTATATATTGTTTGTAAGAGTCAGTGCCATACCGTTGGTTGTAAAATATTTTTTAGTTCTTTATAGTGTGATTATTTTCAATTGGCCTTTTATTGAGCCCCGATTTTGGGCAATACTGTTGCCAGTTTCAGTGGCTGTTTTTATGCAAGGAAAAGCCATTGTGAGTGGGTTTTCACGAATCCTGATTTTATCTTATCGAGCCATTTATATTGTTGCGGGTATTGCATCGCTCCTTTATTATAGTTATACTTCATTGAACAAACAAGCGCTTTCCCTAAAACAGGATGCAGGACAATGGAAAAACGAATACCAAACCTATTTTTATGGTAAGCCCTTATCCGATTCGGCTGCCCATGTCCGTGAGCCTATCGTGGACCTGCTAAAAAAATATGATTAGGGGAGAATAATCATTTGTGAATGGTGAATGAAAAAAACGCTGGAATTCCTATACCAATTTCATGACCTCGGCTACTTGAGCTTATTGGATTTTTATGAAATTATTTGTAGCATGTAATAAGCAAAGGAAATCTCCGTTATTATTTCTATTAAATCTTTCTTATGAGAAACAAATCTCTTTTTGTTATTCTATTCCTATTTGCCATCGGCAAGTCTGGTTTTTCACAAAACAGACAAAAAAAGCTGATCAATACCACCAAGCTGGAGTTGGTATATAAGAAAGCCCAAGTTACCGAATACAATTATTCTGGCGGGTACACACGTTCCTTTTTTGTTACCTATCCCAACCTTCGGATCAATGATGGAAAGCCCGTAGAGGTAGACCGCAAGGGTGATATCCTACGGAATTATTTTACCAATTGCCCGGTAGCGGACCTACATCTAGACCAGATGAACCAACAGGTACGCAGGGGAAGATGGCAGTTCTGGAGCTTGTTGGGTGTAGGTGCCGTAACCGCCATGAGCGGTGTGTTTGCCACGGTCAACAGTACCAGTGACGCTCCTTTCTGGACCCGTTTTGGGATTGGTGCGGGTATGATGTTTACGGGATCCTATCTGGCCTATTTGCACTCAAAGAAAGCTGACCGACACTTGCGACTTGCGGTGGATGCGTATAATAGTGACTGTTATCATCCTTTAGTAAAAGATACATCAATGCCCGGCGTTGCCAACTCGAAGCCGATTGTAAAACAGCCTTTGCCCTCCAGCCGTTCAGTTCAGAAAGAACCTTCGGAAAAGAAATATTATCAAGATTCAGTTTATTATGAATTGGTACGTAATGAACCTTCCAATTCCAATTTATATGGATTTGTGGTCAATCCATTTCTTTTCGATTTGCACTTTGAAAATATCAATTTCGATATTGGCGCAGGATTTTTTTACACCTATAAAAGCTTAATCGGTATTAATGTGGATTATCGCACGGCTTATGTGGATGACCTTGGTGGAACTACCAGAAATTCGGTGCCCTATGGTACTAATGACAGTTGGGGTATTCCTGCTAATTATAAAAAAGCATCACAGGCAAACCTGCTTGTAAAGTTTACTGCTAAATCATGGGAGAAGGATGGCAAATACCATCTTTATTTGGGAACAGAAAAATCCAAACGGGTTGGACCAGTGACGGTAATGGGGCAAATGGAAGGCAAAATCGTACGTGCATTGACGGTAAGGGCTGGTTACCAAATGGACAACCGGATAGTGGAGTCATCCAATGGAATGCAGTTCACTACTAAAAGTCCAGGCTATGCCTATAATAATGGTACAAGCATCGATACATTGGCCCCAACTAACTTGTCCACTTCTTCCGCCATGCAAAAAGCGGGCATTATCGTTGCCGGGATTGGCTATAGCATTTTCAGGGATATTAAAGTAAAATTGAATGATGATGACTATAAAGGAAGGAGGGAAGAGAAAATCCAGAACGATCTTTATCTCGATGTATTATATGCTAGTTCTTTACAATTGGGCAACCTCAATTATTATTATGCAACATCAGGCGGCCACGCGGCACAGCAAGTGGATATTTCCTCATCGCCGGTTAATAAATTAGGTTGGCGTGTCGGTTATCAATCTATTGCTATGTACAAGCCTTGGTTCGGCTGGAAAAAATTCATAGAGTTTGGTTCCCGCCCTGGGGCAATGCCTTATAGCAATCAGGACAATTATTATATCCAACTTGGGGTAGGCATGGTATTTGGCGGCAGGCAATAAAATTTAATATTGATTGTTGGTTAGAACAGTTCGTTTATCAGCAACTATTATGCTAACTGCATTACCCTTTAGTGCTGCCGGTTAGCATGGCTTTCTTGCTGCCAAAATCGAAACTATTTTGGGTCTCGATATGGATGTTCTTTCCATCAAAATGACAAATGATTTTTTCAGTATGCGGACTTTCAATAAACCGGAGCAAGAGTTCAATGGTTTGGTTATCCAACCATTCGTAGCTACCCGCTATTTTGTTATCGCTAAGGATGCTAAAATTTTCTCTTGCCCCAGAGACGATGGAAACTGGCCGCATGTTGGTCTCGCCTAATTTCCAGGAACCCGGACCGAAGGATAAGGGATAGGTTGCGGTATCCGTTTTCAAAACGATATGGCAGTCATTATTATCGAACAAAAAAGATATCGATTCAATATGTTTTTCATTTGGCATGAAAGAAAACAGTTTGCCAGATATATTTTTTTCAATGGGCGAAGGATCTTTTTTGGCAAGCAATGGCAGTTTTAAAGAAGCAAGCTTTTGCTGAAGCGCTTGTTCCATTTTTTTGTTCACAGGTAATTTCCCTTTCTGGAAAGCAGGCAATAAATATTTCCAAACCAGATTCAGCTCATCCTGCATATCTGGCGTCTCAGAAGTAATGGCAATGACGGCATCTTGGTCTGGCATCACAATAATGTATTGACCAAAGGCACCGTCTGCACGATAACAATGATGGCGACAACGCCAGAACTGATAGCAATAACCCTGTTCCCAATCGCTGGAATCTTTTTTGGCTTGCGATAGTTGGGGATGTTGGATAATCTTAGTACTAGTAGCTTCTTCTATCCATGACGCTGGTAATAACTGCTTGCCTTTCCATTTTCCTTTTTGCAAGTATAGCTGGCCGAGTTTAGCCATATCTTCTGTTTTAATTCTCAGGCCCCAACCTCCCGTGTTGATGCCTTGTAGGTTCTCTTCCCAGTCCATGTCTTCTATGCCCAATGGCTCAAATAAGCGAGGCCTTAAGTAATCGATGGTTTTTTGCCCGGTTGTTTTTTGAATAATGGCAGATAGTATGAAGGTGCCAAGAGAATTATATAAAAACTGGCTGCCTGGTTTATACTTAATCGGCAGAGCTAAAAATGCTTTTACCCAATTGCTGTCTTTTGAAGCCACTGCAAAAGTTGGATCAGGCTCCATGCCATCCGACATGCTTAGTACATCCCTGACCGTTAAAGAAGCCAAGTAAGGGCTAACGCTGTCGGGTAGGTCGTTTGGGAAAAAGGAGATTACTTTATCATTTACGGTCAATCTTTTTTCGCTTACGGCAAACCCAATGGCAGTGGAAGTAAAACTTTTGCTGGTGGAATACATCGTATGCCTCAAATTGGATTGATATGGATTCCACCACCCCTCTGCAACCACTTTCCCATGCCGGAGGATCATGATACTATGGGGTTCATTTTTGCTTTTTTCAACGGCACTTAAGTATTGGAGTATATTAGAAGAAGTCACGCCTTCCACTTCTGGGAGGCTATGTGGAAAGGAACTGGCATTTTGAGCCCATGCCTGTAGGTTAAAAAATAGAAGAAAGAAATAAAAGGGGATGGCAATTCTTTTACAAATCATTTTAATAAAATTAAACAGGTTTTGCTGCAATTGGGTTTTGGCAAATAAATGTAAGCTTTCTTATTTGATTGGAAATCAAAACTCAGAGGTTGTATTTTGCTTTTGTTGTGTACTAGTTTTCTCTTTTAAGCATCTAGCGTCACGGTTTCAGGTCAATGATCACATTGATGCTCAAAGCCACAATCACCGTGTTGAAAAGGAAGGACAATAGGCCGTGCAATAATGCCAACCTGCGTATATGCCTTGAGTTGATATTGATATCCGATACCTGAAAAGTCATGCCAATGATAAAAGAGAAATATGCAAAATCGAGATAGTCGGGATTGGGCTCATTGGGGATATTGAGCGCAGGAACCGATTTTTCGGGCATAAACTGCTCATCATGATAATACAAATGCGCATATCGGAAAGTGAACATGATATGCAATAATAGCCAGGAAAAAATAACCCCATTGATGTAAATAAAAGATACAATGTACTTGTTCAACACCCAATGGCCTTTACCAATCAATAAAAACAGTACACCCAATAGGCTGCATACGGTTGAAATGACCACGATAAAAAAAACCACCCTTCTGCTACTATCTTGGTTTTGTACCAGCAACCTGATCTGCCTTGGTTTCATCGTAAAAAAAGTGAAGATGCTGAACGCAATCCATAGCAAGCTAAAGCTATTCCAACTGATCATAAGCCTGGTGATGAACTCAATTTTATTACCCAATTGAGATAGCAGCAAAAAAACGAGCAGGCTGATGGCAAAAACAAACAATAGCTTATTGCGTGCCGGGATCCTATTGAATTTATTGATAAGGGAATTTTTTTTCAACACGTTGGAAATGATTGATAGCGTTAGCGATTATACTTTATTAGGCTTGCACTGAATCTCTACAAAAATAGAACAGTAGAACTATTTTCAAATTAGTTTTTTGGAAAATGATGTGCTAACGATTTTACTGGCTAGCCCTCAAAGATCAAGGAAAATACAATCATTCGGGAATTGAGTTTGTCGATAGTGCTTGAATAGATCAGGTTTGGATCGCGGCTATGCACATTGATGATGCCATCGCTGATTTTAAGCTCAGGTGACAGGATGAAAACCGGAAAATAAAAATGAAACCCGATACCAGCCTCAATACTGAAATCATAAGGCTTTAGTTTTACGAGGTCGCCTGCTTTGCGGGCAGTGGCATTCGATGCCAGATCGTACTGATAGTTGATGCCACCGAGCATGTATACCCGAAAATTGTTAATTCGGTCCGATAGAAATTTCACCTGCAAAGGGAAACCCAGCAAAATCGATTCCACTTGTTTGACCGATTCTGTCTGTTGCCCAGTTGTGGCAGATTGGATATTGTACTTGAGGTTTTTGTAGGAAAACATGAGTTGAGGAAACACTACCCGAAACTGAAAATGGTCACTGATGCGGAAAGTGTGCAATCCAGCCAGACCAAACCCACCGGTATTGAGCGGGTTTACGCTCATAATACTGTCCTGTTGTAAAAAGGAGGGGTGCGACCTTACCTGAAAATGCGAAGTATTATATATAAGAGCAATACCCAAATGGTAAAATTTGGCATCATTATCAGGAAGGTTAATATTATCGCGCAATTGGGCCCGACCACTCATGGAAGATGCCAGCAAACCACAAACCAACATCGTAACGCTCAATGATTTTCTGATACCCGTGCACAAAGGGCTGAATGATATAATCACCTGTATATAAATTGTTTAATAATAGTAGTGGGTAAAGATTGTCCTATTGCACAAAATAACGGCTAGCTCATCAATTAATTGTAATGGGGAAAGTTAAAAAAGCTAAATATTTGGTCGAGGGCAGGCTGAGCCTGATGGCGAATTGAAATAAGGTCTCGGCTCGTGCAATGTTCATGGTTTTTGGCCACAATAGATACTGCACACACCAAGTGTAAGCGTTTTCGCATAGGTATGGGCGTAACCTGTTTTGTTGAGTATCTCCAAAAACTGAACGCCTTCCGGGAATGCGTTTGCTGATTTGTTTAGGTATTCGTAAGCTTCCTGGTTTTTGGCCACCCATTTACCCACACCGGCTGCCGCCACCTTCATATATATGGGGTATATTTTCTTGAACAGCCAATTCTTGGGTCTCGAAAATTCAAGCACTACCAATTTGCCACCGGGTTTCAGCACCCGCAGCATTTCTGAAAGTCCTTTCTCAAGGTCGGCAAAATTACGCACACCAAAGGCAACGGTGATCGCATCAAAACTGGCGTCCGCATATAGGATGGCTTCGCTATCGCCTTTTTTTAGCTCAATGATATTGTCCAGATGTAGGTTTTCGATTTTTTTTCTACCCAGGTCCAACATGCCAGTGGAAATATCGATGCCAATGATTTTTTTGGGCTTCAATTTTTTGGCCATCATGATGGCCACATCGGCGGTGCCGGTGGCTACGTCGAGTATGTTCTTGGGCTGAGCTTCCTGCAGTTCTTTGATCGCTTTTTTTCTCCAGCGCACATCGATGCCACCGCTCAGGAAACGGTTCATAAAATCGTACCGGAATGCAATGCTGTCAAACATCTCTGCCACCTGGTCCTTTTTATTCAACTCGGAATCTTTAAAGGGAACCACGGTATCATGTGTGTATTTTTCCATCGGGCGCAAAGTTAGGTGAAGTTTGTTCTTTTTGCTTGTCTGTTCAGCATCCTGTTTGGGTATTTTTTTGCTAGCCGTCACCCATTCATTGTAAACGTCTTCGCAGCCTGTCCCGACTATTGGGGGGATTGCACGCTTCAACTTGAGTGCTGCTATCGGCCAAGTTTTCAATTCGAGTATTTCAATCGATCAACCCCTATTCCTAATCCCCAATTCCAATCCCTCCTTTAAAACCCTACAATCAATAGGCACCTCATTGGCTAATTAGCAAATCAGTTCATTAGCTCATTCCGTTCATCGTATCTTGCACCCAAGCAGCCAGCCTAATAATTGCCAAAAACCATGCAAATCAACTCATCGGAATATATTATCAGTAGCCCAGATTACCTGCAATGCCCTAAGGCAGACAAACCGGAATATGCATTTATCGGTCGCAGTAATGTGGGTAAATCTTCCTTGATCAATATGCTTTGCAACAATGAAAAGCTGGCAAAAACATCCGGCACTCCCGGAAAAACACAACTCATTAATCATTTTCTGATCAATAGGCAATGGTATGTGGTTGACCTGCCCGGCTATGGTTTTGCAAAAGTGTCGCAATCGCAAAGAAAGAAATGGGAGAAAATGATCGAGGATTACCTGCGCAAGCGGGAAACCTTGATGAATGTGTTTATATTGATTGATAGCCGCCATGCCCCACAAAAAATTGATTTGGAATTTGTGGACCAATTGGGGAAATGGCAAATTCCTTTCAGCATCGTGTTTACTAAATCGGATAAGGAAAACCAACGGACGGTGAGTGCGAATGTAAAATCTTTTTTGAACAAAATGCGGGAGACTTGGCAATTCCTACCAGAGCATTTTGTAACCAGTGCGGTGAAAAAGACAGGCAGGGACAAAATAATGTTAAGGATTGCGGAGATGAATAAGGAATTTGAACAACCGAATAGAGATGAATGATTTGAAGTTTGCCAATTTCTAAGGGAGATAATTCCATGTGCCGTGATATGTATCACGGCATAAAACAAAAAACCTCTTCGAGAGAAGAGGGCTAGTTCACTACCTTGTTGGCACAGCTACTGCTGGCAAAGGCTTCGGGTTTGGCTTTAAAGGCAAAGCCCATACCGAGGATATAGCCCATAGCTTCTTTGAGTGCATCGTTGCTTTTAAAATGCGGATTGGTGTTGATGTCTGCATGTACTTCCATATCCACATCGTACTTGCTGAAAAGATTGCAAAGCTCATAGGCAATCTCGATGCTTTTGGCCACTTCTACCAGCATGCGTTCCTTGATGCTGTATTTGGTTTTTGTTTTTTCATTGTGGATGAACATGAAACCTCCATGTCCCTCACGCAAAAAAACAATCACCGTAGCAAACTCGGTATCGAGTCCTTTTACTTGGGAGTCGGTACCGATACAAACTTTTAAATGAAAGCCCTTTTCTTTTTCCCGGCGTATGGCTTGTTCTACCGCATCTTTGATGGGCAGATCCACCATATCGCCATTAAATTTTCTCCATAACATAAAAATGGGTTTTTCGAATTTACCGAAAAACCCACTAATATCAAAAAACAGTGTGTGTTAACGTTGCATTAATTCATGCTTGGGTTCAGTTTGTAGATAAAAAAAGTTTTCATGGGTACGGATTATTAAACGGGTCAACTAAAACTAATTACTGTGTTTTTTGAAAATGTGTTTAATGGTTTTGTCAGCAATTGATAAAATAATCCTTGCTGATTAATATGGGCTGCTGCTTGTTATAAAAGCAGGAATGCGATAAATGATCTGTTGGTAAATACTCGATGGTTGAACTGACTGATATAAAAAAGAGGCTTTTTGAAAAATAGGGGCATTGTTGGTTCTTCATGGAAACAATGTTTTTTAAAGGGTACGATCAACAAAAAAGGACATTGAACGATTCTTTCTTTAAACGAAAATCGATGTCTGATATTGCATTTAAAATTGGCCTGTGCTTAGCAAAACAAGGGTGCATGCTTCCAATGGCTTGATTCCATTGGCTTTTGCAAGATTTGATAATTCTTCATTTTCTGAACCGGGGTTAAAAATAATCCTCGAGGGATGAAGGGAAACTATGTAATCGTAATATTCTTTCTGATTTTGTTCGTTCAGATAGATGGTTACCGTATTAATATCCTCAAACTGCTTTTTTTCAGTGCCGACTTCCACATCCGCTACTTTGGTTTTTTTTCTTCCAATCGCAACGGTTTCCACGTCATGGCTACGTAATTTGTTTATGGCTAGATAGCTATACCTTTCTGGGTTATCAGAAGCACCAAGCACCAATGTCTTTTTGTTTTTTTGCATGGGTTTGATTTTAGCCAGATAACAAAGTAATACTCATTTAAGTTTAAAAATGACGGGTAGAATATTGCACGATTTTATTTTTAGTTACTTTTTGGGGCAATCAAAACGCTTGTCTGTCTTTTCCTTATTAAATTTAAAAGGATGAATGACCAAAGCAAGATAGCCACCGCCATTCAATATCTTATCTTTTGAAAACACATTTGCCCAATTATGTATGCCCACTAACAATGGCCCTGCTTTAAAAGCGCCACCCACCAGAAACTGGCTTTCCGCATTGAACTGGATAGGAAGGTAAGCACCCCAGAACTTGGTTTCCCATCTAGGGGTGACCGTTAGCCTGCTTAGCTCCTGCGCATGAGTGCTTCTAATGTCACCCGCTGAAGGTAAAATACCTATCGACAGATCGGCATTGAGATATAAGTTATTGCCCAAATCACGATCAACATTTACAACAATACGGGTCGGGTTCCAGATTTTGAACTTGCCACTGATGGGGGAAAAACCTTTGGTGACTGTTGAAACAGAATCATTAAATCCAGCAAGACTATTTATTGTACTGAATTTATCAGTGAGTGATGAGTCGGTAACATCTACTCCCGCACCTGTAAAGGAGCGGCTTTGATTGCCAAACAAATATTGGTTAAAGCCAAAATCGAGCAGTGATAAACCTATCTTCCATTCATAGTCATAAAAGTCGTCCTCATAATTATTGATTTTTATTCCCTGTGGTTTTATCAGGTATTCAAAACCAAGATCAATCGCAGCACTACCGCGACTATTCTTAAAAAAATTTTTTAGGTTTTGAGAGGCGGTGTTTCCATTTTGCCAATTATCATAATTGGCGGAGTAGCCATATTGAGCACTGGCATTGGTTACGATATAAGCTGTATTAGTGGGGCTTGCCGTAATCGATACCAACCCGTTTTGCAATCCCGCAACGGCTCCTGATAATCCACGCATAGCCTTTAACGTGAAGCCTGCATTCAAACGGCTACCTGGGCTTTCCCAAACTGTTTGGCTATAGCTTACAAAAGCTTCCAGCCAACTACTACTTGTAAAATTGCCATTGTAGTTGTTGTTAAGAGGGTTGATTTGAAAAAACTCTTGCGCATTCTTCAAAGTATCATTGATATTATAAGAGCTTGTCCGAAGATGGCTGTATCCACGCAGGTTGGCGCCGAATGCAATGGCATGTTTTCTATCAAGTGAAATCCGGGCATTTAATAAGTTGATATTGAAATCAAAATCTAGATATCGTTGATAATAACCTTCGTTGGCATGATAATAGGATGTTTTTCCAGGCGAGATAAAGGAGTAGTTGGTTATGGTATACAAGTTGGTGGCTGTGGCAAACTGAAAGGAGAACAGGTCCAGATCCCAAGGGAAGGGTGTGCTTACAATGGATGCTGGGTTGTTGCCAACACCCAAACTTCCGGCATACAAAGATCCTTGTACGGCTTTATAATCTTGTGCAATAGCTAAATTAATGGAAACATAAAAAAGGAAGAATAAGGCAATATATTTCTTGATCATATCAATAAGGTGAGCCATGCGTTTGGCGTATCAAATATGTTACAAATTTCGGATAAGGTTTAATAAATCGAACTAAAAATTCCGAAAGCTTTTCATTCCCAAAAAAGCGTTGGATGGAGCGACCAGCTAGCAAGCGCTTGCCAAAAATCCGGTTCCATTCATCTGTGTAACCCTGTTCCATCTCAAATCTGGCAATCTGGTTTTTTAAAAAAGCGTCGATATTCTTAAAAGCAATTTTTCCCCCATGCAAGGCCATGCTCATGCCATTGCCACATAAAGGCATTATCATGCCAGCCGCATCGCCGATCATCAGGATATGATTTTCCACTTTCAATTTTTTTTCAAAACTGATTTGGGATATGGTAATGGGTTGTTCGTATAAAAAATGAGAAGATGAAAATATTTTTTTGAGGAAAGGGTTTTTTTGCAGCACGTTTTTTTCCATTTCTGGGATGGACTGATGGTTGTCGCGCAGGTTTTTGGCAGTGGTGAGATAACAAAGACAGCATTTTTCTTCTTCAATCCGTGAGATGCCACAATAACCATCCTTGAAATTGTGCAGGGCAATTAGGTTGGAAGGAAAATCAGTTTTGATATGATATTTCACTGCGATAAAATTATTCAGACTGCCATTTTTTTTCAAGGCAAAGCCTCTTTTCCATTTTATATCTAGATTGCTTCTTTTACCGAAACTTCCACAGGCCACTTTTGCCGAAATATTGATGGCTGTGCTTTGTATATGGAACAACTGGTTTTGATATTGGATATCCAACACCTTGGTCTGCTCGAATACTTGCACCCCTGTTTTTTTGGCAAGATCGGCCAAGGCTGCATCCAACTTATACCGGCTGATGCCAAAACCACCCAAACCCAGATCATTTTCAATATGGTTGCCATTGGGAGATGACACTTGTAATTGTTTGATGAAAGGGAGATGCCAATCACTAAGCGGCAGACCGAGTTCTTCCAGAAAATTCCAATTCTCAAAACTGAGGTATTCACCACAAACTTTATGAAAGGGATAGGCTTCCTTTTCGAAAATGGCCACGTGATAACCCGCTCTGGCCAATTGTATGGAAAGAGATAGCCCAGCAAGCCCCCCGCCAACAATCGCTACATCATATGTGTGGTTTGTTTCCAAACTCATGTTTTGTTTCGATAGATGATCAACCAACGGAAAGCCCATTTCCATTTCACCCAATAGTTTTTCAGCTCCGCTCCATCCAATAATTTTTCCAGTTCTTTTCTTTTGAAACCTCTTAGTACAGATAATGGAGCATCATTCTTTACCAAATAGGATTTAGAAAAAACTTGTGTAATCCATTTGATGGAATAATAGGCCATGGGATGACGATGAAGGTCATTGATAAAAAAACCGACCAAACAATTCTGTTTCATCCATTGTAATTGCACTACCAATTCTTTGTCACTAAAATGATGGCAGAACAAAGAGGAAAAAACGATATCAGGTTTTCCGTCCCCAAAATCTACCAACCGATAATCTGATATATGGAATTGGGCATTGCCATCTTTGAACCTGCTGCCAGCCACCGTTATACAATTGGGGTTGATGTCAATGCCAATCAGTTGTACAGGAATATTTTTTTTTGTACAGTATCTTTCGATGGCTTTTAAGTTATCGCCTCCGCCACATCCGATTTCACAAACAGTAATTGCCTTTTTATTTCCCATCAATTTTCCCAATCCGGCTAAACTAATACGATGCCCTCCTAAAAATGTATTAATGATTTCCAATTCCTTCATGTTCTGTTCAATATCCTTAAAGGGTATATCCTCCCTATCCAACAGTTCTTTGGTTGTTGATCGAACAGAAAAATCCATCATACAATTTAAGGGGAAGTTTCTTAAAACCAACGGATGTGATGTTAATATTTTGATACCTAAATTGGGGTAAAGCTAGCAGAGAAAGCATCGTGCAGTATTGCATAAGGTTATCCCATGTTAGATGTACAGGCAATTAATCTAGGACCAATCTTGGTTATGTTTTTGCTATAAAGGTTTCCATGGTAAGACCCGGACCAAAAGCTGCGCCGAATACGGCATTCCTTTTTTTGAGATCGATATTGTTTAGGATTTTTTTGAGCACAAACAATATAGTGGGGGATGACATGTTCCCGAATTCCTTGAGCACTTCATAACTAGGGGTCAATTCGCCATTGGTAAGCTGAAGGCTTTTGTGGATGGCTTCCAATATTTTTTTGCCACCGGGATGCACACACCAATGGGTGATTTCTTCTTTGGTTAAATTATTTTTTTTCAAAGCTCGGTTGGTCAACAATTCAAAATCTTCCTCAATAAGATCGGGCACATAACCACTCAAGGTCATCAGAAAACCAGAGGATGAGAGTTCCCAGGCCATGTCCTTCTTTCCCCTTGGTAATACTTCAGAATAAAAACTCTCAAGATGGAGACCACTTGAATTTTCATCCGAGCTGATCAGTGCGGCGGCCGAGCCATCTGCGAACAATAAGCTAGAAGCGATATTGTCCATAGTGGGATCTCTTTGAAAATGAAGAGTGCACAGTTCTGTACAAACAATCAGTGCTTTGGCATTGGGGTCTGTATGGCAAAGCGCATCAGCCAGTTTCATGGCATGGGTGGCGGCATAGCAGCCCATGAAATTGATAGAAGTACGGAAAATATTTTTTGGAAGGTCCATCAACTCCATCACTTGCAGGTCCAGACCTGGGGCACTCATGCCAGTGCAACTTACGGTGATGAGATGGGTGATTTCTTTTGGATGGATTTTATTTCCCAGACATTCCCTGATAGCGTCTACAGAAAGTGCGGCAGCATATTTTTGATACCAGGCCATCCTCAGTTCTAGGGAAGGGAAGGGTTCCAAGTTCTCGGTATGCGGATAGAATTTCCATTCACTGATGGGTCTGCTATAATCTGGAATGATGGAATAGCGCTGCTCAATGCCGCTATGATGGTACAGAAACCTCAATTTTCTTTTATCGTTTTCATCCATTGCATAAATATGCTGCATGAAATTCAGTATGTCTTCCTGCTGATGTTTGTAGGAGGGCACTGCTGTACCGATGGAAATAATTTTGCTCAATTTTTTTATTTCTACAATTAAGTTACGAAATCTAAAGTTTCGGAAATCTTATTTTTGGAGGTCATTCAGCAGCATTACTGCAATAAACCCAATATTGCTACATATTGAAGCGATGAGGTTCATGCGCATGGTATGCAAAAAATCTGCTTTTGCCTTGTCCTTCCACACGGATGTCGCCCAACCTAAAAAGAATACGACAACAGGCAGCATGATGGTTGCTAATAAGAGAAATTCTTTTATTTCAAAGGAAACAAAAAAATAAAGCCCTAATACCATCATGGCAATAGTATAAACAATAGCCACATAAATAAAAGTGCCTTTAATTCCCAATAGATAGCTAATGGTTTTTACGCCATCTTTCAGGTCCTCCTCATGTTGATAGATTTGTGTGAGTGGATAAAAGCCGCCAATCAATAGGGAACTGGCAACCATCGCTAAGATAATATCTTTGGGAAGATGGAAGGGCGCAGGCACGGATGAACCATGGTATACCAACAGAAAACTGATGGCGCCCTGAAAAAAGATCACGGTCAGATAACCCAGTATGGGATATTTTTTCAAACGGATGCCACGATAGCTATATGCCCTAGAAGCAAGGATAAACGATAAAAGACCCACGGCAAAATACACACTGATCAACAGCCCCAAGAATATTGCGATGATATCCATAACGACCGTGGTATAAAAAAGCTCCTTTGTGGGCTGCAAAGGTTTTTTCAAACCACCGATACTGCCCTCATCCCTGTCCATATAACTATTGTACCCATTACTGGCGGGATAAACCAGCAAATGCAAAATCACAAAAACAAGTATAGCTCTTGGCCAGCTTTTGTACACGATTTGGCTCAATGCGAACCAATAAACCGGCATCAGGAAAAATGAAAAATGAAAACGCAACAACTGGATGGTGGACTTCTTCAACATGGAATGAAGATAACTATTTGTTGGAAAGAATTGGGGAAAGGCGGAAGGTTTAGGCTGTAGGGCGTAAGGTGGGAGGTCAAAAGTGAATGGTGAATAGGGAATGGGCATAGTACATTATTAGGGATTAAGAAGTTTTCACTATTGACTATTCACTATTCCCCATTCCCTAATCGGCTAATTCGCCAAGCGCTCAGCTAATTCCCGTAACTCCCCATGTCCTGACAGTCACAGTCATCCTCAACCGTAATTTTCATTATGTGTGCAAACCATTTGTAAAAACCGATCCGATTTTCCCTTTTCTCTTGAAAATCCGTGTTGGTGGTTTTATTGCACTCCAATCGGCCATTGATAATATTGATGGTCATCCCGAACCCCGGTTTTCGGTTCAGCTTTTTATCATCATCGGTTGGCTGCCAATTCCCACACATCACATTATGGCAGGAAGGTTTTGGCTTTTGCTCCCGCATCCAGAACCAGAATGCTGTTTTAAAAGCGACGACCCCATCGGTAGATACTAAATCAGGTTGTTGCAATAAAGGAAGGTTTAGTTCCTGCCCTGCTAACCCATAGTTATAGGCATAGCTTAATTGCATGGGCCCTCTGCCATGATAATCTTTGCCCGGCACAGGTTGATAATTACTGGTGCCAGCAATATTGTATTGGGGGCAACTTTTATCCTTGCAGGCTTGTTCCTCATTGTACACGAGCCCCCAAGCATAGGGTCCGCCCACAGCATTGTTCCATCCACTACTGGTTTCGTGCGCAATATTGGCAAGGAAGGCCAATAGTTCTCTTTTGCGGGTCAACAAGTCCCCTTCATTGGCAAAGAGTGGGAAATTTTTGGATGCGGCAATAAGATTTTCATAGGAGTAGATGCGGTAATGGTGTGGGAAAAATTTTTCGTATTGCTTTTTTGAAATCAGATTGGCAAGGGATGAATCCCTGAATGTATTGGCCATAGAATAAAGAGAAAAGAAGAAAGTTGCAATCAATAGCAAATAATTTCGCTTCATTGTCAATCAGGTTAGGAGTGAAGAGTAATCAATTTAAAAATAGAACAATGCCGTTGAATTGGCATGGCCAAAATCATCTTTGATGAAAGATTAACAGAAGCAGGGGGCATAGAAGAAGCTGATAATAGTAGTACAGATTAACAATGTCTGACCGTCCCGGTCAGACATTGTTAATCCTTTTATTACGTGGGGTCGGCGGTGCCAGTCCCCGCTGGACCCAAATGACCTCACAGGTCTGCAAAAGTTTTTATGATTTCTATCTTGCAGTTAAAGACCTGTGAGGTCTGTTGTCAGCTTATTCGCTTCTTCAATAATTTCTTTTGGATAGTTTGATAGCTCCAGTATCTTGATTGCGTTCCGGGTGGTCAATTGCCCGGTTTTTATTTCATAGTCGAAACTCAGTTCATTATGCTGGATGGTTTCAGAAAAATGATAGAGGTTATATTCTTCCTTAAGCATATCTGAAAGCTCAATATCATGGGTAGCGGCCAGTACGATATTGCCGCCCTTATTCAGGTAGGAAAGGATGGCCTTCCCAGAAGCCATTCTTTCAATGGTATTGGTGCCTTTAAAAACTTCATCCAAAATAAACAAGTTTTGAAATCCTGTTTCCACTTGCTTCACCAAATTATACATCACATTCACTTCTTCAAAATAATAGCTTTTACCTTCCAGCAAGTTGTCATCAATTCGTACAGAAGAATATATTTTTAAGATGGGGATATAGAAGGCTTCAGCGAAACAGGTGAAAATAGTTTGTGCAAAAAGTGTATTGATAGCGATGGTTCTTAAAAAAGTTGTTTTGCCAGACATGTTGGAGCCGGTAATCAAAATACTCTTCGATTGGATATCAATAGAGTTGGCTACACAACCCGTGACCAAAGGGTGATACACATTTTTGGCGTTCAATTTTTTATTGTTATCAATAAATGTCGGCTTACAATAAACCTTGATTCCTTCCCGCAAGGAGGCAATGGAAATGCAAGTATCGGTGTACCCAACAAATTGGAAAATGGTGTCAATTTGCTTTTGCTTGTTTTTGATTTCTTCAGTAAGACTATAAAAAGTGTGGACTTCTAACAGAAACAACGCTTTTACCAATTCTGTAATGACCCAGAAAATCTGAGAAAGCTCATCGCCTTTGGATTGCCCAAAATTCAGAATACCGAATTTCTTTTGGAAACTTTTTAGTGATACGATACTTTCAGAAATATCAGTTTGACTGACAGAACTCGGTATTTTTTGCCCCAATATTTTTTTCGAAACATTGATTAACAGGTTGAGTTGTGGAAATGATTTTACGAACCGGAACGTATTGTTCTTGTTCCTGAAATGAAAAAAGAGATTGACGGCAAATAAGGGGATGAGCCAGATAAGGAGCACTGGATATACGGGGCTCATTAGCAACATCAATAAAACAAGAATGCTATCTACCTTGAGGATACTAAACCAGTTGGGCTTGTCAATAAATTTTTCTTCTAACAAGGTTGGGATATAGTAAGCACTTTTGCTGTCTAGGTCTGATAAAGTCAAAGATATTTCTTCCCTGATTGGCTTGTTCTCGGCAAAGAAGCTAACATGTTTGTCTAGTTCATTCAGGGTATGTATATCATTGCTTGGTTTCTTTAGCTTATCAAACAAAAATTGCTCACCCGTCTTGCTCACGGTTCTATCTATAAAAGGAAAGAGTTCATAAAAATCAAGGTCATAGACGGTTTGGTCTGAAAGCTCATGGAAACATTCTTTTTTGTTTCGCACAGCATACGCTTCAATAAGAGGAAAATCTGGCTCTTGATTTTTCAGTTTGCCCCAAGCATCCCTTATTTTTTCGATTTTTTTTGTTCTGGAATGTTTTGAGCGACTAATAAAATAAACAATAATAAAAAACAATAAAAGGACAATAAGGATAGGTGTAGCCATTTTTTGGTTGGATAAAGTTGGCAATCTAATCAAAAATCAATTGCGCCCATCTTGTCTGACCGTCCCAGTCTGACATTTTTAAACCTTTACCAGAGCCTCACTGGTCTACAAAAATTTTATAATTTTTTTCTTAGATAAAAGCCTGTGGACTGGGAAAATTAAGCGGGGTCGGCGGTGCCAGACCCCGCTGGGAATTATATACATGTACAAAACTGCCTAGCTGGAAAAGGCGACAGAAAAAGAAGTATAATTTTTAGGTTTAACCCTAATTTCAATTTCTATTTAGATGCAATACTAAAGAATACATTTTTACTCCCACCACCTATTATGCTCGATGATGGTCTGCTCGCCAATTGATAATTTGCTTTTTGATCTGGTCGTTGCTCAAACCTTCGTCCACCGCTTTTTTGGCCAGTACCGCCAATTCCTCATCGGAGGCAAAACGAAGCGCAATGATCTGGCTAATGGTCAATTTGGGGTCCAGCAACTTTCCGGTCAATGCAAAATACCGTAGGTTTTCTTCGGCACGGATGGCCCTGTCCTGAGCCTTAATCGGAAAGCTGCGGATAAACCAAAAAAACAAGCCCAGAATCACCGCAATCAAACAAATAAGGGATGCGGAATACAGGTTCTCATGTGCCGAATGGAAAAGGTTCACAAAAGAACCGACCAGCAATAGCATAATAGCTAGCGATGTTACCATATGGAAAAGAGGCACCACCCGACGATGGTTTTTATAATTCTGTGTTTGCATAAAAAATGTTTTGGCAAGGATACAACAAAAATGAAAATGTTTAACATTTCTCTCTCCTTGATCAGCAGTGATTCCATTTATCCCATACCTAGTAGCTATTTGATATGCCCAACTCTTAACTTTGTCTTCATTTTACCAATATGGACAAAATTTTCGCTAGCATTATTACCATCGGGGATGAACTATTGATTGGCCAGGTAGTGGACACCAATAGTGCCTGGATGGCGCAGGAATTGAACAAAGCTGGTATCTGGATGAATCACCGTACAGCGGTTGGCGATGTATGGGAGGATATCTGGAAAGCATTGGACGAAGAAAGCAAGGAGGCTTCCATCATACTGATCACGGGTGGATTGGGACCCACTGCGGATGATATTACCAAACCCTTGCTTTGCGAATATTTTGGGTGTAAGATGATTGTGGATGAAGGCGCATTGGCAAACGTGAAAAATATTTTCGAGCAAATATTGAAAAGACCGATGATCGAGCGCAACCTGAAACAGGCCGAAGTACCGGATGGCTGCACGGTGATCCAAAACAAGCGTGGCACGGCCCCGGGAATGTGGTTTGAAAAAAACGGTAAAATATTTGTGTCGATGCCCGGCGTACCACATGAAATGAAGGGGATGATGAGCGATTATGTGATCCCTGCCCTACAAAAACAGTTCACACTACCTTTCATTATGCACAGAACCTTGCTCACTTCGGGAATTGGGGAATCCTTTCTGGCCGAGCATATACAAGAATTTGAAGAATCCCTGCCTGCCCATATCAAGCTGGCCTATCTGCCCAATTATGGGATGGTGCGTTTGCGCCTCACCGGTAGTGGCGATCAAAAAAACAAACTAAACGAAGAAATCGAAAAACTGTTTCTGGGCCTGAAAAAGCGTGTAGCTGATTGGATGGTGGTAGATGAGGACAAACCCTTGCAGCAAGTAGTGGGAGACCTACTTAAACAAAAAAAGCAAAGCATTGGCACAGCCGAAAGCTGCACGGGCGGCTATATTGCCCACCTGCTCACCAGCATACCGGGCTCCTCCGAATATTACAAAGGCAGTGTGGTGAGCTATGCCTATGAAACCAAGGAAAATGTTTTGCACGTGGACGCCCAAACGCTGGCCACCGTGGGGGCCGTGAGTGAAGAAACCGTATTGCAGATGGCTAAGGGCGCACTGGCCTTATTGAACACCGATTATATTATTGCCACTTCGGGCATTATGGGCCCAGACGGTGGCACCCCCGAAAAACCGGTAGGCACGGTGTGGATTGCGGCAGGAAACAAAGAAAAATTACTAGCCCAAAAATTTTATTTCCGTTTCGACCGGCAGCGCAATATTGAACTCACATCCAACAACGCTTTAAATATGATCAGGAAATTTATTCTTGAGTCCTGACTGCCACGGTTAAGCCTTTAGGCAGAAATAATTACCTTTGGCACTGATTGCCTTGCCCACAGACAGCTCATCCATTATATGCTGCTGAAGTGTGCGACGCAACGATGCTGAACCGGATTACCGAAGCTGGTCACATAAAAAAACTTCATAAAAATTAATAAGAAAACTATGGCGCTTGTAGACCTGATTATGCCGAAGATGGGTGAGAGCATTACGGAGGCTACCATTTTAAAATGGCACAAACAGCCCGGCGATAAAGTGAAGGAAGACGAGACCGTGCTTGAGATCGCTACAGACAAAGTAGATACGGAAGTGCCCTCCATCAGAGAGGGGGTGATCGAGGAGATACTCTTTAACGTGAATGATGTGGTGCCCGTGGGCGCCATATTGGCTAAAATACGCACAGAAGCTGCAGAGACAAAAAAACCGGACACAGCAGCTATTGCAACGGCACAAACAGAAACTGCATCAATAACCCAGCCCGTTGCAAAACAAGCAACGGTGAACAGCAACCGCTTTTATTCGCCCTTGGTGTTGAACATTGCTGCAAATGAAGGCGTAAGTCTGAGCGAACTGGAAAGAATACCTGGAACAGGCAATGAAGGCCGGGTGACCAAGCACGATATACTTCAGTATGTGTCGGGCAAACAGTCTGGCTCAAGAATCAGCAAACCTCAAGAAGTAACGCTGATACAACCATCGACAACGGTCGGCCAACAGCCATCAGCCATCGGCAACCGGCCAACGGATTCCATCCAACAACCTTCGATATCCTACAGCGGCAATACCGAGATCATTGAAATGGACCGCATGCGCAAACTGATTGCCGGCCACATGGTGAACAGCAAACATACCAGCGCCCACGTGACCAGCTTTACCGAATCGGATGTGACGCATATGGTACAATGGCGCGAAAAGACAAAAAAAGATTTTGAAAAAAGAGAAGGTACCAAAATCACATTCACACCACTTTTTATTGAAGCCGTGGTGCGCTGCATTAAAAAATATCCGCTAGTGAACAGTTCCGTGGATGGGGACAAGATCATTATCAAAAAAGATATCCATATCGGCATGGCCACCGCTTTGCCCAACGGCAACCTGATTGTACCAGTAATCAAAAACGCTGACCAACTCAATTTGGTCGGATTGGCCAAACAGGTAAACGCACTGGCCGATAACGCTAGGAACAACAAATTAAAACCAGAGGACACACAGGGCGGTACTTTTACCCTCACGAATGTGGGCACTTTTGGATCGCTCATGGGCACACCCATCATCAACCAACCGCAGGTGGCCATACTGGCCGTCGGCGCCATCAAAAAACGCCCGGTAGTGATTGAGACATCGCAAGGTGATTCTATTGCTATCAGGCATATGATGTACCTATCACTTTCTTACGACCATCGGATCATTGATGGTTCGCTCGGTGCTACTTTTTTAACCGCTGTAGCGAATGAACTACAAAACTTCAACCCCGAAAGAGATTTTTAACTAAGTATGGTTTATTAGATTCTTTATGCAGCTGGGTTTTCCAAAGTTTTAAACCCTGGAAAACCCAGCTGCATAATAAGCATGCTTTTGAAGCGTTTTATATAACAAATCATAAAGATCGGCTCTGTTCCATTCAATAGTTTAACAAGCAAGAAATAAACGCTGGGCAATATTTGTAATCAAATATTTTGTAAATTGAATTTTACAACACTAAACCCAAGCATATGAAAACATTATCCGAAACTTGGTTCGCCGATGGGTATATTGATTTTGAATTGAAAAAATATACCCTCCTCGCCTATCTGCAAGAAGTAAACAAGTACTTCAACCAGAACATGCTCTATCCCCAACTCTCAGACATTATTTTCCACTACAACAACTTGGTGGCTTTTAGGGAAAACAAAAAATATTTACAGGAACAGTTCCCTAAAAAACTGACGGGCATCCAAATTGAAAAACTACAAGTGCTTTATGAACAAATGATAGAGGACGATGAACTGATGAGCGAACTGGAAGACATCATCAACTATTCCGTTTCGGAGATGCAGACGGCCATTGCCAATGCTACAGAAATATATGAGTTTGTAGAAAACAAGTTGGTGATATTCCCAGTTGGTATTGTGCCACTGGATATCCATGAAGGCTATTTCTTTTTGAACGAAGGGAACTTTAACCGCACCATGGTTTACCAATACCGCCTCAGTTTTTTTGAAAAGCACGATGAAAAATACCGCAGCATCCGTACTGAATATGTGAACACCTGGGATCGCAATATGGTGAACACCTATGAAAATATCAAATCGGAGCTCATCAAAACAAAAAACCAAATGCCGAACCCAGCCGTTTATTCCATTGAAACCGAACTCAAGTTTCCCGTGGAAGAAACCTTGTTGCCCATTGCAAAAAGAAGTTTGGTGAGGTATATTTCTAAGGCCGCGTAGTAGAAGTCTTTAGTCGGTAGTTGAAACAGAATATCTATTTCAATTTAATTTGCATTTCCAAAAATCACTCCCGACTCCCGACTCCCGACTCCCGACTCCCGACTCCCGACTCCCGACTCAAGACTCAAGACTGGTAACTCCCGACTCTTCTCTAGATCGTCACATAACAAAACCATCCCCAGTTTTTTACATACAAATTGCATTATAGCAATTCTTTATCCCTTTTGTTAAACGAAAGGGTAGATTGTGCTAATTTTGAAGATAATTTTTCAAACAGGATAATCCAGTTTATCTGGTCAATATATGAAACTTCATTTTTATAAATATCAGGGAACGGGCAACGATTTCATTATTATGGACAACCGGGATGGAAGCATGAATGGTTTGACGACCGAAACAGTCAAATCCCTATGTGACCGGCGTTTCGGGATTGGTGCTGATGGGCTGATGCTGTTGAACAAAAAAGAGGGGTATGATTTCGAGATGAAATACTTCAATGCCGACGGACGCGAAAGCAGTATGTGTGGCAACGGCGGCCGGTGCTTGGTGCGTTTTGCCGACCATATGGGCATCCATAAAAAGGCTTACCATTTTATAGCCGTTGACGGGGAACATGAAGCTGAAATTGAAAACGACATAGTGAACCTAAAAATGTTGGACGTAGATGGAATTACCTCCTATCAAGGTGATTTTGTACTCAACACGGGATCTCCCCATTATGTAAAAATCGTGAGCGACGTGATGGATTATGATGTTTTTGAAAAAGGGATGGAAATCCGCAACAGTGCCGATTTTGAAAAAGAAGGAATCAATGTGAATTTTGTGGAGGAGAGAAAGCCAGATGAAATTATTGTCCGCACCTATGAGCGTGGGGTTGAGGACGAAACTTTTTCCTGCGGCACTGGCGTAACGGCAAGTGCCATTATCTGTTTTCACAACGACAGTGGTTATAATGAGGTGAATGTGGATACCAAAGGGGGAAGACTAACGGTTAAGTATGACCGCATTGGTGAGGGTAAGTTCCAGAATATTTGGCTTTGTGGCCCAGCGGAAAAGGTTTTTGAAGGAGAAGTGGAAATTTGATAATGGCTAATATACTGATGTGATAATTTGTTATTGCAAATAAAATGAATCAAACCATCAACAGACATATCATTTCGTAAATTTCAATTATGTTCAATATCCGCGTTTACGGCATCCTTTTGGGAGAAAACAAAAAAGTATTGGTGAGTGATGAATTTATTCGTGGAAGCTATTATACCAAATTTCCCGGTGGTGGTCTTGAATTCGGTGAAGGCACGAGGGAATGCCTGAAAAGAGAGTTCAAGGAAGAAATGGATTTAGAGGTAAAAGTGACCGACCATATCTATACCACCGATTTTTTCCAGATGAGTGCCTTCAACCCCGAGCAGCAGATTATTTCCATCTATTATTTTGTAGAGGCATCAGAAGCAATCAAAGCTCCCTTGCGCCTCAAACCTTTTGACTTCGACGAAAGGGAAATGAAAATCTATGAGGAAAGAAAAGAAACAGAAACCTTCCGTTTTATTGATTGGAATGATTTTTCGGAAGCAAGTGTAACCCTGCCTATCGACAAAGTAGTTGCACAAATTTTAAAAGAAAAACAATAGCTGCCAATTCGAGTAATTAGTGCAATTCGGGTTCAAATTCAATTTGTATAATTCGTTGCTAATTTCTTAACCATCTCATCGCCGATGGGGTCGGCAGATATCCCATAACCATTTACCAGCACTCCTTTATGTCCATGCTTGGATTCAATGGCATACACAACGGATTCATCATCGGGATTGCTATCGCCCTCAAAGCGGTACACTTCCGTGATTTCAAATTCAGAAGGCAATAATGAAACGAGGGTTTGTTTACATGTAATGCAGTCAAATTCCAGATTGAAATCAATACCATAACCCCTTTCTTTCAATCCGTTCACTGCTTGGGATAATGTGTCGTAAGTATACATTTTATAAGGTTTTGTTAGAAGGATAAATCTTTCATAACAAATTTACTGATTTATTCATAGTGCGGTATTCCCCTAAATCAGTGAATCAGTGGCTGAAAAGATTTGCCACTGATTGTATGATTTGTTAGGATTGATACTTTACTATTCAATAATCAGTGAATGAGTGCTAAAAAGATTTGTCACTGATTGTATGATTTAATATTATTGGGGCTTTACTATTCAATAATCAGAGAATCAGAGGCTGAAAAGTTTTGCCACTGATTGAATGATTTGTAATGATTGATACTTTACTATTCAATAATCAATGCATCAGTGGCTGAAAAGTTTTGCCACTGAATGTATGATTTAATATTATTGGGGCTTTACTATTCAATAATCAGTGAATCAGTGGCTGAAAGGTTTTGCCACTGATTGTATGATTTTATTATGATTGGTACTTTACTATTCAGAAATCATTGAATCAGTGGCTAAAACAAAAATCATCAATATATCAACTGATGCGTCTGCTTGATCACCCCCATCACAAATGTGCTTTGCAATTGACCAATATTTTCCAACTGGCTCAATTTGTTCACATGAAAATCATAATAGGCATCCATGTTCTCCACCACCACTTTAAGCATAAAATCAAACTCACCGGAAATATTATAACACTCGATCACCTCCTCTAGTTCATTAATGGTTTTAATAAATTTCGCTCCCGATCTTTTATTGTGTTCATTCAACGAAACATAACAAATCACCATCAATCCCTTTTTCACTTTTGAATGGTCAACCAATGCCGCATACTGCCTGATCACTCCCGTATCCTCCATACGCTTGATGCGTTCATGCACAGGCGTGGGGCTCAAATGTATCTGATGGGCAATTTCCCGAACCGTCAACTTTGCGTTTTCTTGTAGCAATTGCAGGATAGCCCGGTCTTTTTCATCCACTTCAACTTTGGTCTGGGTTTCTTTTTTGGCTAATTTTTCCATATTAAACAGGTAATTTGTTCTAAATTTATACTAAATTTATACCATTTGTTCTAAATTTAGAGATAATTTATAATATTTTGTTCTTCCAGATTAGCTTTGCTACTGTTTTTGATTTCTAATCATTTCACAAATACATACAAATGTCAACAAACGTTAAAACACAAATCGACCTGAGCCTACCCTACAAGGTGAAGGACATGAGCCTTGCAGAATGGGGCCGCAAAGAAATTAAATTGGCCGAAGCAGAAATGCCCGGACTAATGGCAATCCGTGCCGAATACGGAAAGCAACAACCATTGAAAGGCGCTCGCATCGCTGGTTGCCTTCACATGACCATCCAAACGGCCGTGCTCATCGAGACTTTGATCGCTCTCGGTGCAGAAGTTCGTTGGAGCTCTTGCAATATTTTTTCTACACAGGACCAAGCTGCTGCGGCAATTGCTGCTGCTGGCATTGGCGTTTTTGCATGGAAAGGCCAATCTCTTGAAGAAGCTGATTGGTGTATCGAGCAAACTTTGTTCTTCGGTAGCACAGACCGTCCTTTGAACATGATCCTGGATGATGGTGGTGATTTGACCAACATGGTGTTTGACAAATACCCTGAGCTGATTCAAAACATCAAAGGGTTGAGCGAAGAAACTACGACAGGTGTTCACCGTTTGTATGAGAGAATGGAAAAAGGCACTTTGCCCATTCCCGCCTTCAACGTGAATGATTCTGTTACCAAATCGAAGTTCGACAATAAATATGGTTGCAAAGAAAGTTTGGTGGATGCTATCCGTCGTGCAACCGATGTAATGATGGCCGGCAAAGTGGCTGTGGTAGGAAGTTATGGCGATGTGGGCAAAGGTTCAGCCGCTTCTTTGAAAGGCGCTGGATGCCGAGTGATTGTTACCGAAATCGATCCTATCTGCGCATTGCAAGCAGCTATGGACGGTTTTGAGGTTAAGAAAATGATCGACGCCGTGAAAGAAGCAGACATTATCGTTACCGCTTCTGGTTGCCGCGACCTCATCACGGAAAAACATTTCCGTGCAATGAAGGACAAGGCCATCGTTTGTAATATCGGCCACTTCGATATCGAAATTGACATGGCATGGTTGAACAACAATTATGGCAACACAAAAAACACCATCAAGCCACAGGTTGATCTATACACCATCGAAGGCAAAGATGTGATTGTGTTAGCAGAAGGCCGCCTAGTGAACCTAGGTTGTGCTACCGGACACCCTTCCTTCGTGATGAGCAATTCCTTCAGCAACCAAACTTTGGCGCAAATCGAATTGTGGGTGAACCACGATAAGTACGAGAACAAAGTGTATGTGCTTCCAAAACATTTGGATGAAAAAGTGGCTCGTCTTCACCTTGCAAAAATCGGTGTGGAACTGGATCAACTGACCGATGCTCAATCTTCTTATTTGGGTATTCCTAAAACGGGTCCTTTCAAACCAGAGCATTATCGTTATTAATCTTTTCAAATGATAATAAGATAAAACCCCCGGATTTTTCGGGGGTTTTTATTTTTGTTTTTGTTTCACACAAAGCGCACAAAGAATACAGAAGGACAACGGTTAAGGCGGAACGCTAAAGGCTAAAAGCTGGACGCATAAAGCACTGATCAACTAATCTACCCTTCAACTAACTCCCCGTCCCTCTGTCTCTGCGGTTATAATCGCCAATATTAGACCAAGGCATGGAAAAGGCTGGACGCTTAATACTAAAAGTCGAAAGCGGCCGCTGGATTTTCTGCACCAATTCCTAATTCCAAATTCCTCTTTAATTAATCAACGTACCAACACCTACCTCATCACTGGCAATTCAACATAAGTGGGGTATTTCGCATTGAAATAAATCGTTTCTTCTGCTTTGATATAATCCGATTCTTTTGCCTCAAAAATATTGGGAACAAATTTTTGTGGGTTCATATCGATCACCGGGAACCAAGAGCTTTGCACTTGTATCATAATGCGATGCCCTTTTTTGAAGCTGTGGTTAATCTGGTGAAGATTGATCACAAACTCTTCTGGCTTCCCAGGCACTAAGGCTTCTGGCTTTGAAAAACTCTTATAAAACCTTCCTCGAAACACTTCCATGGCCACCGGTAACATATAGCCGCTCATTAAAAAATTCTTCTGGTCAATATTTGGATATACATCAATCAGTTTTACCACCCAATCCGCATCACTGCCCTTAGTGCTCGCAAACAAATGCGCCATGATGGTACCCGTTACCGTTAAATCTTCCGTTAATGAATCCATCATAAAACTGACCACATCGGGTCTTGAGTAAACAAAGCGCTGATCGTCCACATGCCAAGTGCGCCAGCGACTGCCAGGCCCATAAGTGGCTTCAATCGGCTGGGGACGATAAGGAACTGGTTTAGCAGGATCACTTATATACTTGATATCCCCGATATTGCTCTGCGGCTTTTTGAACGAAGCCGTATGATTAGGTCCCGCATAAAGTTTTTTTATTTCCGCTTCTTTGGGTGGCCATGTTTTATATGTCTTCCATTGGTTGCTCCCTGTTTGAAAACAATAGGCTTCTTCAAAATTCCCGTCACCAATCCCTTTCAAATAATAGTCGAACCATTTTTTCTGCAAGGTCTGAAAATATTCACCAGTATTGCTTTCAAAAGAAATTTTTCCCAAACTGTCGCCCTTACCCCTCGCCCACCCTCCGTGATTCCAAGGACCTAACATAATATGGTTTCTATTGAATGTATCTTTTTTCTCCATTTGCGCATACATCAATTGTGGGCCGTTCAGATCTTCCTGATCATAATAGCCACCCACATGCAATTGTGGGATTTGCGGGTATTTTACATAATTCAAGGGGGAATTTTTTTGCCAGAAACTATCATAGTTGGGATGCTTTACAAAATGGTTCCAAGTAGGTATCGTGCCATGAAAATATTTTTCGTTCACATTCTTTAAAGAACCCAAGTTCCTGTACCAATCATACAGATCAAATTGCGGGAATGGGAAATCACTGTCGGTGGTTTTATCATGTTCGACTTCATAAGTATATTCCATCCCATAACTCAAACGAAAAGCTCCATTATGGTGGAAGTCATCGCCTAAAAAAAGATCGCTCATACAGGCCTGCTCCGAAGATGCTTTTAATGCAGGGTGTGGGTCCACAGCACCCACCAAGGCAAGCCAACCCGGATATGAAATCCCGACAATCCCTGCTTTTCCATTATTATATGGCACATTTTTAACCAACCAATCCACGGCGTCATAAGTGTCCGTGCTTTCATCTATGGCACCCTTTTGAGTTTCATGGATCAACGGTTGATGAATCTCCATATTTCCCTCACTTTTGTATTTACCCCTGATATCCTGAAAAACAAAAACATAGCCTTCCTTGGCCATATTGTAAAATGAGAATCTGGGGGATAAAGCTATAATAGTATCATCCGGTATTGGGATATCCGCTCCATAAGGCGTTCGTTCGATCAGAATAGGAACTGGGACCTTTGCATTGATAGGGATAAGCATAACCGTGAACAGCTTGACCCCATCCCGCATCGGGACCATGGCGCTTGTTTTTTTATAAAGCACTTCATTTACCGGCTGGGCAAGCCCGATAGAAAAAAAGAAGAACCCCAAAATAAAAGAAATAAAAAATTTTCTCATGATTGCTAGATTATGGTAATGGCTAAGTTATGGAAGATTATCAATTAACTTCTCCTGATATAAATGAATAATCGATTATTCCCAAGATGGAATGATTTTTTATCTTGGTCAAGCCACCTTTTTCCATAATCGCTCAAAAAATATTAGAAAATGAAAAGCCCTTTAATGATAAACCAACTCTTTAAATTTGTACTCTAAATTCAAGAGCATGGATTTTGTAGACTATTATAAAATTTTAGGAATTGAAAAAAACGCTAGTCAGGAAGATATAAAAAAGGCTTACCGAAAACTGGCAAGAAAGCATCACCCTGACCTGAACCCCAACAATAAAGAAGCGAATAAATTATTTCAGCAGATCAATGAAGCCAATGAGGTATTGAGTGATCCGGAAAAAAGAAAAAAATACGACGCTTATGGTAAGGACTGGAAACATGCCGAACAATTTGAAAATGCAAGGCATGCTTCGCAGCAGCGACCAGATGGTGGCGGGTCGCAGCATTTTTCAGGAAATTTTGGGGAAGAGGATTTTTCTGATTTTTTTCAATCCATGTTTGGAGGCATGGGCGGAAGAAGCTCGCAGACCAAATTCCGCGGACAGGATTATAATGCAGAACTACAGTTGAACCTGACAGATGCTTTTGTTACCCACCAGCAAACCATCACGGTGGATGGCAAGAATATCCGTATTACCATTCCGGCGGGCATTGAGAATGGGCAAAAAATAAAACTCAAGGGTTATGGAGCTCCCGGTGTAAACGGGGGGCCGAATGGAGATCTTTATATTAGCTTTTCAATCGTCAACAATACCCGCTTCCGAAGGGATGGGAATAATTTGTATAATGAGGTGGAGATAGATTTATATACGGCTTTATTGGGAGGGGAAATCATGATTGACACTATGAGCGGAAAAGTAAAATTAAAAGTGCCCCCAGAAACACAGAATGGCACAAAAATCAGGCTAAAGGGCAAAGGTTTCCCAGTATATAAAACGGAAGGTCAGTTCGGGGATTTGTTTGTTACCTATCATATAAAGCTTCCCACTAAGCTCAGTGCAAAGGAAAAAGAATTGTTTACCGAATTATCAAAGTTAAAACCTTAAAATATTTTCTATGCAAACAGAAGGACTCATTGCTGTTAGCGAATTTTGCGCCAGTCATCAACTCGAAATTTCCTTTATCCACTCTTTACAAGATTTTGGTTTGATAGAAACCACCACGGTTGAGCAATCTACGTTTATAAACGACCGTGAATTACCCAAATTGGAGCAGATTGCCCGTCTCCACAACCTTGATATCAATGTGGAAGGTATTGAAACCATCACCCACCTGCTTCAGCAAATGGATGAAATGCATCAGGAAATAATCCGCCTCAGAAATAAACTAGACTTTTCCCATAACATAAATATAGAATAACCAACCGAAAAATTCGCAACACCCAAGTGTCCACAACAGACCAATTCAGGCTATCAATCGGGCATGCCATAAACTTCACTATTCAGTATCGAAGAACAGAAACTACCTGCATCAATTCGTTAAAAAAAAATTAAGATTATCTCCAAAATGGGTTTTAAAGCATATACAATTTACCCAAGTATACTGGATTAAACCCTAGTAACAATCCATAGTCTTTAATATGTGTTTCTTTGGAAACCATTTCTTAACACTAAAAAATAAAACATGAAAACGCTATTTACAATTACATCGCTCGTATCCGCAATCATTACCGGGCTCGTTAGTTTTCGTTTATTTGAACGTGCCCACTACAATGTTTCTGCTTTGCTTACCATCAGCAGCTTTTTAACTGCCGCGTTATTAGTAAGCGTGCTGAGCAGCAAAAAAATCAAGTTCCAATAATTCATTCTTTTGCAAGCCGATTTCTATAAATGGCACATACCACCATCGTGCTTATCCCTGATTGGTTTGTGCCATCTTTTTTAAAAAGATATTTACAGAAAGGTTTTCATAAATCTACCCTTACCCTTCATAGAAAAAAGATTTATTCAACCAATTACGCAAGTTTTACAACCTGATATTAATATGTATTTTTTAGTCTGGAGATGCAGACATGAAGGCTTTCTTTCCAATCCTTGATAGCAAGCGCATACACTGCACTTATTTTTGTTTTATCCAACAATGAATAATGTGGGCGTTTTGCTGGGGTTGGGTATTGTGAAGTGGGGATGGGGTTTACGATACATGAACTATTGATCATTTCCTTAATCGCGACAGCAAACTCATACCAACTAATTGTCCCCTCATTGCTATAATGATATATGCCCGGTACAAATTGAGTGGCGTTGATGATCTGCATAATTGCTTCAGCAAGATCAGCCGCATAAGTAGGGGAACCAATCTGGTCGCTCACCACATTGATAGATTCACGCTCATTCATCAAGCGCATCATCGTCTTGACAAAGTTGTTTCCAAACTCCGAATACACCCATGAAGTGCGTATGATGACTGAGCCAGGGTTTTCCTTTAGCGCCAGTTCCTCACCCTTCAATTTGGATGCACCATAAACACTGATAGGCCCTGTAGGAGCATCTTCACGTAAAGGAGTAGAAGAGCCACCATCAAAAACGTAATCCGTAGAGATATGTATAAACCGAGTTCCGTATTGTTTGCACAATGCAGCAAGTATCTCTACCGAGTCCGCATTCACTAAAAAGGCAGTTTCTTTTTCCGACTCTGCTTTGTCAACTGCAGTATAAGCAGCACAATTAATTAGAAATGCAGGCTGATGTATTTTAAATAATTCTTGGGCTTTTGAAAAATCGTTGATGGGCAAACCTGCACGACCTAAGAAAACAAAATCAAAGATCGGGAATCTGGAAGACAAAGTTTGGATTTCCTTACCCAACTGGCCAGTAGCTCCTGTGACTATGATTTCTGGTTTGCTCATGCAAAAGATTAGCCTTGAAAATGGAAATTATTAGTACAGTTTTCAAATGAAGGAAGCTGAAGATCCTTGGAAGAACAAATGATTTTATCGACCGGAACTTGCCAATCGATATTCAGCAAGCTGTCATTATAGATAATACCCCCTTCCGACTCCTTGCTATAAAAGGCATCACATTTATACATCACATCGGCCGTTGGGCTAAGCACGGAGAAACCATGAGCAAAACCTTTGGGAACCAATAGTTGCTTTTTATTATCTGCAGACAATTCTACGCAGTATGATTTTCCAAAACTGGGTGAACCCTTACGCAAGTCCACAGCAACATCCAAAATCTTTCCTTGCAAAACCCGCACTAATTTAGTTTGAGCGTGAGGGTTCAATTGATAATGCAAGCCTCGTACAACCCCATATTTTGAATGGGATTGATTGTCCTGAACAAATTTTATTTCAATCCCATTTTTTTGAAACAAATTTTCATTGTAGGATTCAAAAAAATAACCGCGATCATCACCAAAAACCGTTGGCTCTACTACGAACAATCCGGGTAAACCTGTTTCTATAAAAGGCACATTGTATTTGTTAAATTAAAAAATGCTGATACTATCTTTTCTCGTATTGCACATCATAATACTTTTGGTAATCCCCGGAAGTCACATGGTTTACCCAGTCCTGGTTTTGCAGATACCAATCCACCGTTTTCTCCAAACCTTCTTCAAATTGAAGCGAAGGTTTCCAACCCAACTCTTTATTCAATTTACTTGCATCGATGGCATAACGCATATCATGCCCTGGGCGATCTTTTACATAGGTAATCAGTTTCGCTGATTCCCCTGCTGGTCTACCCAACTTTTTATCCATGATACCGCATAGCAAGTGTACGATGTCAATATTTTTCCATTCATTGAATCCGCCCACATTGTATTTTTCACCAATCTTCCCATTATGGAAAATAGTGTCGATTGCCGTTGCATGGTCTTCCACAAATAACCAATCACGGACATTTTCTCCCTTCCCATAAACGGGCAGGGGTTTATTGTTCTTGATATTATTGATCATGAGCGGGATCAGTTTCTCGGGAAAATGATGTGAGCCATAATTATTGGAACAATTCGACATCACGATGGGCAATCCATAAGTATGGCGATAAGCCATCACAAAATGGTCGGAGGAAGCTTTTGATGCCGAATAAGGGGAACGTGGGTCATAAGGTGTTTCTTCTGTAAAAAACCCTTCTTTCCCCAACGAGCCATACACTTCATCGGTTGAAACATGATAAAACAATTTATTCTCCAGATTATCTTTCCAATGTTTCAAACTGATATTTAATAAAGAAGCCGTGCCCAATACATTTGTTCTTACAAATGCCAAGGGGTCAATAATGGATCGGTCCACATGGCTTTCTGCGGCTAGATGAATCACAGCATCAAAATGGTATTGATCAAAAAGCTCGTTGATTCTTTTTTCATCATTGATATCACCGCGCTCAAATTTATAATTGGGCAGGTTTTCAATATCTCTCAGGTTTTCCAAATTGCCTGCATAGGTCAAAGCATCCAGGTTCACTATTAAATATTCTGGATATTTTTTTACAAACAACCTGGCCACATGCGAGCCTATAAAGCCTGCCGCTCCAGTAACCATTATTTTTTTTGAATAGTCTGCCATTATAAGCTCCAGTATTTTCGGTTAACAATCTTATTTCTATAAATACCTTTTAGGTCGGCCACCATAGCTTCCTTTTTGCTGATGGAAGAAAAATAGGCATCGTCCAATGTCTTGTATTCTTGATGTGGCACGGTAATGATTACCGCATCATAATCCGTATCCAGGTTTTTTTTCAATTGCAATCCATATTCATGTTTCACTTCTTCCTCAACTGCATAAGGATCTTCCACATCTACTTTTATATTAAAGGCCAGTAATTCCTTAACAGTATCTACGATCTTGGAATTCCTGATATCGCTCACATTCTCTTTGAAAGTCACACCCTTTACCAACACTTTAGGATCGTTGGAATTTTTTAGGACATGGGTAATGATTTTTCTGGCCACATATTTGGCCATATCATCATTAATATATCGGGAGGAAGAAATCACTTTCGATTCGTAACCCAATGCAGCCGCTTTGTGGGTCAGATAGTAGGGGTCTACGCCAATACAATGACCACCCACCAGGCCGGGTTGGAATTTTAGAAAATTCCATTTGGTGCCAGCTGATTCAATCACTTCATAGGTGTTGATGCCCATACGGTCAAAAATCATAGAGAGCTCGTTCATGAGCGCAATATTCAAATCTCTTTGAGTGTTCTCGACAATCTTAGTGGCTTCAGCTACCTTGATAGAGGAAGCCCGATGAACCCCAGCATCTACTACCAGTTCGTAAATACTGGCAATATTCTTCAATGAGTCATCATCGCAACCAGACACCACTTTTACCACGGTTCTTAAAGTATTCTTTTTATCGCCTGGATTAATGCGCTCGGGAGAGTAACCCAATTTAAAATCCACAAAGCCTTTGAGACCAGAAAAACGTTCCAACACTGGTAAACAATCTTCCTCAGTACAACCGGGATAAGTAGTGGATTCATACACCACATAATCCCCTTTTTTTAAAACCTTCCCTACAATTTCCGAAGCACCAATCAGCGGCTTCAGGTCTGGCACATTGTATTTATCTACCGGGGTAGGAACCGCCACAATAAAAAAATGTGCCTGCTTGAGTATTTCGACGTCATCTGTGAAAATAATATCACGGTCTTTGAATTCATCCCCGCCCACTTCTTTACTGGGATCAATATGGTTCTGCATCATATTGATGCGGGCTTTATTGATGTCGAAGCCAATTACTGATAACTTTTTTGCAAATTCCAAAGCAATCGGCAGCCCCACATAGCCTAACCCAATCACAGCAAGCTTCGCTTTTTTATCAATCAGATTTTGATACATCTTTTGCAAAAATTATAAAGAATAGGATACCGCCCTTCAACTACTTATTGCTTACAAATTCTTTCGGAAGTTTGCGCCATTCTTCAGGCGGTAAAGATCTGAAATAATCGTAAGTAATTTTCAAACCCTCTTTCCGGCTTATGGTTGGTTGCCATCCTAAAATCTGTTTTGCTTTTGTGATATCCGGCTGCCTTTGTTTGGGGTCGTCCACAGGCAAAGGTTTGTAAACAATTTTTTGCGAGGTTCCTGTCAATGAAATAATCTCTTCTGCGAAATCTTTCAATGAAATTTCATCAGGGTTGCCAATATTAACAGGGAAATGGTAATCGCTCATCAATAAACGGTAAATGCCTTCCACCAGATCATCCACATAGCAGAAAGAACGGGTTTGGCTACCATCGCCGAAAACCGTTAGGTCTTCCCCACGCAAAGCCTGACCAATGAAAGCAGGTAGTGCACGACCATCATTCAATCGCATGCGTGGGCCATAGGTATTAAAAATGCGGATGATCCGGGTTTCCAGCCCATGAAAATTATGGTAGGCCATGGTGATAGCTTCCTGAAAACGTTTGGCTTCATCGTAAACACCACGTGGTCCTACGGGGTTTACATTACCCCAATATTCTTCGTTCTGTGGATGTACCAATGGGTCTCCATAAATCTCAGAAGTAGATGCTACGAGTATCCTCGCTTTTTTTGCTTTTGCCAAACCGAGACAGTTATGCGTTCCCAATGAACCTACTTTCAAGGTTTGGATTGGGATCTTCAGATAGTCAATCGGACTAGCCGGAGAAGCGAAATGAAGTATGTATTTTATTTCACCGGGAACATGGATAAACTTGCTCACATCATGGTGATAAAATTCAAAATCTTCCCTTTTAAAAAGATGCTCAATATTTTTAAGGTCACCGGTAATCAGGTTATCCATCCCAATTACATGAAACCCTTCTTTTAAAAAGCGCTCACACAAATGGGAACCTAAAAAGCCGGCAGCACCGGTGATGAGTACACGTGTTTTTGTCATTCTTTTCAGTTGTTATTGTTTTCCGTTTGCAGGGATTGCTGTATTTCTCCCAACACTTTCATAATAAAATCCAAGTTCTTTGATAGCGTTAATATCAAACAGGTTACGACCATCAAAAATCACTTTTGATTTCAAGTTGGTAACAATCTTTAAGAAATTGGGTGTCCTAAACTCATTCCATTCCGTAACGATGATCAGAGCATCTGCCCCTTTTAATGAATCGTACTGGTTTTCTGCATATTCAATTTTATCACCAACCACGTTTTTCACATTGTTCATCGCCTCTGGGTCAAACACAATCACACTCGCTCCTTCCTTGATCAGCGCATCGATCATATATAATGAGGGTGCTTCACGAATATCATCTGTATTGGGTTTAAAGGCCAAGCCCCACATCGCAAACCGCTTTCCTTTTAGATTGTTGTCAAAATATTTTTTGATCTTGGGCATCAGATGGAGTTTCTGCCTTTCGTTCACATCCATCACTGCATTCAGTATCTTGAATTCATAATTCGCATCCTTTGATGATTTCACCAACGCCTGCACATCTTTTGGAAAGCAAGACCCCCCATAACCAATACCCGGGAATAAAAACCGTTTTCCGATACGTTCATCACTGCCCACGCCCCGGCGAACCATATCTACATCCGCACCAAGCCTTTCGCACAATTGGGCAATTTCGTTCATAAAGGTGATTTTCACCGCAAGAAAAGAATTGGCCGCATATTTGGTAAGCTCCGCAGAACGCTCATCCATAAAAATAATCGGATTACCCTGACGTACAAAAGGATTATACAATTCCTCCATTACTTTTTTTGCCCTTTCCGAAGAAGTGCCCACCACTACCCGATCGGGTTTCATAAAATCATCTAAGGCCACACCTTCCCGCAGAAATTCCGGATTGGACACCACATCAAAGGCCCCTTTATAATTTTTGGCAATGGCTTCCCTCACCTGTTCTGCGGTACCTACTGGCACGGTGCTTTTATCAACAATCACTTTATAATCCTTTAGTATCTTGCCCAAATCGTTGGCAACACCCAACACATATTTCATATCTGCAGCCCCATCTGCCCCTGGGGGGGTTGGCAAGGCCAGAAAAATGATTTCTGCATCCCGAATGCCTTCTTCCAAATTGGTAGTAAAACGGAGTCGTTCTTCTTTTAGGTTTCTAAGAAACAGTTTTGAGAGACCGGGTTCGTAGATGGTAATCTCCCCGTTGGAAAGTTTTTTAACCTTGTTTTCATCAATATCAACACAAGTTACATCGTTTCCGGTTTCAGAAAAACAGGTACCGGTTACCAATCCTACATAACCAGTGCCTACTACTGCAATTTTCATGTTTGCTTCTTTTATTGTTTGTTATTGCTTCAGTTAACTATTCAAGAACTCGAGTACACTGGAACTGATATAGGTCAGTTGTTCTTCGTCTAGCTCCGTATGCATCGGCAAGGAAATCACTCTTTCGGTAAGCCAATCGGTGGCAGGCAATTGATAAGATGAGGCACCGAAATTAGCAAACATTTGTTGACGATGCGCAGGTACCGGGTAATAAATCATGGAAGGTATATTTTTTGACGCCAGAAACTCATGCAGCTTATCCCTGTTCACTCCTTCTAAAATCAATGTGTATTGATGGAATACATGTCGGCTATAACCAGCCCTAAATGGAACAGTCACCGAAGCGTGGCCTGCAAATGCATTGTCATAATAATCCGCGGCTTTTCTTCTGGCGTCAATATACTCATCTAGTTTTTTTAGCTTAATGTCCAGTATAGCAGCCTGTATGGTATCCAACCTGCTGTTGCAGCCCACTACGTCATGATAGTAGCGCCTGCTTTGTCCATGGTTTGCAATCATTTTTAGCTTGCCTGCTAACGTATCATCTTCTGTAAATATTGCACCACCATCTCCATAACAACCTAAATTTTTCGAAGGGAAAAAAGAAGTGGTGCCAATAGTGCCAATAGCCCCTAGTTTTTTGGTGACCCCGTTGCTAAAAGTATAACATCCGCCAATGGCTTGAGCGGTATCTTCTATTACGAATAGGTTATGCTTTTTCGCGATGGCCATAATCTCTTCCATGGGGGCAGCTTGCCCATATAGGTGTACCGGCACAATAGCCTTTGTTTTTGGGGTGATTGCTTTTTCTATAGCAATAGGGTCAATACAAAAGGTTTTGGTATCCACTTCCACAAAAACCGGTTTTAACCGGAGTAAAGCCACCACCTCTGTAGTAGCCACATAAGTGAAGGATGGTGTGATTACCTCGTCACCAGGTTCCAATCCCAAAGCCATCATGGCAATCTGCAACGCATCTGTTCCATTAGCACAGGGAATAACATGTTTCACATCCAAATAAGCCGATAAATGGTTTGTAAAATCAGTAACGGGTTTCCCGTTAATAAAGGCACAGCTATCTAGCACTTCGTGCAGAGCGGCATCAACTTCACCCTTGATCTTGCCATACTGCAATTTCAGATCAACCATTTGGATTGGCCTCATATAATGATTTTTTAAATGGCCACAAACCTACTGCAAAAAATTTTGTAATCCAATGCTTGGGCTTTGCGACGCTAACTTAAAGATTGGCTTTATCTTTATGTATATTATCAGGTTATGGAAATGCTTCTTTATAATTTCTTTTTGCTGCTTTATAAAACAAGTGCCCGGCTCATCAGCCCTTGGAACAAAAAGGCCAAACTATGGCTGGAGGGTAGAAAAAATATTTTTTCAACCATTGAAGGATCGGGTATCAAGGAGCAGTCTTCCGTTATTTGGATGCATTGTTCTTCATTGGGGGAATTTGAGCAGGGAAGACCGCTGATAGAGGATATCAGAAAAAAATTTCCTTCCTATAAAATCCTGATCAGTTTTTTTTCACCCTCAGGCTATGAGGTAAGAAAAAATTATCAAGGCGCTGATTATATATTTTATCTGCCCACCGACTCTGCTTCTAACGCCAAAAGGTTTATTAAAACCATCAGGCCCCAACTCGTTTTGTGGATAAAATATGAATACTGGTTTTATTATATGGAAGAATTAAAAAGGGGAAAAATACCCACCCTCCTTATTTCAGGCATATACAGGGAAGAACAAGTTTTTTTCCGTTGGTATGGGGGTTTGTACAGAAAGGCCCTTCACTCTTTTAGCCATTTTTTTGTGCAGACCGCAAATGCCAAAAAACTGTTGGGCAGTATCGGCTTCAGCAACAATGTAACGGTTAGTGGGGATACCCGCTTTGATCGGGTGATTGAGATTGCCAGTCATTTTGAACCTATTGAAGTCATCGAAAAATTCTGTGGCAAACAACCCGTTATCGTTGCAGGCAGCACTTGGGAAGAGGATGAAGAACAACTGGACCATTACGCCAATTCGCACCAAGAAATAAGATTTATCCTCGCCCCTCATGAAATCGGCGAAGACCGGATAAAGGAAATCGAAAATCTTTTTAGAAACAGCATCCGTTTTTCCGTGTTGCAAAAATTGGTTGCCGAGGGGAAATGGCCAACCGCTGAAACCAACAACAACCAACAGTTATCAGTAAACGTTTTGATCATTGATAATATCGGCATGCTTGCCCGTTTGTACAAATATGCCAGCATTGCTTATGTGGGCGGCGGTTTTGGCGATGATGGTGTACACAATGTGCTGGAAGCGGCTGTTTATGGCAAGCCAGTAGTGCATGGCCCCGTGATAGAAAAATATATTGAAGCTATTGAGTTGGTGGATGCCGGGGGTGCTTTTGTAGTGGATAGCGCCTTGGAAGCAGAAGATACCTTTAACCGCTTGTTTTCAGACAGTGTTGAATATACTGCTGCCTGCAATGCATCCAGCGGGTATGTAAACTCCAAAAAAGGAGCTACCGAAAAAATCTTACACTATATTCAGGAGAACCGTCTTTTAACCAACTGAAAAAAATGACGTGATGCATCTTTGGTCTCGTCCCAGCCCAGTTTCAGTTTCAGTTCCCTTTCCATCCAGTATTCGGCCTCGGGCAAAATCTTGAAATTATTAATGGTCTTGATGCTGCGTTCATACATAGCTTCATCCCCACGAAACAATTCATTGATGAACACATAGCGATCGTTGATGCCAATGGCCTTTTTCAGGTCATGCACGGGCGCCCCTTTTATGGAGGAGGATAACTCATTATGATCTGTTTTCAATCTATCGTTCAACGATTCACTGGCGCTGCCAATCACATCATTCAATTCCTTTGACTGTGGTTGATGCGAAAGTGTGGGGATATCCATCAATGGGTCAAAAGGCCATTTCTCCGGATATTGTTTTGGTGCTGCAATTACCACGGGCTCTGGCTCTTCGGCCTTGGGGGCTGTATAAACAAATTCCACTTCTTCCTGCACCATAGAAACCGGTTTGATGGTAGATGGCATCACAACCGCTACTTTTGCAGTGCCATAATGGGCGCCGGGCCTATTAGCATTATGCGACAATTCAGCTTCTATCTGTTTTACTGTGGTCAGCATTTGGGCGTAAGGAATCTTTCTTTCAAATTGTTCCTTTAACTTGCTGATGAGCTGTTCTAATCGTTCCATATTTAAACTTTATCGGCTGGCTTGGAGGTTATGGTTATAAAATTAATTCAAAATAAGTATACCATTTGCCATTTATGTTCATAGAACCACATATCAATAACAAAAAAAGGGGCTGGATAGAGGTTATTTGCGGGTCCATGTTCTCAGGAAAAACCGAAGAACTGATCCGCCGCCTGAAACGTGCCACTATCGCCAATCTGAATATCAAAATCTTCAAACCCGCTTTTGATATACGATATCATCCAGAAAATATTGTCTCTCACGATGAAAACGAGCTTTTATCAACGCCTGTTGAAAATTCAAAAGACATCCTTTCGCAAGTGGGAAAAACAGATGTCGTGGCCATCGACGAAGCCCAGTTTTTTGAACCACAACTACCGGAGATCTGCGAGCAGCTTGCACTGCAGGGCATCCGTGTAATTGTAGCTGGATTGGATATGGATTATACGGGCAAACCTTTTGGGCCCATGCCCAATATGCTGGCAAGGGCAGATTATATTACCAAGTTGCATGCCATTTGTGTAAAATGCGGGAATATTGCAAACTATTCTTACAGAAAATCGCCCAACAATGCTCAACTTTTGCTTGGTGAGAAAGATTTGTATGAGCCTCGCTGCAGGGACTGTTTTCATAAGGGTGAACAGGTATAATGAATAGGCAAAGACTGTATTATTTTTAACGTTTCCTTAAATGTTCGATGAAAAAAATATTTACCCTTTTTAAGAAAGATGTGCTGTTGGAAGTCCGCCAGCAATATACTTTTTACGGCATCCTGCTTTATGTGGCCTCCACCATCTTTGTACTTTATCTGGCCATGGGTCAGCCCGAATCGGCTGTGTGGAATGGCCTTTTTTGGATGATCCAATTATTCATCAGCGTGAATGCCGTGGCCAAAAGTTTTTTGCAGGAAAGCCGTGGACGCATGCTCTATTTTTATTCCATCGCCGGGTCAAGGGATTTTATTTTGGCCAAACTGCTTTTTAACCTAGTGCTCATGCTCATCATGAGTCTTGTAAGCCTGACGCTTTTCCAATTGATGTTGGGTAGCCCCGTTTACGATGCGATAAAATTTATTTTTATCTGCTGCTTTGGTGGTATCAGTCTCAGCCTTGTGTTTACTTTTATAGCCGCCATTGCGGCAAGGGCTCAGCAAAATGCCGCGTTGATGGCCATTATGGGTTTCCCACTCATCATACCGCAACTCATGTTGTTGATGCGTTTGTCCAATATTGCATTTGCCAGCGTATTCCAAAGTGGTCTGCTGTCGATCATCCTATTATTGGCAGCATTAGATGCAATGGTAGTAGTGCTGTCGATCATCCTCTTCCCTTTTTTGTGGAAGGATTAAAACTTTTTTTACCAGCACCAAAACACGGCTCAGCATCCTTGCGTCGCACTCTTCAGCAGAAACTACTATACTCAACTGCCATCATCAAAGCCCCTAAAAAATCACGTTGATGAACTACTGTTTTTGGTACATTTCAAAGCCTAATAAATAGAATCCTGTTTTGATCAGTTCAGTATACAAACACTTGGAACAATAAATCAGAAGCAAGAACCATTCAATTAAAATTCTTTTTCCTTTAATTTTATTTACCCCAAAACCAAAACCAATCAAATACTGTTAATAATCGCAAATAAGAGGATTGTTTCTTCAATATTTCGTTTTAACAACCCTTTCCTGCCTGAATATGGGTAGGTTTACCCTATTTTTGCAATCCAAATAGAGGTGGTCAATTTAGTATATCTGCTTGCTTGCAAGACACTCGCCACCCTTTAATAAAATCATATGCTTCGTAAAAACTGGTGGAAAATATTAAGTGTGGTTTTATTGTCATACACTTTTGTTTGGGGTTTTCTGGGCGATGTTCCCCATAAACCCATCTTGAATGAAACCATCCGCAATCTTTATTTTCATGTGGCCATGTGGTTCTGCATGATGATCTTTTTTATCATCTCCGTTATCTATTCAGTAAAATATTTGCGTACCGGCAACCACCTGAACGATATTTATGCGCTTGAATATGGCAAGGCCGGCATTCTGTTTGGTTTGCTGGGGCTTGTGACAGGGTCGATATGGGCCAGGTACACTTGGGGCGCATTCTGGAACAATGACCCCAAACAGTTGGGCGCAGCCATTGCATTGCTTATTTATTTTGCTTACCTCGTGCTCAGAAACTCCATTACCGATCTTGACAAACAGGCACGTATAGGTGCGGTTTATAATATTTTTGCTTTTGCCATGTTGTTCCCAACCATCTGGATCATCCCACGCATGGTGGAAAGTCTGCACCCCGGAGGCATGGGAGGAAACAACACCTTCAACAATATTGATGCCCGTATGCGTATTGTTTTTTGGCCAGCGGCCGTACCGGGCTGGGCTTTGCTCGGTGTATGGATTACCAACTTGCGCATTCGACTAAAAATTTTACAAGAAAAGAAACTGAATAATGCATAAAAAAATATACCAATTACTTCTTGCAATTATCGGCTCCATTGGCACGTTAACAACTTGGGCACAGGATAGCACCTCGAACAGTAAAGTCGCCATGGCAGACGCGATGCGCTCAAATGGAAAAATATACGTAGTGATTGCCGTGTTGCTGATTATCTTGTTCGGATTGTTTTTATATGTGATCCGTTTGGATAAAAAGATCAGCAGGCTGGAGAAGGAAAATAAAGATTCCTAGATTTCTACCCTTTTTATGCAGTACCATAGCGGTTTAGACGGCAGCCTTAAAAGGCCACATAAGAAAATTACGCAATAAGAAAGCATATAAACCTTCTAAAACATACGATTATGGCTTCACCATTTGAATACAGTTTTTTTGACGCTGTAGTAAAAAGTTTTGACAAAGCGGCACAGTTTACCTCTTGGGACAAAGGCATCTTGGAACAGATCAAACAATGCAATTCGGTTTACCGCATGAATTTCCCGGTTAAGATTGGCGACAAAATCGAAGTGATCAAAGCTTACCGGGTACAACACTCCCAACACAAACTACCGAGCAAAGGCGGTATCCGTTTTTCCCTTTCAGTGAACCTCGATGAAGTAATGGCATTAAGTGCATTGATGACCTATAAATGTGCCATTGTAAATGTGCCTTTTGGGGGTGCCAAAGGAGGCATCTGCATCGATCCTAAAAAATATACTCCTTACGAACTTGAAAAAATAACTAGGAGGTACACTTCTGAATTGATCAAGAAAAACTTTATTGGTCCGGGCACTGATGTACCTGCCCCAGACTATGGTACTGGCGAAAGGGAGATGTCCTGGATTTTGGATACTTACCAAAGTATGCGACCTGGTGAAGTGGATGCATTGGGCTGTGTAACCGGAAAGCCCATCACGCAAGGCGGTGTGCATGGCCGCCGCGAAGCTACCGGTCTTGGCGTATTTTTTGGTATTCGCGAAGTATGCAAGATGAAAGATGTGATGGATAGATTGGGGCTGAGTGTTGGCGTGGAAGGGAAAAGGGTAATCGTTCAAGGTATGGGGAATGTGGGCTACCACTCAGCAAAATTTTTCCGTCAAGGCGGGGCAAAAATTGTAGCCATTGCGGAATATGAAGGAGCCATTGAGAATGAGGCGGGGTTGAACGAAGAGGAAGTTTTTCAACACCGAAAAAAAACGGGATCCATCCTGAATTTTCCAGGAGCAACCAATATTAGCAAATCCAGTGAAGCGCTAGAACTGCCTTGCGATATCCTGATTCCCGCAGCTCTCGAAAATGTGATCAACGGCGATAATGCCAACCGCATCCAAGCAAAGATTATCGGCGAGGCTGCCAATGGCCCCCTTACTCCTGAAGCTGACGAAGTGTTTAGCAAAAAGGGTGTACTGGTGGTCCCAGATATGTACTTAAATGCAGGGGGCGTTACCGTTTCCTATTTTGAATGGCTGAAAAACCTGAGCCATGTACGCTATGGAAGAATGGAAAAACGTTTCACCGAAAACATGAACGCAAGGATCATCAACCAGATTGAAGAACTGAGCGGAAAATCAATAGAAGTGCAGGAAAAAGAGCATATCATGCATGGTGCAGATGAAATTGACCTCGTGCATAGTGGGCTGGAAGAAACCATGATCAGCGCTACTAAAGAAATTATGGAATGTTGGAAGCAGAATCCCAAAGTGCCGGATATGCGTACAGCAGCCTATATCGTTGCCATCAACAAAGTGGCCACTTCTTATGCAGAGCTTGGTATTTTCCCTTAAAGAAATTACAAACAAAAAAAGCCTGTTCCTATTTTCGAACAGGCTTTTTTATTCCCCATACGAAGGCAGTACAGGTATTGATTCAAAATCGAGCTGGCCTCTTTGATAGCCATGGCAATGTTCGCCATTCACGATAACCAGATATTTTACAGGCATAGCAATATTATAGTGCATCACCTGCCAAAGCACTACTTTATCAAGGGAAATATGGGGAGCTTTGCATTCGATGAGCATCCAAGGTTTGGCAGCAGCATCAAACACCAATAGATCAAAACGCTTATTGACATCCCCAATTTTTATTTTTCTTTCAATAGCAATATAGGCTGGGGGATATTTTTTTACATCTACCAAATACCGAACAAAATTTTGTCGCACCCACTCTTCCGGTGTCAATCGTACCCATAGCTTTCGAAGCTCATCAAAAATAAATTCCTTTTCCTGTTCTTCTTCTTTTATTTTAAAAGGATATTTTGGATAATAGATTTGGATCATCGTGCTAACTATTTACTAAATTTACTCTGTGAATTTATCCTAAATTAATGATAGAACCGCTTTCAAAAAAACGATACCGGCATCATAAGCCAATGGCCCATTTAAATATTGTATTGATTTTGTAGAAGCCGCAAATCCATTTTAAAATGGGCAAATACTAAAACAGGAAACAAACATGAAAAGTAAAGAAGAAATTGTTCAGAACTGGCTGCCCCGTTATACCGGGGAAAAATTGGAAAATTTTGGCGAATACATTTTGCTTACCAATTTTGACAACTACGTAAAGCTGTTTGCCGAGTGGCATAAAGTAAAAGTGGTTGGCGAAAACAGACCCATGCAATGCGCCACAGCGGGCAATATCAGCATTATCAATTTTGGTATGGGCAGCCCAACCGCCGCTACCATTATGGACCTCCTGACTGCCATTAGCCCGAAAGCAGTTTTGTTTTTGGGAAAATGCGGTGGGCTGAAAAAAAGGAATAAAATAGGCGACCTACTATTACCCATTGCTGCTATACGAGGAGAAGGAACATCGAATGACTATTTCCCTGCCGAAGTACCTGCCCTACCCGCATTTGCTTTGCAAAAAGCCATATCTACCACCATCCGCGACTATTCGGTAGACTATTGGACCGGCACGGTGTACACAACCAACCGACGTGTATGGGAACATGATGACCAGTTTAAAGAATATTTGAAGAAAGTAAGAGCCTACGCAATTGATATGGAAACCGCTACTATTTTTTCAGTTGGCTTTTTTAATAAGATACCCACGGGAGCTTTGCTACTCGTGAGCGACCAGCCCATGACGCCAGAAGGGGTTAAAACAGAAGTAAGCGACCAGCAGGTAACTGGAAATTTTGTAGAACGGCATATCAAAATCGGTATTGACTCCTTAAAACAGCTCATCAACAATGGACTAACGGTGAGGCACCTTCATTTTTAGGATTAAGCTACATTGGACCGTCGCGGTGTACTATAATATCACAATCACATTCCAGCACATTTGCAAGGTTATACCGCACATGCTTTTGATGAAATGGGTAATCGCTAATTGTCATCATCGCTTCGACCCATAAAATAATCAGTATCCAGATAAAAGGAAACGGCACTTTTATGCTTTGAAAACATCAGTCTTTTCAATTGGTCATTAAATTGATCGGCAACAGATTTGTCAGCAACCAACCTTTTGTTTGTTAGTAATACAAACTCATCATTACTGCTGACCCGGCTTGTGTCAACCGGCTGCAAACCGCTAATGCCCATCTGCCAACTCTCATCATCTTTGTTGGTACGGTATTTATAAAAATAGACCCAGCCACTATCCTGCCGCGTTTTCACCAGCCTCTTTTCAACATACTCCATATAATAGACCATTGAACTTGTGCCCGAACTCATAAGCGCACTTTTAGCCAAGTCTTGTTGATTAAGATATTTTTTGGGGAATTTGTTTTTTAGTTGGGCAGCCTCCAAACCTTTGTACAAGGGGAATCGGTACAAATCGTCTTTTGCAAGAAATGCCAATAATGTATCTGGGCAAACTTGATGGTTGCGCAATAATAAGATAGCGGTATTTAATTTTATAGCAGGATCTTTGCTCTGAATCAATTTATCGAAAAATTTTGGGACGTTTGGGTTTTTTTCATAAAAGGGCATCAGTAAAACTGCATAATCGAGTAGGCTTTTATTGTTATCCTTTTTCCAATTCTGTTCGTTATACGCATCATTATCCCCATCCGTTTTCTTTTGTAGGCTTGCCTCATCATGCGCCAATTGTTTTTTAAGTTGGATCTTTGCCTCAAAATAAATCTTGCTGAAATAGTCGCTATAATCTTTCGCTTTCACATAACCACTGTCTACCAGGGTCGTAAGCAGTGATTGTACATTGTCTTTATAATCATCGATGTTAGCGAGTTGCATCAATTCTGGAAATAGGGATTGTGCCAAGGAAAGCGAATCGTCAATGTTCTGGAACAGGTAGTTATAGTCGGACGCATTGTCAAATATGGGAGGATCTTCCACAATCAATGTTTTCAGCAATTGGTACGACTCCTTGGTTTTATTTCTTGCCAAGGCTTTTATTACTGCATTTTGAAAAGTACTAGTATCGGCTGTTTTTTCGTACACATTCCTTAGCCCGCTCACCAAGGTTTGTATCGATTTTTCGTTTCGGATAAATCCAAGTTCATTGATCAGCTTTGTTTTGGTATCAAAATAGTCTATGTCATTAAAGGGTAATGATTGGATGGCCGTCATCAACCTCGGTACAGCGGCTGGCCCGAAGTAAATATTGGGGATTGAATTTTTTGCTCTTTTATTAATGGCGGAGTCCTTACTATAAAAGTCCTTGAAAAAAACATCCAGTTTATTCTTGAAAAGTGACTCTTGCTGTTTATGATCAATCAGCCGGACACTTTCATAAAACCGTTTTGCAAATTCACTTTCATAAAGCGAATCCGTCAAGCTCATCACCTGGCAAAAACGATTGTTCTTTACAAAAGCCCAATTTGTAATGAATACAGACGACCCAGTATCCGAGAAGACATATTTATACCCATAACTTGAATCATCGAAATGGAATGGTTGTTTGCTCCGGATCAACATATCGTTGCGGATACGGGCCTCGTCCATTTCATCCTTCCAGAAGGAAGCTGAATCTTTGGGGTAATAATATTTTGGGTAGGATTCAACCGAAACAAAAACAGCTTCACCTGTGGAATCGTCCTGGAACATCGCCGTTTTATTTTGAAGCCAGTAACTATTATAATCCGTTATAGCACTTAGAAATTCTTCGCTGCTACTTTTTTCAAATACCGCCCGAAGGTTGGCATCCACATCGGGCACTATCGGGGTGCTTACCCGCAGGTTAATGAAAGTGTCAATATAGTTTTCATAATTTTTATACCGGAAGGGCTCAAATGAAAATGAATCAAAAAAACCCAAAAAAGGTTTATCCAACTTACTTCGCGCCGCCAACAGATAGTAATGTGGGCCAGCCCTGAAATAACGTGCCTTTAGCCTGCTCCCATCTTTCAATCGGTAATCGGCCTGAAGCACTTGCCGTCCATTTTGTATAGACCATTTGTCCGAAATGGTTTTGTCGATACAATCAGAAATTTGGAAACTTTCTTCCATGAGTTTTAAGCAAAACGTATCTTCTTCCAAAAAGCGAAAATTCAGGATTGTCTTTTTCATTATCAGATAAGCATCCCCGTTGGTACTATCAATGGATTGGTATTCCCACCTAGGGATTCCATCGAAGCTGGTAGTATTTTTGTTTTCATAAACAGGTAGCGGCATCTTTACGCTAAACCCACCCCGACTTGGCTGAAAATCCCCTTCTTTCCCAAATCCATTTTTCTTGATTTCAATAGAACCAAAAAATTGGGCTGCTTCCTCTCCATCTACATAGTTTCCGGTACCGCTCATTTTGAAAATAAATATTTCAAAAGGGGTTACGAGTATATGATACCGTTGCAAATCGCCACGGCGGGTTTTGTTGAGGATGTCATAACCCGTATAACCATTTTGGTTGATGATGCTTTTTTTCAAAATCTTTCCGGGAATATTTTCGTACAAAAGGCTATCGATTTTTTTCAGAACAGCCTCCTTGCCTAAACCAGTGATATTCGCAAAGGTTCTCAGCTTTTCCACCATATAATAAACCCCATTGCTCATATCCGCATATTGCCAGGATTCATTGGGCCTACTATCTGGGCGCCTATATAATTTTCCGGGCAGCTTAACAGTAAAGCCTCCATTTACAGATGTAAAAGCGTTAAAACGAACTGGCACTTTTGCTTTATCAATCCAGTCCCTTTGCTTTTCATCGCGACCATGCATGGCAACAGGTCTCAATTTATATCCTTTGCTTCGCAGCAATTCTATCACGCCCCGTTTGCCCGGGAGATGGGCGGCGCCAACTCCCACAAAAAGCGATTGCCTTTTTAAAATACGATCGATAGCGTTTGCCTGTATCTCATTACGCTTGTATAAAAACTTTTCCAAGTAAGCATCGGAGGGCTGCATTAATTTTTCGAGTGAGTCAAGCAAATCCAGATCGCCCCGGCGATAAGCATCTTCCAGTTTTTTTCCGATATCGGAAAAATCGTTGCCAAAATCAATGGTTCGTTTTTGTTTATCTTTCAACATATCCTGTGCTGCTTCCAACATCAGTTTTTCGGTCTCGAAATAATTTTCTACTCCAGTTGTTTGCTTTCCGAATTTTTTTCCGGTTTGGTATATATATAGATCAAGATAAGTATCCTCCTCAAAATCGGCGCTTGGCTGCACCGAGCGGTATAGCAACCCATTGATTACCGTTGGCTCATCGCTCAAGGCCAGTTTTATTTTGTCCTCACAGTTATCAATCTGAAACGATTTCTCATTCAGGTATCCGTTGGGAGCTCCTTGGGAATAGGTCCGTAGGTTGCTCTGCATTTTTTTAAATCGGTACATCTGGTCCTGCCACAATTGCGGATCCAGTTCCAGAGCCACCACATCGGCGTTCTTGATACCAAGGTAAAATGAATCGCTGAGGTTGAAGGCCATCTTGCTGCTAACATGCATTGTACCGAATAAGTAAGATGGCTTGGTCAGCCCATTGCCAGTGATCTGCCATAATAGACCTGCATATTTTGGGGGTGATTTTTTTTGCGCGGTTATGATAAATGGGGCAACCAACAAAACCATCACATATAATAGCCTGCGCATAAAAAACAATCTCATGGTTGGGGTTCTTTGGTTGAAGATGCTTTAAAGACGTTAATTCACCATAATTATTTTGCTGAATGGGCATTATTCGTACAAGTTTTCAACCGGCAGCTGTAACTGAAAGTGTTCAGGTTCAATTATTTCAATAGTGCTAAACTGATTTTTCGCATTTCGGGGCAATTAACCTAATTTTGCAGCCTTAAAAATCATGCCGTAACATGATACCAAACTGGGTGCCGTAAGGCCTGGTTTGTATGCGCATCCCGCAGTATCTATACCGCCCCCCTCCGTTGGTATCATGTGGCAATCATTGAAATAAAACATTACCCCACATGAAGTTATCCCAGTTCAGGTTCGATCTTCCTTTAAACCTTATTGCTCAGAACCCTACGAAAAAAAGAGAAGACAGCAGGATGATGGTTGTGCACCGTCACACCGGCCAAATAGAGAACAAACATTTCCGCGACGTTCTTGAATACTTTGATGATAAAGATGTATTCGTTGTAAACAATACAAAGGTTTTTCCTGCCCGCATGTATGGTCGCAAGGAAAAAACTGGGGCAAAGATCGAAGTGTTCCTTTTGCGTGAATTGAACAAACCAAACCGTTTGTGGGACGTGATTGTTGACCCCGCCCGTAAAATCCGTGTAGGCAACAAACTTTATTTTGGCGAGAGCGATGAACTGGTAGCTGAAGTAATTGACAATACCACTAGCCGAGGCCGTACCATTCGGTTTTTATGGGATGGCACTGACGAAGAATTCCGCCAAATGCTGGAAATACTTGGTGAAACCCCTTTACCAAAATACATTAAACGCAAGCCCGACGAAGAAGACAAAGAACGCTACCAAACTGTTTATGCAAAACATGAAGGAGCTGTAGCAGCGCCAACAGCCGGGCTACACTTTAGTAAGGAACTGATCAAACGTGCAGAAATAAAAGGGGTTCGTTTTGCGGAAATTACTTTGCACACTGGACTTGGCACTTTCAGGCCTATCGAGGTAGAAGACCTGAGCAAACATAAAATGGATGCGGAGTATTATCGCATAGATGAAGAAGCTTGCAAAATTGTGAACAAAGCAAGATTGGCCAACCACCGCATCTGTTCTATTGGTACTACCACCATGCGGGCTTTGGAATCTTCTTTTACTGCGGAAAAATTATTGAAACCATCTGAAGGTTGGACCAATACTTTTATCCATCCACCCTATCAATTCAATATTGCGGATGCCTTGATCACCAACTTTCATTTGCCCAAAACCAGTTTGCTGATCATGACCTGTGCTTTTGCAGGCTATGATTTGGCCATGGAGGCTTATAAAAAGGCAATCAAGGATAAATACCGTTTTTTCAGTTATGGGGATGCCATGCTGGTAGTTTGATTATTTTGAAGAACAAGATATTTAACGATAAAAAATGGTCCTTAAGCAGGATCATTTTTTTTTGCCCATTTCTTAGCCAATTCCTTATTATTAAAGCTCAAAAAGTTCATTATATTCCATTTCTTAGAAAACCCAATATCCAGAAAAGCAGCATCATGCCAATGCCCGAAAACAATTACATTTGGTAATATTATTTTTTATGAAACGATTCCTGCTTTTTGTTTTATCCTTAAACACCGTACTGATGGCGTCTTCACAAACCGTAATCCCACTCTATAATGACAGTATCCCCAATTCAAAGCCATCGGCAAACATAGAAAGTGCTACCTATGAAGGAGAAAATAAAATTTTGATTGTGCATCATGTTTCACGGCCATCCCTAACCGTATTTCTGGCTCCGAAAGATAAAGCAAATGGAAAAGCCGTTATTATATGTCCAGGTGGCGGCTATTCCATTTTAGCAGCTAGCCATGAGGGTTATGATGTGGCAAAACGTTTCAATGAAATGGGCATTACCGCATTTGTGCTGAAATACCGGATACCCGATGACAATACCATGGTCAACAAAGAAATTGGGCCCTTACAAGATGCCCAACGTGCCATACAAATGGTTAGGGAAAGAGCAAAGGAATGGAATATCAAATCCGATAAGATCGGTATCATGGGTTTTTCTGCGGGTGGACACTTGGCTTCTACTGCAGGAACGCATTTTGACCGCCCCGTGATTGAAAACAAAAACAATATCAGCCTTCGGCCCGATTTTATGATTTTGATTTATCCTGTGATCAGTTTTGATGACAGTATTGGCCATATCGGTTCAAGAGATAATCTACTGGGAAAAAATCCTTCCGAAGAAAAAATAAAATACTATTCGAATGAACAGCAGGTGAATAGCAATACTCCACCCAGTTTTTTGGTTCATGCCGAAAATGATGATGTGGTCAAGCCCCAAAACAGCATTTATTTTTTTGAGGCATTGCAAAAAAGCAAAGTGCCAGCGGAGTTACATATCTATCCAAAAGGAGGGCATGGGTTTGGGATGCACAACCCTACTACTAAAGAAGATTGGGTGCTTTGTTTGAAAGGATGGCTTGAGGGGATGTAGTTGGTAGGTTGATTGGTTGATAAGTTGTGACGTTGAGATGTAATTGGGAATTAGAAATTAGGAATTGGGCGGCGTCAAGCTTTAAGCGTTTAGCAGCAAGCGTTGCGCCTTATCTTCTTTGCGCTCTTTTTGCGTGAAAAAAAATAACAGCAGAGACAGGGAGACGCGGAGAAAGTTGATTGGTTGATAAGTTGAGATGGTATTGGGAATTGGGCTGCGTCAAGCATTAAGCGTGTAGCAGCAAGCGTTGCGCCTTATTTTCTTTGCGTTCTTTGCGTGAAAAAAAATAACCGCAGAGACAGGGAGATGCGGAGGAAGTTTATTGGTTGATAAGTTGAGACGCTGAGATGGAATTAGGAATTGGGTTGTGTGAAATAAAAAAAATTACCACATAGGCACAGTAGATCCATAGGAAATCATATCCATGTGCCAATATGTTTCAATGCTCCTATGTGTTGGAAAAAAATTTCGAAGTTCAGCCACTTACCGCTCGCGAACCCAGAGCTCAATAGGATTTCTACAGTACAAGAGTGCGACGCAAGGATGCCAAATAGCAGCAATTGGGTGGTTAAAATAATATTGAACTCCTTTTTATGCGTGCTATTCCTCCACGTGGGAATGACGATTGGATTCTTTCTGTCTTCCCGACTTTCGGACTTTCTGACTTCCTGACTCTTTCGTGTCCTTTGCGTGAAACAAAAAAAAAGCCTCTCAGCAAAAACTGAAAGGCTTTTTAAATAAATATGGCAGCTACCTACTCTCCCGCATTGTGGTGCAGTACCATGGGCCATGAGGGGCTTAACTTCTCTGTTCGGTATGGGAAGAGGTGAACACCCTCGGCAAAACCACCATAAGAAAATGAACGCTTGACGCTAAAGGCTTGAAGCCAAACGCAAGATGCGTTATACGTTTTGCGTTACGCTTTTGGCGTAAATAAAGTACATATTGGGAGTTGTAATAAAAAGTAAAAAAAAATTAAAGCATACGGGCAATTAGTACTACTCGACTTTACTGTTACCAGTTTTATATCTGTAGCCTATCAACGTCATAGTCTCTGACGACCCTTAAAAGTAAACTCATCTTGTGGAAGGTTTCACGCTTAGATGCTTTCAGCGTTTATCCTG
>JAFDYF010000060.1 GCA_018267575.1 Bacteroidota bacterium
CTTGATAGGTTCAACATCGGCTAAAGTATTTTTTAATAGCACAACACGTTAATATAAAATCATTTTCCCTCAATAAAAAAATACACAACCAAGGCGAGGGAATCCGTATTTCCAATATTTGAAGGACGATGGGGCAACCGGCCATCAAAGAAAAGCGAATCGCCCTGTTTCAATAAATATTTTTTCCCATCAATCAGGTACTCAATACTCCCTTTAATGATATATTTATACTCATAGGCTTCCGTCCTTACAAGCTTTGACCGCTTGGCACCCTTCTTCAATTCCAACAATACAATATCCAAAGGGCCGGCATGGATATTCCGTGTCATAATCCTTTTATATACAAACCCTTTGGCAGCCTCCTTTTCAAAAGCCTGATAATCCTTTGCTTTTTGAACAATCACTTTGTCGGCTTTTTTGGCAGGTTGGATACTGCTGAAAAACTCATTCAAGTCCAAGTTCAGGGAACGGACGATACTCATCAGTACCCAAAGAGAAGGCACGGTTCGATTGTTCTCAATCTGAGAAATAAGACCTTTGCTCACCTGGGCCTTGTTGGCCAGTTCTTGTAAGGTGATCCCCTTTTCCTGGCGGACTTCCTTGATTTTATTACTTATCTGTATCAACAAATCTTCTTCGACCATTTTCTCAATACTGTTTTTGTAAATGTAATGAGGACATCGCTAAAAACCTAGAATACGAAGCAAGGTGAAAGTATAAAAGTTGCTTTATACAGAAACATCAGCCTAAGGAAAGCAAGAGGTTTGTTTGATGTACAGATGGCCAGGAAAGATGAGTAGAAACGATAATGGCACGATTGGGCGGGCTTAATTGGTAACTTAAGTTTTTTGTGTTTATTATGTTTTGACACCGACGTTCTCCGCTTGATGCCATAACAATAAAGTTGGCGTAGGTGTAGGTCTGGATAAAAAACTGGTCGCCACCTAGAGCCGGAGCGGCACATACATTGGGCTAAAGGCATGAACAAAATATACTTGAGCTAAGGACATTTGCGAGGAACCCGGTAAGATGAACTAAACAATGAGGACCAAAGACCATACAATAGAAGAATCTATAACAAAAAAATCGGGTTATTACAGACGGTCTTAGGTCTATTATTTTGCAGTAAACTCAAATATCATCTGCCATTGTCAAATCATCTTCTTGATAGATTTCTTTATTGGGGGTATCCGTATTGTCTTCAGCCAATCTGCATAAGTATTGAATTGAATTCTTGCTGTCATAAAATAACTGCTGAACGGCGATTACCTCCAACAACATTTCATTGTTGTACACTTTATCACCAATTTTAAATTTAGGATTCATAGAGAATAAGATTTATCAAATATAGTTGGCTCAGCAAAAAAATGGCTGACCTATATCAAACCACAATTATTTTTTACTAATTTCATAGGTTGCGTTAATGGCAGTACCATTTACCTTGAAAAAATAGATTCCCTTTTCCAGATTACTAACGGGTATGCATGACCCATTTAATGAACTCAACTTATAGGTATTTACCCGTTGGCCAGCTACATTGAATATTTCCACCGTGGCATTCCCGTTAATAGATGATGATATATGAAGTTGGTCCACTACAGGGTTGGGATAAAAACTAAGACCGGTTCCATTATTATGTGAAAAATCCATTTTCACCACGGGTGAATTTCCGGTATAGCCGTCCAAATCAACTATTTGAAGACGATAATAACTAGTCCCATCCAGTGGGCTATTATCTGTAAAGCTATAATCAGTCGGAACGGAAGGGCTTCCTTTTGCCTTCAGGGTACCGATTGTCGTGAATCCCCCGCCAGTAACAGAACGCTGAATATCGAAATGATCTGTATTAACCTCGGTAATGGTTGTCCATTGCAGCAATACGCTTAGATCCTGTTTTTTTGCTGCGAAGCTTTTTAAGGTCATTGGCAATGAACCAGTATTGGATGTGCCGATGATGGTATAATAACCATTGGAAAGATTTGATGCTTTTACAACAAAAGACACGGAGCTTCCCGAAACCGTGCTAGAAACAAGTGTTACCTGAACGTTTGTGCCTGTTGCAAAACTACCATCCGTAGCGTTGTAAAGGATTTTATAGCTATAGCTGGCGTTTGGGCTGGTTCCGTTATAATCACTATAATTGAAATTAAGGGTTATGTTACCGTTGCTATTGCCACCTGTTGACTGTATATACCAAGAACGGTTCCAGATATAACTATTTGCTGGCACATTGCTGATACTTGGGTTTTTGATCACCGAGTTAGCCTGACCATTATGTGCTGCCATTAGAAAACCAGCTGTATTTAAAAAGTCAGAGCTTGTAACACCACTGCTGAGTCCCAGTCCATCGGTAGAACCTGCAGGATTTGTAAGGAAATTATCTGTGCTACTGGTATAACCAATCCCCACCAAGTTTTTGTTATAGGTAGAAGTAGTAGGCGCGGTAAAAACAGTATAGGCCGACGAAGGCAGGTTAGCCGTCAATCCCCATTGGGCAGCTTCATAATTTTCCAATAATATCCGGCTGGTCGTGTTCAAAGTTGTATTATAGGCCAACAGTTCATAAACGGGGTCATTATTATACATACCCCTTGACATAAAAGTTGAACTTAATGAATATGTGGCATTGGTAGCGGCTTTCGCTTGGTCTACCAAAATGTGTTTGGCTGTTGAACCAGTCATCCCTTGTGTGCCATTGATCCACATGCTGGTTGGGCTGCCCGTGTTATAGTTCCAATCGTTGGCATTGGGTCCGTCGGTATAACTAACACTACTTGCCGATCCACTGAACCTTACACTAAAATCCGAAAGTGCTGGGGATGAGAATAAATATTGATAACCCGTACCCAACATAGCCCTGGCCGAAACAATGGTTTGGTAAGCCCCCGATGGGCCCGTCATGTATTGTGTGCTGTTTTGGAACAAAACGGTCCCAAATCCGTTTTGGGCATTGGTTGAAAAAATGGGCTGAGCCGTGCTGGTAGCCTGAACCGCGTTAGCCGCATTTCCGCTTTTATCCTTCCAGGTTGCTACTGAACTACCGTTCACCACCTGAACCCCGTTGGGATCTAATATGGTGTTGGGGTCAGCGGCGGTGAGCCATAATTTTAAATTGCTGTTCCCCAAACCAGCGGGATAATAGCTTTGGGCTTGAATCGAAAAAGCAGTTAATGAAACTGTGATGCAAATAGCAAGAGCCTTAAAAGTTTTCGTAGGTATGTGCATGGTCAAAGTTTAACGGGAAATAAATACCCAAAAACTTGCCACGATACACTATATTGATAATTAAATAATTACAGACTTAAACTTGCATTAGGGAATCCCAAATACGGAATCAAATCCCGATTGAGAACAATAGTTGGGATATATCGCATCATGGATCAGAACCGATTTACCTAATCAGCGGGATTGGTGAGATGGTTGGCAGTGATTTAAAAAAGTGGGATATGGCTTTCTTTTAGCCTTTTTTCAATGGCAGCAGCCAGTGGATATTTCAGAGATTCTGCAATATTTTTTGATTTGCATTCCCATTTTACCAGGATGCGGTCCAGTAATTCAATCTTTATTGGATAGAAATCGGCATCGAATGCCTGGTTGGCTGGTTTAAGCGTATTGCAAACGGTATGAAAATAAACTTCATTTTCTTTTCCCAGCTTCTTTTCAATAGTGCCCTTGCACTTGAGCATGCCTAGCGAAAACTCCACGGGCAGGCGATGATTGTTTTTCATAATGATATTTGACTTCAAACGTATTTTCCCGAAAAATGTTATTCAATACCATTTTTATTAACCTGACCATGGGGAAATATGGGTAGTTCTACGAAATCATACAAATTGCCATAGAGGAGAAATTACAATGAACAGATTACATGCATTTTGGCAGAGACAAAATTTTCTAAGTAATTTACAGAAGCCAACTTAAACTGATTGCTTTTTTGCACACATGCATTAATATAAAAAACAGCCCACGATAGATGGCTTATTCAATCACCCTCATTGCTTTTCCATATTCTGTATTATCATTAATCAATTTGGCTTCTTTGATATAGGCATTCTTGATTGCTTCTGTCCGAGGCATTTTCTGTGATACCAAAATCAAAAAATGGCTTTTTTCTGGATCCCCATCAAAATGAGAAACCTGACCAATCAGGCTTTCCCATTGCTGGTCCTCGAACCGATGAACAGATATCATTTTTTGGTAAAGATCTTCTTTTAACCGATCATCCCTAATGCGCCCAATCGCATCCAATAATTTGTCGAAATTGTTTGCAGACAATTCTGTTTGGACAATCAGTTGCATCAACAGGTTTTCTTTTTGAAAGTCGTCATTGAAGCCTGTCATCAGATCCAGCATCCGGCCATAGCGGGGTTCACTCAATTGCCCCTTGCTCAAGATAAATTTCAACAAATTGGCCTTCTCATTCTCATCGGTCAATCCATTGATTATATCCGTTGCTTTGCTGAAACAGGTCTCGTTCATGGGCAGATTCAGAACCAATTTCAATGCAGTTGATTTGTTATAGTCGGAGCCTAGCCCTTCAACAGCCTGTAAATAAGTCTGCATCACGGATGAATCTTGCAGGAAAACGGGACTGAATTTCTTAAACAGCTCCAACCTATTATCATCGGAGTCCAATACGGTAGAGGCTTTTTTTAGTAATAACAACAGGTCATCGGATGAGAGGGAATCTGATTGTAACAGCTTTTGAAAATACATGTTTTTAATTCCTCCATTTTTCAGATTTCCAAGCGCATTAATAAGTGCAAGGTTTCCCCCCGATTTATAAACACGTTCCATCCGGCCATCGGCGTCAACCCCCCAAGCAATACATTCCTTAATGGCATGAACCACAAATTTCATCCCACTGCTATCTATGGCCATTTTGTTACCATTATCCATAATATCATAGGTGATGAGACCATTTTTGTCATCTGCTTTCAATTGCCAATCATTTTCCTTGAACTTAAGATACCCACCCTTTGAAATACTCTTGATGGATGTTTCGTCATCGCTGAAAACAATTTTGCCAGAATAATTGATTTCCTCATTAAAACCGTTACTATTGATGACAATGGTAGACTCATTCCCAAATGCATGTTGATGCTTGGCATAAGTCAAATAAGCACCTGTCAATATCAGGCAAAATGCAATCACAAAATATTCAGGTTTCATGATATCTTTTTTATGGGGATAATTGTAAACTACTTGTTGTTTTCCTCCTTTCTGCTAAAAAAATAATAGCCCAGAAAACTCGATGCAAGGCTGAAGGACATGATAGCCAATGAATGGAAACCCAGAGGCTGGGAAAGATTTATAAAAGTGAACCCAAGCCCGATGCCTGCTAAAATGGAAAACCATTTCAAAGGCTCCAATCTACTCTCTTTTTTCAACGGTTGCAAAAGTTGCGTTACTGTATTCTCCGAAGCTCCTTTATCGATCAATTTATTTTTGAGCTTGCTATCCAGATAAGAACGAATCAAAGTCAGAAAAAAAGTGGATACCAAAAAAACAGCTAACAAAGCCCCGGAAACACTCAACAGTTCTCTCATGAAATCAGAATCGATAATGGGCTTAGGGGTTTCTGCTATGTTTTGTGCTTGGGCAACAAATACCGACAACATCATCGTTGCTATCGTTGTAATTTTTTTCATGCGCTTTTTTTGATGTTAATAATAAATGATTAGACAGACCTCCTACATTTATGTTGCAGTCTTTTAAATTAATTTAATGCGCTTATTTGTTTTTGATATTTTCTGAATAGCTCCGCAGCTTGGAATACAATCACCGCCAGCCCAGTAAGTAATATCAGGTATATGAACATGGGCATTACCCCAGTAAAGATATTGGCCAGATATTTCCTGAAAGCAAATGCCGCGACTATCGTTGATGACCCCATTAGGAAAACGGTGAAGTAAACCAAAAAATCATTAAAGGCAAATTTAGGTTTTGCCAGTTGGGGCATCAACAGCCCGGACAAATCAAAATCAAATGTTGGTTTCTCCTGTACCCGGATAGCTTCAAACAATTGGGTATAGGTTTGCAGCTTTGCCTGACAATCCACACAGGTTTCCATATGTGCAATAAGATGAGGGGCCGAGCCCTTTTTATCCAACGCATATTGTTGAATCTCCTCCTCAGAAAGATGTGCTGCTATCATAATTCTTCTCTTTTAAACTTAGACAATAAATTATCTTTTAACGCTTTTCTCGCCCTGAATAAATAACTTTTCACCGTGCCCACAGGCAATTCAGTGATTTGGGCTATCTCCTCATAACTCCTCTCCTCTTGATGGTACAGTACAATTAGTGTTCTATAAACCGGCGAAAGCTGATCAATCGCAGCATTCAGAATCGATACTGATTCTTTTTTGAACAAAACGTTTTCGGTCAGCGTGCTGGTTAAATCCGTTGATTTTTCCTGTAATTTTTCTAACCCTTCTGCATAACCCTCTTCATCAAGATTACTAATGCCGGGTAAAACCAGTTTCTTTTTTTCCAAATAGCTCAGACACTTGTTGTAAGCAATTTGAGCTATCCATGTAGATATTTTAGATTGAAACCTAAAACTTCCCAATTTGCCAAATGCACCCATATACACATCCTGAGCGATATCTTTCCTGTCTTCCACATTGGCAATCATTCTACATACAATTTGTGTCACCAGGCCCTGAGTTCCCTTTATAATAATATCAAAAGCATGGGTTTGCCCATGCAATATTTTCTCAACCAGTTGTTTCTCGTCCAGATGGTTTCCTGATTTTTGGTTCACTTGAATGATTAGACAGACCTGACAAAAAATTGTTGCAATAAATGTATGAGATCAAGCGATGCCATTCTTGATACCAGAAAAAAAGCCCCGAATGGGGCTTAAAGTAGTAATTGATATTGATTTCAATTCGTTAAAATCTATGGAAAAGAGAAATCGTGAAGTACTCAAAACCTACTCCACCGTAACACTTTTTGCGAGATTGCGTGGCTTATCCACATCACAGCCTTTGGCGACTCCGATATGATAGGCCAATAACTGCAAAGGGATCACGCTCAGTAATGGCGCCACCAGTTCATCCGCCTCTGGCACGGCCATCGAATCATCAGCCATTTTGGGAATGGCATCATCGCCCTGACTAATAACCGCAATCACCTTTCCTTTTCTTGCTTTTATCTCCTGGATATTGCTGATTATTTTTTCGTGATAGGAGTCTTTGGTAGCCACAAATACCACCGGCAATTGGTCATCCACCAAGGCAATGGGTCCATGTTTCATCTCTGCAGCAGGATAACCTTCCGCATGTATATAGGAAATCTCTTTCAACTTAAGAGCACCTTCCAAGGCCACTGGAAAATTATAGCCGCGGCCGAGGTAAAGCGCATCTTTGGAGTCTTTATATTTTATAGCCAGTTTTTTTATTTGCTCATTCAATAGCAATACCTCCCTCACTTTCTCAGGAATATTATTGAGCTCGTTTAGTAGATGAACATAACGTTCTTCAGAAATCGTTTTCTTTTCTTTGGCAATTTTTAATGCAATCATGGTGAGCACGGCCAATTGTGCTGTGAATGCCTTGGTACTAGCCACCCCAATCTCTGGGCCCGCATGGGTATAGGCACCGGCATTAGAGATACGAGCAATAGATGAACCAACCACATTCACTACGCCAAAAATAAAAGCACCTTGTTCTTTAGCTCGCTCGATGGCCACCATGGTGTCGGCTGTCTCCCCGCTTTGCGAAATCGCAATAATCACATCACCCTGATGTATAACCGGATTTCGATAACGGAACTCTGATGCATATTCCACTTCAACCGGTATCCGACAGAGTTCCTCGAATACATATTCGGCAATCAGTCCTGCATGCCAACTGGTACCGCAAGCAACCATAATAATACGCTTGGCGTGCATCATCTGCTCAATATTGTTTTGCACCCCTGCCATCGTTATACTGGCATTGTTGATATCGAGCCGGCCTCGAAGACAATCAAAAATGGTATCCGGCTGCTCGAATATCTCTTTGAGCATAAAATGGTCGTAGCCCCCCTTCTCAATCGCAGCGAGTTCCAGATCCAGTTTCTGTATAAACGGCGTGATCTTTTCATTCCCGAGGTTTTTTAGGATCAGTTCGTCGGGCTTCAATATAGCTAGTTCATAGTCATTCACATAAACCACTTCCTTTGTATATTCTATAATAGGAGAAGCATCAGAGGCTAAAAAATGTTCTCCTTTTCCTACACCTATAACCAAGGGGCTGCCCTTTCTTGCAGCAATCAACGTGTCTGGATTGTCCTGATCAAGCAGCACAATCACATAAGCACCGACCACTCTTTTTAAAGCAATCCTCACTGCTTCTTCCAAGCCACAATGATTGTTTTTTTGGATATCCTCAATAAAATTCAGCAACACTTCCGTATCAGTATCGCTCTTAAAAACATAACCTTTTTTTTGCAGCTCCGTTTTTAATTGTGCATAGTTCTCTATAATACCATTGTGGATCATTGCAAGCTTTCCATTGGCAGATTGGTGCGGATGGGCATTGCGATCACTCGGTTCACCATGCGTGGCCCATCTTGTATGACCAATCCCTGCATTGGCATGCAGGTTCTTGCCAACCAAACTCTCTTCCAATTCGGCTACTTTTCCCTTTTTCTTGTACACGTTCAATCCAGTATGATTTAGCAGGGCTACACCCGAACTATCATAGCCACGGTATTCAAGCCGTTTCAATCCTTTTAAAATAATCGGGTAAGCTTCTCTGGGTCCGATATATGCAACAATTCCGCACATATAATGGGTTTAATGATGAATGAAAATATTTCCGTTATTGCACAAGCTGCAAAGTTAACCGATACCACCAATAATCAACTATATGAGCCTAAGCGCATATATTAGCGGGAAAAATCCTAAGACAATCCACAGTTTCTTAACAAATGTAAAGGACTCAAATTTGCTGCACAGGTTTTATGTAAATTGCGGCATGCAAACTTATCTCGACCTACTCCAGCATATTTATAAAAATGGCACTCCCAAAACCGACCGTACAGGCACGGGCACACGTAGTTGTTTTGGTTATCAAATGCGGTTCGACCTGAGCAAAGGATTCCCCATGCTCACAACCAAAAAACTTCATTTGAAAAGTATTATTTACGAACTGCTCTGGTTTCTGAAAGGTGAGACCAATATCAAATACCTAAAAGAAAATGGGGTTGGCATTTGGGATGAATGGGCCGATGCGAATGGAGAACTAGGTCCTGTTTATGGCAAACAATGGCGGAGTTGGGAAGGAGCAGATGGGAAAACAGTAGACCAAATCACACAACTTATTGAACAAATAAAAAAAACACCTGATAGCCGAAGGCTGATCGTGAGCGCATGGAATGTAGCTGAACTTCCGAAAATGGCACTTATGCCTTGCCATGCCATGTTTCAATTTTATGTAGCAGATGGCAAATTGAGTTGCCAGCTTTATCAAAGGAGCGCTGATGTATTTTTAGGGGTCCCCTTCAATATTGCCTCCTATGCACTCCTAACAATGATGATCGCACAAGTATGCGATTTGCAACCGGGAGAGTTCGTGCATACTTTTGGTGATGTACATTTATACAATAACCATGTGGAGCAGGCCGAACTACAGTTGACCAGGACCCCCTTTCCATTGCCGATCATGCATATAAATCCTGCTGTAAAAAATATTTTTGATTTCCAGTTCGAAGATTTCAAATTGGAAAACTACCAAAGCCATCCGGGTATTAAGGCAGCAGTGGCCGTTTAATTTAATACGAATGCTAGATTGTAATACAATTAGCGTTTGGCTAGACAGTAGAATATATTTCAGATCCAATATCCCCCAATTTCAACCAAGCATCCATATGTTGATTTCACTCATCGTTGCGGCATCAGAAAACAATGTGATTGGCAAGAACAATCAATTGGTATGGCGTTTGCCCAACGATATGAAATTTTTTAAAAATAGTACTTGGGCAATGCCGGTAATCATGGGACGCAAAACCTACGAATCGATGAATGGGGAGCCACTGCCGGGCAGGTTCAATATTGTAATCACCCATCAAAAAGATTGGAAACCGGCAGATAGCCAGACTCAAATAGCGGGTTCATTGCAACAGGCCATTGAACTAGCGAAACAAACCGATTGCAAAGAAGCCTTTATCATTGGAGGTGGACAGATTTATGCAGAAGCCATTCAGCATGCGGACCAGATTTATATGACCCGTGTCCATACAAAAATCGATGGGGATACTTTTTTTCCCAACATCAACAGCAAGGACTGGAAGTTGGTCTCCAACCATGATTTTCCCGCCGATGACAAACACGCATATGCCTATAGTTTTCAGCTTTGGCGGTCCCTACACAGGATGAATCATGCTGGATAGTTTTAAAACCAAGAACAGTAAGGGCAATAAACTATTTTTGCAAAAGACAAACCCTCTTTAACGATCCTGCATGTATTCCAAATTCCAGCTTGCAAAAAAATATCTCCATTATTATTTTACCGCTTCAAACGGTAAGGGTCATGGTATACATTCCCCCTTTGTGTTTGAATTCGTGCAGCAAGTACTGAATGACAACCGAGAGTTTTATGCCTATAGGCAAATTGAATACCTGCGATATCTTTTGCGAAAGGATAAAAGGGTTATTGATGTGGAGGATCTGGGTGCTGGCTCTGCAATCTCCAATCATAAAAAAAGAGCTGTTTCGGATATCGCGAAACATGCAGCCAAATCCGAAAAACTGGGCCAACTTCTTTTTCGCATTGCAGATTATTACCAACCAAAAACCGTGATTGAATTAGGCACTTCCTTAGGTATATCCACATCCTATCTCGCTTCTGCTTGTCCGAACGCATCGGTTACTACCATAGAAGGATCAGCCAATATAGCGGCACTGGCCAATGAAAATTTTCGATTTCTGGGATTGAAAAATGTCCACCCATTGACTGGCCATTTCGATGACATGCTCCCCAATGCCCTCAAAGGGGTTGAAAAAATCGATCTGGCTTTTATAGATGGTAATCATCAGCAATTGCCAACGCTCAGCTATTTTGAAAAATTATTGGGCAAGGCCCATGAATATTCCATTTTTATTTTTGATGATATCCATTGGAGCAGCGGAATGGAAGAAGCATGGAAAACCATTAAAAACTACGAAAAGGTAAGCTTGACCATCGACCTGTTTTTTTTGGGACTTGTTTTTTTTAGGAAAGATTTTAAAGCAAAACAAGATTTCATTATCCGTTTTTAAAATTGCTTACCTTCGCACAGATTTATTTGCGCTCTTTAAATTTTCAAGATCCTTATGATTATAGGTGTCCTGCAAGAACCTGAATTTGAAAATCGGGTTTCCCTATTGCCAGAAAATATCCCTTCGCTCATAAAAAAAGGCGTTACTGTTTTTGTAGAAAAAAATGCAGGTGCCAGAGCATCCTGTAGTGATGAGGATTACACGAAAGCGGGTGCCTCCATCCATTCCAGAGAAGAACTGGCTAACTCATCGGATATTATTTTATCGATACATCATCCATCCATCGAATTCCAGCCTTCGCTTATTGCTATCGGGATTTATCAGCCTCTATACCATGCACCGCTCATGCGCGACTGGGCTAAAAAAAATGTTACGGCTTTCAGTCTTGACATGTTGCCACGCAGTACCCGTGCACAAAGCATGGATGTGCTCAGCTCGCAAGCAAATATCGCGGGCTATAAAGCAGTATTGTTGGCGGCGAATAGCTATACCCGTTATTTCCCCATGTTCATGACGGCTGCGGGAAGTATCCCTCCAGCCAAAGTACTCATATTGGGTGCTGGAGTGGCAGGACTACAAGCCATTGCCACGGCTCGAAGACTTGGTGCCGTAGTGGAAGTATTTGATACACGGCCAGCCGTAAAGGAAGAAGTGATGAGTCTTGGTGCTAAATTTGTTGAAGTGGAAGGCGCTGCAGACGCATCCAAAGCAGGCGGTTATGCAGTGGAGCAGAGCGAAGAATTTTTACGCAAACAAAAAGCAAGGATTGCAGAGAGCATCGCTAAGGCCGACATCGTGATCACGACCGCTCAAATCCCCGGCAAAACTGCACCCATCCTGGTTTCCACAGAAATGATTGAAGCCATGAAAAAAGGTTCAATCATTATTGATCTGGCGGCCGCTACTGGAGGCAACACCGCCATTACCAAGAATAATGAAACGGTCAATTTCAATGGAGTGAGTATTATCGGGAACTCGGCACTACCCTCCACGATGCCATACGATGCAAGTAAAATGTATGGGAAAAACGTACTGAATTTTTTGCAACTGATTATTGATAAAGAAGGAAAGCTAAATCTGAATTTCGAGGATGATCTGGTTAAAGGGAGTTGCATTACCTATGATGGCCAAGTGGTAAATGAAAGAGTTAACAGTATTTGATTCTGTATTTCTGTATAAAATAAATTTATGGAAAATATACTAAGCTGGATTTCTGCTCATCAGGAAATGATTTATATCGTGGTGCTGATGATTTTTCTGGGCATTGAAGTGATCGGCCGGGTACCCAGCGTACTACACACCCCTTTGATGAGTGGGGCAAATGCCATTCATGGGGTGGTGATCATCGGTGCCATCATTGTCATGGGCAAGGCAGAAACGGATAATTATCTGGCCTTGATACTGGGTTTTTTAGCGGTGGTCCTGGGCACTATCAATGTGGTGGGCGGCTTTGTGGTTACAGATAGGATGCTGGAAATGTTCAAAAAGAAAAAGTAGAACACAAGTTTCACGATTTATAAAATACCCCCTCGTGAAAATAAAAATATAGGATATGGGATTAAGTCTTCTTACCGTTTGTTATCTGGTTGCTTCTATCACTTTTATACTTGGATTGAAAATGCTTTCAAATCCTGTTACCGCAAGAAAGGGAAACTTGATTGCGGCAACAGGAATGTCGATTGCTATCATCGGTACGCTTTTTTTATATGAAGACGAAGGTCAACATTTACACAACCACCTATGGATCTTCACAGGTATTCTGATAGGAGGGGTTGTGGGCACGCTGGCTGCCAAAAAAGTAAAGATGACGGCAATGCCCGAAATGGTGAGCCTGTTCAATGGCATGGGCGGTGCCTGCGCTGCTTTGATTTCGATTGTGGAGTTTAATCATTTGGAACATTCAATTAAAGCATTTTCAGGGACTGCGGGCAATGGCTATGTAAATGAAAACTTCTCCTTCGGTTTTGTATGGACCATTTGCTTGGGTTTGATCATTGGGTCTATCTCCTTTGCTGGGAGTGTGATTGCCTGGGGAAAATTAAATGGCAGAATAAAAGATTTTAGTTTCAAAGGCCAGCATTTGGCAAACCTCATCATATTTGCCACCGTGATTGGCTTGGGCATTTATTTACCAATCAATATGATGACCAACGGGATCCAAAGCATCTCGACCAATTTTTATATTATTTTGATATTGGCATTGATCTATGGCATCTTCTTCGTGCTGCCGATTGGGGGCGCAGATATGCCTGTTGTCATTTCCCTATTGAACTCTTTTACGGGAGTGGCCGCCGCTTGCGGAGGTTTTCTATACGATAACAAAGCGATGCTCACCGGTGGGATTCTGGTGGGCGCTGCAGGCACCCTGCTCACCATACTCATGTGCAAGGCCATGAATCGATCCCTGATGAACGTGTTGATTGGCTCCTTCGGAAGTAAAGCCGTGGTTGCTGGGCCGAAATCTGCCCATGGCAATTATAAGGAAATCTCTATCAGCGATGCAGCAATGCTCATGAGTTATGCGCATCAGGTGATGATTGTGCCCGGCTATGGATTGGCGGTGGCACAGGCACAGCATGCTTGCCATGACTTGGAAAAATTGCTCACCGAAAAAGGGGTAACTGTTAAATATGCCATTCACCCTGTGGCAGGCCGTATGCCTGGCCATATGAACGTGCTGCTGGCAGAAGCGGATGTTAGCTATGATAACCTATTGGAAATGGAACAGGCGAATGAGGAATTCCCTTCCACCGATGTAGTGCTGGTATTAGGAGCCAATGATGTTGTGAACCCTGCCGCAAAAACAGACCCCTCCTCTCCCATCTACGGGATGCCCATATTGGATGTGGAACTGGCGAAAAATTGTATCGTGAACAAACGTAGTATGAAACCGGGTTATGCAGGTATCGAAAACGAACTTTTCTTTCAGCCTAAAACTTCCATGCTGTTTGGCGATGCCAAAAAAGTATTACACGACCTCATCAGTGAGATAAAAAATTTATAAGCCCTCTTTCATGCTTCGTTGTGTATAGTTCATAGATTTGCCTGTGCAACTCCCAGAAAAATTATTATCGTCTCTCAAAGGATTATCAGGTTTCAATGAAGCTGAATTTATAAAAACACATCAACAGGGCGAATCCCTTACCTCTATTCGTTTGAACCCTTGGAAGAACCCCTCAATTGCGAATAATGAAGGACCAACGGATTTCAACCTACACTTCCATATCAAAGGAAAAGTGGATTGGTCATCATTCGGCTATTATCTGTCAGAACGACCTTCTTTTACCCTCGACCCATTATTGCATGCAGGTGCCTATTATGTACAAGAGGCATCCAGTATGTTTCTTGAACAAGCTTTAAAACAGTCAACCAACCTTTCCAAACCTTTGCGAGTGCTGGACCTATGCGCAGCGCCGGGGGGCAAATCGACCTTATTGCAATCCCTGATTTCGAACGAGAGTCTATTAGTAAGTAATGAGGTTATCAAAACAAGAGTGCATGTGCTTGTTGAAAACCTAATTAAATGGGGCACTTTGAATACCATCGTCAGCAACAACGACCCAAAGGATTTTGCTAGGCTCGAAAACTATTTTGATGTGATGCTGGTTGATGCCCCATGTAGCGGCAGTGGCCTTTTTAGAAGAGACCCAGATGCCATCCAAGAATGGAGCGAAGAAAACGTGAAGCTTTGCAGCCTTCGCCAACAAAGGATATTGGCAGATGCATGGCCCGCACTAAAAAATAATGGGATATTGATCTATTCTACCTGTTCATTTTCCAAATTGGAGGATGAGGATATACTAGACTGGCTGCTGGAAAATTTTGAAGTGGAGGGCATCCAACTAAGGACCGAAGCCAACTGGAATATCGTTGAGACGGATGCTGAAAAATCAAACGCTTATGGGTACCGGTTTTACCCTGACCAATTAAAAGGGGAAGGTTTTTTCATTGCGGCATTGAGAAAAAAAGGAGAAGAAGAACAATTCCATTTTCCAAAAAACAATAAAAAACTAATTGATAAACCCAACAAAAACGAGGAGGCCACTATCCGAAAGTGGATTAGTGATGATCAAGATGTAGAACTAATAAAAAGAGACAGCCATTTATACGCATTACCCTCAGGCAGCTTAAGCGATTTCCTACAATTACAGTCTTCACTATATATAAAAAAAGCTGGTGTGCTATTAGGCAAATTCGCACATGACGAGTTATTGCCAGACCATGAACTTGCTTTAAGCAGTTTATTAAGCCCAAAAATCAACCACATCGATTTATCTAAAGAGGAAGCGCTTCGCTATTTAAGAAAAGAAGAAATCAAGCTTGAAGGCAATCCCACAGGGTGGGCTGTCCTTCAATTTGAAAATCGAAATCTCGGATGGGCAAAAATCTTACCCAATCGCGTTAACAACTATTATCCTCAAGAATGGCGCATCCGAATTTGATCCCCTCGAACCAACCGCATTAGTCGGGTTTGGGGTGCTTAGTTAATTATAGATAATATCTATCATTTTATAGTAAATGATTATCAAATTCTATACTTCGATTTGTTATCTTTGTGATTCCTAAGGATAAAAAGCACGGTTGCAGACTTGCCATTAAGATTATTTTTTACTAAACATTAAGAACAGTTATGAGCAACAGAGTATTGTCCATTGGGAGCAAATTCCCGGATTTTAAGAAAAAGGCAGTCGTTTCTATCGAAAAAGGAAAAGAGTTCATTGATTTATCAAGCGAAACTGCAATCAAAGAAGGCAAATGGACAGTCATGTTTTGGTGGCCCAAAGATTTCACTTTTGTGTGCCCTACAGAAATCGCAGAATTCAATAAGAAATCAGGTGATTTTGCAGACCGTGACGCCGTTTTGATTGGCGCTTCTACTGATTCCGAATTTGTGCATGCCGCTTGGCGAAGGGACCACGCCGATCTGCGCAACCTCAAATTCCCCATGTTAGCTGATACTTCCAAATCACTTGCAGAAGAATTGGGCATCTTGGATAACGAAGAAAAAATCGCCTACCGCGCTACTTTCATCATCGACCCACAAGGCATTATCCGTTGGGTAAGCGTGAACGATCTAAATGTTGGTCGCAACGTACAGGAAGTACTCCGCGTTTTGGACGCTTTGCAAACCGACGAGCTTTGCCCTTGCAACTGGAAAAAAGGGGAAGAAACCTTAACCACACAGCTTAGCCTAAACTAATCATTTATCTCAAAAGGGACGCTCAACCTATAAGTTAAGCGTCCTTTAAAAAACAGATCGAAGTCTGTTAAATTATCATTTCTATGAGTGAAAGCATTAGCATACAAAACGAAACTTTCAATAACCTGCTTGAAGACCTTCAGATACAAGATTATGTGCCTTCCAGCAATGTAGAAGCCTTATTGAATGTAGAAGCACGTTATATTAAAGACCTAAAAATAAATGTAGGGAATGCACTGAACAATACCCAACATCTTTCTAAAAAAGAAGCCCTGCTGATTGCATTGGCCGTGGCTGTGAACGAAAAATTTGATTTATTAAAATTGAGCTTTGCTACAAAAGCCAGGGAAGAAGGAGCAACCGACGCAGAGATTGCAGAAACTATTGCCTGTACATCATTATTGAATGTGAACAATGTGTTTTACCGTTTCAGGCATTTTATGAAAAAAGACTTTTACAATAACCAACCTGCGGGAATCAAGATGAGCATCATGATGAACCCGGTACTTGGGAAAGAATTTTTTGAATTGTTGAGCCTCACCGTTTCTGCACTGAATGGTTGTGAAATGTGCGTCAACTCTCATGAGCAATCGGTACTGCATCAAGGCAGCAGCGAGAGCCGTGTTTTTGAAGCCGTAAAAACAGCCTCGATTATCAAAGGGTTGATTACGGTGCTGGCTTAAAAGAAGGTTGAAGGCATGGGGTAAAAGGTAGAAGGCATAGGACATAAGGAAAAGGCATTTCAGCAACCAACTTCCTTTTACCTTTTACCTCAAACCTTATACCTCCTAACCCATAGCCCATACCACTGCACATCGCACGCAAGCTTTCCATCTTCATCAACTTGTGACCGCTGACATTGATGCCGCGGAGTATGGAAATATAGACAGGCATTTAAAAATTATATTTTCACTTCATTTTCCAAAAACTTTCCTTGTTCAAAATCAGTCAGGTTTTTTAAAGTAGTCAGTGCAATCTCATCCAAAGCTTCTTTTGTAAAAAAGCCTTGGTGCGATGTGATCAGTACATTAGGGAAACTCATGAGCCGCATAAAAACATCATCCTGAATAATACTTTCCGACAGATCCTTAAAAAACAATTTTTCCTCCTGCTCATACACATCGATGCCAAGATATCCGAGCCTTCCTGTCTTCAAAGCTTCAATAGCAGCGGAGGTATCAATTACAGCCCCTCTACTGGTGTTAATAATCATCATCCCCTTCTTTATTTTGGCAAAAGATTCGTTATTGAAAAGATGATGAGTGTCCTTTGTAAGTGGGCAATGGAGCGAGATAATATCACTTCTTTCCAAAATCTGGTCAAAACTGACGTATTCCACCCCTTTTGATTTTAGTTCTGTCGATTCATATTTGTCGTAAGCCAGCACCTTGCAACCAAAACCAAACATGAGTCCTGAAAAGATGGCGCCAATCTTTCCGGTGCCAATAACCCCAACCGTTTTTTTGTGCAGGTCAAAGCCAACCAGTTTCTCCAATGAAAAATTTCCTTCCCGAATCCTGTTATACGCTTTATGCGTTTTCCGGTTCAGGGTCAATATCAAAGCCACCGCATATTCGGCAACCGCTTCGGGTGAATAGGCAGGTACACGTACTACTTTAACCTGGTTTTCAACTGCAGCTTCAAGATCAACATTATTGAATCCTGCACAACGAAGCGCAATGACCCGGATCCCATTCCTAGCTATTTTTTGAATCACAGATCTTTCCACCCGGTCATTCACAAAAATACAAACCGCATCAAAACCAATCGTCAGGTTAGTCGTATCCGCATTCAAGGGTGCATCAAAATAAGTGAGTTGATGATTATCTTTTACATTGAATTTCCCAAAATATTCACGGTCGTAAGACTTAGTACTAAATACAGCTATTTTCATTTTTGATATTAAAGCCAGTTTAGTAATTAGCTAGCTTTGATATCAAAAATATCATGATTGATCTATACCCGTAAAAAAAGTTTTTGGCGGTACATAAAATACAAGAAAGCCCATTTAAGGAAAACATAACAGATAGCCATTCCCACAATATTGAAGGGGTTTCCCAAAAGTTGACCCACCCATTGAAAAAACTCCTTGTTGCTATAATCCCAGTTAATAAACCGTTCAGAAATATAAATCAGGATAGAGTTCATTCCGATTACCTTAAAAAAGAAAGCCCATTTTTTATACCCAAGCACATCAATTATATAATAGAACACTGATAACAACACCAAGCTATAACCGCCTACGTTCAATACAAAAGAACTGGTCCATAGATTTTTATTGATAGGAAAATCAAGGTCCCACAGATGTGCCAATGCAACAAAAACGACCCCGATAACAAATAAGCGCAATGATTTCATTTGTTGGCTCACGGTACTGTTCTTAAGAAAATTCCCAGTCAAGATGCCCAACAAGCAAGTCCCGATGGCAGGTACGGTCGACATCAGCCCTTCGGGATCGTGAATGCCCAAATAAAGCCTACCCGGCAAAATCATACGGTCAATATAAGAAGCGAAATTCCCTTCCATCGTCAGATCACCAGGAGGGAAACCAGGTGCCGATGCGAATTTTAATAAAAGCCAATAACCAATCAATAGACATGCAAACCAAATAGCCTGCCCTCGCTCTTTTGTATAGAGCGCAATAATATTTGCAAACATATATGCAGTACCAATCCGCCCCAACACAGACCCAAACCGGATATTGGAGATGGGTTGTATCTTAAGCCCATTATTATAAATAATGCCCAGCAAAACCAATATCAGTCCTCTTTTAATCACACGCAGCAATAATTGCTTCCTGGTTTTTCCTTTTTCCAGTTCGCGACCAACCGAATACGGTGTGGCTACACCAGCAATAAAAAGGAACAAAGGAAAAATCATATCGTAAAAATGGAAGCCATTCCATGCAGGATGGGTGAGTTCGTTACCAAAGCCAACCCAAAAAGAGGAACCTGTTGCTTTCGCCATACTATGGACAATTTCTTCAGCGCCCATAATCCAAAACATATCAAAACCACGTAGCGCATCGAGGGAATACAGTCTTTGTTGAGTAATTTTCGGTTGATCATTCATGTTATAGTTGGGGGTTTAAACATTAAATTAATGGATTTTATAATAACATCAACAAAAAATAAACGAAAAAGAAAGCCGACAAAGTAGGGACAATCTATAGAATTGAACAAACAACTATTGTACAAACTAAAAAGGATAAGCCGAAACCCACTGCGGGTGCGACATCCCATTAAGCAAAGAGATAAAGGCTCTGGGTATTTCCAACCCAACCTACCATTAGAAAATAAAAAAATTACACTTAATAATTTTTTTTTGAAATAATTCAAAATGCGCTATTTAATTTATTTTCTTACCAAAAAACATGTTTTTTTAAAAGACCGATTAATGAGTGCCAAAATTTCTTATCTTGGGGAACAGGTCTTCAGCCCAATATTTTTTAAGTATAAAAACGATTGCTATGTCATACGCAAATGCGGTTCATCCATCCACCATTCAACAATGGATTGATGAAAAACTGGATATACAAAAAATAAAAGAAAAACTCGAAAGCCTTTCTCTGGACGAAGAGACCATTATGGCCCATATCCAGGAGTTCAAAAAAAGAAAATATGCCAAACGCCAGTTCAATGGTTTTATCTGTTTGGGCTTGGGGGCATTTCTCGGTTTTATCAGTTGCACACTTACGTTGACCAACCCGATTCCCGAATTATATTATTGGTTTTTGTATGGCCTTACTTCAATTGCTTTGATCATTATATTTCTAGGTCTCTATTACGTACTCGAGTGAATTAGAGAAACCGAATTAATCGAAAACATTTCAAATTGTTATTAACCTAAATAAATCAACAAATCCAACCTGAGAAACCACCTGAAATCGTTTACCAGCTACTTATATCTGCATTATAATACATCAATCCAAAAATAACCAAACTTGTTTTCATGATAGACATGCAAACAGTTTGTTGTTCATCCTAAACCTAATCTGGCCATATAATCAAAGTGACTGTGATACTAAACACATGGTCAAATACATTTCTTCTCGAGAATAGCCGGGAAAATCAATTGATATCTCTATCCATATACGTATACCTGCTTGATTCATTATCCATGGGATCAAGCTTTTTCACACGGTAAATAATTAAATCCGCATGGTAACAAGGATTTTCCAATGCTCAAACATTGGCCATTTTTTGCTTTGCACCGCGCAAGAATGGATTAGCGTAATTTTTTTTTTGAGATTGTGAACAATGCGGAGGTTTGAAAAGTATTCTTAACAAAAACAATTTCTAACTACTAAAAACAAAAACAATGAACACTCCAACAAACATCTTCGAAAAAGGCATCAGCATCAAAAACCTGGCACAGATTGTAAAAGAAACAAAAGGCGGCGTAATCAATTTCGTTACTGATTCTTCCTGCCTCATTCAACCCGTTTCAGGCGTAAAGCTGAATACTTCTTTTTAGGTATGATTGCCTAAAATTAAATAATCCATCTATTTTAAAAGGGAGCCAGCATTGGCTCCTTTTTAAAATCTCCTTATCACTCTTTAAACTTATTACCATGCCATCATCCGAATATATTACAAAGAGAGATGAAATCATTAAACAGTTTTCAGATAGCATTAATATCTGGCAAGATGATTTCACTATGGGTAAATTCAATTTGGTGAGCGCTGGATTACATAATTATTTGCCTCAAATCCCTTATAAAGAACATGAGCCAATTTTTAAAAAAATACTCATGCACCAGCGCCTGAGCTTGCTAGAACAATCCTATCAAGAAGTGCTAGAATATTTAACTTGCGAAGGTTTATCAGAAGAAAAATCAAGTCTATTGAAATCAGGAGGCTGTATTATCTGTACTTTTCATACAGGTTCTTACCGTATAGTAAACCATATCCTCACTAAAAACAAAATGCCATTTACTCTTGTAGTCGCAAAAAGCGTCTTAGAATCCCAAGGGGCTGAAATTGCAAAGCTTCATCAGCTTTTTACTGGAGTGCAGGGTGAAGCCGCCGTGGGAATGATTGATGCCGAATCAGCCAGTGCTGGCTTGCAAATGATAAAAGAACTAAAAAAGGGAAAAAATCTGGTTTTATATATAGATGGAAACACAGGCTCGGGTGATGACCAATCCGAAAAAAACAATTTATGCAGTGTAGAGTTCCTAGCCCAACGTGTTTTTGCCAGAAAAGGAATCGCTTTTTTAGCGCATATAGCGAAGGTTCCTATCCTACCAGTTGTTGGCTACCGGAAAGCGGCAGATGACATCAGGCTCAAATTCTTCACCCCCATTTATCCAAAAGCGAATGAGAGCAGGGAATTATTTTCTCAAAATACCACTCAAAAAATCTACGACTATGCTGCTCCAATTATTGAAGCATATCCAGAACAGTGGGAATCCTGGTCCTATCTGCATAAATCTGCACATATTACTAATCAAAACCCGACCAATAAAGAACTAGCTATTCCTGCCAATGCAATTATGGGAACCGATTTATTAACGCTTAATTCTAGCGAGTACGGTGTTTTCAAAATTCAAGAAGATAGCTATCTATTTAGAAAAGGGGACTATACTTCTTTCCCAATAGAAAATCATTTATACAACAAACTGCAAGATGCTAACAAAAGCGCAATTATGTGTCAAGAAATAGACGCAGCCATATTTTACGAGCTTTATGAAAACGAAGTGTTGATTCCATGCCTGTCATTATGAAATTAAAAGAATAATGATGCCCAAATACCCTTGCTTGTTGCTTAGCAAATACGCGTAAATACGCTATATTGAAATCAGAAGCCAAGCTATTGATAATTTATCGAGATTTGCATCCAATATCATTATCAACCCCATACATTCTATTGGCTGCATTAAAAATGAACAAAAACAAACTCACTAACATTGCGCTTCATGTTTTCATCTGGCTGCTCTATGCCCTCATCATCTATATCATCAATTATCTTTCCAATCCAAGTGTTAGCTTCCTCGGTACAGTGTTATACCTCCTCCCGTTTTGCGCCACATTTTATCTGGTGGTTTTTTGCCTCGGGCTATACAAAAAAATTGGTGTGGCCTGGAGTGTGCTATCCTTTTTTATCGTATTTGCCGTAATGGCCTGCATCGGCTACCTATATATTTACCTTTTCTTGCCGGCCAATGGCATGAAATTATTCACTGACACCAAACTGAAAAGCTTTTTTCAAGAAGCGGTAATTGGATATATCCGCTATTACAGTTATGCCATTCTCTATTTCTACGCCAATGAAAACATAAAAAAGGAAAAACAATTACGCATTCTGCATGAGGAGAAAGCGAGAATAGAAAAAGAAAAAATAGAAAAGGAACTGGAAAATGCACTGTTAAAGCAACAGGAAATTAAAGCACAGAAAGAGATGGTGCAATTGGAAAAAGAAAAAATCCAGCTTGAGTATGCTTTTCTCAGGGCTCAGATCAACCCGCATTTCCTGCACAATACCCTGAACCTTCTTTTCTCCAAAGCCTTGAAATACTCCCCTGAACTGGCAGACAATATCTTGAAACTTTCCAGGATCATGAGATATTCCTTGGAAAGCCTAGACTATGACAGCGGGCGGGTTTCCATCCAGAAAGAACTGGAGAATCTACAAACCTTACTAGATATACAAAACATGCGGTTCGGCGACAGTAAGATCATCCAGTTCACCACAGAAGGGGAATTCAGTGGGCAAATGTTGCCTCCATTATCACTTATCACGATTGTTGAAAATGCATTTAAGTATGGTGACCTGAAAGACCCAGATCACCCGCTTCAAATAAAAGTAATCCTGAAGCCGAAAGAGATCTATTTTCTATGCTTCAACAAAAAAAAGAAAAATTTCGTGCCCGTCTCTTCCATGAACATCGGGATAACCAATCTGAGCAAAAGGCTCGATGGCTATTTCAAAGGCAAGTACAAGATGAAGGCCACCGATGAACAGGAGTTTTATACATTCGAGCTTAGTATTCAAAATTAACAAGCAGTATTGGCATAAGCATAAATCCAACCGATGCTGATATACCCTAATACCAATTCATTTAAAACCTGTTTCTCAATCCCCTGGTTTCAAGCTTCTTTGAAAAATAGAATCCCATGTCGAAAGCGCGGGCTTGGGATTTAGCAATGAATCTACCATTCCCAGATAGGCGAAATATTTGATGGTAGGGTTCACCGTTACTGGCAAAGCAGCTAGTTCAATATCCGTGAACGTAAGCTGGAATAATGCAATCGCTTGAACATTGTCGAGCAATTGGCTTTGCCTAGAAATATATTGTGACTGAATCTCATTGCTACTCGTTATCGGTTGCCCATTGTAGTTAGAAATGGATTGCGATGTCCATCCACCCTCTGAAACAAAAACGGGGGTAGGTCTGCCGTTCAACAATTTGGTATAATAATTCAAAGGCAGGGAAGCTGGGGTTTTGAAATTGAAATAGGGATAGGAAGATATGCCCAACTCCTGCAAAAAGAGAAAATCGGAAAAATCCTGCTCCACACCTTGATAAACACTCCCCCCGTTCAGTTCTCCCCAAGCATAATCTACTTGCACGCTGACGCTCAGCTTTACGTTCTTATCATATTTTCTTACTGAAATGGCAGCATTGTTTGCGGCAATCTTAACGCCATGATAAATGGAATCGGGCGCAATACCCCTGATTAAATTCGTTTCCATCGCCAAACCCAAATGATCCGGTCTGAGCACACTATCCATCACAAAAACATAACGTTGGTAAACCTCCTGCATGGCGGTTTGGGCGATACTTCCCCCATCTGCAACCAAGTCATCAGCATCTGCCGCCCTGTTAAGACCATTTTCCGGGTCAACAAAAACCCAGACCTTGAAATTTTTGGAACGATAAAAATTGACCAATAACTGATAATTGTTGACCACATAAGCCACCGGGTTTTCCCCTTTAAGAAGAGAATCCCAAGGTACTTGTCCACTGATCATGGCAGCATCTGCACTTTCTGTCCAGAGTTTTAGTGATTGTATAGCCAGATTAAAATCCATTCTGGGGGCTGAGTTCTGAAAACCCATCCGATAGGTTCGCTGGGAAAGCCTGTTACCGTTTCTTTTGTTGCAAGAACAAAGGATCGCAAGAACTAGCAATAGGTAGAACGTGTTTTTCATTCTTATAAAATAAGACTTTAAACTAGGATAATTTACATAAACAATTAACCCATTCACTTTATTGCGCCTTTCCCATGGATGAATGTTACCCAAAAGCCAATTATTGCCTCATAGGTCAAAGCACGAGCGGTTAGTCCCATATTTTTTTGTAAGTTTAAAATTATTTCAAACTTATTCATATGCGTATCCTTTTAGTATTAATCGTTTGCTCAATAGCTTATGGCAGTTTTGCACAAGAACTTGACTTCACCGATTTCCGTCGTAAAAACGAAGGGTTTTCGCATATAACCAACAAATCGATGCGCAACGACCTTGCCTCTTTTACATTGGGCGGACTTGATGAAAGTATTGGCAAAGGCCAATTAAAAAAAATGCCAGTAACAAGTTATGGCAATGATTTCATCACTTTCGACAGTAACCAAATCAAGGTTATTATTAAGACAGGACCATTTTTTGCGACCAAACACAAAATGATTAAGGAAGGCGACCATGTGGTGAAAATCGACAACAAGCCTTATTTTGGCAACTATGGAAAAATCCCATCGGTAGGTATTTACAGTCTGACCGTTATAGTGGACAAAGATACAGTGCCGATACCCGCCAATGCCATTGCCAACCTCTACAACCCACAGTTGACCTATTTTGAGGGAGGGGTCATGAAAACAAAATGCGCCGTTTACCTATCCCCCGACAAACATAGCTTCTACATTTATATGCTTAATATGGACAATATGGGTGGCTATGAAGTAACCTGGGTAATACAGGACAAGCAATTTGTAAGGCGGGTAATCGACTATGGCTTTATTCAATAAGCCCCAATCAAAAAATAATGGCGACATTAGAGCTTTGAAATTTGGGTGATGGTCTCCTCCACCATCGCTGTTGAAATATCCAGATGCAGCACAAAGCGAAGTTGCTGTTCTGCAATCGCCATCACCTGAATGCCTTTGGGTAATAGCTTTTCGGCAATTTGTTTAGCGGGGAAACCATCCTTTGTTGTCGCAATCACAATATTCGTTTCCACAGGTAGGATGCTCGCTACAAAATCCTTTTTGGCCAAGGCAGCTTCAATCTGTTTGGCATGTGCATGATCCTGCGCCAACCGGTCAATATGGTTTTGCAAAGCATACACCCCAGCCGCTGCCATAAAACCAGCCTGCCGCATGCCCCCACCAAAAACCTTTCTGATGCGTCTGGCTTTTTTGATAAAATCTTTGTTGCCTATCAAAACACTGCCAATGGGACAACCCAATCCCTTGTTTAGGCAAATGGAAATGCTATCGAAAATGGCACCATATTGTTTCGGGTCTTCTTTTTTTGCCACTATTGCGTTGAACAAACGGGCACCATCAAGATGTAATTGCAGGTTATAATCTGTACAAACCTTTCTGATCTTTTTTATTTCTTCCAAATCATAACAGGCCCCGCCACCACGGTTGGATGTGTTTTCGAGACAAACCAAGGAGGTTCGTGCCTTATGCACATCATCCGGATTGATAGAAGTTTCAACCTGGCTAGCGTTGATGCGACCATTGTCCCCATCAATTGCTCGCACCTGCGATCCTGAATTGGAGGCAATACCTCCTCCTTCATAAATATACACATGGGCATTGCTTGCACAAATCACTTCATCACCCGGCTGGGTATGGCAGCGGATGGCAATCTGGTTGCTCATAGTACCACTGGGGCAGTAAATTGCCGCCTGCATCCCAAAACGTTCAGCCACCATGCTTTCAAGCAGGTTAATGCTGGGGTCTTCCCCAAAAACGTCATCGCCTACCTCGGCTTGCATCATGGCTTCCAACATGGCCGCAGTGGGCTTCGTAACGGTATCTGACCGAAAATCTATTTTCATAAATAATAAAAATTGCAAATTAACTTGAATTGGCAAGAATACTCATTAATCGTCAAGTGATTTTTTCTTTTAAATACCCGCAGTAAAAAACACGAGATATATAGGTCCGACTATATTTTTCCCAAACCCTTTATTAGTTTAAGTCGAAAGTCTTTGTCTTTTGTCGTTTACTCCCTCATTTCAAGAGGACTATAAACAGTTTCCCCCAGTTTATCCCCCACCTCCGTTAGCCCATCATTTTATCCTCCTATCCGCGTAACTTTGCGGCAATTTTAACTGTTAACTGAAGATTAATGATGAACCTATTTGAACAACAGCAGCATGAGTTTTCCAGCAGACATATCGGGACAAATGAACATGAAAAAGACCAGATGCTTAAAACCATTGGGGCAAGCAGTCTGGATGAGCTGATAAACAAAACAGTACCCGCTTCCATCCGAAGCCATACCGCTTTGGCAACCCCAGGCCCGGTGAGCGAATACCAATACCTGAACGAACTGAAACAGGTAGCCCAAAAAAACAAGGTATTTAAAAGCTATATTGGACAGGGATATTTTAATACCATTACCCCCAGTGTTATCCTGCGTAATGTTTTTGAAAACCCCGGATGGTACACCCAATACACACCTTACCAAGCAGAGATTTCGCAAGGCCGGCTGGAAAGTCTGCTGAACTTTCAGACCATGGTGAGCGACCTTACCGGATTGCCCTTGGCCAATGCCTCTTTGCTCGATGAAGGCACGGCTGCAGCCGAAGCCATGACCATGTTCTTCCACGACCTCAATAAACCGGGGGACATCAAAAAGCCCAAATTTTTTGTTGATAATAACGTATATGCACAAACGAAAGATTTGTTGCGGACCCGCTCAGCACCCATTGGGATTGAACTGGTTTTCGGGAACTACCCTCAAGCATCAATTGATGAAAGCTTTTTTGGGGCGATTGTACAATACCCAAACAACGAAGGTCGCATTGATGACCATCGTGATTTCATCAAAAAAATACATGCAGCCAAAGGTTTTGTGGTGATGGCTACAGACCTGTTGGCGCTTACACTTTTGACCCCTCCCGGGGAACTGGGTGCAGATGTAGCGATTGGTTCCGCACAACGCTTTGGCGTGCCCATGGGCTTTGGTGGACCACATGCGGCTTTTTTTGCAGCTACAGATGGGTTTAAAAGATCGATACCCGGTCGTATTATTGGCATTAGCATTGACGCACAAAACAACCGTGCACTGCGAATGGCCCTGCAAACCCGCGAACAACATATCAAAAGGGAAAAAGCAACTTCCAATATTTGTACCGCACAAGCCTTGCTCGCAAACATGGCCGCCATGTATGCGGTCTATCATGGACCTGAAGGTTTGAAAAATATTGCCAAAAGGGTTTCCTTGCTCAGCAAGAGTCTGGCTAACGCACTAACAAAAATCGGTAGCAATTCTTATAAGATCGTTCACCAAAATTACTTCGATACTATTCTGGTGGACGTTAAAGACCCCAAGACCATCAAAACCCTTAGCGAAAAAGAAGGGATCAACCTACATTATTTCAGGGGGTCTAATGCTGTTTCAATCAGCTTGGATGAAACCAGTTCTATTGATGACGTGAATAAATTGCTGGGTATTTTCGCACAAGCAGCCAATCTGCCTGCTATACAAATCGATACTAATCTGAGTTCATTATCGAATATTCCTGATTTTGCAACCAGGACCTCCCCTTACTTAACACATCCGCTTTTCAATTCGCACCATAGTGAAAGCGAGATGATGCGTTATTTAAAAAGCCTCGAAAACAAAGACCTATCATTGAATACCTCGATGATTTCGCTGGGGTCCTGTACTATGAAACTGAATGCCGCAACCGAACTGATTCCAGTAAGCTGGCCTGAATTTAGCCAAATACATCCATTCGCTCCTGAAGACCAATGGCAAGGATATAAACAAATCATCACCGAACTAGAAGAATGGTTGAGCAAGATCACGGGGTTTGCAGCAACTTCCTTACAACCCAATAGTGGTGCTCAGGGCGAATATGCCGGTTTGTTGACCATCCGCGCCTACCATGAAAGTACGAATAGCCATCATCGTGATATTATCCTTATACCCATCTCTGCCCATGGCACCAACCCTGCCAGTGCTGTGATGGCAGGCATGAAAGTGGTTGTTGTAAAAAGTGATGAGGATGGGCATATTGATGTGGCTGACTTAAAAGCCAAAGCGATTCAATATAAAGACTCATTGGCTGGCTTGATGGTCACGTATCCATCTACCCACGGGGTTTTTGAAGAAAGCATTAAAGATATCTGCGAAACCATCCATCAAAATGGAGGTCTTGTGTATATGGATGGCGCCAATATGAATGCACAGGTAGGGCTCACCAGTCCGGGCATTATCGGTGCGGATGTTTGCCATCTGAACCTGCACAAAACATTTGCCATCCCGCATGGTGGTGGTGGCCCTGGTGTAGGACCTATCTGTGTAACTGAGAAACTGAAACCATTCCTTCCCGGGCATATTTCCTTTAGTACAAAATCAACAGCTAATGGTCAGCAGTCATCACATGCAGTAAGCGCCGCACCGTATGGATCAGCCAGCATCCTGCTCATCAGCTATGCGTATATCAAAATGTTGGGGCCTGATGGCTTAACGGATTCCACCAAATATGCGATACTGAATGCAAATTATATGAAAGCCCGTTTGGAAAAATATTATAAGATCCTGTACAGCGGCAGCAATAATACCTGTGCACATGAATTTATCGTGGACCTTCGTCCTTTCAAAATCAGTGCGGCCGTTGAAGCAGAGGATGTGGCTAAAAGACTGATGGATTATGGGTTTCATGCCCCTACCCTAAGCTTCCCCGTGCCCGGCACTATTATGATCGAGCCAACTGAAAGCGAGGATAAAGCCGAGCTCGACCGTTTTTGTGATGCACTGATTGCCATTTATCATGAAATAAAAGCAATTGAAGAGGGCAAATTGGATAAAGCGGATAATCCTTTGAAAAATGCACCTCATACCCAACACATGATTTGCGCTAACGAGTGGACGCACTCTTATACTAGGGAGTCTGCGGCTTTCCCATTGGCATATACACGTGACAATAAATTCTGGCCTTCGATTGCACGTGTGAACAATACCTATGGCGACAGAAACCTCATATGCACTTGTGAACCGGTGAGCACTTATGCAGAAGAGACGGTTGCCAACTAAGTTTGCCCTAATACAAAAAGAATAGTTTGTAGAGATTCTTCAATTATTCTTTTATTTAAGTGGCATTTATTTTTTGTTGAAAGCGTCTTATATTTATTTAATAAAACTAATTCGCATGAAACAAAAAAGCCTTATCTGGCTGTTGCTTGCAATGATGCAGGCAAGCTTCGCACTATCCCAAAAAGCACCTGCTTCTAAAATTTCAACTTCTCCAACTTACCTCCGTTCTATTGAAGGGGTGAAAGAATACCGATTACCCAATGGACTGCAAATATTATTGGTACCCGATGCGGCTCAGACCAATGTGGTCGTGAACGTGGTATATCATGTGGGATCCAGACAGGAAGGATACGGGGAAACCGGCATGGCACACTTATTGGAGCATATGATGTTCAAAGGAACCAAAAGATTTTCGAGCATCAAACAAACCATCGCCGATAAAGGCGCCTTTGCCAATGGTACTACTTGGTACGACCGTACCGATTATTTTGAAATACTCCCCGCTATTGACAGCAACCTGATCTGGGCGCTCGACATGGAGTCTGACAGGATGGTCAACTCCTTAATGAAAAATGAAGACCTGCAAAAAGAATTTACAGTAGTACGCAATGAATTTGAAGCTGGCGAAAATTATCCAGACAATATACTTCGTGAGCGGGTCATATCCACCATGTACCTATGGCATAATTATGGAAAATCTACCATCGGTAGCAAAGACGATATTGAGCGGGTACCGATTGGAAATCTCAAAGCCTTTTATCAGAAATATTATCAGCCCGACAATGCCACACTGATTGTGGGTGGCAAATTTGATGAGAAGAAAACCTTGGCATGGATAGCAAAATATTTTGGGCAGATACCAAAACCCAGCAGGACCATTCAGCCCGCTTATACAGTGGAGCCCACTCAGGACGGGGAGCGCTATGTAGAACTTAAAAGAAATGGCGATATCCCATATATCGGCATGGCTTACCATACACCCGCTTTTTCCGATAAGGATTATGCGGCCAATGATGCAGTTGTAAACATACTCACCAATGATCCATCTGGCGTTTTTTATAAAGCCCTCGTAGAAACCAAACTGGCCACAAAAGTATATGGGTATAGTTTTCAATTATACGATCCGGGCTTTACCTATTTTGGTTGCAGCGTGCCCAAAGACAAAAGTCTGGATAGCGCAAAAACGGCTTTTCTAAATTCCGCCAATAACCTCTCCAATTATACCATCACGCAGGAAGACCTTGACCGGGCAAAAAATGCTTTGAACAAACAGATTGCCGACCTACAAAACAATACGGTTGATTTTTGTATCAATCTAGCCGAAATTATTGGCGCCGGCGATTGGAGATTATTTTATATCTATCGTGACCGTGTGCAAAAACTGACATTGGAAGATGTTCAGTCAGTATTGAAAAAATATTATTTGCCCAGCAATAGAACAGTAGGTGTTTTCATCCCCGACAAAAACCCTCAAAGAGCGGATGTCCCAGAACGGCCTGACATCAATGCCTTGGTGAAGGATTATAAAGGAAGGGCGGTCGAAACGCAGACTGCCAGCTTTGAAGCAAGTATTGAAAACATCAAAAAGCACACACAATATGGAGCCTTGGGCAACGGCATGAAATGGGCATTACTTAAAAAACCGACCAAGGGCGATAAAGTATTTGCCAATATCATTTTAAAAACGGGTGATGAAAAAAGTCTAACCGGTAAGAACATTATCCCAAACCTGACCGCCCGCATGCTGAAAAATGGCACTGCCACCAAAAGCAAGAAAGAAATCAATGACCTTTTGGATAAAATAAAAACCAGCATCGATATTTACGGTGGTTCCAATTCGGTGAGTGTGCTACTGAGCAGTGACAAAGAAAATATCAATGCCGCGCTTGACCTTTTGGCCGATATACTGCTCCACCCTTCTTTCGATAAGAATGAGTTCGACAAAATGTTGCTGGACATGAAGGGGGAATACGAGGCCAACCGCAGCGATCCTCAGTACGTGGCCTCCAATGTGCTCAGCAAAAAAATATCGCTCTACCCCAAGGGACATCCACTATATCCAGAGGATGTGGAGGAATCACTCAATGACCTAAAAAATGCCAACTTGGAAGAGGTGAAGAAATTCTATCAGGATTTTTATGGAACCAATAATGGTTATGCTGCTTTTGTTGGCAATATCGATGAACCATCAATCAAATCTTTTCTGGACAAAAATTTCAGCAGCTTCAACAGCAAGCAGCCCTATGCTGAATTGGAGGAAAAATATTTTGATGTGAAAGGCAGTTTGGAAACCATCAACATCAAAGACAAAACAAATGCCGTATGTTTTGGTGCTATCAATGTACCATTAAAGCAAAGCGACCCTGATTTTATTGCATTGGACATGGCAAATGAGATGCTTGGTGGCGGTGCCTTCCTTTCCTCTCGCATACCCCAACGACTACGCGAAGCAGAAGGGATGAGCTATGGCGCGGGCTCTTATCTGTCTTTCAACTATAAATATCCTGCATCCACATGGGGGGTCTATGCTATTTTTAACCCCATCTATAAAAACAAACTGGACAGTGCCGTGCGGGATGTGATCAGCAATGCCCTACAAAATGGTTTTAAAGAAGAAGAATTTAAAAAAGCTTTGGCTAGCTGGTTACAGCAGAGGAAAACTGAGCTTGGCTTCGATCAATATCTATCATCCCGACTAGCTTCTTACATGAGCCAGAGCAAGGATTTGGAATTTTATACTGACTATGAAAAGGCAGCTAAAAAATTAACATTGGATCAGGTAAATGCAGCGCTAAGAAAATATATTAGCCTTGATAAAATCACATTCATCTATGCAGGGGATTTCAATAAGAAATAAATAATTCCAAAAAAGAACCCCGGCACATTCACTATGATGCCGGGGTTTTTATTTATCATAAGCTTTTTAGCTAATCCTTCATTTTTCTATTCTTAACGGCGGATAAGCGTAACGATATTCCCCGGATGCTCCTCATCAAAATGGGTACGGCTATCATGTTTATGAAGTACCTGCAATTTCATCGTATTCTTATCCAACAGTTCAATCAGGTATTCGTTGCGGTGTTTGCGATGGTCGGGTTTAAAATCCACAATCAACAATGCTGGTTTATGACTGGCATCCAACAGGTAATAATAATCTTTGGAAGTGCCAGTCCGTCCTTTATAGGAAAAACGTACTTTTTCCTTATCCACAAAAATAATGGTAGCTGCATATTTTTTGATATTCTGATCCCAAGTACCAACTAGGTCAGCAATTTTAACTTGTTGGCTACGCAAGCCCGTACAAGCAATCAGCATTAAAACAAAAAACAGAACTGGCTTTTTCATGGTTATTGATTTTCCGAAAATGATTATTGAAATAAAATGAATGACACAATGGTCTCCAAAAATGTTTTATCCGTATCGTCAAAACTATCCAGTTGATCGCTATCCACATCCAATACCGCCACAACCTCCCCATTTCTGATCACGGGCACCACAATCTCCGATTTTGATAAGCTATTACATGCAATATGTCCCGGAAATGCTTCCACATTCGGAACAATCAATGTGGCAGCCTGCTCCCAACTCGCACCACAAACACCCCTTCCTTTTTTTATTCGGGTACAGGCCACTGGTCCTTGAAAAGGTCCTAATACCAGCTCAGCTTGTTTAACAATATAAAATCCCACCCAAAACCAATCGAACTGTTCTTTCAAAGCACCCACTACATTGGCCAGGTTGGCAATCAAATCTGTTTCGCCTTCGACCAATGCTTTAATCTGTGGTATGAGTGATTGATACTGCTCCGCCTTGGTTCCTGATATGATTGACAAATCTTCAGCCATTCATCAAAGTTAATCTAGTTTCTGAAAAAACAGTTGGTTCAGGTTGTTGCGCTAATCATTTTCCCTATCAGGCGCCGCACCCTTTCACTCCTCAATAAAATATAGTTGAACAAAAAAATCCCCAACACTGCACAAGCAATACCTACCAAAACATCCAAAATATAATGATGGCCCTTATATATTGCCGAAAACCAAAAGCCCCCCATAATCAAAGCAAACAAAACGTTGATTAGCCCCAATTTATTTTTTAAACCAAAATATAACACAACCATGGGGGATGCCGAATGAAGCGAGGGCATGGCGGCAAACACATTGGAGCTTTGGGCATAAATGGATTTGAAGATGCCCATCTTAAAATAATGAGCGAATTTAGAAAACCCTGTGCTACTGCTAGTGGTGGCAGGGAAAAAATGAAACCCTTGCTGGCGTACATACCAAGGTGGCGCTGCCGGATAGGCATAATAGATAATAAACCCAATCAGGTTCAATAATAAGAAACTAACTGAAAAATAAAATAACTGTCTACGGTTCTTAACGAAAAGATAAAACGAAAACAAAAAAGACACGGAGACCCAGGTAAGATAGAAGAAGCCTGCCATCATATCCAAAAAATGATTGCCATGCCTGAGCCAATATTCATTGGACGTAATCCAATGCCCTTGGGTGACCAGCAGGTGCCACCCGGATAAATCTTGATTTAAACCCGGTTCAGGATCACCGTTCTTTGTCCGATGCCTTCATACTGCATAGAAATATGAGTAGGATTATTCATACATATTTTGAAATCAAGAAAAGCCGCTTTCAACCAGCATAAAGAAAATACCTACCAAGATATAGATTGATATCAAAAAAAACAGTTTTCAGAATGGGGCGTTTTACATTTTAAACGCTTACAGGCAGCGGCACTTGTATGTAATCATTCAACTTATCCAACTCAACAATCGTGGTGTTTTTGTCTTCACTTTCACGGTACATCGGAACAAATTTTGCATTGAACCTGATTTCTTCAAATGTATAGGAAGTGCGCTGGAGCACAATATTTGAGTACACATCATCAAAAGCCCTCACCAACACATACAGTTCCGCATCCGCCACCTTAAAATCATCTTCGGTAAACCCGTAAAGGGGACTTTGTTCATCCAACGGATGCACAACGGTAAAGTTCATTGGCAAACTATCTACCCTTTGACGCTCCAGATCCAACGCGTAAAACTTGTATTCCGTTTTGTTTCCCTCTGTCACCTGCATACCCAAGGTCAACCGCACCTCCACATCCGTGAGCAGATGATTGTCTTTATACGATACAAAGCGGAACATAAGTGCCAACTTGCCCTGATAAGGACTAATGAGCGCATGCTCACTGAACATAAGGTAAGAAGCTGGTTTTGAAAACCGCCCATACATCAAGCCAGTAAATATGGCCAAGGAAAGAAAACCAGCAATCGCTTCCATCGAAGCCACCAAATTGGCCATATCACCAACTGGGTTTACCCGCCCATAGCCAACAGTGGTAAAGGTTTCCGCACTGAAATAAAACAGCTCTTTGAGTTTTTCCCAACGCGTTTGGGCAATCAAGCCCTGAAATTCGCTAGGGCCAATCAAAAAATACAATCCACTAAAAAAGATATTGACCGAAAGATAAAAAATGATGACAATAAGGATAAACTTCCATCTTTTGATGTTCAGCATACTGTGGAACATACTGAAACGCTGCCATGGGGGTAGCCCATCTTTTTTCAGGTTAAAACTACCATCCTTGTTTATAAATCTGCCCCCTACACTGCTGGTACTACTGCCAAACCCTGTATCATTGTTGATTTTTAGTCGAGAACTGAACCTTCGGTGGATCGCCATCGTTTTCTGCTTTATTGTACAAATCTAATCGATTGGCTTTGATTAGCCAGACCGTTCAATTTGGATAATTTTTTATTCCTGTTTTAAAATATTTCAGCTACCAAAACGTTTTGGTAAAAATCTCATTCCATATCCAATATACCGAGCTTTATGAAAAATGCACATCTCCCCTTTCTTGGCCTACTCTTTCTATCCCTTGTTCTGCTGTATAGCCTCATGGCTGTAATCAGTTAGGCATAAATTACAAAATTTCCGTAAAAATCTTTTAACGAATAACTTCGCTGCATGAAAAATGTAGCCATCAGGGAAATTTTACCTACCGATAACCAGGAATTAGCTACAATCGTCAGGGCTTCACTGGCCGAATTTGGAGCCAATAAACCGGGTACGGTTTATTATGACAAAACCACCGATCATTTATTCGAGCTGTTCCAGCGTGAAAAATGCATCTACCATGTTGCCATCATCGACAACCAGATTGTGGGCGGCGCAGGCATCTACACTTCCGATGGGCTGACAGCAGACACCTGCGAACTGGTAAAAATGTACCTAAAAAGTACTGCAAGAGGATTGGGATTGGGCAAAAAGCTGATCGAACAGTGTATCGAGTTTGCCAAAGCAAAAGGCTTCAAGTATGTTTATATTGAATCCATGCCCGAACTGAAAAAAGCCTTGGGCATTTATGAAAAATTCGGGTTCCGCTATATTGATGGACCTATTGGGAATACCGGCCATTTTGGTTGTGATGTTTGGATGCTAAAAGAGTTGGATTGAGAACCGTGGATAGCTTTATCGGGGTCGGCCTCGCCAAGCCACCCTTGTACAAAAGCCTTATACCATCTACCTTACACCTTTCTCCTTATACCTCACACCTTTCTCCTTATACCTTACACCTCACACCCTACCCCTTCACAAACCCGTCCACCGCTTTCACTTCATAAATAGGGCTAAACAGATAGGTTTTTCTGGTAGCGATTTCCAAGCATTCAAAACGCTTGCGCAATTTTTTCCCCTTCCGGAAAATTCTTTTATCCCCCGTCTGAAAAAAAGCTCCTTCTACCACCTGCTCCACCAACAGTAAGCCATCTTCTTTACGATCGTATTTCATCAAAACCCTGGTGAGCCCATCGTCAGCACAGCTACTGGCAGGGAGGTCGTGTATCGTTTTCCTAAAAGCGGCTTTGATATCTTCTGGAAAGATTTCTAGATGTAAAAAATCCATGAGCATGCTTGCGTAAATCTGCTTCCATTCCTTACCATGTGATTTTACCCGGTTGCCAAAATGCATAAAGGTAACCAAGTGCGCCAGTTCGTGGATGAGGGTAATGAGAAAAGCGTATTTATTCAAATTCCCATTCACACTGATGCGGTGGTTTTTGCCATCCACTGCATTTCGGTAATCGCCCAACACGGTTTTCCTTTCGCGGGTAACGGTCAGGTGTACTTTATATTGGTGTAGATAGTTCATCACCAGCTCCGATGAGCCTTCGGGGATAAACTGCTGCAGGTAGTTCAATGGTGCTTCGGTCTTAGGCATCTTTATTTCCCTTGTTCTGGCGCATCAGGATACGCACTTCGATAATGGTATATACAAAATACAATAGAAAAAAAACAAGGATGGCAGCCACACTGATGGGCTTAAAGAGTAGCGCATAAGCCATGACTGCTGCTAAGCAGATGCCCATTTTCAGGAACATGCCACTATAAACCATGCGCAGGAAGGCTTGAATGTTTTGATTGCCAATCCCCTTTTGATTGAACCGAAATGATAGCGAAGTGGCAACATACAAAACCAGATTGCCCCAAAACATAGCCTGAAAGACAGACTCCTTGAGGTGAAACGCAAACATAATAATGATCAGCAAAAAAGCGATCACAAAAAAAGCAAGCAAAATGGGGAAAAAGGGTTTGCGAGTCATGTTATTTCTTTATCGATTGCCGCAAAGTTAATATCCCAAATCTTAGTGCAAAGAAATATTTAACCGCCAACATTTTCATCAAACATTGATAAACACGCTTGCCGACTAAAGAGGCACTTTTGGACAGGCTGATTTATTATTGCCAAAGCGGTAGCTCGCCCCCAATGAAAGTCCATAATAATGATCGTTGCGGTTGGGATTGCCCGCATATTTGAAACCATCAATATAATCTGATGTAGTGAGCCGGTAAGTACCTTCCAGATTCACATAAATATGGTTGCTGACCATATAGCGCAATCCGGCTCCCAATGGAATAACCGGAACGATGGAAGGGGTTTTATGCAAAGTATCGATACCAAGGCCAACTGCAGCGGAAGATTTGGCACCGAAATAAACAAGATCAAATTTGCTCCAGTTCCTTTTTACATTCAAAACGCTAAAGCCAGCACCTGCAAAAAAATAGGGCGACAATCTACGCATGCCTTCCCGATAGGTTTTCCCCAACAGGTCCCATTGCAGCATCACCGAAAATTCGGTAACGGAGGAACTAAAATTAAAACCGCGGTGACTGCGCCATAACGGGCTTGTATAAGTGGACTCATCGGCATGGATTGCCCCACGAAGCAGGCTTGCACGAAGAGAAATATAGTCATCGAATGATCGGCTTCCCCAAATTTGAACAGCCGGCTGCAATGCGCGGGTATAGCCCAAGGCACTGGCCGACAAATCGCCCTGATAAACCAGCGTACCCACATTGATGCCCACTTCATATTTTGAGGGAACAAATTGTGCTTGGATATGATAGCTGCTAAAAACCAATAGCAAAGCAAGGGCTAAGGATCCGGTAAAATTCATGACACTTGTTTTTAGTTTAATCAATAAATAGGTAGTGTAGAATTTTGTCGGATGTAGATGGTTGAGTGATTAAAAAATAAGGATTGCTTTGTTTGATGCAAATATGATGGCAAACCATGTGAAGAAAATGCAAATGGCGGCGAGCAGTCCTTTTATTGAGGTGAAAGACCGTGTTAGTTAAAGACTAATGAATTTGGAACTTTGAATATTCAGGAGCGTGATAACAGATCGTATTCAGCATTGGGAGACAGTTATTGCAATCACTTATTGAAACGCTCGAAGAAGAAATCTTCATAGCTACTGCTCAATGGAATCTCTGTACCTGCAATCAGGATCATCTTGTTGCGCACTTTTTCGATATGGTGAATGGATACAATAAAAGAGCGATGCACACGGATAAAAAGCTCAGGAGACAATTTCTCTAACAACGCTTTCAATGTGAGCCGCGCCAATAATGGTTTTTGTTCCACCAAGTGGATGCGTACATAATCGTCTAGGCTCTCCACAAAAAGGATATCATCGATCATTACTTTGATTAGGCTATAGTCTGCCCGGATCAGGATATAGGGTTGCTCCATTTTAGCGGCAGGGTGCAAGGTCATATAATGCTCCTTTGCTTTTTCAACGGCCTGCAAAAAACGTTTTTGGGTAAACGGCTTCAATAGATAATCAATCGCGTTGAGATTAAAACCTTCCACTGCATATTCAGAATAGGCCGTGGTAAAAATAACCATGGGCTTCTGCCCAGTTCTTTTATAAAAATCGATACCAGAAAGGGCTGGCATATGAATATCCAACAATAACAGGTCCACCTCGTTTTTGTCAAGATAATCGAAGGCCTCATCCGTTTTCGTGAAGCATCTTTTCAAGTCAATATAATTGACCTGGCTGCAGAATGTTTCGAGAACCTGCAAGGCAGGTGGCTCATCGTCTAATGCAATTGCCCGAATCATTTTAGATTGATTAATAAATGTACTGTAAAACTATCCCTTTCATCCTTGATCACCAACTCATGCTTCTGGGGATAAATCATTTCCAAACGCTTTTTGGTGTTTTTCAGCCCAATCCCACTTTCATGTCGAACGCTATTTGTTTTTCTATTGAATACGTATAGACGGATCTGCCCTTCCATAACCGCCACCATCAATTCTATTTTTGAATTTTTATCAGGGTTTACCCCATATTTAAAGGCGTTTTCAATAAAAGAAGACAGGATCAGTGGCACAATCTGGAGGCCTTCCATATCGCCTTTATATTGGTGGTCGATAATAACGGTATCGCCCAAGCGAGATTTCTGCAGCTCGATATAATTACTAATATAGTCAATTTCTTTTTGCAATGGCACAAAATCATCATTGGCATCCTTGATAATATAGCGCATCAGGTCCGAAAGCAATACGACCGCATTGGCCGTCTGATCATCTTTTCGAATGGCCAGTGCATAGATACTGTTGAGTGAGTTGAACAAAAAATGTGGGTTGATCTGCGCTTTCAGGAAAGAAAGTTCCGCATTGGCCTTTTCTGTTTCGGCATTGGCAGCCCTTTGTTCCGTAGCAATCAACTGACTGGTCGTTCTGATGGAAAGCCCCAAGGCGATAGCTAAAAGAAAAAAGAAAATACTAATGGGGTCGATGGAGCCAGGCCCTCCCTGCAGATTCGGATCTTTAGGGAGCGGTAAGATTTGTCCATTGCCCTCTGTAGTTTTGGGTGTATCGTGATAGCCCATTCCCGAAGGCATTTGCAAGCCCTTGGCCAAGCGATCGAATGGCTTGATCATAAAAACCACCAAAAGTAGCAACAGCACGATGGAGGAATAAACCAGAAACTTTTTTTTCAAATAAAAAAAAGGCACCAGCAGATAGGCATTCAGGTAAAAAACGGTAAGGAAGGTGACACAAAAAACCAGATAGCCCGTCGAGAACAATAGCTCAAAAATATCCTGACCATTGGACCACTTACTAATAAAAAGCAAGGGGGCACTCAGGAAAATCAGGCAGCCTACGATGTGGGCAATAAAAATCGCCGCATTTATTTTGTGCATAGGAGTAAATGAGGCTGAAAATAGTAAATTTTTGGGCAAACCTATTTTTAACTGGTGAAAAAAACAATTGTAGTCACAGTAGGTCTGACGCAGCCGGCCTCGAGTAACCACCCCTACATATTTTTGTAGTACTCGGGAGTAGTATGTTTTGTTTTTCCATTCCTCCGTCCCCGCGGGGTCTGGCGCAGCCAACCCCGCGCAATAAATATATACACCTTATAGTGCTTGGGAACAAAATGCTTTGCCTCCCTATCCTCATAAAAAGAAGCACTGCTGCGCTCATACTTTGAATAATCATTCGCAAGATTCCATTTCCCTGAAACAGGGTTATGATGGATATAACCTATTTTCTGTGTCAGAAAATTTTCCGAATAGATCGCTTTGGCATCAAATGACTCTTCAAATACCCGATGTTTCTGTCCTTTGCCAATCTCTCTTGCCGTGAGCCCTGCGCTTAATCGATCTAAAATATCCTCTCGCCCGATTTTTTGCAATCTTTTAATAATATCATAAGCCATGAACCTTTGGGCATTGCTGATTATTTTATTGAGATCGAACCCTTCAACTGGAAAATATAATATTCAAT
>JAFDYF010000061.1 GCA_018267575.1 Bacteroidota bacterium
CAAAAGTTGAAAATATATTCTATTGCTTGGGCCTATCCGTCCCCCGAGACCGATGATGCTGGATAGATAAAGTTGGGTTATTTGTTCCGTCCGCCGACATAACGCCAAGCCCCATGTTGTAGGCAGTCATTGGGCTTTGTATTGAACTTAGATAAAAGCTCTGTCAATTAACAAAAGTGCTGTTATTGCTATAGCTGTCAAATATTTCTTATAAGTCGGTGAATATTTTTGTCTTATTGGTTTAAGTAGCATAATAAAAAGTAAGCTTAAAAAAAATAGGCTCCACAATGCTTTTACAAAATATTCTTCATTGTTACTATCAAAACCAGTGTGTCGTCCACCGTAAGGAATAAAAACGAAAAAGCAATTCGTCAGTAAAACAATTACAGTAATAGTCCAACCACTCTTTTTACTGATCAATAAAATCAAACCAGCAATTATTGTTGAAACTGACAAAAGAGCTGTCAAATGATAATGCTTAATAATGGAAAATACTGGAATTGTCTCTGTCTGAAACTTCTTATACCTAATCCCTATTTCTATGAACGTAGAAATGTCTGTCACTAATATATATAACTCAATTGCCCCGATTAAAAGTAAGGTTATTGAAATAATTCTTTCTATAATGGTAAAACGATGTGTCATTTTTGGATTGCCTACAACGTAAAAGGGCTTGGCGAAGAATGGGAATTTGAAACACTTCCGCCCAGCCAATAGATGAAGCTGAATTGTAGGTGCTGATGAGTTTTGTACGTCAGCCCATTTTTTGCCAAGCCCCATGTTGTGCGGTCGTGGCTTTACAAACAAAACTTATAAAATGAAAACAATAATTCTTGCAAATCACAAGACAAAAGAAAGAGTGGTTTGCCAAATTGGATTACGGGAAGAAATTAGAGGTTTAATGAAAGACTTAAATGAAAAACTTGGAGGTAATTGGGTCTATATACAAGACTTAAAACCATATCAAGTAGTTCCATTTGAAGCCGCAAAACCTTATCTCGGATTTGACAATAATAGTGAAAATGATTACTGCGGTAATTTAATAAATCTAAAACCATAACGGCTCTGGTAAAACCGTTTGTGCTATGTCAGAATTAACCTTTGGACAAAAAGCAGTAGGCTTAACGTTCAATCCTTCTGGGGATGATGCAGTTGGTAAAGCGAAGCAAACTTTTGCAGATGCTATTGACCAATTAAATGACTTACGTAATTCAACAACAAGTGGTGAAGTAAAACGCATGTGTTCAGTTGGAATTACAGAAGCTCAATCTGCGCAAATGTGGGCTGTCAAAGCAATCACTTGGAAGGATTAAAGATTGTTGTTGTGTCTGGCAGGGAGTCTCCTGCCATGACGCACAACGGCCAGGGCTTGGCATGTTGTGGCGGCATTTGGAAAACGTCCCG
>JAFDYF010000062.1 GCA_018267575.1 Bacteroidota bacterium
AAACGCCTTAATCAATGCCTATTTTTTTGATAAGCTAATAGCACAACACGTTAATCCTTAATTTTACTAACAACCATTTATACTATGACCTACAATCAAATCATTTCACTGATTGGAAAAGAGGATGAAAATTTATTCACCCACATTTGTGCTACTGTTTCCAAGGACCAATTGCATTTACCATCTCCCGATTTTGTAGACAATGTTTTTTCTTTGTCCAATCGAAGCAACCAAACGCTCCGAAACCTGCAGTCGATTTTTTCCCACGGAAGACTGGGAGGCTCGGGCTACCTCTCCATACTACCCGTTGATCAGGGTATTGAACATAGCGCAGGTGCATCCTTTGCCGCCAATCCCACTTATTTTGATCCCGAAAGTATTGTGAAGCTGGCTATCGAGGGAGGCTGCAATGCGGTGGCTTCCAGTTTTGGTGTGCTGGCAATGGTCTCTAGAAAATATGCACACAAGATTCCCTTTGTGGTAAAGATCAATCATAATGAATTGTTGACCTACCCCAACAAAGCGGACCAAGTGATGTATGGATCGGTGAAAGATGCATGGAATATGGGAGCGGCTGCTGTTGGTGCCACTATTTATTTTGGTTCCGAGGAATCGGATAGGCAAATCGTTGAAGTGGCTAAAGCATTTGAGGAAGCACATCAATTGGGAATGGCAACGATACTTTGGTGTTATTTGCGCAACAATGCGTTTAAAAAAGATGGAGTGGACTATCATATGTCCGCAGACCTTACGGGGCAAGCAAACCACCTAGGCGTAACTATTCAAGCAGATATCATTAAACAAAAACTGCCTGAAACCAATGGAGGATATAAGGCCTTGAACACGGGCAGTTCCAGTTATGGAAAATTGGATGAGCGTATTTATACCAAACTGAGCTCCAATCATCCAATCGATCTATGCAGATATCAAGTAGTGAACTGTTATATGGGCAGGGCTGGGCTAATCAATTCTGGCGGGGCTTCCGAAGGCGATACCGATTTGAGGGAAGCGGTTCGTACAGCGATCATCAACAAACGTGCAGGCGGCATGGGTATGATCTCGGGCCGCAAATCTTTTCAAAAACCATTGAAGGAGGGTATTGAATTATTGAATGCCATTCAAGATGTTTATTTGGAAAAACAAATTACAGTTGCATGAAAATAGTCTGATTTTAAAAACTTACTAGAAACACCGCTACTGTTATCAACCAACTTATAGTCCTAAAATTTTGAAAATGCAAACTGCTTAGTCAGCTTTGGCACAAATACGAATACCTACGAGGCTTCGCTATATAACCACGTCACTCGGAGAATGAATAATTTACACCTTAAAAAACAAAGAATGAAGAATTTTATTGACTTAAAAATATTAAAGAACGCAGAACTGCTATTACGATTTTTTATGGTGGCAACTTTACTTGTGGCTGGTATTAGCAAGTTTTGTAGCCATGGGGATTCCATGATTATTTTCTAGCCCAATTCGCAAAAGAGAATCTAAGAATACAATTGCCTGCAACCATCTATAACATTTACCTAACCGTGATACCCTTTATAGAAATAGCTATTAGGACGGGCTTAAAATTTACAAAATATAGACGCATTTTTATAGTAGCTTGGGTTTTTTACTTTGTATCATTTGAGGTGGGACATTATATATTAGAAGAGTGGTTAGCCGTTGATGCAATGACCCCCATTATATTGTTGGGTGTCGCAACATATATTCTTCCGTCACATCAAAAACCACAAAATAACAGCTAATATACCAAATGGAAAGCTTGTGACCAGATGCCCTTGTGCACGAGACCTCACAATACATTTGCTTTAGCGCACGGATTACTCTGTTTCAGTAAACCCAAAAGGGCCTATCCTTTTAACATTTTTGTAAATCACATTGCTGTTTCTGGCAGGGTTATTGGGCAACAGAATATATTCTTAACTCCTTAAAATATATTTTATGAGCACACAAAAAATACTCTTAGGAAGCCTCACGGTCGCATTGGCAGGGGTAGCAGTTGGAATGCTTTTAGCCCCTGCAAAAGGAACTGAAACCAGACAAAAAATTGCTGACTCTGCCGATAAACTTAGAAAAAAACTACGCAGTATCAGGGGTAGTGCAAATGCTGAGTTAAATGAGTTGGAAGATATTTTTGGAAAAGAAGTTGATGGATTGAAGGATGATGTAAGACAAAAAATATTAAGACTCATCGAAAGCAGCAAGAAGCATTATCACAACGAAAAAGAAGAAGTACTATCAAATTAAAGACCCTTTAAAAATACGAGCGGGCAAATTAATACTGCCCGCTTTTTTTATTCAACCCAGGTTTAAGAAAGATTGCGAGTGTTGCACTCAACAATATAACCCCAAGAGCACCTACCACATTCAGCCATAAAAAACTCAAGTTTACAATCCCTTTTTGATTTAGAATATGGATGGTGATTACCAAGCTTTCCACCAGCAATGCGCTGATAAAAACAACCGTGCCTCCAATTTTTTTCATATAAAAAGCCACCAGGAAAATCCCCAAAATCACCCCATAGAACAAAGAACCCAATACATTTACCGCTTCTATCAGGCTATTCCCGATATTATACGCAAGCTGCGCCACCACCACGCAAAAAATCCCCCATAGCAAAGTATACCGTTGCGAAAGTTTATACTCCCTTTCTTCCGTTAAATCATTTTTCGAAAAACGCTTATGAAAATCTACAATGGTTGAAGATGCCAACGAATTGAGTGCAGCCGCAATCGACCCCCAGGCCGCCAAAAAAATTACGGCAATGAGTAGCCCAACTAATCCCTTGGGCAAATAATCCACTACAAAACGGATAAAAATATAGTTGGTATCGTTTGAGTCTCCCCTTACTTGATTATCATTCAGCCATCTTTTGATGGTGCCTCGATAATATTCCTTTTTTTGTTCGATGGATTGGAGTACGGATTGCATCTCAGTATATCGACTGCTCCCTTCTTGCAATTTACTTTTGGCTAGCACTCCCATCAAATCCACTTTTTTTTGTTGGTCGGCTTCATAGGCATTTTTTAAACTGACCAATGAGTCTTTATACTTGGAATGTTCCAACAAGACCAATTGGCTTTGATTAAAAAAAATAGGCTCATGCACAAATTGATAGAAGGCAAAAACAAGTACCCCGACCAACAAGATCAAAAACTGCATGGGCACTTTTACCAAGCCGTTCATTAATAGACCCAATTTGCTCTCGCTATCCGATCGGGCAGTCAGGTATCGCCCTACCTGCGATTGGTCGGTACCGAAATAGGAAAGCGCCAGAAAAAAACCGCCAATCACCCCACTCCACATATTATAACGGTCGTTCCAGTTAAACCCATTTTTATCCATACCAGTGGTGATCACGTTGAGCTTGCCAGCTTTTCCACCGACATGAAGCGCATCAAAAAAATCAACATTGGCAGGCATTAGATGCACAACCATATACCCTGCAATAATCATCCCAGCAAAAATGATGATGAGTTGTAATTGTTGGGTATAGGCCACGGCCTTGGCACCTCCTGTGACTGTATAGACAATCAACAAGCCTCCCATAAAAATATTTGTCCAAAAAATATCCCAACCCAATAAAGAAGATAAAATAATAGCCGGCGCAGAAATGCTGATGCCCGTTGACAAGCCGCGTTGCAACAAAAACAAAAATGAAGTGAGTGTACGCGTTTTTAGGTCAAATCTTTTTTCCAAAAATTCATAGGCCGTATAAATTTTTAGTCTTCGGAAAACAGGCACGAACGTGATGCAAAGCACCACCATCGCCAAAGGCAAACCGAAATAATATTGCACAAAGCGCATCCCATCAGTATATGCTTGACCCGGTGCTGATAAAAAAGTAACCGCACTAGCTTGTGTACCCATGATGCTCAACAATACCATGTACCAAGGCACAGAACGATCGGAAAGGAAATAGCCATCCAGATTTTTGTTGACACTGCCCTTCCGCATGCCATAGGCAATAATACCTACCAGTGTTACAATCAGCACTATCCAATCTGGACTGCTCATGAAAAATGTTTAGTGAAAAAATAAAAGAAAATGATCAGCAGCAACAAAAACACAATGACCAATGCATACCAATTGGCCCAGCTTTTGAACAGAGGAGGTTTATCGTTTTGAAAATCTTTCATGTTTATAGCTGCAGGTTCAATCTAAAATCATTTATTTCTTAACTGCGGAGTAATCCAGCACAACACTTCAAGGCCGCCTCCTATCTTTCGATTTTTTTGTAGTGATAAACGAAAGGGAAATCAGGGCAAAGAAAAGCCCTAGCACTAAACCAATCGTCGTTTTTTTAATAATCTCTCCCAACACCAGGCCAATCACAATTGAAACAATAACCGCAACCTCCCTTCTATCTTTCATTATTTTTTATTGATTATTTTGGGTGAACAACAGTGGTTCCTTGATGGGTCCAAAATCTGCAAAACAATTTTTAAGTAGTACAATACTTTATTTTTTATTTAAAGCAATGATATTGGCAAGCAAACGATATGCCCCTGGCACGCCAGCAGGCAACTCCCTAAAGAACACCAATCCGGTATATACAAATTTTCCCCTACCGTAATCTGCCATAATCAAACTATTATCCCGTGCTGGTTCCCCTGCATCATGCATGGACAAAACCGTTTCATATTTAGGATCCAGTTCATTGGCAAAATAAATACCCCGCTCTTGCACCCATCCATCAAAATCCTTTTCTGATATTTTGTTGGGGAAATTGAGTACCGGATGGGATGGTTTCAAAAAATCGACTTTCGCATTTTCGTCAGTAACCCGGGTATTGCTAATGGTAAATGGATAGGGTCCCATTTTTATTTTCGTACCATAATGCATATTGTTTCGGTTATACTGTACAATCAGGTTGCCCCCGTTATTGATATAATCCATCAGTACCTCATATTTATCGGTAAGCCAAGGATGCACATCATAGGCGCGCACCCCCGTAATAATGGCATCGAACTGCGAAAGGCTTCCCATCAAAATATCCTTTTCTTTCAATGCAGTAACCTCATAGCCCATTTGCTGTAAAGCAGGTATCAATTTATCACCAGCACCTTCGATATAACCAATTTTTTTCCCTGCAATTTTCATATCGGAAATCACAAATTTTATTCTTGCCTCTTGGAAATAATCAATCCGCGGAATATGTTCGTAGGAAATAGTTCTTAGTTCCTGCACTGGCATCCGCTTTCCATTCTGCTCCGACTCCAGATTTGAATAGAAAACTTTTTGCTTATTGTCAGTAGGCTTTGCCATATAATCGTACAGACCGTTTGCCGGCTGGTTGGCTTCTTTAATCAAAAGACCATCTGTATTTACCAATGAAATTTTGGGCTCAAAGTTTTTGGTGGTTTGTTTTTTCACGATGGCCTCAAAAGGTTTTTCCTGCCCATTTCCAAAAAACACCAAGTCGGGGCTCATTTTCGCAGTGATCGGCGGCAATACGGTGAGTGGTTGATACTGATCGCCCTGAACGGGGTCTGTAAACCGGTATTGCACCGGTTTCACAAAACTAAAATCCTGTCCATCGATATTCAGGTGAAAGCTGGCTTCATAAGCAGGCTTGCCTTGTGGATCTCCAATCAGCTTTTGATCGTTCACATTATAAGAACCCTTCGACATTTCTTCATCCAACCAATAGGGGTTCGTGATGGGCTGATTGGGTGCCACCTGAATCAGTTCGCTAAAATTGAGATTTTTATTAAAGTCAAGTGGCCGCTGCCATGCAGTATCAAACAGGTTTTGGATAGCCAAGCCTGTTAGTTTTACCTTTGGGTTCAGCCTACTGATCATCGAAAAATTGATCTTCAGCAAATCGCCCTGTACCGCATAAGCTGTGCTTGTAGTGGCTTCCATCCAAAGCCCGCTGCAAGCTTCAATCAGTTGCTGGGTTTCTTTAAGCTTTTGTTCTTTCCAATAACCTTCTTTCAATTTCAGCAGTTCTTGATATAAACCCACCAAACCGGGAACCGATTTGTCAGGGTCGTTCAATGAAAACTGTGCAATCAATTTATCTACCAAGGGTTTTATCTTAGCTCCCCCTTCTACCCGACCCCAACCCGTATTTACGTCATCCATTAAGTCAGTTGGTGCAGGCGAGCCTTCCAAAAATTTGAAATATTCAAAAGATTGGCCACGCATCTTGGTGAGTGCCGCACCTTGGCTTTTGTGTTGGGTCCGGCTTTCTGCCGCAATCTCTCCATAGCTCTTCCCCAAAATTGGGTTATATACACCCACATCCAGTTTCAACTGACTATTGTCGGTGGTATTCACCGATCCAAAATTGAAGGTGTTCCATAAAATTCTTTTTGCCTGCCAAGGTTTCACCCCATATTTCAATTGTTCTGGGAAACGTTTGGGGTCAGCCGCAGCTACAAACGCTTCCTGAGCCAGAACGGAAGAAGCAGAATGGTGTCCATGACCCGCACGGGCATCGGCAGGAAAGCGGGTAATAATCACATCTGGCTCAAATTTTCTAATCACCCAAACTACATCACTCAATATTTTTTCCTTGCCCCAAGTTTCCAAAGCTTCCTCCGTGGATTTGGTAAACCCAAAATCAAAAGCTCGAGTAAAAAACTGTTCTGCCCCATCAACTCTTCGGGCAGCAAGCATCTCCTGTGTCCTAATCAAGCCCAATTCAATGCCCTGTTCATCCCCAATCAGGTTTTGGCCACCATCACCACGGGTCATGGACAAATAACCTGTCCGGTAAAGACGATCCTTTGACAGATAAGGTATCAACCGGGAGTTTTCATCATCTGGGTGTGCCGCAATATAGAGTACCGAGCCCAACACATTTAATTTTTTGAGCCTCAGGAATAGGTCGGCGGAAGTATAGGAAGGCGGCGTTTGGGCGGATAGGAAGATCGGGAGAACAAAGAACAGAAACAAAAATGGGAAAATCAGTTTTTTCATCCAGTCGTTTTTATGGTAAAGCAAAGTAACGAATCATTTTTATGCCGAGATAAAAATAAAACGAGCGGTCTTTCTGATTGTTCAGTGGGTAGAGCTGGATTTTTTGACATATTTTTTAGATTTTATTTCCTTTTAAAATCACATTTAATATAATTTTATCATGTGCATTAAACTACCTTCAATTATGATTCAAAAAACCACGAGCAAAGCATTTGTGCTTCTTGCAGCCATTATCTTCCCATTTTTCTCAATAGCCCAGATCAATATCAACCCTTATGCCTATTCGCCACAAAAGAAAGTGGAGTGTACCAAGGGGGCAGTCGTATCTGCACATCCTTTGGCTAGTAAAGTAGGAGTTGAGATTATGAAAAAGGGAGGCAATGCCATGGATGCCGCAATTGCCATGCAGCTTGCATTGGCCGTGGTATATCCTGGTGCGGGCAATATTGGTGGGGGTGGCTTTACCGTCGCAAGATTAGCTAATGGCAAAAATCTGGCAATCGATTTTCGTGAAAAAGCGCCAGACAATGCCTCAAGAAATATGTACCTAAATCAAAAGGGGGATGCCCAATTGGAGCTGAGCCAGAATGGTCATCTTTCATCGGGTGTGCCCGGAACGGTGGCCGGTATTTTTACTGAACTCAAATATGCCAGGCTCCCCTTTAGAAAACTGATTCAGCCAGCGATTGACCTAGCAGAAGATGGTTTTGCTATTTCCGAAGCCGAGGCAAGAAACCTGAATGCAGCACAAGCCAGTTTCAAAAAATATAATACCATGACCCCTTTATTTATAAAAAGCACAGCATGGAAAGCAGGGGATACCTTAATACAAAAAGACCTTGCCAAAACCTTGAAATTGATTAGGGATGACGGCGCCAAAGGTTTTTATGAGGGAGAAACCGCCGACCTGATTGTTGCAGAAATGAAAAGGGGAAATGGGATCATGACATTGGACGACCTGAAAAATTATACTGCCAAAGAAAGGGAAGCCGTTGTTTTTCCTTATAAATCAGATTATACGATCATCACCATGCCACTGCCCGCCAGTGGTGGTGTATTGCTCCCACAAATGATGCGGATGGTAGAGGATCAGCCCTTAAAACGATATGGTTTCGAGACTAAAGAATCGGTCCATTTGATGGTGGAAGTGGAGCGGCTTGCCTATGCTGACCGAGCGAAATTTTTAGGCGATAAGGACTTTGTAAAAGTGCCTGTGAAATTGCTAACCAGCTACCCCTATATAATTCAAAGAATGAAATTGTACGATTTGGAAAAAGCGGGCAACAGCAAGGATATCCAGGCAGGCCATATACTCCCAGAAAGTGAGGAAACCACCCATCTAAACACTTATGATAAAGAGGGCAATGCCGTTTCCATCACAACCACACTCAATGGAGAATACGGCAGTAGCACGGTTGTGGGCGGGGCCGGATTTTTGCTCAACAACGAGATGGACGATTTCAGCATCAAGCCCGGTGTACCAAATATGTATGGGGCAGTTGGCGGTGAAGCCAATGCCATTGCACCCGGTAAGCGCATGCTCAGTTCCATGACCCCAACCATTGTATTAAAAGATAATAAACCTTTTTTGGTGGTGGGCACGCCGGGTGGCACCACTATTACCACTTCCGTTTTTCAAACACTGATTGATATTATTGAGTTTGGGATGAGCCCCGAGGATGCCGTGAACAAACCCAAATTCCATCATCAGTGGCTGCCCGATGTCATTTTTGTAGAAAAGGGTTTCCCTTCCGATGTAAAGGAAGAGTTGATTAAAATGGGATACAAAATAATGGAGCGGGAAGCAATTGGCAGAACGGAGGTGATCCAAATAATGCCAGATGGGAAAATAATAGCCGTGGGTGACCGAAGGGGTGAGGATACGGCTGAAGGTTACTAGATGTTTCAAAATGCAGACGCCTCCATCCGTGTTCCACTAAAGAAATAGGATGACGGAAAAAAACATTTGCAAACTAGCTGTTAAATTAAAGTTTTTGAGAGCTAGGACTGCCTTTGGTACTGATTTTGCACAACATTTATGAATCCTTACTTTTACATATTAATTCCAACCGCTGAAAAGATTTATCAAAATATCTCTCGAAGTTCTATTTACCCTGATCCTGGTCATCGTTGCCTTATGGTTTGCGGCACAGGCCTTCAATCAAAAATCCATTGTTTATGTTTTCTATTTTCTGGTTGCCCTGGCACTATTGATTAGGGTTGTAACCTGGAAATCTTCTTTTGGGGTCCTTCTTTTTTTTGGGATCCTATTTGTGCTCATCCAATTGCCTGCCTTCCAAACCTGGATAACAAAAAAAGCGGCCGACAAAATCTCGAACGACCTGCACACCAAGGTCAGCATTCGTTATATAAGCTTTTCATTGATCGACCGGATGAGTTTCCGTGGTTTGTTGATCGAAGACCAAGCAAATGATACCCTTTTATATGCCGGCTCGGCCAAAGTGCTGATCTCGGATTGGTTCTTCAATAAACAAAAAGCCACCCTCCAATATATCGGTTTGAGCGATGCTACCTTGAAACTGCAGCGAAGAGATTCTATTTGGAATTACCAGTTTCTGGCCGATTACCTGAGCAGCCCCAAAAAAGATTCATCCCAAGGGATTGAATTAGATCTGAGGAAGATTTCCTTTTCCAATATCCACTTACTCAAAAAAGATGGATGGCGGGGTGAAGATATGGACCTTCATTTGGGATCGATGGATCTAGATGCGGAAGAAATCAATCTTTCAAAAAAAGTAGCCAAACTGAATTCCCTGGCCTTTTCAAAGCCAGATTTTGCCATTACCAATTATAAAGGCAACCGACCTTATACCCCCGCACCCACTGACGACAATCTTATTAAAAACGACCCTCTCCATTTGCGCATCAACCCGGCAGGATGGGATATACAGGCAAAAGAGATCAACATTCGAAATGGCTCTTTCAAAGATTTTAAAGCCGATGGCATTACCCCTTCAAAATATTTCGACGGCACCCATATCCTTTTCTATGCCGTGAATGCCGATTTTAAAAACCTGACATTATTTAAGGATACCATTACTACCCAACTGGTGCTTAGCACAAAAGAAAGAAGTGGGTTTGAGGTAAGAAAGCTCTCCGCCCACATCAAAATGTTCCCAGAGGCGATGGAGTTCCATAACCTGGATCTGCAAACACCCAAGAGCAGACTGAAGAATTTTTATGCCATGCGTTATAAGAGTTTTGACGACATGGACGATTATGTAAGCAAAGTAGACATGGAAGGCGATTTTGATAATAGCTATATTGATAGTGATGATATTGGTTTTTTTGCCCCCGAGCTCAAAAACTGGAATATGAAAATTCGGATGACGGGGAAAATAAAAGGTCCCGTAGATAACCTCAATGGAAGAAATGTGATCATGGTTGCCGGAAAAAATACCTTGCTGAATGGGGACATCCATTTAAAGGGTTTGCCGGATATCGACCAGACTTTTATAGAATTCAAGTCGAACGATTTTAGGACAAGTTATGCCGATGCCTCCACACTCATACCCAAACTGAAAGAGATCACATTACCGCATATCGATCAGATAGACCGATTCCGGTTCATTGGCACATTTACTGGCTTTATCAAAGATTTTGTTACGAAGGGCAGCATTGAATCCAATTTGGGGAACATTGTAGCTGATGTGAACATGAAATCACCCGACAATAAGCCAAACGTTTATTCGGGCAATATACACACCAACAATTTCGAGCTTGGGCAGTTTTTGGGAATCAGCAATCTTGGGAAAGTAGCTTTTGATGGAAAGGTAAAAGGAACCGGACTCGCCCCTAACACGCTCAATGCTACTTTGGACGGACTGATCAGCAATCTGGTTTTCAATAATTATAATTATCAAAATATTACTGTAAACGGTGCGGTGGCCAAAAGAAAATTCAATGGCAAATTGATTTCCAAAGATCCCAACCTCGATGCGAAATTAATTGGACTCATCGATTATAGTCAGCTTCAACCTGTATTCGACTTCAACGCTGAAATAGGAAAAACCAATTTGCAAAAACTTCAGTTGATGCAGGACAGTGTGGAATTTGGAGGAAAGTTGAAATTCAATTTCACGGGTAGCAATATTGATAATTTTATTGGCACCGCTAAAGTATACGATGCAGCCATTTTTAAAAATGGGGTGCAAATTTCATTTGATTCCCTCCTACTCGAATCTACGGTTATGGATAACAGTAAAACCATTACCCTAGTAAGCAATGAATTTGATGGCGCTATTGCTGGAGAGTTTTCCATCAAAGATTTGCCCGATGCCGTGCAAACCTTTTTGAACAAATATTATCCTTCCTATATCAAACCCGCTAAAGCAAAACTGGAAAATGAAAACTTTAGTTTTGTAATATCTACTAGAAAAGTGGACGATTATATCAGTTTTATTGATAAGAGCCTGAGCGGTTTTAATAATACTACTATTAGTGGCCGGATCAATACCAAAACCAATCAGCTTGACATTAATGCGGATGTGCCCCAGTTCGGGTACAAAAAACTATCATTCATGCAAAGTACCCTTAAGGGGAATGGCAATCTGGATAGCCTTTCATTAGAAAGCAATATCGGTGATGTATATGCGAACGATAGTCTTCATTTCCCGAATACCCAAATCCATCTTCGGTCAAGGAATGACCTCTCCGACCTGCGCATCACTACCAGTGCCAGCAAAACACTGAACACGGCCAGTATCAACGCATTGGTACAGACTTCCCAAACGGGGGCAGATATTAAATTCAACTCTTCGATTTTTGATGTGAGTGGTAAAACATGGACTATTCAAAAAGGGGGCGAGTTTTCCATCAACCAAAATGTAGTAACGGCCAACAACCTAAAAATTTATAGCGATGACCAGCAAGTGCTGATCACCACACATCCATCCACCAATGGCAACTGGAATGATATCCATTTTGATCTAAAGAAAATAAGTATTGGCGACTTTAGTTCCTATCTGGTCAAGAGCGATCGGTTTGAAGGATTGCTATCCGGTTCAGGAGACATCACAAACCCGCTAAGCAAAAATACTGTTTTCAGTTTTAGTGGCACTGCGAATCAGTTCAGGCTCAACAATGATTCTGTAGGGAAGCTTGATTTAGCCGCTGGATACGATAAAAGTAGCGGATTGGTAAGTGCACATGTAAACTCCGAAAACAAAAATTACCATTTCGACCTGAAAGGGATCTTCAACACTTTGGACAGCGGCAATGCCCAACCGGTAAACCTCTCTACCACTTTTAGAGATACCAAGGTGGATCTATTGGAAAAATACCTGAGCGGCGTTTTCAGTAATGTAAAAGGATTTGCAACTGGCCAACTGAACATTTCAGGACCAGGCGACCAATTGAAATATATTGGTGACATTAAACTAAGGGATGCTCAACTAAAAGTGAACTATACGCAATGCACCTATAAAATCCCATCCGCCACTGTAGCCATGCGTGATGGCTATATCGATTTTGGCACTTTCCAAGTCAAAGATACTTTAGGCAATATTGCCACTGTCACACGGAGCAGGTTAACCCATCATTCTTTTAATGACCTTGGTTATGATTTTTTGATCAATACCAACAAATTGCTGGTGCTAAACACAAAGGTGAGCGACAACAACCAGTTTTATGGGAAAATAGTGGCGCGGGCAAATATGTCGCTAAAGGGACCCAACGAGAATATGATTATGGAAATCAAGGGTGAGCCTACTGATAGTTCCAATATCTACCTACCTATGGGCACCACCCACGAAGACCCCGATGTAGATTTTTTGGTTTGGAAAGTATATGGAAAGGAAATGCGCACACAACATCAGCGCAATGAAACCAACCTGACAGTAAAGTTGGATATAAACGCAAACAATTATGCCAACGTATATGTGATTGTAGACCCTTTAACAGGCGATGTAATGAAAGCCACTGGGCACGGTAACCTACAAATGCTGGTGGGTACCACCGATGATTTGACCCTGAATGGAAGATATGAAATTGACCACGGCAGTTATAATTTCAATTTCCAATCCTTCATGAGAAAGCCCTTTATTTTCCGCGAAGGCGCTGACAACTATTTACAATGGAAAGGGAACCCTTATGATGCCGATATACATGTTGAAGCTATATATGAAGCAGACAATATCCGCTTTAGTGATCTTGGTAGCAATCTTTCCAGAACAGCCACTGGTGGTGACGCGGCTATGCAACAATACCGGGGGCCAATATGGGTTATCGCCAACCTCACTGAAAAGTTAATTCACCCCAAGATCGAATTCCAACTCGAATTGCCACCGAACAGCCCATTGAAAAACGACCCTTATGCCCTATTACAATTGAGCAATATCCAAAGCGACCCCAATGAGTTGAACAAACAAGTTTCATTTCTTTTGGTATTCAATAGCTTTGGTCCTTTGGCGGCCAGCAATACTGTTTTCGATGCTCCAACTGCAGTAACAGGTGTTTTTGTAAACAGTATTTCAGGTTTTATTTCAAACCAACTTAGCAATCAGTTTTCCAATATTTTCCAGAAAGTATTCAACAATAAAAACATCCGGTTTAATTTTAACCCAACTGTTTATAACGGCAATTTTACGGATATCAATACCGACCCTACCAGACTTACTTATGATAGAACCAGTCTCAATCTGTCCATTGCCCAAAGCTTTTTGAACGAAAGACTTACTTTTTCATTGGGGAGTGCTTTGGATTTCGGACTTACCCCACAACAAGTGCAGGCAGCCTCCTTCCAGTTCCTACCCGATCTTACCATGGAATATAAACTTACCCCAGATGGAAGGGTTTCCATAAATGTATTTTACCGCGACTCTTATAATTATCTATCTGTAGCAAACCGTACCCAAAATAGCTCGGGTACCAGTTTGGCCTATCGCAGGAACTTTGATACCATTGATGAGCTATTCAAAAAGAAGAAAAAGACGAAGATAAAACCATTGATCGTCCCACAGGAAGGAACAGCACAGGAACAACCCAAGGAACCAAACAATTAATTTGTTCTCCTACTAATTACTAATTCCCAATTCCTCATTACCAAATGGTTTATTTTAAAATATCGTGCCCCAATTTATCACGTTTGGTCTGTAGGTATTTTTCATTGTGCGGGTTTGGCGCAATTTCTACCGGAATCGTATCCACTATCTCAAGACCATAAGCAGATAGGCCTGTCCGTTTTTTGGGGTTATTGCTTATCAAACGGATTTTATTGATGCCCAAATAGCGGAGTATCTGCGCCCCTACCCCATAATCCCTTTTATCCATCGGAAAACCAAGATGCAGGTTTGCTTCCACCGTGTCCATGCCATGCTCCTGCAATTGGTATGCTTTTAATTTATTCACCAGCCCAATACCCCTTCCTTCTTGATTCATGTATAAGATCACACCTGTTCCATTGGCTTCCACCATCTGCATGGCTTTATGTAACTGTTCGCCGCAATCGCAGCGCAGGGATCCTAGTATATCGCCTGTAAAGCAGGATGAATGTACACGTACCATTACCGGATCGCCTTTTTTCCATTCTCCTTTTATCAATGCCAAATGTTCGTTGCTCGTACTTTTTTCACTAAAAGCAATCAATTTGAAATGGCCATATTTGGTAGGCATGTCCACTCTCACAATCTCTTCAATCAACGAATCAGTCTTGAGCCTGTATTCTATCAGGTCTTTGATGGAAATCAGTCGGAAATCGAATTTTTTTGCGATATCCTGTAATTGGGGCAACCTCGCCATAGTACCATCCTCATTCATGATTTCAACCAAAACACCCAGTGGGTCAAAACCTGCCAGTCTAGCCAAGTCGATGGTGGCTTCGGTATGGCCAGCCCTGCGCAGTACGCCACCCTTTTTTGCCCGCAAAGGAAAAATATGTCCGGGCCTGCCCAAATCGGCCGGGAGGGTTTGGGGATTGATAAGGGCCTGCACGGTTTTGGAACGATCTTGCGCCGAAATACCCGTGGTGCAACCATGACCAAGCAAATCGACCGAAACAGTGAATGCCGTCTCATGCAAGGAGGTATTGTTGTTGACCATCATCTCCAATTTCAATTCCTCACAACGCTCTTCCATGATCGGTGCACAAATCAGTCCCCGGCCATATTTGCTCATAAAATTGATAACCTCGGGAGTTGCATTTTTGCCCGCAGTAACAAAATCGCCTTCGTTTTCCCGATCCTCATCATCCACCACAATCACCAGTTTCCCTTTTTTTATATCTTCAATAGCACTTTCGATAGTATCTAACATGGATTATTTTTTGTCTGCAAAGATACTAATTAAGAAATGGAGCGCAGCATGAAGGCTAACGGTTGTTTTTAACTTTGGAAACCAATTATTCTGGACTACTTTTGCATCGCAAATATTTTTTCACTCAAAATAATATTCAGATGAAAGTAACGGTTGTAGGCGCAGGCGCAGTAGGAGCCACCTGTGCTGATAATATCGCACGTAAAGAATTGGCTACCGAATTGGTTCTATTAGATATTAAAGAAGGATTGGCAGAAGGGAAAGCACAGGACATGATGCAAACAGCTGCCTTATTGGGCTTTGATACCAAAATTTCAGGAAGCACCAATGATTATACCAAAACCGCAGGAAGCGATGTGGTGATCATTACTTCGGGTCTTCCCCGCAAACCCGGAATGACTCGTGAAGAACTGATTGGCACCAATGCAGGTATTGTGAAAGGAGTGGCAGAAAATATTCTCAAATATTCCCCCAACGCCATCCTGATCATCATCAGCAACCCGATGGATACCATGACTTATCTGGCTTTGACTGCAACGGGTTTACCGAAACACAAAATCATTGGTATGGGCGGTGCTTTGGATAGTGCCCGATTCAGGTATCAATTGAGCCAACACTTGGGTGCAAGCCCTGCGGACCTCAACGCGGTGGTTGTCGGCGGTCACGGAGATACCACCATGATCCCCTTGATCAGATTGGCTACCTGGAACAGCGTTCCCGTAACCAGCTTATTGAGCAATGAACAACAAAAACAGATTGTGGCCGATACCATGGTAGGTGGCGCAACCCTTACTAAACTGATTGGCACTTCAGCCTGGTATGCACCGGGAGCTGCCGGCGCTGCATTAGTGGAAGCCATTGTAAGGGATGAAAAGAAATTATTTACCTGCTGTGTGAAGCTGGATGGCGAATATGGCCAAAAAGATATTTGCTTGGGCGTGCCCGTTACCATTGGGAAAAATGGATGGGAAAAAATCATTGACATCAAACTCAACGCCGATGAACAAGCGCTTTTCAACAAAAGTGCTGATGCTGTGCGCAATATGAATGATGTATTGAAGACTTTATAAACCTCACCCAACCCAAATGCATGTGTAGAGCAAGCTTTTAGCCGATCGCTCTCATGCATTTGGGTATTTCTACCTTTCTCCTTGGGGTTGCTTTGAAATTAAAAAAAAGCATACTATCTTTATCCTCACTTCAAATCAGTTCCCACATCCTTACCGAAAATTACCAGCCCTAAAGAGAATCTCTTTTCGTCCCCCTTGAACTAACCTCTTTAAACATTAAATCGAAAACAATGAAGAAGTTAGCACTGCTTATCCTGAGCCTAATATTTTTGGCTCAAATCAATTTTGGACAAACGGGTTTACAAAAGCACAATCCTTTATTGGATTTTAACCTAAGTCCAGCGCACAATGAAAAAATAAACCCCACTGAAAATTCAGCTATTAGTCCAAAATACAATTGGAACCTCAGCCCTTTGCATAACGATGTTTTAAACCCAACAAAAGTCAATAATATCAATCCGCTCTTAAATGGTTCGGTTAACCCCAATCTGTGCGAAAACCTGAACCCCATGTTCACCAATGCCCTTCACCCTAAGAACCCTGCTTGGTCAGGTTATTTTTTATTCGATAAGGATGATAAGCTGATTGGTTTTGTGAGTCTCGCAAACCAACAAGTAATGCTCTCCTTCAGTGCAGCCGGTGAATGGAATGGCTATTTTGTAAGAAGCGCCATTGGTACTTTTAATGAATTTAGCTTGGATGGGAAATGGACGGGCCGGTTTCTATGCCCAGATTCATCGGAAGGATATAATCTTTTTGCTAGCAATGGGGATTGGACCGGTGAGCATATAAAATAAACCGTCTCCATAGTAGATCAAACCCGTTTTTTGGGTTGGATATAGGTGTTTATTTTTTCCTCAATATCAGTAACACTCAATAATTCCATACATTTAAAATGCCCTTTGGGGCATTTTTTGTACCCAATCTTTGAGCAAGGCCGGCAGGATAAATTTTTTATTTCCGTAATTTCATAGGACTTTTTATCCGAGTCAGTATTTTGGGATATGCGTTGCAGATAGTTATCACCATAATAGGGATACATGCCAAACTCGGGAATGGTATTTCCCCAAAGTGAAATCACGGGGCGTTTGAAAGCGGCCGCAATATGCATCAACCCGGTATCGTTCGCAACAATCAGTTTGGCACGGCGCACCAGGTCTGCAGACTCATTTAAACTAAACTTGCCACAAGCATTATAAATCTTCACATCATCGATGGTCGCTATTTTTTCGCCATCTTCCCGATCCTCCGGTCCACCCAATAAGATAATCGGATGCTGGATGGATTGGCAAATGGCCTGCAACTTATGTAAAGGAAATTTTTTTGTTTGGTAGGCTGCCCCTATCACGATACCAATATATCCCGCATGATGGGAGGCGGGGATATCGGTTTCTTTTACCAGTTCTCCTTCGGGTATAAAATAATCAAGTCCCGCGCCATCGTTCTTTACGCCAAAGGATTTTAATGTATCCAAATAGCGATCCACAATATGCACTGGGGGAAGTCTGTTTATTTTCAATGCCGTCAACATCCATTTTTCAATGTTCAGTTTATTGAATGAGAAAGAAGGTTTGCCCAAAGCCCGTTTAACCTTTAGCGTACGCAGGTTGTGGTGGAGGTCTATCACATAATCATAATCTTCCTGCTTTAAGGTGGCTATCACCGCATCCAAATCATTCTGCAAAAGATGGATCTTATCAATATAAGGATTGGCAGATAATATACTGTTATAGGAGGTCTTGGTAAGATAATGTACTTCCGCAGTGGCAATCTGTTTCTTCAGGCATCTCGGCACAGGGGTGGTCAGTACGATATCGCCTATTGAAGAAAAACGGATGATGAGGAATTTCATAATGCAAAGTTCTTTGTTCATGGTTGATGTTTCATAGTTAGTCATTTCAGTCCATGATCCATGAACTATCAACTATGAACTATCTCCATCCACTATTTTTCAATATAATCCAGGTCCTTGCCAAAGGTTTCTTCTGTCATCGCCAAAGCGATAAAGGCAATCACAAAAACAATAATGCCCGTTATCCATCCTGCTTTCAAATATGCTTCAGAAGGATTTAAATAAGATTGGATGGTAGTAAACAATCCAGAAACCAATATCAAAGACCCGCGAGCCATATTGGGAACGGTAGTGGCAACCGTAGCACGGATATTGGTGCCAAACTGTTCGGCCGCCATCGTCACAAACATGGCCCAGAAACCGGTTCCAAAACCCAACAAAGCACAAACCAAATACATGCTATTGGCATCCTGCCCCTGTAGATTAAAATACCAAAGCACCGCAAATACCGTAATGATGTGGAAAAGAAAAAGCGATTTTTTTCTACTCTTGAACCAGTGACTTACAAAACCGATAAGTATATCGCCAATAGAAATAGCTGCATAGGCGACCATGACCGATCTACCCGGATCCACGGTTCCATGAATATTCATCTTGGTGGCGAACTTATCGGAAAAGCTGATGAGGATGCCAATCACAAACCAATTGGGAAGGGCAATGAGAATAGCCATCAAATATTTTTTTAGCCTCCGCCCATTGGTGAACAGCATTAAAAAATCACCCTTACGCACATCCGCATGTTGTTCCATGCTTTTGAACATGCCAGATTCCAAAACGCCCACGCGAAGTAATAATAGTAAAACGCCAAGTCCACCGCCAATAAAATAGCAAGTACGCCACCCATCGCCATCGGGGCCTACAAATTTTTCACGAATAAAATAAGCAAATACCGCACCGCTCAAACCAATGCCCGCCACCAAAGAGGTTGCGATGCCTCTTTTTTCCTTAGGCATCAATTCGCTCACCAAGGTAATGCCAGCACCCAGTTCACCAGCAAGGCCTATTCCGGTAAAAAAGCGTACCCATGCATATTGCTCCACATTATGCACAAAGCCATTGGCTATATTTCCGAGGGAATATAAAATGATAGAAGCAAACAACACTTTAAGCCTTCCTTTTTTATCTCCCAAAACGCCCCAGATAACCCCACCAATCAAAAGCCCCAACATTTGGATGTTGAGGATGTGCAGGCCTTGTTTCGCTATCTCATCGGCATTCAATCCCATTGTTTTGAGGGATGGCACACGGATTATGCTATAAAGAAGCAAATCATAGATATCAACAAAATAACCCAACGCGGCTACAATAACAGCCAAGTTGAAATAAGACGGGTTCTGTTTTTGCATTCCAGAAAATTAAGAGGGGTTTTGTGGGTCTGTGTTTTTCTTTTTGCCAAAAAATAATTTATAGAGAACAGGTAATGTAGTAATCAATACTATCCCGAGTACAATAATTTCAAGATGCTTTTTCAGGTCGAAATTAAATTTCGAGGTGAAAAGTTTATCTAGATAATGGCCCGCAAACAACATGGTAAAAACCCAGGCCACACAACCCACAATATTGTAAAACATGAATTTCTTTCTATCCATAACCACAATCCCAGCTATGATGGGGGCAAATGTGCGCACGATGGGAATAAACCTCGCGAACACAATGGCTTGGCCACCATGTTTGTCATAAAAATCCTTGGCATCGTAGAGATATTTTTTTTTGAACAGAAAATTATCTTTCCTATGGAAAAGAAAAGGTCCACTTCGCTTACCAAACCAATAACCAAGCATATTTCCCACAATCCCGCAAATGGAGATGAGCACCAGCAAAATCAATAGGTCAAAAAAATCGTTGCCAGTACCCCCGGGAATCAATTTATCCACCAATTTCTGACTAAAAATTCCAGCCACAAAAAGCAGGCTATCACCGGGAAGAAAAAAACCAACCATCAGTCCCGTTTCGGCAAACACAATAAAAAGCAAAACCCAAAGCCCCCCATTATTGATATAAAATTCCGGGTTCAACAAATCTTTAAACGTAATCGCTAATAATCCAATCATAATTTATTCTCGCGGATATTTATATATAAATATAGCTTTAATATTTTTATACTGTTTTGGGCGAAGGTTCCAGTTCCCCCTCCCACTTACTGACCACTGAAGTAGCCAATGCGTTTCCCAACACATTGGTACCCGACCGGAACATATCGCAGAAATGGTCTATCGGCAATATCAGTGCCACCCCCTCGGGTGGAATCTTAAACATGGCACAGGTTGCGGTAACTACCACCAACGAAGCCCGAGGCACACCAGCAATCCCTTTACTGGTGAGCATCAATACCAACAACATAGTGAGTTGTGTGCCCAAGTCCATATGGATACCATAGGCCTGCGCAATGGCCAAGCTTGCAAATGTCATATACATCATGCTGCCATCCAAATTAAAACTGTATCCCAAGGGTAAAATAAACGCAACTATTTTGTCCTTGCACCCAAAGCGTTCGAGTTCTTCTGTAAGTTTGGGGAACACCGCTTCGCTGCTTGTTGTACTGAAAGCAATCAACAAGGGTTGTGCAATCCGTTTCAACAATGTAGGAAGTCGTCCTCTTAAAATTAGATAGCCCACCAACAACAATATCAACCACAATAAAGAAATACCCAATATAAAATAGGTAAGGTACAATCCATAAAATTTAAACACTTCTAATCCTTTCAAAGCAATCACCGCAGCGATGGCGCCAAACACACCCAAGGGTGCAAAGTTCATTACATAACCCACCATTTTAAGGATGATGTGCGCACCTGCATCCAATGCTTTTACCACGGGTTTGCTCGCTTCGCCAACAGCACTGGCTGCAACACCAAAGAAAATACTGAATACCACAATCTGGAGTATTTCGTTTTTGGCCATGGCCTCAAAAACACTTTTCGGGAAAACATGCTCCACAAATGCGGACAATGAGAACTCCTGCGTTTTTCCAATCAGGTCCTGTGCCCCTGCCTTATCTGCATTGCTCAAGTCGATTGCGGTACCGGGATGGGATAGGTTTACAATCAGCATCCCCAATAATAAGCTCATCAATGAGGCAGAAATAAACCATAACAAAGCCTTGCCACCAACCCTTCCCACGGTTTTCAAGTCGCCCAGTTTTGCAATACCCACCACCAAGGTGCAGAATACCAAGGGCGCGATGATCATCTGTACCAGAAAAAGGAAAATCTTGGTGAGCAGCTTGCTATTGTCAGCAAACTGATGCGCAAAAACTTCGCCTGCATGTATATGGACGATATAGCCTACCAAAACGCCCAAGACCATTGCAATCAATATGTATACGGTGAGACGATTATTCTTCATGTATATTAAATGAAACTGCAAAAAATCGAAAATTATTGGTTTGGCAAAACTTTCAACTATTTAAATATCCCATTTGCAAAAGAAATAAATGAGGTATTGATTATTTGCTTATTTTACAATCCTCTTTTCTAACCAACAATAATCAACATTTTTGCATATGAGTTTATTCAGGAAGAAATCTTTAGATATTTTAATGTCTCAAGCTGCTGATTCGGAAAAAGGATTAAAGAGAACCCTTGGGGTAGGCTCTTTGATTGCATTGGGTATCGGCGCCATCATTGGCGCCGGATTATTTGTAAGGACCGCCGCTGCTGCCGGTGAACATGCGGGAGCTGCTGTAACCATTTCCTTTATTGTGGCTGCCATTGGTTGCGCTTTTGCCGGTCTTTGCTATGCAGAATTTGCTTCCATGATCCCCATTGCGGGTAGTGCCTACACCTATGCTTACGCCACCATGGGTGAACTGATCGCCTGGATTATTGGCTGGGCACTGATTCTTGAATATGCATTGGGGGCTGCCACCGTTTCCATTGCTTGGAGCGAATTTTTAAATAAGCTACTTGGGGGAAGCGTCCCCTATGAATGGTCACATTCCCCTTTTGAAAAGGCATTGGATGCAAACAATGTAATGCACCATGGCATTTTGAATGCACCAGCATTGATCATATTGTTATTGCTATCCCTGCTGCTCATCAAAGGCACCAAAGAGTCCGCCACAGTAAACGGTATCATTGTTATTGTTAAAGTAGCCATTGTTCTTGTATTCATTGCAGTGGGATGGCAGTTTATCAATCCAGCCAACCATCATCCTTATATGATTCCCGCCGATGCTCCCAAAGCGGCCTTGCCAGACGGTAGCATGTACGATTACTCCAGTTTTTTCCGTCATGGTTGGGGAGGCGTTCTTGCTGGTGCGGGTACGGTATTTTTTGCATTTATCGGATTTGATGCAGTTTCCACGGCCGCACAAGAAGCCAAAAACCCAAAGAAAGACATGCCCATAGGCATATTGGGCTCATTGGCTATTTGTACTATTTTATACATCTTATTTTCTTGGGTATTGACCGGCGTGGCCCCTTATACCGATTTTTTAAAATCAGGTAAGGAAGCTTCTGTAGCCTATGCTATCGAAACCTATATGCATGGATTTGGTTGGTTGGGCACGATGGTTACAGTTGCCATTCTTGCAGGTTTTTCATCAGTGATATTGGTAATGTTGATGGGGCAGAGCCGTGTGTTCTATACCATGTCAACCGATGGTTTATTACCCAAAGTATTTTCTGACCTTCACCCCAAATTCCGCACTCCGTACAAATCCAATATCATCTTATTGGTTTTTGTTGGTTTGTTTGCTGCTTTTGTGCCCGGTAGTGTAGCTGGTGACCTAACCAGTATCGGCACTTTGTTCGCATTTGTGCTGGTAAGTGCAGGAGTATGGATCATGCGGGTAAATGAGCCTCAAAGGCTTCGCCCTTTCAAAACACCATTGGTTCCATTGGTGCCCATACTCGGTATTTTGGTTTGTTCCGCAATGATATTTTCATTGGACAATAGAACCTTATTGACCGCATTGGCATGGATGCTTATTGGTCTATTGGTTTATTTCGGCTATAGCAAAAATAACAGCATACTGAAATCACCCGGCGACATACTTCCCAAAGCAAAAGATTTTGAATAATACCAACACCGCCTTCGGGCGGTTTTTTATTTGCCCCAGTTGGTTTAATTTTGCCGACCTAAAGAAAACCGATACTTGAATCCGTGTCGGTCATGTAGTTGATACGAACCTGAAATAATAAACTTGAAACCAGATAAATATGGGAAGGATTTTTGAAGTTAGGAAGCACACGATGTTTGCACGATGGGACCGGATGGCCAAACAGTTTACCCGCATTGGTAAGGAAATTGCAATTGCCGTAAAAGTAGGTGGACCTGATCCCGGTACCAACCCAGCTTTGCGCCGCTGTTTTCAGAATGCCAAGAGCGTGAACATGCCCAAGGATCGAGTAGAAGCAGCCATCAAGCGAGCCATGGGAAAGGAAATGGAGAACTTTGAGGAAATCCTTTATGAAGGATATGCACCACATGGGATTGCCATCTTGATCGAGACCGCCACGGACAACCCTACCCGCACGGTTGCGAATGTGCGCAGTTATTTCACCAAGGGCGGCGGCAATATGGGCACCAGCGGCAGTGTGAGTTTCCAATTCAAAAAAATGGGTGTTTTCAAATTGAAACCAGAAGGTTTGAACCAGGATGAGCTTGAATTAGAATTAATCGATGCTGGCTTGGAAGAACTGGGCGAAGGCACTGGAGAAAACGGGGAAACGATTTTGGTCTTACGTACCGCTTTCAACGATTTTGGCAATATGCAGAAAGCTCTTGAAGAAAGAAAAATTATACCCATCACAGCTGAAGTGGAATGGATACCCTCTACCCCCATGGAGCTACCCGAAGGTCAAGCCGAAGATGTATTAAAGTTGGTGGATAAGCTCGAACAGGATGAGGACGTACAGAAAGTATTCCATAATTTGAAATAATAGAGAGTATCAGAAAGATATGGCATAAGTATAAACCTTCAATGAATCGTCATTTTAAATCCCGTGCATCAAAGGGATTTAAAATAGAAGAAGGCTAGAGTGAGAAATCCCCCAGTATTGGTTAGCTATTTTCACTCCGTTAAATCAAAAAAAATCAGTGAATCAGTGGCAGTTTTTTTTCAGCCATCGATTCACTGATTTGGAACAACGCGGGACAATCATAAAAACTTTTAATCAAAACTCACAGATGCGAGGATTCGAAATGAAGTCCTTATTTTTAGTTCTGTCTGTTCATATTCATTGCCCACTAATACACTGAACAATTCATTTCTTTTGATACCGATACAACTAACTTTGCATCGATGTCCAAGGAAAAAAAAATCGTGCTGTTCGATGGGGTCTGCAACCTTTGTAGTGCTGCCGTACAGTTTATACTAAAGCACGATAAAAAAAATCAATTCCTATTTGGTTCCCTTCAGGGAAAAGCAGGACAGGAATACCTAAAAAAATTCAACCTACCCTCCGATTCATTCAATTCATTCATGTTGGTTGAAGGTGATCAATTATATGATCGCTCTACAGGGGCATTGCGCATGCTGAAACACTTGGGGAATGGCTGGCAATTGCTGTATGGTTTCATCATCGTGCCCAAGCCCATGAGAGATGCCTTTTACAATCTCATAGCCAAAAAACGCTACCAGTGGTTTGGCAAAAAACAGGAATGCTGGCTACCCAGCAAAACATGGGAAAGCAGATTTCTGGATTGATTATTCCCTCATCATTTCCATGATTACATCGATGATTTCTTCTGCATTGGGCTTACTGAAATAGTCGCCATCGCTTGCATAAGCTGGACGATGTGCTTCGCCAGTGATGGTTCTGGGTGCAACATCCAGCCAACGGTAACCGCCCTGTTCTTCCATTACTTTATTGAACATGTATCCTGCCGCGCCACCGGGCACGTCCTCATCCACAAATAAAATACGGTTTGTTTTTTTAAGAGACTCCAGAATTTTATGATGGATATCAAATGGAAGCAAGGTTTGCACATCCACGACCTCACAGCTCACTCCCATTTCATCCAAAGTTTGTACCGCTTCCTGCACAATGCGCAAGGTGGAGCCATAGGAAACAATAGTAATATCCTCCCCTTCCCTAATAATTTCCGGCACACCCAATGGAACAGTATATGACAATAAATTGGATGGCAGTTTTTCTTTTAACCGATACCCGTTCAGGCATTCAATCACCAAAGCAGGGTCCAATCCTTTGAGTAAAGTATTGTACATACCTACTGCTTGTACCATATTTCTGGGTACGCAAACATGTATCCCCCGAAGTGAATTGATGATCATTCCCATTGGGGAGCCACTATGCCAAATACCTTCCAACCGATGGCCGCGGGTCCTTACAATCAATGGAGCAGTTTGCGTACCAGCCGTACGGTATTGCATGGTGGCGAGATCATCACTCAATGGCTGTAGACCATAAAGCAAATAATCCAGATATTGGATTTCTGCAATCGGTCTAAGCCCACGGAATGCAAGACCTATGCCCTGCCCTATTATAGTGAGTTCACGGATTCCTGTATCAAAAATCCTTCCTGCACCATGCTTGGCCTGCAAGCCTGCAAAGCCTTGGTTCACGTCCCCAATATTTCCCACATCTTCCCCAAAGGCAAGCACTTTTGGATTAGCAGTAAACAGTTCATCGAAATAATGGTTCAACACTTCATACCCGTTCATCAAAGGCGCATCCTCATTATAAAAAGGTTTTACTTCTTTTACCAACAAAGGGCTTTTATCTCCTTCATGGTAGAGATGGGTATTGTATATCGTTTTGTTTTCCTCCAAAAGTGATTCGTAATAATCTTTAAGTGGGTTGGCAGCCGCATGATTACCCGACTTGAGAACAGCTTTATGCAAAGCAATCATTACATCCTTTCTGTTGGGCTCTCGATTAGAAGATAATGAGGTTGACAATTGTGCCAATAAATCTTTTTGATCGGGTAAAAGAGAGGCTGCTTGATTTATCAAACCCGCTGCCTTGGCTACCTGTTCTTTTATTGGTCCCATGCATTTTTCCCATGCAGCTATTTTACTTTCCCTTACCAGTTCTTTAGCTTTTGTTTCCAAGTCTTCCAGTTCCTCTTCGCTCGCAAGCTCATTCTCAATAATCCAAGCTTTCAATATCTTGATGCCATCCCATTTGCGCTCCCATTCCAACCTTTCAGGGGTCTTATAACGTTCATGACTTCCAGAAGTGGAATGCCCCTGCGGCTGTGTCACTTCTTCCACATGGAAAATAGCCGGAATATGTGTCATCCTTATTTTGTGGATGGCCGCTTCGAATAGTTCACACATGGCGGCATAATCCCAACCTTTTACTGTATAAATATCAATACCATTTGAATTATCTTTTTTCTGAAAACCCTTCAGTACTTCCGAAACAGAACCCTTGGTGGTTTGCAATTGTCTGGGTACTGAAATGCCATAACCATCATCCCATACAAAAATGGCAAGCGGTATCTGAAGTATTCCAGCCGCATTCACCGTTTCCCAAAAATGTCCCTCACTGGTAGAAGCATCGCCGATGGTGCAAACGCAAATCTCATCGCCATTGTTAGATAATTCAGTGAACTGCTTCAACCCTTCAACCTCCCTAAAAGCTTTGGAAGCATAAGCCAACCCTAATGATCTTGGCATTTGAGCTGCGGTGGGGGCCAATCCTGCGGTCATATTTTTTTGGGCAGAGAGATTTAAAAAATTGCCCTCCTTATCTATAACCGGGGTGGCAAAATGCGAATTCATATTGCGCCCCGAGCTATGTGGGTCGTTATGCGGATTGGGATCTGCATAGAGCTGGGAAAAAAATTCTTCGATTGTTGCAATGCCCGTGGCAAAAGCAAAAGTCTGGTCGCGGTAATACCCAGAATAAAAATCACCGGGCTTAAAAAATTTAGCAAGCGCTACCTGTGGCACTTCCTTACCATCACCAAAAATCCCAAACTTGGCCTTTCCGGTCAATACTTCTTTTCTACCCAACAGGCTTGCTTCGCGGCTTTCAAAAGCCAAGCGGTAATCGTTAAGTACCTCATCCCTAAACTTATCGTAGGATAATTGATCGTGGGTGAGGAGTTCGTTAGGAGCCGTATTTTCCATTGAACAAAAATAGGATTATCTGATTAATGGAAGCCCATAGGGCATTGATTGTTAAAAATAAAAATTCTAGGTGAAATTTATTGGCATTAGTGACGTTATCTATGTAATTTTATCACTTTAAACTTTAATCATACATGAAAAAAGTCATAGCTGCTTTTTTAATATTGTTTGTACTTTCTTATAGCACTCAAGCTCAGGTTTCAACAAATGGCCTAACACCTGCGAACACCCCAAAACCAGAAGTTTTGATGGTCAAGGAAACCACACATGATTTTGGCAAGATACCTCAAGGCCGTCCAGCCACATATACATTCCAAATCACCAATATCAGCAAGGAGCCCCTGCTTCTTGAAAATGTACAGGCTTCCTGTGGATGCACCACACCTCAATGGAGCAAGGAGCCCATCGCTCCCGGAGCCACTGCCGATATAAAAGTTGGTTATAATGCCTATGCAGAAGGCAGGTTCAATAAAACAGTCACCATTTTTTATAGGGAACACCAAACCAAGGCCATCACCATCACTGGTGAAGTGTATAAAGCACCAGCGAGTTCTGCACCGGAAAATGCATCTGTTCAATTACTAAAACAAATAAATCAATAATTATGAAGAAGGCTTTTTTATTTTTAAGTGCCATTGCTCTTTCAGTGTGCCTTTTTGCTCAAGCAAAAAAGGCAGAAGATGTAGTCAAATTCAAAGAGGTCAGTTGGGATTTCGGGAAAATAAAGCAAGGGACACCCGTTACGCACAACTTTGATTTCAGCAATACCAGCAATGCCCCCATTGTGATTGAATCAGCCATTGCCTCTTGCGGCTGTACCACTCCTGTTAAGCCCGAGGCGCCGATTGCCAAAGGGCAAAGCAATATTATTAAAGCCGGTTTTAATGCCATGGCAGCAGGTCCCTTCAATAAAACCATTACGGTGAAAGTAGCTGGCATCGACCTGCCCTTGCAGTTAAGGATTACCGGCGAGGTTTTATCTGCAGATGCATTTGCCAAATACCAAACAGAAAAAGACAACTCCTCAAAACCAATAAAAACAGCTAGCAAGTAATTTTCCGATAATTAATAGCTTAAAAAAGAAATCCCCTATGCCTCTGCGTTGGGGATTTCTTTTTGTAAAGCAATCAAGCCGCATTTTTAATTACCAAATTCCCGTTCCACAGTTCCCGAAAGGATCTGCTTAATTTTGCCACATGTTAAACATCAGCCATCGCGGACAAACCATGCCCGCATCACCCATCAGAAAATTAGTGCCTTTCGCTGAGGCCGCTAAAAAAAGAGGCATCACTGTTTATCACCTGAATATTGGTCAGCCCGATATAGAAACCCCCAAACAAGCTTTGGATGCGGTAAGGCAGAGCGATTTCAAAGTGCTTGAATACAGCCATAGCGCAGGCAATGAAAGCTATCGAAAAAAATTGGTTGGTTATTATAAAAAGCTCAGCATTGATCTTGACCCTTCGCAGATCATGATCACTACCGGGGGTTCTGAAGCCATACTTTTTGGGTTTATGAGTTGTATGGACGCAGGCGATGAAGTGATTATACCAGAACCGTTTTATGCCAATTATAATGGCTTTGCGGTGGCTGCCAATGTGGTGGTAAAACCGATTACCTCCTATATTGAAAATGGTTTTGCATTGCCCCCGATGGAAGAATTTGAAAAGGCCATCACGCCAAAAACAAAGGCCATTATGGTCTGCAACCCAAACAACCCGACCGGATATCTATATAGTAGAAAAGAATTGGAAACACTCAAACAGATTGCCCTCAAACATGATCTGTACATTTTTGCAGATGAAGCTTACCGTGAGTTCTGTTATGATGGCGAACATTTCAGCGCCATGAAACTGGAAGGAGCAGAAGAGAATGTGATTTTGATGGATACCATCTCAAAACGGTACAGTGCCTGTGGCGGAAGGATTGGCGCATTGATAACAAGAAACAAGAAGGTATACGATACTGCCCTGAAGTTTGCCCAAGCAAGACTAAGCCCTCCCTCCTTTGCCCAAATACTTGGGGAAGCGGCTGTAGACCTACCAAACAATTATTTTGATACGACCAAGGCAGAATACCTGAACCGGAGAAATCTGCTCATAAAACGGCTGAATTCCATGCCTGGGGTGTTTTGCCCCAACCCCGGTGGAGCCTTTTATGCCATAGCCCGCCTGCCAATTGATGACTCAGACAAATTTTCCCAATGGCTGCTCGAATCGTTTTCATATAAAGAGCAAACGGTAATGCTGGCGCCCGCAACCGGGTTTTATGGCACGCCAGGGTTAGGCAAAAATGAGGTGAGGCTCGCTTATGTATTAAACACAAACGACCTCAACAAGGCCATGGACTGCCTTGAAAAGGCATTGGAAGCCTATCCAAACAAAATTGGATAGCCATATCACATTACAAATAAAAATATATAATAAATTTTGATACAAATATTCATTTTGACCATATATTTGTATAAATAATTAAACATATAAATTAATTATAATATATAATTATAGCCGAAAGGCAATATTTTTCAAATGGCAAGCAATCGTTAGACGGCCTTCTGTTTCCACAGAGGGCCTTTTTTATGCAAAAAGCCCCAAAAGGGGCTTCACTATTTATAAAATCAGGAAACTAAATTTAGGCTCTTTGTTTAGTGGTCGCAGTTTTCTTTTTTGTCTGTTTCAATGCTTGGTCAATGGCCTTGCTCAAGTTATCGTAGGTGGGTTTTCCGGTGAAAAATTCCCCATTGATAAAAAAAGCTGGCACATCCTTTACTCCTTTGTCGAGCCCCTCGCGCAAATCGCCCTGAACCTGCCAACCAAAAGTGGCATTTACCAAATCATCCAGAAAACGCTTATTGGAAATACCTGCTTCAATAGAATGTAGCTTTAGGCTCGTAGTGCCCAGTGTTCTACGGTTAGCAAAAAGCACATTGTGCATTTCCCAAAATTTGCCTTCCTGAGCAGCCGCTACAGAAGCTTCTGCCGCTTTCAGGCTACGCTGGTGAATTTTAGTTAATGGGAAATGACGGAAATTGAACCGGATTTTTCCTTCATAATCCTGCAACAGTTGTTTTACCACCTCATTTGCTTTGGCACAAGCCTCGCTTTCATAATCTCCATATTCCATGAGTGTAACTGGTGCTTTCATATCCCCTACAAAAATTTGTTTTGTAGGTATAATCTCTATCACTTCCTTGGGTTTCATTGCCATAAATTCCTATTTATTAACTTCTTTAAAAACAATTATCAATGCCTTTGGTTCGTTAATCGAATGCAAAAATAGTTTTATACCGTTTTCCGGCTGCTGTTATTTGATGATTGGTTCGATACTGGGCTTTCGTTCCTAAAAACAACCATACCATCAAATACATCTACCAATACCGGATGCGACCGATCGATATCCCCAGCCAGTATTTTTTTGCTGAGCTTGTTCACTATTTCCTTCTGGATCAGTCTTTTAAGCGGTCTCGCACCAAACTGTGCATCAAAACCATTCTCCGCCAGATAGTCAACCACATAATTACTGAATTCTAGCACAATCCCTCCTTTTGCAACCATCTCCTTCAACGAATTCAGTTGTATCTCTATTATTCCACGGATCTCATTTTTTAACAACGGCTGGAACATGATCACCTCATCAATCCTGTTCAAAAACTCTGGTCTGATGGTCTGCTTGAGCAGGTTCATCACTTCCAGTTTGGTTTTTTCAACTATTTTCTCCCTGCTCTTCTCGTTGATTCCATCGAAATTCTCTTGGATGATCGCGCTGCCCATATTACTGGTCATGATAATGATGGTATTCTTGAAATTCACCACTCTACCCTTATTATCGGTAAGCCTGCCATCGTCCAAGACCTGCAATAATACGTTAAAAACATCAGGATGTGCTTTTTCTATTTCATCTAAAAGTATTACACTGTAGGGCTTGCGCCTCACAGCCTCGGTCAACTGGCCGCCCTCATCATATCCCACATATCCGGGAGGGGCACCCACCAAACGGCTAACCGAATGTTTCTCTTGATATTCGCTCATGTCAATCCTCGTCATCATGCCTTCATCATCAAACAGATAGCCAGCCAAGGCCTTGGCCAATTCAGTTTTACCAACACCCGTTGTGCCAAGGAAAATAAATGAGCCAATCGGCTTTTTGGGGTCTTGCAGACCTGCCCTGCTCCTACGGATAGCATCGGCTACCGCCGTGATGGCTTCGTCCTGACCAACCACTTTTTTATGCAGTTCATCTTCCAGGTTCAGTAATTTTTCCTTTTCGCTTTGCAGCATTTTTGATACCGGTATGCCCGTAGCTTTTGCTACCGCTTCGGCAATATCTTCTGCATCCACTTCTTCTTTCATCAATCGAGAATTTTCGCCCATCGATGTCAGTTGCTTAGAATATGCTTCTATCAATTTTTCCTGTTCTTTTATTTTGCCATAGCGTATCTCGGCCACTTTTCCATAATCGCCCTCCCTTTCAGCTTTTTCAGCCGCTTGTTTCAGGTTTTCTACTTCTGCCTTGGCATTCTGCAATTTGTCGACCAGTTCTTTTTCCTGTCTCCATTTGGCCTTCAATGTATCCCTTTCCACGCTTAGGTTTCCAATCTCCACATTCAGTTGACGCAGTTTGTCCTCGTCATTTTCCCTTTTGATTGCTTCCCTTTCTATTTCAAGCTGGCGGATACTTCTTTCCAGTTTATCCAATTCTTCGGGCATGGAGTTCATTTCCAAACGAAGTTTTGCTGCACTCTCATCAATCAAATCGATTGCCTTGTCAGGCAAAAAACGATCAGTGATATAGCGGTGGGACAATTCAACCGCCGCAATAATAGCTTCGTCCTTGATGCGCACATGATGATGTGTTTCATAACGATCTTTCAATCCGCGTAAAATAGAAACGGCATCTTCCTCATTGGGTTCATCAATCTGCACTTTTTGGAAGCGGCGCTCCAAAGCTTTATCTTTTTCAAAAAATTTCTGGTATTCATTCAAGGTAGTAGCTCCGATTGCCCTCAACTCGCCTCTGGCCAATGCAGGTTTCAAAATATTAGCTGCGTCCATAGCACCTTCCCCACCACCAGCACCCACCAATGTATGGATCTCATCGATAAACAAAATAATCTCGCCATCGCTTTCTGATACTTCTTTTACCACACTCTTCAAGCGCTCTTCAAATTCTCCTTTATATTTTGCACCAGCAATCAATAAGCCCAAATCCAGTGCGTAAATAATTTTCGACTTCAGGTTTTCTGGCACATCCCCATTCACGATGCGGTGCGCCAGTCCTTCTGCAATAGCTGTTTTACCAACACCCGGTTCACCTACCAAAATAGGATTGTTCTTTGAACGACGGGAAAGTATGTGCAAAGTCCTTCTGATTTCTTCATCACGGCCAATCACCGGATCCAGCTTTCCCTGACGGGCAAGTTCATTGAGATTTTTGGCGTATTTATTTAGGGCATTGAATTGGGTTTCGGAAGTCTGGGAATTAATGGTCGACCCCTTTCTCAAATCTTTAACAGCCGCAACCAAACCTTTCTCCGTTAGTCCGGCATCTTTTAATAGTTTCGATGTATTATCGTTTCCTTGGATCAATGCAATCAATAAATGCTCTACACTCACAAACTCATCCCCAAATTTTTTAAGGTCCGAGCCCGCACGCAATACCGCATTATTGGCATCGCGACTAATAGATTGGGCAGGGTCGCCCCCACTTAGTTTTGGTAATTTGCCAATGCTCTCATCCAATTTGTTTTCAAGGAATGGGATATTGACATTATTCTTTTTGAGCAAAAAATCAATCGGTGAATCATGGTCGGAAAGCAATGCTTTTAGAATATGTTCCGTTTCAATATTGGCATTGCCATTATTGAAAGCAAGCTGCTGCGCCTTTGCGATCGCTTCCTGAGCTTTGATGGTGAAGTTGTTCAGATTCATATTATTAGGTTATAATTAGTAGATAAGTTTCGTTTTCCAGTCCAACAATAGTTATTTTGTAATCTCGTAGGCTGTTATCGATTCAATATTATCACAAAACCCAATCCAAATCAAAATCCTTGCTAATATGACATATAAATTCAAAATCATCTGTCTGCAATTCAGTATTCTATGTGGCTTTCTGCTATTCTGGCTGACGGGGATTTCCCAAAGCAGCTTCCCTGAAGTGGATGCCTTGATAAACCAAAATAAAAAAACACTGAACAACAATTTTGCCCTGCTAGTGTGGAAGGATGGCAAACTGGCCTATCAAAAACAATCACCCGATTTTAATGGCAAAACCCAGGCGCCTATTGGCAACGCAGGAAACTGGCTAACGGCAGCTTTGGTGATGACTTTTGTGGATGAGGGCAAACTGACTTTGGATGACAAGATCAGCCAGTACATTCCCATTTTTGCCACTTACATGAAATCCTATATCACGGTCCGCAATTGCCTTACCAATACCACGGGTATTCGTAGTGAGGAAGGCATTGCCAAGCTTTTCGACAAAAGCAAAAACACCAGCCTCGAGGACAATGTAACCGCCTATGCAAAAAAAGAAATCCAGGCCAATCCAGGTACTGAATTTTTTTATAGCAATATCGGGTTCGACATCGTGGCAAGGGTTTTGGAAGTGATCAGCAAGAAAAGTTTCGATCGTATTATGCAGGAAAAATTGTTGCGCCCTTTGAAAATGCGTGGCACTTCATTTAGCAATGATGAGGGTGGGGCCATCAATCCCGCTGGTGGTGCCCGTTCTACTGGCAATGACTATATCAATTTCCTTTCAATGCTTTTGAACAATGGGATGTTTGCTGGGAAAAGGATATTGAGCGAAAAATCTGTAGCGGAACTGGAAACTGCCCAATTCACTGCTTTGCCAGTTAAATATAGTCCCAAAATAACTGAAGGCTTGCATTATGGCTATGGCGATTGGATCGAAGAAACCGATAGTGAGGGCAAAGGGACTTTGATCAGTTGCAATAACCTGTATGGCACTTACCCTTATATTGATAAATGCAAAAATTATGCGGCGATCCTCATTCTGCAAAAACCGCAATCGGAACTAAAAAAGGAGTTTTTTGGTTCGCTGAAAGACGCGATTGGTGGACAGATGAGTTCCACGTGCAAATAAACAAAGTCGAAACTAACCAAAAACCATAGACGCAATCTGGTTTTCGCTGTTATCCTTTTGTTATATACAGGTAATGGAAAAGCTATCCCTTAACTTTGCATTATTATCATAAATCAATTCACCATTAAAACATTTTTTATGGCAGAAAACCAATCCTTATCAGATCAAGCGAACGAGTTGAAAGACAAAGCCGCTGCAAAATTGAACGATCTAAAAGATCAAGCAACCCATATTGCCAGTGATGTGGAGAAAAAAGCAGGCGAAGTTTGGGATGATGTAAAATCAGGCAAACTACAGCAGGAAGCAGGCGAAAAAATAGATGAGCTTAAAGACAAAGCACATGGGTTGTGGGATAAAATCACAGGTAAAAAAGACTAATTTTTTGTATCAACCGATTCGTGGCGGGCATCGTGCCCGCTTTTTTATTTATATACCAAGAAATAGACTGCAAGGATATCGACCCAATCCATTTATTAACTGTGCGCAATGAACAAGGGCAATTTTAGTTCCCTGATCAGCACATCACCCATACTTATCCTAAACCATCTGGAAACCATATTACGACTGTAGGCGCCCAATACAACAAGACTTGGTTTTTCAAGTTTTTGTAAATATCGTGCAATCTCATTTTCGGGCGAGCCCTGCAAAACTGTATAAGAAGCGTTGGGAAAATGGCGCTTCATAAACTCTTTCATCAGTCGGTTATCGGGCAAATGCAAACTTTCATATTGGGGGCGCACTGATAATACTTCTGCCTCCATCCCTGCCAATGAGGGGAACATATAACTAAACATCTTGGTGGCATGCACGGAAGATGGCTCACCATTGTAGAGGAATATTATTTTCTCAAAAGGCTTAAAAAAATCTGGCACTAGCAGCACTGGGCAATTGATATTTACCAAGAGTTCACTCATAAAACGGCTGGGCATTTTTTGGGGAACCCGCGTAAAATTTTCGTTGCTATTAATGATGAGCAAATCGGCATAAATGGTTTCATGCAGCAATTCATGAATAGCAATTCCCTTGTCATGGTGTACCGAGAATCTCAATTTCTCGTCCTGACATGCCCGTTCAAATGCTTCAACGGAATGAAACCTTGTCTGCCTGTCCTTTTCTTCCAGCATTTTCATTTTTTGCTCCAAGAGTCCCTCATTCCCTACAAATTCAGTTATTGGAAAACTGCGATAGGTAAAATCTTCTAAAAAAATACCAACCAAATGTGCTTGGGATAGTTTTGCCATCTGGATGGCAAATGCAGCCGTACTTTCTGCATATTTTAATCCATCAAATGCGGCAATCATCTTTTTCATAACAAAATTTATATAAAACTAGGTAGGAACATTAACGACATTGATGATTCCCCGCACAGTGCCGATTGATACTCATCATCAAAATCTACAAATCGTATTTTTGCATTGGGGAAAGGGTAAACGTGGATGGATTTGCAAATGGAGCAGGGTTATTTCACCAGTTTTATCATCAATGCCCAGTAATACTTCCCCTCATTCTATCTTATCTCCAAACGAAGCCAATAAGTTGGTTGGCTTAGCCCTGCGATTGTGCGCCAAAGCATTGTTTGACCAACCCATAATTCTTTATATTTGCCATCATTTGATTGAATAATGGGACTAAAAAGGGCGGTAATTTTTACATTACTCATTGTGAGCATGGTTAGGGCAGATGCCAGTTGGGCACAAGCATTTGACAAAGCTACTTTTTATGCTTCGATGCGGTCAAACGATTTGGTTGAAATCAATGCTCAACTGAAGCACATAGAAAACTCATCCTTGCCAGATAAAGATGCTTTCTTAGGAGCCTTATTGATGAAAAAAGCTGAACTCGTTACTGGTGGCGCCAACAAACTAAACCTATTCAAATCGGGTCGCAAAAAGCTGGAATCATCCATCCGCAAAGAAAATGCAAACGCGGAATTTCGTTTTTTGCGATTGATGATTCAGGAACATGCCCCCAGCATCCTACACTATCAAAACGAGTTGGAAAATGATATGCTTTTAATCAAAAAAAACTATGCCAATTTACCGATAGTCGTGCAGCAGGCCATTAACCATTACAGTAAGGAATCAAAAATTTTAAAGCCAGTGGATTTTTAATTTCCCCAGGATGAGCAAAAAAATACTAGCCATTTATTTTACCCAGACCGGACAGCTTGAAGAAATCATCGACCAATTTACTGCCCCCTTGGAAGCCGCGGGTCATATTGTTGAGAAACTGCGGGTCTATCCAAAAAATGCCTACCCTTTCCCATGGACCAGCAAAAGCTTTTTTGCGGTGATGCCAGATTGTGTAACAGGGGTACCGACCCAACTGCAGCCCTTTCAACCAAAAGAAAATGCGTATGACCTAATCATATTGGGTTATCAAGCATGGTTCTTATCCCCAAGTATCCCTTCCAATTCAATTTTGCAAGATACCGGATTTAGAAAATTACTGAAAAATACCCCGGTCATTACCATCACGGGCGCAAGAAACATGTGGATCAGCGCCATGGAAAGGATAAAAAAAATGCTGAAGGAGGCAAATGCAAAACTGGTTGGCAATATATCATTGGTAGATGAACATGCTAATTTCGTCAGCTTCGTCACTATTTTGCATTGGATGTTTGGAGGCAAAAAAGACCGCTACTTGAATATTTTTCCAAAGCCCGGCGTATCGGACCAATCCATCGCAAATACAAAATCATTTGGGAATACCGTAGTCAGCCATCTTGAAAAAAACAATTGGGATACCCTGCAAGAAGAACTGATTCAGCAAAAAGCAGTGGTGATCAAGTATAATCTGATGTTTATCGAATCCAAGGCCAGAAAGATATTTGCGATTTGGGCAGGCATTATCTCCCCCCAAAAAAACCGTACAGCTTGGCTTGTTGCATTCAAATATTATCTTTTAATTGCGCTATTTATTGCGGCACCCATCATCCTAACCGTTGATGCACTTTTTTTTAAACCGTTTTTGTCAAAGCGTATCAAAAGGCAAAAACAATATTATTCAGGAATAAATTAATTATTCAATTTAGATGTCATTAAGCAATGTATATATAATAAGTACTTCTTCTTTTTTCCCAAACGAACCCATCCAAAACGAGGAGATGGAAACCTATCTAGGATTAATCGATGGAAAATCGTCCAAATCAAGAAGGATTGTACTTCGTAACAATGGAATAAAAAATAGGTACTATGCCCTGAGCAAAGAGAGCAAACCCACACATACGAATGCGCAAATGACTGCGCTGGCCATACAAAAACTTTTCAAGGAGCATCCTGAAGAAATCAAGTCGATTGATCTTTTAAGCAGCGGCACTTCTTCACCAGACCAGTTGATGCCCTCACATGCAGTGATGGTGCATGGTGAATTGCCAGAAACCAATCCCATTGAAGTGGTTTCGCCCTCAGGCGTTTGCTGTGCAGGAATGCATGCATTGAAGTATGCTTATCTCTCCATTAAATCTGGTGAAAAGCAAAAAGCCGTGGCAACAGGCTCAGAAAGATTATCAGCCTCGCTTACGGCCGATAAGTTTCAGGATGAGGCCGAGAAGCTAAACCAGTTGGAAGAGAACCCTTATATCAGTTTTGAAAAAGATTTTTTAAGATGGATGCTTTCGGATGGGGCAGGCGCATTTTTATTGTCGAACCAGCCCAACCAACACGGCATCAGCTTGCGGATAGAGTGGATGGATGGCTATTCCTTTGCCAATGAAAAGGAAGCTTGCATGTATATGGGCAGTGCTAAGTTGCCAGATGGGTCATTAAAAAGTTTTAAGGATTTTACTTCGGAAGAACTGATAGACCAATCTATACTCAGCATCAAACAAGATGTGAAGTTGCTCAGTGAAAATATCATTGAATTGGGCGGACTGGGAATGATTGCTTCTTTGAAAAGGCATCATCTGTCCACTTTAGAAATTGATTATTTTCTTCCGCACATGTCAAGTGCCTTTTTCAAGGACAAAATCTATAATAAGCTTATCGAAGACAATACCCCCATCGATTACAGCAAGTGGTTCGTGAACCTGAGCCAGGTTGGCAATGTGGGCGCAGCTTCTATCTATCTGATGGTGGACGAATTGTTCCATAGTGGTAAATTAAAAAAAGGGGAGAAACTACTGCTGATGGTTCCAGAAAGCTCCCGATTCTCATATATGTATGCCTTACTGACCGTTGTTTGATTTTAATTCACGATTAATTTGTCGGGGATATACAATTGGCTTCAAGCCGAGCCTCAACATGATTGATATCGGTTCCGACTAATTGCTAAATTGCAGATTGGTTTTAGTGGGAAATTGTAATTTCATATCCAAAAGCCATTCAGTTAATGAAAAAGGAAGAAATACCACAAGATCCCAGCGCACTCAACAAATTGACCAAGGAAGTTTGTTATGCAGTTGACCAATCGGGAAAATATGTAACCGAACTGAGCACGGGATGGGAAGTAAAGGCTAATGCATTGGATGTGGCATGGGAGGATATTGAGGAAAGGATTTCCAAAGCAAAACAGAAAGTGCTCAATAACGAAGCCAGCCCTATCCTCTTTTTTATTGAGCTTCGGTTGATGGATATCCCCATTGTAGCCGCTTATACCGGTTTTTGGAAATGGCAGGTCAAACAACATCTAAAACCATCTGTATTTAAAAAACTCAGTGAAGGAAAATTAAAACGTTATTCAGAAGCATTCAATATAAGCATTGAGGAGCTTAAAACCATGGAGGTACATGAGAACCAAATTTGAACATCTACAAGCAGCACACTGCGAAAACGGAGTTACGACTAACCTACTGAGAGGTGCTGGTGCCCAAAAACTCACCGAGCCGCTTGCCTTTGGCATTGGTTCGGGATTGTTTTTTATTTATGTGCCTTTTCTTAAAATAAACAAAGGCCCCGCTATCGCTTTCCGCACCCAACCCGGTCTGATTTTCAAAAGAACCTGTAAGGCACTAGGCATCCCCATTGTAAGAAAAAAATTCAATTCCAAGGAAGAAGCTCAAAAAGTATTGGACGAATGTTTACAGGCAGGCATACCCGTTGGTTGCCAGGTGGGTGTTTTTTACCTCACTTATTTCCCAAAAGAATACCGCTTCCATTTCAATGCGCATAATGTGATTGTGTTTGGAAAAGAAGATGACCAATACCTGATCAGTGACCCGGTGATGGAAACGGCTACCTCCCTTAGCAGTTATGAATTGGAAAGGGTTCGTTTTGCAAGAGGCGCTTTGGCTCCCAAGGGACAACTTTATTACCCAAAAGAAAACAGGATTGTGACGGACGACCAGATACGAAATGGCATTAAGACTGGTATCAAAAGAAATGTGCGTGACATGCTTTATATACCGGGCAGCATTGCTGGGGTGAGTGGCATTCGATATATCGCAAAGAAAATAAAAAAATGGCGCGACAAACTAGGTCCGCATGATGCGGGTTTATATCTGGCGCAATTGGTGCGCATGCAGGAAGAGATTGGTACAGGAGGCGGCGGGTTCCGATATATTTACGGGGCCTTCCTACAGCAATCCTATGAGTACCACAAAATCGATGCACTGATGGAAATCTCTAAATCCTTTACCAAGGCTGGCGACCTTTGGCGAACAACAGCCGTGCAGGCCGCTGGTATTTATAAAGGAAGGATTGGCAGCCAGCAGGATTATAATGTGATTCACGATTACCTAATGGAGATTGCAGATATTGAAAAACAGGCTTTCACTGCTTTATCAAAAATCAAATGGGCTAAATGAGCGGACTGGCGATCAACGTAGAAAATATTGATTTTGCTTATCAAGGGCAAACAAAAAAATGCTTCTCTGGCTTAAGTCTCCAAATTAAAGAGGGTGAACGATTTGGTCTATTCGGTCCCAATGGTGCTGGCAAAACCACTTTGATGAATTGCATGACTGGTTTGCTTTCTGTGCAATCGGGCAAGATTGATCTTTTTGGCCAAGAGGTGAAAAAACATGATAAAACCGTAAACCATTTTTTTGGTTTTGTTCCTCAGGATTTTTCCTTTTACCAAGAGCTTAGCCCTATGGAGAACCTGGATTTTTTTGGAGCCTGGTATGGTTTATCTAAAGTTGAAACCAAAAAAAGAGGCAAAGAGTTGTTGGAGATATTGGGCCTAGGCGATTCCGCTACCAAACAAGTACAAAAATTTTCTGGTGGTATGAAACGCCGGGTGAACCTAGCCATCGGCGTTATCAACCAGCCCCGCATATTATTTTTGGATGAACCTACCGTAGGTGTGGATGTGCAAACCAGACATGCTATTATTGATTACCTAAAGGAACTAAATAAAAAGGGCACCACACTCGTGTATACCTCCCACCAATTACATGAAGCGGAAGATCTCTGCACCAATGTGGCAATGATCGATGAAGGTAAAATCATCAATCAGGATTCATTGGAAAATTTGAAAAACCAACACCAAGAAAAGGGATTGGAGGGTTTGTTTCTAAAACTGACCGGAAAGGAATACAGAGACTAGATACCTTCAGCAAAACCTGCAGCCTAAAAATATTTAATACTTCTTGAGCATTTCCCACCCAAGATTTCTAACTAATAGGGATATCCAATTTATTGGAAGGTCTATTTTTTAAACGGCTCCATAATAAATCCCTGCTGGTCTTGCCAAGTTGTTCTCTTCCTTCAAGGAATTTGGATCTTTGGACAACCGCTGTTTTCTCTCTACTTTCAGGGGTCCACCCCGGAGGCATGAACAAGAGTAAAATTTTTTGTCTGAGCCCTTTCGACTGCTTTAAATCTTTATATAAACAAATGCACTCCCCAAAATAGAAATCAATGAAATTGGTCACATCCATGGGACGGGTAATGCCATATTCTATTTTCACTTCTTTTTTTTCGTTTTGTAAAGTTCCGAAAAGCCAGTCCCAAAAAGGCAACAACACACAAAAATTGGTGTCAATATACAACGGGTTCTTTGCATGGTGTACACGATGATGCGAAGGGGTAATCAAAAATTTTTCAAGCAACCCAAACCGTCCGTTCTTGAACGCATCTTCACCTGAATGGATAAAAGTGCCCCAAGTACCATCTATTACCAAAATAATCGCTACCATTTCGGGCCTCACCCCTAAAATCATTAGAATCGGTACTTGTATGGCTGCTGTATAATAGCCTTCCGCAAAAAAATGCACCCATGCCACCGTTAGGTTCATTTCAGCAGGCGCATGGTGGGGTGAATGCAGACACCAAAACAGCCTGACCCGATGTGCTGCAAAATGCCAAACCCAATAGCTAAATTCCCACATCAAATACGCATAGAGCCAACTATACCAAGCGTTATTCACCGTAAACAACGCAAACTTTGAAAAAAAAGGCATCATTTGTAGGTATACAAAAATCACGATGGCCTTTGAAATATATTCGTTGAATACCCTTGCCAAAAAATTGGATTTATATCTTCTGAAAAATTCAGTGATAAAACTATTTTTTCCAACATGCTGGAAAAAGGATTGCCATTTTTCTTTGCTGCTTTTGTCTTGGTTTGCTTCTCTCCATTGGGTGAACCTTGCTTTCGCATTTTTAAGTGGGCGAAGCTGAATGAAAAGCCGAATCATTTCAAGTAATAAAAAGAAAGTCGTAAGGATAGAAAGTAATGCTAAAATGGATTCATAGTAGGACTTCTTTTTGAGTGGATTATATATTTCATCCAGAAAGCCTTTTCCTAAAAAACATTTCCACGTACCGTCAATAAAGGAACTAATGGTTACGTATAAGATAGATACTGCAAAAAATAGGAACATGGCATTTTCAATCGATTGCCAAGTGCCTTTCCATTTTTTGGTTTGAGAAGCTGTTATGGCCATTAAGTCGTTAGTTTCCCAAATTTACAAAAACCTTGCTCTGCTTATCAAAATAAAAGTCCTTGATTTTAGAAAATAGATCGGTATATCCAATCTATTTTAAAAAAGCATTTCAATAATAATTTTTCTTATTTAGTTCAAAGACGGTTTTGCCTTCTTTAATCAAAATAGTAGCATATTCCAATATTAATTAGGGCAATCCTGTTTTAGTACCAATCAAGAACGCTCCCTTATATTTGCTTGCTTAAGTATTCAAAAAACGAAAACTAACCAATAGAAATCCATAGAATAGTAAATATTGAATATCTTGAACGCTTTTTATTAATCTCGGATTCAACGTGTATAAACTCTACGCCACCATAATAAAGGACTTTCGAATTCTCTTGCGCGACAAAGTGGGTCTTTCGCTCATGTTTGCGATGCCCATTGCCTTGGCGCTGATCATTACGGCGGTGCAGAACAGCACTTTCGAATTGGTGAACCATAATAAAATAAAATTGCTGCTCTGCAATAAAGACACTGCGGAGGCTAGTCTTCAATTGGTCACAGCGATAGAAAAAACAGGCATGTTCGAGCCAATAATTGTTCCAGCCAATGAAAAAGAGGAAACCATCATTGCCCGGATGCATGCAAAAGATGCCTTGATTGCTGTGGTAATCCCCAAAGGTTTCTCCATTAAAATAACGTCGACGGCCAACCGGGTTGCCGGAAATGCCCTTAGCAGTTTTGAATTGACAAAGGATACGACCAATAAAACCCTCAATAGCAATTTCCCCATCACGCTCTACTATCACCCCGTACTACAGGAATCCTTTCGCCAATCCATTTTAGGAGCCGTGAACGGCGCCTTGCAACTGGTACAAAGTAAGCAGATTGTTAGGTCACTATATACTTCCCTGAATGAAAAACAAATCCCTGATAGTCTAGAGAACCAGATCATCAATAATCAAATACCGATTGATCAAATACCGATTTCCAAGGACAGCAGCAGGGGTATACCCAATGCTTCGCAACATAATATTCCTGCATGGACTATTTTTGCGATGTTTTTTATTGTCATTTCACTTGGTAGCAGCGTAGTAAAAGAAAAACTGAGTGGCAGTTTTATACGATTGAACACCTTGCCAACCAATTACCTCATTGCATTGTTATCGAAGCAACTCACCTATTTACTGGTTGCCATGCTTCAGGCAGGGACCATATTTGCTTTAGGTGTTTGGTTATTCCCGGTCATCGGGTTACCGGCCTTGAATTTACCCAGGGATATGACTGGTTTAATAATTGTTTCACTAATTTGCGGCTGGTGTGCGGTAAGCTATGCCATCACCATTGGTGTGTTTTCACAGACCCAGGAACAGTGCAATGGCTTTGGTGCAATTTCAATCATCATGTTTGCAGCTATTGGCGGACTATTGGTGCCTAGTTTTGCGATGCCGGCATCATTTAAACCTTTTCTTTATCTATCGCCTTTGCACTGGTGTTTGGAGGCATATTATGGATTGTTCCTCGAAGGAGGCAAACTAAAAGATGTGTTGATGAATATTTTACCAATATTGTGCATGATTTTATTCATGCAATTGCTAACTTTTTATGGCTTGAAAAGAAAAAACCTGATCTGAATTAAATCATTATGGAAAAGGAACAGTTAAAGCAACAATTGAAGAAGCAGATAATCACATTTTTAAATCTGATGCAGGTGAAACCCGAAGACATCAAAGACGATGAGCCTTTGTTTGGTGAGGGCCTGGGTTTGGATTCCATCGACTCCATCGAGCTCATTGTATTACTCAACCGGGAATATGGCATCAATATACAAGATCCCAAAGAAGGGCGTAAGGTATTGGTGGATGTGAATACTATGGTTGATTATATCATTGCGCACCGAACAAAATAAAATTGCATTTCTTGAGCCGAATTTTTATTACCGGTATGGGTATAATCAGTGCCATTGGCAATGACGTAGCGAACAACCGCCAATCGCTGACCCAAGGGAAAAGCGGCATCGGGCATTCAGAGCTACTCCAATCCCGATATGCGTCCATCCTACCCTTTGGTGAAATCAAAATCAGTACCACTGATTTAAAAGAAAAGCTGGGGGCAAAAGAATCGGGCATAACTCGTACTGACCTATTAGCTTTACACGCTTTTGAAGAGGTCATTGCGAATAGCCAATTAACAGAAGCAGAAATAAGTTCTCCTAGAACTGCTTTGGTGGGTGCCACTACAGTTGGAGGTATGTGCCTCACCGATGAATTGTATCATGATGCCAACAAACAGGATCAAGGGTCGGAATATCTATCCTCCTACGATTGTGGCTCTGTAAATATATACCTGCAGAAGCGTTATCAGATTGGGGGCATTATCAACACCATCAACACGGCCTGTTCATCCTCGGCCAATGCAATCATGTATGGGGCCAGATTGATACGGCATGGGTTGGCAGATAGAGCCATCGTAGGTGGTGTTGACAGTCTGGCTAAATTCACCATCAATGGGTTCAACTCACTGCATATACTTTCCAATGAGCTTTGCGCTCCTTTTGATGAAAATAGAAAAGGGTTGAACCTGGGTGAGGCGGCTGCCTTTTTGGTATTGGAAAAAGAGGAAGTAACTGGGAACAAAACCAAGTACGCAGCGCTTACAGGCTATGGCAATAGCAACGATGCCTTCCACCCTTCTTCATTATCGGATAATGGTGATGGTCCCTTTCTTGCCATGCAGGAAGCATTGGCCATTGCAAATCTTTCGCCCGACAAAATTGATTATGTGAATGCACATGGAACCGGTACTGAAAATAATGACCTCTCAGAAAGTGCTGCCATGATCAGACTATTTGGAATCCCTCCGGCATTTTCTTCTACCAAAGCATACACAGGGCATACTTTGGGTGCAGCCGGAGCTATTGAAGGAGTTTTTAGCATTTTGAGTCTCTATAACGGTGAACTATATGCGGGGATCCATTTTGATAAACCCATCCCCACAACCGGATTGAGACCCATTTTATCCTATGAAAAAAAAGAAGTCCGTCATGTAATGTCAAACTCTTTTGGGTTTGGCGGTAATTGCTCATCATTGATTTTTTCGAAAGCCTAAGCATGTTTTATATTCACGATACCATTTGTATTTCGCCCCAAACCAGCTATACTGATATTGATTTGGGCAAAATCAATGGACCGGTTGAAAATAAATTATTGGCCAAAGAACCCAGCTACGAAGGCATCCCACTCGGCATCCTGCGCAGAATGGGCCGGGCTGTGCGAATGGGCGTGGGTGCGGCTTTGCAGATTACAAAACAAAACCTGGATGGAATTATTATTGGTACCGGTAATGGGGGCATGGAAGATTGCATCAAATTCCTAAACCAAATTATCGAGTACGAGGAGGGCATGCTGACCCCTACCAATTTTGTACAAAGCACTACCAATGCCATTGCAGGTCAAATAGGGCTCATGACCAAAAACAAAGGGTATAACTGTACGCATGTGCATCGAGGACTTGCTTTTGAAAATGCCATCATTGATGCCGATATGTTGCTTACAGAAAATAGTTCTGCCAAATACTTGTTGGGTGCCGTGGATGAAATTTCTGCCTATAATTACAATATCGATCTGTTGGATGGATGGTTTAAAAAAGAAAAACTGACGAATGAAAATTTATATGACCTAAACTCTGCCGGCTCTATTGCTGGGGAGGGGGCAGCGATGTTTTTGGCTAGTAAGGAGAAAATCGGTGCCTCTGCTGAAATAAAAGCCATCCACATATTACATTCCGATAATGAGCAGATGATAGCAAGTGAACTGAAAAAATTTATTTCCAAATACACTAGTGAAGAAAAATTGAATCTGGTTCTCTCGGGTGAAAATGGAGACAACCGATTACAAAAATACTATTCAACCTGTGAAACTCAATTGCCAGAAAAACTGGCCATCGCCCGGTTCAAACATTTATTTGGTGAGCATGCCAGTGCCTCTGCCCTTGCGGTATGGTTGTCCTGCCAAATCATCATCAAACAATCTGTTCCGAAGCATTTATTGAAATTCCCTGCAAATAATGCGGGCATAAATGAAATCCTGATCTATAATAATCACAAGGGAATTCAACATAGTTTTATTTTAATCTCTAGAGTAGATGGATAGACAATTAGTTTCATGACCCTACCCCCAAAAAATTTCATCTCTTGTTTTTTATACTGCTGAACCGTTATTCATCTGCATTATAATCAATATTTTTCCCAAGTGTGCCTCTGAATCTTTTCCAAAAACCTTCCCTTTTGGTAAGCGGTATAAAATCTTTGACGAAATATTTGGCATAATCTATCGCCGGGTCTTTCATTTCTGGCTCTAGCATTTTAAGGGTATCATACACAAAAGGTATCAGTTTTAGGTCGGGACTCAATTTTTTTCTGGCAAAGCTTTTCAGCATTTTTGTTTGGAAGGGATCTGAGGCGATGCCTATTTTTTTAAAACCAAGCTCGATTGCTTTTTTATAAGAATAGTAGGCGTTTTCAGTACTATGCTCGGCTTTTGTTTCCAAAAAAACATTTTCTTTGGGTATACCAATGGCCTCTGCATAAAGGCTCATGATGCCTGCTTCGGTATATGGACTATAAACCGCAGCACCTGAAAACATTAGATTCTTGGCAATGCCTTTCTCAAATAAAAATTTTGACCAGTACACCCTACCCTTCATAATCCGATCCCATTTGCCATTTACAAATGGAACACCGGGAACTATAACCATATCAAACTGTTCTTTGGCTGCTTGATCATAAAGGCGTTTTGAAGCGCGGGAAGAAAAAGCACAGGAGTTGAGCAAAAGCATAAGAAAAAAAATGCCGATAAATAGAAAAACCATCTTGATAGAAACGAACTTCATAAAGTGATTGAATAATATAATCGAATCAGTTGATGGCACGGCCATTTCCCAACGTATAAGCAGCATGCCGCTGCGCCGGCGAAAGGGGATGCTTCCATGAATTATCATAAGGCTTAAAGCAGCCTAGTTTCAGCAATGCCTCCAAAGAAATCCGGTTATCCATATAGGCAGCTAATCCCTTAAACGCTTCTTTGTTTTCTTTTTTAAAAATGAGCAAAACGGCATTAGCCCCTGCTTTTGTTGCAATGGGTACCCCTCCCCCAAGCTCAGCCCAATGTCCTCCCAACAAAAGATTTTTCAAGGGGGTATGGTAATGTGCAATATGGTTCTGCATATTTGCCCTACAGGGTTTGGCGCCCATCATGGAGCCATCTTTGTTGCCGGTATAACGCCAATGTGTAACCGGCGTAGCCACTTCGTAAAACAAAATATGGGAGCGCAGCCCGGGAGCTACTTTCTCCTCTACCCTACTAATGATGGCTTCGGCAACACGGGTTTTGAGTTCGCGATATTTCTCACCACGGATATAGTTCCCTTGTTCGTCTTTTTCTGTTTGCCAGTTATTTTCAAAATCCATAATGGCAGGCATATATAGTGTTAAAGTACCTTGACCTTCGGGAGCTAGGGATTTGTCCCTTAAAGACGGTGCCAGAATACTGATTTCACTTGTTAAAGGATCACCACTGCTAAATGCACCAAAAGCATGTTCCTCATCAACGATATGCACCAATTCTTCATTAAAGCCCAAGGCTTCTGTCGGGCAATCCAGCGCAATGGAAATAGTTACGGAAGAAGTATATAGTTCTGCCCTACGAAGTTTATCAACCATTTTCTGGGGAATGATGCCCGGCGCCAGCATTTTTTCGTACAAAGTTTCTATATCACAGGCTGCCACCACATATTTACTAGCTACTTGATATTGCCCTCCCCGATGTTCAAAACGAACGCCTTTGGCGGTTTTATCTTCCACCAGAATTTCCAGCACTTTGCATTTAAAATAAACATGGTTTTGAAAATGCTCCACCACATGCTGCAACCATTTTGGTATCATCTGACTTCCACCCTTGGGCGGACTTTGAAAATCGCCATAATAAGCCCAGCCGATCGGAATCAAACAGGCCAGCAACTCGGTTTCGGAAGCAAATATTTTATGCAGCCTTTCATCCTTAAAGAATTTTTTCAGCCCTTTTTTTAATCCCTTCTCCCCACTATAAGTAACATAGGGAATAAAAGGGATGACAAATTTTAGCAGGCGCATCTTGTTCCTCATTTTTTCAAGAAGATTCATTGACTCTTCCGATCGAAACACGTTGCTAAAATTTTCAAAAGACCCACCCAATTTTTTTGCAGCTTTGAAAAAACGGGTAATGCCTACTTTATCATTGGGAAATTCTTTTATCAATTGGTCCCGCCATTCGTTGGGGTTATTGGTAAGCAGGTAGTCGAAATTTTCCCCTTTATATCTTCTGATACGTTGCTGCGGCTCGGCAGCAGGGTAATCATTGCCCAACACATCGAATAGTTTGAATACCATTCCACCCGGGAAACATTGGTTGAGCCAATGGATGGCCGTGTCAAAAACAAAATTCTTTCTTCTGAAACCCGCCAAGTATCCCCCAGCATGGGCTTCTTTTTCCAGCACACAAACAGAAAAACCAGCCTTGCTCAAAAGTCCGGCAGCCGTAAGCCCGCCCACACCTGCACCAATTACTACCACATCATAAAAAGGCTTTAATTCCAGTTTTTGCATGAAGGAAAGATACTGAAACTGTATTAAAGATTGCAATCTGTTCAAAGATAAAATCATTACCCTTTTTATAACTGGTTAGTTAAAGTATCCTCATATTATATTTATCAAATGTAGGGTGAGTGAAGGTCTATCCACTTGCCCTTTCATTGCATAATCGTAATTTCGCAGGTCGATTGTATTGTTGCCAGAACCATGGGCTGGCATTAAAAATCTCACATTAATGGAAACGCCGGATTTGCTAGCAAATAAATTCAAAGGATTTCGTGCTTGCGTCATCATCCCTACCTACAATAATGAGGAAACATTGGGGAAAGTGATTCGAGATGTGGCAAATTATACCGACGATATTATTGTGGTGAATGATGGCTCCACAGATAATACCAAAAACATTATTCAGACATTTCCATTTGTTCAATGTTTGAACCACGATAAAAATAGCGGTAAGGGAAAGGCCATTCGGAACGGTTTCCAGTTCGCTCTTTCCAAAGGCTATGAATTTGCCATTACCATAGACTCCGACGGACAGCATTTTGCCAAGGACCTGCCCAAATTTATTGAGGCATTGGAAAATAATCAGAACGCCATCATTATTGGTGAGCGTGACCTAAACCAGGCTTCTGTGCCGGGTAAAAGTAGTTTTGGCAACAAATTTTCCAATTTTTGGTTCAAGGTTGAAACCGGCATCACCGTTGAAGATACTCAATCCGGCTTTCGGCTTTACCCTTTGTTACCGCTCAAAGACATCCAGTTCCGTACTGTAAAATATGAGTTCGAGATCGAAGTGCTGGTACGAGCCGCATGGAGGGGCGTAAATATTAAACCTGTACCGGTATCGGTTTATTATCCGCCCAAAGAAGAACGCATCTCCCATTTCAGGCCATTCAAGGATACAGTAAGAATCAGTATATTGAACAGTTTATTGGTATTGATCACTTTTTTCTATATCCGGCCCAGAAATTTTTTTAGATTAATCAGCGACAAAGAAAAAGGAAGGGCATATGTAAGTAAATATCTATTACAAAGCAGCCAACCCAACCATATCAAAGCGATATCAGTAGGGTTTGGTGTATTTATGGGCATTGTACCCATTTGGGGCTTTCAACTGATTGTAGCCATCTCTTTATCTATTTTATTCAGGTTGAATAAGGCCTTGGTCATACTCGCTGCACATATCAGTTTTGCCCCCTTGATACCACTAATTATTTTTCTAAGCTATAGGACTGGGGCTTTATGGATGGCCGAAAGAGCCACGCCCATCAGGTTTAGTTGGCATATTTCGCTTTCAGAGATAAAAAGAAATGCCGAACAATACCTGGTAGGGAGCGTTCTCCTTGCGGTTATTGCGGGGGTTTTTAGTGGCTTGATCACTTTGCTGCTTCTGAAATTGTTTAAAGACAAAAAAAATCCAGCAATTTAAACAGTATGTTTAGATATTATCGATAAGTTGGCAAATAAAACATTCAATATATCTGTCTATTTTTCTACTCACCGTAAACCGGTAGGGGGAATATTATTCATTGTATTCACCCTGCTGTGCTATTTCGCTTCCCAACTTCAATTCGAAGACAACCCGAATGGTGATTTTCAACATTGGGGCCATAGCGGTTCAACCATTTTTATTTCGCTATGCTTGTTCGTATTGCTATACTATGGCCGCATTGAGCTTGCGTTGCTTACGCTTCTACCAGCCTTTTGCACCATCATCTGTTTGATGGGAGCTTTGGATATTTTAAAATCCCCCATTAGTGAAGGCTCATTTATTTTCGCCTCCATCATTGTTGGAATCGCTAGTACACTCAGCAGCATGATTATCATGCATGCACAGCTTCAATTATACAAAACGGGAGTAAAAAGATTTTCTTTTAAAAAACCGATGATGGTAAGCTTGGGCATTGGCATCATCATTTGCTTATGCTTACTTTGTTTTTATACGTATCGGTCTCTAACAACCGTTTTATTACTCGTTACCTGCGGCATACTGGTCGGAAATTTTTTATCACATGCGCTCCTCCCCGCCCTCTTTCACTTTTTAATCAGCAACAGAACGGACAGAAAATTATTTCCTTGGACTTTTTCCGGTCTGGCACTATCGGCATTTGCATTCGCCTATTTTGTTGTCGCTAGTTTGGTCCTTACTTTGTTGGGGCTGGTTTTTGTGAAACTGAATCCATTTAACAAAGAAAAAGGAAAACGGTTTTACCACATTTCTATATCAAAGTTTTGTTGGTCGCTCATGTATATTATGGGAAATGTGAAGAAGCAAATCATCAATCCCCTTCAGGAAGATTTTTCGAAACCGGCTGTGATTGTTTGTAACCATCAGTCCTTTTTGGATATTCTCAGTACGGTTATGTTATACCCAAAACTGATATTGTTTACCAATCATTGGGTTTGGAACTCGCCTGTTTTTGGTTTTGTGGTGCGCATGGCCGACTATTATCCGGTAATGCAGGGAGCGGATGGTAGTATCGATCGAGTGAGCGACCGAGTGAAAAATGGATACTCGGTGGTTGTATTCCCTGAAGGGACAAGATCGGTGGATGGGGCTATAAAGCGTTTTCATAAAGGCGCCTTTTTTCTTGCCGAAAAATTGAACTTGGATATATTGCCCATACTGATTCACGGTACAGGCTATACGATGAGCAAAGGTGATTTCCTATTGAAAAATGGTAGCGTCACGTTAACCATTTTACCAAGAATAAAACCGGATCATTTTAGTTTTGGGATAGGCTATGCCGAAAGGTCAAAATCGATTGGTCGGTATTTTCGTAAGGAATTAGGGAGCATCAAGCAGCAATTCGAAACTACCAGTTATTTTAGGGAACAGCTTATCTACAACTATATTTACAAAGGGCCTGTGCTGGAATGGTATATGCGCATTAAATTGAAACTGGAAAAAAATTATCAGCTTTTTGATGAGTTGCTGCCCAAGACTGGGAATATTCTGGATGCTGGCTGTGGTTATGGGTTCATGAGTTATATGCTTCATTTTGTATCAACCGAAAGAAAGCTGATAGGCGTTGATTATGATGAAAAAAAAATCAATACCGCCAACCATTGCTTTAGTAGGGATGAAAATATCCATTTCATTTCATCAAACCTACTCGATTTCCAATATGGGAAATATGATGGCATCATCCTTTCCGATGTGCTTCATTATCTTCAACCCGAGCAACAAAAGCAAGTCATAGAAAACTGTTTGGAAAGCCTAAACCTACATGGCATTTTAATCATTCGCGATGGCGACAAGGATTTAAAAGAAAGGCATAAAGGAACTATCATTACTGAATTTTTCTCCACCCGGTTCTCCGGTTTCAACAAAACCACAGAAAATGGGTTATCCTTTCTTTCAGGTAGCCTTATACGTGAGATTGCACAGGTTAAAAAAATGGGGTTCGAAGAAATTGACCCATCCAAGCTGACATCAAACAAAATATTTGTCATCAAAAAAAATGCAGCCACCGACTATGCAGCAGTATGATCTGGTTATCATTGGCAGTGGGATGGGCGGTTTGGTTTGTGGCAACCTGCTGAGCCTAGAGGGTCTCCATGTTTGTGTACTTGAAAAAAACAAACAAATCGGTGGATGCCTTCAGACTTTTGTGCGTGACAAAGTGATTTTCGATTCAGGGGTCCATTATATCGGTGGCTTGGATAAAGGCCAGAACCTTCACCAGATATTCAAATATCTGGGGTTGATGGAGAAACTGAAATTGGAAAAAATGGATGATTTCGCCTTTGATAAGATCATCATTGGCAATGAAAAAAAAGAATATGTTTTAGCCCAAGGCTACGAACGTTTTATCAACAGCTTATCTGCAGATTTTCCAGAGGAAGAAGATGCCATCCGCATCTATTGCGAAGCCATGCAAAGCATCTGCCAAAAATTTCCTTTATACAATTTGAGAAGTGGCGGTACTTATCAGGAAAAACAGGATGTGCTTGCAATAGATACAAAGACCATTATTGAGAAACTTACTAAAAATAAAAAGCTTCAGGCCGTGTTGGCAGGTAATAACCTACTATATGCAGGAGCGCCGGACAAAACCCCTTTTTATATTCATGCCCTTATATTGAACAGTTATATTGAAAGCGCTTGGAAATGTGTGGATGGAGGTTCTCAAATCGCAAAAATACTGGCACAAAATATCAGGAAAGATGGAGGCACTGTTTTAACCCATAAAGAAGTAACTCGGATGGTGGAGGAAAATGGCAAATTGATATTTGTCGAAACCAAGAATGGGGAAAAATTTCATGCCAAGCATTTTATTTCCAATTTGCATCCCTCCAAAACCATGGAGATGTTGAAAACCAATCTGGCCAAACCGGCCTATCGCAAGCGTTTGAAAAGTCTTGAAAATGCCATTTCCTGTTTTACCCTGAACATCGTTCTTAAAAAAAATAGCTTCCCCTATTTCAAACACAATTATTATTGGCACCAAGAAGGAACTGTTTGGGATATGCAAAATTATAATGAGGAAAACTGGCCATTGGGCTATGCGCTGTTCACATCCCCGGTCTCCGGATCCAACAGGTACGCCAGTGCCCTTTCCATACTTACTTACATGAGATATGATGAAACGGCAGCTTGGGAAAAAACATTCAATACCGTTTCCCATGAAAATGAAAGAGGAAAAGATTATGACCATTTCAAAAAATCAAAAGCAGAAATCTTGCTGCGCTTAGTGGAGCAAAGATTCCCCAATTTGAAAGATTGCATACAATCCTATACCGTGGCCACGCCACTTTCTTATAGAGATTATCTGGGCACGGACGATGGATCGCTCTATGGTATCATGAAAGATTATAAAGACCCGATAAAAACCTTGATTGCCCCACAAACCAAAATACCTAACCTTTTTTTAACAGGACAAAACCTGAACTTGCATGGTATTTTGGGAGCATCCATTACGGCACTGGCCACTTGCAATGCCTTATTGGGAAACGAAAATATCATCGAAAAAATAAACCATGTTTAGAAGAAAGAAATTCTGGAAACGTGTTCTCTATACGATCGCCGCTTTTTTTGCGCTGCTATTGATACTCTTTATCTATCTGGTAATCGTATCCAAAACAAATCCGCCAAAAGTCGCGGACATGAGCAGCTTGCAATGGCAACGCACAGAACAAAGTCCGGGCTTCTATACACTAAAAAATAGCTGGTTCAGAAAAAGCAAGAGTGGGCTATATGAATTGTATGTAGAGGGCAAACCGTTTGAGCGTGGGGTCGTGAATGGTAAGCTGACGAAAGAGTTGGTACAGCGGCAGGAAGACCATTTCAGCGACCAAATCAACAAAATGATCCCTTCGAAATTCTATCTGCATTTTCTAAAATATTTTGTGGGCTGGTTCAATCGAGATCTCGATAAAAACATCACCGATGAGTACAAAAAGGAAATCTTTGGCATCTCCGAATCCGCATCGGATAAATATGATTATATCGGCACCAATTACCAGCGCATCCTCAACTACCATGCGGCGCATGATATCGGTCATGCACTGCAAAGCATGGCCTTGGTGGGCTGCACTTCCTTTGGTACCTGGGATGAAAAATCGAAGGATGGTGAAATGATCATTGGTCGCAATTTCGATTTTTATGTGGGTGACAAATTTGCGGAAGATAAAATTGTGGCCTTCTATAACCCCGCCGATGGATATAAGTTCATGTCGGTTACTTGGGGTGGTTTTATCGGGGCTGTTTCTGGCATGAACGAAAAAGGTCTTACAGTGACCATCAACGCGGATAAAACAAAAATCCCTACTGGCTCTGCCACCCCTGTTTCTTTGGTATCAAGAGAAATCCTACAATATGCACAGAACATTCAGGAAGCCTATGCCATTGCAAAAAAAAGAAAAATGTTTGTTTCAGAATCTTTTCTGGTCGGCTCTGCGGAAGACAATAAAGCAGTGATCATTGAAAAAACACCCGACACGTTGGACATGTATGACCCAAAAAAGGATTTCATTGTTTGCACCAATCATTTTCAAGGTAAGCTACTTGCCCAAACCAAATCAAATAAAGAACAATTAGAAGAAAGTGCCTCCCCTTATCGATATGAGCGGTTGATGGAACTATTGGATTCAAACGGACAGAACACGGTACAAAAAACGGTGAACATATTAAGAGATCGACGAGGCCTGCACAATGAAAATATTGGCATGGGAAACGAAAAGGCAATCAACCAATTGATAGCGCACCACTCCATCGTGTTTGAACCTAAAAAAAGATTGGTATGGGTGTCAACAGCACCATGGCAATTGGGCCAATTTGTGGCTTATGACCTAAATAAGGTTTTTGCACTTAAAGGCATGAAACAAGACCGGGAAATTATAGATTCTAATCTCAGTATTGCAGCCGATAGTTTTCTCCTCTCCCCAGATTACAAAAAATTTATTGCCTATCGCGAAATGAAACAACGCATGGCAGATGGTCAATCTATCGACCCGGATAGTTTGATTGATGACAACCCTGAGTTTTATCATGCTTATGTACTTGCAGGCGATTATGTTTTTAAGAAAAAAGAATTTGCCAAGGCCATCCAATACTATCAGAAAGCATTGACCAAGGTAATAGCTACAAAAAAAGAAGAAGATTATATTCATAAGCAGATAGGAATCTGTAATAAAAAAATGAAGAACTGACTATTGAAAAGACTATTATGGTGATAGGCTTAGGCATTGATATGATAGAGGTGGATCGGATAGCATCCAAAATCAGCAAGGAACAGGGCTTCAGGGAAGCCGTGTTCACCAAAAATGAAATTGAATATTGCGAACCCAAGCCCAATCGGTTTGAGCATTATGCAGCCCGCTTTGCCGCAAAAGAGGCTTTCTTAAAAGCAGTGGGAACAGGTTGGGTAAAGGGAATTGCATTCAATGAAATCGAAATCATCAACGACCTAAAAGGCAAGCCTTCCTTGCATTTGCTGGGGGAAACAAAAAAAACATTTGAGGGTTCTGCGTCCAAAACCATTTCTGTTTCTCTCACCCATCTCAAAACAATCGCCTCGGCTGTGGTCGTTATTGAAAACTAACTTTTATATTTGACTTGACGATACTCGTTTCCATTGGTGAATCCTGAAAATGGTAAAATGAACCGGAAACGAAATAACTAATTGATCGATTCTGAAAATGTCCAATAGATTTCCAATGATTGCAGAACTTATTTGATCGACAATCAAAGGAATATAAAGTGAAGAAATGGAATGGATCGGTTTCAAAAATAATCAGGAATGGAATATCAAAAAGCCTCCTCTTTTTATACGGCTGTTGAAATAAAAAAACTTCAGGAAAAAAAGCTGAAGGATTTACTTTACTATTTAGCTCAACACTCCCCTTTCTATAAAGAACTTTTTTCAGCCCATTCCATTGATATTTCTAATATTAATTCGCTGGAAGATTTGCGCCGCATCCCAACCACGAATAAAGAAAGTCTGCAAATCCGAAACAACGATTTTTTATGTGTGGACAAAGTTAACATCATTGAGTACACCTCCACTTCCGGTACATTGGGTAGCCCGGTTACCATTGCCCTTACCGAAAACGACTTGAATCGTCTTGCTGAGAACGAATACAGTTCATTCGTTTGTGCCGATGGCCGACCTACGGATATTTATCAATTGATGCTGACACTTGACAGGCAGTTTATGGCTGGGATGGCCTATTATTCAGGCATCAGAAAATTAGGGGCGGGCATTATCCGATTGGGACCCGGTGTCCCTTCACTCCAATGGGAAACCATCCAACGCATAAAGCCAACAGCTATTGTAGCTGTACCTTCCTTTATCCTCAAACTCATTCAATATGCCAAAGAACATGCGATTGATATCAATGCTACCTCTGTTAAAAAGGCCATTTGCATTGGCGAAAACATTCGGAATACCGATTTTTCATTAAATATTTTAGGTAAGAAAATTACGGAAGCCTGGAACATCCAACTCTTTTCAACCTACGCTTCAACTGAAATGCAAACAGCGTTTACTGAATGCCGTGAAGGCAAAGGCGGCCACTTGAACCCTGATTTATTAATATTGGAATTATTAGGCGAAGATGACCAACCAGTAAAACCCGGCGAGCCGGGAGAAGTCACCATCAGCACATTGGGGGTTGAGGGCATGCCCCTGCTCCGATACCGTACTGGCGATATCTGTATATATAATGATAGTCCCTGCGCCTGTGGCAGGCATAGCTTGAGGTTATCGCCCGTGGTGGGCAGAAAAAAACAAATGATCAAGTTCAAAGGCACGACTTTATATCCCCCCGCTTTGTTCGACCTGCTGAACGAGATGGAAGAGGTAAAGGATTTTGTGGCCGAAGTATATTCCAACGAGATAGGCATGGATGAAGTATTGTTATATTTACTCCCCGCCAACAGTTCGGAAGAATGTGACCATAAAATTCGGGCCTATCTACAAGCCAGATTGAGGGTAAGCCCATCTATCAAATATGTTACCCCAGAAGAAATCCTAAAAATGCAGTTCCCCGAATCTGGCAGGAAAGCAGTCCGTTTTATCGACAAAAGATCCTAGTCCTCTGTTTTAAAAAATCTTCGGCAATCGTAATCTGCCATCTTTGCTATATTTTTGGGGCGTATTGAAAATTACAATGTATACATGATATCAATTAGTGAACAGCCTTTTACACTGAACGATTTTAACGAGGTAGTATTTAAGGGAAAGGAGCTTTCGCTCGATGCCGATGCCATTAAAAAAGTGGAGAAGAACCATCTTTTTCTACAGGATTTTTCACAGAACAAACTGATATATGGCATCAATACGGGTTTTGGCCCCATGGCCCAATATAAAATCAGTGAGGAAAATCTCCTCCAACTCCAATATAATTTAATCCGTTCCCATTGTTCGGGAAGTGGCAACCTACTCCCGGCCCCATTGATCAAAGCGGTGATGGTAGCCCGGCTAAATAGCCTGATGCGTGCCTATTCAGGCGTGCACACCGAAGCCGTGGAATTATTGAAGGAACTCATCAATAAAAATATTAATCCCTGCATCTTCGAACATGGCGGTGTTGGTGCCAGTGGCGATCTGGTTCAATTGGCGCACCTAGGGCTGGGCCTGATTGGCGAGGGGGAAGTGATATTCGAAGGAGAGGTGCAACCCACAAAAAAAGTATTCGAAAAACTTGGTATCAAGCCACTGGAAATTCATATCCGCGAAGGGCTTGCGATCCTGAACGGTACCTCCGCCATGACCGGCATTGGCCTCATGAATATCATCCGTGCCAGAAAATTATTGGAATGGTCGGTTATGCTCTCGGCCATGACAAACGAAGTGGTCGAAGCTTTTGACGACCACTATTCCTATGGTCTTAATATTGTAAAACACCATAAAGGCCAGAACAAAATTGCTGCGATGCTACGCGATATCCTGCATGATAGCAGGATGATCCGCAGCCGTTCAGAACATTTGTACAACCCCGACAAACTAGATCAGGAAGTGTTTCAGGACAAGGTTCAGGAATACTATTCCCTTCGCTGCGTGACCCAAGTGTTGGGGCCGATATACGATACCATTGCCTATTCGGAAAAAGTGTTGGTTGATGAAATCAATTCAGTCAATGACAACCCTGTGATCGATCATGAGAACCATAATATTTTTCATGGTGGTAATTTTCATGGTGATTATGTTTCCTTGGAAATGGACAAATTAAAAATAGCCATTACCAAATTGTCGATGCTTTCCGAAAGGCAATTGAACTATCTCTTAAATGAAAAGCTGAACCAGAAGTTCCCACCCTTTGTGAATCTGGGGGTGTTGGGCTTCAATTTTGGGATGCAGGGTGTTCAGTTCACCGCCACCTCCACCGTGGCAGAGAACCAAACCCTTTCCTTCCCGATGTATGTGCATAGCATTCCCAACAATAACGACAACCAGGATATTGTGAGCATGGGTTGCAACGCCGCCCTAATGTGCAAAAAAGTGATTGATAACTCATTTCAAGTGCTGGCCATACAGACGATGACCGTTTTACAGGCCATCGATTATTTGGTATGTGCCGATAGATTATCACCGAAAACACAAGCCCTCTATACCGAGCTTAGAAAAATATTTCCAAAATTTGTAGAAGACAGCACAAAGTATAAGGATATAGAGAGAATAAAAGATTTTTTCGAAAACGCTATACTGATGGGCGCGACCAAGGCGGATAAGTCTGCCTCTGTCAATCATTCCTAAATAAATATATAGAAGCAAGCTAATAGCTTGTGGAAGGAAGGGTGTTGCATGATAATAGTTAAAATGGACTATTGTTAAAGAAAATAATTTTATGCATTTTACCACCAAAATAATCAAAGAATGAAATGTGCATTGGTAACAGGAGGTTCAAGAGGTATCGGAAAATCCATTTGTATAAAAATGGCCGCAATGGGTTATTATGTGCTTGTGAATTATAAGGGCAATGAGGAAGCGGCAAAACAAACCCTTGCGCAGATAAAAGAAAAGGGTGGCAATGGGGAGTTGATGAGGTTCGATGTATCAGATAGGGAAGAAATAAAAAAAGTGCTGGGTGTTTGGATAGAAAACAATTCAGATAATGCTATTGAAGTGTTGGTGAATAATGCTGGCATCAAAGATGATGGACTGATGATTTTCATGAAGGATGAGCAGTGGGACTCGGTGCTAAAAACAAATCTGGATGGTTTTTTTCAGGTTACCCGTTTGGTTCTGCACGGCATGCTCACGAAAAAATATGGAAGGATCGTGAATGTGGTATCACTTTCTGGTCTTAAGGGTTTGCCCGGTCAAACCAATTACTCGGCCGCAAAAGCGGGTATCATTGGCGCTACCAAAGCACTTGCCCAAGAAGTGGCAAGAAAAGGCATTACCGTGAACGCTGTGGCACCCGGTTTTATTAAAACAGACATGACAGAAGGGCTGAATGAAAAGGAATTGCAAATGCTAATCCCTGCAAAACGGTTCGGCACTGCCGATGAAGTGGCGCATGCCGTTGCCTTTTTGGCCTCCCCAGAGTCGGGCTATATCACCGCACATGTATTATCAATCAACGGAGGCCTATATTCTTAAGAATAATCCTTAAAAATCAAACAAATGGCTTCAGCTTGAACAATCAAGTAAAACAATCCAGTTTTTTCTTATTTTAGCCAGATTACTATGAACAGAGTTGTAATAACAGGCATGGGCATTTATTCCTGCATTGGCAAAAACCTGGAAGAGGTGATTGACTCATTATGGAAGGGCCGGTCGGGGATCATGCTGGACCCGGTAAGAAAAGAATTTGGCTACCGTTCAGGCTTGGTGGGCTTTGTTGAACGCCCCAACCTAAAAGGCATTTTGGACAGAAGGGCTCGCATCACACTCCCCGAACAGGGAGAGTATGCATATATAGCTACCGTTGAAGCTTTAAAAAATGCAGGTATTGACCAAGAACTGCTGGATCGCAAGGAAGTAGGCGTTCTGTATGGCAACGATTCCACTGCAAAACCGGTTATCGAGGCCATTGATATCATCCGGGAAAAAAAGGATACTATGCTGGTAGGTTCTGGTGCCGTTTTCCAGACCATGAATTCGACCGTAACCATGAACCTGGCCACCATCTTCAAGCTGCGTGGGGTCAATTTTACCATTAGTGCGGCCTGTGCCAGTGGCTCGCATGCCATCGGGCTAGGTTATCACTTCATCAAATCTGGTCTTCAGGATATGATCATTTGTGGTGGTGCCCAGGAAATCAACCATTATTCCATGGGCACTTTCGATGCCCTTTCGGCTTTTTCGGTAAAGGAATCTGAACCAACCAAGGCCTCCCGCCCATTCGACCGCGACCGGGATGGGCTCATCCCAAGTGGCGGTGCTGCTACCGTTATTTTGGAAAGTTTGGAATCGGCCATTCAAAGAGGTGCACCCATTTTAGGCGAGGTAATTGGATATGGCTTTTCATCGAACGGGGGGCATATTTCAAACCCAACGGTGGATGGGCCAGCCAGATCCCTGCGCATGGCCCTAAAAGATGCTGGATTGGAAGCAAAAGAGATTGACTATATCAATGCTCACGCCACTTCCACCCCTGCTGGTGATGCCAATGAGGCAAAAGCGATACATGAGGTTTTTGGTACGGTAAACCCATTGGTAAGTTCTACCAAATCAATGACTGGGCATGAATGTTGGATGGCGGGGGCAAGTGAGATTGTTTATTCCACGCTGATGATGCAAAACAGCTTTATTGCCCCCAATATCAATTTCGAAAACCCGGACGAAGATTCTGCCAAATTGAATATCGTAAAAACTTCATTGGAAAAAGATATAAATGTATTTTTGTCAAACTCTTTTGGCTTTGGAGGCACCAACTCCTCGCTTATTGTGAGAAAATTTAATAAGATGTAAACCGACAACCTTTAAAATACTATCGTAAAACACTATGGAAATTGTAGACAAAATAAATCATTTTTTGGTCGAAGAATTCGAAGCAGACCCTTCCCTAATCAAACCGGAAGCTAACTTGAAGGAAACATTGGATCTGGATAGCTTGGACTATATTGATATGGTGGTGGTGATCGAAAGCAATTTGGGCATTAAAGTGGATCCAGATGATTTCGTGGACATGGTTACCTTCCAGGACTTTTATGATTATGTGGCAAAACGTTTACATTCTAAAGAACCAGCATAATGCCTTTATGGCAAGGCAAATCGAAGGCCAGCCCCTTGGGCTATCGTATTTTTGTTTATATCCTTAAAAAATTTGGAGTACAGCCCGCTTATGTGCTGCTACGTTTCGTGGCTTTTTATTATCTCCTTTTTTCATTCAAATCATCAAAAGCTGCCTTCTCCTTTTTTCGCGAAAGAATGGGGTTTGGTCGATTTAAATCGATCCGAAAAATTTTTCGTAACTATTATCTGTTTGGTCAATCCTTGATTGATCGGGTGGTGGTGATGGCCGAGATCCCCAACCGTTTCAGTTTCGACTTTGATGGGGAGGAAAACCTTCGCCAAATGGTCAAGAATCAAAAAGGCGGGCTTTTATTGAGCGCCCATATCGGCAACTGGGAAATTGCAGGTCATCTGCTCAAAAGGCTCAATACCAAAATCAATATTGTGATGTTCGATAGGGAGCATGAAAAAATAAAACAGTATCTGGATTCGGTGAGCGGAGAAAAAACGGTGAATGTAATCGTAGTGGGCAATGGGCTTTCGCATATTTATGAGATCAGCGATGCGTTCAAAAACAACGAACTGGTTTGTATGCATGCCGATCGTTTTTTAGATGGAAATAAAACACTCAAACAAATTTTTTTAGGTGCTGATGCACGTTTTCCCCTTGGCCCCTTTTTGCTGGCAGCCCAATTCAAAGTACCCGTATCCTTTACTTTTGCTATGAAAGAAACGAATACGCATTATCATTTTTCAGCCACCCAACCACTCGAATATGATTATTCATCAAAGGAAAAACTGATTGATGAGATGTTTCAGGCCTTTGTACAGGAAATGACCGAAAAAGTGAAGAAATACCCTGAACAGTGGTATAATTATTACAATTTTTGGCAGCAATAATATAAATTGCGCATGAATTGAATTGCTTTTACCGTACCATCATCTGACTCTGTTTTTCTCTTATATCTGCTTGTGTTCATAACCATTTCTAGCGCTTATTTCTCAATCACATAACCATTTTCTATGATGCCATTTTCTGAAATTGACATATTAAGCATCATCCCTCAAAGGGCACCTTTTGTAATGGTGGACCAGTTAACTGCCTGCGACGAGATGGGTGCCAAATCCGTTTTTTTGGTAAGAAAAGAAAATATTTTGGTAAGGGAGGGCAAGTTATCAGAAGCCGGTCTGGTAGAAAATATTGCACAAACCGCCGCCGCCCACTCCGGATGGCTTGGTGGCACTGGAGAGAAAAAAACACAGATCGGTTATATTGGCGACGTAAAAAATCTTGAAATTTACGATCTTCCCAAAACCAATTCTATATTGGAAACCCAGGTGAAAGTCAAAAACCAGATTTTTGATATCACAGTGATCGAGGGGAAAGTAACATGCGAAGGAAAGCTCATTGCTGAATGCGAAATGAAAATTTTTATTTCAAATAAACCTTAAAACACCAAAACAATTGTTATGAAATCAGCATCCACCAGCAGATCTGCTTTTTTGCTATTGGTTATCGCACTTTTTATCAATAGCACATTTGTGTTAGCACAACAAGTAACACTCAAAGATGCATTGAGCAATAACGCTACGCCCATTTTATATTTGGGTATTGACTTTACAAAAACAAAGGTCATCAACGATCTGACCGCGAACCCCAACGACATTCATGACCGTCAATTTGCGGGGATCAATGATGTGGTGATCTATGAAACCAAGAAATATGATATTGCCAAAGCACTTCGCAAAACCAGTATCGATCACGACCTGGAACTGGTTGCCGCAAGAAACCAAAAAATAAATCCCTCAGATATTTTATCAACCAATAATGACGATTTTCGCAGATTAAAGGAATCTGATATTGTTTCATTGGTTCAAGGATTTGATTTTGGTAAACATAAAGGCGTCGGCTTATTGTTTATCACCGAAGCCATCAGCAAGACAGAAAAAGCAACCAGCATTTGGGTTACATTTATAGATATGAATACTAAAAAAGTATTGTTGACAGAGCGCATGGAAGGCAAAGTGGGTGGTTTTGGCTTTCGCAATTATGTAGCTTCGTCCTACAAAAAAGTAATTGATGAGATTGATGATAAAAAATTCAAGCAATGGCAGGCTAGATAGGCTCGTCCCTATTTCAAGATGAAACCAAAATATGCAAAAAGAACTGAGCGACCACACTGAAATATTAGTGCGTTTTAATGAAGCTGACCCTTTGGGAATTGTATGGCATGGGCATTATATCCGTTATTTTGAAGACGGCCGCGAGGCTTTCGGAAATAAATACGGTATCGGTTATTTGGATTTTTATCGAAATGGCTATGTGGTGCCCATCGTGAATGTAGAATGCAGTTATAAAAAATCAGTTCGTTATGGCGATAAGATCCGAGTGGAAACTACCTACCATCCGTGTGAGGCGGCAAAAATCAAATTCAGCTATCGTTTGTTTAATGTAAAAACAGAGGAACTGGTTGCCACAGGATCTACGGTACAGGTTTTTTTAGAAGCCAAAACATCTGTGCTACAATTGATCAATCCTGTTTTTTTTGAAGAATGGAAAAACATTCATTTGCGGGCTCAATAAAAATTAATGATGAAAGAGGTCTTTATTGTTGCAGATAATATTTATTCACCTATTGGCAATAGCAGCGCTGAAAATATGGCCGCATTAAAAAGAAATCAGTCGGGGATTGCCTGGCATGAAAACCCTGCCCTATCCCCGACTCCTTTTTTTGCATCCCTATTCGATTCTACAGAACCGTGTACAGCCCCCTTTTATTTGGAGGGGTATACCCGTTTTGAACAATTGATGATAGCCTCTATTCAGGAAGCACTAAAAAATACGGATATTGATCCCCGTGACCCCGAAACAGCTCTGATCATTTCTTCCACCAAAGGAAATATTGGTTTGATAGAAACTGAACCTTATTCTTCAGTATTGGCAGAAAAGGTTTCATTGCATCATTCCGCAAAAAAAATAGCGGGTTATTTCCATAGCCCCCATCAACCCATTGTGGTGTCCAATGCATGCATATCTGGATTGTTGGCTTTGCTCACGGGGATGCGATTGATTCAATCAGGACAATTTAAACATGCCGTGGTGGCTGGCTGCGACCTAATCACCAAATTTATCCTCTCCGGTTTCCAATCCTTTATGGCCATCAGCAATTCGCCATGTAAGCCATTCGATGCGGAAAGAGATGGCATCAGTCTGGGGGAAGCTGCCGCAACGGTCATTCTTTCCTCACAAAAAAAATCGGTTGATAACATCAGGCTAGCCGGTGGTTCGGTAAGCAATGATGCCAACCATATTTCAGGGCCTTCCAGAACCGGGGAAGAACTGGCATTGGCCATTCGTAAAGCATTGGCGCAATCAGGCATACATTCTAGTGAAATTGATTTTATTTCGGCACACGGCACCGCCACTATTTACAATGACGAAATGGAGGCCAAGGCCATTGACTTAACGGGCATGGAATCGGTACCAGTGAATAGCCTGAAGGGAAATTATGGACATACTTTGGGCGCAGCAGGTTTGGTTGAATCGATAGCCAGCATCCATTCCTTGAAAGAAAATATCGTGCTGCCTACAAAAAATTTTAGTACCAGTGGGGTTTCGAAACCCTTACATATTTGCAGTACTTTGCAAACCCTTGAACTTAGGAATGCGCTAAAAACGGCCTCCGGTTTTGGGGGCTGCAATGCAGCACTGGTTTTCAGCAAATAGGCTTGAGTGAATCTTCATCCTTATTGGACTTTGAAAAATAAGGAAGATGGGATAGTCAATATAGAGATTTGCCATTAGCTTTTACGTAACCGATTTAAATAAACAGTAAACATTGCATGAGTTTTTTTTCAACAGATCATCTCAAAGCTTTAGAAGCAAAGGAAAGAGCACAATGGATCGCATTCGGACCGGTCATTTTTCAAGTAGCAAAGGCGTTGAGGAATTTTGGAATTTTGGAAATCATCGAATCGAGTGAAGATGGTATTCGGATAGAAGACATCTGCGAGAAGGCTAAATTATCAAGATATGGGGTGAGGGTGCTTTTGGAATCTGGGCTGAGCATGGGGCTAGTAACCATCAACGACCATAAATACGAAATCACAAAAACCGGACATTTTATTTTACACGACCCACTGACCCGTGTGAATATGGATTTTATAAACGACGTATGCTATAAAGGCATTTCCCACCTCGAGGAAAGCATTGTCACAGGTAAAGCCGCAGGCATGAAGGAACTGGGAAATTGGCCCACTATTTACGAAGGGGTTTCACAGTTGCCCGAACATATCCAAAAAAGCTGGTTCAATTTTGACCATTATTTTTCCGATGATGCATTTCCCAAAGTGCTTCCGCTGGTTTATAAAAATGGAGTCAAAAATTTATTGGAGATTGGTGGCAATACGGGCAAATGGGCCATTGCTTCCCTACAATACGATCCGAATGTACATATTACTATCTTAGACCTGCCCGGCCCACTAAAAGTAGCTAAAGAAAAGGTAGCGGAATTGGGATTATCAAACCGTATATCTTTCCAAACTATAAATGTGCTGGACGAAAAACAAAGCTTCCCAAGGGGGCATGACGCCATTTGGATGAGCCAGTTCCTCGATTGTTTTTCGGAAGATGAGATCACCTCCATCCTGAAAAGATGCTACGATGCATTGGATGAAAATGGTACTGTTTATATTCTGGAGCCTTTCTGGGACCGACAAAAATTTGAGATTGCGACTTTTTGCCTACACCAGACTTCTATCTATTTTACGGCTTTGGCAAATGGCAATAGTCAGATGTATAGTGCAGAAACTTTTTTACCTTGTATCGATAAGGCGGGATTTGACATTATAGAACAAATTGATAATATTGGATTGAGCCAAACCTTGTTGAGGTGTAGAAAGAAGACCTGATGAAGGTGTAGGGTATAGGGTGTAAGAAGTAAGGGAGGATGTTGATTTTAAGATCACTTAGAAAGAATAGTGTAGAAAAATGAAAGGCAAGCAAAAAACTCATTATCTGTTCACCATTCACCCAAAAACATTTTTATGAACACAGAAAAAGTAGATGTGCTTGTTATTGGCGCCGGACCAGCAGGTACTGTAGCCGCATCCCTTGTCAATAAAGCGGGTTATAAAGTAAAGATTGTAGAAAAATTAAAGTTCCCACGTTTTGTGATTGGCGAAAGCTTATTGCCACGCTGTATGGAAGCCTTGGAAGAAGCTGGTTTTTTGGATGCGGTGAAAGAAAAAGGTTTTCAGGAAAAATCGGGTGCCAAGTTTGTAAAGAATGGCAAAGTATGTGACTATCTTTTTGCCGACCAGTTTACCAAAGGTTGGACATGGACCTGGCAAGTACCTAGGGGCGAATTTGATAAAACACTGGCTGACACCTTAGAAAAACAAGGCGTGCCAGTTAATTATGAAACAACGGTTACGGGTATCCAGTTTAATGGCTCGGATTCTATTACCACCGTGGAAGATATAAATGGCAACCTTTCACAGATTGAAGCCAAATTCATCATCGATGGTAGTGGATATGGTCGGGTGATACCCCGCTTGTTCAATATGGACAGGCCTTCTTCTCTACCGCCCAGAAAAGCTTTTTTCACACATACTCTTGATGTGAACCGCTCCATGTCCGATGAACCCAATCGTATTACCATTGTAGTACATAAGAAAGGGGTTTGGATCTGGATCATCCCTTTTTCAAGTGGTGTCACCTCTTTGGGTTTTGTGGGCGAGCCATCATTTTATGATGGATTGGAAGGAACCCTCGAAGAACAATTACGTACACTGATTGCGTCAGAACCTTACCTGAAAGAACGCTTCAAAGGGGTTGAGTTTCTTTTTGAACCCAGAACAATACAATCCTATTCCATTAGCACCGATAAATTTTATGGTGAAGGTTTTATACTCACAGGCAATGTGACCGAATTTCTTGATCCTGTATTTTCGTCTGGTGTAACCTTGGCCTCTGTATCCAGTCAGTTGGCTGGCCATTTGGTGACCCGTAAATTGAAAGGTGAAAATATAGATTGGGAAAAAGAATATACCGAACCAATGATGCAGGGCGTAAACACTTTCCGCAGTTATGTGGAGGGATGGTACGATGGCACTTTGGATACCATCTTTTTTGCCGACAATCAGGACCCGCATATCAAGAGCCAGATTTGCTCCGTATTGGCGGGCTATGTGTGGGATCAGGAAAATCCTTATGTGAGCAATCACCAAACCGCATTGAACAAGCTATCCTCTATCATCAAATATCGGGATAGCATAAAGAAAACCGATACAACCAGTGTATAAGCCAGTAGCATTGTCAGAAACCAATTATATTCTTTCTAGTTGCAAAATCGTTGAAGGGACCATTTTAAAAAATGAATCGCTGTATTTTGAAGCTCGGGGCTTGCCTGTTGCTGATTTTTTGATTGAGGCTTACAATCGCTGGGGTGCACAATATCCCAAATTTTATAAAATGGATCAGCTCAGCAAGTTGGGCTGGTTAGCGGCCGATATATTGCTGAAGGATACTTTGAACCCAAGGGATTATAAGCCAGAGGATCTTGGTCTGGTACTTTCCAATGCAAATTCTAGCCTAGATACCGACCTGAAATATTTTCAGACCACAAAAGACTTTGCAAGCCCCTCCCTGTTTGTGTATACGCTCCCAAATATCGTGGCGGGAGAGATTTGTATCCGTCATCATTTTAAAGGGGAAAATGCTTTTTTCGTCAGTGCAGAATTTGATGTGGATTTTATACAACAATATGTAAACAATCTGATCAATAATAATATCTTGCAGTTCTGTATTTGTGGATGGGTCGACCTGCTGGGTGAAGATTATAAAGCCGTATTTTTTTTAGTAGGCAAAGAAAAACAGCCAGAAAGCATCCCTTTCACAATAAACGAAATCAATAAAATTTATCAGTCATAAAATGGACACATTAATAGCCGACTTAAAGAAGCAAATTGTGGAACAGTTGAACCTGCAGGATATCAAACCTGAGGACATTGGGGATGAACAACCACTTTTTGTAGAGGGATTGGGGCTTGATTCTATAGATGCGCTAGAGTTGATCGTGCTGCTACAGCAGCATTATAAAATCAAATTGGCTAATGCGGAAGATGGTCCCAAAGTATTTTATTCTGTAAAAACAATGGCTGACTATATTCGGGCCCACCAGCCAAAGAATGATTAAAATGAACGCACCTGTTTTTGTTGCTGGTATCGGTGTCATTTCTGCCATTGGCAAAAATGTGAATGAGAACCTTGTTTCGCTCGAAACGGGGCAGGTAGGCATGGGCGAAATCAAATATTTGGATACCATTCACCGAAAAAAATTGCCAGCAGCGGAAGTAAAATTTTCGAATTCCGAATTAGCTGAGATGGCAGGGCTGGACAGTCATATTAGTCGCACGGCCTTATTAAGCACGATTGCTGCCAAAGAAGCCATGGCAGATGCCGCCATCGAAAATGTACAAAGTCTTCGCACTGGTTTTATTTCTGCAAACACCGTGGGGGGCATGGATAAAACAGAAGATTTTTTTTCCGCCTTTCTTCCCGACCATCAAAAAGGGCATCTGAGGAATGTGGTACACCATGAATGTGGCAGCATCACAGAAATCACGGCCGATGTTTTGGGTATCAAAAATCATATCAATACTATCAGCACTGCCTGCTCCTCTTCAGCCAATGCCATCCTATTAGCTGCCAGACTGATCAAGCATAACAGATTGGATATGGTGGTAGCCGGTGGCGTGGATGCACTCACCAGGTTTACTATAAATGGTTTTAACACCCTCATGATACTGGACGAACAGTTCTGTAAACCATTTGACGAGAACCGAAAAGGATTGAATCTTGGCGAAGGTGCTGGGTATGTAGTATTGATCTCTGAAAAACTGGCAAACTCGCTTGGTAAAAAGCCTTATTGCCAATTGAGTGGATATGCCAATGCCAATGATGCCTACCATCAGACCGCTTCCTCGCCCGATGGCACCGGTTCCTATCTCGCAATGAAAAATGCATTGGAATTGGGAGGCTTGGATCCATCCCGGATTGATTATATCAACCTGCATGGAACGGGCACGCAAAACAATGACATTGCCGAAGGGACAGCCATCAAGCGTCTCTTTGACCCTATCTATCCGAAAATGAGTTCTACCAAATCCTTTACTGGACACACATTAGGCGCGAGTGGTGGTATCGAGGCGGTCTATTCCTGTTTGTCAATCAAGCATGGATTGATATACCCCAATCTCAGATTCGAAACCCCCATGAAAGAACTTCCTTTTACTCCAGTAACTCAATTATTGAAAGCACAACAGGTAAAACATGTGCTCTCCAATTCATTTGGTTTTGGAGGAAACTGTACTTCTTTGGTATTTTCAGCGTGTTGAGAAAGGTTTGATATCAGCATCTCCCAAAACCTGATTTAGTGCTTGAAAGAATAAAAAATTTTGTGACGAGCAATGTCGCCCTGATGGAACATCGTTGCGGCGCTCCGTTCAACGGTGGTACTCACTTGAGCGATCCATCACTAGCCCGACCTTCAGACCAGGCTAGTGATGGACAATATTAATTGGAGAGCTGCCGCAGAATAAACCGGCGCTTTTCCCGAAACGCTTTTATATCCACATCGTATTTTGCAAAATCGTACACTACCTGCCTACAGGTTTCTTTAGCAATAGCAGGTTTCTTTTCCGCAAGCATCTTCAACAACTCATAATCCACAATCCCATCCCGCATGGCTTCCAAACGGATGGAACTTAAAATTTTCCCATGACCTGGATAAGTGATGAAAGCATCCCCACCCGGCATGATATTGCCAGCCTCGGGGATGATCCCTGAGGTCTCGGCAAAACAATCTGCACTCCAGAAATCCCAACCCCAATGCAAATAGCCCGTTGCGCCAAAACGGAAATTGATCCAATGCAAAATGCGCGTCTTGATCAAAGGCAATTCAATAAAGCGGTTGGCATATTCGCCTTGTGGCGCCAAACAGGTATAAAACCAAATTTGGTCGCCAGCCTTTTGTCTATCCAAATAAAATTGATAATTGCTATCATAAAAATCCAGTTGCGGCACCCACACATCCACTGTATTGTTCAAACCATGTGAATGAACCGCGTCAATCGTTTTGATTTCGGGTGCAATCGATTTGATAAAACCCGCAATCTCTGCATAGCTTTTTTCGTTCCCTGGCTCTGGCTCATCACAAATATGTTGCAGATAGATTTTTTCCCATCCTTTCTCCTTCAAATGCGAGAGCAATGCCGGTATAAACTGCTTATAAAAATCCTGTGCAGTCGGGTCAGAAATCGGCAAAGTTTTAAACCGGAGGCTATCATTTACCCAATAGGGGGTATGAACCCCAAACTGCGCATACCAATTGCCCATTCGACCACCAATATGCCCTCCCTCGATCCTTTCCAAAGTGCCCGCATCAATAAAGGTTTGTACAAACCGATCCAATTTGGAAAAATCAAACTGAAAAGTATTTTCTTTCTTGGTGAATTTGGTGAGCGAAAAAATGGGCGTCATAATCACATTTTGATCATACTCCTTCATTTTCTTTGCGGCCACCATTAGCCATTTCCAATAATTGCCTTCAAACTCAACTGAATCCTTTCCGCCACTCAACTGCTTTAATTGATTTTTTCCAAGCCCAAACCAATTGGTCACCAAAAGACTGTTTTTATTGATGGTAACATTGTACACCCGAACCGTAAAACGTTTACTGGTGGAAAAACTTTGCCCCCCCATCTTTCCTTTGATGGTCAACAGACCCAAATAATCCCCGGCAGGCGTATTCTTGGGAATATTCACGGTGACCCATATCGGCTGTGTGGTAAAACTTCGGATATCCATGGAATTAGTATCCAAAATAGGATCGGGGAAAAAGCCAGAAACTGGTTCGTACCTGAATTTGGGCGGATTGGGCAGCGGGCGGCCAACCCTGGTATAACCTACAAAACCCACAAAACTGTTTTTATTAAGAAGATCTAAATTCCGGGAAACCTGCATTACCGAAGCGGTAACATGGCTCATGGATTTATTGCAGCGTAATGCAAACTGAAAACTGGCATGTTCCCCTCTTGCCACATCCGCCACGGCATCCGTTTCCTCAAAGAAAGCCGTTTCCTTAAACACTTTTTGTAGCGGATCCACATATACAAAATTCAGGTTATCATTCAGCTCTTTCTCACTTATCTGCTGTTTTTGTGCTTTTAAATCAAAGCCAGACAGCAATATTGCAAAAAATAACACGCTCGTATTTTTCATAAATTCAATCTATTTTTCCGTTAGAAAATCTGATGTTTTTGTTTAACCATTATTTAGTAGTTGAACTATTTCCCATACCTCTTTTTCATCGACCATCGTCATGGCACCTTCTTCTTTCATGCTTTCATTTATAAATTGCATGGGGCTTTTAATAGTAGTCCGGGCTGAAGTGTGAAATTCCATCGCACCTGTTTTTTCTTTTAATTCCACCACATTGTTTGCTCTCACACCCGAACCGGGCATGATGACAATCCGGTCCTCCGCTTGACGAATAAGTTCATTCAACAAATCCGCTCCTTCGATGGCGGTCGGTTTCTGCCCAGAACTGAGAATACGCTCACAACCAATACTGATGATATCTTCCAATGCCTCAAATGAATGGGCCGCATGATCAAAAGCCCTATGAAAAGTAACCCCCAAAGGATAAGCCAGTTGCACCAATTGGGCGCATCTTTTTTTGTCGATGCAACCATCAGACTGGAGCATACCAATCACCACACCGTCACAGCCAAGATTTTTACAATTAGCTACATCGGTTTGCATGATCTCAAACTCTTCATCGTTGAACAAAAAATCACCTGCTCTTGGACGAATGATTGGATAGAGTTGTATATGCAGCAACTCCCTTGCTCTTTTAATCAGCCCATAACTCGGGGTAGTGCCACCTCCTTCCGGATCGGCGCACAACTCCACCCGCTGTGCACCTGCTTCTTGAGCAATCAGTGCAGATTGAATATTGAAGGAGCAAATTTCGAGTTGATTGTCCATAGTGGATTTTAATTGACCTAGTATTGCTTTTAAATAACGGGAAAGGCTACTCTATTTTAATCCAATTCAGTAAAATATTAAGCTTATTAAAACCAACTTTTGGCTGAGTATAATTTTTCCTCCTTATTATTTTTCACTGCATAGGTAAATCCCTTTTGCAAGCAGAATGCGCCTATCTCGCCTTTTTTATTCAGTGCCAAAAAACCCACTTGTATGGATCTGGCACTTTCTCCTTTGGCTTTGTAAATCCGTTCCACTGCTTTTTTGCAAGCTTGTTCTGGGCTAAACCCTTGACGCAGGAACTCCACAACCGTATGTGTGCCGCAAATACGGATCACATCTTCGCCTTGTCCGGTTGAGGTAGCCGCCCCCACTTCATTATCCACATATAATCCTGCACCAATAATAGGCGAATCCCCTACCCTTCCCCGCATCTTAAATCCCATGCCACTGGTGGTGCAAGATCCACTGAGGTTGCCACTTGCATCCATCGCCACCATGCCAATGGTATCATGGTTCCATTCACCATTTGGTAATTTATGAGGGGCAAAAGCCTGTGCCTTGGTATTCTCCACGTTGATGACTGGTTTGTATTCTGATTTCTTCAACCAATCCTGATACGCTTTTTCTGCAGATTCAGAGAGTTTTTGCTCTTCCAATGGAAAACCTTCAGCTACCGCAAATTGTTGGGCACCAATCCCCACCAACAATACATGCGGTGTTTTTTCCATTACCCGACGAGCAACAGAAATGGGATGTTTGATCCTTTCCAAAAAAGCTACACCACCACAATTGAAACGATCATCCATGATGCAGGCATCCAATGTCACATATCCATCCCGATCGGGATTTGCACCCAAACCTACACAGCAGTTCAAGGAAGATTCTGTTACCATAACTCCTTTTTCCACCGCATCCAAAGCCCGACCGCCTTTATTCAAAACCTCCCAAGCGGCTTTGTTTGCCTCCAAACCTGCATCCCAAGTGGAAATCACAACAGGGTTGTTTAAAACATTCGGGTAAACATATTCTGTGCCCATGTCCTTTTTAGCAAAGGCAAGACCCATGGAACTTAAAAATGAAGACTGCAAGAATTTTCTTCTGTTAAACATATGAAAGGATTAAATTGAGAATCGAATTTAGACAATTTGAAAACCAGAACTGCAAGTTGATTATTAAAAAGATTATTTATTAAATCAGTATTATCAACCATTATGAGAAATTTATTCATCTTCTTCATTTCATTTTGTGGTATTACCGCCACTGCACAAGACAGTACATGGATCAGAAACCATTATTATAAAATTGAACGATACATTCTGACACGAGACAGTGTAGAACTATTCACCTCCATTTATATTCCCAAGGACACGAATGAAAACCATCCCATCTTGATGACAAGGACTCCATATTCCTGCGCTCCTTATGGTGAGGATAATTGGAAAGACTGGTGGAATTCTTATAAAAGAGAATATTTCAAAGAAGGCTATATCATGGTTACACAAGATGTGCGTGGCCGATGGATGAGCTATGGACAGTTCAAGGATGTGCGGCCTTTCAACCCGAATAAAAAAGGTAATGAGACTGATGAAGCCAGTGATACTTATGATGCCATTGATTGGCTTATAAAAAACATCCCTCACAATAATGGCAAAGTGGGTGTGTTTGGCATTTCTTACCCCGGTTTTTATTCTACCATGGCCGCCGCGAGCAACCACCCTGCATTGAAAGCCGTAAGCCCACAAGCACCAGTTACCAATTGGTTTATTGGCGACGACTTCCATCACAATGGCGCTTTTATGCAAATGGACGCGTTTGCCTTTTATTCATCCTTTGGTAAACCTCGACCAAAACCAACGACCGTTGGACCTACGGGTTTTGATTATTATACCCACGACAATTATAAATTCTATTTGGAAACCGGAACGCTCAAACATTTGGCCGGTTATCTGGGCGATAGTATTGCCTTCTTTAAAGATCTTTACGAACATCCCAATTACGATTCTTGGTGGAAAGCACGTGATGCCCGTAATGCCACCAAAAATTTGCAACCAGCCATGTTATGGGTAGGTGGGATTTTTGATGCAGAAGATTGCTGGGGCGCATGGAATGCTTATAAAGCGGCGGAACAAAACAACCCCGGCAAGGCATTTAATAAAATAGTGGATGGGCCTTGGTATCATGGCCAATGGGCAAGCAAGGATGGTGGACATCTTGGAAATATTTTCTTTGGTAGCAATACTGCAGAATGGTTCCAACAGAATATGGAAATCCCTTTCTTCAATTATTTTTTGAAGGGTAAAGGAGATATCTCACAGATTGCCGAAGCCAATGTATATATCAGCGGAGCTAATGAATGGAAGAAATTTGACCAATGGCCACCAGCCGCCAAGCAAGACCAGCCTCTTTACTTACAACCAGACGGGAAATTGAGCTGGGACAAACCCAGCACCAAAAATAGTTTTAGCGAATATACCAGCGACCCTGCTAAACCAGTTCCCTATGTGGAAGCAGTGGGTTTCAATCGTACCCGCACCTACATGACGGATGACCAACGATTTGCCGCAAGGAGACCCGATGTGTTGGTATTCCGAACCGATACTTTAACGGATGCGGTTACTGTCACTGGAAATGTGATCGCCAATATCATGACAAGCATCTCCACTACCGATGCCGATTTTGTGGTGAAAATCATAGATGTGTTCCCAGACAATCTCGCTTATAATGACATTGATATTTATGCAGAAAAAGATCCTGAAAAAAAATATCCCATGGGTGGTTATCAAATGTTGGTAAGGGCAGAAGTTTTTCGTGGCCGCTATCGGAAAAGCTATGAAAACCCCGAGCCTTTCACTCCCGGGAAAATTGAGCAGGTAAAATTTGAACTTCCATCTATTGCCCATCAGTTCAAAAAAGGGCACCGCATCATGGTGCAGATACAAAGCAGTTGGTTTCCTTTAGTTGATAGAAACCCACAACGCTATGTGAATATTTACACCTGCGATGAAAAAGATTTCACCAAATCGAACATCAAAATCTTTCATGATGCCGTGAACAGTTCATCGGTGATATTACCCGTATTGAAATAAGGTTTTGATTTAAAATAAAGCTACTGAGATAGCTCCGCCTTATTTCAGTGGCTTTATTTTATTAAACAATTTGGAACGTACCAATCCCTAAAATTTCTCGGCTATTTTTTTGGGGTTTATAGAATGATGACTTGATGTATAAACCACTTGTTTGTTTTTTAAGACGATTATCTGTGGCGATTGATGCGTCACCTGCAGTTCCTTGGCAATCAAATTGGAAATGGCACGATGTCTCAATAGGTCGAGATAATGAAGGTCGGCTTGCCCCGCTATCAAATCGATTCCTTCCATAAGGTTATATTGAGCTTGCGCACTGATGCCACAGGTAGTACTATGTTTAAAAATAACTTGAGGGCGAAATACGGATTGTTCGATGATTTTGTAAACGTCCTGTTCTGATTCAATAGATTCCCAATTTTCCATAAAACATTAATATTGATAAAATAAATGCAAAATTAAAATGTCCAGCTATATAACTGATCAAATGGTTGAATTGTTTTATTGAGCCAAAAAAGGTATAAAAAATGTCAAAGTCTATATCCCCTCAAAAAATCCTCAATCAACATTTTCTTTTTTCCTTCCAACTGTATTTCTTTCAGATAAATGTAACCATCTGGGCAAGCAAAACGCAGATAGGTTTTTTTATCCGTTTCAAACTGCCCGTGTTCTACTTTTGTTGATGTTTCTTCTTTTTGTGCTCGGTAAATTTTCAGCAGTTTATTATCAAAATAGGTAAATGCACCGGGAAAGGGAGAAAGCCCACGTATCAGGTTGTGTACTTCAGATATAGGTTTGTTCCAATCAATTTTGCAAGTCTCGGTAAAGATTTTGGGAGCATGCTTTAGGGGTGTAGGAATTGGGAATTGGGAATTTGGAATTAGGGGTTGACTAAGCTCGATTGATGGCTGCGGTGTTTCCTTCAAAGATCCATTGGCTAGGCCTTCCGCTGTCTTTACCAACAATTGAGCCCCGACGATTTTCATTTTGTCATGAAGCTCTCCTGCGGTTTCATCCTCGCCAATAGCAATTTTTTCGCTCAACAATATATCACCGGTGTCAATTTCATGTTTCAGTTTGAAGGTGGTCACCCCCGTTTCCTTTTCACCATTTATAATGGCCCAGTTGATGGGAGCAGCGCCGCGATATTGAGGAAGCAAAGAGCCGTGAAGATTTACCGTGCCCATCGGCGGCATATCCCAAACCACTTCGGGCAACATGCGAAAGGCTACCACGATTTGAAGATCCGCTTTCAAGGATTTGAGTTCCTCTAAAAATTCGGGGTTCTTTAATTTTTCTGGTTGAAGGATTTTCAACCCTTTTTCTACCGCATATTTTTTCACCGCACTTTCCGTCATCTTCATGCCCCTCCCTGCAGGCTTATCGGGAGCCGTGATCACTGCCACCATATTACAACCAGCATTTACCAAGGCATCCAAAGAAGCCACGGCAAATTCAGGGGTGCCCATAAAGATGATGCGAAGCGTTTGTAGTTTATCCATTCGAAATTTCCCTTCTTATTTATTAAAAATCTTTGTACAACAAATATTTCGCCCTAATATTTTTAAAATCCTTCAAATCTTTTTCCCAAGATTTTCTTATCTCGTTTTCTGATTTTCCATCTTTTATTTGCTGCATCAATATATCATTCCCTGCGAGTGTGTTAAAATAATTGTTGGAAAGAAAAAACTTATCCTTGTCTGGATAGAGTTGATAGGCTTTTATCACCCATTTCAATTGAATATGGTTACCAATCTCTTTTTGCACATCGATATTGCTCAAATCATAGCCATAGCAGGTTTGCCCCAGCAAGGGCGGGTTCTTGGCACCTTCCGTGCTTTGGGGAGTGAAACTGTACAAATCTTTTGGGAACAAAGGGTTTCCGAATTGTTGGAATGGTTTATTGGAACCGCGGCCAAGACTAATGACCGTTCCTTCAAAAAAACAGATGGATGGATAGATGTATACCGATTGCATATTTGGCAAATTGGGAGAAGGTCTTACCGGTAATGCATACCTGCTTTTATGGTTATAGTTGCCGCACTTGATCACCAAAAAATGAAAGGGTGTATCGGTGGTAGGCTTTTCATTCCTGAATTGATTGTATGCTTTATTGGCATCTGCTGAAAGCCATTTTTCACCGGCAATCATTGTTCCATATTCCCCTATGGTCATAACATAAACGATGGGAACGGGTTGCATCCCAACAAAAGATTTGAACTTTTTGTTCAACACAGGCCCATCCACATAAAACCCGTTCGGGTTGGGCCGGTCCAGCACCATCAGGGGTTTGTGGTTCACAAAGGCCACTTCCATCATTTCCTGCAGGGAAGATATATAGGTATAAAACCGCACCCCCACATCTTGAATGTCGAAGAGGATAATATCCACATCTTTGAGCACTTCTTCCGTGGGTTTTCGATTTTTTCCATAGAGGGAGATGATGGGTATGCCAGTTTCCTTGTCCACCAAATTGCCCACATGCTCACCAGCATCGGCCGTGCCACGAAAACCATGTTCTGGAGAAAATATCTTTTTGATATGCACCCCTAGCTTTAATAGCGTATCCACTAAATGTGAGTTCCCGACCATGGAGGTTTGGTTGGCAAAAACTGAAATGGATTTTCCCTTGAGCAGGGGAAGATAGGCGTCTATCCGCTCGGCTGCAGGAATAATTGGACCTGAGGGTACCAAGGATTGATTGGAAAGCTGCTTTTGCGCAGAACAAGAAGTGCCCAATGTGAGAAACAAAAAAGCGATTATCAGTGTTGATCTCATTGAATAAATATTTTGTTATTGGCAAATACCAAATTACCTGTTAAAATCATATCCATATATGCCAAAGGGAAAATCTTCCAATTCTTTGTATCATGAAGCAGAAAAGAATCACAATAACAAAGAAACCATAAAATTACACTATCCTGAGCATCAAGCATTAAAAATGGGGAAATGCAGGCTTTGCCCATTGGCAAAAAAGCCTTTGTGAAATAACCATTTTTATTAGTTGGGAGTGATAATAAAAGTTAGTTTTGTCGCCGAAATATTTTTTTCAAATCACATTAACCCGCCAATCAATAACCATCGCTGAATAGAATTCCAACTGTAAAAGAGTGCGACGCAACGATGTTCAATATTGCCACTACTGCTGGTTAACAAAAATCATTCTAAAAAACAAATCTGAGTTTATGCAACAAGTTAAGAACGGCGATAAAGTGAAAGTACATTACCATGGAAAGTTGACCGATGGCACTACGTTTGATTCTTCTGAAGGTCGCGAGCCATTGGAGTTTGAAGTGGGCAGCGGCATGGTGATCAAAGGTTTTGATGATGGCGTGTTGGGCATGGCCATCGGTGATAAAAAAACCATTGAGATCCCTGTAGGGGATGCCTATGGAGAGGCCGACCCACAGATGGTGATGGAGTTCCCACTGGAACGCCTACCTGCCGACCTGAAACCCGAAGCAGGCATGCAACTGAACATGACCGATGGTGCGGGCAACCATATTCCGGTAGTGATCACCGAAGTAAAAAACGATGTGGTGGTATTGGATGCAAACCATCCCCTTGCTGGCGAAGACCTGATTTTTGATCTGGAACTGGTAGAAATTATTGGTGGGAAGCCTCTAATCATTATGCCGTAGATATTATAAAGCTAAAGGATAAAGCTGTAGGGTTGAAGGTTTACAACTTCGCCTTACAGCTTTACTTTACTACACACCCAATACCTTACACCTATTCCTTCCACCCTATACGTTAACTTTTTCGCTAGCGAATTTTCTTTCGTATACAAAATAAAAAATCACAACCACAAAAAACAATAGTGCGGTTGCCAACACCGAACCCTCAAAACCAAAATCCCCACCTGTAATCGTACTATCACCTTTTAAGTTTGCCTGCAACAATGAGTACAATTGGATGCCACTTACTTTGAAGCCATACAAAATCCCTTGGAAGAAATTCCAGCTAAAATGTAGAGCAATAGAAAACCATAGGTTTTGGGTATAGGTATAATTGAGCCCTACAAGTATGCCCACCAAAAAAAGACTCATCAATGGCAATATACTGATGCCAGGATTGCTCAAATGAAAAAGTGCAAAGAGCAGAGAGGAAACAACCAAGGCTATCCATTTATGAAAAGACTGCATCAGATTGTTCAACACATAACCTCGAAACACGATTTCCTCACTGATGGCAATAAGCACCAAAGTGCCTAGATCAATCGCGAAACTTTGCGCATTGAAATCATTACTATCCCATTCCAGATGCTTGGTGAAAAACAAAAAAATAACCCCTAAGCCTATAATGGCTGGGGCCAAAAAAAATCCAGTCATGATTTCGCTAAAATGCCCGTCGAGGCTGATGCCCAAGCTCAGTAAATTTTTTCGGTCAACAAACTTTCGGAACAAGTAAACGGCAACCATCGCCGAGAGGAACTCAATGAGCGCCATCAACCATAAAGAGTTATTGGCCAAATTGTCAATGGCCTGAGGCAAATCCGTTATCAACTCGCTGGGCTTAATAGGCGCAAACATCAATAACGCAGGAATCGTGAGAACCAGCAACATGAATAAAAAAAACAGCAGGAACAATAAAACCCGCAGCCAACCTTGTTCGATCCATGCTTTTTTACCTGAAGAAATATCCATAGTCCTTATATTCGCCTTGCTAAATTAATTAAATCACGGCAACAATTAAGATTGCATGTGAAATGGCATTATCAAACAGAAATGAGATTGCTTTTACTGGAAAAAATAGTGGTCAAACAACCGCCAGATAATTTGCCCAAAAAAGCTCTTGTCATTAACATGAAAAACGATAGCAAGGAAACCGCCTTTTAGCGGGTTTCATATTATGCGAGCAGCTTCCCATGCTGCTAATAAAAAATATTCTATACTCGAGGTCAGTTCAAGGAAAGTACATAATAAATGTTTGTTTCTTGCACCGCCCCAAAAAACATTGATCGATTTATGTTCCAAAATTATCCATTTACCGTTTCCGAAAGGTTTATGCGCTATGTGCAGATTGACACGCAGAGCAATCCCGACTCCAATAGTTTCCCCTCGACCGAGAAGCAAAAAAACCTGAGCAGCTTATTGGTGGAAGAACTGAAAGCGATTGGAATCGAAAAGGCCGAGTTGGATGAGTACGGTTATGTGTTTGCTGAAATACCAGCCAATACAGATAAACAGATAGCCAGTATTTGCTTTTGTGCACATGTGGACACGTCGCCCGATTGCACAGGAGAAAACGTGAAACCGATAGTTCATAAAAATTATAACGGTGGAAATATTATTTTGCCCGACGATGAATCACAGATCATTTCCCCAGTAGACCATCCTTATCTCCAAGAGAAAATCGGTGAAGATATTATTACTGCTTCGGGCAGTAGCCTGCTTGGTGCAGATGACAAAGCCGGCGTTGCTGTGATCATGGACTTTGCCAATTATCTTGTCACCCACCCTGCAATCAAGCATGGTCCAATAAAAATTCTTTTTACACCTGACGAAGAGATTGGTCGTGGCGTGGACAAATTGGACCTAAAAAAATTAGGTGCCGATTTTGGTTACACGCTTGATGGTGGTGAACGTGGTTCTTTTGAAGATGAAACATTTTCCGCTGATGGCGTGGTCTTTACTTTTTATGGTGTAAGTGCGCACCCCGGTTATGCCAAGGATAAATTGGTAAATGCCGTGAAAATAGCTGCCGCCTTTGTTGCTTCATTGCCCAAGGATGAACTTTCACCCGAAACCACAGAAGATCGATATGGGTTCGTACATCCTTTGGGTATGGAGGGAACTGCGGAAAAAGCCAGCGTGAAATTTATTATCCGCGATTTTGTAACTGCTAAGCTGGGTGCTTATGAAAACTATCTAAAAGACAAAGCCGAAGATATCGTTTTCGCATTTCCAGGCTCAAGCTATGAGATGAAGGTGACGGAGCAATACCGCAATATGAAAGAAGTATTGGACCTGCACCCACAAGTTTCAGAATATGCAGAGATGGCAATACAACGCTGTGGGATACCCGTAAAAAGAACCAGTGCCCGTGGAGGCACTGATGGCTCCAGGCTCTCCTTTATGGGTCTTCCTTGCCCCAATATTTTTACTGGCGAAATGGCTTTTCATGGAAAACAGGAATATGTGAGCATACAGGATATGCAAAAAAGCGTGGAGACCATCGTGCATTTGGCAATGATATGGGAAGAAAAAGCCTGATCCGAAAAATTCATTTAAAAATGGCAGTCTTGCATGCAAAAATTATTGCTGTATGTATTACCCATCTTTGGTGAACTTAATAAATACTACAAGTTTTTCATGAGGTGGTATGGTATAAGTTACCAGCCATTCAAAATATAATTCCGTACTTTTAAGGCTTCAAGTATGCCAACTGTCTATGCAAGAAAATGCGGAAATTTCTACCCTATTACAACAATACCTCCCAGCGCTTGATTCTTTCAATGAATTATTCGATTTACCCGGTCATATCCGCCCTGATTGGAAGATTATTTTGTCCTCTCTACTAAATTTGCCGAACAACGAAATAGGGACCCGGAGCCAACATATACTCCGTTTGCTGAAGGAAAATGGGGTCGCCTATAATGTGTACGATGAGACCAACGGACAAAACCGCCCATGGGAACTGGACATCATACCCCAAATAATCACAGCCGAAGAGTGGGAACGCACCAATGCTGGTCTGGTGCAAAGAGCGGAACTGCTGAATCTATTATTGAAAGATATTTATGGGCCACAAACCTTGATCAAAGAAGGGATTCTTCCCCAAGAACTGATATATAGGCATCCCGGTTTTTTAAGGTCTTGCGCCAATATTGATTTGCCAAACTCACAGCATTTGATTTTGTATGCAGCTGATTTGGCGAGAGGTGCAGATGGTCAGCTCTGGGTAATCAGTGACCGTACACAGGCCCCTTCGGGCTCTGGCTATGCATTGGAAAATCGCTTTGCTATGTCGAGCGTGTTGCCCGAACTTTTTTCCAATTTACAAGTGAAAAGGTTATCCCCCTATTTTGATTCCCTGCAAGCAGCACTCACGAGCATTGCACCCCATCATTCCGATAGCCCTAGAGTGGTGATCCTGACCCCTGGTCCAGATAATGAAACTTATTTCGAACACTCCTATCTGGCTGCCTATCTTGGACTCACCCTTGTTCAGGGAAATGACCTGATGGTAAAAGACAATCATGTCTGGTTAAAAACCATTGATGGTTTGGAAAAAGTGGATGTGATATTAAGGCGGATGGATGATATTTTTTGTGATCCTTTAGAATTAAAAACAGATTCCCTACTTGGAACACCCGGACTATTGCATGTTGTTAGAAAAGGGAATGTGGCCATTGCCAATCCATTGGGGTCGAGTGTCGTCGAAAATGCAGGCTTGGTTCCATTCCTTCCCGCTGTAGCAAAACATTTTTTTGGCAATGATTTGCTGATACCTTCCATCGCCACCTGGTGGTGTGGCCAAAAAAAAGAAAGACAATATGTAATTGACCATTTACAAAACTTGGTCGTCAGAAGGATATTCCGGCGTAGCAAGGGACATTCCACCATTGATGGTTCATCCCTATCATCTGAAGAGGCGGCATCCTTGATCAAAGAAATTAACGCCAACCCATACCTATATACTGGTCAGGAAAAAATCAATTTTTCTTCCTCACCCACTTGGGTCAACGGAAAAGTAGAAGCGGGCCATTCCTTGATACGAAATTTTTTGGTCAACCATAATGGGCATTTTGTGGCCATGCCCGGAGGCTTGACACGGAGTAGTCAGGTTCCCAACCGATTTATTATTTCCAGCCAAAGGGGTGATATCAGCAAGGACACTTGGGTGCTTTCCGCTGCTGAGGAAGAAGAACCTGTTTTGAAACTTCAACTAAAAACGGATGAGCCATACCTCCTGCCTTCCAAAAGATCTTTGCCAAGCCATACGGCCGAAAATCTTTTTTGGGTGGGTCGCTATACTGAGCGTGTAATTTATAATGCCCGGTTATTGAGAACCGTTATGAAATTTATACTGCAGAAAAACAGTTCACCGGGCTCTCATAGTAAGGATTCAAAAAAAATGTTGTTGGAAGCGTTGACACGATGTACCTATACATATCCGGGTTTTGTGGAAGACGAGAAATTAGATGTACTGACAGAAAAATTGGATTATCCTTGGAAAGAACTGACCGATATTTTATACAACGACCATCGTAATGGAAGTTTAAGTGCCAATTTGCAATATTTGAAAAGAGCAGTGTACAGTGTGCGCAATTTTTGGAGCACCGACACTTGGAGAGTACTCAGGCAAATTGAGGAAGACTGGGACCATGCCAAGCGTGCACATCATCAGGACCATCTCCAGATGATCAATTCCATTGATGCATTGAATACCTCCATGTTTGCTTTTTTGGGTATGAACCGCGAAAGTGTGCGAAGGGAGCAAGGTTGGAATATTCTTGACCTAGGAAGAAAAATAGAACAGGTATTGTATATTATCAGTCTGCTGAAAAACACATTTCAAAACAGACAAAACGCAGAAACCGACCACCATCTGTTGGAAGCCATTTTGGAATCTACCCAAAGCTTGATCACCTATCGTTACACTTATCAGGACCATTTGCAATTACCGCTCGTGCTCGAATTGTTGATTTTGGATATGAACTATCCGAAATCATTGGCATACCTCGTTCATAAAATCAAACGCTATATCAGTTTATTGCCCAAAGCAAGCAAGGACCAACCGATGAACGAACAGGAACGTCTGATGCTGGAAGCCTATACCTCTTTGAAATTAGCCAAAGGTGTCATTCTTGCCAAACATGAAAGTAATGGACAGTATGAAGTACTGGCAGATTTTCTAGATAAATTATATACACTGATTGCAGAAACCAGTGTACTGGTTTCAAAAACCTATTTTCGGCATACCGTGTCACAAAAACAATTATTTATCTCCAACCTTTTATAGTGGTTGCAATGAAATATTCCATCACACATACCACCCAATATCAATATCATGAAAAGGTAAACCTTTGTCATAACCTGGTTATCCTAGCACCACGCAACAGCCATACCCAAACTTGTGAATCTTTTAAAATCAACATTTCGCCAATACCTGAAATACTGGATGAATACGAAGATTTTTTTGGTAATAAGGTCTGTTATTTTGAATTGGAGCAGGAGCATGAAGCATTGACGGTTACCGCTAATTCGGTGGTGGAGAAATGGAAGAACCCCAATTGGCAGGAAGTGAACAATACAGAAAGTTGGGAAATGGTCAGAGAGCTACTTGCTTCGTCCTTGGGAAATTATTTTGAAGAAAAAAAGTTTTGCGCCCCAACAACAATCACATCCAATGCTACCGATATTCAGGAATATGCATCACTTTCCTTCACGGAGGGGCGACCTCTTTTCCATGCGGCAAATGATTTGATGCAGCGTATTTACAAAGATTTCAAATACACACCAGGCTTTAGTACAATTTCAACACCGTTATCTGCCGTACTGAAAGAAAGAAAAGGGGTCTGTCAGGATTTTGCCCATTTGGGGATCGCCTGTATTCGTGCCATGGGTTTAGCAGCCAGATATGTGAGTGGCTATATTGAAACCATCCCGCCCAAGGGCAAGGAAAAATTGGTAGGCACCGATGCCTCCCACGCTTGGTTCTCTGTATTTATACCCAATATGGGATGGGTAGATTTTGACCCTACCAATAATCAGCTTGCGGGGGATCAACATATCACGATTGGATGGGGCAGGGATTATTTTGATATCATCCCGCTACGCGGCATCATCATCAGCGGTCAACCACATGAGCTGAAGGTTTCAGTGGATGTTAAAAGAATCGATTAGTTTCTATCCACAAAACTGCGACCTACATTAGCCAAACAATTTGGCAACCTTATTTTGTACCAAGTCTCAGTCAAATACAATTTTCATGAAACCCCTTTTTTCAATCTTAGGTCCAATGTGCAAGGAAATTCGGGATTGATTTCCACAACAGGCGCATCAAATACAAAAGAGGCTCGATTATTTTCAATAAAATGCCCTGAAGCCATCACATTTGTTTTTACAAATAAGGGATCTTGGGTATGTTCTGTATTTCCAAAACGGCTATGCCTACGCGATTCTGCTTCATAGCTATTTACTGGAAAAGTATCATAGCTCCTACCACCGGGATGAGAAACATAATAGGTACAGCCTCCTATAGATCGACCATTCCAAGTATCCACAATATCGAAAGTCAATGGGGTATCCACGCCAATGGTTGGGTGTAATGCACTGGGTGGCTGCCATGCACGGTAACGGATACCGCAAACATATTCTCCTTTTACACCTGTTGCCGTGAGTGGCACACGGGAACCGTTACACAGTAATATATACCTAGAGTCATTGATGCCGCTTAGTTTTAACTGTACTTTTTCCAAGGAAGAATCCACAAAACGGGCCGTTCCCGAGCTTGACATTTCCTCACCAAGCACATGCCATGGCTCAATGCCCATGCGGATTTCCATATCAATCCCTTTAATATTCACCGATCCATAATGCGGAAATCGGAACTCAAAAAAAGGTTTGAACCAGCTGAGCTCAAAATGATATCCCGCTTCCTTTAGATATTCTACCACATCTCCCATGTCTTCTTCCACATAATGAGGCAGAAGGTATTTGTCGTAGAGCATGGTGCCCCATCTAACCAATTTATGTTTGTACGGCTTTTTCCAAAAAGCAGCAATCAAGGCACGAATAAGCAACATCTGCAACAGGCTCATGCGTTTATGCGGAGGCATATCAAAGGCTCTAAATTCCAGAATGCCCAAACGACCGGAGGATGTATCGGGAGAATAGAGCTTATCGATGCAAAATTCAGAACGATGCGTATTGCCCGTGATATCCGTTAGCAGATGACGGAAAATTCGATCGACCATCCAGAAAGGGGTAAACCCCTTTTCTGGCACCTGACTAAAAGCAATTTCCATTTCATATAAACGATCCTCAAAGCCTTCATCAATTCTTGGAGCCTGACTCGTGGGCCCAACAAAAGGACCCGAAAATAAATAGGAAAGACCGGGATGCTGTTGCCAAAAACTAATCAAGCTTCTTAGCAGATCAGGCCGGCGCAAAACGGGACTATCCTCGGGCTTTGCACCACCAATGGTAATATGGTTGCCTCCGCCGGTTCCTGTATGTCTTCCGTCCTGCATAAATTTTTCGGTAGCCAATCTGGATAAGCGTGCCTGCTCGTATAGGGTGTCCGTATTTTCGCAAAGTTCTTTCCAGTTTTTTGCAGGGTGGATATTTACTTCTATCACTCCGGGATCGGGCGATATCACCAAACGCTCCATTCGGTTATCACGGGGTGGTTCATATCCTTCAATGCGTACCTGTAAGTTTAGGTTGCTTGCTGCTGATTCGATGGAAGCAAGCAAGTCTAGATAATGTTCCAGATAAGGTATCGGCGGCATGAAAACATATAACATCCCATCCCTCAGTTCCACCGTTAATGCCGTCTTCACCAATTCCACTTCAAAAAGAAGATCCGTTTCAGGGTCTATTTCTTCTTTTTTGTTCTGAGCCTTTTCTTCTGTGGAGAAAGAAGGATGCTCTGTTTCTAATTCATGATGCGGCAACTGATGTTTGGGATTCGGGTGCAAAGAAATAGTTCCATACCTTTTAGTAATGGATTCATGAAAATGCTCCAATGGTGGAACCACTTCAAACAAACTCCGTTCTACTTTCTGTGGTTCTTTTTCTTTTTTGAGGGCAGGAAGGGATTTTAAAGGAAGCCTCAAGCCCATGGGCGAATTTCCGGGAATCAAAAAAAGATAGGAAGCATTGAACACCCATTTGGAGCTTTGCCATTCACCGCAATCATAATCCCATTGCAACGGTAATATATATCCTACTGGATTGCCCATCCCTTGGTTCAATAGGTTGGCAAGCGTTCTTCTTTCCAACGGGTCGTTGAGGTTTGCTTTAAGTGGGTCTATATTGACAGGATTTTTTCCTTCTGTCCATAAAAAATAAAACACATCCTCATAAGCTGGACAAATATTATCTGTGCTTACAGCTAGGCATCTTGCCAATTCTGCAGTTAGTCTTTCTGCATCTTGAAAGGTATAGCTGTTGTTTAATTTTTCATGTGCAACCAAATCAATATTTTTCCATACCGGATAACCATCCTTTCTCCAGAACAATCCATATTGCCAACGGGGCAAGGGTTCGCCGGGATACCATTTGCCAAGACCATAATGGATAAGTCCATGGGGACCAAATTTTTCCCGAAGACGATAGATCAAATCATGAGATAAAATTCTTTTTTCCTTACCATCAGCAGCCGTGTTCCATTGCGCTGACTCCATATCATCAATCGAAACAAAAGTAGGCTCACCGCCCATGGTCAAACGCACATCCCCATCTTCCAAATCTGCATCCACCTGCTCTCCTATTGCGTTTATCTGCGCCCATTGATCATCCGTAAAGGGTTTGGTTACTCTTGGGTCTTCATGAATACGCGTGACCACATTTTCAAAAGAAAATATTACTTCACATTTATCAGAATGACCTACCACCGGTGCAGCACTGATATAATCGGGTGTACAGGCCAACGGGATATGCCCTTCGCCTGCAAAGAGACCGGAAGTTGGGTCCATACCAATCCAACCTGCACCGGGAATATACACTTCAGACCATGCATGCAGATCAGTAAAGTCCTTGTCGGTACCAGAAGGCCCGTCCAATGATTTTTCATCTGCTTTTAACTGTACCAGGTATCCGGAAACAAATCGGGCAGCCAACCCCAGATGGCGAAGCAGGTGCACCAACAACCAAGCGGAGTCCCTACAAGAGCCAATACGCCTAGCCAAGGTTTCTTCAGGCGTTTGCACGCCAGTTTCCATGCGTATTGAATAAGCAATATCTTTGTTCAGTTGCTGGTTCACCTTCACCAAAAAGTCTACAATGGGACAAGGCTTGGTAAAATCGATATTCTTTTTGAGCCATTCAAAAAACAGCGCCCCTTGGTCGGTGCTCTCCAAATAAGGCAAAAGTTCCTTTGCCAAATGGTCGGGATAATTAAAAGGGAAGTCTTTGGCATATTCCTCAACAAAAAAATCGAAAGGGTTGATCACTTGAAGGTTTGCAATCACTTCCACATCTATCTCTAATAAACTTGCTTTTTCAGGAAAGACTACCCTCGCCTGAAAATTCCCAAAGGGGTCCTGTTGCCAATTAATAAAATGCTCTTGTGGGGTGACTTTGAAAGAATATGCTTCGATGGCGGTCCTTGAATGAACGGCAGGCCTCAAGCGAAAAACATGTGGGGATAGGGCTACTAACCGATCGAAAGTATATTTTGTCTTGTGCTTTATTGCTACCCGAATTGCCATAGTAATATGATTATAGTACGCTTGGATAGCAAGCAATCATGGCAATATATGTAAGAATGAGTGCATGGAAAAATATTTGTTCATGACTATTAAAACGGCAGAGGCTAATATTAAGATTAATAAATAACGAATCGAAACCCGCTTTTTAAGAGCCATTCAATTTTAATTTACAAAATCCATTGCGAAATATTCATCAGCAACATCGTAGTCCTACAATCAATTTACGGAGCGGGGCAAGTGTTTTTACGTAATCAACGAAAAACTCAAAGGATTCGGAGCAATCTTTAAAATCAATCCCAAAAAAAATAAAAAAATTTATCCGCGGTATGCTCTATGTGAAATAATGAGATAAAAAAATGCTCCAAAAAACAAAAAGAGTTTAATTGATTGTTTTTTAAACTTTTCAAATCGGTGTTCTACAAAACAACTTTCATTTGCCGACAGAAATCCAAAATGAAAACCAAGCGGGCTAAAAAAAATTAGCATGGTGTTTGCAATATTCAAGAACATAATCAGGATTTGTGATTCACCATTTTGCAAAGACTGAGAAAATTCAATAACCCCCGTAAAACTACTATTATGAAAAACACCATTACACTCTGCATCATTGGTCTTTTATTCTCCAGCAATTTTTTATTCGGTCAAACAAAATCCAGTCATGAGGACAGCCTTTCAAATCTTCTCTGTAAAAAATGGGAAGTAGATTATATGCTGTTAGGCACTAAAAAAATCACCTCATTGCCTAATGCGGAAGAAATCAATTATGTATTTAATAAAGATAGGTCGTTGGTCATGATGGGAAGAGATTCAAGAGGCCGTACCAAAGGCAAATGGAGCTATGACCGCAGAAAAAAAATAATCAAACTAACAATCAAAGGAAAAACCAATACCGTTGTTGCTTCTTTAAACGAAAACGAACTGGTGTTGCTGGCCGATTCGAGCAATGCATCTGATAAAGACCTGCCAGAAATCAAGTTTGTATACAAAATCAAAACAGCAGAAAGTGCTGCCATGGCAGGCTTGGCCAGCAATTAATATTCTGAATGGTTGATCGGTTACTGTTTCACGAAAGGTTCGAGTTGTGCAAAAACCGCTTTTGGTTTTGGATAGCCCGGATCTTTCTCTTTTTCATTAGTACAAATCGAAAAACTCCATCCAACCCTTTTTTCATTAATGAAAAACCCAATCGATTATAAAAATGATTGCCCATCTGCTTTGTTTCATTGATCACAAACGATCTGATTTTTACAAATATTTTTTTGATTGCAAAAACAGAAAACTATTGACAATGTATTTTCTAAAAGCGATTAAAATCAATGTTCATCTCCGAAAAAGCGTAAATCAAACACATTAGAAGCATAAAAAAATATGCTCCTTTTTAAGGCATTAAGAAGATTCTCAAGCATAAAATCAGTAACTTCCTTATTATTTTTTTTTGCAAGTAGTATTTAGCGTATGACCCTCCAAAAAAGCTTTGCCATCACCGTATCAATTTTTGCTGCTATATTGTTCACAGCCTCCTGCTTCCAGAACAACAAGGGTGAACCTTCCAGAGAGCTCCCGGAAACAGTAAGCTATAATTTTGATATCAGACCCATACTTTCTGACAAATGTTTTAAGTGCCATGGTCCAGATGGCAGCCACCGGGAAGCCCATCTCCGGTTGGACATTGCCGATAGTGCTTATGCTGCCCTCAAAGAAACCAAGGGCGCTTATGCCATTGTACCTGGGAAACCCGGTCAATCCGAATTACTAAAAAGGGTCAGTTCTACAGATCTCACTTACATGATGCCCCCGCCCGATGCACATTTGGGCATGCTTACCCAATACGAAAAAGATCTTTTCAAAGAATGGATAGAACAAGGCGCCAAATTTGAAAGACATTGGGCCTTTACCGCTCCGGTGAAAGCCCCCATCCCTAAAGTGAACAAAAAGGATTGGACCAAGACCGAACTCGATTACTTTGTGCTAAACAAAATGGAACAGGAGGGGCTGGAACCCAATGAAGAAGCCGACAAAGAACGACTGCTCAAAAGGGCATGTTTCGATATTACCGGTTTGCCCCCGTCCATTGCACTTATGGACCAGTTTGCTGCTGATAATAGCAGTAATGCATATGAAAAAGTGGTTGACCAGTTATTGGCTACCCCACAATATGGGGAGAAGATGGCAGTACATTGGATGGACGTGGCCCGATATGCTGATAGTTATGGGTATCAGGATGATAATATCAGGTCGCAATGGCCCTGGCGCGATTGGGCAATACATGCATTTAATGAGAACATGCATTATGACAAGTTCATCACTTGGCAACTCGCTGGGGATATGCTACCCCATGCCACCAAGGAACAAATATTGGCCACTGCTTTCCTGCGCAACCATAAGTACACGGAAGAAGGCGGGGTGATCCCTGAGGAATATCGAATCGAATATTTGGTGGACAAAACAAAGACTTATGGAAGAGGCATTCTCGGAATAACCATAGAATGCGCCCAATGCCACGACCATAAATACGACCCTTTTTCACAAAAAGATTATTATAGCTTACTGGCCTTCTTTAATAATACGTATGAAAAGGGATTGGAAGGGCTGGTTGGTAGTCCACCTGCAAAAACCCCCATCCTCTATATCGACAGCAACGACAGAAAAGGTATTCTTTCATTCATGCAGGAAAAAGATACACTCACACAAATGGTATCGGTGATGGGAGAGCGGGATACTCTTCGCAAAACCTTTATGCTAAGCCGTGGCAGATACGATGCTCCCGGTGCAGAAGTGGTGCCCAATGCATTGCCTTCCATCATGGCTTACGATACCACAAAATATCCACGTAATAGGCTGGGGCTTGCCGCTTGGACGGTTAGCAAGAGCAATCCATTAACAGCAAGGGTATTTGTGAACCAGCTTTGGCAAGAGATTTTTGGCAAGGGAATCGTAAAAAGTGCCGGGGATTTTGGTATGCAGGGAGATCTGCCATCGAACCCTCAATTACTTGATTGGTTGGCCGTTGATTTTATGGAGCATGACTGGGATATCAAAAGGCTCCTAAAAGAAATATTGATGTCGGCCACCTATAGGCAATCTGCCGTAATCAGCCCGGAGAAACTGAGCAAGGATCCCGAGAACACTTATCTCTCCAGAGGACCGCGCAATAGATTGAAAGCCGAGTTCATCAGAGATCTTGTGCTGTCGAGCAGCGGTCTATTGGTAAAAACCATTGGCGGGCCCAGCATGAAACCCTATCAACCGGAAGGCCTATGGGAAAATGCAACTTCGGGCCGGGGTGTTCTGGCCACATATAAGCAGGACCATCATGACTCCCTATACAGGAGGGGGCTTTATACTTTTATCAAACTTACAGTACCACCACCATCGATGGTTATGTTCGATGCCAGCAACCGCGACCAATGCGAGGTGAGGAGGTTGAAAACAAGCACCCCACTCCAAGCGCTCATTATGATGAACGACCCCACGGTGCTGGAAGCATCAAGGGTACTTTCAGAAAGACTGAATGCAGAGCAGGGCAATGAAAAAGATAAAATCACAAAAGCATTTCGACTGATCGTTTGTAGAAAACCTGCTGTTGATGAAATGAAACTGCTTTCTGGTTATTATGATGAGCAGTTGCAGGATTTTCAACAAAAAAAACTGGATGCGCAAAAAACAATCGAAGTAGGTGAATACCCATACGAAAAAGATGCTGATTTGAACAAAGTGGCCGCTTTGATGAAGACCATCAGCATACTATATAATATGGAAGAAACGATCACAAAAAGTTGAGAGACCCTATAGTCAACTCATTCGTAATTGGGGGATTGGTAAACTAGTTAAAAGCTGATTATTCCACCATCCACCGCAACAATAATTGAAATGGAAAAAGAAATTTTGGAGCACAGATTGCAGATCAACAGAAGACGGTTTTTGTCAAGGCTCAGTCTGGGCATCGGTAGTGTGGCACTGGGTTCATTGATGATTCCCGACCTCTTTAAAGGAGGCAGCGAGGAAACCGAAATGATTGGGCTACCAAATTTCGCACCTAAAGCCAAAAGGATTATCTATCTTTTCCAGAATGGCGCGCCTTCACAACTCGACCTGTTTGATTACAAGCCCTTGCTACAAAAAATGCAGGGAGAAGATTTGCCAGCATCCGTTAGGGGCACACAACGACTCACGGGGATGACGGCAGACCAAAAAAAATTCCCTTTGGCCGGCACTTATTTCCAATTCAACCAATATGGCGAATCACGTGCATGGATAAGCGAACTACTGCCCCATACTGCCAAAGTAGTGGACGACCTCTGTATCGTAAAAACCATGTACACCGAGGCCATCAATCACGATCCGGCTCTCACTTTTTTCCAAACAGGCGCACAGCAAGGAAACCGCCCCAGCATGGGTTCCTGGCTCAGTTATGGACTTGGCAGTGAAAATAAAAACCTGCCCGCTTTCTGTGTATTGCTATCCAAAGGAAAGGGGAATGGGCAAGGTGTTTATTCAAAACTTTGGTCAAATGGATTTTTGGATTCAATCCATCAAGGCGTACAGTTTAGTAGTGGTGAGAGCCCCGTGCTGTACCTAAACAACCCTGCATCAATCAGCAGTCAGGATAGAAGAAAGATGATCGATAAAATAGCGGAGCTGAACGAAGAATCCCTAAAAGAATTTGGCGACCCAGAAATCAGCACCAAGATCCGCCAGTACGAGATGGCCTACAGAATGCAGTCCATCGTGCCAGAAATCACCGATTTTAGCAAAGAACCTGAAAGCACTATCAAACTATATGGCCCCGAATGTATGGTGCCCGGCACTTTTGCTGCCAATTGTCTGTTGGCTAGAAAATTATCGGAGAGCGGTGTACGCTTTGTACAGTTGTACCATCAGGGTTGGGATAGTCATGGCAATCTACCTAATGAGCACCGCGGCCAATGCCTGGATGCGGATCAGGCTTCTGCAGCGCTGGTGACCGACCTTAAACAGAGAGGTCTTCTTGACGAGACCTTAGTCATCTGGGGTGGTGAATTTGGAAGAACCAATTATTGTCAGGGTACGCTTACTAAAGATAATTATGGCCGGGATCATCACCCCCGTTGCTTCACCGTTTGGATGGCCGGTGGCGGCGTGAAACCAGGTGTATACGGGGAGACCGACGACTTTGGTTATAATATCGCCAAAGACCCTGTGCATATACACGATTTTCATGCCACCGTTCTAAGCCTGATGGGCCTCGATCATGAAAAGCTAACCTTCAAATTCCAAGGTCGTCGTTACCGATTGACAGACGTGGCAGGCAAAGTAGTAAATGGATTGATTGCATAAACACATTAAGCTTGGATGATAACAACCCAATAAACCGTAATAAACATTAAAATATTTTTCTTTTAAACTTCACAAAAAATGAACCGTAGAAAATTCATCAAAGAAACATCGGTAACCAGTGCTGGCATTCTTTATCTCCCGAACTTATTCAATTCTGGTAGAAAAGAAGATACTATACTTGGTCATAACAACAAACGTTATCGCCTCAACAAAGAATGGAGCCAGTTGGATGCCACCAGATATCCTGTGAAGGATTGTCATGAGATGGTACAGGATAGCAAGGGACGCATCATCCTGCTCACCAACGAAACGCATAACAATGTGATTTTTTATGACAAGAAAGGCAAGCTGATCAAGACTTGGGGGCATGAATATCCGGGTGCACATGGGCTAACCCTTTTCAATGAAAATGGGCATGAGGTATTGTTCATATGCGATAACAACAGGCATCAGGTCATCAAAACAACACTCGATGGAAAAGTGCTCATGGTGCTGGACTATCCAAAAGAAACCGGCAAATACGAAAAGGCCGAGGAATATATTCCCACAGAAACGGCGATTGCTGCTAATGGAGATATCTATGTGGCAGATGGTTATGGTAAGGATTTTGTGACGCAGTATGATTATAAAGGCCGCTATATCCGCCATTTTGGGGGAAGGGGCGACAAAGACGAGAACCTCTTGAACGCACATGGCATCTGCATTGACCACCGCCAAATGGGAGATCCAACACTAGTGGTAACCTCACGTCAACAAAATGCATTCAAACGCTACACTATGGATGGGGTATACCTCAGCACCATACCCTTGCCAGGTGCATGGGTATGCAGACCTGTGATCAATGGCGACTACCTATACAGTGCAGTGTTGCAAAGTAATGCGCACCAAAATGAACAATCCGGATTTGTAACCATATTGGACAAGGACTTCAAAGTAGTATCCAATTTAGCTGGAAGCGACCCCACCTATTCAGGTGATAAGCCCGAAGAGATGCACCAAACCATAAAAGCATTCCAATACCCACATGATGTTTGCATCGACGATGACCAGAACATGTATGTGTGTCAGTGGAACTCCGGGCATGTGTATCCTTATAAGCTGGAACCTGTTTCATAATAAACTACCAAGTGAATAGTGGATGGTCAAATTTTCAGCATTCACTATTCACTGACTTTAGCGTTAGGTTAAGTTAACTAACGCAGGTTTGATTGTAAGCCCCCCCCAAAAAAACAACTACTATTTTTATTTAAAGAATCAGCCCTAACTGATGTTGAACTGGAAAAACGTATTATATAACATAACGATTGCGGCCAATTGTCTTCTCTGCTTCTTTTTGATATTTTACGACAAGCTCACCGTTCCCATTTTTTTGCAAGTGGTCGGCCGTGCGCACCCATTGTTCCTCCATTTTCCCATTGTATTGTTCATATTATTTATTGGTATAGTATGGCTTTCGCAGAAAAACAAAGCCGATGTCCTGTATAAAAACATCAGCCAATGGCTATTGCTTTCAACAGCCTTTACGGCAGCCATCACGGCATTGATGGGCTTATTCATATCCAAAGAGCCCGGATATAATGAAGAATCACTGCAATGGCATAAATGGAGTGGAGCGGCTGTATCACTAATCGCTATTTTATGGTATAGCTTTTACGATTCCATCAGCAAACACAAAACTATGTTGGCTAGCTCAAGTATGGCCAGTGCGCTGGTGCTGCTCATTGCCGGGCATGAAGGCGCTAACATCACCCACGGCGATGGTTTTCTATTTGCCCCTATAGAAAAAGACCTACAGCCACCAAGACCTGCTTTGGGCGAAGCCGTGGTTTTCACTGATATGGTAAGGCCCATACTCAATGCAAAATGCGTGAGTTGCCATAATAGCAATAAAGCAAAAGGTGAACTCGTGATGGAATCGCCCGAACTATTGCTCAGAGGCGGTAAGGATGGACCACTTTGGGACACTACGGATGTGAACATGAGCCTCATCATGCAAAGACTGCATTTACCTTTGGAAGAAAAAAAACACATGCCCCCCAATGGTAAGCCACAACTCACCGATGAGGAAATGGCCATACTTTATAATTGGATAAAAGGTGGAGCCGATTTCAAAGTAAAAGTGATTGATCTTGCACCCACAGACACGTTGCGATCCATCGCAGGAAATCTGTTCAAAGCTTCGGGTGAAGAAGAACATTATGACTTTGCAGCAGCAAGTGAAAAAACCATACAGGACCTGAATAGCAATTTCAGAACGGTTTACCCTATTGCCACAGGCTCCCCTGCCATTGCAGTGGATTATTTCGGGGCCGCTTTTTTTAAGCCTGAACATTTGAAGGATTTGCTGAAAATCAAAGAGCAACTAGTATCCCTCAATCTTGATAAGATGCCTGTAACTGATAATGACCTTCAGACAATCGGTCAACTTACGGCATTGAGGAAACTGAACCTCTCCTTTAGCAAAGTCACCAACGATGGGCTATCGTCCTTGAAAGGATTGACCCATCTCAGGGAAATCGCCTTGGGCAATACAGATATAAAAAAAGAAGGACTGGAAAAATTATTATCCATAAAAGGGCTTCAAACTGTATTTGTTTGGAACACCGGTATCAGCCAAGATGATGCTACCCAATTGAGAAAACAATTTGCTGCTACCGAAATAGAGATGGGTATGCGCACCGACACCATGTTCATCAAACTCAATCCCCCCATTATACAGAACGTGGCAAAAGTAATTGACAGTCCTACCAAACTCCGTTTAAAACATTTTGTCCCTGGTATCAAAATCAGATATACTATAGATGGCTCCGACCCTGATAGTAGCCTCTCCCTGCTATATGATAGCAATAGTGTGATCAGCAAACAATGTCTGGTAAAAGCCAAGGCATTCAAGCCAGGTTGGCGGAGTAGCGATATTGTACAGTACCAATTTTTTCAGGCAACTTATCGGCCTGATACCATCATCATGATGAAACCTGCTGATTCAAACTATATGGGTAAAGGGGGTAAGACTTTGAAAGACCTCGTGAACGGTTCACTCAATTTTGGTGATGGCAAATGGCTTGCTTTCAGGAAGAACAATATGGAATGTCTGCTGGTTTTTCCAAAACCCGTGAGCCCAGAGACCATAACCATCAATTCGCTTACCGATGTGGGCTCAAAAATTTTTCCACCGAAAAAGATACTCATCTATGGGGGTGAGGAAAAGAATAACCTAAAACTGCTGTACCAGTCGACACCGCAAAAAGATACCATGCAAAGACCGAGCTATTTGATCCCCTACGACTGTAAGATCAAACCCACCAAAGCAAGGTTTATCAAAATTGTGGTGGAGCCATTTGGTCAGCTACCGAAACAGCCCAATGAAAAGAAACCACAATATGGCTGGTTTTTTACGGATGAGATATTTGTAAACTAAGAATCGTAAAAGATACGCTGGACCTACATTTCATGAGGTTGTGATTAGGCAAACAATTCTTCAATCCTTTTACCTACCAATGAAACCAAGGTCATATCGATCCGATCTTTTTCCTGCCCCGGGAGTAGTAAAGCACGGTAATTATCTTCTTCATCCTTCTCGAAAAATACTTCATTTGCCCCTAGCATGACCTTGACTTTATGGGTATACCCTTGCAATAATAGCTCCGAAGGAAGCTCCAATAGTGCCCCTTTATAATGAATATCTATCATGAAAGAGTTGTCCACTAGCAAATACTTATTAACAACAATATTAACCTTTCCGTTCTCCCCAAGGGAAATATAGCAGAATTTTTTTTGAAGATTGCTAAACCTCCGTATTTTAGTGCTAGCAAGCTCTTATTTACTAACTAATAAATTCTAACAAAATGGCAAAATCAGCCAAACCCAAAGCAAAAAAAGCAGTAAAAAAAGCAGCTCCTAAAAAAGCAGCGAAAAAAGTAGCAAAGAAAGCTGCTCCTAAAAAAGCAGTTAAGAAAGCAGCAAAAAAGAAAGCAGCACCGAAAAAAAAATCTGCTAGAAAACCGAATGCTGCATTTATGAAACCACTTACTGCAAGTCCTGCACTTGCTGATGTAATTGGAGCAAAGCCATTACCAAGAACAGAAATCATCAAAAAGATTTGGGAACATATCAAGAAGAATGGATTGCAAGACAGCAAGAACAGACGCATGATCAACGCAGACGCTAAATTGAAAGTATTGTTTGGCGGAAAAACGCAGGTATCTATGTTTGACATTGCTAGTATTGTAAACAAAAATGCCAAATAATTTTTCTTAAAAGGAAAAATTAAAATCTAGTTCATGGCTGCCTTTTTTGGGCAGCCTTTTTTATGGTCTGACGCTCTCCGTCTGACCATAAAAACGATACCTAATTAAATCAAAAAAGAAAATTGCAACAATATGCCGCATTATAAATAAGTCATCGAGCATTAACATCAGTTAATTTTTTTTCCATCACAATCATTTCCAACGGTTGTTTTTGTATCCCAAACTTTTCGCCCACCGGAAATGGTTTTACTTCTCCTGTTTTATGGAATCCGTGACGTTCGTACCATGCAATCAGTTCGCTTCTTACTGAAATCACGGTCATAAAAACTGCCAGACATCCATGTTCCCTTGCATAATCATCGGCAGCGACCAATAATTTTTTGCCAATACCGGTCCCTTGTAATTCTGGAGATACGGTAAGCATGCCTAGATATAATCGGTTATCCTGTTTCTGTAAATTCACACAGGCCAAAATTTTATCCGCGTCATCCGTATATTTTAAAATAACAGTTTGGGGATCGCTAATCAAATCCATCAAATTGGCTTCGTCTGTACGGGTGCCATCCAACAAATCGGCCTCTGTGGTCCATCCCTTTTTTGCGCCTTCCCCTCGATAGGCACTATTGATCAATTGAACCAATGCTGGGATATCCGTTTTTAGTGCGGGGCTTATACTCATCTGCTTTTTCTTGCAAATATAAATGCTATTTTATCTCAAGTAAATTGAAACTAACCACTCTTGGTATTTTTTAATCAGCAACTTGGGAAATCCATTATGCCTCTGCGTGAAATTCTAATTTTATAAACCATGCTGATATTGCTAGTCAGACGGAGACCGTCAGACTAATTGTTCAAAAAGAGAACATCTTATTATCAACTCAAAAAACTCTTGAGTCCGCTTAAACAATTATCAACTAATTTTGAAGCATTGTTTATCAAACTTGAATCAAGATGGCAGAGCAATCTTTCGAATTGACCGGCATAAGTTCAGTAGCACTTCATGCAGCAGGGAATGGACATGCAGAGTATGCCCACTTACCACCTATTTATGCGAGTTCCACATTTACTTTCGATACTGCCCAACAGGGCATGGAGCGTTTTGCGGGAAAAGATAAAGAAAATATCTATAGTCGCTGGGGCAATCCCAGTTTTAAGGTGGCAGAACAAACCATTGCCGCATTGGAATCATTTGGCTTAAAAGATGAACAGGGAAACCCGCTACAATTAAAAGCATTGTTGCATGCGAGTGGGCAGGCCGCCATGAGCACCATGTTCATGAGTAATTTACAAACTGGCGATACATTGGTTTCGCATTTCTCCTTGTACGGTGGCACCTACGAACTGATGCATAAAGTGCTTGGTGAAAATGGCATCCACACCATTATTATTGATATGCGTGACCTGAATTTGTTGGAAGATACACTCAAAAAAAACAAGGTCAAGCTCATCCATATTGAAACCCCCGCCAACCCAACCATACAATGTGTGGATATTGCAGCGGTCACCAAATTGGCAAAAGCACATGGCATTATTGTAACAGTGGACAATACTTTTGCCACCCCTTATCTTCAACAACCATTTAAATATGGGGTCGATTTTGTTTTCCACTCCACCACTAAATTTTTGAATGGCCATGGCACGGCGATTGGCGGTGTATTGATCGGAAAAGATATTGAGTTTATGAAAACAAAAGCATGGAAATGGCATGCCCTGCTTGGTGGCAACGCCAACCCTTTCGATGCGTTTTTGTTGACCATTGGAATGAAAACACTGGAAGTAAGGATGGACCGGCATTGTAGTAATGCGGTTCAGGTTGCTGAATTTTTATCAAAGCACAAACAGATTGCCCATGTAAATTATACAGGTCTTCCCTCCCACCCCGACCATGCCACGGCTCAAAAACAAATGCGCCATTTTGGACCCATGATGAGCTTTGAACTGAAAGGTGGGCTCGAGTCAGGGAAAAAATTTATCGATAAACTCCAAATGTGCGTTCGTGCCGTATCCTTAGGAACAGCCGACACCTTGCTCTCCCATCCCGCCAGCATGACGCACTATAGCGTGCCGAGAGAAGAGCGTATTCGGTTTGGCATTACCGATGGATTGATCCGAATGAGCGTGGGGATTGAAAATATCGCAGACATCCTAAACGATTTGGATCAGGCATTGAGCTAGGGTTAAGTTACCTATAAGTTTACTAAACCTCATCGGTTTTCAATAACCCGTTTTAATTTTTATTCCACCCAAAACTTGTGAGGTTTTAGCGGCGTTATGCTTAACATAACACTAGGTTCTTCTTTTAGCATAGGAGCCAACCATGGAAATCAGCTTATTATAAACATAATATACCGTTCCTACCCTATTGGTATATCCCATTCAAATTATTATTAGTTTTGGATGTAAGCAATGCACGCAACAGAAACAACAAACCAAAATGCTTTTATGAGATACCTTTTTACCATCCTTTTGGCCAGCCTAGTCATTAGTTCCTTTTCACAAAAGAAAAAAAATACAGAGGACAAACGATTTATTGGCCTGGATACCGCTTTTGCCAGAATATTAAAGGAATGGCATGCGCCGGGTTTTGCCGTGGCTGTTGTGGAGAAAAATCATATCGTGTATGCGAAAGGGTTTGGCTATCGGGATTATGAAAGTAAAATACCCGTTACCCCAAATACCTTGTTTGCGATTGGTTCCTGTACAAAAGCTTTTACCGCATCCTTGATTGGCATGTTGGTGAAGGATGGAAAGCTGGACTATGATAAACCCGTGCGAGATTATTTGCCAGAACTGAAATTCTACAATAATGAGATGAATGACAGAATCACCTTGCGTGATATGATGTGCCATCGTACCGGGTTGCCCCGACATGATTTATCATGGTATCTGTTCACTACCAGTTCAAGGGATAGCTTGCTCCAACGGATACAATATATGGAGCCCTCTGCGGGTCTGCGTGAAAAATGGCAATACAATAATTTTATGTTTTTTGCGCAGGGAATGGTCGCCGAAAAAATCACTGGTCGTAAATGGGAAGACAATATCCGTGAAAGGATTTTTCAACCATTGGGCATGAGCAGTTCAATATTCTCGGTGGATGACATGAAGAAGAGTATTGATGCCGCATTGGGTTATCAAGCAAAAGATGATAGTATCATCAAAAAAATGGATTACTACCATATTGACGCCATGGGCCCAGCGGGTAGTATCAATAGCTCGGTAAACGATATGTCTAAATGGGTAATCACCTGGATCAACAATGGGAAATTCGATGGTAAGGAAATCATTCCCACAGGTCATAGAACAGAAGCCATCAGTTCACAAATGATCATTGCTGGGGCATTACCCGATAAAGAAAATCCGGACATCTACTTTGCTAATTATGGCTTTGGTTGGATGCTCAGTTCTTATAGGGGACATTACCGTGTAGAACATGGTGGAAATATCAATGGCTTCTCGGCCAATACCAGTTTTTTCCCGAGCGACAGTATCGGCATCATCGTACTTTGCAACCAGAATGGCTCAGCCGTTCCTTCCATTGTAAGAAACCTACTGGCAGACCGGATGCTCAAACTAAAGTATCAAGACTGGCAATCGGATGTGAAGAAAAAATTCGAGAAACAAAAGAAAGAGAATGAAGATGCAAAGAAAACTGCCATAAAAACAGATAAGCCCAAAACAAAAACATCGCATGAATGGAAAGACTATGAAGGTCTTTACGGCAATAAAGCCTATGGTATTTTTGATGTTCAACTCCAAAGGGATTCTCTTTTTGCTTTCGCAGGCAATCATACCTGGTGGCTCAAACATAACCAATACGATATTTTTGATGCTTTTGATAAAGACCCCAAGGAAGGAATTGATACTTCAGATAATAGTATCCCAATACAATTTCAGATGAATGCCAATGGAGACCTTACCAGTTTCGACATTGGGCTAGAGCCCACCCTCAAACCGATTTCTTTTACCAAATCGCCCAAAGCCAAAGCCATTTCAATTGACAGTCTACAGAAATATGTGGGCGATTATGAATTGAGTAGTATAATCCTGAAAATCTCCATCAAAAACAATAAAACATTAACCCTCTTTGTACCCGGTCAACCTGAATATGAATTGGTGCCAGTCGACAAAAACAAATTCAGTATTAAATCATTGACGGGGTTCACCGTTCAGTTTAATGTGAACGACAAAAATGAAATAACAGAATTGCTCTCCATTCAACCAAATGGGACTTTCAAGGCAAAAAGAAAAAAATAACCTTCATGCAAATATCGATACGGAGGGCAGTGGAGCAAGACTGCCCAAGGCTTTTGGAATTGATCAATGAATTGGCTGTTTATGAAAAAGCGCCACAAGAAGTAACCGTGACCTTGGAACATTTCACAGAAAGTGGATTTGGGGAAAAACCAGTATGGTGGGCTTTTGTGGCCGAAGTGGATGGAAAAGTAGAAGGCTTTGCGCTTTATTATATCCGCTATAGCACATGGAAAGGCCAAAGAATGTATTTGGAAGATATTTTGGTAACCGAAAAAATGCGTGGCAAGGGACTCGGAAAATTATTGTTGGATAGATTGATCGTGGAAGCCAAAGAAAAAAACTTAACTGGGATTGTATGGCAAGTACTAGAATGGAATGAACCTGCTATCAATTTCTATAAAAAATACAATGCCTCTTTCGATGGGGAATGGGTTAATTGTAGTATTCCGGTTTGAGTGGAAGGAAAGTTTGTTAATGAAGAGTTTCTCCCAAAAGGGTTGGATGGAATTGGGCTTAAAGGTTGACTGGTTGAAAGGTTAATAAGTTGATTGGCAGAAACCGCGTTCAGCTTTTAGGAGAGTGTAAAATAAACTGTGTCAAGAGTTAAATGTTAACTTTAAACACAGTACA
>JAFDYF010000063.1 GCA_018267575.1 Bacteroidota bacterium
CAAGGAATTAGGCTCCATCCTTTGGATAAAATTAGTAGATACCTAATGAATATTGTTGTTGTTGTTTGAAATGGGGGGTCTGGGGGGTGTTAAGAACTAAGAACATTGTGGGAAGCGTTACTATAAAAGGCAGGGTGAACTTTGGCTCCTTCTAATTTCCGAGAATAAAGCTCCGTATTAGTCCCTGCCTTTTATGATTGCCCAAGGCCCAACTAGAATGATCACTTTGCTTCAACAAAGGTAATTGGCAAAAGGCAATTTATTGCTTACTTAAAAGACAAACGCATGAAAAGCTGGAATGTTATTTTAGGTGTCGATGTGTCAAAATTAACGCTCGACATTAGTTGTGCAGAACGGAATTTGCATATCAAAACCGGAAATTGCTCCAAAGGGTTTGGTGAGTTTACAAAATGGTGCAAAATCAATGGTATCGATCTGAAAGAGACACTGGTGGTGATGGAATATACCGGTGGCTATGAATATCGGTTCATACAGTTTTGTGATTCGAAGTCTATTGCTTTTTGCCGACTGCCAGGGATGGAAATCAAACAGTCTATGGGTATGGTCAGGGGTAAAAACGACAAGGCAGATTCATTCCGTATCGGGCGTTATGGAGAAGAAAAGAGGAGTCGGTTAATACCCTCAAAGCCGCTGGATAATAACATTTTAACGCTTAAACAGTTACTATCATTCCGTAAAAGGCTGGTGCGGGAAAGGGCCGGGCTGCAAAGCACTTCAAAAGAGCGGTCGCACATGTACGATGTAAAGAAGACCGATACGATCATGCATATCGCTCAGGCAAAAATGAAGGCAAATGAGAAATATATAAGCCTGGTAGAGCAGCAGATCAGGGAACTGATCAAAAGCAATGATGCTTTGTTTCAAAACTACCGGATAATAACCAGTATTAAAGGGATCGGGGAAATAAACGGATGGATGACCATAGCCCACACCGAGAACTTTACCAGTTTTCCGGATGCCCGCACATATGGTGTATATGTTGGTGTGATCCCGTTTGGCCATACTTCAGGAACAAGCATAAATGGCCGAAAACGAGTCAGTCATTTAGCAAATAAGGAATTGAAATCTGAATTGACCCAGGCAGCAAAATCTGCTGTAATGCACGATAGGGAATTGCATGACTATGCCGAACGCAAGCTTAAAAGCAAAAGCTATGGCCTGGTATTGAACAACGTTAAATTCAAGCTGATCCTAAGAATGTTCTCCTTAATAAAAAGAGGGGAAATATATGTGGATAACTATAAAAGATCAGCTTGAAAAATGTATTTCAAATTAAATTTGGATATATGGCAAACCTAGAATACGGAGCCTCCTATCAACGCCAG
>JAFDYF010000064.1 GCA_018267575.1 Bacteroidota bacterium
ACCCAACTTCATCTATCCAGCAGCATCGGTCTCGGGGGACGGATAGGCCCGAGCGTTATAACATATTTTCAACTTTTGTAACTTTAGCCAAGGACTGGTCCGGGCGGGACGATTTTCAAATGCCGCCACAACATGCCAAGCCCTGGCCGTTGGTTGCTATTTTAAAATGACACTTCGTAAATTTTTAAAAGGACTTGTTGGACTATTCTTTATTATCATAATTGCCTTTGTGGTGATTTATAAAACTCATCCAATCATTTTGAAATGGCTTTACGGTACTGCTGGGCTTATTGGTAAACCAATTCATGTGAGTGTTTACACAAATGGACGCATTAATAATGACATCAAAGTTTTTCATACCAACAAATACTGGGACACAAATGAAAAGGCGGACAATTACATTTTATATCTGAAAGAATTTGACAGTTTAGGAATGTTGAAATTTTTCAATATCAACTTAAAAGAAAAATGGATTGGTAGACCAGTTGGCACTTCTGTTTATGACTATGACTTTGTATTTGGACGTTTGTTTCAAAGTGAAACAGGCGGACATTTTACACCATTTCAAGACGACATGAAAGGTTTCGACTTTGACCCACAACTTTCATTTACTGACAAACAAATAAAATTTAACGTGCCGCCAAATTGGTTAAAATTTGACAGTGTGAGAATAGAATTACAATAAATCATGAGATAAAACAGCAACCAACATGGGGCTTGGCGTTATGTCGGCGGACGAAAAACATAACCCAACTTTACCTATCCATCAGCATCGGTCTCGGGGGACGGATAGGCCCAAGCTTTAGAATATATTTTTAACTTTTGTAACTTTAACCAGCAGCGGTCCGGGCGGGACGATTTTCAAATGCCGCCACAACATGCCAAGCCCTGACCGTTATATGCCATTTTAAGATGCGACTTCAAATAAACCTTTTACTCTTTTTACTTCTTTATAGTTTGACAATATTTGGACAAAGCAATAAAAGCAATGACTATTTATTATCTTTTATTGACACGACAAAAAACAAATGCGGTTATTTAAATCAAAATGGTGATACCGTAATTCGAGCTGACAATTACAGCTTTTGTTTTACGGACACTTTCAGGACTTATGCAATTGTTGTGGGGAAAAACCTAGGTTTTGTTGCAATTGATAGACAAAAAAACATTCTGTACAAGGTGTTTCCGTTTGACAATGGACCTGATTATGCTGTTGATGGCCTTTTTAGAATTATAATAAAAAACAAAATTGGTTACGCTGACGAAGCGACTGGAAAAATTATTATCAAACCGCAATTTGATTGTGCTTTTCCATTTGACAACGGAATTGCAAAAGTTGGTATGAATTGCAAAACTTATACTGACGATTCAGAACATCACACATGGACAACAGACAGCTGGATTTACATTGACAAACGAGGAAGAAAAGTTAATCCGCCAAGTTCAAAATAATGACAAAGAAAAACGGCATATAACATGGGGTTTGGCGTTATGTCGGCAGACGGAAAACATAACCCAACTCCAACTATCCATCAGCCTCGGTCTCGGGGGACGGATAGGCCCAAGCGGCAAAATATATTTTCAACTTTTGTAACTTTATCAAGCACCGGCCCGGGCGGGACGTT
>JAFDYF010000065.1 GCA_018267575.1 Bacteroidota bacterium
GAGACAGAAGCATAGCACTGACCATGATTATGACCTGATTTGTGGGATTCGCCTGCTTGTTTTAAAAGAGGAAGGAAAATGATTTGAATCAGAATAATCAGTCCAATAAGGTTAAAGTCGTGGTTGAGACAGAAGCATAGCACTGACCATGATTATGACCTGATTATTTTGTGATTCGCCTGATTGTTTTAAAAGAGGAAGGAAAATGATTTGAATCAGTATAATCAGTCCAATAAGGATAAAATCATAGTTGAGACAAATAAATAAGGCTAAACATCATGGTAAACAATCAACGTTTGATTAAAGAGGCAAATGAGAAAGCCTTTCAGCTTTGGACACGCCGCCATTTCCTGAAAGAAAGTGCCATGGGTTTTGGGGCCTTGGCATTGGGCAGTTTATTGGGCGGCTGCCATTTCGGTACTGCTGGCGGTAATGCACAAGTGGCTTTCGACCCGGCACACCCGCTATTACCCAAATTGCCCATGTTCCCGGCAAAAGCAAAATCGGTTATCTACCTACATATGGCTGGAGCTCCTTCTCAATTGGAGCTTTTTGATTATAAACCCGATCTGATGAAATTGGATGGTCAGCTCTGTCCCCCATCTTTGTTGCAGGGGAAAAAATTTGCTTTCATTCGTGGTGTGCCCAAAATGTTGGGCCCACAGGCAAAATTTGCCCAACACGGTCAAAGCGGAGCCTGGATCAGTGAGAACATGCCACATCTTTCTACTATTGCAGATGAGCTCTGTTTTTTGAAAGGCTGTAGTACTGACCAGTTCAATCATGCCCCAGCACAATTGCTTGTGCAAACGGGTTCGCCCAGATTGGGCAGACCAAGCATGGGGGCTTGGGTTACTTATGGGTTGGGTACGGAAAACCAAAACCTACCCGGGTTTGTGGTACTGACCAGCGGCGGAAGGTTTCCTGATGCAGGCAAGAGTATTTGGGGTAGTGGCTTTTTGCCATCTGTTTATCAGGGAGTGCAGTGTAGGAGTGAGGGCGACCCCGTCTTATTTATCAAAGATCCAGAAGGAATGGATCGTGATTTGCGCAAAGCCACTATCGATGCGATCAACCAAGTGAACCAGGAGGAATACAAAGAGTTCAGGGACCCTGAAATTCTTTCACGTATCTCGCAATATGAGATGGCCTATAAAATGCAGATATCCGTTCCCGAGGTGATGAACATAAACGATGAGCCACAATATATACATGATATGTATGGCACTCAACCCCACAAGGCCTGCTTCGCTAATAATATTTTGTTGGCCAGAAAATTAGTGGAGAAGGGTGTTCGCTATGTGCAGTTGTTCGATTGGGGTTGGGATAGCCATGGTACAGATGCCAGCACTTCCATTGATGTGGGCTTTATCAATAAGTGTAGGCAGATTGACAAATCGATTACGGCATTGATCCTAGACCTCAAACAGCGAGGCCTACTCGAAGATACCTTGGTTGTTTGGGGAGGCGAGTTTGGGAGAACACCCATGCAGGAAAATCGGGACGGGAAACAAAACCCATTCAAAGGTCGGGACCATCATACCGATGCGTTTACCATATGGATGGCCGGTGGGGGTATCAAGAAAGGGTTTAGTTATGGCGAAACCGACGAGATTGGATATACTGCCGTTAGCGGAAAGGTCAAAGCTTTCGATATTCAGGCTACCATCCTGAACCAACTGGGTTTTGACCATGAAAAATTGACTTATGAATTTCAGGGCAGGCAATTCCGTCTTACCGACGTGAGTGGATCTGTTATCAAAGATATACTGGCTTAATTGAGATTTACCACATAGTCACAGTAGGGTCATGGAAAACATAAGTTCTATGTGCGACTATGCTCCTATGTGGTAAAAAAACAAAAATCAAATAAATTGGATCGTAGAAATTTTTTAGGATTAACCATTACTTCATCCACTGCGATGATGGTTTCCTCCTTAGACTCTTTTGCATTTCCACACAAACCTATATTGAATATGAACAGCAATTTTGACTTGAAAATAATGGCTACCAATTGGGGCTTCCCAGGTACGATAGATGAGTACTGTGCCAAAGTAAAACGTGATGGCTATGATGGCATCGAGATTTGGTGGCCCAATGAACAAAAAGATCAAAATGAGTTGTTCAATGCCCTCAAGAAATATTCATTGGAAGTTGGGTTTCTTACGGCTGGGCATGAAAGTAATTATAGCGATCATTTTGCCACATTCAAAAAAATGATTGCTGCGGCCGCCAATAACAAAACCCAACGTCCATTATATATCAATTGTCATTCCGGTAGGGATTATTTTTCTTTCGATGACAACAAAACCTTTATTGAGCATACCATTCAATTGGCAAAGGATACGGGAATTAAAATCTGTCATGAAACACATCGCTCTCGTATACTTTATTCAGCACCCGTTGCCAGAAATTTTATTGAAAAAATTCCCGGCTTGCGAATGACACTTGATATTTCACATTGGTGCAATGTGCACGAAACACTCTTGCAGGATCAACAGGACACAGTGAATCTTGCTCTACAAAGAGTAGACCATATCCATGCTCGCATTGGACATCAGGAAGGGCCGCAGGTGAATGATCCCCGTGCCCCTGAGTGGGCCGATGCCGTAAAAGCCCATTTTGCTTGGTGGGACGCAGTGGTGGCCATGAAAAAGAATGATGGGGAAAGGCTGACGGTGTTGACAGAGTTTGGCCCACCACATTATATGCCTGCATTACCTTATACACTTCAACCAGTAGCCGATCAATGGGCTATCAATGTGCATATGATGAAATTGTTCCGAAAAAGATATTTATGAGGCAAGCGCTTAGCTTATAGGAGTTCATTCGATAATATTTTTAAAAAGATAAATGCTTTTCGCTTGCAGCTATTCAAATGTAGCTCGCAGTATCTAAAATTGCTCAACATAAGCCTATGCTTCAACTCCTTGGCCATTTACATCCAGTTCTTGTACATCTTCCCATTGGTATATTATTGCTTGCGTGTTTGTTTTTGTGGCAGTCGAGAAAAGAAAAATATCAACAGCTTCGACCTGCGATCCATATTACTTTATTGATTGGTATGATCAGTGCCATCGTTTCTTGCATTACGGGTTATCTTTTATCACAATCGGGCGATTATGATCAAGACGCCGTGAACTTGCATCAATGGATGGGTATCTCGGTGGCAGTCGTTTCTGTGGCTATATATTATAGTAACTTCAAAACACGGTTTAAAAAATGGCAGTTGCCACTAGCATTATTACTGCTGATACTCATTTTTTCCACCGGGCATTTGGGAGGATCAATAACCCATGGCTCAGATTATCTTTCCCAACCATTGGAAGAAATGTTCGGCAACGATACATTGGCGACCTTCAAACGCAAGCCGATTGCCAATGTTCCGGAAGCATTGGTTTATGCGGATATTGTGGAACCGATTTTTCAGGAAAAATGTTATTCCTGCCATGGTTCCAAAAAGCAAAAAGGAAGATTGCGTATGGATAAACCAGAAATGCTTATGAAAGGGGGGAAGGATGGCGTCGTGATCATTAGCGGCAACTCGGCCAAAAGCGAATTGATTAAACGGATACTTTTACCTAGAGAGGACGAACACCACATGGCGCCAAAAGAAAAGGCACAGTTAACCGAGCAGGAAATAAACCTTTTAAAATGGTGGATTGATAACGGCACTGATTTTACAAAAAAAGTAAAAGACCTTCCTCAGACCGATCAGATAAAACCGGCATTGATGGCACTTTCAAATATACCGGCTGATACAAAAAATCTTTCCGATGTGCCATCGAACCCGGTTGACAAGGCAGATGAAAACGCCGTAGATCAATTGAGAAACAAAGGTGCCATTGTGATGCCCGTAGCTCAGAACAGCAACTGGCTCTCTGTTATTTTCAATTTGGGCAATGGATCTGTCAGTGATTCAGTTATGCGGCTCTTGCTTCCACTAAAAAAGCAATTGATTTGGCTCAAACTCAGTAACAACCCGATAAATGATTCTTCACTTGCTATCATTGGACAATGCAGCCAGTTGGTGAAATTACAATTGGACCACAGCAATATCAGCGACAACGGAATGGTCAACCTTAAAAATCTTCAACAATTACAATCATTGAATTTGGTAGGCACTGCAATCAGCGAGAACGGATTGGTCAAGCTAAAAGGACTCAAAAACCTACATGCACTATATCTTTACCAAACCAATATCAATAAAGCAAACTGGGGCAAACTTCAACAGGATTTTCCTAAAACAACGATTGACTCGGGTGGTTACCAAGTGCCCATTTTACATTCAGACACTAGCCTTGTTAAACCAGCACCTACAAAATAATGCCGATGAAATATCTAATTTTTGTTTTCACATTTGTTTTCATTTCCCTGGGAAATGCTAAGTCTCAGCCAAAACCTGAATACAATCTTGCTTTTGATTCCCTGCCCAAAAGATGGGATGAAGGGCTGCCCATTGGTAATGGTTGGCTGGGCGCCTTGATCTGGCAAAAAGAAAATCTCATCAGGATTTCACTGGATCGTGTTGATCTCTGGGATGAGCGGCCGATGCCAAAAATTGACAAATTGAAATTTAGTTGGGTGGTGGATCAAGTAAGGAAAAACGAGTATGATACCGTACAAAAGCTTGGTGATGTACCTTATGAAGAATATCCCGCACCCACAAAAATCCCCGGTGCGGCCATTGAGTTTAACCTAAACAAATTTGGACGGATCGTTTCAAGTGGATTGGACATACAGCAGGCCTTGGCTACAGTGAAATTTGAGAATGGGGTCCTCTTCCATAATTATATACATGCTACCAAGCAGGTTGGATATTTCGGGTTTGAAAACCTGCCACAAAAAGATTTTTCTTTTGAAGAAATCCTTCCAGTGCTGATGGTGCCTGGATATAATCTCAAGGAAAATAATGCAGCTGGCAATAGTGTGGAAGGTCAGGGTTTGGAAAGGCTTGGCTATCCGAAGGGACGTGTCAAAAAAACAGCCAATAGCATTCTCTACCATCAGCCAACCTGGGATGGGGGTTATTATGAAGTGTTGATAAAATGGAAAAAATTTTCAGCCACTAAATGGGTTGGGGAATGGACCATCTCAAACCATAACAAAGCCAAGCTGCCAGATTTGGTTCCCTCTTCCAAAGAACCTACTGGATGGTCATCGCATTTGCGTTGGTGGAAGGATTATTGGAAACGATCTTCGGTGTCGATTCCTGATCCTTTGTTGGCCAAGCAGTATTATCTTGAAATGTATAAGTTTGGTTCTGTGGCAAGACCCAATACGCCTCCCATTTCCCTGCAGGCAATATGGACCGCCGATAATGGTAACCTACCTCCGTGGAAGGGCGATATCCATAACGACCTGAATACCGAACTGAGCTATTGGCCTGGCTATGCAAGCAATCATTTGGACCTGACAGCTTCTTTTACCAACTGGTTATGGAAAACAAAGGAAGTGAACAAGCAATGGACAAAAAAATATTTTGGGGTTAATGGTCTGAATGTGCCCGGTGTTACTACCATCGCTGGTAAGGAAATGGGCGGTTGGATACAATATTCCATGAGCCCTACTACCGTATGTTGGCTAATGCAACATTTTTATTGGCAATGGAAATATAGCATGGACAAAAACTTTTTCTATACTAAACTAAAGCCCTATGTGGCAGATGGCGTGTCATTTTTGGATAATATCATGGACAAGCAAAGCCATAAACTGCCATTGAGTTCCAGCCCTGAATTTCATGACAACAGCATCCATGCATGGTTTACTGATTATACTAATTATGATCTTGCTCTTTGCAAGTTTGCTCTTAATACACAAAATGAAATCAGCAAGAACGATACAACGGAAGTGAGAGAAAAAGCAATTAGACCGGCAAATTACTTACAGCCATTTGATGTGAATGAAACCGGTCTTACTGTTTCGCCTGGCCAAAACCTAGATCAATCGCACCGCCACATGTCGCCCTATATGGCCATCTATCCGCTTTGTTTATTGGATATCAATCGTGCTGAAGATTCGGATATTATCAAAAAATCAATCAGGCATATTGAAAGTCTGGGTACTCGTGAATGGTGCGGCTATTCCTTTAGCTGGATGGCTTCACTGTATGCAAGAGCCAAGGAAGCGGATTCCGCTGTTCGCCAATTGCAGATTTTTGCGAGCAACTTTTGTTCCCCCAATAGTTTTCACTTGAATGGGGACCAAAAAGGTGGGCAATATTCCAGTTTTACTTATCGCCCTTTTACCTTGGAAGGGAATTTCGCTTTTGCGCAAGGGGTTCATGAATTATTGTTACAGAACCATGGGGATCTTATTGAAATTTTTCCGGCTGTTCCGGATGGATGGAAGGATGTATCTTTTAAAACATTGAGAACAGAAGGGGCATTTTTAGTCAGCGCAAAAAAAATAAATGGGGTTGCTATGGAAGTGAAAATATTTTCGGAAAAAGGTGGGAAGCTGAAAGTCAAATTGCCTTTTAAAACCTGGGTTGTGGGTGGTATTGAAAGAAGTAAAGTAAAAGCAAATCGAGAAATAGTTGAAATGCAAACTTCAAAAGGCGAAACGATTGTTTTTAAGAATGCTTACGAATGAACCGCGTCTGAAGGCCCCATCTGACGGGGTTCAGTATGTAATAAGCGTATCACAAAGCTTTTACTTACCTGTGAAATTTGCTTTTCTTTTTTCTAAGAATGCCTTTGCTCCTTCTTTGGCATCTTGGGTATCAAATAATTTTCCAAAGCTTTCAATCTCTTTTTTCAAGCCATCTGATTTGCCATAAGCTGCATGGTTCACCAGTGCAATTGCTTCTGCAATTGCCAAAGGAGCTTTTGACATGATGGTTTGCAATATTTTTATAGTGGTTGTCAATAACTCTTCGGGATTGGTAACATGGTTTACCAACCCAAGTGATAAAGCTTCGTTTGCATCAACCATATTTCCAGTTAAAATCAGCTCCATGGCTTTACCTTTCCCGATCAATTGAGTTAATCTTTGTGTGCCGCCATAACCGGGGATCAAACCAAGATTCACTTCGGGCTGACCAAACTTTGCGTTATTGCTTGCCAATCTAAAATGACAGGCCATTGCCAATTCGCAACCGCCGCCCAATGCAAAACCATTTACGGCAGCGATGATTGGTTTGGGAGCGTTTTCTATTTTATTGAAAACATTTTCCTGACCTTTTTGGGCAAGTAGTTTGCCCCCTTGCGCATCTAATGATAAAAATTCACTGATATCGGCTCCTGCCACAAAAGCTTTTGCTCCTGAACCAGTCATCATAGCTGATTTGATGGATTCGTTTGAATATATTTCATCAATCGCCATACTCAGTTCATCAATCACCGTTTTGTTCAACGCATTCAATTTGTCGGGACGGTTGATGGTAATGGTGAAAATATTTTCCTGCAGATTGGTCAATAATGTTTGGTAGGACATAGAAAAGTGATTTGACGAAAATGTGAGAATTGATTTGATTGAATATTAAAATGATTATGTTTTCTTTTTGTTCCTGATTTCTTCAAGTCTTGCAATGTCGAATAAGTCCTTCTGACGTGTGGAACGCAGTTTTATATCTTTTAAAAAATCATAAGGCACCATCTTCAACTCGATGCCAGGAGCAATAGAATGATTGATCGATCTAGCTTCGGCCTCATCAAAGCTGATATTTTTATGGACAATGGTAAGCACATCAATAACATGGGGTCTTTCTCCTAAAGTGCACATAAAATAGGTAGTGAAATCTTCCTCTCTTATTGCATCGACTTCGCTATTTGAATAACCCATACAACTTAATACATCTAAAAAATGTTTTTTGTTTTCAGTTGTTGGGGCAATCCAAATATCCATATCATCAGTAGCTCTATGAAAGCCGTAATAATTGACCGCATAGCCCCCAATACATAAATAACGCAAATTATTTTTGCCAGCACATTTCAAAAAAGAAAGGAATTCTTTGTTTTCAATGTCCATATAAAAAATGCTTTCGGATAGTTATTTTTTTTGCCGAATTCTCGATTGGGTTATTTTTCTTTTGGAGAGCGGCAAGTGCTTGCAGTCGATCTGACGGGGTTAGGTTTGCAAAATATTCCAAATAATACATCTCCTGCTCCTCAAACGATTTGAATATTTTGATTTTTCTTTCCATTACTCAAAATTAAAAATCCCGGTGTTTGCTCACCCAATCTTTGATATATACCGAAATATCAGAGGTAGTAGCACCCGGAGCAAACAGTTTGCCCACGCCCATGGCATTGAGTTCCTTCATATCATCATCGGGTATGATGCCACCGCCTGTCAACAGCACATCATCCAATTGTTTTTCCTTCATCAGCTTGATGATTTTCGGGAACACGGTCATGTGAGCACCACTGAGTATACTGATGCCAATGGCATCCACATCTTCCTGCAAGGCTGCATTCACCACCATTTCGGGTGTTTGCCGAAGTCCGGTATATACCACTTCCATACCTGCATCCCGCAGAGCAGTGGCGATTACTTTGGCGCCACGGTCATGCCCATCCAGACCTACCTTGGCTACCAATACCCGAATGGGACGTTTCAGTTCATGTGTCATGATTCAGTGTTCAGTATTCAAAATTAAACAATCAGCGGCAACAAAACCATCATGGCTATTCAATATCCTTTCGTTTTGCTTTTATCCTTTTCTATTTTTTCAATAAACATTTTTTTGAAAGCAGCATTTCCCCCTTTTAAAAGGATGATAAGATCCCCATTTTCTCTAGCATAAGGATTGATTACACTATCTACTAATACGGCACTTTTAAAATCATTGATAAAGGGATGGCTCATTTCATTCTGGTCGTCAGTCAATAAAACGAAATTGTCGAAATTTAAAGAGTCGGGCATCCAATACAAAAAACTAGCATTGTCACTATACGCTTGGGGCAAACCATATTTTGGGCCAAAATAATTTACTGCTCCAGCTTGTCCATAATTGTCGCAAAAAACAATTGTATATTTTTTTTCTTCTGTACTTAACATTCCATAAGCCTTCGCCATTTTTTTAGTCATTTCCTTCCAGCCAAGCATATCTGAAAAATCCTGAGGCAAGGGATGGTTTTTCTGGTCTTCCCATCTCAATGTTCCTGTTTTTTCAAGATGTCTTTCTTTATAAAATGCAGCCAATTTCTCTGGCTTTAAAATGGGCAATAAAATAGGAATGGAATAATAGGAAATTAACAGGGGAAAAGCAATGAAGAAATACCTCAATGGTTTAAAACGAATTGTTGTGATTTGTTCCAATTGAAAAGCCCCAAATGCAAATAGTACCGGATATGCCCCAAGGCTATAATAACTTTTGCCATGTCCAAGCATCAGGATGGCAATCACAATTATATATGCCCAACCAATAAATCGGAATTGGGCAACTTTTTTTGAAAAAAGTAGAAACAACAATCCAGCGATCCAAACGAAAACACAGGGAAAATTCATTACAATCTGGTCTTTCAAAAAACTTCCTTCACTCAGATATTGCAATTGGGTTTCCTGTAGCTCTTTCATATGATATACCACGGGAAAATGATGCATCCATTGCCAAATGAAGTTGGGAAAAAAAATAGCAAAGCCAATCAATCCTGCAAAATAGAGATGCTTATTGGTAAATATTTTTCTTTGCTTCGTTAATAGCATACCAACCAATAAACTAGTAATAAAAAACAGCACTGAATATTTGCTCATCATGCCCAAGCCTGCACTGATCCCAAACAGGTAGAGCCAATTGTTTTTTTCAGTTTGAACATAACGGATAAGGCTATACGCCAACATGGTCCAAAAAAATATTTCCAAAAAATTGGGCTGGAACAAATAATGAACCCGTAAATAGGCACCCGTTACAAATGCTAAAAAGCAAAGTAATAAGGCAAAGGATTTTCCGCCCAGCGACAAAATTATTTTTCCACTGATAATAAAAGTAAATGCCCCGAATAAGGAAGGCCAGCATTTTATCCAGAACATGGAGCCACCGAACAGGTTGGTAAGCCATGCAAAAAGAGAGAGTAGGGGCGGCACTTCCATAAAACCCCAAGCCAAGTGTTTCCCTTCGGCTAAATATAAAAGTTCATCACGATGTGGCTCATAAAAACTGCTCTGTAATAGAAAGGGTAGAATGAATTTAAGGAAGGCGAGAAAATATAAAAGCCTATTATTTTTATTCATGCACCATATACGTTTATGCTTGAAGAAAGTTACTAAAGGCCTTTGAAACAACCTATCTGGTTTTTAAAACCTTATTGGTTGATGCTACCCAACGCCTGTTTTATGCGATGGATGGTTTCTTCCTTGCCTAAAATAGCCGCAATGTCAAAAACGCCTGGGCCAAATTTACCTCCAACCAACATAATTCGGAAAGGGAGCAAAACATCCCCCGGCTTTATCTGGCTGGCAGCAGCTATCTCTTTAAACTCATTCTCCAAAGCTTCCGCTTGCCATTGGTTGGTAAGCTCGTAAGTACGGATCAGTTCAATAAAAAACTGGTTTTTCTTATCATCCCATTTTGGCTTAATGGGGGAAAGGTCGATGTTTTCAGGAGTTTGAAAAAAGAAGGATGACTGCTGCACAAAATCAGGAAGCAGTGTACAACGATCCTTCACGAGTTCCAATACCCTTTTGAGTTTTTCTTCGTCCGTGATGATGATATTTTTTTCGGAAAACATTTCTTTGACCATCGACTTATAATCATCAACCGCCGACCGCTTTATCCATTCATGATTGAACCATTTGGCTTTTTCATAATTGAATTTGGCCCCGCCCTTATGCACCCTTTCCATCGAAAACTTTTCCGTCAATTCATCCAGCGTAAAAAGTTCTTGCTCGCTGCCATCATTCCAACCCAATACGGCCAGCATGTTTATGAAAGCTTCGGGTAAAAAACCTCTTTCCTTAAAACCAGTAGTGAGTTCATTGGTTTTGGGATCTTTCCAGTCCATGGCAAAAACGGGAAAGCCCAAGCGGTCCCCATCTCTTTTGCTCAGCTTTCCATTCCCATCTGGTTTTAATATTAGAGGAAGATGTGCCCATTGTGGCATATTTTCTTCCCCAAACAAATAACGCCATAGCAACACATGCACGGGAGCACTGGGCAGCCACTCTTCCCCACGGAAGGCATGCGTGATCTTCATCAAAAAATCATCCACTACCACCGCCAGATGATAGGTGGGCATACCATCAGCTTTCAATAGTACTTTGTCATCAACCAAGGTGGAGTTGAAAGTAACTTCTCCCCTGATCATGTCCGTAAATTTTATTTCCTCCTCTGGAGGCATTTTGATGCGGATCACATGGGGAACATTTTCGGAGAGCATTTTTTTTGTTTCCGGTTCACCTAGGGTCAACGAGTTTTTCATCGCAGATCTAGTGGACTGGCTATATTGAAAATTGCTGATCTCTTTTCTTTTGGCTTCCAGTTCGGTCGATGTGTCAAAGGCATAATAAGCCTTTCCATCCGCAACTAACTGTTCGGCATATTTCCGATAAATCGGTTTTCTCTCACTTTGCCGATAAGGGCCATAAGGGCCGCCAAGCAAAGGGCTTTCATCAGGTTTCAACCCGCACCAATCAAGGCATTGATAGATATAGGTTTCGGCCCCTTCCACAAAACGCGTCTGGTCGGTGTCCTCGATGCGCAGCACAAAGTCCCCACCATGCTTTTTGGCAAATAAATAATTGTACAGAACAGTCCGTACGCCGCCGATATGTAGCCCCCCTGTTGGGCTAGGGGCAAAACGCACCCTCGGTTTTTTGTCCATGGCGCAAAGATACAGATTTGAAAACCTGTTAAGATGCTGGCATACTCGACTTTAATTTATTACATTTGAACCAATTGAAATTGAAGGTGAAGTATTTTCTTTCTATTTTTTTGATTTTGAATGGAGCTGTTGCCTCCGCACAGCTTACTTATGAAACGTTGGCAGTGGACTACGATAGTGCCATTGTGTACAAAAACCTCAAGATTATACCCATCCGACCAAAAAACCAGGCTTTTGGCCTCCGTTACCCCGGCAGAAATATCATTAGTCTGAACGATGCCATCAAAAACGGTATTGCCAGCATTACCGAAAGAGGTACGGCCTCTACTGAAAATGTGCATTGGCTGCGTATCAACAACAAATCCGATAGCTCCATTTATATCAGTTCGGGCGAACTGATTTCGGGAGGGCGGCAGGACCGGATGGTGATGCGGGATACCATTTTACCCCCATCCAAACGTGACCAATATTTTCGGGTAATGTGTGTGGAAGAAGAGCGTTGGAGCGATAAGGAAAAAGATTTTGAACACCGCGGGTTTGCGAATAGCCATTTGCGTAAGGTGCTCGACATAAACAAAAACCAGGTTCAGATTTGGAATGAGATCGGCAGCCAGCTTGAGTTGGGGCATGTGAACAGTAAGAGCATGGCCTATCTTTCGCTGAGAGACCCCGAGCCGCTCCGCAAACGACGAAGAAGAAGGGATCCGATAATAATACCAGCCAGCGATGAGTATTTCAATTATTTTCTACAAAAGATAAAGAAATCGGATACATCGATCTTGGGTATGGTATGTGTCTCGGGCAACCGGATTTTGGGTTGCGATATTTATGCTGGTGTCAATCTGTTCAACCAGCAACTCAGCCCCTTATTGCGTGGATATATAGATGAAGCCCTACTCTTTGGCGGGCCAGTGACCCTGCCCGACGAAAAAGTGGTCAAGTACATGGATAATATCCTCATGGATGAAAAAACCCAGGAAGAGTTTGTTAGCAAGAACGGAAAAATATTCAGGTACGAAAAAAGGATCATCCACATCAATACCTTCTGATCTCAGGATGTTCTTTTGTAATTTGCAGCATGTTTTATTTTGTAAAAACGCCCTGGCTTTTGAAGAAATGTTACCCATCCTATTGCTGGGACATCCCTTCTGCCGACAATGCTATTTATTTAACTTTTGATGATGGTCCCCATCCCAACGCTACCCCCTTTGTGCTTGATCAACTAAAAAAATATCAGGCAAAAGCCACTTTCTTTTGTATTGGTAAAAATGTGGTTAGCTATCCAGATATTTATGCCAGGATCCTTCATGAAGGGCACCGTGTTGGCAATCATACGCACAATCATCTCAATGGTTGGAAATCCAGTGACAGCAAGTATCTGAGCAATGTGGAGGAAGCGGCGAAATACATCGATTCCAATCTTTTCCGGCCACCATATGGGCGCATTACCAGGTTCCAGGCTTCCTGCTTGCAAAAGACAAAAACACCATACAAAATTATTATGTGGGATGTGCTGAGTGCTGATTTCGATCTCGATATTTCTGCTGAGAAAACAGCAAAAAATGTGATCAACAATTCAAAAAATGGATCCATTATTGTGTTTCATGATAGCGAAAAAGCATTTGCCCGATTGGAAACCGCATTGCCGATGCTGTTGGATTTTTTTAGTGAAAAAGCTTATCAATTTAAAGTAGTATCCTGAAATAATGTGGAGTAAAAGTGAAGGATTTGTCAATAAGGAATTGCACTTAAATGAATTGGGCCTGGGTAGACACCCTGGCCCGTTTTTAATCCGTACCCTATGAAAACTGGCTTAAAGGTAAAACTTTTTTTAATTAATAAAAAAGTAATTTCATAAACGCATTAACTTTCAGGTATTTGAAAAATAGTTCAACTGTTTTTGTAGTATAATTTACAGGCATTATTAGCGAAACCAGGATTGCTCAGGGTAAACCTGAGTCATTCCCCAAAAAAGAGTTTTTTATTTAATATTTATGAAATTGATAGATACCCACTGTCATTTATATGCAAAAGAGTTTGAGCAGGATATAGCCGAAGTAATGGTCAGGGCAGTTGACAATGGCGTGGAGCATTTTTTCCTGCCTGCGATCGACAGCACTACCTTACAGGCCATGCTGGATCTGGAAGCCCGCTACCCGGGGAAATGCATTGCCATGGCAGGTTTACATCCCTGTTCGGTGAAGGGCAATTATAAATCGGAGTTGCAATTGATAGCGGATCTTTTGCAAAAGCGATCCTTTGCAGCGATTGGTGAGATTGGGTTGGATTTTTACTGGGATAAAACCTATACGGAAAACCAGTACGATGCTTTTCATCAGCAAATTGAATGGGCGCTCCATTATAAACTGCCCATTGTGATCCATTCGCGTGAGTCTATGAAAGAAAGTATCGCCGTGGTGCGTAAGCATCAAAAAGGAAGTCTCCATGGGATTTTTCATTGTTTTTCTGGAACCTTGGAAGATGCCAAAGAAATTATGGGTTTGGGCTTTTACTTGGGCATTGGCGGAACGGTCACTTATAAAAAATCGGTCCTACCCGAAATACTTCAGGAGATTGGGTTGAGCCATATTGTACTGGAAACGGATGCGCCCTATCTGTCGCCTGTGCCTTTCAGGGGAAAAAGGAATGAGAGCAGTTATTTGACTTATGTTGTCCAAAAAATAGCCGAGGCAGCTCAATCCACTACCAAGGAAGTGGCAGCCATTACAACCGAAAATGCCAAAAGAATATTTGGGATTTGATTTTATTGGTTAGCAGTCACCAAGTTTCATAAGCCTGCAATTATTGTTATTGATAGTCTTGTTTAAAATTATGTGGTAAACAGTATAAACACTATTTTTGCAACCCCTCGGAGGGGTGCAGGAGTGGTTGAACTGGCACGCCTGGAAAGTGTGTATAGGAGAAATCCTATCAAGGGTTCGAATCCCTTCCCCTCCGCAACAATCAATTATTTAAGATAAATTTCTATCAAGAAAGCCCGCAAAACATCGTGTTTGTGGGTTTTTTGCTTTTAGCCTTTAAGTTCCCAGGCGAGTCTCCATTATACGGACCTGCCATATTTGGGACGGTCGCGGGACTCGATGCCATACAACGTTTTTCATATTGACTCAGAGAGGGGATAATATCTTACATAAAATAGAGGACTAGTTCCTGTTTTATGGTTCATGAAAATTCAGGAGCCAATTGATTGGCTAAGTATTGAATTTTTGGCGAGTCCCGCGCAAATTAGCTCAGGACATTAGACCTAGCTGCGGAGACTCGGCGGAGAACGAAAATTGCAACCTTCCTTTTTACTGAAATGAAGATTTAAAATGTATAATATACCTACTTGCATCATGTACGGTCTTTTTACAACACTTCAGCTTCTTCGATCAATCCATTTTTGAGTGCAAAGATTACAACCCCTGCGGTGTTCTTCACGTTCATCTTCTCTAGTATTTTAGTGCGGTAGCCTTCCACGGTGCGTTTGCTTAGGAAAAGTTTTTCGCCAATTTGTTGAGCGGTGAGCTGTTGGCAGGTGTATTTGATGATTTCTTTTTCCCGGTCGGAGAAACTGACTTTTTCTGTTTTTTTATAGGGGTTGAAATTACTCTTTACAATCATCTTGGCCAGTTTGGCAGAAGTATGGCGGCAATAAAAAGTGTTGCCCACAAATACTTGTTCTATCGCTTCCATAATTTCCTGCTTGTCTGCGTTTTTCAGCAGATAGCCCTTTGCGCCAGCTTCCAGCATTTCCACAATCAGGTTTTCCTCGTCGAACATGGACAGGGCGATGATTTTCTGCTCGGGATTGTTTTTTAGCAATAGCTTGGTGGCCTCGATGCCATCCATGCGTGGCATTTTGATATCTGTCAAAATTACGTCTGGCTTTTTGTCCGTTACCAATTGTATCAGTTCCTGGCCATTTTCAGCTTGTCCATCCAGTATAATATCATTTTGTTTGGAGAGCATCAATGCAAGCCCATCCCTGAATATTTCATGGTCATCTGCGATCACAATGCGAATATCATATTTCATCACTATTTTATTTTGGGTCACAGCAGATGGTGGGCGAACTTCCCAATAAAGGTTATTGGGTATTCTCCTGTAAAAATAATGAGCTTTCCCGAATCTTGGTGATAAATGACGGGATATAAACCTTTTTGGGGAAAAACTTAGAATTCAATGGAGACTCATGAAAAGCATTCATCGCTTTAAGTGATGCAGATCGATTTCAATTAATTGGAATTAGCCTCCTAAAATGATACTCTGTTACGCATACACGTTTATAGAGGGGCGCTAAAAAAATAGCTACTGCCTTTATTGGGTTGGGATTCGATGCTGAGCTGCCCGTTCAGGATTTCAATTCGGCTTTCCATACTTTTTAGCCCCAAACCGCGGGATTCTGATTTTGTTTTCGAGACATCAAAACCTTTGCCATCGTCTTTTACCATAACCTGTAAATGTTCTTTTTCTTCGTTGATGCCAATATAGAGATTTTGCGCCTCTGCATGTTTCAGCGCATTGTGCACCATTTCCTGTATCATCCTAAAAACATGGATCTCTTTTTCTTTTTCCAGCTTTACTTCTTTATGCAGGTAAAGATGTATCTGTACTTTATGCTTGCTCTCTATATCCTTGATGAATTCGCGGATGGCATCATTCAAGCCATTTCTTTGGAGAGTGTTTGGCAATAGGTTATGGGAAATCTGTCTCAGGCTGGTCATGATCTCATCGATATGCCGACTCGCTTTGTTAATGATTTGCTGGTCTTGAGTGTTTTGTACATCAATACTGTTCATGTTCAGTTTTACAGAGGAGAGTAGGGGCCCCAGGCTATCGTGCAGGTCATTGGCAATACGTTTCCGTTCGTTTTCTTGCATGGTGATCTCGGCAAAGATCCGTTCTTTCTGCAGTTTGATATAGCGGCGGTGGTAGCGGATGATGGTGACAATGAAATAAGCCAATATGATCCCAATCAGTACAGCGATAATTAGAATGGCATCAAAAAATTGTTTATTGCTTTCACTCATAAACCTAACTTACTGCAAATCTTTGAATAAATCCTTGCCACTCACTTTTTTTTGTACGAAAAGGAGCGCAATCCCATAAAGAATATTGGCAAAGGCGTTTACATAAACTTTAATAGAAAAAATGTTGGACATCATTTTTTTGTTCTCCGCATCAATACCTTTTGCCATTAATGTATACACAAAAATGGTGTAGGTAAAGAAAATAATGATGGCTACACAAATAATGAATTTTGGGTTTTTAATAAGGGGAACTCTGCTTTCATTTACTATTATATGATTGATTGTCTGTACAGACAGGAGGACAAGCAAAAAAGAATAAGCGATTAAAAAATAAACATGAAAATGACTAAGATTATGAAGAAACAAGTTTTCAAATATCCAGCCAACAATTACCGCAATTATCAGTTCTGGGAACAATTTGGTATATAAATCAAAATGTTCCCAGAATTTAAACTGAGTCAATAATATAATTGCTTCGAATAAATTGAACCAATTGATTATTACTATCGTCATTGATTTGCTTTGTTGGGTTATTAAACCGAAGCTTAGCTCTGACAACAGCGAAACAATTATATAGATAAAAAGGGAATAGTAAGCTTTATCAATTTTTTTTATTCTAATTAACCCTACAATTGCAGGGAAAGCAACCGATAAACTAATAACAAATCTCCAGATTTCATCTGCGGTCATATTCTTTTTTTAATTTGATATTGTACATGGAGGGCAAGGTGTTCCTGTTTCTCCAGCATCCCCACTAGTACTTGCATTAGCATTGGAAACTCCAGGAACTTTTATGGCAGCGGAATTTGCTATTAAGGAACTTACAATATCATGGCCATCTTTGTCTACAGGCAACAATACCAGCTTCACTTCGCCCTTATCATTTTCCCCAAAATAAATGCGAAGGCTATCGGCTCCTTTTTGGTTGAGGAGCAGCCCAATTACATCACGGCTAAATGTTTCGGCATTGTCAAAAATCAACTTCTTCTTTTGGGAAGCGGTATCTGTCAGAAATCTTTCGACTTCTTTTTTGGAGGCAAGCCATCGCTGTTGGTATTCCTTTGCCTGTTCAATGGGAATGATTTGCTTTCTGGCTTTGTCGAGGTTTACACTTACCTCTTCTCGGTAACAGCTCGATAAAATAAAACTGAACGCAATAAGACATATTGCGGCTAAGGAAAATTTTCTTGCTTTCATGATTGGTTGTTTTTTGGTTGGTCTAAAGTTACATGAAAGTAAGAGCTGACAAAGCTTGTATGGTCAAGTAAATCTTCTTAAAAAGTCAGGTAGAACTACCTAAGGTATCCCTGGTGCCCATTGATTAAATGGGGGCAGGAAGTCCATCCTAACAGAAACCAGTTTTGCCTTAGTTATGGGGGTTAGTCCAGTCTTGCGCCAGTTTTATTGTAGGTTGGCATTACAACAACAAGTATCTGTTTATACCAGTTAGGTTATTTTTTGACTGGGAAGATTGCCCTTTGATTCTTAAAGAATAGCATTGTTGAGCATTATATTGAAAAAGCATCGTCATTCGTCGTAACGGATTTTCTTTCTAGCCCCCTTGATCTCGCTGAGCTTTTTCTTTGATTCTATTCTTTTTTCTTTTGCTTTTTTGGAAGGTTTTGTGGCAATCCTCTTTTTTTCCTTGATCAATGCTTTTTCGATCAAGGCATTCATTTTCTTTATTACTTCTTCTTTATTGCCCAACTGGGAACGGTGCACTTGTGATTTTACCAATAACAAACCTTCGGAATTGATTTTGTTGGCCAGTTTCTGAAATAGCAGTTCTTTATTTTCTTGGTTAAGCAATTGGGATTGATTGATGTCAAAATAGCCTTCCACCATAGTTTCCACCTTGTTCACGTTCTGTCCGCCCTTGCCCCCGCTACGGGCAGTCTGGAACACAATTTCTTTTGAAACATCTATCTTCATGGATTGAAATTACGGGAATTATAAACACGAATTTAGGACACGAATTGCTCGAATTATCACGAATGAACACCGATTCGGATGAATTGGTTTGTCATTGGGTTTCTCAATTCGTGTAATTCGATTAAAATTCGTGTTTTACCAAAAAATAGTAGCATATGCGAGCAGTTATCCAAAGAGTCAGCCATGCCAGTGTAGAGATTGAAGGAAAAATAAAATCACAGATAAGTAAAGGGTTGTTGGTATTGATGGGTATCGAGGATGCCGATACAAAAGAAGATATCGAATGGCTCAGTATGAAAATCGTGAACCTGCGCATATTTGATGACGAACAAGGAGTAATGAATATTTCGGTAAAGGATTTGAATGCAGATATTTTGTTGGTAAGCCAATTCACTTTGCATGCTTCCACAAAAAAGGGTAACCGGCCTTCCTATTTGCGAGCGAGTAAACCGGATATCGCCATCCCGATTTATGAAAAAATGATCGCACAATTGGAAAGCGATTTGGGCAAAAAAATTTATACAGGCGAGTTTGGTGCCGATATGAAAGTATCTTTATTGAATGATGGACCGGTAACGATAGTGATAGATACGAAGAATAGGGAGTGAAAACAAACACGAATTACACGAATTTTTCGAATTGGAGGGATAAAATATTTTAAACTTCTAATTATGGGTGATATCATTTTTAAAGAGGAATCTTATAAAATAATTGGAGCTTGCATGGAGATGCATAATCAATTGGGCAAGGGCTTTAAAGAAGTAGTTTATATAGATGCCTTAGAGCTTGAGTTCAAAAATAAAAACCTTAGCTATACCCGTGAAAAAAACTTTGTATCGAATATAAAGGGGTTGTACTAAACCATAAATATTTTGCAGATTTTGTAATATTGGATTCGATTATTTTGGAAGTAAAGGCAACTTCTTTCATTGTAAATAATTTTGTTGCGCAAACCATTAACTATTTAAAAGCATCTGGTTTAAAGCTTGGCATCATTGCCAATTTCGGCGAGAAATCCTTTTCCTATAAACGAATAGTATTTTAGCCCAATTCGTGCTAATTCGTGTAATTCGTGGTTTAAATTCGTGTCTTTAATTCGTGTTATGAACCTGAAAGTATATTTTGTAAACGCCTTTGCCGAAACCAGTTTTGGTGGCAACCCCGCTGCGGTGATTTATTTGGATCAATGGTTGGATGATGATTTGATGCAACGGATCGCTGCCCAGCACAATCTTGCGGAAACGGCCTTCATTGTTGCCAAGGCTAATGATTTTCACATACGTTGGTTCACTCCTGCGGTGGAAGTTGCTCTTTGCGGTCATGCAACTTTGGCATCAGCGCATGTATTTTATCGTCATTTGGGGTATAGAAAAGAAAAAATTAGTTTCTTTTCAAAAAGCGGCTGGCTGCATGTTTCAAAGGGAGATGATGACAAGCTTGCATTGGATTTTCCGACCGATCAAGCAATTGAAGTGGAAAGTATTCCGATTGTTTCAGCGGGTTTGGGTGTGCAGCCCTTGGAGTTGTATAAAGGGATATCGGATTATATGGCGGTGCTTGAAAATCAGCAAGTAATAGAGGCGCTGAAGCCCGATTTCAGAAAACTGGCGCAGTTGAAATCAAGAGGCATCATCGTGACGGCAAAGGGATTTGAATCAGATTTTGTTTCCCGTTGTTTCTTCCCACAGTCAGGTATAGACGAAGACCCGGTTACTGGTTCTGCACATACCGTGCTTACTCCTTTTTGGGCCCAAAAATTGGGGAAGAAAAAATTGTCAGCCATTCAATTATCCAAACGAAAAGGGTTTTTGGATTGTGAATTGAAAGGGGAGCGGGTATTGATTAGTGGAAAGGCGATGACTTATTTGGAGGGAGAAATCTTTCTTTAGGTTTGATAGCCACTGATTCACTGAATGAAAAGGAAAAAGTCAGTGCATCAGTGGCAAAAAAACAGTCGCAAAATTAATTTCAAATGGAAGCAATCACCATTCAGGAAGCACAACAAAAAGTGGATGCTTGGATCAAAAACACGGGGGTCCGTTATTTCAGTGAACTAACAAATATGGCTATCTTAACTGAAGAAGTGGGGGAAGTGGCTCGTTTGATGAGCCGGCTATATGGTGATCAGTCCTTTAAGGAATCTGATAAAGGAAAAGAATTGAGCGATGAGTTAGCGGATGTGTTATGGGTGTTGATTTGCATCGCCAACCAAACAGGAGTGGACCTAACCACCGCCCTCCAGAAAAATTTTGAGAAGAAAAATATCCGCGACAGTGAGCGGCACCGGGAGAATGAGAAACTAATGTGAGAAGTCTGTAGTCGGGAGTTCATAGTTCATAGTCGATAGTTCAATAGTAATGAAGATACTGACTACCGACTCCGAACTCCAGACTGGAGACTACCGACTGCTCTCATCCTGCCGTAAAATCCAGTTTACAAAGATCCGCTGCTGCATGCAATCTTCCCTTTTTCAAATTTTTGGTCAATGCCAACAATCTCGGCTCATACAAATTAAAATCGCTCCCATAAGCTTGTTGGATGATCTGCAATTCTCGCTTGTGCACTTTGCCATCAAAGGCGATTGCCACTGTAAAAAGGTCGAGCAAGAAATTTCTTTCTTTAGGGCTTACTTTTTTAAGGGTCTCTAAAAACAGGGACCAATCATCGTAGCAGTTGTCTGTATCAATATGGAACAAATGCTGGAATCGCAACAACAAAACCACCATATTAGGATGGTAGTTTTTTGCCATCACCAATGCATTGCCAATGGCACGGAGACAGCCAATTTTAGCTTCTGCTGATAGTTTGCCTATCAAATGGTCGTGAAGTACATGGTCGGCAATATGGTTGCTGAGCGCAAAACCCAACAAACGTAGCCGGGCTTCCTCCACTACGCGATGGATCACCACGCCGTTCCAAAAAAATTCAACTGGCACAGCAATATAATTGATGGATATGCCCGCAATCATTTTTCCAAAAATCTTGAGCAGCAAAAATTTGGAAAAAAAATTGGTCAGGAAAATTTTCAGTTTGTACAGTAGCCCAAGTAGGAACAAATTCGTTTTGGAAACTTGCTCAAAGGGATCGATTCCCAATATCTGCATTTCAGGGTCAGGCAACTCCAATGCAGTACGGGCAAGGATATTGGTGACATTGAATGGGCCGCTCGTCAAAAAATCTTTTTTATGCGCATGGATATTGATGAGTTCGCTTACCTCGTGCACCGCTTTGATAGCGATTAGGAATAGTATATAAAATTCGATTGCTACAGAAATAAGGGTGACACCGCCGGTCCACGCATAATGGATGGGCCAAGGCTCGTTCTCTTTTAGTAGATCGATATATACGGTTGGCCACACACAGATTATGCCCACCAAACCCGACAGGATAATCCCTTTGTTTGAGATACGATTTATCTTTTTTGCTAATTCTTCATCGGTGAAATCAAAAACATGATGCCCTAGCTCACGTTTGCCGAAAATGCTGAGGTAATAGACACCGAATTTTTCGAGCAGCGACGTTTTTTTTTCTTTGATCTGGATAGTTTCTGGCATATACAGTGCTGTCCAAAAATAAGGCATGTTGATCAACCTTGCATAACCCCGTAAATAAAATCTTTTATACAATATTATTTTACCTTTGCCGCCATTATGGCTAACGATAACAAGAAATTTCAGGCGATTATTTCCCATTGCAAAGAGTATGGGTTTATTTTTCCTTCCAGCGAAATATACGATGGTTTAAGTGCGGTTTATGATTATGGGCAATATGGCAGTGAGCTTAAGAAAAATATAAAAGACTATTGGTGGAAAAGCATGACCCAACTGCATGAGAACATTGTGGGCATTGATGCTGCTATTTTCATGCACCCTACTACTTGGAAGGCCAGTGGCCATGTAGATAATTTCAGTGACCCGATGATCGACAATAAGGACAGTAAGAAAAGGTATCGGGTAGATCATCTCATAGAGGGCTTCGCCGAAGAACTGGAAGCAAAAGGCGAACTGGAAAGGGCGAAGGAGATATTGGCTGCAATGGATAAGTTGATTGCTGCCAGCGATTTTGATGGGTTAAAAAAATTGATTGAGGATAATAAAATGAAATGTGCCGTTAGCGGCACCAGCAATTGGACGGATGTTCGCCAGTTTAACCTCATGTTCTCCACCGAATTTGGCTCTACGGCCTCCGCCGATGAGGAGGACAATAAGATTTACCTAAGACCAGAAACGGCCCAGGGCATTTTTGTGAATTTCTTGAATGTGCAAAAAACAGGCCGGATGAAAATCCCTTTTGGCATTGCACAGATAGGCAAAGCCTTCCGTAATGAAATCGTTGCCCGGCAATTTATTTTCAGGATGCGTGAGTTTGAGCAGATGGAAATGCAATTTTTCATAAAGCCCGGCTCACAAAAAGAATGGTATGAGTTCTGGAAAGCAGAAAGGATGAAATGGCACTTGAGCTTGGGCATTGAAAAAGAAAAATACCGTTTCCATGACCATGTGAAACTGGCCCACTATGCAGATGCGGCCTGTGATATTGAATATGATTTCCCTATTGGTTTTAAAGAGGTGGAGGGGATCCATTCCCGAACTGATTTTGATTTGCGAAACCATCAGGAATATAGTAAGAAAAAAATGCAATATTTCGATAACGATCTGGGCCCCGATGGCAAACCGATTGGAAACTATATACCTTATGTTATTGAAACTTCTATCGGGCTTGACCGGATGTTCCTGTTAATCATCAGTAATTCCTATACCGAGGAAGATTTGGGCACTCCTGAAAAGCCAGATAGCCGGGTGGTACTGAAACTTCCGGTGAAATTGGCTCCTATCAAATTGGGAATTTTTCCATTAACGAAAAAAGATGGGTTACCAGAAATTGCAAAACAGATTATGGACAATGCCAAAAACTCATTTCGTTGTTTTTATGAGGAAAAAGACGCCATTGGCAAGCGTTACCGCCGTATGGATGCCATCGGTACTCCCTTTTGTGCAACGGTTGACCACCAAACTAAAGAGGATAATACCGTTACCATCAGGTATCGGGACAGTATGCTTCAGGAACGTGTAGATGTTCACAAGCTAATAGAGATTGTGGAAAAACAAATTTTTTAAAGGAGGGTCAAACTTCTAGTTTAGTACAATTATTATTTTTACCTTAGTTGCGATTATGTGTTAATTTTATGGGCGCTTAGCGAACCCTGTTTATGCTGTATCCGTATTAACTTTATAAATCTATTACAATGTTATCACTTGAATTTTCAATGAGCTTAATGATGCTTTTGGTAGTTATAGCTGTATCTGGTTTTGCTGGGTTTATGCTCAGAAGCCGTCAGTTGGCTAAAAGCCGCATGAAATTGATAAAAGTGGAAAATGAAATGATTAGCAGCCATGCAGAAATTCTTGAACTGCAAAAAGAATATATGGAACTGGAGCTTAAGCTTCGCGGCGTAAAAGACAATGTAGTTCCCATGCGTGCAAACCTATCTACAGAGGTGGGTGAAAAACTGCCCAATGTTTCCATCCGGAAAAAAATGTTGGGGGCTGAGCCTAATAACTCCGAATCCGAAAATGTACTGAATAAGGAAACAAGGGCAGCCAAGTAGTTTTCTACCCATACAATTCTTGGTGAATTGACTTTTTATCGTATCCCAAGCGTATTATTTTTTGCTTGGCTTCATCTATCATATTTTTCCATCCGCAGAGAAAAAAGGATGCTGGCTTGATGATTGCCTTTTCTTCTGCAAGGCTGATTTGTGTATTGTTCCTGCAAATTTCCTCATATACATGGTGTACGTAACCCGTTCTGCCATTCTTGCCTATTCGTTCTGGGGTTTCTCTTGAAAAGCAGGGGATATAATGGAAACTGCCCATCTTTTGTTCAAGCGCTTCCAGTTCATTTTTATAAAGGGCATCATCCAGTTTCCGACAGCCGAAAATCAGGTATATATGCTGGTGCGGGATCTGGTGGTTAAAAATATGATGAGCCATTGACCGGAATGGGGCAATGCCCGTACCTGTGCATATAAAAAACAGATCTTTATCGATGGGTTCGGGCAATACAAATACCCCCTGCGGCCCACGGAGTGTGAGTTCGCTTCCTACAGTTACTTCATTGAACAGGTACTCGGTACCGGCACCACCTTCCAACAGTACAATCACCAATTCAAATACGTTGCTGCCATCGGGCCAGGAAGCAATGGAATAGCTCCGCCACCGCTTGTTAGGTTTTTCATGTATCGGCAAGTCGATGGTAACGAATTGCCCCGGCTTAAAATCAAATGATTTCAACCCGGGCATCTCGATCCAAAATCGCCTTGTGCTCGCAGTTTCATTTTCAATTTTTATTACTTTCCCAGTTTGCCAGGGTTGCAACATGCTAATAGTTTTTTCAGTTATTATAATCGGTCGAATGCGGCATTATAAAAAAGAGCAGATCGGTGGACCTGCTCCTAAAGCGCCATAAAGGCTAGCAATCAATGGGGCTAATTTAGAATAATTATTTGAATTTGGTCATCGGGCCTTTTAAAGCGGCTTAATAAAAATAATGCTTGTTTTGATCTTGCTATCATTTTGGTTAATCCGTTTTTATCTTAATACCATCACCTTCTTTTTATACACTTGGGTGCCTTGTCTTAGTGAAACAATATACATGCCCGATATCAAATTGCCTGTGGGGATGGAAGTACTGAAATAGCCACTGGAACTATAGTTTTGGGAGAAACATCTTCTGCCTAGCATATCAAACAATTCAATTTGGAAACTGCCTGGCGTACCTGTAATAAACAAAACATTTATTGGTGCTCCACTCACGATGGGGTTTGGTCTTACATCGAGTCCTTTACTGTTATCCAGCCCCGCAATGGTAACAGGCGACCAATTACTGATACAATCATCCGTTTGAACTTCCATGTCATATAAATAGTAATAGAAGCCTTGATACAAGCTGGGGTTGTTGGCTGCAGTAGCGCTATTGCCAGTAATGGAAATCACATTCGGGATAGTGAATGGATAAGGGTTGCCCGTGATATTATTATTACGAAAAATAGTGGCATCGGCAATAGCGGTTTTATCAATTGATGAGTTAACGGTGGTATCCATAATAACATGTTTACCTGCAGGCAGCGGCAGGTTGATATAAAATACGGCCCCTGAGTCGGCAGGGTCGTAGGTACGAGAGCCAGCTACTGCTGTTTTGCTAGTGCTGTACACGTCAATCGTTGTACTGGATAGCGGTGGTAAGTAATAATAGATCTGTCCATTTTGCGTCACCGTATCCACCACCATAATGGTTATCTTACCGGGGTTGCCCGTATAGATCCTTGCGCTTTTAAGAGTAAGTGGCATTTCGGAAGTATAAGAAAGCCAGTTACCCCCGTAAGTTTGATATCCACCGCCATTCGGATAGCTATTTTTTGATTTAATACCAATATTTCCTGCAGCCCCACTTCTAAGATAAAAAAGATTGCTGGCAAGACCGTTGGTCAGCAACACGGAGGTATCGGTAGAATTAAGAATGGCGGAGTCCGCATTTTGATTGTTGTACCAAAAATAGTGGGAGCCATCGTTTGGACTGTTCACTTTCAAATTGAGTGTATCCCCGTTCAAGGTAGCTGTACCGGAAGCTGCGGTAGGCTGCGCGGCAATATTGATACTGCTGCTTAATGTATCATTCAAATTATCTTGGTCGCTGGGAGCACTTACATAAGATTTGATATTGTAGGAAGTGCCTGCTGCAGCAATGAATGTTTTTTGAAAAGCATAGGTCACCATAAAACCCGGTGGTATTTTTCCCGGATACACTTCATTGATGGTTGTGGAATTACCACTGCCGCTATTAACCACAGCGGTTACTGGCACATTGGAAAGAGTATCGATGCCATTGTTGCGGATACTAATCACCACCATACCCGAAGAGTCGCTGCAAGACCCGCTTGTGGGGGCAATAATTTGTGATAGGGATAAATCGGTAGTGGGCGCTACCACTAACAAAGTATAATCCTGTGTTTCGCCGTTGCCATAAATGCCACAGGCTTGAACGGCATTGGGGTCGGTCGTTTCCACAGCAACAATACGGAGCAGGGTTTTGGTGCCTTGCGCCAGTGAAGCCAAACTAATATTGTCAGTATAGATGCCATTGCCACTGATAACAGGGCTGGTTGCAGCTAGCTCATTGGTTTCAAAAACACCATTATTGTTATAGTCGATAAAAATTTTTACCATTTTTGATGCAGCGGAATTATCACAACTGCTCAGTTTAATACGGATGGGCAGTACTTGTTTTGACTGGGCCTGAATAATTTGGTTGGTATTGTTTGTATAGGTAGTACAACCAACAGGATTGCCAAACTGTATATTGCTGATGTTTACACTGTCGATGCGTGTGCCTGCGCTACTCGTGGGTGCTGAACTGCAATAGGCCTGGCCGCCACCACCGCTGACCAACAATGAAAAAGCCTGCGAGCCTCTGGCCAATGTTCCTTTATGGGTAATGCTGACGGTATAAGTTTGCCCGGGGATCAGGCTGTCAATATTTATTTTTTCAACATTATCTCTGGAATTGTCGCCCCTGGTTGCTCCATTGGCTGGATGGCTTGGATCCAATACCCATGGCAAATAAGTTCGATTAGCGCTACTGATGCGCATATCCAAATCGTTTACCAACATTGGGGTGGTATTGTTCAATGACTGGGCAATGGGCACAACAGTTCCAGGTGGGTCGGTCCAAGCTAAAGTGGCACTCACTGGCTCCTTGCCTGAGGCTACAAAACTATACGTATAGGTAGCACCGTTGTTCAATGCGTTTTCAATAATGGTATCTGTTTGTTGTTGGAAGGAGGATGTGATCACATTGGCCGCTTTCAACACATCCAACAATCCCCAACCATAAGTATAATCAGGTCCAGCGCCAGGGCCAGCCTCATCAGTAGTATGTATCGCGAGTGCCTTCAAAGTGGCGGAACGCATGAAGGAAGAAGGGTGCAGCCTATTATAATATTCTTGCAATAAATACAAGGAACCGGTAGTGTTAGGGGTGGCCATGGAAGTACCACTTTCTGTTTGGTAAGCGGTATTGGAACTGTTCCAGGTGGAAGTAACATTTACACCATCCGCTACCAAGTCGGGTTTTATCCTACCATCGTTGGTGGGCCCCAGTGAGCTAAAATCGGCAATTGACACATCGTTCGGTGAAAAATAACCTGCAGGTATGCCATTTACGGCACCTACTACCAAAGTGTTTTTTGAATCGGCCGCATTACTAACACTCGTAAAATTGGGGTTGTTCCCAAGGACAGTAGACCTTTTTACTTTAGTGCCGCCATTGTACAGATAGGGGCTATCCACGGGAGGACCATTATAACCCCTTGCATTTCCCGCTGCCACGCAAATCAGATAGTTGGGGGCATGGTATGCAATGGAATCATAAATCTGGGCATCACTGTTATAATAACCAAAACCAAAAGCTTGGGATTTGCTAAGGGTAGTGTCGCCATACCAAGACCAGTTGGTACCGTCAAAATCCCATCCTGCACCTGTTAAAAAACCATAGGAGTGGTTGGAGAGCAGCAGGTTGGCGGAAGCCTTACTCATCTCCGATTCATCATTACTAAAATCGTAGGCGGTTAGTTGTTGGGCGCCGAAAGCCATTCCCTTTGCAATGGGGTTGATGCCGGTGGCAATCATTGTTCCAGAAGTATGGGTGGGGTGACCGCCCGTAGCGGCTTGGTCGCCCAGTACAATCCTACCTGTAAGTTCCACATGGGTGGTCAGTGGGTGACCGCCATCCCAAATGGCCAGTTTCCCTTTTACTGCGTTGGATGATCCGGATAAATTCAAACCAGACGTTCCTCCAGGCCATAATTGATTTGCCCGGGTAGTAGCTGCTGCGATTGTGTTATTATAAGTGGTCACATATCTTGGATTGCCTCTGTCATCCACGCCTACCAATAAGGTCACTTTACCGTTGGGATAAGTCTTTCGCAAAAACCAACCATTTTGCTTGGCCATTTTCTTTGCAAGTGAAAAGTTGTTTTCTTCTTTAACACGAAATGCTTTTGACATTTTGGTCAATAGGTCTCTGTTGGTGATGGTTTGGCCCAAAAGCCCATTCAAGGATAGGATAGTAATAGATAAGGTTAAAAATAAATGGTGCTTTTTAGACATAGTCGATCTTTTAAAACTTATTCTTTAATTTCACTAAATTAGAAACTTTCATTTTGAAAACTGAGGAATGGGTAGAATTCTTTTTTTGACATTCAATATATGGTTTATAACCACTGCATGCTCTTCTTCAAAAATCAATGCACAAAAATCAATGCCCGAGCAAGGAATCGAAGGACATGTTTATTGGCTTGCAGGAAACCAAATGCCTTCCCCCGACAGAAAACCTTCAGTTCCCAAGGGAATTAGAACAACATTATATGTATACCCGTTGACAAATATTAGTCAGGTTGCAAGGCAGGGCCATACTCCTTTTTACACAGCCATCAACACAAAACTCGTTTCAACCGTAGACACGGATTCTAATGGTTATTTCAAGCTGGGCTTGAAACCAGGTCATTATTCCCTCTTTACTAAAAAAGGCGATCTCTTTTTTGCCAATGGTTTTGATAAAGACAACAACATAGCTCCCACAGAAGTATTAACTGGCAAAATGACTAAGGTTGATTTTACAGTTGACTATGATGCGGTTTATTAAAATTTGGTAAGCCAGGCCTTGAACTGGTAAAGCATATACGCTTTTTTGATCGGGATGGTTGCTTTTTTTACTATGAAAAAATAGCTGCTGATGCTATATATTTGCAACCCGAATGAGCATTGAGGTTTCTCCCGGATTATTGATGGATTCCCCCCGCATTTTTCAATTAGCGGACAGGATTACTTTATCCCAACCCCAACAGATTTCTTTAAAGAACCTTTATGGCAGTGCCCCGGCATTTGTGATCAGTGCCATATTCAAGCACGATCTGACTAGTCAGTTGAACCATCTGGTGATTTGTGATGATGCGGAAGCTGCTGCTTATCTCCACAATACGATCGAAAACCTCACCAATGGGTTGGATGTATTTTATTTTCCCTCTTCTTTTAAAAACAAAAAAAACTATCGGCTGCTGAACAGTAGCCATGTCATGCTCCGTACAGAAGCATTGACGAGGTGGAGCGCAGGCGGCAATAAAAAGCTGTTGGTTACTTATCCCGAGGCCTTGTTTGAAAGAGTGGTGCTGCCCAAAACTTTGTCAGGTAATATCATCCACCTTAAATCGGGAGATGCGATTGACCTAAACGGTTTGATGGCCAAGATGGTGGATTACGGTTTCGATAGAACCGACTTTGTGTACGAGCCAGGCCAATTTGCTCTGCGTGGCGGTATTTTGGATATCTATTCTTTTGGGAATGAAAAACCCTACCGTATAGAATTGTTCGGCAACGATGTGGATTCCATCCGCATTTTTGATCCGGAAACCCAGTTGAGTGAACGAAAGCTTTTGCAAGTAAGCATCATCCCCAATATTGAAACACAATTTGATGACCAGGAAAAAGTTTCCTTGCTTGATTTTATACCGGAGAACACGGTGATTTGGGCGCAGGATTGGGGGTTTATAAAAGATGCTTTGATGATTGAGGAAGAGAATCTGGAACTATTTATTGAATCAGGGGAAAAAAGCTATGGGACACGTGATGAGGAAGATGCACATGCAGAAAAAAGAAAGATCAATAAAAATGATTTCATCTCATCAAATGAAGCAGATGCACAAATAAAAAAATTCCATTTCATAGAGTTTGGCTCTTCCGCTCTCGGCCATCCGCCATCCGCCATCCGCCATCCATCTTCCGTTTTTAGTTTCAACACAAAAGCACAGCCCTCCTTCAATCGCAATTTCGATCTGCTCATGAAGGACCTGAAAAATCGGGAGGCAAACAAATTCACGATCTATCTTTTTGCCGATAACCCCAAACAGTTGGAGCGCCTGCACACTATTTTTGAAGATCTCCATACTTCCATACAGTTTACGCCCATCCCTCTTTCTATTCATGAAGGATTTATTGATGAGGACTTGAAGATTGTTTGCTATACTGATCACCAAATATTCCAGCGTTACCATAAATACAAAGTCAAACAGGCTTATAATAAAAACAAAGCCCTTACCCTCAGAACATTGAGGGAATTGCAGCCCGGCGATTATGTAACACATATCGATCATGGGGTGGGGGTGTATAGCGGTCTGCAAAAAATTGAAGTGAATGGAAAACTACAGGAAGCGGTTCGGATTATTTATAAGGACAGTGATATCCTGTATGTAAATATCAACTCACTGCATAAGATTTCCAAGTTCACTGGTAAGGAGGGCTCGGTACCCAAAGTGAGCAAACTGGGCAGTGATGTTTGGCAAAAGCTGAAGGAAAAAACCAAGACCAAGGTTAAAGAGATTGCTTTCGATCTGATCAAGCTCTATGCGCAAAGAAAGGCGCAGCAAGGCTTTGCACATAGTCCGGATAATTATATGCAAACCGAACTGGAAGCATCCTTTATTTATGAAGACACTCCTGACCAAAGCAAGGCAACGGGTGATGTGAAAAGGGATATGGAATCGCCATCTCCGATGGACCGATTGGTTTGTGGTGATGTGGGCTTTGGTAAAACGGAAGTGGCCATACGTGCGGCCTTCAAAACCTGTATCGATGGCAAACAGGCTGCCGTGTTGGTACCTACCACTATTCTGGCTTTTCAACACTATAAAACATTTAAAGAAAGGCTAAAAGATTTGCCCGTTACCGTTGATTATGTGAACCGTTTCAAATCTTCCAAAGAAAAAAAGGAAACACTCAAAAAATTGGAAGAGGGAAAAGTCGATATCATTATCGGTACCCATGCCATCCTCGGCAAAGAAGTAAAGTTCAAAGATCTTGGGCTATTGGTGATTGATGAAGAACAAAAATTTGGGGTGGCACACAAGGAAAAAATAAAAACACTCCGTACCAATGTGGACTGCCTGACGTTAACGGCTACGCCTATCCCAAGAACCCTACAGTTTAGTTTGATGGGAGCCCGGGATCTGAGCATCATCAATACGCCACCACCCAACAGGCAACCAATCCAAACCGAAGTGCATGGTTATAATGAGGATTTTATCCGTGATGCCATTTATTTTGAAACGGAAAGAGGCGGTCAGGTGTTTTTTATTTTCAACCGTATTTTGGGATTGGCAGAAATGGCTGCCATTATCCAAGGACTTTGCCCCGACCTGAGCATCGGTTATGCGCATGGGCAAATGGAAGGGCATGAATTGGAAGAACGCATACTGGATTTTATAGACAAGAAATATGATGTGCTGGTTTGTACCAATATTGTGGAAAGCGGAGTGGACATTGCCAATGTGAATACCATCATCATCAACAATGCGCACCAATTTGGTTTGAGTGACCTGCACCAATTGCGTGGTAGGGTGGGTCGGAGCAATAAAAAAGCGTTTTGTTATCTGCTGGCGCCATCCTTGGCCACTTTGCCCACCGATTCCAGAAAGCGTTTGCAGACTTTGGAGCAGCATAGTGATCTGGGCAGCGGTTTTCAGATTGCCATGCGCGACCTGGACATTCGTGGGGCAGGCAATATGCTCGGTGGCGAGCAGAGTGGTTTTATGGCCGAAATCGGTTTTGAGACCTATCAAAAGATTTTAGACGAAGCCATCAGGGAACTCAAACGCACCGAATTCAAGGAACTTTTTAAAGAAGAAATATCCAAGCAGGAAGATTATGTGCAGGATTGCACCATCGATACCGATCTGGAAATCCTGATCCCTGATAGTTATGTGGAAAGCATCACCGAAAGGTTATCGCTGTATACGCGATTGGATAACTGTGAGACAGAGGAAGATTTGCAACTTTTTGCAACAGAACTTGTAGACCGATTTGGGGCTTTGCCCAAACAGGTGCTGGATCTGTTCGATACACTACGCTGCAGGAATTTGGCGGTGACACTGGGCTTTGAGAAAATGAAATTAAAAGAGGAAACCCTTCGCTGTTATTTTATCAACAAAGCGGATTCACCTTATTTTGAATCGGAAACCTTCAAGCACATACTTGAATTTATACAGAAAAAGACCAATAAAGCAAAGCTTAAACAGACCGGTAAACTCTTTATGCTGGTAGTGGATGATATTGCCTCGATGCAGTTGATGTTGGCTTTTATGCAGCAGATACATTGGTTCGTTGAGGAAAAGCAACAATAGATTTTTGCAAACTCAGAGATTCTTGAACATGAGAAAATGGGGGAGGGTCACTTCTTCAAACTCCTCGCCGGAAATGGTATATCCCTGTTTTTGATAAAAGCCGATAGCTGTTTTGCGAGCATGCATGACCATAGTTTTGTAGCCAAGGTCACGTGCTATGTTTTCGGCAAAATCCATCATTACCCGTCCGACCCCATTACGTTGGCTATTGTTGGTCACGGCCATTTGTCGGAGACGCATGGACCGGTCGTCCAATTTGGTGAGTAGGCAGCAGCCCAATATCTTCCCATCTTCAAAAGCGCCGATGCAGACATCGTCTTTTTCCTTTTCAATGTCCGCTTCGTCAAAGCTGAGCCCTAGTGGTTTGCGCAGTATTTCCATACGCAAACCAAGCATTTGTTGGTATTCTTTTGAATTATGTTCTATTATTTTTAACGGCATGCCTGAAAAGCCCTTTAAATCTATAGCTCTGGTATCCAATTTACAGATTTGTTTTTAAATCTGGCAAAATCTGGGCGATCAATGTCGCTACATTCAAGAAATTGATAGAAACGCATCAAATCCATTTTGCCCTAATTTGTTCCAAGCTGTTCCATATTTGGCATTTTTGGGCAAAATCAACAAAAAAAATTAAAATTGCATGGTTCATTGTGTTTAGTTCAAAAACTATATTTTTGCAGCCGTAACTAAAATTTACAAACATGTCAGACATTGCTACAAGGGTTAAAAAAATTATTGTTGATAAATTAGGGGTTGAAGAATCAGAAGTTACAAATGAAGCTTCTTTTACCAACGATTTAGGGGCAGATTCATTGGATACCGTTGAACTGATTATGGAATTTGAAAAAGAATTCAACATTTCGATTCCTGATGAACAGGCTGAAACCATTACTACCGTTGGTCAAGCCGTTTCTTACTTAGAAGAGCACGCTAAGTAATCGATCGTATTGTTTTCTGTACATTACATTTGTTTCATCCGTCTTTTACAGCAATCTATTTTGCTTAAAAGACGGATGTATCACTTTTAAAATTTCCGGGCAGCTTATGGAATTGAAAAGGGTTGTTGTTACGGGAATTGGTGCGTTGACCCCATTGGGCAATAATCTAAACGATTATTGGCAAGGTCTTATTAACGGGGTTTCCGGTGCCGATTTCATTACACAGTTCGACGCGGCAAAATTCAGAACGAGATTTGCCTGCGAACTCAAGCATTTTGACCCGCTTCAATATCTCGACCGGAAAGAGGCTCGAAAATTGGACCGATTCACACAAACAGCACTCGCTGTTAGTGACGAGGCCATGACCAGTGCCGGTATCAATAAGGAAAATGTGAACACCGACCGGGTAGGCGTGGTGTTCGCAAGCGGCATTGGCGGTATTACCACTTTTCAGGAAGAGGTTTCCAATTTTGCCAAGGGTGATGGCACTCCCCGCTTTAATCCCTTCTTTATACCCAAAATGATTTTGGACATTGCTGCTGGTCATATTTCCATGAGGCATGGTTTGCGTGGGCCCAATTTTGCTGTGGTGAGCGCCTGTGCATCCTCTACCAATGCATTGATGGAATCCTTCAACCTGATCCGTTTGGGGCTTGCTGATATCATACTCGGTGGTGGATCGGAAAGTGTGGTGATTGAAGCAGGTATCGGCGGTTTCAATGCCATGAAGGCCATGAGTGAAAGGAACGATGACCCCAAAACAGCCAGCCGTCCCTATGATAAGGATCGCGATGGTTTTGTGATGGGCGAAGCAGCCGGGATACTGGTATTGGAAGAACTGGAACATGCAAAAGCAAGAGGCGCCCACATCTATTGCGAGATAGCTGGCTGTGGCGCAACGGCCGATGCACACCATATCACGGCCCCGCACCCCGAAGGGCTGGGCGCCAAAAATGTGATGAATGCAGCACTCCGCGATGCCGGGATGCAACCTTCGGATATCAATTATATCAATACCCATGGTACATCTACACCGCTTGGTGATATTTCCGAGATCAAAGCGGTGATGGCCGTATTTGGGGAACATGCTTACAACCTCAATATCAGCTCCACAAAATCAATGACGGGCCATTGCTTGGGCGCCGCAGGTGTCATTGAGGCCATTGCCTGTGTGATGAGCGTAGTGAATGATATGGTGCCACCCACCATCAACCATTTTACTGACGACCCAGAACTGGACCCCCGCCTCAATTTTACTTTCAATAAAGCTCAGAAAAGAACGGTAAATGCAGCGCTCAGTAATACGTTTGGCTTTGGCGGCCATAATGCCTGTGTGATTGTGAAAAAATACCAAGGGTAAGGTTAAGGGGCTAAGGTTTAGGGTTTAGGGCTTTACTCAAAACCGCTAACATTTTTCAGAATAGTGCTGCCATACCCTTCGCCCTAAACCTTATACCCTACTGCTTAAACCTCCCTCATTAAAATATTTTTTACGATAATTAAAAATTTGTAGCTTTTCCGTGTGGGAATACTTGAACGCATCATAAAAACCGACTCTTCTACTGCGACTTTCAAAAAACAGCTAAAGAATGTTTTGGGCTTTGCGCCTGGCAAAATTGTACTGTATAAAACGGCATTAACACACCGTTCACTAAAAGACAAGTCCGATGAGAATAATGAACGGCTCGAATATTTGGGCGATGCGGTGCTGAGCGCCATTATTGCCGATGTACTTTTTAAAAAATACCCTTATAAAGAAGAAGGTTTTTTGACAGAGATGCGCAGCAAGATGGTGAACCGCAACCAGTTGAATGATATAGCGGTAAAAATGGGGCTAAAAAAAATAAGCTATTTCAATAAAGTGGATGGTTCCCTGAAGATGAGCCAGATTTTTGGGAACACTTTGGAAGCCTTGGTAGGGGCTATTTATCTGGATAAAGGCTTTAACAAAACCCGGCAATGGGTAGTGGAAAGGATTATTCAGCCCTATCTTTTTATGGACGACCTGGAAACCTTGGAGATCAACCATAAGAACAAGCTATATGGATGGGCCAACAAAAACAGCAAAATGCTTGAGTTTGAGACCATTGATGAGCATATGGAATCGGGGAGGCGGCTTTTTACCGTTGGGGCAGTTATCGACGGTCAGTTATTGGCAGAGGGCAAGGCCTATAATAAAAAAGATGCCAGCCAGATAGCGGCCCAACTTGCCATCGACAAACTGGGACTTAACAAATCCGAGACCGAGGACGATACCATCAATAAAAAATAATGGTTTTATTACTATGAGATATAGAAAAAAATTACTTACTTGCATTCATATCTTCGTGATGAAATAAGCTGATTCGGTCAGCACCACTCTACACCCAGTTATTTATAATCCATTTTTTTGAAAACCTAGGCATCTGAGAAGTCATTTTCCGCGTACCCCTAGAAACAACAACCTGTTTAGTTTGGAATAATTTGTATGAAAAACGGAATGCTATTCTGTACTTTTGCTTTTCATACTGTATTCTCTGATTATATGCTGCCATTTTGTTAGTGCAGCCCATTGCAAAGTCCATTCCTACCAAGATTCCATTCTCGAATCCACCGCTCTATGGGTCACCTTAACCTAATTAAAAAATTAAATTTTTCGGTATGAAAAAGTTTTACACTCTGGTACCTATTTTATTGGCTTTTGTTTTATTGGCTGGGCAAGTGCTTGGACAGGGTACTTATACTGCTATCCGTACAGGGAAATGGAGTAGCCCCATTACTTGGGATCCTGCTGGGGGTATCCCATCACAGCGTTGCAATAATTGTAATATCACAATCAGTGCAGGGGTCAATGTTACATTTGATGTAGTTGACACTTTAGAAGGCAATACCGTATTACAGGTCGGCACAGATCCGGCAAATCCATCCACATTGACTATCCCTTTTAGTAATAATAATGCAAATGCACAGCACAATGTGTTGAACTTTTATTATGCTTCTCAAGTTAAGTTTATTATTTACCCAAATAGTATTATAACTGCGGCTACAACTGGACGTTTCGACGGAATTGTAGTTTTACTGCCTTGGGGTGGAACTGTTTTTCCAGAGATAATTTTTGGGAATGGGATAGATCCGGCTACACCACTTGTAAATGGAAGCTCTCAATTATGGACTGGGCCAGTAACAATAAAAAGCGATGGGACATTGCCAATTGTTCTCTCCAAATTCGATGCTTCTTTGAGCGGAAATAATGTAATACTTAATTGGTCAACATCCTTGGAACTTAATTTTAGCCATTTTGAAATTCAGAGAAGTGGTGATGGCAGTACTTGGGCAACCATAGATAAGATGCTTGGAAAAAATGAACTGAATGGTGCTTCTTATAACTATATTGATGAAAGTCCTTTGCATGGAAATAATTATTATCGTCTCTTATCTGTAGATTTAGATGGTAAGTCAACATTGTCTCCAGTTAAAAAGGTTCAAACCGCTAATATTATCGGGTTTAGATATGGGCCTAATCCAGCCAATGATCACATTGGTATCAGTTTTGGAAGCAATATATCTTCAAATATTACCGTCAGGTTGATTAATCAGAGTGGTCAGGTTTTGCACCAACGCCAATTGAATAATGTTGCGGGTACTACCTATACTTTGCCAACGAATGGTTATCCTGCTGGTATTTATACAATACAAGTCAAGAATGAGGATGGTTCTCAAAGCACCGTTTTCAGGGTATTGGTTTCCCACTAAATATTTGAAGTATTCAAACACAAAAGCCCGGAAGTCTTACTCCCGGGCTTTTGTGTTTTTTGGATTTAACAAGAATTGGGAAGCCAATACATACTAAATTGGGGCGATAATCAGTTATTGAGGCAGAATATCCGTAATCCGAATTCCTCATAAGAAAACCCAGTCTATGAGAACCCTGTGGAAAATCCAATGCCTTTTGGCAGCCTTGAATTTATTTATCATGGCTGGTGCTAAGGCTCAGTGTGCTAACAACCAATTGCAAAGCATTACTTATGACAGTTCTGTAGTTAGTAATGGTAATAAAAACCTTGTATTTAGTTTTCCTCGGTTTGACCCTTCCATTGGTACTTTGGTTTCAGTTAAAACAAATTCATCTGTGTCTTTGAACTATGGCTTCATATTGCAAAATGTATTGTCTGTAGCTAAAAATATTTCTGTGTCTGTAGGTAGGCTTGATGAATACACAAGTACTGCTTTAACTGCTCCTTATATAAATTCAATTGATACTACTTTAGGGACCTATCTTTTGCAGCCTGGCAATTCGGTCACAGTTGCTCCATCATATGTATTAAATGGTTATGGCGAAATTGATAGCATTACTAATAATGTTGTGAATTTCTTGGGTATTGGGAAAGTTGTATTTAACTATGAACCAATAACCTATACTAGTTTAAGCGGTAGCAATACATATTATTTTAGCGCAACTGTTAGTGATTCAGTTAATTTTTCTGTTACCTACTATTATTGCAACAGTTCCATCCTGGCCAACGATCTAATTTCATTCACTGCCAATAAACAAAATGATGGAAAGGTGCGACTGAACTGGTCATCCGTTGGCTCACAAACGGGCCGTATATACGAAGTGCAGGCCTGCACTGATAGTAGTCATTTTGTTTCGGTTGGGTCGGTAGCTGGAGAAAACAATCAGAGCGATTATCAGTATTACTATAATATCCCAACTGGTGCATCGGGCAAAATCTATTTCCGATTGAAGGCCATCGATGTGAGCGGTAAGTTTCAATATTCTGATATAAGATGGGTGGATATTTTCACTGCCAATAATACAGCAGCCTATGTTTTCCCCAACCCAAGTGATAGCTATATAAACTTGGTGTTGAATGATCCTTCAAACACGGATTGGGAAACTAGCATTTACGCATCAGATGGTGCCTTGATTCAAAAAAACCATTTTGGCAGGAGCTCGCTCATGCATATAAGCTTCAATAACAAACTCGCACCGGGAACCTATTTTTTAAAGGCGAGATCTATAAATACAAACAAACAGCAGTTGTTTAGTTTTATGGTACAATAATCATAGCACTAACAATTGAAATGAGTTTAGCCCTTGGATTGATCCATGCATAATTCTATCAATACGCCATTAGTACTTTTTGGATGAAGAAAACAAACCAGTTTATTATCTGCTCCTTGTTTTGGTTTTTCGTTCAGTAGCACAAATCCTTCTGCGGCCAATCTTTTCATCTCCGCTTCAATATCATTTACCTCAAAAGCAATATGGTGGATGCCCTCTCCTTTTTTATCGATAAATTTTTGGATGGCACTTTCTTCATTCCTGCTTTCCAATAGTTCAATCTTGGTTTCACCTTGTTGGAAAAAAGCCGTTTCCACTTTTTCGCTTTCGACGGTTTCTGTTTTATAGCAAGGCGTATTGAACAGTTTTTCAAAAAGGGGGATGGAAATAGATAGGTCCTTGACGGCGATACCGATATGTTCCACTTTGTTCATGAAAATAATTTTAGGTAAAATTAACCTGTTGTGCTATTAAAGAAAAGCTTTTGCCGATGTTGCGCCCATCAAGGCACCGATGTTGTTCACCACAGTAGTGCCAAAGCCCAATCGAAGCTCCACCCAGAAAACGGGCTGTACATCGTTTTCTGGTGCCCTTTTTTGGTTCTTTTTTGGGCAAGCAAAAA
>JAFDYF010000066.1 GCA_018267575.1 Bacteroidota bacterium
GTCATCCTGAGTGCCAGCGAAGGATCTCAGTGACATCACGAGATCCTTCGCTGACGCTCAGGATGACACGCTCGAAAAAGCAATGGGATCTAATAGTATGGACCCACCCATCTATAAAAAGGCTTCGTAATGAGCCAGAATGAGAACGTAAAAATTTTCATTTCAATAGGAGGGAGGGTCCAATGAGAGATATTAAAGTACTGGGGATAGATTTAGCAAAGAATGTTTTTCAATTACATGGAACAGATGCGCAAGGACGGTGTGTGTTGCGCAAACGTTTAACAAGAACGAAGCTAATAGCATTTGTGAGTAATTTGCCGGTGTGTTTGATTGGGATAGAGGCTTGTGCTTCATCGCATTATTGGGCACGGGTTTTTATCAATATGGGACATGAAGTCAGAATGATGTCGCCGCAATATGTAAAGCCCTATGTCAAATCGAACAAGAATGACAAAAATGATGCCGCAGGAATTGCAGAAGCAGTGACTCGGCCAGATATGCGTTTTGTTCCGATTAAAGCGATTGAACAACAGGATATTTTGTTATCGCATCGAGCAAGAGAATTGGCGATAAAACAGAGAACAGCTCAAGCAAATCAACTCAGAGGATTATTATTAGAATATGGCATTACATTACCGACAGGCATAAATCATTTAAAAACGCTTCCTGGTTTACTGGAAAATAACGCGGATAAATTAACAGTGAGAGCGAAAATAATATTTGAACGATTGTACGAGCAATTTAAGATTTATGACCAACAGGTAAAACAATATGATGCTGAAATTGAAATAACTGCTCGACAAGACGCGCGCTGTCGAGAGATTATGAAAATAGAAGGCGTTGGACCTTTAACTGCTTCTGCTACTGTCGCTACCATTGGAGATGCCAAGTTATTTAAAAATGGGAGAGAAGTTGCTGCATGGTTAGGCATGGTGCCAAAACAACATTCCAGTGGAAATAAAACCCGATTAGGCGGAATTAGTAAACGGGGTGACAAATATATTCGAACCTTATTAATTCATGGCGCTAGGGCTGCATTAAAAAATTGTGATAATAAAACGGATAAACGCAGTGTATGGATGACTCAGAAAAAGACTCGTAGTGGATACAATATTGCGGCTGTTGCTTTAGCAAATAAAAATGCTCGGGTTATTTGGGCTATGCTTGCAACGGGTGAATGTTATCGGCACTCAATCATTCATGACTAAAAAAGTGTTTAGTCCAGAGAATTGCTTTAGGTAATTTAGATTGATAGCAAAAAAGTTAAGAACTGCTCTTACAAAACCTATTTGGGGTCAAGGCTGCTATACGAAGTCATGGGTCTGTTAAGGAGTAAGAGTGCTGAGACTATCAGGGCCCGAGTGAACCTTTATCACTCTACTAGAGGCCGAATATATGACTGCATCTCTATCTTTATTGCTACTTATATCTAAATCTTTCCTCTTGCAATATGGTTGGGTCCATATATGACCCCATTGCTCATAAATCTTCCT
>JAFDYF010000067.1 GCA_018267575.1 Bacteroidota bacterium
ACTGACAATACTTTCAAAGAACTAAAAAACTCAATAACGCAACGCTAGTGATATTTCAATATATTATATTTGAACGAGGCCCGATTGGGCCTCGTTTGTTTTTGGGGCTTTTCACTAATTTTAAGTGGTACAATTTTTGGCTTAATTTTTTTATGGAACCATTATAACAGTGTGATGCAAATAATCCAAAGTATTCAAAACCGGATATATGAAATTCGGGGAGAGCGGGTTATGTTGGACCAGGATCTGGCAGCCTTGTATGAGGTGGAGGTTAAGGTATTGAACCAAGCTGTGAAACGCAATATTCAACGATTCCCCAAAGATTTTATGTTTCAGCTTACCAAAGAGGAATGGGAAAATATGCGTTTACAATTTGCCGGCGAATCAAATAATATGCTGTCTTTAAGGTCACAAAATGTGACCTTAAAGACAGGCAGGGGGCAACATCGAAAATTTATGCCCTATGCTTTTACCGAACAAGGGGTGGCGATGTTGAGCGGGGTGGTGAACAGCGATCGAGCCATCAATATGAATATTGCCATTATGAGGGCTTTTGTGGAAGTGCGGAAAGTATTACTATTGCAAAACGACCTGAAAGAACAGTTGAAAGAAATAAAAGAAAGATTAGGGGTACACGATGCCCAACTAAACCAGATTTATGATGCCATGGAGAACCTGCTGGATGAAAAAGCGGCCCAAAGAAAATGGGAGCATCGGGAAAGGATCGGCTTTAAAAAATGAGCGACTTATTGAAGGTATTCATGCCAGTTTACCGATTCAAATATTTTAACGGTCACTTGCCAAATGTTTTAATATCTTCATTTTAATAAAAATTTGACACATGCGCAAATGGCTGTTATCTTTTTTTTCAGTCTTTTTTTTGTTGGTACAAAACGGTAAGGCTCAATCGAAAGTTGCAAGGTTTTCCCATGCGGATACGCTTCGTGGTTCGGTAACACCAGAAAGGGCTTGGTGGGATGTGTTGAGATACGATATAGAGGTAAGACCGAATTATTTAAGCAAAACGATACAAGGAAAAAATGCTATCCGCTTTCGTGCACAATCAAAAGGAAGTGTTATGCAAATTGATTTGCAACCACCCTTGCTGATAGATTCGGTTATTCAAAATAAAAAACAGATACGGTTCAAAAAAGTAGACACGAACGTTTGGTATGTTTTTATTGATAAATCAAAAAAGAGTAAGAATCTTGAAAAGGACCTTGTTGACACGATTGCTCTTTATGAGTCAATAACTATTTATTACCATGGCAAACCGCGTGAAGCTGTTCGACCACCTTGGGATGGTGGCTGGATTTTTACCAAAGATAAATTAGGCAGGCCTTGGATGAGTGTTGCCTGTCAGGGCTTGGGGGCAAGTGTATGGTATCCTTGCAAGGATTATCAGGGTGATGAGCCTGATAGTGGCGCCTCATTGACCGTGATAGTACCGGATACATTGGTTGCGGTAGGAAATGGAAGGCTTCAATGGAAAAAAGTGAACAAGGATGGCACAGCTACTTTTAAATGGGAAGTAAAGGATCCCATCAATAATTATGATATCATCCCTTATATCGGCAAGTATGTTACTTGGCATGAAGATTATAATGGGGAGAAAGGAAAATTGGATTGCGATTTTTGGGTGCTTGACTATGATTTGGAAAAAGCAAAAAAACAATTTGTACAAGTGGACAGTATGCTTCACTGTTTTGAATACTGGATGGGGCCTTACCCATTTTATGAAGATGGATATAAATTGGTGGAAGCACCTCATCTTGGTATGGAACACCAAAGTGCGGTCGCTTATGGCAATGGTTTTGAAAATGGCTATCGGGGTACTGATTTATCTGGTACGGGTTGGGGGTTGAAATGGGATTTTATCATCGTACATGAAAGCGGTCATGAATGGTTTGGCAACAATATCACCACAAAAGATTTGGCAGACATGTGGGTGCACGAAGGTTTTACCAATTATTCAGAAACGCTTTATACCGACTGCCAGGATGGTATTGAAGCTGGCAATGATTATTGCATCGGCACTCGCAAAAGGATTCAAAATGACCGGCCCATCATTGCACATTATGGTGTAAATGAAGAAGGTTCTGGCGATATGTACTATAAGGGAGGCAATATGTTGCACATGATACGTCAGATCATCAACAACGATCCTTTGTTCCGAGCAATTTGGCGTGGTCTCAACCGGGATTTTTACCATCAAACGGTCACCGGCAAGCAAATAGAAGAGTATATCAGTGCTCATGCACATATTGATTTTTCAAAAGTATTCGATCAATATTTGCGCACCACACAAATTCCCATACTGGAATATAAAGTAAAAGGGCAAACCATTGCATACAGATGGGCGAATTGTGTTAGCGGCTTTAATATGCCCCTGAAAATAGATATTGGAAAAACGGCATGGATTTCCCCTTCGGAAACATGGAAGGAAATTCGGGCAGATAATGATCAGGATGCAAGTTCATTTCGTGTAGATCGGAACTTCTATATCCACACGAAGAAACTGGATTAAATAAAAGAATGCATCTTTGCATCCATAAATTTTAATCTATTCCATGAGCAATATCCGGCGGCAAAGTATTATTTCTTCGGGCATCGTCTATCTGGGTTTTGCGCTGGGTTTTCTCTATACCTATCTTTTTACAAAAGAAGGCGGTTTTACACAGGAACAATATGGGCTTATCGGAACTTTTTTGGCCATTGGTAATATTATGTACGCCTTTGCCAATTTCGGTATGCAAGCCTATATCTACAAATTCTACCCTTATTACAAGGATAATTTGCAACCTGAGGAAAATGATATGCTCACTTGGGTATTGTTGGTAGGTATAGTGGGCTTCATTATTGTTGCTGTGGGTGGTTATTTTTTTAAGGACTTGGTGATTCGAAAATTTGGTGCCCACTCCGCCGATCTGGTAAAATATTATTTCTGGGTTTTCCCATTTGGCTTTGGGATACTTTTATACAACCTGCTTGAGTCATATGCATGGCAGTTAAACAAGTCAGTCTTCACAACCTTTCTCCGCGAAATCCAGTACCGCGTATTCACTACCACATTGGTAATTCTTTTTTTAACTGGGGTTCTCCGGCAGTTTGGGATTTTCATAAAAATATATTCCTTCCTCTATTTGCTGTTGGCAGTTATTTTATTGGCATACCTCATTTTCAAGAATGAGATCTTCTTCACGTTTTCGCCTAGTCGGGTTACTAGAAGGTTTTTCAAAAAAATACTATTGCTCGCTACATTAGTATGGAGTGGCGGGTTGGTATATAATATTGCCAACTTTTTTGCAGTGATTGTGATTGCAGCAGTGGTGCCACAGGGATTGGCCTATGCTGGTGTGTATACGTTAGCACAGTTTATATGCAGCCTGATACAGGCGCCTCAACGAGGGATCATTGCTGCATCTATCCCACCGTTGGCCAAGGCATGGAAGGATAAGGACTATGCAAAAATCAACCGGATTTACCATAGGTCTTCCATCAACCAATTGCTTTTTTCATTGGGTATGTTTATACTGATCTGGATCAATTTCCAAGATGGGGTGCACAGTTTTGGTTTGAAGAAAGGCTATCTGGATGCGCAGTATATCTTTTTGTTTTTGGGTCTCAAGATGGTTGTAGACATGGGCACAGGTCTTAATTCACAAATTATCGGCACTTCCACATTCTGGCGTTTCGATTTTTTTACCGGGTTATTGTTATTGTTGATTACCCTTCCAATGAATTATGTTTTGGCAAAAAGAATGGGAGCTATTGGACCAGCTATCGCTGATTTTATAACCTTTGCTGTTTATAATGGCATCCGTTATTTTTTCCTACTACGGAAATTCAATATGCAGCCATTCGACCGAAAAACGGTCTATTCGATTTTGGCAGGCGCTTTATCATTTGCCTTATGTTATTTGCTATTTGATCATAAGCTGGGGATTGGGTGGATGTTCCTGCGCAGCATGCTCTTCCTTTTGCTCTATCTTACCGCTATTATCAATTTGGATCTTTCGCCCGACCTTTTGCCTGTTTGGCAAACAGTAAAAAAACGAATTGGGCTAAAGAGCTAAAATTACCCATTCTCGGATCTGCTTTTTTATTTTTTGTAATAGGGAATGGTCGTAACTTTTGAGGCTACATTTTTTAACCTAAAAACAATCATTATGAATTATGTTTGGTTTCTTCTGCTGGGCGCTGCTGCCGGATGGTTGGCAGGCCAAATTATGAAGGGGGGAGGTTTTGGTTTGATTGGTAATATTATTGTTGGTGTACTTGGGGCTGTGGTGGGGGGCTGGCTTGCCGGATTATTGCATATAGGAGGAGGCGGTCTTTTAGGTGAGCTGTTGATTGCGGCTGGTGGGGCAGTGGTGCTATTGTTTCTGATTGGGTTGGTAAAAAAATAATATCGCTTCTTAAAATTTTCCTGACTGGCAAAAGCCAGTCAGGTTTTTCATTTAATCTTCATCTTCTTCATAATTGTAAGTGTCCTGCCCATCATTATATACCGATTCCCATTCTTTTACTTTATCATCGTCGAGTAGTTCGAGGATATCAAAAATAGGATCCGTTTTTTTCCGCCATTCATTTATGGTGGATTCGGTAAATTTAGAAACATAGGCACAATGGTCCGTCTCAAAATTTATTTTGATTAGGGAAATGGGGTCACCCTCTTTTTCTTGGATCAAATAGTGGCAATTTTTTTCCAGCAGCGCATACGAATACATACAGCACGATTTTAATTGTAAAAAATATTCAGAATTAATGGGCCGCAAGCCTAAACTTAATGGGTAAGTGGGTTATTAATGCTTCCTGGGGTTAGCTGAAAATAGCTTGATTTTTTGAATCATGAAGCGGGAACAAATTTAAAGGATTTGAGGGGATTCATACAGGTTCCACCAAAGCCTTGACGAAATTTTACAATAGCATAATCTTAAAGTATTGATAAATAGTTTTTTATGAAATTGCTAAAAAATTAATTTTCAATTTTTCCCTAACATTTTAGATGGTTTTCCCATTTTCCAACTTTAGAAACTGGTTGATGCAATTGGGCACTTGCTGCTGATAATGGCTTACAAAAACCAGTGTGGTATTGAAAGATTCGCAAATCTGGTCAATCAGGTTTTTGAAATAATCTGTCTGTTCTTCGTCAAGACCTTGGCAAGGCTCATCCAAGATCAGTAAAGCGGGGTTTTTAATGAGGGCCCTTGCAAGCAATGTTTTTCTTTGTTCGCCCAGTGAGAGTTGTGAAAGTCTTTTCGATTGTAAATTTTCAATCTGGAACAGTTTTAGCCAAAGCCGCACTTTTTCTGTCTGGGCTTCTGATAAATGTTTGAAAAGACCGATGGTATCGAAGAGCCCCGAGGCCACCACCTCAAAACAAGTAGCGCTAAAATCGAAATAAAGATGGAGTTCGGGTGATACAAAACCGATTTTGTTTTTGATATCCCAAATGCTTTCACCCGTTCCTCTTCGTTTGTCGAAAAGATAGATTTCGTTTGCATAAGCTTGCGGGTTATCTGCGGTGATCAAACTTAATAAAGTGGATTTGCCAGCGCCGTTTGGACCAGACAGGCTCCATCTTTCCCCCTTTTTCACTTCCCAGTTTATTTGTTGAAGTATATTTTTGCCATCATAAGTTACTTGTATATCCTTCATTTTGATTGCAGAGGTAAATTGGAGTTTTTCTCCCGTCTTTAATTGATCGATGGCTCTTTCATCCAGTTTGTTATAAACTTTTGGCGATTGTTTAATAATAAAATCTGCTCTCTTTCCTGCATATACCATTTTCCCTTTTTCAAGATGGGCAATATGGGTGATGCATTCCGGTATTTCCTGTATGGAGGCAATCAACAAAATTTGCATGCTTTTTTGTGATAGGTCATTGATTATGCCATGTAGCGTCTTCCGGCCTTCAGCATCCAAGCCGATAAATGGATTGTCCAAAATAAGGGAAGATGGTTTTTCCAATAAGGCGATGGCAAGCTGAGTTCTTTTGTTCTCTCCATTTGATAATTGGATCAATGGTTTTTTCAATAATTCCCGAATATGTAGGATATCCAACCATTCGTTCTCCAGAAAATTTTCTGTTTGTGCATTTTCGTTCAGTTCTTCTTCTACGGTTATGGTATTTTCCGAATCGGAAGAATTAAAGCGTTGTTGATAATATAGGTCGTTGGTATTGGAAAGGTTTTTGAAACGATGTTGCTGCTCCACCAACACTATATGTTTGTTTTTAGGTTCAAAATGAAAATTTATTTCACCACTAAAAAAATGCCTACCTATAAGACAATGTGCAAGAACTGTTTTACCACTGCCGGAAGGCCCGGTGAGCAGCCATTGTTCCTTTTGGTTGATAGTTAGGCTTATATTCTTCAAAATGGGTTCACCGCCCATTTTTACGGACAATTCTTTGAGTTCCAGAAATTTTTCTGCCATGCTGCTAAAGTAGCAAGATTATGGGAACTGTTTGGGGGTGGCTTGGTTAATGAAGAATTGAGAAGTTGAGGAGGAATTTGGAATTAGGAATTAGTGCTCGAAAGTTGATTTGTTGAAAGGTTGAGGGTTACGACTTGCTTTCTGCTTTGTTCCCTTTGTATTCTTAGTGGCCTTTGTGAGAAACAAAATCAATTTGAAACATTGGAAAAGTCGGGGACAGCCTTTTAGCGTTAAGCCATCGTGCCTTAAATGTCTTATGTGGTTAAAATGATTTTTCACGCAGAGGCGGAGAGGAAGGGTGAGAGGTTGAAGGCATGATTCGATGAAAGTTATCTATTTCACCATTCACTATTGACCATTCACTTTGTTGGGCGACTCATGACTATCACTATGAACCATCAGCTATGTACTCTTTATAACTCAAACAGTTAGCTCGACGATTATTCACAATGTGCATAACCGTTCATTTTGCCTGTGGGTGCGTTTGATTATATTTGCGCATTTGGTACTGGATTCAGTACGGTTTCTTTATCTGCTGCAAAAAAGGTTTTGGTTTGCAACAAGTTGCAGATAGTGAGGCAGCGCTGAATAGGATTACTACCCTACAAGTGAGTGACACAACGATGTTGAAAAGAATATCTTGGCTTGTCCCAAAAAATGAAAGGAAAAAAGTTTTTTATAACAATAGAAGGATCCCATGATGGTAAAATCATGGATGAAAAATCGTAACCCAAAAATGGCGGAAGCAAAACAGAACCTCTTTGATTATACGGAAGACAGTATAAAGAGCCTAGACTGGAGAGAACATATCCGGCTAAGGCCGGGGATGTATATCGGGAAACTTGGTGATGGCAGCAGTGCCGATGATGGTATTTATGTGCTGCTAAAAGAAGTGATTGATAACTGTATTGATGAGCACACCATGGGCTATGGTAAACATGTCGATGTGACCATCGATCAGAAATTGGTGACCGTTCGTGATTACGGACGTGGGATACCGTTGGGAAAAGTAGTGGATGTGGTGAGCAAGATCAATACCGGCGCCAAGTACGACAGTAAAGCTTTCCAAAAATCGGTGGGTTTGAACGGAGTGGGAACCAAAGCGGTGAACGCATTGAGCCATTATTTTAAGGTGACGGCTTATCGTGACGGCAAGGAAAAAACGGCAGAGTTTGAAAGAGGCGTACTTGTAAAAGACCATAAGGAAACAAAGACCACGGAAGAAAACGGTACTTTGATCAGTTTTATACCCGATGAAACTGTTTTTAAAAACTTCCATTACATCTTTGAATACCTCGATAACCAATTCTGGAATTATTGTTACCTGAATGCGGGACTGGTTATTAATTATAACGAAAAAAAATACGTTTCAAAAAACGGCTTGCTCGATTTGCTGAAACGTAGGACCAATGAGGATGAACTTCGTTATCCCATCATACATATAAAGGGCGAGGATATAGAAGTGGCCCTCACCCACAACAATGATTATGGTGAAGAGATTTTTAGTTTTGTGAATGGTCAGTACACAACACAGGGAGGTACGCATTATCAAGCATTCCGGGAAGCTTTTGTGAAAGTGATACGTGATTTTTACAAAAAAGATTATGACACCTCCGATATACGGCAAAGCATAGCCGCAGCAGTTTCTGTGAGGGTGGTGGAGCCTGTATTCGAATCGCAAACCAAAACAAAACTGGGTTCGCAATATGTGGTGGAAGGAGGGGCGAGCATGAAGAATTTTGTGTATGATTTTTTGGCAAAGGAACTGGATAACTATTTGCACAAAAATCCTTCCACTGCCGATGCCCTTAAAAAAAGAATTGAGCAGAGCGAAAAAGAAAGAAAAGAATTGGCGGGTATTAAAAAGTTGGCTAATGAAAGGGCAAAAAAGGCCAACCTGCATAACAAAAAACTCCGCGACTGCCGCTTTCATTACAATGATGAAGCTAGCGGCAAGGACAAAGACGCTATTCTCGAAAAGCAAAAGGAAAGCACCATTTTTATTACCGAGGGTGATTCGGCAAGTGGGTCCATTACCAAGGCCAGGAATGTGGAAACACAGGCCGTGTTTAGCTTGCGTGGTAAGCCATTGAACTGTTATGGGCTCACGAAAAAGATTGTATACGAGAATGAGGAGTTCAATCTATTGCAACATGCCTTGAATATAGAGGATGGAATGGAGGGGTTGCGTTATAATAATATCGTGATCGCTACTGATGCTGATGTGGACGGTATGCACATCCGTTTGTTGTTGATGACTTTTTTCCTTCAGTTTTTCCCGGATCTTGTGAAGAACAGTCATGTGTTTATTTTGGAAACGCCATTGTTCCGGGTAAGGAATAAACAGGAAACCATCTATTGCTATGATGAAACGGAGAAGCAGCAGGCAATAAAAAAATTAGGGAACAAACCCGAGATCACCCGGTTTAAAGGTTTGGGGGAAATATCTCCTGATGAATTTGCACGGTTTATTGGTTCAGCCATGCGCAAACAACCCGTAATGGTAATGCCAGAAACCCATATCCAACAGATTTTGGAATATTATATGGGCAAGAACACCCAGGAGCGGCAGGAGTTTATTATTGATAATTTGAAAGTAGAGATTGATTTAGCAGAAGAAGATGCCATAAAGAATTAGTAATTAATAATTTTAAATTAATAATTCTATGAAAAGTAACAACATCATTCTGGATAAGACATATCAATTTGCATTGAGGGTTGTGAAACTTTATGGACATTTGAGAATAAAAAAGGTAGAACGCGAGTTAGCGGTACAGCTTTTAAAAAGTGGCACTTCTATTGGTGCTTCTTCGAAAAGAGATTTTATTCATAAGTTAGAAATCGCTTATGGAGAATCTCGTGAAACAAGATACTGGTTAAGGTTGTTTAGAGATAGTAATTTGTTGGAAGAAAAAATTTCAAATTCTTTTATAAAAGATTGTGAAGAAATAATAAAAATTCTGACAGCAATATTGAAATCTTCTAAAAACAAAGGAATTATTAATTACTAATTTTTAATTATTCATGATTCATATCGTTTTCAACGAAGCAGATATAGAGGCACTTGCTAAAAGTTTTGAATTGGACGGCACCCTAGTGGGTGAAATCATTCAGGTGAAGGATGATTATGCGGTTGGTCCTTTAAAAAATATTTATTCAGAAGAGGGCATGGTTGCAAGGAAAGAATGGTGGAAGGAAGTTTTGGCGGGTGGAGATTATGATGGGAAAGTGGAAACTGGGGAAGTAGAGGACAATAAATTAGTATCGGAATTAAAAGAAATATTGACAAACGACCCATCGGAAAAACTGTGGATATGGGCAGCCCAAAACAAACATGATGTAAGCGGCTATTATTGGTTGATGAGCCAATTGGGTGATTTTCAGGGAAGGATATTTATCCTTTATCTCAATAATCTCCCATTCATCAATGAAAAGGGGCTTATTTTTTATCCCGAGTGGTTACACACGATTCCTGCTAAGGAATTTGTGAAAGCAAAGAAGTTGGCTCGCCCCATTACATCCAGCGAGTTTGAAATAGACCCTGACGAATGGAATAAATTATGCAATGATGAAAAAGGAGTACGCTTGTTGGAAGGCGGAAAAAAACTTTCACAGCATGATTATAATTTTTATGATGCAGAACTAAAAAAATATATAACCGGCAATTGGCAGACTGCACATAAAATCATTAGCACATTCCTGAACAAGGCAACCCATAAAACTGGCGATGCATTTATTTTATGGAGATTAAAATTACTGTTGGCTTCCGGAGAATACGATGTACAGGGGGAGACAAAAAAGGCAAAGGACTTTGAGGTCAAATTGAAACAGGCACAGCCCGAGACAGAATCATCACCCGCTTAATTTTTTTTCATGAAACGAATGGTTTGTTGTTTCCTGGTACTTTCAGCTATGTCCAGAATGGCTGCACAGACCATGCCACAGGAAATAGACGAACTGCTAAAAGCTTATTCAAAGCAAGGCTCATTCAATGGTGCCGCATTGGTGGCACAAAAAGGAACTGTCTTATTGCAGAAAGGGTATGGGTATCGAAACGCTTCATTAAATACACTCAACGATTCGAGTTCTGTTTTTCAGATATCTTCGCTTACTAAGCAGTTTACCGCTGCCATTATTCTGCAATTGCAGGAACAGTATTTGCTTTCATTACAAGATAAATTATCAAAATACCTCCCAGATTTTCCCAATGGGGATAGTATTACTATCGAAAATTTATTGACAAATACTTCGGGTATCCATAATTATAATGATGAGTTATTTATGGCGCATTATGCGCAAAAGCATATTGCATTGGATAGTCTGATTGGGTTGTTTAAAAATTTACCTCTTGATTTTAGTCCGGGTAAAAAATTTGGTTACAGTAATTCAAATTATATTTTACTAGGGTTGATTATTGAAAAAATAACGGGCAAACCTTATTTTCTGATTGTTCGAGATCGGATTTTGAAACCGTTGGGAATGGTTCATTCTGGTTTCGATTTTGCATCATTGAAAAGCGCCAATAAAACAGTCGGCTATTTTCAATTGGAAAACAAAACAAAAAGACCTGCGCCTGTAGTGGATTCTTCAATTACCTATGCTGCCGGTGCTCTATATTCTACGGTAGGGGATTTGTACAAATGGGATAGGGCATTGTACTTCGATAAGATTGTTCATGATTCTTCCTTGGAAAAAGCATTTACCCCGTACAAGGACCATTATGGTTATGGTTGGTTGATTGATACCGCCTATGGTAAAAGAGCGGTTATGCATGAGGGTGGTACTTTTGGTTACACCTCATTGATTGTTCGGGTACCAATCGATTCCACTTGTATAATTTTACTTGATAACAAACAGTCGGACGGGTTGTTAAAAATAGCGGAAAGCATTAACGCCATCTTGAACAACCAGCCCTACGATTTCCCTATTCAAATTCCCGAAATAGAGGTTGATAGTTTTATGTTGCGAACTTATGTGGGTACCTATCAATTATCGCCTAAATTGTTTTTGAACATTACATTGGAAAACGACCACTTGCTGGTTGCCGTGCCAGGGAATGGTAAGGCCATGCTTTTTGCAGAAAAGGAAAATTTTTTCTTTTTGAAAATGCAGGATATACAAATAGAGTTTATCAGAAGTGGCACCACGGGACAGGTATACAAAATCAATTTTTGGGATCATGGTCAGAAGCTGGAAGGGTTAAAGATTAAATAAGGTAACAAGAGATAGACGGTCTATTATTAATAGAACTTTTTATGAAAACAACCATCCAATTAGAAGAACTGGGGATGCTTATATTAAGCATCTTCCTTTTTAGCCAATTGCACTTTGCTTGGTGGTGGTTTTTGGTATGGATCTTAGCTCCAGATATCAGTATGCTCGGTTATGCTTTGAACAATAAAATAGGCGCCATTTCTTACAATCTATTTCACCATAAAGCAGTCGCGATTATGGTATATATATTTGGTTGTTTTTGGCACAATGAAAATATTCAGTTCTCGGGATTAATTTTGTTCGGTCATGCTTCCATGGATAGGATCATGGGCTATGGTCTAAAATATTTTACAGGGTTTAAACACACACATTTGGGGGATTTGTGAAAATAAAGTTCACATGAGAATCAAAGGTATTCACCATATTGCGATTATTACTGACAATTACCCATTGAGTAAACAGTTTTATACCGAGATACTGGGTTTTGAGATAATTAGGGAAGTATATCGAAAAGAAAGGGATTCCTATAAACTGGATTTATCGATGAACGGGAAATACCAGATTGAATTATTTTCGTTCCCAAATTACCGTGAAAGACCGGGATATCCGGAAGCAAAAGGATTGCGGCATCTTGCTTTTGCAGTGGAGAATGTGGAAGAAGCCGCAAAAGAATTGAAATCGAAAGGCGTTCAGGTAGAGGATATCAGGATTGATGAGTTCACCAACAAAAAATTTACTTTCTTCCAAGATCCCAATGGGCAACCATTGGAACTGTACGAAGAATAAAGGGAATAAATAATTATGGCGAAGAGTATTTTACCAGATGATTTTCATCAAAATGAATCAGGCGTAACCGGGCAGTACAAAACTTGGTTTTTGGATTATGCCTCCTATGTTATTTTAGAAAGAGCTGTGCCTGCGGTGGAAGATGGGTTGAAACCCGTACAACGAAGGATCTTACATTCCATGAAAGAAATGGATGATGGTCGCTTCAATAAGGTTGCTAATATTATCGGACAGTCCATGCAATACCATCCGCATGGGGATGCGAGTATTGGCGAAGCCTTGGTGAATATGGGGCAAAAAGATTTGCTCATAGAGACCCAGGGTAACTGGGGCGATATCCGCACCGGCGATGATGCGGCCGCCTCCAGATATATAGAGGCACGTCTTTCCAAATTTGCATTGGAAGTTGCTTTCAATGCAAAAACGACTGAATGGCAGTTGAGCTATGATGGCAGGAAGAATGAGCCCGTAGTGCTTCCGATGAAATTTCCTCTGTTGTTGGCGCAAGGCGCTGAAGGTATTGCCGTGGGATTGGCTACCAAAATACTTCCGCATAATTTCTGTGAACTTTGTGAAGCTTCGATTAAGCATCTCCGTGGGAGAAAATTTGAACTGTTCCCCGATTTTCAAACGGGGGGCATGATTGATGTGACCAATTACAATGATGGCAAACGTGGTGGTAAAGTAAGAGTTCGTGCGCATATTGAAGAGCTGGATAAAAAGACATTATTGGTGAAGGACGTGCCTTATGGTATCACCACTTCGCAATTAATCGATTCCATTATCAAGGCGAACGATCAAGGAAAGATCAAGATAAAAAAAGTGACCGATAATACCGCCGCGGAAGTGGAGGTTCAGGTTGACCTTGCACCCGGCATTTCGCCAGATATTACCATTGATGCATTATATGCTTTCACGGATTGCGAGGTGAGCATTTCTCCCAATGCCTGTGTGATTGCTGAGGATAAGCCTCAATTTCTAGGCGTGCATGAATTGCTGAAAACTTCAGTTGAAAATACCCAGGCTTTATTAAAACGTGAACTGGAAATTAAACTGTCTGAGCTTCAGGAAAAATGGCATTTTACCTCTTTGGAAAAAATATTTTTTGAAGAAAAAATTTACAAAGAGCTTGAGAAAAAGCATGAGACATGGGAAAAAGTACTGGATGCTATTGCAAAGGCTTTTGTTCCCTTTACCAAACAATTAAAAAGGGATATCAAAAGAGAAGATATTATCAAGTTGACGGAGAAGCCAGTGCGCAGGATCTATAAACTGGATATTGACGAACTAAACGATCAGATTAAAGGTTTGGAAGCGGAAATCAAACAAGTGAAATATGATTTGAACAACTTGGTTGATTTTACCGTAGCTTATTATGAAAACCTGCAAAAAAAATATGGCAAGGGCAGGGAAAGAAAAACAGAGATCAAACTTTTTGAAGCTATCCAGGCCAAGCAAGTGGCTATTGCCAATACCAAATTATATGTGAACCGTGCAGATGGCTTTATCGGTTCTGGTTTGAAAAAAGACGAGTTTGTGGCTGACTGTTCCGATTTGGATGATATTATCGCCTTTACCAAATCGGGCAAAATGAAAGTGGTGAAAGTGGCGGACAAAACATTTATTGGAAAGGACATCCTTCATGTAGCTGTCTTCCAAAAGAATGATGAGCGCACCACCTATAATATGATATATTCTGATGGTAAGACAGGTATTAGTTATGCCAAACGTTTCAATGTAACAGGTGTTACCCGAGATAAAGAATATGACCTAGCTAAGAATGAAGAAAAAAGCAAGGTGAACTATCTTTCAGTAAATGCCAATGGAGAGGCTGAGTTGGTTAAAGTGCTATTGAGTCCGAACTGTAGTGCAAGGATTAAAGAATTTGATTTTGATTTCAGCACGTTGGAGATAAAAGGAAGGAGCAGTGTGGGCAACCAAGTAACGAAATATCCAATCAAATCAGTGAAGTTGAAAGAAGCCGGCAAATCCACATTGAGTGGTCGCAAGCTTTGGTTCGATGAGACTTTCGGGCGATTGAATACAGAAGAAAAAGGTCAATACTTGGGCAGCTTTGAAGCTGATGAAAGGATTTTGGCTTTTTATAAGGATGGAAATTATGAATTGGTAGATCAGGAACTGACACAACGTTTCGATGCCGAAAAATTGTTGCGCATTGAAAAATTCAATCCAGAAAAAATTGTGACTGCCGTATATCTGGATAAGGATAAGGTTCAGTATACTGTGAAGCGTTTCAAAATAGAAACCACCACATTGCACAACAAATTCATGTTCATCAAGGAAGGGGAGGGGAATGAGTTAAAAGCAGTGACTACTGACGATGAGCCAATCCTTATTGTGCAGAGTGGTCGTGGTGCGCAAGTGCGGAGTGCAAAATTCAAGGTGGTGAAAATGGCTGAAGTGATGGGCTGGAAAGCAGTGGGTACAAAGCTCGTGGATTATACCAAGAGCATAGAGATGGAATGGGAAAAAAAGAAAGGTAGCGACCAGCAGCCGGAACTGTTTGAGTAGGGTTGGGGTGGAATTAGGAATTCGGAATTGGGTTGAGAAGTTGATTTGTTGACAAGTTGATTTGGGGATACTGTCCATTGACTAACGACTATCAAGTATTCACCATTCACTATTGACTATTTCAATCTCAACTGGTCAGATATGCGGTCGAGCTTTGCTGTGGATGGGTATCTGAACCAAGATAGGCCAGTAGGAGTTTTAAAATCTGACTTATTAATTCACCAGCTTTGGTGGTGGGAATGTTAGTGGGCAATGACAGCTTATACGGCAAAGATTGATTGGGAAAACTATCTGCGTTTTTGGGTCATGCTAATTTCGGAAATTGATGAAAAATGTATAGTACCCTCTCATCAAAATTTGCTGGATATAAAAATGAAATATTGATAAAAGTCGAAGAAAGCGACGGTTCAATTTTGTTTGATGACCGAGCAGCAGATGTCTTGTTTCTAAAATAACTCACCCAAAAAAATTAAAACGAAATGGCTCGAATATTTTTTTTTGCTTTTTTATTTTTCTTTTCAAACGGGACATGGGCGCAGCAAAAACCGGAAGCGTATGCCCTCTTGGCTAAACCAACCCGTGTACAGTTTGCCTGGCAGGAACAGGAGCGTATCCTTTTCGTTGCTCTTGACCCCGCTACTTGGGAGGGGCGGGAATACGATGATCATTCCATCCCCTTGAGCCGCATCAACCCAAAGAAATTGAACACCGATCAATGGTGTATGGCAGCTAAGGCCTGGGGTGCCAAGGAAATCCTATTTGTCGCAAAACATACGGGCGGATTTTGTTGGTGGTCAACACATACCACCGATTATGGTATCCGGAACACAGCATGGAAAAATGGGAAGGGAGATGTTCTGAAAGAACTATCGGCATCTTGCAAAAAATTTGGGTTGAATTTGGGCATGTATGTGTCACCCGCAGATGAGAGTTGGGGTGTGGGCATCGGCAGTGGTGGGAGAACAAAAGACCCTTCCAAACAGGAAGGTTATAATAAAGTATATAGGCAGCAACTGAAAGAGGTACTCACAAGATATGGCAGAATCTCGGAAATTTGGTTCGATGGCAGTTGCGTGATTGATGTGTCCGATATTGTTCATACTTATGCAAAATATGCCGTGATCTTCCAAAGTCCGCAGGCAAGTATCCGCTGGGTCGGGAATGAGGAAGGGGTTGCGCCCTACCCCGCATGGAATTCATTGGATAGCGCTAGCTTGATTACAGGGGTTGCAACGGCCGCCCAGGGCTATCCAGATGGGAATGCATGGGCACCCCTTGAATGCGACCTACCACTTTACAACCATTTTTGGTTCTGGTCAAAAGAGAATGAGGAAAAAAGAAGAACCTTGAACGAATTGATGGAAGTCTATTCTAAGTCTGTTGGTAGGGGCGCCGTCATGTTATTAAACTCAACCCCCGATACGACCGGCCTTATACCAGCAGGGGACATGGTCCTTTACATGGCATTGGGCAAAGAAATTAACAGAAGGTTTGCCCACCCCATTGCCACTACTTCGGACAATACAAAAGGCCTTACAGAAATCGATCTCAAAACACCCACAGAGATTAACCAAATTGTGATCATGGAAGATTATCGTGCGGGGGAAAGGATCCGTGGTTATGTGGTGGAGGGATTGGTAAACAACCAATGGAAACAATTGTGCAGCGGCTCATCGATCGGAAGAAAACGCATCCAATATTTTGAAAACACAAAAGTTGTTAAGGTGCGTCTTAAAATAACCAATGTTGTTCATAAACCATTGATCCGTTTGTTTTCGATTTACAAAACAACCCAGTTGCCTTCGGAAGAATTGGTCACGGATGGACAAATAAATGATTGGAGGTACCTCCACACATGGGTGCCATCCATGTTCAAGGATGGGCGCGCAACCATAACTTTAAATTTATCAACCTTTATTACCACTCCGGGACAATACGAGGTAAAATTCGAAAAGAGTTCGGGGAAAGACAGCTTCAAAATAGTCAATGCATCTTTGTTTTATGAAGGGGAACCAGCCTTGCCCGCGTATTTGACGCAAAAGGGCAATCTATTTTACATCAACCGAACTGCACAGGTAACCCCGGAATCCAGTTCCTTGCTGAGAGTGGTATTTGATTCACCGGGCAATGCAGATTGCTCGGGCAATATTTTCATCAGAAAGCTTTCAGCTGATTAAATCTGTTTTTAATTCATAGAATAATGTTCCACAAATCATGGTCATACTATAGAGGAGGCATCGAAAAACAAATGGCGCCCCTATCGCATCCAAAGGCAGTATTTGCATTTGTAGTCTCGACAGGAATATTACATTCTCGGGAAACCCTTTACCATAGCGGATTTCAATAAATTCATCAAATTAGGTAACCGAATTGGTAACCTAATGAATTGTTATACTTTGTATGCTTTTAAAGAACTGAATTGTTTTATAAATATACGAAATAGCCCCGCTAAAACCATACAAAAATGCATAAATATTATCGCACAACTTCAACAAACAATATTGGGTTTTCTAAAACAAATTTTCTTTGATGAGTTTGTGGTCAAGTGATAATAGTTAACTAAACATACGCTTTATCTATGCTCCATCCATGCCGATGGGTGCCTTAATACATGAACATGGTTACCTGTTCAATACCAATCCCCGTGTACTCGCAGAACTCTTTCACGGTGATGAAATCTCCTTTCTTTTTCTTGTACTTTTTTCGGATGAGGGCAAGCAGCTTTCTGGCGGTGCGCTCCTTGCGGCCGGTGATATTAGTGATGTCCTTTGCATAGATGACTATGCGCTTTGGGATGGTTTGCTGCATAAGCCTGCATTTTGGGAACGCCTGCTTTGTTGGCTGTTTTTCTCATTTTAATATTGTGGTGAACACACAAAAGTACCAAATGCTTTTAAGCTGATCAATGCAATTGTGCTTTTGAATATTTTTTACTTAAACCTTATTTTATGGCAAAACAAAAAGGGATCATCAAACTGAAGGGTACTATCGGTGATATTACTTTTTACAAATCCAAGGACGGCTACCTGGCCCGCGAAAAAGGCGGGGTTGAAGCTAGCCGTATCGCCAACGACCCTGCGTTCCAGAGGACCAGGGAAAATGGCGAAGAGTTTGGCCGTGCTGGCAATGCGGGGAAAGTGCTCCGTAACTCCATGCGTGGCCTTTTGCAGCATGCTTCCGATCGGTTGATGGTGAGCAGGCTCACGGCAAAATTTATCGAAGTGGTGAAAGCGGACGCGACCAACCCAAGGGGGCAAAGAAATGTGATCGACGGGGAAGCGATGTTGCTAGAGGGCTTTGAGTTCAACATCAATGGGAAACTAGGGAACACGCTGCATGTCCCTTTCACCGCCAGCATTGACCGCGCAACGGGCACACTGAAAGTGGACCTCCCCTCTTTCGTACCGATCAACATGATCGCTGCGCCTGGTGGTACAACCCATTTCAAGGTAGTGAGCGCTGCAGCCGCTGTGGATTTTGAGGGCGGGTCATTTGAAGCTGATAGCAACGAGTCTGGGGTGATGGCATGGGACGAGGCCCCCACAGCGGTGATCAACCTTGCGAACGCAGTGACAGCAGCAAGTACACACCCGCTTTTCCTTTCGCTCGGTGTCGAGTTCTATCAGGATGTGAACGGGACAAAGTACCCGTTGAAGAACGGCGCCTACAATGCGCTCGCACTTGTGAAAGTGGATGCGTAAAAAAGCAATAGCGTTTACTTGGGACTAAACCCTATGAAAAATGGAACTGGAGCTTAGAAGGTTATATTTCCCGAACGGCACAAATGGGGAGTTCGTTCATGATGGTGCGATAGTCTGCTATTCGATAGAGTTGACATGGAAGGATAACCATCAACAGACCTCGTGCATACCCGAGGGAAGGTATGGGCTTGTAAAAAGGTATAGCCCAAAATTCAAAGAGCATCTTTGTTTACAAAAAGTGACCGGAAGGGACCTAATATTGATCCATCCGGCCAATGATGCACAGAAAGAATTGCGGGGCTGTATCGCTCCGGTTTCCATTTTGACCGCTGAAGGGAAGGGGCTTGGCTCGATGATGGCTTTTGAAAAATTGAAGGCCATCGTTTTCCCAAAGATCAAAACAGGGGAACAAATTTTTTTAACCATTAAATCTTTATCTGAATGAAACAGGTTATCGAAAGGATCCAGGCGCCAACGCCTAAATTTTTTAAGACGCTCAGGAATATTGGACTGGTACTGGCTGCGATAAGCACCGCTATCATCACTGCACCGGTGGCATTGCCTGCAGTTGTTGTGACCATTGCGGGTTATGTTGCGGTGGCCAGCAGCATGATAAGTGCGGTAAGCCAGGCAGCTAAGGAAGGGGAATAGGTTGAGATGTTGATTGGTTGAATAGTTGATCGGTGATTGGGATTTTAAATTGGGTATTATGGAGCATCATTTTGATTCGAGTGCAAAGGCTGGGGTGATGGGTGGTACACTGCTTACTATATTTGTCAACCTGACCAACGAAGATATAGTCAAAACGATCGTGCTGGCTGCGATCGGTGCGGTTGTGAGTTTTTGTATTACCGTGATCCTAAAATTTCTGATCAAGCTGATGAAAAAGTAATTGCCCAGTGTGGTGACTGGATGCAATCGTAAAGGCCCCGCAGATGTGGGGTCTTTTTTATTATTTTGTCTTACCTAAAGAAGAGTGAGCAAAGGAACAAACAAGAAGGGCCGTTCATAATCCTTGTGGTTTGCTTTGTTTCAAGCCCTGCTCCCTTGTTTACAAAGCAGATAGCAAAAAAGATACCCCAGTTTAAAGATATCATCCTGCGAAACATGGCCTACGATGCGAAAATAAACACAGCCTTCCACATCAATTTTTTTTAGTTGGGTGGCATTTAGCCCAAGATGGGCAACAGCTTGCAGAAAATGTTTTTTGAGTTCTGTTTTGATCTTGATCGCTTTCATAAAAAATATTTTGTAAAAGAAACCCTCATGACAAAAAATACATGTCGCAAACAAGCATGAAAATAAGGTCAGCGTGAGTAATTTTGGTCCCTTGCTCATATAAACTTCACGCTCATGAACCCTCAAGTTTCCTTCGACCAAGTTGTTGAAAGGGGTTGCGGAATGGACATCCATAGAGACACCATTGTTGCAACTGTGCTCGGTGCGGGGATCCAAAAAGAAACACGCACTTACAGCAGCTATACCAATTCGCTGCGGGAGTGCAGGGACTGGCTCAAGTCGCTTTCTGTCACACATATCGCGATGGAGAGCACCGGCATTTATTGGAAGCCCGTTTTTAACATCCTTGAAGATGGCTTTGACATTTTATTGGTCAATGCGTACCATGTAAAAAATGTGCCCGGGCACAAAACAGACAAGAAAGACAGTGTGTGGCTCGCCAAGCTTTTGATCAGTGGGCTACTAAAAGCAAGTTTCATCCCGCCCAGAGAGATAAGGGAGCTCCGCGACCTGAGCAGGTACAGAAGAAAGCTCACACAACAGGCAACCGGAGAGCGGAACCGGTTTGAGAAAATTTTACAGGATGCCAATTTCAAGATCAGCAATGTCATAAGCGATGTGTTTGGCCTAAGCGGTACAAAACTGATCGATGCCCTGCTAAGGGGCAATGACAATTTTGATGAACTTCTAGAGCTTTGCCATGGCAGGATCAGGAATAAAAAAGATGAACTGAAACAAGCATTGGAAGGGAACCTTACCGCACACCACAAATTCATGTTGCGGGCCATCCGGAAAAGTTTGGACAGCATTTTGAATAAAGTGAGATCGCTTGACAAGCAAACCGAACAGCTGTCCAAGCCATATGCACTAGAGCTGCAGCTGCTGCAGACAATACCCGGTATCAATAAGATTGCTTCCGCATGCCTTCTCTCTGAGATCGGGAACGACATGAGCAAATTCCCGACCGAGCTGCATCTGGCATCGTGGGCAGGCATGTGCCCCGGCAATAACCAAAGTGCTGGCAAGAACAAAGATGCGCGGGTCACACAAGGCAACCAATATCTAAAACCAGTATTGGTCGAATGTGCATGGTCCGCCTCTCACGTGAAAGATTGTTACCTGCGAAACAAATATGAAAGCCTTATTGGGCGCAGGGGCAAGAAACGTGCTTTGATCGCGGTCGGCCATAAGATACTTATTGCAGCTTACCACATATTGAAAGATAAGATTGCTTACAAAGACCTTGGTTACGGTTATCTCGATACGAGGCGAAAGAAGAACCAAGTACAATCTTATCTGGACAAACTAAAAAACTTGGGCGTGGACGTTCAAATAAACGGAATGCAGCAATAACAAAAGGTCGGCTTTTATTGGAGGCAAGACCCCGGAAAAGAAACTGACCTCAAACGCTAAGAACAAACAACTGTGCCATGAGCACGCAGAAGAAAATTTAACTTATCTGGCGTTAATGTATTCTTATGTCAAAGAACAAAAATATTTTCAGAAGAAAAAGGAAAAAAAGAAAGCCTTGTCCCAGCGAAGGGGCGGCGATTTCTCCAAACCGTAATGATAGCTTTGTGCGTGGGCCTTGCGTTCGGTTTGGAAAATCGTCAAGGCTTTGTGCAGGTGGGTAGCCCCGTAGCTATATTTGCTGGCTTTTTTTCCCGATTGAATTTTACAAATCGTACCAAGCTTTTGCCATTTGCCAAACCAAATCAGCGAATTTTAAAATCAAGTAAACTGCTTTTAGAACTTTATATACGAGATCAAACCATATTAACTTTTTCATTTTGTTTAGGTTTTTTGATTGATTTTTAGTTGACAGTCAAAAGTGAAAATTGGAACTCGGGAGCGAAAGGACAGGAACAGGTTTTTATCACTACATCTACTATATACTGGCCAAATTATTCAAGACAGAAAGAGAATACTAGTCAGATGACAAGAGGTCGACTTTCTTATTTTCAAAAAAATAAAAAAAATGGGAGCGAGGGGACAGGGTATCGCTATTACCATTCATTCTCTTTTGCCGACGTTAGGAGGCAAAAAGAAATGTCCATCTGGGTTACTATCCAAAGTGGCTATAATCATCTGTTGAAGGCTGTTCCGGCGCCACCCCGCGCCACGCCTTCGGGGGCACTGCGCCGGGAGTGTGAGGCACGAGCACGGAGGCGCAGTAGACCGCTGTACGACCTTATTAATTGTGCGGAGCGTCAGCGGAGCACATCACTATGGATAAGCCCCCGAAGGCAGCGCAGGTGGCGCACATAAAAGAAAAGGCCGCTGGGCTTGCAAATGGTTGGGCGAGCGAAGCGAGCCCAAGTATTTGCAAGCCCAATAGCGGCCTGACGAGGGTAGGGCTTGGCAATTGCAAACGCTGTGACAGGCTGCGCAGCACCCGAAGGGCAAAGCGGCTACCAGCTACCCCAAATAACTAAGTAGTCTGGTTGCCGCCTTGGCCTGGCGCAGCGATTGCTTGCCATGCCTGTACCGAGACCACTTTTCCTGATTTGGAAGCGTTGGCAAGATTGCGCTTTGAAATGAACGAGTGAGCGAGGAACGCAGCGAAGCGGAGTGAGGAAGCGAACGAGTGAATGAAAAGTGCAATGCAGTGTGGGGTGGTGTAGGGCTTTTGTGTTCGGGCCCCGCAAATGGCCTGGCTACGAAGTGTTGGGTTTGTGTTTTGGCGTAGGGAGGCCATTTGCCATATGAAAAAAAAGCCCCCTAAAAAGGGAGCTGTGATAAACGGAAGCAATGCAACCGCATGATGAAATGAACAAATAAGCCTGATGGAAGAAGATAGACCAAAACCCATGAGCGGAAAACAGGGTTGTAATAACGGTAATGAACAGCCAAATGAGAGAACTGAATTTTCATAGCCATTAATTTAAAAGTGAAAAAATAAAATGACCTGCCCCGTTCAGCACCGCCATCAGTAGCCAAAAGCAGAAAAAAATAAAGGCATACATTCCCCAGTACAGCCCATGTTGAGCTGCCTAAGATGTACAGATGTTTAGCTTCTATTCTTAGCTTTATTTTTTTGTCTTTTGGCTGTCCGAATTAGAGAGAACTTGCGTCGGTGCTAACTTTGGGAGGGCATTTTGTTTTTTCAGTAATGAGGAGTCGAAATGAATTTCCTCATCCACCCTTCGGACATTTTCGCCTAAAGGAGAAAGGAAGTTGAATAGAAATCTAATGTACAAGAGTGCGACGCAACAATGTGCAATCGTGATCCGAATGCTGGTTACATAATCAGGATAGAATAAATTGGACAGTTAACAATAATGGCCGCTGCTATTATTTTTCAAACTAATACCTCTTTTAAATTTTGAACGTAGCAAAGCACGTCGCAGAGCAAGGCATACCAAGTAACCTATTTATTATTGCCCACTCAAACACAGGTATTTTTTATAAGCACTACGTGAATGTGACTTTTGCAAAAAACAAAGTTTATGCAAAAGCAAATACCCATAGTCCCGCTCTTTGATCAGTTCATACGGGAATCAATGACAGGTAAAAGAAGGACCACTTCGGGCAAGCGTATTTCCGTTGGCACCATTGAACAATACGTAACTGTTCTGAAATATCTGAAGAGGTTTGAACAAGCACAGGAACATTCCTTGCGTATAACCCTGCTTTATGGCCAGCAGCAAAAACTTTTTAGAAGAGAGCTGAACTACTGGAAGAAAATTAAAATAGCACTCGAAAATTACCTGCGCATTGAACAGGGCTGTTACGACGTGTATATCGCCACGGTTTTTAAAACCATCAAAACATTTTTCAATTATCTGCGCAAGGAAAAGGGACTGCCCGTTGGTGAGTTTCACAAACAGTTTACCATGCCCTCCTATATTTATCAGCCGGTACTGATCGGGACAGACCAACTGCAACGCTTTATCACGGACAAGGTCTTTAGCGATAGCCTGCCCCGCTGCCTGAAACAGAGTTTCGATATTTTTCTTTTTGGGTGCCTGGTTGGGTTGCGTTACAAAGACCTGATCGGAATAAAAAAAACCAACATACAGACGATAAATGGCCGTTATTTCCTGCAGGTATCGGCACAAAAAACCGGAACGGCGGTAACCATCCCATTGCCTGAATTTGCCGTAGCCATTGTGGAGCGGTACAAAACCAAAAACGGCCGTTACCTGTTCAGGAGGTTGTCGAATTCCAATTTTAACCTGCACATCAAAAGAATCGTGGAATTGGCGGGTTACACACAGCAGATGCCAAAATTCAGGTACCGGAAAAACATTCTTACCGAAATAAAAACAAAGATGGGAAAGCCCTATCGCTTCTGCGACCACATAACGGCACATACCATGCGAAGGACGGCCATCACCACCCTTTTAATGCTGGATGTACCAGAGCAGGTGGTGCGGCGGATTTCTGGCCATGCCGCTGGCAGCAAAGAGTTTTACAGGTACGTGTGTATCGCACAAGACTACTCAAATAGGCATGTGCTTATGGCCTATGACAAACTGCTAAAACCAGCTGAAATCTGATGGTAAAAAAACTGCGTTTTTTGGTCTATTTCTGCTAATTTCATGGAACAGAGAGTTCTTTGAAACATTTGTCTGTTATGGATTTGGTAGGGATTTGATATTACCCGTTCGGGCTCTCTATGGCCGGGATATCAGACAAGGCTGTGAAGGCGAACTACGCCGAGAACAAGTACCGCTACAACGGCAAGGAGCTGCAGAACAAAGAGTTCTCCGATGGAAGTGGGTTAGAGGAGTACGATTACGGTGCAAGGATGCAGGATCCTCAACTGGGGGTTTGGCATAACTTAGACCCATTAACTGATTTGGCACCCAATTTTTCACCTTATACCTATTGCTATAATAATCCTTTACGATATATCGACCCCACTGGTATGGATGGCGAAGACGGAAATGATAATCCTCAAAGGATTAAATACCTATATAATAAAAAGACAGGAGAGGTTACCACTGAAAAGGTGAGTGAGGCAGAATATCAAAAAAATACAAAGGGTGGCACAACAAATATGGTTCAAGGGAATCCAAGTGGTGGTGGGCAGTTAAGATTTGAATATTCGAGATCTGATGGGGGTGTAGGTGCATACTCAGTAAATAAATATTTGGGAACAAATACTGATGATGTTGGATTGAGAGATGATAAATATCAATATCACGGGGCGCACTATGAAGGTGGCTCTGTAGGAGGGGAATCAAACGGAACTGATGGATATGATATTGCTGGTAAAGCTAATGATTATGGTGTTGGTTTAATTGGTGCTTTCGGAACAGAAACAATTAACCCAAATTTATTAGCAAAAAGTGCGTTAATTGCACAGTTGGAAGGGAATTTATCTAGCAAAACAATTAATGCTTTGGAAGGCATCAATTCGTTCTCTAAATATGGGCGAATAGCAGCCAAAGCTGGTCCTTGGGTAGGTGCGGGTATTGGTATTTTGAAAACTTGGGATGCATATAAAAAGGAAGGTCATTGGGGGCATAAAACCACAAGTGCTGGTGTAAAATCAGCTTTAGGTGTTGGGGGTGGATGGTTAGGAGCAGAGGGGGGGGCAGCAACTGGTGCAGCAATAGGAGTGTGGTTTGGTGGTATAGGAGCTGTCCCAGGTGCTATTATAGGTGGCTTTATTGGGGGAATCGTTGGTAGTTGGGGAGGGGAAAAAATAGGCGAGGCTGTGACAGATTAATTTATAAAAATTATTATGAAGAGAATTGAGTTTGTATGGAATGTTGTACATTATTTTGTATGGAAGTTAGATTATAAAGCACATTTATTTTTTAATAAAATAAACCCCTTTATGCTGTTACATAAATTGCCCTTTCAAAAAAAAATGTATGAACGAAGAGGAATAAATATAAATGAGGATATAAATAGATCTTTCAAGGATCCAAAATATGGGTTAAGTAGTGTTCGAGCAGGTGGCTTTATGTTTATCCTAAGCTTAGTCATTAGTTTTACTTTATTCTGTTTTATTCAATCAATTAAAAATTCAGGATATTTAAGTTCTGTTTTTTTTATTGTAATAGCAGTAGTTCTTGGTGTTTTAAATTATTTTATATTGCTATATAAGGATAAATATTTAGAATATTTCAAGGAGTTTGAAATAAAACCGAAAGTTTGGAAAAAAAAATGGGGTATGGTTAGTCTTACGATAGTTTTTTTAATAATGCTACTCTTAATATTATCAATCAATATTATGACTTTTTCTCTTCATCATTTTGGTTTCTTAAGAAATCAGTAGCCTCAATCTCGTCGTAGTTTGTAGCGGCAAACAATAAAGAAAGCTACTTGGTACGGCTTGACCTACGCCGTTTTTTTTGTTTATGTTCCTGCCGGGTTCGGCTACGTTCTGGCGGGGTATGGCATCGCCGCCCTCGCCAGAACGTAATTCATGGAACACAGAGTTCTTTGAAAGATCTACCTGCCATGGCTTTGGCAGGGATTTGGTTTAACCCGTTCGGGCTTGCGATGGCCGGGATATCCGACAAAGCTGTCAAAGCACAATATGCCGAGAACAAGTACCGCTACAATGGCAAGGAACTCCAGAACAAAGAGTTTTCCGACGGGACTGGCCTCGAGGAATACGATTTTGGGGCAAGGTTGCAGGATCCGCAGCTTGGGGTTTGGCATGGCATAGATCCGTTGTGTGATTCTGTCCCTAAATTTTCACCTTATGCATATGTGTTCGATAATCCAGTACGATTAACTGATCCCGATGGCATGGATGGGGACTCAACAAATAAAGTCGTCATACTGTATGATAAAAAAGCTGATAAATTTTATGAGAAGTATGTAAGCGAAGATGAATATAATAAAAACACAGATGGCGGTAAAGAAGACTTATCGAAAGGAACTTATATAGCTGTTGTAAATTATTCAAAATCTGTTTCAGGTCTTGGTCACAATGCTTTGTTGATAGGAAATGATTTAAAGGGATGGACTTATCTTTCAAAAGATGGGAGAGCTAAAGATGGTCAAACTCATTCAGGCTCAGATGGTCAATCAATTAGTAGTAGTGACAAAGTTAAAACTTTAAAAGAATTTGTATCCAAGTATAAAGAGTATGACAGGATCGCAATATTTTCTCTAGATCCAAACAAACTAAATGACGCAATCACAAAGATGGCACAGGAGGTGAAAAGTGATTATTCCGGAATAGCTGATAATTGTGGACATGCGGTTTCAAATACTTTTAATTTTATAGGAATGAAGGGGGCTCAATCAGCCACTTTTTATACAAGAACTGGGTTACCCTACAACTATACCCCTCCTTTTCCAAACAATATGTATCAAAATATGATCAATAACAATAAAAACAATTATGTCATGCAATTAATTATCAAATGAAAACTTTAGTTGGTACATTGTTATTGTTAAGTTTAATCCAGCTTTATATGGCTTGTAATCTTGATGTCAAACCAGTTCCAAGATATTCACTGACTATAAAATCATCTCAAGAAAAAGGTCTCTTTGTGGCACAATATATAGTGATAAAGCAGCCAAAATTTTTTAAGATTAAGGAGGCTTGGGTTGAAGATAAGTGGAAATATGAAGCTGGTGTTTTCAGCAATAAATTAACTAAAATAGGTGGAGTGCAAATGAACCTCACAATTGAAAATATTGACACCAATATTATCAAAGAACAAGATTACATAGTGAAAAACTGGATCATGAAGGAAAAATTAAATGGCACATTAAGTTTGTCCTCTATTGGGGGATCAACAATATATTCCTTCCCCATACCAGTTGGCAATATCCCTGATACTGTTAATTTAATAGTTAGCAAGTTTGAAGGTGATGGAGCTTCAATTGACATCGATCAGTTTTCTTTATGCAAACAATAATTTCTGCCATCTGGCGCGGATTGAGGGTGTCTGATGGCGTTAGAATGATGTGCCTCCGCCGTTGTTGGTATGTGGGGATGCCTCGTGCCTAGCATACCAACAACATATTTTGGTTTCCTTATGTCCCAGCGGGGTCTAGCATCGCCGACCCCGCTTTGACGTAGAGTATTGAAGTTTATTTTATTTTAGATTGTACGTTTGAGTCAGATGCTCATTGATTGCAGCTGCACTTTATCCTGCCATTGTCAAAATATGCAATCGGTCTATTGATGCTCGGAAACGATGGCAAATAAACAATACACATGCTGTCGCCTATTTTAGATAAGTCAGTTTCAGTTGAATTACCTTTGTATATTTTCCCATCGACAGAAAATTTATATAACAAATTGAAGCTCGAGTATCTATGTATTGTACCTGGTGCTTCATTAATTAGTACGGCAGTTATACATCTACCTTTGCTTTTTAAAAACATTTCTTTAACTAATGTCCCTAGGGTCGCGTACAACAGATATAAAATACAAGCACCAAAAAGAACCTTGCCAGCACGACTCATAAGATAATATTTATTCGTTTGTTAATTTTTTATGCGCGCCTTCTAAGCTAGAACCTACAGTTTTTTCTGTTATTTTTTGAGATGCATTTTTTATCTGCTTTGCAATAGCCTTTTCCGTTGCGTTCACACTTTTGGCAATCGCATTGGCTGTTTTCGCACTGACATCGTTATTCACTAAGATATGCTTGGCTATTTGGCTTTTACTTCCAACTATTTTCTTTGCGATATTGCCACCACCTCCTTTCACTAATTTAGAAGATCCACCAGCAATTTTATTAATAACTAAATTTGATACTGCGCCTTTTGCAATTGCTCCCGCTCCCTTATCATGATTATCAATAGCACTATTCACTATTGCCCCCCCGACTTTTACAAGTGTTTTTGTTAAGTTGCTTGCTCCATCTGAAATTAAACCTTCCGCTGCAGCTACAACTACTTTCCCCCAGCCGCCCTTATCCATTGTAAACCCTTTTCCTTGAATTGCATTAGTTACAACTTGTGTTCCAATTCCAAAACTGCACCTACTGCTGCCCCAATGATGTTGTCGATGCCGAAAATATCACCGTTGGGGTCGTTGTGCTTTATCGGGTCATTGCCCATCGAAGTATAAGGGGAGAGGCTTTCAA
>JAFDYF010000068.1 GCA_018267575.1 Bacteroidota bacterium
ACTGACAATACTTTCAAAGAACTAAAAAACTCAATAACGCAACGCTAGTGATATTATTTATTAGCGAAACAAATATGTATTTAGGAGGAGGGTTGGAAAGAGGGATCTGGTAATTTGAGTTTTAATTATAGTGTCTCAAGAAAATTCGTAGAAACAATCAAAGCAAGCCTTTATAACCTATTTTCCAAAAATAGAAAATTTACAGGGTCAATTAATTAACTTCTGTATTTACTTCTTCTAATATTTAGAAGTTGAAAGTAAAATGATTAATGGTTTAATAAAAAGACAATTAAACATGAAAAAAAACTCATTCTTTTGTTGCTTTTTGTAAATAACTATTGCTTGGGACAAAAAAGAATATCTGCAAATATTGCGTGCAGCTACTTTGGGGAACGCCTAAGTAATAACATTTACACTTTCCCAAGTGATGATCAAGCTAGAAATGCTTTAAAGAAAATTACTGATGCTGCAGGTCTTCCTGGCAACTTTACTCTTGTCGCAGGTGATGTTCCAAATGCTTGTGCTGTTATTTTATTTAATCTAGCAAAAAATGGGTTTGATAGATATATAATTTATAATCAAACCTTCATGGATAAAGCAAACAGAACTATCAATGATTGGGCTAGCTTAAGCATACTAGCGCATGAAGTTGGACATCACTTAAGTGGCCACTCTTTACAAAATTCCGGGAGTAGACCAGAATTAGAACTTGAAGCGGATAAATTCTCGGGTTTTATTTTGAGAGTATTAGGAGCGTCATTAGAGAATTTACAAAGCGCAATCAATTCTTTAGGTGAAATAGAAAATTCTTCAACCCATCCCAAAAAATCAGCAAGACTTGCAGCAATTGCAAATGGCTGGTATAGTTCTACTAATCAAAATTCAAACCAAAAAAAATTTGCAAATAGACCAAACTCCTTATTTTCCGATAAAAAAAGTGAAGGCGTTTTTGCTATAAAAAAAATCAAGGATTAAGTTTAATAAGTGAAAATGGATATGAATTTTTGAAAGATGAATATAAACAAATAAGCGTTGTGGGCGATGTGGAGATCATTTGGTTTCCAAAATATAATTACTATGGATATATTACGAGCTATTCTACTATTCAAATCGATAAACCTTATAAATTGCATGAAGGAAATGCCCCTTTTGATTTTAATGGAAAATATTTTAGTGGTAGGGCTTTAATAATAATAACAGGAAAGGGTAATTATGATTTTATTTTTGATGGGGTATCTGTTTCAGAAAATGCAAAATTTCCATTGCACAGAATAGAAATCACTCTTATAAATTTGAACCAACCATGAAAAAAATAAAATGGGCCTTACCCCTACTCATTGTATTGCTAAATTTAGGGCATGCCTTTTCCCAAAAACCTTATACGCTCAATCCGAATAGCCTGATCGCCATCGTGAATACAAATATCATTGATGTGGAAAATGGAAATGTTTCCAATAATATGACGATCCTCATCAAAGGGAATCGCATCATAAATATTGGGTCAGCAAAAAAAATAAAAATACCTAAGCAAACAAAAGTGCTGGACGGCCAGGGGAAATTTGTGATCCCCGGTCTTTGGGATATGCATGCGCACACTTCATCCGAAACCAATACCAGAAGGGTCATCTATCCCTTGTTCATCGCCAATGGCATCACCAGTGTAAGGGTGATGAGTGCTGATTGTTATGATCCCTGTTGGAAACTGGCCATGAATATTTACAAATCAATAGAACTGTTGAAAGAAATAAAAAATGGGGAACTCATCGGCCCCAGGGCCATACTGGGCAGCAATTATGTAAATGGTCCCAAACCCGGGGATTCATCAACCGTAAAGAGACCGGGCACCGAAGAGGATGGAAAAAAATTGGTCCATTTTTTAATGGGGAGAGGGGTTGATTTTATAAAAATTTATGATGGCATTCCCAGGGATGCCTATTTCGGATTGGCCAGCGAAGCCAACAAAGAGCATTTTCCTTTTGCCGGTCATAATCCTATAAGGGTAAAAACCTCAGAAGCGTCTGATGCCGGACAAAAAAGTATTGAACACTGTTGTGAGGGCAATCTTTTTATTGAATCTTCTTCACGTGAAGATGAGCTAAGATCAAAATATACCAAGCTGTATCTTTCCGATAGTACAAAGGATCTTTATAAAGTGGTTTTGGAAATTGTGAAGAGCTTTGATAAAACCAAATTCGAAAAAATAATCCAGAAATTGATGGAGAACAAAACCTGGTTTGTGCCCACCTTATTGGTAGAAGATATTTTGAATCCCAAGAAACCCAATTGGAGAAATGATCTCCGCAATAAATATGTCCCAAAAGATGAACTAAAATATTGGGTGAAAAATGAAAAGGAGCTTAATGATTTTTTGGGTGTGCCCGATCCTGAAATCAGGCAAAAAAGATTTGAGATTGTTCGTGATATGCAAAAAGCAGGGGTGAATATATTGGCAGGTTCTGATTGTGGCGTGTATGGCGCTTATTATGGAGAAAGCCTCCACGACGAACTCGCATTATTAGTGGAAGCCGGCCTCAGCAATTTGGAAGCATTGCAGGCCGCCACTATCAAAGCGGCACAATATGAGCAGGCAACAGATTCCTTGGGAAGCATTAAAAAAGGAATGCTGGCAGACCTGATACTACTTGATGCAAACCCGTTGAAAAATATTGGGAATACTAAACGCATAAATACCGTCATTTCCAACGGCCGCCTGTTTGACCGAAAAGCCCTTGATGCTATTTTACAAAAAGTGCTGATTGAGGCGGCCAAATAAATAAATTATTCAATTGCGAAGACGGCTCATTCTTACATTATAAAAATATATTTCCGAAATATGCGCTCCCTATTTTATTATCTATATAAAAATATGATGCAAAAGGCTTGGCTAAGAAAAGCAGCGGCAATAATAATTCGACAAAATCGTTTTCAAATTTAATTCCCAATTGTCGTACTATGAAAAATCCAATCTCAATCATTTTGATTGTGGTGCTGTTCTGTTCATGCAGTTCTACCAACCTGGTGTTCATCAGTGTAAAAGAACCAGCACCCGTTACCGTTCCACCCTATATTAAATCAGTAGCCATCATCAATCGGAGTTTGGCCAAGGATGAGAACAAGACCATCGATGCCATTCATCGTGTCCTTTCCTTGGAAAGCAAGGACCTGGTATTGGAAGGCGGCAAGGCTTGCATCAATGGGCTGAATGACGAGTTTATCGCCAACCAACGTTTCGAAAATGTGGTAAAACTAGACAGCACAGCCTACCGTTCTTTTGGTGCGGGCGTTTTCCCATCACAAATGGATTGGGAAACCGTAGAGAAGATTTGTACTGAAACAAGGACCGATGCCTTATTCTCCCTGGAACTGTTCGATGCCGACACCAAACTTAATTATGCTGCCATCCCCGTTAAACTGAACAGTGTGGTAGGCAGCATACCTGCTGTGCAAAACAATGTATCCATGAACAGCTTTGTAAAAACCGGATGGAGGATGTACGACCCCAGCAACCATACCGTGCTCGATGAATCCTATATCACCAAGGACTTACAGTTTTCTGGGAGTGGTATTAACCCCGTGGTTGCCGCCGCTGCTTTGATTGGTAAAAAAGAAGCCATCATTCAAACGGGCAATGCAGCTGGACATGTGTATGCCTCTAGGGTCAGTCCGTTTTGGATCAGGGTGAACCGTGAATATTTTGTGCGTGGAAACGATCAATTGGCAGTAGCCAAAAGAAAAGCACAGACTGGGAATTGGGACGAAGCGGGACTTATATGGGAAAAAGAAACACGCAATATCAAGCGCAAAGTAGCCGGAAGGGCTTTTTACAATATGGCCATTATCAATGAAATCAATGGGAATTTGGATGCCGCCATCCAATGGGCACAAAAATCTTATGAAAATTACGGCATTCGGATTGCGCTCCAATACGTGAATATATTGCGTAATAGAAAAGCAAAGAACCAATTATTGGACATGCAAGCCACAAGGTGATAAAAATAGAACAGCCTTCCTATTGCCTTGATACAACTATTGCTCGTTATCAATTATCACTCAAGATAGTTTATCGCAAAGGAGCATTGGCTTGAGCAGTTTCCAAATCTATATTGGCATCCCAAAAATTTTGTTGTGTTTTATGTTGGGTTGCTGCAGCTTTTTTGAGCTGACGTCTTGCAATGGCAAGGATCAATTTATGTAATGGGTTTCTATTGCCCCATGGGCGCCAAGTATGCACCACCCGTCCTAGGTAGGCATCGAAATGAAGACCATGTGGGGCATATCGCACCCGGCCTCTGCCCAATAAAATTTTCAACACTTCAGTTGCCGCCATGCCCGAGCATATCTGGCAAGATAGTCCCAAAGAAGGCACACGGCGCTCGAGCATGTTCACCGCAGATTTCTCTACAAGATAACGGCGATGCATACCTGAAGGAGCAATTCCTATAGCCAACCTCAATCCCTTTTCCTCATCGGAACAATTGTCCCATGCAAAGTATTTTTCAAAACTCATCCCACCGGGGCGGAAACACATAATCGCGGTGCCCATACCCACCGGAGCCGCTGTGACCACGGGTATACCAAGACGTTCACATTCCGAGAATACCAAGGCCCTTGCCTCGAAAGCAAAAAAATCAAGCCCATCCAAATACAGATCGCAGCCCGCTAAGAAATCTTGTATATTATCTTTGGAAATCCCTTCGGGAAATTTTCTGATGTCCATTTCGGGATTGATATCGAGTGCTGCTTTTTCCATCACTTCGATTTTGGGCTGTCCCAAAGTGGACATGGAAGCACCTACCTGCCGATTGAAATTATGGATATCAAAATGGTCGAAATCAGCTATGTTGAAATTAGCTATACCCAATCTAGCCAGTGTAAGCAAATGCACTCCACCACCACCACCTAGACCAGCAATAGCAATTCGTTTGTTTCTTAAAAGTTCTTGTTCTTGGGGTTTGAGCCAGCCAATATTGCGGGCAAAAGCAGTTTCGTAGTGAAAGCCAGTGTTCATAAGATATGTTTTTAGTGCTTGTACTATAACAGGTGCATGACCTGTTCAAAAAAATAGCTATGATTATAAAGCAAAATACAAGCCAAAATACATATAAGACTGGGTAAAATGGGGAGCAGCAAACCAGCTCTTACTTAATTAATGATAGCCTAAAAAACATTCGGGTTGATCAAAAACCCATCCCTATAATTCACCGACATCAGAAACAAGCCATGCCCCGGCACGGAAAAATCGGCCTTGGAAGCATCCTTTCCAAGAATGATTTTTTCAAAGTCTTCCAAACTCGTTTTGCCACGCCCCACCTGCAATATGGTGCCCACCAAACCACGCACCATGCCACGCAAAAAACGATTGGCCTCCACTTGATATACCAAGCAATCATTTTGGATTACCCACTTGCTTTTCTTGATCGTGCAATCAAAGGTTTTCACTTGGGTATTTCGCTTGGAAAAACTGGTAAAATCAATATGCTTGAACAATATTTGCGCAGCTTCGCTCATCGCTTCCATATCCAGTGTATAAGGAAAATAGTAAGCCCGGTCCTCAATAAAAGGGTTTTTTGTTCTGTACACAAAATAATGGTACTCCCTACTGATGGCATCGAAACGGCAATGGGCATCCGATTTTACAGGGAAGATATTTTTAATCGCAATGTCCCTGGGCAGGATGGAATTGATATTATACAAAAATTTGGGGGAGATAGCTGCTTCCAAATCAAAATGAAAAAAATTCTGCATGGCATGCACACCCGTATCGGTACGTGAGGAACCCGTCATTTCCACAGGCTGCCGAAAATAGATGGCAAAAGCTTTTTCTATTTCTTCCTGAACGGAATTGGCATTGTCCTGCTTTTGAAAGCCGCTGTACAAGGTGCCTTTATAAGCAAGTTCGAGAAAATATCTGGGCATGGGCAAAGGAGGAATTTGTAATTGGGAATTAGGAATTAGGGTTTGGGAATGGGGTTGATACAGTATCCATCTTTTCCAAGAAAATTTACTGTTAATGATTGGACACAAAAAACCCGAGGTCTATCGTATCATGGCCTTAAACCGATTTATATAATAGGGATCGGAAAGCAGCGACTCGAGTTGGACAAAATTCCCCACATCAGAAACATGACTATAGACCGCATCAAAAAAACGATACTTCCCTTCGTCGGTTTTAAAAAGCTCGTTTAGTGCCAGCACCTGCTTCACAGAAAGACATTTTAATTTGAACAATGACCTTGCTGAAATTACTTTATCCTCATCGTTTGGTATCGACATCAGTTGTACCCGCAGTTTGTCAATATCATAATCAGTGGCATTAAACCTGCATTGATTGTTCATCACCGTTTCCGCCGCAGCGGGTTTCTCTTCCACCTTTGTATTATTCTCGATCTTACTATTGCCCATACTATCTTTTACTGGCTCATGGGTTATTGCCACTGGTGAGTCCTGTGCTTTTGCTGTAGCTTCTTTTATTATTGAATTTACTGGTGAAATTTCGTTTTTGATAGGATCCGGCTGCTTGGTGGCTGCTATACGCCTCTCCATGTCAAGCGGTATGGTCAGCTCAATGGTATCAATTCCCCCTTTCACTTTTACATCGGCAAAAACCAGGATCAGCGAGGAATCGGATTTTTGCTCTTGCACCATTTTTACAAAAGAAAGTCTTTTTGGTTCGTTGATAGGCTTGTACAAGCTAGGCTTGGTTTCTTCCACATTTTTTGCATTGCCCAAATTCGTAGTGGCCGTTTCCTTCGGCGCAACTGAAGTTGTAACCTTGGTAGTATGGATATCCGCCTGAGGTGCTGGGGTGTTCTCGCTATTAGCTATGGGCCTATTTATTTTTACCGCCTCGTTTTTATTGAACTCTTCCTGCTGTTTTAAATGATCATTTCTTGCCAAGCCCGATTCGACATTTACAGTGGTGGCCTTAGTTACATTATTGGGGGTGGTTTTTGTGGAACTATCTTCTATAGTTTTTATTTGAACAACAGCGCTTGGTGGTTTGTTGGCACTGGCTGTTGAAGTAGGTGCTTTTACTGTTTCGGGCTCATCATCCACATAACTATTATACATGACCAAAGTATCATTCACCACCCCAGCCATCAGCCGCGAAAAAGCATCTTCTTTTTTTATCCCTCCCGAAAAAGATTGTTTAGAAGTCTGCGACTCCTTTTTTTCAGGCATAAACCATGTTCCAGCGGAAGGGTTGAACAGCACCCATCCTTTCCCAGGCACGTCTTTCAATTGATAAAGCAAATTATCCTTGCTCAGCAAAATCGTAAAATTACATGTGGGATATACGTCTTTGGGAAAACTAATTTTTATATCATAAACCGCCGCCTGAAGGCCTGTCAAAATTACATTGCCCTGAGTCGAGGAATTATAATTTTTGCCGTTTATCATTACATAAAAAGGCTGGTTATTGTCGGCTTTGATCTGCACGGCAAAGTCGGACTGGGCCTTACAAAAAAAAGCCATTAGAAGGGAAATAGTTATCGTGACAATTTTGTTCATCCTAATTTATTCAACACAAATCTAATTAATTGTGGTTTCGGTTTAATCTTTTATCCAAATTATAGCACATAATTGCAAGAGCCTGTTATCTTTGTAATAGATAAATACTAAATATGAAAAAACTGCCCCTCTCTTTGATTGCGCTGTTATTTTGTTTTGCCATTACAGCGCAAACGGCACAAAACAAAAAGGATGAATCCTGGAAAAAAATTTACAGAGCTTCCGCCACAAAATTCAACGATCTGGTCCATACCAAGCTGGATGTAAAGTTCAGTTTTGATTCTTCCTACCTCTACGGAAAAGCATGGATCACTTTAAAACCCCATTTTTATCCTACCGATTCCTTATCGCTGGATGCAAAAGGAATGGATATCCATAAGGTCGAAATCGTAAAAAAAGGCAAATACCTACCCTTGAAATACGACTATGACAGTATGATCCTCAAAGTGCATCTTGATAAAATGTATAAAGGTGGCGAATCCTATACTGTTTTTATTGATTACACTAGTAAGCCCAATGACCTGAAGGTACAAGGCAGCGCAGCTATAACGGATGCAAAGGGTTTGTATTTTATAAACCCCAAAGGAGAAGAGAAAGATAAGCCTACCGAAATTTGGACACAGGGCGAAACCGAATCCAATTCTGTTTGGTTCCCCACTATTGATAAGCCCGACCAAAAATCAACGGAAGAGATTATTATGACGGTGCCCAATAAATATGTAACCCTTTCCAACGGGGCGTTGATCAGCCAAAAGAAAAACCCCAATGGCACCCGTACCGATTACTGGAAAATGGACCTGCCACATGCACCTTATCTTTTTTTCATGGGTGTGGGTGAGTATGCCATCATCAAAGACCATTACAAGAAAAAAGAGGTGAACTATTATGTGGAGAAAGAATATGCCCCGGTGGCCAGACGGATTTTTGGGCATACCCCAGAAATGATGGCTTTCTATTCCCGCATCACCGGTGTCGACTATGTGTGGAACAAATATTCGCAGATTGTGGGAAGGGATTATGTGAGCGGTGCAATGGAAAATACGACCGCAACCCTCCATCAGGAAAGCGCCCAACAGGATGCAAGGGAATTGGTGGATGGCAATGCCTGGGAAGATGTAATCGCCCATGAACTTTTCCACCATTGGTTTGGGGACTTGGTAACTACGGAAAGCTGGAGCAATATCACCCTCAACGAATCTTTTGCTGATTATAGTGAGACTTTATGGAACGAATACAAATACGGAAAGGACGCTGGTGATGCCACCAACTATGCAGGACTGGAAGCCTATTTGAGAGACCCTTCAAATAAGAGCAAAGACTTGGTACGATTTTATTATAAGGATAAAGAAGATGTTTTTGATGCGGTAAGCTATTCAAAGGGTGGTCGCATCCTGCATATGCTGCGCAATTATGTAGGAGACAGTGCTTTTTTCAAATCGCTGAACCTATACTTGACCACCCTTAAATTTAAAACAGCCGAAGCACATAACCTTCGCTTGGCTTTTGAAGAAGTGACCGGGCAGGACCTGAACTGGTTTTGGAACCAATGGTATTTTGGCAGCGGCAACCCCAAGCTTAAAATTGATTACCTGTACAATGATGACAACCACAACGTAAAAGTGATTGTTGAGCAAACCCAGGGTGGCGATAAAATTTTCAAACTGCCAATGGCCATTGATATTTATGACGGTGCCTCAAAACAAAGACATTGGGTATGGGCCGAAAATAAAGTGGACACGTTTAGTTTTGCCTATGTAAACAGGCCTACACTTATCAATGTGGATGGCGATAAAGTACTGCTTTGCGAAAAAACAGACAACAAAACAATCGATAATTTTATTGAGCAATACAAACATGCGGGGCTTTATATGGACAGACGCGAGGCTATCGTGTATTGTGCCACCAAACAGGATGACCCCAAAGCAATCGGCTTGCTCAAAATGGCATTGATGGACCGCTTTGACCGCCTTCGAATATTGACACTCGAAAAACTGAACCTTCAAAAAGATAGTGTTAAAAATGAAGTGGAGCCCATTATCGTGAATATGGCGGGCAGCGACCCCAAATCATTGGTGCGAGCAAAGGCCATTGAGCTATTGGGGAAATTTGAAAAAACAGCTTATGAGCCAATTTTTGTAAAAGCCTTGGACGATTCTTCTTATACTGTAGCAGGTGCTGGGCTGGAAGCTTTGGCATTGATCGATACCAGTGCCGCCATGACTGCCGTGAAGCGTTTGGTAAAATACCCTGCAAAAGGCAAGCTCAACGAAGCCATTGCCAATGTGCTGATCAAATTGGGCGATGAGAGTAATTTTGATATGATTGCAAACGATTTTGACAAGATGCCCCTTTCCGACCAGAAGTTCGAGTTCCTACAATCTTTTGCGGACCTGCTCAAAAAAGTACAGAATACCGACAACCTAAAAAGAGGGGTTGACCTGATTGTTAAATTCCGTGAATCCATTCCGCAAGCTTATAAAAAGCAAACCGACCTCTATATCAACAATGCCATTCTTAGGCAAATTGCAGATAGGAAGGATGGTGAAGGGCTGACCGACCAATATGATTATATCAAATCAAAACTTCCTTCGAAGTAAGTTGAATAGTTGATTTTGTGGAATTGGGAATAAGGAATTAGACTAAAAGGAAGAAGCTACCAAACAATCTGGTAGCTTCTTCCTTTTAATATTATATGTGATGATTGCGAATTAAAGTTTAAACATTTCAACTGGTATATATGCATCCTGACAAAAAGTAAAGAACTTGATTTGAATCAATCTATTATTATCATAAATTTATTGGACAGAAAATAAAAAACAGTGCTAAAACTTTATAAGGATAATGCCTTAACTAGAATGCAACTATCAAAGAGGGCTAAGAAGAAAATACCCCTTTATGAGAACAAAAATGATAGTTCCGTAAAAGTTCCATTCCTAGATGTCCGCACAAATCAAATTAGATACCTAAAGTTTTACAATCTTAGCGGCTATCTAGGAAATGGAGAATGGACGTTTGTAGAGATTGTGGATTGATATTTTAAAATAAACTGCAGCTTTATAGCGAGTGGAATGTGATGCATATTGCTTAAATATTGTGCTTAATAATTTGTACCATTTTGTTCTCTTGGAGGAGCATATATTATGAAAGATAATTACAAATCAGCTCCAATGGAAGAATTAACCAACAGTTATGAAGAGTTTATTAAGGGGCAAGAATTGAACAAAAACAGGAAAAAACAATCCTATCATTATCTAGTGTAAAATAATATCATCAATTTCAAAACTTTACCCCAACCCCTAATTCCAAATTCCTCAAATCAACCAATCACCTCCTCAACGACCTACCAAGATCCACCTGCTCCGCCGCCACCGCCACTGCCACCACCGAAACCTCCAAATCCGCCACCGCCGCCGCCGCCAGACCAACCGCCACCACCTCCACCAGACCAACCGCCGCCGCCCCGATTGCTAGCCATAGAAGCAATGATCCAAGGCAACATGCCCGATCTTGTGAAAAGACCACCGCCACCACCACCGCCTCGGGATATCAAAACAATAACAATAATTATGATGATGATGGCACCAATAATATCACCTCCCGAAATCGAGTTGTTTCCTTTTCCCCGATCCGCATAGCCGGGCGGGGCTTTGTATTCACCGGCCGCTGCCTTAATGATATCGTTTGCCGCATTGTTAAACCCACTATAATAATCCTGGGTTTTGAAATTGGGTACAATATCATTATCGATAATCGCTTTTGCTGTAATATCAGGTATTGACCCTTCCATGCCATAGCCCGTTGCAATATATACTTTATGGTCCTGGATGGCCGCCAGTATTACAAGACCATTATTCGTCTTTTTATTGCCCACTCCCCAATCACGCAATATTTTCAACGCATAATCCTCGATGGGATAATCGCCAATGCTGTTAACAGTAACAATTACGATTTGTACAGAAGTACTATCATCATATGCCACCAATTTCTGTTCCAGGGACTCTACTTGATCGGCTGTCAAGGCATGGGCAAAATCATTCACCAACCTGGGAGGATTGGGTGCTTTCGGTATATCCTGTGCAAGAGCGCCGAAAAATAAAAAAACAAACAGTATTGATAAAATCTTCTTCATTGATTCACCTTGATACCAAACTTTACCTTTATCCACTTCGCTATCGACCATATACTATATCGTCCGGCAGTTCATTTTTGTCATTGCTCCCATCATAAGGGAAATAGCCTGACAAAGTGGCCCCAATCTCCATCACAATTTTTTCCAGCCCGCCCGCATAATCGGCCTTGCTGAAATGAGACAGTATCTTTTGCGCTTTTTCGTTCCAAAAAGCATTGCCCACTTTTTCATGTATGCCCTTGTCCCCAAAAATAGCCATCTGCCGATCTTTCATCGCCACATAAAGCAATACCCCATTGCGCTGCTCTGTACTATCCATTTTTAATTTAAAAAAGGCTTCAGCGGCCCTATCTAAAGGGTCCACAAAACGGCAATGGCTTTCCACAAACACCCGTATCTCGCCGCTCGTCTGCTTTTCCGATGCAGCAATGGCATTTACGATGCGCTGTTCATCAGCATGATTAAAAAAATGCTTTGGCTTAAAAAGAAAAAACTTCAATCGCTGTATTTTGAATGATTACTTAAATTCAACATTCGGCGCTTTATCAGCACCAGGATCTGATTGGAAATAACCTTTCACTGGGAATTTCATGAAGCCTGCATATATGTTATTTGGGAACTGGCGCACGTAAGAATTGAATTCCTGTACCGCCCCATTGAAATCATTTCTTGCTACCTTGATCCTGTTTTCAGTTCCTTCCAATTGTGTTTGAAGGTCCCTAAAATTTTGTGTGGCTTTGAGGTCGGGATAACTTTCCACTACAGCCAGCAATTTACCGAGCGCACCGCTTAATTGTCCTTGCGCTGCTTGGAACTCCGCAATTTTTTCAGGTGAAAGATCATTGGCATTTACCTGTACTTGGGTTGCCTTTGCCCTTGCATTGATCACATCAATCAAGGTTTGTTGTTCGAAATTGGCAGCCCCTTTCACTGTATTTACCAGATTGGGGATCAAATCCGTCCTACGCTGATATTCACTCTGCACATTTCCCCATTTCCCTTTTACATTTTCATCCATCTGTACTGCTTTCTTTTGAAAGCTAATAGCGCCACAGCCACCGCAGCCAACGACCAATAATATAAAGCCTAGAATAATATACAATGCTAATTTTGATGTGCTCATATAAAAAAAGGTTTTTTATGAATGAACGAATTTAGCATTTTTGCCCATCCAGCAAATATATTTTATACCAAGGGCAAACAATCAGGGAAACTAGTGAATGTACCTTTCATTTATTTAAACTAACATCCCACAGCTTAGACCTTATATCTTTTACCTTCCACTCCTAACTCCAGACTTACGACTGGCCCCACCTTACACCCTACACCTCAAACCCTACACCTTTCCCCATCCTCCCTAACTTTGCCTTATGAAAGCCTTAGTACTACACAACAAAAAAGAAACACTTCGATTATCCGAGGTTCCCTCTCCCATTGCGATGCAAGATGAAGTGATTGTTAAAATAAAGGCCGCAGCGCTCAACCACCGTGATGTATGGATACAGAAAGGCCAATATGCCGGTTTGAAATACCCCTGCATATTGGGATCGGATGGAACAGGCATGGTAATGGCGACCGGGTCTAACGGTGATGCACATTGGATTGGGAAAGAAGTGATCATCAACCCGAGCATGTTTTGGGGAGAGGACGAATCGCACCAACACCCAGAAAAATTCAAGATATTAGGACTGCCAGAAGATGGTTGTATGGCTGAATATGTGAAAGTGCCAGCCCAAAGCCTTGAACCAAAACCCACCCATTTATCATTTGAAGAAGCGGCTGCTTTGCCACTGGCAGGCCTAACCGCTTTTCGTGCCTTGTTCAAAAGGGCCGCATTAAAAGAAGGGGAAAAATTGCTGATTACCGGCATTGGCGGGGGCGTAGCTCTTTTTGCCCTGCAATATGCCATAGCAGCAAAAGCACAGATCTATGTTACATCTGGTGATGATGAAAAAATAAGCAAGGCCATCCACTTGGGAGCAGTGTCGGGAGTGAACTACAAAAAAATTGATTGGGTTGACCAACTAAAAAAAGAAGCCGATGCCTTTGACGTAATCATCGATGGTGCTGCTGGTGATGGGCTGAACGATCTCTTCGACCTGGCCAAGCCCGCCGGAAGGATTGTGGTGTATGGCGCTACCCAAGGCAATCCGTCCAATATTATTGCTCGCCGCATTTTCTGGAAACAATTGAACCTACTCGGCTCCACCATGGGCAGTCCCTCCGATTTTAATGAAATGATCAAGTTTGTCAACCATCATAAAATAAAACCGATTGTTGACAAAGTGTTTCCCTTCAATGAGGGAGAATTGGCCATGCAGCGGATGGAAGAGGGAAAACAGTTTGGGAAGATTGTGATTAGGGTTGGGGAGTGAGGGGAAAGGGGTTTAGGAATTAGTAATTGGGAATTGGGAATTAGGGGGCTTTCAGTGTTTAGCCTTATTTAAGGTGTAGGGTTTATGGAGAAAGCTTGAAGCTAAAAGCTATCAGCTATGAACAATGAACTAAAGACTCCCGACTAAGAACTCAAGACTCTCGACTCTATTCTTTGCGCCCTTTGCGTGAAACAAAAATAACCGCAGAGACAGGGAGACGGGGAGTTGGTTGGTTGATTTGAGAAATTGCGGCAGCATTTAGCATCAAGCTTTAAGCGTTCAGCATTCAGCAATACTTATGACTAAAGACTCCAGACTCAGCTTTGCACTCTTTGCATGAAATTTAAAACTTTGGAAAAGTTGAAGATCATGATATCGTCTTAACGTCGCTTGTTGACATACTCCTGTTGATAATAACTGGATGTACAAAGATCTATTTGATAATAGTGCTTGCCGTAGTTTAATGCATTTTTTGCAAGTTTGCTTTCCCAAAAAAGTGCAAAATCAGTCGGACTATACTTGCTTAATTGGGCATTAGAAATCCTTTTCCCATCTAACCAAACCCCATATTTTTTTGAGTCAGCCCAAGCTCGTAGCTGCGCTGTGGTAGGAGATCTTTTTGCGGGAGGTGTAGAAAGTCTAATAAACATCATCCCTACTGTTTTATTTCTGACACTTCTTTGCTCTTCATTCATTTGAGAATAGAGATATGCCATCCGACCAATATTACATTTGGCCATGCTAAAAGCTTGTATTTTCTTTCCGTCTTTCCGGGTTTCAATGCTAGTCATTTTGTTTATTGTGGAATCATATTCATCAAGTAATGCTTTTGATGCACCTGAGCCAGCTAAGGACTTTTGTTGCACGGGTATTGTATCTTTCGAAGCTTCTTGCGCATAGGTGCGAGAGGCAAAAACAATGACCACGAACCCAATAAAGAGCATACTAGAAAAACCTTTTATACTGGCTATTCTTGTGTTGGTTGATTTTGTAAGCATGAGCATTCGTTTTTTTGTTATTAAATAGTTGAATCGGCTTGTCATGGGTATACCATTTTTACAACCCGCTACTTCAATCAACAACTGCTGGTATTTTGCAATATTATTACTGGAAGCTATCACGGCATCATCCGCCAAAAACTCATGGTTCAATTGGATAGCCCTACGATATAAAGACCAACAGGGGTTAAACCAGAAAAATACTTGAACCAACTCTATCAAAAGCACATCATAGCTGTGTTTTTGTCGGATATGTGCCGACTCATGCCATAAAATTTCATTTTCAATCCCTCTGGAATAATCTTCTTTGTTTAAAAAAATATAATTCAAAAAACTATGTGCAACATGATTTGAATCAATCAAAATCAATTTTGCAATTCCAAAGCGTATTTTCGAAGCATGCAAAACCTTTTTAACAATAGTTTTTAGATTTATCAAAAAACGAAGTAGAAAAAAGGATGTGATCAGAAAATAGATGATATATGGAATGTTAGAAAAATTGCTAGCCGCAGTTTCAGAAACTTTATATGAATCAATATGCTGAGTCCCCGTCAAAGGCACTTGCATAAACACATTTTCAACAGATCCAATTACAGGGGATGCTGTTTTGAATTCTAATATGGGGGCAATAAAAGAAAGTACAATGCAGGACAAAAGGTAAAATCGATTGAATACATGCATCTTTTCCTTTTCAAGCAATATTTTATAGATTGCCAGAAACAAGGCTGAGCAAATGATTGTTTTGATAAGATATACTATCATTTTTTCTTCTTTTTAATTTCTTGGTCAACTATTTTTTTAAGATCTTCCAATTCCTCCATGCTCAAGTTGGTAGTGGTCGTAAAAAATGAAGCAAATTGCGCTGGCGAATTATTGAAGTAGTTTTTGATAATTCCTTTCACATGTTTTGAAAAATAATCGCTCTTTTTTACAAGTGGGTAATACTGCCTTGAATTCCCAAATAAGGTATATGCTACAAAACCCTTATCCTGCATCCTTTTCAACAAGGTAGCAATGGTGGTGGCGGCGGGTTTTGGCTCGGGAAAACTTTCAATCAAGTCTTTCATAAAAACCTTCCCTTGTTTCCATATCAGCTCCATTATTTGCTCTTCTGACTTTGACAATTGCATTGTTCTATGTTTATGTACTTTGTTCTACAAATGTAGAAATAAAAATTATACTACCAAATTTTTTTAATGTTAAAAAGAAATATCCGCTCAAAATTTCTCAGAGACGCAAAGTTCACAGAGGGGCTATGCGTTTAGCATCAAGCCTCAAGCGTTTAGCACCTAGTCATTCTAATGACTAAAGACTAAGAATTCAAGACTCAATCCTTTGCGTTCTTTGTATTCTTTGCGCCCTTTGCGTGAAACAAAAATAACCGCAAAGACAGGGAGACGGGAAGACGTTGTTTGGAGGAATTGGGGGCTACATTATGCTTTTGACTTTAAGCGTCTAGCGTTTAGCCTTACTACTTACTAACGACTATTAACCCCAGACTCAAAGCTTTGTGCCCTTTGTATCCTTTGCGTTCTTTGTGTGAAAAAAAACTTGCAAAAGTTGGTAAAGGTTTACCAATTCTTCAATTCATTCAACCGCTCAATCGACAAGGGTTTGCTGCCTGAGGCGAGCACAATCCGATAACGGAAAGTAACAGATTGACCTTTCTTTAGCGAGAAATTCATGGCTTGTTTGCCATTGCTGAATATTTTTTGTCCCAGTGGATTGGCTGCAAAAAGTCCATATCCCCGTGCATGCCAATAAGTGGGATAACCGGGATTTTGAGGGTTATCGATGATGGCCACACTAACGGTATCTTTTTTAATTTTTCCATAGAGCATACACCAAGAAGCCCTAGTGCCCCAAGCACTGTCACCCTGCTTGCCTTCGCTGGTTAGATAATTTCCAGTTACCGTGGAATTATTATTGGCCGCTACCTTGGTAATATTTCCTTTGTCATCCACAAATTTTCTTTCTTCTTTGGAGGGAAGTTCCAGTTCATGCGCCACCCGCAAACCTAGCATACCATCCTTTGCATCTTCAAAAGACACATCGACTTGCGCAGTCAATGTAGTGATGCGGTCAATAATCCTTTCATGATCCTTTGCGGAAAAAACAAAACGGGTCGTTTCATTTAATAAAATATTTTTCTGCTGGTTGGTCCAATTGGCACGATATTCCAATATTCCTTTTTCACCCGATTTTGTCTGCGAAATTTCGCTGGTCCTAATCCAACCATACAAATGTTTCTTATCCGCTGGAATGGCAAAAGAATTATTCCAAAAATCCAGGCCATTTACTTTTTCATAGTCGAGCCATAGACCGACATGGTGTGGATGGTCTACTGGTTCACCTGGACGTGGCGCCATTGGGAATCCACGAGTAATCAAGTTGCCATCGGGAGCGTAGATGGGATATAGCACAGGCTTTTCCATACTGTCCGGAAAAATAAACTGTGTGAACGGCTTACCATTATCCATGACCGAAATGGTTTGATGCCCTTGCAAATACTTGATCTGGATAAGATGCTTTTGTTGTGCAAACATGGGTAGAGAGAAGAGGAGTAGGGCCAGTGATTTGTAAATTTTTTTAGTATGACTCATGGTTTTTAAAAATTTTAAATCATCATTTCAATAAATGTATAACTTTATTCGAGAAGACCTAATAGGTTTTAAAAAACAGTTGGGTCTTAAGCTGAATAAAATTACCACTGCACAAGGGTGCGACGCAAGAAAAGCTTAATAGTAATACGATTGCTCAGTACAAAAAAAATACCATCATGAATAACTCGAGAAGGGAATTTATCAAGAAGGGCGCATTGACAGGTGCCTCTGTTTATTTGGGTGCTATGGGTTTTAGTGCCCAAAGCTATCGCAGGATCCTTGGTGCCAACGACCGGGTACGCGTCGGCGTGGTCGGATTTTCGGATAGGCATCGCGGTTCACATGCTCCTTGTTTTATGAACCATTATAAGGAACTGAATTTTGATTTGGTGGGAGTATCGGATATCTGGAAAAAAAGAAGGGAGGAAGGGGCTGCTTTTTGGAAACAGAAAATGCAACACGATGTCGCAGCTTACCGCAATAATGATGAGCTCTATAATTCCAAAACGGTGGATGCGGTGTTCATGAGCACGGCCGATTTTCAACATGCACTGCTCACCATCGAGGCGGTGAAAGCGGGTTGCGATGTATATGCGGAAAAACCTTTTGCAGAAACCATGGAGGACAACCGCGCCGCATTGAAAGCAGTGAAAGAATCGGGAAAAATTGTTCAGATTGGATCGCAAAGGAGAAGTGGCGCCAACTATAAAGCCGCTGCAGATTTTGTGCAGTCGGGAAAGTTCGGCAATATCACCATGGTGGAACTTATCTGGAATGTGAACCAACCGGGGAGATGGAGAAGGGTTGGCACGGTGGCACAACTGAAAGAAGAGGATACCGACTGGAAACGTTATTTGCTCAACCGTCCTTATGAGCCTTTCAATGCAAGGCATTATTTGGAGTTCCGATTGTTCTGGCCTTATTCATCGGGCATGCCGGGGCAATGGATGAGCCATCAAATTGATACCGTGCATTGGTTCAGTGGTCTGAAACATCCAAAAAGTGTGGTGGCCAATGGTGGCATCTATATGTGGAAAGACGGCCGACAAAACTGGGACACGACCACGGCCGTATTTGAATATGCTGATGATACAAACGATAAGAATTTTCAAGTGGTATTTTCATCAAGAATGCACAATGGGGATGATGATCCTTCAGAGATTTATTATTCCAATGGTGGTGAGATGAACCTCATCACGAATAAAGTGTCACCCAAAGGTGGGCTACATGAAAAAGAAGCGGCAGCAATGGGCCTGAAGGCAAACCTGCTGCCAGAGTTGAACCTTTCAGACATGGCGGAAAAAGTGGTCACTTCTGCCAATACCGGTGGTGATGATTTAACGTCGAGGCATATACGCAATTGGATGGAGTGTGTGCGCAGCCGCAAACAGCCGAATGCCCCGGTGGAGGCAGGTTATTCGCATTCCATTGCCACAATCATGACCAATGCTTCTGTGCGCACAGGCTATAAAGCCACTTTTGATGAAGCCACACAGGAAGTGATGGTGAATGGGAAGGCGTTCAAGTATTGAGGGGAAGGTATAGGGTGAAGGGTATGAGGCGTAGGGTATAAGGTTTGGAGTTCTTAAGAAAAGAATTAACCACATAAGACATATAAGGCATACAAGGTTTCCTTTGTGTGCTATGTGCCTTATGTGGTTATAAAAATATTCAACACATAGAGATGAACGCTGGAGGCTTGACACAAGTCGCCAACTTATCAACCTCTCAACAATTCAACTAATCAACTCCCAGTCTCCCTGTCTCTGCGGTTATTTTTTTCACGCAAAGGGGGCAAAGAAGACAAAGCTGAGTCTTGAGTTCACAGTCGTTAGTCCTTAGTAAGGCTAAACGCTAGAAGCTTGCCGCAGGTAGCTAACAAATCAACCTTTCAACCAATCAACTATTCAACTACCTAACCGATCAACCTTTAATCGCCGCGATACCGGGCAATTCTTTTCCTTCAAAATATTCGAGCATGGCACCACCACCGGTTGAAACATAGCTCACCTTATCGGCAAAGCCAAATTGGTTCACAGCGGCCACACTGTCGCCACCACCTACTAGTGAGAAAGCACCTTTCTGTGTTGCCCCGGCAATTGCTTCTGCAATCGTTTTGGTACCATGTTGGAATTTCTGCATCTCAAAAACACCCATGGGGCCATTCCATAAAATGGTCTTTGATTTTTTTATTACGTTGCTGAACTGCTCACAGGCATTTTCGCCAATATCCAATCCCATCCATCCATCGGGGATGCTATTGCTGGGAGCGGTAGACGTATTTGCATTGGCATCAAATTTATCGGCAATCACCGAATCAGAAGGAAGATGGATGCATACATTTTTTGCTTCTGCTTTTTTTAACAGATCGAGAGCCGTTTGCAAACGGTCTTCCTCGCACAAAGAATTGCCAATCTTGCCTCCTTGCGCCTTCATAAAAGTATAGGCCATACCGCCACCGATAATGATATCGGTTGCACGCTCCAATAAATTTTCAATGATCAATATCTTATCGGAAACCTTGGCGCCACCAATAATAGCCACAAAAGGTTTTTGTGTATCGTGCATCACTTTCTCCGCACTGGCTACTTCGCCTTCCATAAGCAAACCAAACATTCTTTTATCGGGTGCAAAGAATTTTGCAATAACCGCTGTAGAAGCATGTGCACGGTGGGCAGTACCAAAGGCATCGTTCACATATACATCACCCAATTTTGCTAATTTTTGCGCAAAGGCTTCATCGCCTTTTTCTTCTTCCTTATAAAAACGGAGGTTTTCCAATAACAACACTTCACCGGGGCGCAACATATTGGCGGTCATGGCTGCCTGTTCGCCAATACAATCATTGGCGAAAAAAACAGGCACGCCTCCCAACAAATCACTCAGGTGTTTCACTAAGGGCTTCAAAGAAAATTTTTCTTCAGGACCGCCTTTGGGTCTACCCAGGTGCGACATCAATATGGCAGACCCGCCATCGCTCAATATTTTTTTGATGGTGGGAATGGTTGCCCGCATGCGGTTATCGTCGGTGATCTCAAATTTGTCGTTCAAAGGCACATTAAAATCTACCCTTACCAAGGCTTTCTCTCCTTTGAAATTGTGATCGGAAAATTTGCTCATAATGTTCTTTTTTTACAAATAATGACTTGTGTTACGGTATTGGTGCTAAAGATACGTTGCTCTTCGATATCAAAATATTGGGAGATATAATTTTTGAACTCGCTGGCATCCCATTCCCGAAAGTGAAAGGGGTTTTCCGGGGGACCAAAATCTTTTTCCCCCGCTATTCCTTCCCTTTCTGGCGTACTGATCACCATGCATTTAAAATCGATGACCTTGATATAATCAAGCAAGCCATCTGGTTTTTCGATATGCTCGATCACATCGGAGCAGATCAGCAAATCCGTTTCCAAATTGGAAGGATCGGTTTTATCGAAACGCTGCCAATCCCGATCGGGGTATTGCTCTTTCAACCAACTGCAGGTTTTTTCTACCTCGATGCCCATTGTTTTGTATTTGCCAAGATAATGGATAAGCTTGAATGCCGATCCACAGCCAAGATCAATAACAGTTTGATAATTTCTTTCTGCCATTAAATCTTTCGCCAGCAGATAGACTTCTTTTTGCCATTCATTTTTGTTGGGGGTATCATCAAAATCCAAGACCCTGGCACTGTGGTGATATCCTTTCTTAATACAAAAAAGCGATCTGGGTTGCAACCATGCATTCACTGGCCCCAAAAAAGCCAAGCATTTTTTGGATGCTATGCGCTGAGCTATTTTTCTGCGCCGCTGCCATGTGGAAACTGTTGATCCCAATTCCGAAGTTTTTGAAAAAGGTTAGCCTCTATTTGGCCAGATAAAAATATTGCCCGTAAGCAAAATGCGCCGGACGGAAACCGTCTGACGCATTTTTTAAGTTTATTGTCCGAATATGATTATTTAGAAATCAGGTTCGCGAAATAATGCAAGGTGCGCACCAATTGGCTCACATAGCTCATTTCATTGTCGTACCAGCTAACGGTTCTTACCAATTGTTGATCGCCCACGGTTTGCACCCTGGTTTGTGTGGCATCGAACAAAGAACCGAAATGGATGCCCACGATATCGCTGCTCACAATTTCATCTTCGGTATAACCAAAGCTTTCGTTGCTAGCTGCTTTCATGGCGGCATTGATTTCTTCTACCGTTGTCTTTTTACCAAGGATACAAGTAAGTTCGGTCAAAGAACCGGTCAATACAGGCACACGTTGAGCGTTACCATCCAATTTTCCTTTCAGGCCAGGAAGCACTAAGCCAATTGCTTTTGCGGCACCTGTGCTGTTGGGAACAATATTTTGAGCTGCGGCACGAGCCCTTCTCAAATCACCTTTTGGATGCGGTGCATCTTGGGTGTTCTGATCGTTCGTATACGCATGGATGGTAGTCATCAACCCATTCACGATGCCGAACTTTTTATCCAAGGTATCAGCCATTGGGGCCAAACAGTTGGTAGTACAGGAAGCGCAACTGATAACAGTTTCAGTACCATCTAAAATTTGGTGGTTCACATTGAACACGATTGTTTTCAGATCGCCGGTACCAGGTGCAGATATTACCACACGCTTTCCACCCGCAGCAATATGCGCTTCCGCTTTAGCTTTATCGGTGAAAAAACCGGTACATTCCAAAACCACATCCACATTATGATCCTTCCAAGGAATCTCGGCAGGATTTTTCTGTGCATATATTTTTACTTCTTCCCCATTAACCAATATTGAGTTTTCGGTTGATTTTACTTCAGCGTCAAAACGACCTTGTGCGCTATCATATTTCAGCAAATGTGCCAGTACCTTGGGACTGGTTAGATCGTTGATAGCTACCACATCTATACCATCCATTTTATAAATTTGGCGATACACCAAGCGGCCAATTCTTCCGAAGCCATTAATAGCAACTTTAACTGTGCTCATAGTTTGACGATTTGATATTTTGAATTAAGGCTGCAAAGTTACGGTATTGCTGTGTTTTAAATGTAATTTTTACGTTAATCGGCAACCCGAAGTTTGCTCGGATTAGCTCGTTTTCTCAAGGAATTAAAAAGTTTTGGCAGATTTTGTTCATGCTTATATCTTTGCACTCCTTTCGCAGAAAATGAAAGCTGCTTTTTTAGCAAAAAAGCCGCGTTGGTCAATCGGTTAAGACGCGTCCCTTTCACGGACGAATGAGGGGTTCGATTCCCCTACGCGGTACCCACTAAATGTACAAAACCCTTGCTGATACAAGATTAGCAAGGGTTTTTATTTAAAATGAATTTATGTTGGCTAACAATAAAACACTTGATTTATCATAAGGTTAAGAGAAATGAAATACCCAAAAAGACCAATAAATAATAAATAAGGTCTGGTATCAAATTTCGGGGTTGAAACTCTAATCTCCCCAAATTTCACCCTTTCCTTCCAACCAAAGCTCCACCAATTCGGTTGTTACGGATTTTGGTCTTTCCAATGGGAAACCCAATGCCCGATCCCAGCAAAGGCTTGCCAAAACGCCCAGTGCACGGCTCACACCAAAAAGCACTGTGTAAAATTCATACTCCACCAGACCATAATGAACCAATAAAGCACCACTATGCGCATCAACATTCGGCCAAGGATTTTTGATTTTAGCAATGGATTGTAAAATAGGTGGTACCGTCTCGTAAATATTCCACACTGTTTGAACCAAGGGGTCATCGGCCAAATGTTTTTTCCCAAATTCCATCTGGGCGGTAAATCTAGGGTCCGTTTTACGCAAAACCGCATGGCCATAGCCTGGCACTACCTTTCCTTCGCTCAAGGTTCTTTTCACATATTCAGCAATCTGGTCTTTGGAGGGCAATTCGGTATTCAACTCCTTGCGCAATTCCAAAATCCATTTGATCACTTCCTGATTGGCAAGACCATGTAAGGGACCTGCCAGACCGTTCATTCCTGCAGCAAAACTTAAATAAGGATCGCTGAGTGCAGACCCAACCAAGTGGGTGGTATGTGCGCTTACATTGCCTCCTTCATGATCGGCATGGATGGTCATGTAAAGTCGCATCAATTCTTTGAAGCTATCATCTTCGAAACCGAGCATATGAGCAAAGTTACCAGCCCAATCCAGTAAACCGTTCGGTTGTATATGTTCGCCAAATTTATACTTACGTCTATAGATGTAAGCTGCCACCCTAGGCAACCTCGCAATCAAGTCCATAGAATCGTCAAAAACGGCTTCCCAATAATCCTTTTTGTTCATGCCCGCGGCATATTTTTTTGCGAACTGACTTTCAGTCTGCAGAGCCATTACGGCCACCACAAACTGCGTCATGGGATGGCTGCTGATGGGTAATGCCTCGATACTATTGAACACATGAGTTGGCACATGGCTCCTGCGTTGCCAAACTGAAGTCATATGATGCGCATCATCCTCCGTTGGCAACTCGCCAAGCAACATTAAATGAAAAAGTCCTTCAGGTAAAGGTTCTGTACCACCAGGCGCCTTGGGTAGTTTTTCCTGTAGTTCAGGTATCGAATACCCACGGAAACGGATGCCTTCTTGAGAATCCAATAAAGAGGTTTCTGACACCAGCCCGGTAATCCCTCTCATGCCTTGATAAATTTGAGCCAATGTAACTTCGCCAATCTTTTTATTACCATGCTCTTTCAACAAGTCTTTGATTTCTGCACTCACTGTATCCGCTTTTGATTTGAACCTGTCTTTAACAACTCCCATAGAAAAAAATTTAGAAATGATTTATATAAAGTGGGGTAGTAATTTAAGCTGATAAAGTTATGGCAAGGAATGTAGCAGAGCAAATGTTTTACATGAAAAATTTGTTAGTTTGTAAAAACGGTGATTTTTAACTCAGTAAGGAAAGCAAACAATTGAACGTAAATCATCCTGCTTTGCACACAGAATACTATAAAAAAATCATTGCTATATGAATTTATACCCACAAATAACGACCTGACCTTATCACAAGAGAGAAACAGCGGTAATAAGAGGGATACTTTCCAAAAAGCCTTACTAAGAAGTAATGGTAGATAAAGAAGTTATTGCTTTCCTTTAAAGTTATTGTGTGGCAAAAGATAAACCCATTTATTTCTGTGTACGCTTATAAATCCACAAAGCCACCACACTGAAAATGATATTCGGGAACCATGCAGCCAGCATGGGAGAAAGGTTCCCTTTGGTGGAGAAAGTAACCGCAAACTTATCCATAATCACAAAGATAGAAGCGGTAACAATACCAATGGCAAGGTGAAGCCCACTACCACCACGCACTTTCTGGGAAGCTACAATAGCCCCAATCATCGTCATAATGATCACTGAAAAAGGAGTGGCATCGCGGTGGTACATTTCTACTTTATAAATATTCAAACCCTCGGACCCACGCAATTCTTCCATGCGAAGGAATTTTTTCAACTCGGCCGTTGTTAATTTGTCCTTTAGATAATCATCCCTTCGCATCTCTTTGGGACTTACATTCAGGTTCAGGTTGGTGTCACTGATTTTACGAACAGATTCTCTCAACCCATCGATTTCCCTAGCTACAGCATCGTTCAGTTTCCAGTTCTTCTTAGCAGTATCCCATCGGATTCGATCGGCCCGGAGATTGTAATATTCTTTGTTGCCCCTGATTTTTTGGAGAAAGAAAGCACCGGCCATTTTGGAAGCTGTATCATAATAACGCATGCCTACATAAGTATCCGAATCAACCCGTAAATAATAATTGTTGCCTCTGGTAGGATCGGGATTATAGTTGCTGTTCCGGTCAACATACACAGTTTGAAAATCAGTTCTAATCACATTGGCCTTGGGGATCAAGGATTGGCTGGCCACCCAAAATATCAGACTTAAAAAAATCGAGCCAATCAAATAGGGGCGCAACATGCGGTTATACCTTACGCCGCCAGTCATAATAGCAACAAACTCGGTGCGGCTAGCCATTTTTGATGTAAAATAAATGACGGCAATAAAAGTCATCAGGGGGAAAATCATTGCAATGATATAAGGCACAAACCCGATATAGTAATGCATGATGATTTCCTTGCTGTTCAATCCCGACTTTACAAAATCATCCGCCTTTTCACTGGTATCAATGACCACGGCAATCACGGTGATCACCAATATGGTAAAAATAAAAGTGGAAAAAAATTTCTTGAGGATATACCAGTCTAGAATTTTCATCAGTTATGAATAGCCAGATTAAGGCCGGGCAAAAGTAACATAAAAATAAGAAGCATCTAAGCATGCCAAGTGAAGGGTTTGTGAAAGCTTGGCTACAAGCAAAGGAATAGTTGACAACCCGTTTTCATAAGCATTTGTCCAGAACCTATTTTTATTTTTTCAATGCTGCTTTTAAAGCACTTTCAATAGATGGGTACAGAAACTGGAAACCTGTTTTATGTATTTTTTCAGCACTGACTGTGGCACTTTTCAATACCTCAATGCTCATTTCACCCATCATCAACTTCAGTACAAAGGATGGCACATAAACCGGTACAAAAAAACGACCTCTCATTTGTTTTGCCAGTTCCAGTACCAATGCCTTGTTATCCACCGGTTGCGGGGCTACGGCATTAAAGACACCTATCATAGATTCATTTTCAATCGATGCTATAAATAAACGGCATAGGTCATCAAGGTGTACCCAACTAACCACTTGCTTACCATCTCCCAAAATAGTAGCAACCCCTGCGCGTATAGGTTTAATAAATTCTTTTAATGCCCCACCCTCATTACTCATCACGATGCCTATGCGCAACTTGATTAAGCGCTTACCCAGTGAAGTTAGTGGGTCAATACTTTGCTCCCAAAGTTTACAGGTTTCCCCAAGAAAACTATTATCGGCTGGGTCGGTTTCAACAAAGGGTTTGGGATTGGGAATCGCTGGATCTGCACCGTACCAACCAATTGCCGATGCACTTACCACAGCCTTCACCTTATTATCTGTTTCTGTAAGTGTTTTTACAATCAGCTCACTACTTTTGGTACGACTTTCCAAAATTTCCTTCTTTCTATTCTCCGTCCAACGTTTTTCTGCAACGCCAGCCCCAGCCAAATGGATGATATAATCAGCCTGTTGAATAGCGGACTTATCGATGGTCTGTTTTTCAATATCCCATTGTGCAAAATATGGACCATCCCCTGCTGGGCGATCCGAGATGCCAACTTGCCTCGTTAATACAATTACTTTATAGTCTTTCTGCAAAAGCATTTTGGTCAATGATTTCCCTATCAAGCCAGTGCCGCCCGTTATCAATACCGTTGTCATGAAATATAATTATCGTATAAAGTTAGCTCCTGTGGTTCAATTATCTTTGCAAAATGAAAATTGATATCCTCACCGTGTTGCCTGAATTGCTCGAAAGCCCTTTCGCCCATTCTATTTTAAAAAGAGCGAAGGAAAAAAAACTGCTAGAAGTGAATGTGCATAATCTTCGGCAATGGGCGGTGAATGAGCATGGACAGATAGATGATTATCAGTATGGTGGTGGCGCGGGTATGGTGATGATGTGCGAGCCTTTAGCAAAAGCCATTGAAGTGCTTTCAAAAGAAAAAAAATTCGATGAGATTATTTATATGACTCCCGATGGGGAACTCTTCAATCAAAAAATGGCCAATCAGCTTTCGCTGAAAGAAAATATGTTGATTATTTGCGGGCATTACAAAGGGATTGATGAAAGGATCCGCCAGCAATTTGTTACTAAGGAAATCTCGATTGGCGATTATGTACTCAGTGGTGGTGAATTACCAGCAGCCATTTTGGTTGATGCCATTGGAAGAATTATTCCGGGGGTATTGAATGACGAAACCTCTGCCCTCTTCGATTCTTTTCAGGATAACTTATTGGCACCACCTGTTTATACAAGACCCGCCGATTTCAGGGAAATGAAAGTACCGGATGTTTTACTGAGCGGTGATCCCAAAAAGGTAGATGAATGGAGAAATGAACAATCCTTGCAAAGGACCAAGGAAAGAAGACCTGACTTACTTAATGATTAATTCTATAACCAAACATTATTCAATTGCTTTGCAAACACAAGGCAAATAAAAAGTACTTTTATACTAAACCCTACATCTCGCTCTTATTTCCCAACAACCTACTATGATTAAAAAGAATGCTCTTAAATCCTATCTGCAGATATTGTTATTCACCATTCTGATTACTGGCATCTGCCTTTTTATTATGGAAGGACGTTTGACTGGGATCGATGACGCTTTTATATATAGGGCGTATATGCGAAACCTTGCCAATGGGCATGGCTTTGTATACAATATTGGTGGCGAACGTGTGGAGGGGTTTACTTCTTTACTTTGGACCTTGATCGGATCGCTTTTTTATATAATCAGCGAAAGGCCCGTAGTGCTAATGTTAGTTTTCAATCTATTGCTCGTATCCTATTATATATGTAGAGTCTGCCTCTTTATAAATCGATATTTTCAGGCAACCCATTTCTTTTCCTTGAGAGTGGTTCTTTTTTTGGGATTACTGATAGCCATACCCGGCTATTTTGAATGGAATATTTTATCACTTATGGACACAGGATTGTGGAGTGGTTTGTTGATATTGATTTCACTGAATATCCTAGAGTTTGACATAGCCAATTCAAAAAAAAGACAAAACCTCATCTTTTGCTTGCTTTTAATATTACTTGTATTCACCAGACCTGAGTCCATATTGTGGGGGATATTTTTTATAGCTGTCCGTTTCTATCAATGGCTCTTTCTCACTAAAAACATCAAGCAAGCATTTTGGAGGACAACAGCAATATTTTTTTCATTTGGGGCGGCCCAATCTGCTTTAATATTATGGAGACTTCACTATTTTGGCTATCCCTTCCCCAACACTTATTATGCGAAAGTTAGTGCAGACCGGTTTGCTAATTTGCAAGCAGGGATGCGTTATCTATTGGACTTCTTCCATGCTTATCCCTTTGAGATCATTATTTGCTTAATCGCTATAAGTTGGGCCACACATTATTGGAAGATGTTGAAAAAAGAAAACCTCAATATTATCGACTCAATTCATGAAGCCTTTCTTCCCTTGTTTCTATCAGGTACTATTTTGATGACATTCTTTATCCCGCTTATCTCAGGTGGAGATTTTTTCGTTTTTTTTCGGTTTATCCAGCCTTCAGCTGTTTTTCTATATTTAATGTTTGTGTATAGTATCAACTATTTTCATTTCCCTTTGAATAAATCTTGGCTGTCGCTTATCCTTTTATTTGTATTGTTTAGTTCTATAGATAATATTTTTCACACTTTACGCACTAGACAATCACCTATTACCTATGGTTGTAACCTTGCGCTAAGTGATATGGAAAGGTCAAAAAAACTAAATGAGTTTTTTAACATTCTCCCCCATCTGCCTTCACAGGGTGTTTATACTGCTGGTGGTAGCGCCTTTGCTTATAAAGGGATCACCATAGATTTATTAGGACTTAATAATACCCAAATGGCACATGCAGATAAAATCAAAGACAAAAGCATGCTAAAAAACCATGCATCTTTCAATAAAGATATTTTTTACAAACAGAAACCAGACATAGTTTGGATTACCAGCGGTTTTGTAAACCCAAATGATCATTTCGATATTACAAAACTTGATAAGTTAGCTTGCTGGGTATTGAAAAACATTAATGAAGAAAAAAAGTTTAAGGACGAGTATACCAACTGCCTCATTATTAAAAAAGGGGAACCAGCAGCTCTTCATATAGTAGCCAACAATGAATTTCTCAATTCCTTGGATACAAATTATTTTAAGGTGATAAAATAATATATGTTGTTACCCAAGGCAAACCTGAAACAAAATGGAAAAGCTAGCCGATAATTCGTAAATTAAACCTGAATTTCACTTTTATATATGCTCGTTAAAACCTTTGGCAGCGCTGTTTATGGGGTAGAAGCGATGACCATCACTATTGAAGTGAGTGTGTCCAGCGGTCAGCATACTTTTGTGGTAGGCCTGCCTGATAATGCTGTAAAAGAAAGCATCCAAAGAGTAGAAAGTGCCATCAAGGACAATGGCTATTATATGCCGAGAACCAAATTGGTAGTAAACCTAGCCCCAGCCGATATAAAAAAATCAGGTTCTGCATTTGACCTACCCATCGCAATCGGTGTGCTAGGGGCAACGGAACAAATTGAAAACCCTGAAAAACTGAGTGACTATGTGATTATGGGAGAGTTGAGTTTGGACGGAAAAATTCAGCCTATCAAAGGCGCTTTGCCAATAGCCATCCAAGCTCGAAAGGAAAATTTCAAAGGTCTTATTGTACCCAAGCAAAATGCCCGTGAAGCGGCTATGGTAAACAACCTACCTGTTTATGCAGCTCAACATATCAGTGAGGTGATCGCATTTTTTAAAGATGAAAGTTCCATCCAACCACTATCGGTAAACACCAGAGATGAATTCTTCTCATCCCAGTATGAGTTTGACCTCGATTTTATTGACGTGAAGGGTCAGGAAAATATCAAACGTGCTTTAGAAATTGCTGCCGCAGGTGGGCATAATGCGATATTGATTGGCCCGCCTGGGGCAGGAAAAACGATGTTGGCCAAAAGGCTTCCTACGATTCTTCCCCCACTTAGTCTGTATGAGGCTTTAGAAACAACAAAAATACATAGCGTGGCAGGAAAGCTTCCTGAAAATACCACATTGATTTCTAGAAGACCTTTTCGTTCACCACACCATACCATTTCGGATGTGGCATTGGTTGGTGGTGGAGGCACGCCGCAGCCGGGTGAAATTTCCTTGGCGCACAATGGAGTGTTGTTTTTAGATGAGTTGCCAGAGTTTAAACGGACGGTGTTGGAAGTGATGCGGCAACCAATGGAAGAAAGAAAAGTGACGATCAGCCGTGCCAAAATGGCCATCGATTTCCCAGCTAGTTTTATGATGGTTGCCTCCATGAACCCATGCCCATGTGGTTATTATAACCATCCTGAAAGAAAATGTACCTGTCCACCCGGAGCAGTTCAAAAATACCTGAACAAGATTTCAGGGCCTTTGCTCGACAGGATTGACCTCCATGTGGAAGTAACCCCAGTTGCTTTTTCCGAACTATCATCCAGAAATATGGGAGAAAATTCTTCACAGATTCGCGAACGCGTAATACAAGCTAGGGCTAAACAGGCTGAGCGCTTTAAGAACAGCCCGGGCACTTATGCCAACGCACAAATGAGCAGCAGTCAATTGAAAGAAGTTTGCGTAATCGATAAAGTGGGCCAAAACCTGTTGAAGGCGGCGATGGAAAAACTAAACCTTTCTGCAAGAGCTTATGACCGGATTTTAAAAGTATCAAGAACCATTGCCGACTTGGCAAACAGTGAAGCCATTAAGGCTGAACATCTTGCAGAAGCCATACAATACCGAAGCCTTGACAGGGAAGGATGGGCAGGTTGATGGGCATTTTGAAATTGCAAATCCTATATATCGCATCGGGCGACATGATCAATTTTCCACACACACTACTCACTCTTTTTCCCGAACTTGCAGCCAATTAATGGCTAAACATCTTCTTAAACTAATATAATATTTGAATGAAAATATTGCTTTTTTATATCAAACCTTATCGATGGCTGGTTGCCTTGGCACTTGGATTGGCGGCCGTCAATCAGGTATTTTCTTTGTTCGCTCCCATGATTACCGGAAAATTACTGGATCTGTTTGCCAATCATCCTTATTATTTCGATAAGGCTTTAGCACTTCCTCGCACTCGGGATCAATACCTTTTTGGGGCAGATGGTTATCATGGTATTGTATTTTTCTTGATGCTTTTGATAGGTACTGCAATGGTCAGCCGTATTGCCAAAGCGTTTCAGGATTATTTTGTAAATGTGATCATCCAAAAATTTGGTGCCACTATTTTTACTGATGGGTTGAAACACAGTATGCGACTACCCTATCAAGATTTCGAGGATCAGCGTAGTGGAGAAACATTATCCATCCTCACCAAAGTGAGAACAGATACAGAAAAGTTCATCAGCAATTTTGTGAATGTATTTTTCATCATTATCGTTAGCGTGGTATTTGTATCCATTTATGCATTCAGGTTACACTGGGCCATAATGCCCGCTTATGCGGTTGGTATATTATTGATTGCTGTGGTTACCAGCCTGCTCAGTAAAAAAATAAAAGTCATACAAAAAAATATTACTAAGGAAACTACGGCGCTTGCTGGTTCAACAACAGAAAGCTTGCGCAATATCGAAATTGTAAAAAGCTTGGGGTTGACTGAACAGGAAGTAAGCAGGCTCAATAACAATACCTTCAAAATACTTGGACTTGAACTGCGAAAAGTAAAAAGCATTCGAGCATTGAGTTTTATCCAGGGAACCATGGTGAATTTCCTTCAACAGCTTATTACGTTCACTTTATTGTGGTTGATTTTCGGGCATCTGGTTTCTGCAGGCCATTACCAATCCATCATCACACCCGGACAATTTTGGTCATTGATGATTTATGGTTTTTTCATTTTTGGGCCTATGCAGGAAATAGGCAATATCATCATTTCTTATAGGGAGGCCGAAGCATCGCTAAACAACTTTCATAACCTGATGCAAAAAACGGTGGAACCCAAGCCCGCTCAACCGAAACATATTAATGCAATCGAAGAATTGGAATTTAGAAATATTTCCTTCAAACACCAAACGGCACAATACAAAGCATTGGATGATATTTCCTTTGATATCAAGAAAGGGGAGACGATTGCATTCGTAGGCCCCAGTGGTTCGGGTAAAAGTACATTAGTGAAATTATTGGTAGGGCTTTATCGCCCGCAAGAGGGGAAAATATATTATGATGGCATTGACGGTAACGATATTGATTTTGATGAGTTGCGTGGTCAGATTGGTTTTGTAACCCAGGATACCCAACTATTCGCTGGCACTATCAGGGAGAACCTGATGTTCGTAAACCCAAAGGCAACAGAGGCAGATCTTCAATCAGCTTTGCAAAAAGCAAGCTGCATGGGATTGCTAGAACGAGCAGAAAATGGTATTGAAACTGTGATCGGAGAAGGTGGGCTAAAGCTCAGTGGTGGTGAAAAGCAACGTATCGCTATAGCTAGGGCCTTGCTCCGCAACCCGTATCTACTGATTTTCGATGAGGCTACTTCTGCATTGGACTCCATTACCGAAGAAGAGATTACTCAGACTATCAGGGAAATATCTTCGAAAGGCAACCAGATTACGGTATTGATCGCACATCGTCTTTCTACCATTATGCATGCAGATAAAATATATGTGCTTGAAAAAGGGGAAGTAGTTGAAACGGGTTCGCACAGCAGCTTACTCCTTGAAAAAGGGCTATACTATGCGATGTGGCGCCAACAAATCGGTGAGCGCAAAACCATGGCAAAAGCAAGCATGCCGGGTTAATTGAACCCCTACAGAAACCGACCAAATTTTATTGGAAATAGTAAATAAAAAATCAGCCTCCATAATTTACATCTAGAAGGAGGTTGAAGCTTTTATTTTAATAGCTCATCCATATTGCGGTCGTTATCAATCTTCCCCTTGGCTTCCAGCATACGCATATCCTTGGCGTCCTGAAGAAACTCTGAGGCAAAAATGAATTTGTTGAGTTTATCGTTTTTACTAAAAATAATTTCTTTATTGTTGCCCTCCCACTCTTTGATGCCTTGATACATATAAATTATATGGTCGCCGATTTCCATCACACTGTTCATATCATGAGTGTTAACAATAGTAGTAATGCTGTATTCTTCGGTTATCTCTTTGATCAGTTTATCAATGAGCAGGGAAGTTTGTGGGTCCAGACCGGAATTCGGTTCGTCGCAGAACAAATATTTTGGGTTAAGCACAATGGCGCGGGCAATGCCCACTCTTTTTTTCATACCGCCACTGAGTTCGGCCGGGTGTTTACTATTGACATCCTTCAGGTTCACACGATCCAGTACTTCGTTCACCCTCTTCAGTTTCTCACCGTAAGTTTTGTTGGTAAACATATCCAGCGGGAACATGATGTTCTGTTCCACCGTCATGCTATCGAAGAGGGCTGAACCTTGGAATAGCATCCCAATCTGTTGACGCAGATTTTTTCTGTCCTCCTGGTTCATTTCGGTAAAACTCTGACCGCTATAGATAATCTCGCCGCTGTCTGGCTCAAATAGTCCTACCAAACATTTCATCAGCACGGTTTTACCACTTCCGCTTGTGCCAATAATCAGGTTGCATTTGCCCGATTGCAATATGGCACTTACGCCATTGATCACCGTTTTATCGCCAAAGCTTTTCTTAATGTTCTTGATCTCAATCATCGCATTTGGGTAATATTGTTATTCTTGGTTGTTCCTAAGCATTTTTTCAATCTAAATTTTTTAAGAATAAAATACTTCATTATCTGATATTCCTTTACGAATACATATATCTAAACAGCGTTTCAAGTTTATTGTTCTAGTATTCAAGGGTGATCTCCAAAAGGCCCAGCCTTATTACTACCGTACAAGCGAGCGTGGCAAGGATGCTGCATAGAGAACCAGTAGCTTGGACAAAAATAAAAAACCTAACTATCAGATAGGTAGACTATAATAATAAAGCCGCCAACACATAATCCGCAAACAATATCATTACACAACTCACCACCACCGATTTGGTACTCGACCTTCCGATCTCCAATGCACCGCCACTCACATAATAGCCATAATAGGCCGGTATGCTTGAAATGATAAAGGCAAAAGTGTATGCCTTCATCAAAGCAAAAAAAACATTGTAGGGCTGGAAATATTGCAAAAGCCCTTTATCGAAAGTACTGCCAGAAATGATGCCCGACATGGTGCCCGCAAAACGGCCACCCCAAACACCCAATACAGCAGAAATGACCACCAGCATCGGGATGACCACCATAGAGGCCAAAATTTTTGGCAATATCAAATAGGTTTTGGTATTGATGCCCATGATCTCCAGAGCATCGATCTGCTCGCTCACCCGCATATTGCCAAGTTCGCTCGCAATTTTACTGCCCACCACACCGGCCAGTACAATACAAACCAAAGTGGGTGCGAACTCCAGAATAACGGTGTCGCGAACAATCTGCGCAATGGTAGATATGGGAATGAAGGGGCTTACCAATTGATAAGCGGTTTGCAGTGTGGACACCGCGCCCATGAAGATGGAAATAATGATCACGATGCCTAAGGAACCAATACCGATCTCGGAACATTGGTGCATGAACTCCTTCCAATACATTTTCCCGTTCTCAGGTCGGGTGAACATGCCCTTGAACATCAAAAGGTAACGGCCAAATTCTGTAAAAAACGTCATAAGCGGGAAATCAGGTCAGTGTCAAATTAAATTGAAAATACAATTTTCTGGCTAGCTGAGGGATTTTGTATTCTAGATTCAGTATCGTTTGCACAGATTTATTATTGAACCAGTCCGCATCAACCCTCTTTTCTTTTCAGTTTTTTCCACCAGCTTGATTTTTTGAAAGCTTCATCTGGTGCATTCTTGCATTTAATCTGTGCATCGATCACCGCAACCAAGCACATATTATAGATGCTTCGAACGGACGAACCAAGCTGCAGCACATGCACTGGCTTTTTAAGTCCAAGCAATATGGGGCCCACCGCATCCGCATCGCCCACCTCCTTCAATAAATTATAGGCCACATTGCCTGCAGCCAGATTGGGAAATATCAACGTGTTCACTTCTTGGTCCACCAAGGAACTGAAAGGATAGTTTTCCTTTAGAATATCATTACTAAAAGCCAAGCTGGCCTGCATTTCGCCATCAACGATCAAGCTTGGGTTGCTTTGTTTAACAATTTTGGTAGCCTCTGCCACCAACCTCGCTTCTGGCGAATTGCTGGTACCAAAATTGGAATAGCTGAGCATGGCAATGCGTGGGATGATACCAAAATGCCTTACTTCCTTGGCTACCATCAAAGTGATATCGGCCAGTTCCTCGGCAGTTGGGTTAAAATTAACTGTAGTATCCGCCATGAACAATGGTCCCCGCTTGGTGAGCAACAGGTACATGCCGGCCATTTTTTTAACGCCTTCCTCGGTGCCAATAATCTGAATGGCTGGTCGGATGGCATCGGGATAATTTCTGGTAAGACCTGAGATCATGGCATCCGCTTCTCCTGTCTCCACCATCATGCAACCAAAATGGTTTCGGTCGCGCATGATCTTGTAAGATTCGTACTTGTTAAAACCCCTACGTTGTCTTTTTTGAAAGAAGATATCAGCAAAATGTTTTCTTTTTTCTTCCTGATCGTCGCCCCTTGGGTCTATGATGGGTATATCTTCAATATCAATATGGTTTTCGTCGGCAATGCTCCGGATTTTGTTTTCATTTCCCAAGAGAATCGGAAAGGCCATTCCTTCATCATAAACAATTTGAGCCGTCTTTAAAATCTTCACATTATCAGCCTCTGCAAATACAATACGTTTTGGCTCTCTGCGAGCTTTGTTGCCAAGTACCCGGATCAATTGGTTATCGAGGCCCAATCTTTTATTAAGGGCAATCACATAATGATCCCAATTAGTAATTTGGATTTGTGCCACCCCACTTTCCATCGCGGCTTTTGCCACTGCCGGGGCAACGGTCGAGAGCAGTCGGGGATCCAGTGGTTTGGGAATAATATATTCAGGGCCGAATGAAATGGTTTTTTCATTGTAGGCCATATTCACCATATCTGGCACGGGGCTTTTGGCCAGTTCTGCCAAAGCCTTTACGGCAGCCATTTTCATTGCCTCATTGATCTGCGTGGCACGAACATCGAGCGCACCACGAAAAATAAAGGGGAAGCCAAGTACATTATTCACTTGGTTGGGATAATCGCTTCTACCGGTAGCCATGATCACATCCTTACGGGCATTGGTTGCGGCCTCATAGCTGATTTCAGGATCGGGATTGGCCATCGCAAAAACGATTGGGTTCTTGGCCATCGCTTTCACCATTTCTTCGGTAACGGTATTGCCCGCACTCAAGCCAATAAAAACATCGGCATCCTTCATGGCTTCTAGCAAACTGAGTGAGGTATTGGTTGTGGTGGCAAATTTTTTCTTTTCTTCATCCAAGCCTTCACGTTGTGAATGCACCACTCCTTTGCGATCGAACATTACAAAGTTTTCGTGTTTTGCACCAAGTGCTACATATAGCCGGGAGCAGGCCATCGCAGCAGCACCCGCGCCATTCACCACAAATTTTACTTTGTCAATTTTTTTCTTTTGCAGTTCCAGCGCATTGAGCAAAGCCGCACTGCTGATGATTGCCGTTCCGTGCTGGTCATCGTGCATCACAGGGATCTTCAACAGTTCCTTTAGTTTGGTTTCAATATAAAAACATTCGGGAGCTTTGATATCCTCTAAGTTGATGCCGCCAAAAGTGGGCTCCAATGACTTTACAATCTGTACAAATTTTTCAGGGTCTTTTTCATTGATCTCGATATCGAACACATCGATGTCGGCAAAAATTTTAAACAACACGCCTTTGCCTTCCATCACAGGCTTTCCCGCTTCGGGGCCTATATCGCCCAAACCCAGTACAGCCGTACCATTACTGATGACCGCAACCAGGTTTCCCTTGGCGGTGTACTTATATACGTTCTCTATATTTTCATGAATTTCTTTGCAGGGCTCTGCAACGCCGGGAGAATAGGCAAGTGAAAGATCTCTTTGTGTTTTTGCTTCTTTGGTTGGTATTACTTCAATTTTTCCAGGCCTTCCTTTTGAGTGGTATTCCAGCGCCTGTTCTCTTCTTAATTCCTTTTTTTTTAGCATACAAGAGTTTTAGATAACCTACTTGCGCAACTTTATTTACAGCTTTACAATCAGTGTTGTTATAGGCAAACTGAACATCATGAATCTACGCAGTAGAATAGAGCGGCAACAAAAGTACAAAAATGCAAACGATATCATATGGATTTGAATCAGGTGGTCACTGTAGCTCCCAACCAAGCCATCATGCCCATACCTATTTCAATGGCGGATTCATCAATATTAAAGGTGGGTGTATGCACACCAGAAAGAATCCCCTTCTCGGTATTCATTACCCCGAGCCGATAAAAACAACCGGGAATGAGATGCGTATAATAACCAAAATCTTCAGCACCCATGCGCATTTCCGTTTCGGAAATATTTTCTTTGCCCATGAATGTTTCAGCTTGGGTTACCGCCAATGCATTCAATTTTTCATTGTTCAATACTACGGGATAACCAACGTCAATGTGTAGGTCAATGGAAGCACCCATGCTCTCCACCAAACCAATGGCTTCCTTTCGAATAAGTTCGTGAGCCTTGAAACGCCAATCTTCATCCATCGCACGAAAAGTGCCCATCAATTTCACCTCGCTGGGGATCACATTGGTTGTAAACCCACCTTGAAAAGAAGTGATCGACAATACAGAAGGAGAGAAAGGATTTCTGTTCCTACTAATGATCTGTTGCAAGGAAACGACCAGTTGGGAGGCAATCAATACCGTATCCACCGTGGTATGCGGCGCTGCAGCATGACCACCCGGCCCTTTCACAGTAATATATATCTCATCTGCACTGGCCATGACCACCCCACTCCTAAAACTCAGCTTACCAACAGGCAAACCGGGATGTACATGCAAACCAAAAATAGCCTGGGGTTTGGGGTTTTCCAATACGCCTTCTTTGATCAGTAGGCTTGCCCCTCCGGGGTTTCTTTCTTCACCGGGCTGAAATATCAGTTTGATGGTGCCTTCAAAATCATTTTTTATTTCATTCAAAACCTTTGCAGCACCCAACAAAATAGAAGTATGTACATCATGACCACAAGCATGCATGATGCCCTCATTCAAGGATCGATAAGGTATATCATTTTCTTCCTTGATTGGCAGCGCGTCCATATCTGCCCGAAGTGCGACGACCCTCCTTTCGGGGTTTTTCCCTTTAATCAGACCAACCACGCCTGTGGTAGCTTTTATTTCAAAAGGGATAGTCATTTCCGTTAGCTTCTGCTGTATCAGTTTGGAAGTTTCAAACTCTTTATAACTCAGTTCAGGATGTGCGTGGATATATTGCCTGATAGCAACAAATTCAGGAGCGGATTGCTTAGCGAGCTGTTTTATTTTTTCTTTTATCATGTAGCTGGAATGAGCTATCAAAAATAACCATTGTTTAGTGGAGCGCAAAGACAGATTCAATGCAAATCCAAAACAAGCAAAGGGGCAAGCAACAATCTCCGTTCACTTTTTTAATGCAATTTGATGAGTTTTTCATTACTCAGCTTGCTTTCCCACACAATCAAAAAAGGGATTCCTGCTTTTTTCAAGCAATCAATCGTAGAAGCAGATAATGGAGCTATATAATCGAACTGCTCAAGCTCTTTCATGGTTTGGGGATTACAGTCGACCAGTTTTGACTCAACCAGGTCTTTTATTGGCAGCTTTGCCAAATCCGCATCCAGCAACTTATAATAGTTTGCATACACACCATAATTTCCAATAGCCATATTTTTTGGCTGCACTTGCTTAATCACTTTCATCAGACGGTCTGTTTCGGCTTGGTTGCGCCATTCAAAACAATAACCGAGTCTCGCTTGCATCGCAAAATGGAAAACAATCAGGCCACAAGCAAACATACCAAGTGAAGGCAGCAATATATTTTCCATTGATTTCAGCCATTCATTCATAAGCAAAACTATCATTAGTATGCCTGGCACATACCATTGGAGCGCGGTGCGCCCATATAAAAATGGAGTATTGAAAGCAAAATGGAAAACCAGATTCAATAATAAAATGGATAGCACTACAATCATTAACAGTTGTCCTTTATTGAGCTTTTGTTTTGCATACCATTGGTAACAAAAAAATATGGCTGATACAATCAATAATAAAAAGGAACCATAAATTAGTATTGTTTCCAATAAGGCTGCATCGTAAAAATAGAGACTGCCCTTCCATACCGAACCAAAAAGGGATTGAAGAAATTCACTGTCGCCACCAAATTCCAAATCCTTACCATAATATTTTATGAACAGTAAATCACAGATACAGAAAAAAACAAGTAAAGAAAAAAGTCCCAATATTGTTTTTACTTGCTTTGATTTTATTGAATAGCCCGAGCCTGGAAAAACAAAAGCCCTAACCGCAAAAAAAGAGGCAATTCCCAATACAGAATATAAATAGGAAAGATTGGAGGCAAGCATAAAACTGCTCAATATCAAAACATGTAGCCAATCCCGATATTGAAAATCTTCAGCATTGGCAGCCCGAATAAAATAAACCAACAGCCAAGCTTGAAAAGTTAGTGCCAATCCATAGCCCCTTGCCAGTGAAAAAAAATCGATGATATATGGATTAAATATAACCAAACAAAAAAAGAACAATCCCAAGAACCATTTCCCCTTAAAATCAGAAAGTCGAATGATTGCCATTGCAAAGAAGGGGAATGCCAGCACAGAATGCAAACGCAACAAGCCCGGGGCATCACCCCAAAAAAGACTAAACAATTTCATAAAAAAGCTGTTCAGCCAATGGGTGTTGGCGCTGCCCGGCATTGCCCTATAATAATTTGTTTTGACCAAGAAAAAAGAATATGCCTCGTCGTGGGTTATGGGCATTGTAAACGCATGACCAATAACAAACACCCAAACGGCAGCAGCTAATAGGTATTCATAAAATACAAGACGGAGATAATATGGCTGGTTGTGAGAATGAATAATGTTTGATTTGGGGCTCAAAATAGGAAAACTCATTTGAATGCAGGATGCCTATATCCATGCATCATGCTTTTGCAAAAAACAACCTAAAGTCAATTATCTGTAGCTTTCTCCGGTTTTACTTCTATCATATCATGAATAATATAAACCCCCGTAGGATACAGTTTCAATAGCCGATCAAAATAAGGCTGCGCTTCTTCCTGGGTTTTGAAATTTCCCACTTTCAATTTATAATTGGGTGGTAAATATAAAATATAAGGCTTCAGTTCTGGGTATTGCTGATAAATTTTTGCCTTAGCACTAAACACTTTATTTCGGTCGTTTGAAGAAATAACCAAGATGCGAAAACCTGCCACATTTCTACGGCTATCCCTGGTCGTGATATCGTTGATCTGTATCTGCTTTTTGATTAATAGATCCACTCGCGGGTCCTTATGTACCACTACAACCCCACTATCCGTTTGTGCAAATGATCTATCTACACTAAAAAGAAAAACAAGAATAAATACTTTTTTCATAATCGGTCTCATTAATAAGCAATCCCCAAATCTTCTTCTTCCGAAGTTTGTCCTTTTACAATATTAAGGCTGGCGCTGCATCCCAGTCTACTGGCACCGGCCTCAATCAATTGCATGGCAAATTCATAGGTTTTGATTCCGCCAGAGGCCTTTATTTTTACGGAGTCTGGCAAACTCTTTTTCATCAGTGCCACAGCTTCTACTGTAGCTCCTTTCTCAGCATAGCCCGTAGAGGTTTTGATATAATCGGCACCAGCGGCTGCATAAAAAGAACAACAGCGCACAATTTCGTCTTCAGTCAATATCCCGCTTTCGATAATCACTTTTAATACTTTGTTCTTGTTTTCAACAAAGGGACGTATGGCGTTGATCTCATTGGCAAGGTATTGCCAGTCGCGGTTCTTTAATGCAGTAATATTGATCACCATATCCAGTTCATCCACCCCATCCACTGTGGCCAATACAATTTCCGCAATTTTCGACTCAATAGCGGAATAGCCAAATGGGAAGCCGATAACCGTGGCCACTTTCACATTGCTTTGTTCCGTTAATTTTTTTGCCTCTTTCACAAAGGGCGGTGGCACACATACCGCTGCGAAATGATAACTGGTGGCTTCTTCACATAAACGCTGGATATCGGCATGAAGGGTTGCCGGCTTCAGAATCGTGTGGTCGATATAGGAGCATATATTCATCAAAAAAAATTGCCGTTAATACTATTATGAAGCCGAAATTACTCTATTTCGGTAAATTCGGTATCTATTTTCACTCCAACTAAAACAAACGCACATGAGAAATCTCCTATCGGCAGCCAGTAGAAAATGGGCTTCCCTTGTTTTGCTTTTCCTGATCACGCATCCAACCTTTGCACAACCTAGTTTCCCTATCAATGGGGTGGCCGACCCAAGAACCGGCACCTATGCATTTACGCATGCTACCATTGTAAAGGACGGGCAGGCTACGCTTTCAGATGCAACACTGCTAATCAGTGAAGGTAAAATTATTGCGGTGGATAATCATACAACCATCCCCAAAGGAGCAGTGGTGGTTGATTGCAGTGGCAAATATATCTATCCATCTTTTATTGATATCTATAGTGATTACGGAATCCCGATACCCGAAAGGCAAAGAGGCGGTTTCGATTATCGTGCTCCTGCACAGTTTAATTCAAATACCAAAGGTGCTTATGGCTGGAACCAGGCCATCAAACCAGAAACCAATGGATCTAAAATATTCAGCGTGGATGATTCCAAGGCAAAACCACTTCGTGATATCGGCTTTGGCTCCGTACTCACACATCAGAAAGATGGCATTGCCCGCGGCACGGGTGTTTTTGTAAGCCTTGCGGACGACAAAGAAAATCTGGTAGTAATAAAGGAAAAGGCCTCTGCCCATTATTCTTTCAGCAAAGGAACTTCTACCCAAAGCTACCCATCCTCTCTTATGGGTGTAATTGCTTTGTTGAGACAAACCTATTTAGATGCGCAGTGGTACAAAAGTAAACCCAACAAAGAAGGCGTCAATATCAGCTTGCAATCATGGCTCGAAAACCAAAACCTACCTCAGATTTTTGAAGCCAATGATAAATGGAACGATCTGCGAGCCGACCGTATTGGAAAGGAATTCGGCGTACAATATATTATCAAGGCTGGTGGCAACGAGTACCAACGTATTGAAGATATTGCCGCCACAAAAGATGCTTATATATTATCGCTCAATTATCCCCTAGCCATGGATTTGGAAGACCCCAATGATGCCAGGTTTGTGTCCTTAGCAGTTATGAAGCATTGGGAACTAGCACCCACCAATCCTGCCAGTTTTGAAAAAGCGGGTATCCCTTTCTGTTTGACTACCGCCGATCTAAAAGACCCAAAGCAGTTCATCCCCAACCTTCGCAAAGCTTTTGATTATGGGTTGAGTGAAGCCAGAGCATTTGATGCCTTGACGAAAACCCCTGCCACCTTATTGGGCGTGTATGACAAAGTGGGCAGTTTGGATCCTGGCAAACTGGCAAATTTCCTAATCACCAATGGTCCCATCTTTAATGAGAAAACAGTAATTCTCCAAAACTGGGTGCAGGGAAAAAAGTATGGGGTAAATGAAGAAGAATGGAATAATATCAAAGGTACTTACAGTCTAACACTGAATACAACAAGCGGACCTACTACCTATACACTAAATGTAAAATCGGCCAACAGTGCGAGCCTCATTTCAAAAGATACATTGACAAGCAAGTTTAATTATGATGGGAAAATGGTGAAAATGAGTTTTTCCCCAACTACGGTAAAAAAGTCAATACCACACGATAGCACCGCTCATGCTCCCTCCGAAAAAAGAAAGCCTGGTAGTGACACTAAAACAGGCCCCTACATTCTGTTGAGTGGTGTGGCCAATGGAAGCACTTGGAGCGGCACCGGTGAAGACACCTTGGGCAATCCCTTAACATGGGTTGCTAATTTTGTAAAAGCGGCAGCCCCAGCAATTGACAGCGAAAAGAAAAAAATGGTGCTAACACTAGGTAAAGTGCTCTACCCCTTCAGTGGTTATGGTTGGGAAGAATTACCAAAGCAAGAAACCATCTTGATAAAAAATGCAACCGTATGGACCAATGAACAGGAAGGCCGATTGGCAAATACCGATGTGCTGGTAAAAAATGGCAAGATTGCTCAGATTGGAAAAAACCTATCTGAGCCCTCTGCCAAAACGATAGATGGCACTGGCAAATCCTTAACCGCTGGCATTATTGATGAACATTCGCATATTGCGGCGGCCTCCATCAATGAAGGTGGACAATCAGTGACCTCCGAAGTGCGGATAGCAGACAACCTAAACCCTGAAGATCCAAATATTTATCGGCAGCTTGCTGGTGGGGTTACTTCTTCGCATATCCTTCATGGATCGGCCAACACCATTGGCGGCCAAACCCAATTGATCAAACTACGCTGGGGCCAGGATGATGAAGGGATCAAATTCAAAAACTGGGATCCCTTTATAAAATTTGCCTTGGGCGAAAATGTGAAACGCACTACTTCCCAAAACAATAACCGTTTCCCGGATACCAGAATGGGTGTTGACCAAGTGCTCGTAGATGCATTTACCCGTGCAAAGGATTATGAAAACGAATGGGCAAAAGCAGAAGCCAATAATAAAAAGAAAGGGGCAAAGCGCATGGTTGTTAGAAGAGACCTTGAACTGGATGCTCTTGTGGAAATCCTGAACAAAAAAAGATTTATTACCTGCCACTCTTACGTTCAAAGCGAAATCACCGACCTGATCAGGGTTGCGGATCGTTTTGGTTTTAAAGTAAACACTTTTACGCATATACTGGAAGGTTATAAGGTTGCCGACAAAATGAAAGAGCATGGATCCAGTGCGTCCACATTCTCCGACTGGTGGGCATATAAAATGGAAGTGCAAGATGCCATTGCTTATAATGCGACCATCATGCAAAAAGTGGGGTTGAATGTATGTATCAACTCAGACGATGCGGAGCAAGCAAGACGCCTTAACCAAGAAGCAGCTAAAAGTGTAAAATATGGTGGCATGAGTGAAGAAGATGCCTGGAAAATGGTGACCCTGAACCCTGCAAAAGCACTACATGTAAGCGACCGCGTTGGGAGCATTAAAGTAGGCAAGGATGCGGATCTGGTTTTATGGAGCGACAACCCATTAAGCATATACGCAAAACCCTTGGTGACCATGGTAGATGGCACTATTTATTTCGATACACAAAAAGATCTTGATCATCGCAAATATATTTCAGAAGAAAGAAACAGGCTTGTGCAAAAAATGCTGTCTGAGAAAAAATCTGGCGGCCCTACTCGACCGGCCAGTCCCAGTTTTCAAATACTCTTAGGTTGTGGTGATCATGAACGGCACAATGGGCTGATCACCCTGGAACTGAATGACGACAACCTTATCGAAAAATAGTTTGTGTTTCATCTTACCCCAACAAAAAAAAATAAAATGAAAAATATAACAACCCTATTTACTGCAATATGCATCACACTCATCTCTTTTGCACAGGACGATGTGTACCCTACCCAACCCTACAATGGGAAATTGTATATCACCAACGGCACTGTACATGTGGGCAATGGGCAGGTAATTGAAAATGCAACCATTGAAGTAAACAATGGCAAGATTATTCAGGTTGGGCAAAATATTGCCATTGACCAGAACCATTCCAAACTTATAGATGCTAAGGGCAAACAAGTATATCCGGGATTGATCTTGGCAGAAACGAACCTGGGACTACAGGAAATTGCGAACGGGGTCCGCGGTTCCAATGACTATCAGGAACTGGGCGACCTGAACCCTAATATACGTTCCATTGTTGCATACAATACTGACTCTAAAATCATTGGCACATTAAGAGCCAACGGCATCTTACTGGCAAGCGTTACGCCGCAAGGGGGCAGCATTAGCGGGTCTTCTTCGGTTGTACAAACCGATGCGTGGAATTGGGAGGATGCGGCTTATAAAGTGGATGGCGCTATTCATTTGAATATGCCCAGTTTTATCAATATTCCAAACCGCTTTGCTATGTACTTTGGCTTACCACAAGATCCTAGTGATCCGGTAAAACAGGCGCTTGAGAAAGTGGACCAACTAAAATCTTTTTTCAGACAGGCAAATGCTTATCTGGAAGAACCCACACACCAACAGACCAACCTAAAATTTGAAGCCGTAAGAGGTTTGTTTGATAAAAAACAAAAACTATTTGTACATGCCAACCAAGTAAAACAAATGCTGGTCGCAATCGATTTTGTAAAAGAATTTGGGTTTGATGTGGTGATAGTTGGCGGCAGTGAAAGTTTCCTCATTGCAGACCTGCTCAAGCAAAACCATATTGCGGTGATACTGGAACAAATGCATGAACTGCCTGCAACAGTAGATGATGATTTTGACCAGCCTTATAAAACACCATCCCAATTACAAAAAGCAGGTGTACTGTTTGCCATTAATGATTCGCATGAGGAAAGCCGATTCCGCAACCTGATGTTCGAAGCAGGCACAGCGGCCGCTTATGGACTTACCAAAGAAGAAGCACTAGAAGCCATAACCCTGAACGCAGCGAAAGTTTTGGGGATTGATGACCGTACCGGTTCAATTGAAGTAGGCAAAGATGCCAATATCATCATCAGCGAGGGTGATATACTTGATATGCGCAGCAGCATCATCAGCAATGCAATCATCCAAGGAAGGGAAGTAAGCCTCCAAAACAAACAAACCCAATTGTATGAAAGGTATATGCATAAATATGGGCTAAAATAATAATTCGGACTCACCAAATGGATATGGCTCACTAAAGTGGGCCATATTCATTTGGGCTCCAATGCATGCAGCAAAACATTTCGTAATGTTGTACGTTATAAGATTTTTCGGGACTTAAAAGCCGAACACTTATGAAAAAAGGATTATTACCATTTCTTATAGCAGGGATTGTCATTTTCATTTCATGTCAAAAAAATAGCATCAAAAGTCAAAATGCTTCTTTGACTGGCACTTGGGCTTTGGTTTCGTTGAATGCAGAAACACAAGTCATTTCGCAATATACTAATCTGGGGATAGTGCTCACCGATATCACCTCTGCTGAGTATACATCATCCGATAATACAGGGCTTGTCAATTTTTCCAATGGTACTGCAACTATTACTAATATTGGTTATACGGTATCTACAGATGTTTTTTATGAAAACTATCAAAACAAAGTATTGGTAGATACTTTTTATGCAGCTTTTTCAAAAGTGTTCAACCCGACAAACAGCTCAAATCCTTTCAAAGTTATAACGGTTGATTCCATATCCTTTAATGGAGGGGGCATTCTAAGCCCGGCAAATTTGCCAGAAGCCGTTTCCCAAGCAATGGTTTCAGGATTTAAATTTAATATCAATGGGAATATCTTAACACTGACCGCTCATTTGAACAACACTACATCAGGTAATGTGTCTGGCATGCCTGCCACTTTCAATGAATCGGCCATTTATACCATAATACTATCGAAACAATAATGGTATTATCCGCTAAATAATCTCGAAATATCTTTTCAATTCCCAATCGGTAACCACTTTAGCAAATTGCCTCCATTCCCATTCGCGGGTAGCCGTAAAATGTTCCACAAAATCTTTTCCGAAAAGTGCTGCTGCTATAGATGAAGTTTTCATGGCCTGGGTTGCATCCCAAAGGTTTTTCGGCAACAGCCCATTTTTCTTATCCGCATATCCATTACCGATAGTAGCAGCGGTTTTGAGTTTTAGTTTGTTTTTAATCCCATATAATCCAGAAGCAAGGCAACCCGCCATGGCCAAGTAAGGGTTGGAGTCGGAGCCTACCACCCGGGTTTCCAATCTGGCCGAAGACGCGCCTGCTGGCAATACACGTAATGCAGTGGTACGGTTATCAATCGCCCAGGTTAAGGTAGTGGGAGCCCATGCCCCCTCGACCAAACGTTTATAACTATTAATCGTTGGTGCATACATTGGCAGAATATAGGGGAGGCAATGTAACTGACCAGCAATATAGCTTTCCAATAAAGGGCTCATATTTGTTTTTGATTTTTTATCATAAAACAAATTCTGTTGCCCATCTGCCGACCAAAGACTCTGATGCACATGACCACTGCATCCTGGTAGGTTTTCGTTCCATTTAGCCATAAAGCTTGCTATCAATCCATGACGGTGTGCAATTTCTTTTACCCCGCTTTTAAAAAGCACTGCACGGTCTGCTGCTTCCAAAATTTCACTATACAAAATAGCAGCTTCATACACGCCGGGACCTGTTTCTGTATGAATCCCTTCCAACGGCACATCGAATTTTTTTAGAGAATCGAACAAGTCATGAAAAAAATCGCTTTTCTGAGAAGCCCGCAAAATAGAATACCCAAACATCCCATTGGTCATGGGTTTCGGATCGCGAAATTTATTGGCATAGAGTTCATCGTTATTGTCCACAAAATTGAACCACTCAAATTCCTGAGAGAAAAAAGGGATATACCCTGCATCCCTAGCTTGTTTGTCCACTTTTTTCAACAAAGACCTTGGGCAGGCTGGAAGATCTTTCCCCTTGGGATCTCGAAAATCAGCCAGAAAAAAAGGAAGCCCATTTTCCCATGGCACCTGTCTAAAACTGCTGAGGTCGATAACGGCATTGGCATCGGGATATCCGGTATGCCAGCCCGTTATTTTTGCATTGTCATAAGCTATATCGTTCGCATCCCAACCAAAAACCACATCACAAAAACCGAAACCTTTTTCTGCAATAGATTTGAACTTTTCAAAACTGACCATCTTGCCACGCAAAATGCCATCCACATCTACGATGGCCAATTTAACTTTTTCGGTATTCTGATCGGTCAATTGCCGGAGCAATTCATCAAGCGATTGTATCTGCCGCATCTTTATTTTTTTTTACAAAAAAATGAAACCAAATATAGGATAGTACCAGTAATACAAAATAAATGAGTGAAAGAAATAGGTTCAGCGTGACCATGGCAATAAAGCAAACCGAAGCCACTACCAACGCAATGATGGGGAAATAAGGGTAAAAAGGCACTTTGAATGGTCTTTCCAGTTCAGGTTCTTTCTTTCTTAATGCAAGCATGCTCAGCATGGCAATAATGTATAAAGTCAATGCGCCTAATACAGAAATAGTAATAATTTCTCCCGTCTTCCCAGAGAGAAGGGCAATGATTCCGATAACCATATTAATCAGCAACGCATTGGCAGGCGTTTTGAATTTTTTATGCACGTTTCCAAAGATTTTAGGAATATGCCCTACCCGACCAAACTCAAAAGTGGCCCTGCCAGCGGCCAGTATAATTCCATGAAAAGAAGCAATCAGACCCATGAGCCCAATACTGATGAGCAAATGGTATAGCAACCCACTGTCACCAGTTATTCTTGACAGCGCCAAAGGCAATGGGGAATCGGAGGGCGTCGCTCCCGGTGATGGGTAAACGATGGCTTCCCACCCGGCAACACCGATGGAAGAAAGAAAAACAAGGATACAAAGCACGATTAGCGTGAGTAGGGCCGAGCCAAACCCACGAAGCACATTGCGCTGCGGGTTGATGGTTTCCTCGGCCACATTGGCCACGCCTTCCAAGCCTAGAAAAAACCAAATGGCAAATGGGATAGCTGCCCAAACGCCTACCCACCCATGTGGGAAGGCATGCTGTTGCAGGTTGGCCATTTTAAAATGAGGAAATGTGATGCCGGCAAAAAGTAATAGCTCGAACACGGCAAATACCGTAATCACCAACTCAAAAATGGCTGCAGCCCTTACCCCATAAATATTCAAACCAGTGAAAATAAGATAGGCGGCTATGGCTATAGAATCTATGCTGAGCTGAGGAAAAAATATATGAAAATAAGCGCCAATCGCTGCAGCAATAGCTGTTGGTGCAAACACAAATTCAATAATCTGAGCAATGCCAGCCATAAAGCCTGCCTCTATACCCAATGCCCTTGTGGCATAATCAAATACCCCTCCGGCTTTGGGGATGGCACATGCCAATTCGGTATAAGAAAAAGTAAAAGTCACATAAAGTATAATGCTGAATAACGTTGCAATGGCAAGTCCGTAAGTGCCTCCTTCTGCCAACCCAAGGTTCCATCCGAAATACATACCTGAAATCACATAGCCAACACCAAGCCCCCAAAGCATGACAGGCCCCAATCTGCGTGACAAATGAGGGGAAGCGGGAGTTGTCATATTTAATTCTTTAGAATTGAAGATAAGAAAACAGTATGACTATTGAATGGAATTCAATCAACCTATTCTTTGCTTCGGTTATACCTACCCGTTGCGCCCATATATTCATTTTTCCTATTTCCCACTTTCGGGACTACTAAAATTGCTATGCAATGTTTTCCATTTTCTTTAACACTTGTTTTAATAAAATTTTATGGAAGCAGAAATGATCAGCATCGTTATAGTTGCTCAACCTTAAAACATGAAATGGCTCAAATATTTTTCGCTTTCCCTAATAATACTATTATTATTGGCATTGACCCTTACGGGGCTTTATTATTATAAAGGCTTTTCAAAGACTATTACAAAAAATCAAGTACGCTCAAATAACCTTGAAAAAAAAGAGCTTGGTGAGGTCAGAAAAAAAGCAGCGGAGATAAAACAATTCGAAAAAGAAAAAGGCTTCAACAAACAATATGTGTTTTTGGTAGACATGAAAGTCCCATCTGGCAAAAACCGATTTTTTGTTTATGACTTACTAAAAGATTCCATTGTGAAAATGGGACTGGTAGCTCATGGTGCTGGAAGGAAAATGTTCAGCCTTTCCCCTATTTTTTCCAATACCAAAGAAAGCGGATGCACCGCCTTGGGCAAATATAAAATTGGAACTCCTTATAAAGGCAGGTTTGGCAAAGCTTATAAATTATATGGTCTTGATAGCAGCAATAGCAACTCTTTTGCCCGGAACATCGTGCTACACGCCTATACTTGTGTGCCAGATAAAGAAACATATCCTTATCCTATCTGTAACAGCCTTGGTTGCCCAATGGTATCGCATTTGTTCTTGAGTAAACTTCAACCCCTCATAGATAGTAGCACCAAACCCATATTGATGTGGATATACCAATAAAATGCTGCATTTATACATAAATTGGTAAGAACCCCCTTTTATACCTAGTTCAAACTACCATTAAAGCCTTTTTCTTTTTAAAATCGTTCGAATAACATGCGAAGCAAATATTAACCTTTGAAAACTATTTTTAAGGGAAACATTTATATATATTCGTACCCAAGCATTCATGATTGCATTTTATCGAAATAACACCTTGCGATGAAGCTCTGTTCTTTGCAAAATTGGGTGTCAGTTCAGTTCAATCCAATATATCGATATGGATAACTTGAAACAATTAAAAACACCTCATTAATTTAAAACCAACAGAAAATCATAAACACCAACGTTTTTACGTTGTATAAAACATTTAAAACTACTCATAAATAAGCTTTATGGAATGGATAGAAATTCTTAAATGCCCCAGCAGCGGATCAAATTTACATGCAGCAGAAGATGCAACGATCAAAGACCTAAATCAAAAAATTGAGACTGGCGAGATTTTTCAGGCAGATGGCAACCCTTTTAAGGGAACCCTTGAAAAAGCCCTAGTTTCAGACGACGGTAATTATATTTATCCCATCATAAACGATATTATTTTATTAAGGAAGGATCTTGCCTTGGTAAAGCAAAAAGGCAATCTTGCCCAAAACAGTATAAGCGACGAAAAAAAATTGGTACAGGATTTTTATAACAACCGGGGTTGGTTCACCGATGAAGCTGGCAACTATGAGGATGCCGTTATATTTGAGGACCTTCGGGATGTATCAAAAGAATACCTAAAAAAATGCCATGATCGGGTTAGCCGTTTTCTCAACCCAAGTGGGAAATATATGCTGGACGCTGCTTCGGGGGCATTACAATATGACGACTATTTACAGTACTCCGAAAACTTCAAATATCGAGTATGTGTAGACTTATCATTTCAGGCGCTGCGAGAAGTAAAAAAGAAACTTGGCGACAAGTCTTTATGTGTGCTTTGCGATATGACCAACATGCCTTTCAAGGATAATGTGATGGACGGGTTTGTTTCACTCAATACCATTTATCATATACCCAAAGATGAGCAAGCATTAGCCATCAAAGAACTGTATCGCTTGCTGAGTGTGAAGGGCAAGGGAGTTGTGGTGTATGATTGGTACAAACATTCCCCTTGGATGAATTTCTGGCTGCTCCCTTTCCGTGGTGCGGTTTATATCAAAAACCGGATAATGGGCCTATTTCACAAGGTTGGTGGAATGCCTGCTCAAAGCAAGATGCTCTATTTTTATGCGCATGATTATACATATTTCAAAAACAATCTCCCACCCTTCCAGCTAAAAGTATGGCGTTCAATAAGCGTTCCTTTCATGAAAGCGTATATACATCCATGGCTTGGAGGTAAAAAAATATTAGATAGAATCTATCAGCTTGAAGAAAAAAATCCCGAGAACTGTGGGTTAAAAGGCGAATACCCGATGCTGGTATTTGAAAAGTAGAGCTAACAAGGAGAAATTATATTTAAATTCCCGATGGGAAATGGACATAAAGGAGAATCACCAATCCAATAAAGTCCGTTTTCCATTGTTGTAATCCACAATCACTTATTGATTAACTCAGGACTGTTCAATATAAAGAGCAGAATCAATAAAGTGTTTTAGTGTGAAATAGTATTAAGATTGAGTTCCTCATCCGGTGGGCGGTTTTCATTAAACTCAAGTATAAAATTGTTCATTCCCTCGCCCACCATAATGTTCATATAGCGCAGTTGAATCAGCTCGAGCATTGAAAGGAAAAGAAATATCGCATGTATGCGGTTCTCGCAGATAGAGAACATTTTTTCGAAAGGCACCAATTTTTCTTTTTCAACCATGCGCAGCATATGCGCCCGGCTATCCTCCATAGTGTACTCATATTGAACCACGGTGTGCACTGGCTTATGATGCCTTTCTTCCAATTTCTGTATCACCCGCTCAAAGGCCTTCATCAATTTAAACAAAGTGATATTCTGGATTTCAGTCCCTTCGCCACTCTCTTCCCCAATATGCGACAACTCCTTTTGCAGGTTGCCCCTTTTGACCATCAACATACGAATTTCCTCCATTTCGGCCATTCTTGCAGAAGCTTCCTTATACCTTTTGTATTCAAGCAGTTTATCAATCAGTTCTTGGCGCGGGTCAATCTCGTTCCCCTGTTCATCCAGTTCTTTTCTGGGCAGCAACATTTTTGCCTTGATGCGCATCAGCGTGGAAACAAATAGGATGAATTCGCTTGACAACTCAATATTCATGCTTTCCTGCTCATGAATAAAATGCAGGAAATCCTGTATGATCTTATTGATCGGCACATTATAAATATCCAGTTCATCACGCTCAATAAAAAACAAAAGCAAATCAAATGGTCCTTCAAACTGAGGCAGCTTTATCTGATATGAAGTAGGAGTATTGCTCACTGAAAATTTTTTAAAAATCAAATGCCAATTGCAGTTTTAAAATCAAAACTACAATTGGCAAATGTAAGGAATGAAACCCGATATTTTTTAAGCAAATAAGCTGAGCATCATGATACAAAAAACTGCTAAGCCATACTAATTCAGCTTATTAGCTTTTGATTTTAGAATTTATACGCAAACCCTAAACCAAACAATTCCTGAACCTGCAGTTTTGGACCGCCCGGTGTACCATTCGCATTTACGGTAGGGATATCATTATCATAAACGAAATTCACAGACAAGTTCATGCTGATAAATTTGCTTACTTTAACAGCTAGCATATTGGTCATATATAGACTAATATTCTGTGGGTTGTGCAAGTAATTAGAGAACAGGTCCAACCTGCCGGCATAACTAGCACTGGGGCTGATTTTCTTATTGTAAGTCAAACTAGCAAAGGCACCAAATTCAAACCTTGATTTCATTCCTGGTTCCACGCCATAAGCACCTGCAGCCGATAGTGAATCATTGTTCACAATCACCCATCTTGCGGTGGCCGGTGAGATGAAGAATGAAAAATCATTGTTTGGTTTGTAGTTCAAGCCTGGGGATAACAATACATAAGCAGGGGCAAGCAAATCCGAGGTCAATGTTTTGGTAGTGTTATTGGGGTAGGCATAGCCAGGCGCAAACTGAGTGCGGAAATTGAACAATCCGCTGATATACCAATGCTTGCCCACATCATAGCCATATTTGGAGAGCAGGTCAATCAGATCGGTTGTTTTTCTTGTTCCCAGGCTTGTCGTGTTCACCACACCATAACCGAGGTTGGCTGTATTGTCCCAACTATGTTTCCCTTTTAAATAAAAAGCATGGGCATTCACCAATGCCGTAAGCGCAAAGGAAGAATTATCACCGCCAGCAGCCCAATTGCTCAATTGTGCCTGGTTAAGATTCAGCGAGAAAAGACCACCCACTTTCCAAGTTTTTGGGATGGTATCCTTGGGATCTTTTGCAATAGTAGCACTAGCCGCATTCTTCAGGTCTTGCACGGTTTTATCCTGGGCAGAAACAGAAAGCACAAAGAAAGCTGTCAAACAGCTCATCAAAACTCTTTTCATGGTAAAATTTTTAATTTAAAATAAAAATGCCAATTGATTTTCACGTTAGCATTTTTGGGGTGCAAAAGTAAAAGAATCAATTGGCAAACTAAAGGGAAACTTATTTTTTTACAGCATCACGAATCTCCATCAACAGTTTGTCTGTGCTGGATGGTTCGGGTGGCGCTGCTGCGGCTTCTGCTTTTTTGGTAGCATTCATTCCCTTGATAATAAGGAACAATACAAAAGCAACAATGATGAATGTAATTACGGCTGATAGAAAATTACCGTATTTCACTGCGCCCCATTTCAAATCAGCAATATTGCTAAGATGAGCCGCATCCAATACAGGTTTTAAAATCATGGGTGTAATAACATCGTCTATAAGAGAGCTGATGATTTTTCCAAAAGCCCCACCAATAATAACGGCAACTGCGAGGTCTACCACATTGCCTTTCATGGCAAAGTCCTTAAATTCTTTTAACATACCCATAATAGTTGTTTTTAGTTTTTTAAATAGTAAAACAAATGAATTGCAATGGTTTTAAACAGGCAGCTAAAGTAGAGAAAATTATTATGCTAATATCAAGGTAAGTGGGTAAAGTTTCCGCTATCGTTTTAAGCCAGGATACTGCATATCAAGACTCTTCAAAGTATCTCTGAGCGTTGTGGCAACAATATACTCCTTGTACCAGTTTTGGTCGGCCGGTACGATTGTCCAAGGCTGTTTACTACAAATCTCGAAACAATCTTCATACATATTCATGTAGTCATCCCATAAAGCAGCTTCTTTAAAGTCATTTTCGTTGTATTTCCATTGCTTTTTTGGGTCTTTGATCCTTTCCTGCAATCGTGCTTGCTGTTCTTCGGGTGAAACATGAAGATAGAACTTTAAGATCTTGGTATTGTTATGCGCTGTAAGCAATTCTTCAAAATCGTTGATGGCACCCATCCTTTTTCTGGCCGTTTTATCATCGCACCATTTATGCACTCGAGTAATGAGTATATCTTCATAATGTGAGCGGTTAAAAATCTGGATCATTCCTTTGGCTGGCGCATTGGCATGCACACGCCATAGAAAATCGTGGGAAAGCTCTTCTGCAGTAGGTGCTTTAAAGGAATGGACCAATACCCCCTGTGGGTTCAATTTTCCAAACACATTCCTAATCGTGCCGTCCTTACCGCTTGCATCCATCCCTTGGATCACGACCAATACGGCATGCTTTGACTCGGCATATAAAAGATTTTGCAAATCGTCCAGTTCCAACAGAATCTTGTCCAGTTTTTCTTTGGTCTCATTTTTATCAAAATCTTTTGGCGCACGTGTGCTGATTTTTTTAAGCTCGATCGATGGCATGATGGTATGATTAAAATTAAAAAGCCTGAACCAAATATTTCTGCAAATACAAGTCCAGGCCAAAGTTCCTTAATCTATTTTTTAAACCGACATGATTTCCTTTTCCTTGGACGCAAGGTGTTTTTCTATCATCGCGATATACTTGTCTGTCATATCCTGCATGTTCTTTTCGGCATCTTTTGCTTCATCCTCACTTAGCCCATCCTTTTGCAGCTTTTTGATTTCTTCAATCGCATCCCGGCGGATACTCCTGATAGCGACCCTGGAATGCTCTCCTTCCCCATTGGCCCTTTTTACAAATTCCTTTCTTCTTTCCTCTGTTAAGGGCGGCATAAAAAGACGGATGATATTACCATCGTTCTGCGGGGTAACCCCCAGATTGGCGTTGATAATGGCCCGTTCGATTGGCTGCAACATGTTTTTTTCCCAAGGCTGGATGGTCAATGTGCGGGCATCGAGAGCAGACACGTTGGCTACTTGATTGATGGCTGTATTAGATCCGTAATAATCAACCACCAAACCATCCAACATCTGGGGACTCGCTTTCCCTGCTCTTATTTTGATCAGCTCCGTTTCTAAATGGCTAATGCCTTTTTTCATGGATTCCTGAGCTTCTTCCAGAATAAACGCTAATTCTTCTGACATAAGTTATTGAGTTAAGAAAGATGCAAACCTACATTAAAAGATAAATTGAGCAAAAGCATAAAACCTAAAATGAGCAGTTTTATGTAAAAGAATCAATTTTTTTGCTCCAGCACCGAATCCTGTATAAAGGTAACAATATTGGAAGGCTTGATTTCAACCTTTTCGCGATTGAAGGAAGGAGATTTGGCCACGACCAATTTTGGTTTGGACCTAATTGAATACAAAATGGCGATAAAACCAAAGAAAAAGGCAATGACTGACAAAATAAGAAAAGTGCACCCGAGGGATCTGCCCAGATATACAAGCACTACCACAGCCAGATTAATGCTTACCAATAAAATAGTAATCATCCGGTGTGAAAGACCTTTGTCCAATAGCAAATGATGGATATGGTTCCTATCTGGGCTAAAGGGAGAGCGTCTATAGAAAATACGAATGGCAAAAACCCTCAAAGTGTCCAACAATGGCATCATAAGCAAAGCAAAACCAATTGCCGGTGATGAACTGATTGGGTATTTTACATTGGGTGTATTGGCTACGTTAATGAATTTAATGACCAGTATGGCATTGATAAGACCAATAAGCAAGGACCCGGTGTCCCCCATGAATATTTTAGCAGGTTGAAAATTGAAAATCAGGAAGGCCATCAAGCTGCCCGCCATCGAAAATGCCAAAATAGAATAAGGTACCAAATTCACGTTCAGGAAATAAAAACCAAGAATGCTCAAGGACAACATGCTCAATGAGCCCGCCAGCCCATCAATCCCATCGATCAAGTTGAATGAATTGATAATCACAATTACAGCGAAATAGGTAAGCAGCAAGCTGAACATTTCTGGCAACTGGGTAATACCCAAGAAGCCATGCATGCTCTTAATTTGAACACCACCATAATAAATGATGATAAAAGCTGCCAATACCTGACCGATAAATTTTTTAATGGCGGATATAATGAGAATATCATCTTTTAACCCAAGAAAAAAGATAATCAGCGAGGCGGCAATAAAATATTGAAACTCTGGAGCCTGATCAAAATGAACGGTGAGCAAACAGCCAAATACAAAACCTGCAAAAATACCAATGCCTCCCAATGGCGTAATCAGGGAGTGGTGCAATTTGCGCTCCCCATCGGGTAGGTCATAAAGCTTTTTCATCTCGGCCACATTGATGATCACAGGAATAGCCAAAAAGGTAATGGTAAAAGCGATAACTATTGATAATAAAACATCAAACATCTAAGTAGTTTTGATTGGTACCAAATAATGAACAGCACTTAATCAATACCTATGCTTATTTAAAATTATATGCAAGGTAAAGCTATATTTCAATGAGAGCAAAATTTTAGAGCTTGTTCGGCCTAATTGCCTGAAACTGGGTAAAACCTTTATGACAAAAGTTAAACCACCAATAACAATAGGAAAAAAATTCTTTAGTTTTGTCTCTCTTTTTAAAACTTATATAAAACGTTTATGCCAGAATTAAAATCGATTGCCTCGCAAATCAGAAGAGATATATTAAGGATGGTGAATGGTGCTTCCAGCGGGCATCCTGGCGGGTCATTGGGCTGTACTGAATTTCTCACAGGTCTCTATTTCAGCATTCTGGATCATAACCCAAAGTTTAACATGGATGCCACCAATGAAGATGTTTTTGTTTTATCTAACGGTCATATCTCCCCCGTTTTTTATGCTACACTTGCACGTTCTGGCTATTTCGACATCAAAGAACTGGCAACTTTCCGCAAACTCAATTCCCGCCTTCAAGGTCATCCCACCACACATGAACATTTGCCGGGTGTTCGTATCGCCAGCGGGTCCTTGGGCCAAGGCTTGAGCGTAGCCATTGGCGCCGCACTCACTAAAAAACTCAATAAAGAAAAAAATATTGTCTTTTCATTACATGGCGATGGAGAATTGGAAGAAGGCCAAATATGGGAAGCAGTCCTTTTCGCCGCACACCACAAAGTGGACAATCTGATTTCTACCATCGATTGGAATGGACAGCAGATTGACGGCACTACCCAAGTTGTAGGCGGACTAGGAAATATCGGTGAAAAATTTGAAGCATTTGGCTGGTCTATCGTTGAGATTAAGGACGGCAATGATATGGATCAGGTAATTGCTGGACTTAATAGTGCTAAAGCATTGGTTGGCAATGGAAAACCCATTGCCGTGATGATGCACACCGTTATGGGCAAGGGGGTCGATTTTATGGAAAACGACCATAACTGGCATGGCGTTGCCCCAAATGATGAACAGCTTAAAAAAGCTTTGGCTCAACTGCCTGAAACATTGGGTGATTATTAGAATTTTTAACGGGAATTCATAACCGGAGCTTGACCAACACCGGTTATGATCAGCTTTTTAATTCAATTTGCCGCAAAGCTGCTTTTCGCGATGGGAACCATGATGCGATAAAAGCAACAACCAATATGGTGGTGAAAACGAGCAAAAAATCGGTCGGGACCAATTTCACCGGATAATAGTCAATCAGGAAAGACCCGCCTTGCAAGGGTACCAATTTATAGGTTACCTGCAGCCAACTGATGAAAATTGCCAACAGAATGCCGCTAATACCACCAATAATCCCCAACAAAAAACCTTCGTTCAAAAAAATCCTTTGGATATAATTATTATTGGCACCCAACGCTTTTAGTACATCTATGTCTTTTTGCTTTTCCAGCACCAACATGGTTAGTGCACCAACAATATTAAATGCGGCTACAATCAGTATCATAGTAAGTACTCCATAGATCACCCATTTTTCAGTGCGCATGACCCCAAACAAGCTTTTGTTCTGTTCATATCTGGTTTCGATTTTATAGCCTGTTCCAAATATTTTTTGTATTGCCGCTTTTGCCAAATCAGCTTCTTTTTCGTTTCGAATGGCGATTTCCACAGCACTATATTCATCGGCCCCCAAGCCCAACATGCGCTTCATAAAATCAATATTGGTAAAGCCATAGCTATTATCAAAATCACTTTGGATCAAAAAAGCACCGGAGGTAGAAATATTTTCAGTACTCAGTGCCGACTGGGGATCCGCCATACTTAGCTGGTCTGTCTTTTTAAATAGATAAACCGAAAGAGGAAGTATATCCCGATCGGCTGCAACCCCCAGTGCATTTTCGATACCCACGCCCAATACAACAGATGGATGATCAGCAGTACCAATCACAAATTTTCCAGTCACTACTTTCTGTTTGATGCCAACCACTTGTGTATAGTTAGTATCAACCCCTTTCAGGTTCACGATTGACAGGGCATCCCCATTTTGCAATAATGCTTTGTCCTCAACAATCAATGAATAAGAACGTATAGGGGGAAGTGTGGATAATTGTTTTAGCTGGTCTTGAGTAAGCGTAATCGTCTTACCTCTTTGCGGGGAAATTTTTAGATCGGTATAAAAGGAAGAGTAAAGCGATTTTACCAAATCTTCAAAACCATTAAACACACTCAGCACCAATACGAGGGAGGCCGTGCCAATCACAATGGCAAGCACACTTACCCAAGCAATGATATTGATTGCATTGGTAGATTTTTTTGCCTTGAAATAACGCCAAGCGAAGAGAAAGTTCATGTTTCTGTGTTCGTCGTTGAAAGATGGCAGTTTAAGTTATTGTCATTGGATTCAGTGGCAACTATCCCTCATCACCCTTAATTTTTTTGAACAGTTCTTCCATCTTGTCCACATAAGCTAAGGTATCGTCATTAAAATAACTGAGTTGGGGCATACTGCGGAGCTGGTTCTTTACACGGCTTACCAATTCTTTTTTTATTTCCCAACTGCGTTCTTCTATTTTTTTCATTACAGCCGCCGTGTCCTTTACATTGAAAACACTGATATATACCCTAGCCTCAAAAAGGTCGGGGGTAATCTTAACGGACGAAATGGAAACCATCCCCCCATCCATCATATTCAGGCCCAGGCGCTGAAAAATAGCGCTCAATTCTTCATGTAATAGCCCGGCTACTTGCTTTTGTCTTTTTCCTTCTTCCATGTCATTACAGTATAATCTGTAAATTTACAGATTATTTGATTGCCATTGTGTCTGCATCATCATTTGAGAATGGTTTTTGCTTTACCGCCACTCAATTATCTATAATTAAACATGAAGAAATTTTCGAGGATCCTGAAATATGTTTCCCAGCCAAAATACCGGGGTAAACTATTCCTATACCTGCTTTTTACAATTTTGTCTGTATTATTTGGACTGATCGCTTTGGGCATGCTCAGCCCTTTTATGGGTCTGCTATTTAAAGGTTCGCAAGCGGGAGCCGGTCAGGCTCCTGTTAGTGGAAATGCTGTTGGTGCTATCAAAGATTTTATCAATGATATTATTATAGCACATGGCAAATCAGTTGGCTTGATTGTGATCTGTGTTTTTATTGTGGTTACCACCATTATCAAAAACCTATTCCTCTATCTCTCTTATTATATTTCCTCGCCCATCCGCACAGCCACCATTACCAACTTACGCAGTGAACTGTATGAGAAAATCCTTTCATTGCCCATCGGCTATTTTACGGAGCGCCGTAAGGGCGACCTGATTTCGCGGATGACAAACGATATCTACGAAATCGAATCCTCTGTTGTGGCCACATTGGAAGGATTGATCAAAAACCCGCTAACGGTGATTGGCTATCTAATCTATATGGTTTATCTAAGCCCAAAGCTTTCATTGTTTCTGCTCATCTTGTTGCCCATCACCGCCATTATTATTGGCAGAATCAGCAAGTCCTTAAAAAAACAATCCCAGGATGCATCTGTGAAACTGGGCGAGAGCCTGTCAGTGTTGGATGAAACGGTTTCGGGTATCCGTGTGATAAAAGGATTTAACGCCGAAGGAATATTAAGGGAAAAATTTGTGGGCATCAATAACCTGCTTTTTTATATCCGAAATAAAATGAATGCCCGCCGCGATTTGGCCTCTCCATTAACTGAAGTGTTGGGCGTAATGGTGCTTAGCATTATACTTTATATTGGAGGCAGCTTGGTGCTGACCAATTCCGTTGGTGCAATGCCCCCAGATGACCTTATGACTTATATTGCTGTGTTTGGTATGATGATCAATCCCGCCAAGGATCTTTCCACAGCGGTTTCGAACATGCAGCGCGGCGCCGCCGCCATGGAACGGGTAGAAGAACTATTGAAAGCACCTGTTTCAATCAGTGAAAACCAAAATGGAAAAACCTTCGATTCCTTTAAGGATAAAATTGAATTCCGAAATTTGGGATTTGCCTATGAAGATGCTGCCATTCTGGAGGATATCAATCTGAAAATCGAAAAGGGAAAAACAGTTGCATTGGTAGGTTCTTCTGGTGCGGGTAAATCTACATTGGCAGACTTGGTGCCCCGTTTTCATGATGCGTCAAAAGGGGAGTTGTTGATTGATGGCACGAATATCAAAGAATACGCATTGAAGTCGGTGCGGGCACAAATGAGTATTGTTACACAAGAACCTATTTTATTTAATGATACGATTGCCGCCAATATTGCCTTGGGGAAACCAGATGCAACAGAGGAGGAAATCATCCATGCAGCCAAAATAGCCAATGCCCATAATTTTATCATCACCAAGGAAGAAGGTTATCAAACCAATATCGGCGACCGCGGCTCAAAGCTTAGTGGCGGCGAGAGACAGCGACTGACTATTGCAAGAGCTGTTTTGAAAAACCCACCCATATTAATTTTGGATGAAGCCACTTCTTCCCTTGACACAGAAAGCGAGCGGCTCGTGCAGGATGCCATTAATAAGATGATGGAAAACCGCACCAGCATCGTGATCGCACACCGACTTAGTACCGTGCGCCATGCAGACGAGATTGTGGTACTTCAGAAAGGAAGGATCGTGGAACGCGGAAACCATGAACAACTCATAGCCCTTGATGGGTTTTATAAGCGATTGGTGGATATGCAGGAAGTGAAATAGGTCATAATCCGGCATTGAACAGCACTTTAAAAAAGCTCGATTCAATTTCCGGATTGCAATAAATAAAATGCTTTCATGATATCATCATGGGTTTTCAATGCGTAAGCGGGCATGGGAAATTCCTTGGTAAATACATATTGGTCGGCTGCTTTCTCGATACGGATACTTGATTCATCAATCCCTCCATCTTTGTCGCTGATTTTTTTCAGATCCAAACCAAAATTTTTTGCAAAAAAGCGATACATCGGTTCACGCTTGCTAATGCCATAATCATGATGGTCGTTGGGCAAGTGAACATTTTCAACCCGATTAGATTGACCATATAACCTATATACTTTTTTTAGGTAGGGAAATTCAACCTCGGGTACAGTTTTGGTCCAATCGCTGCCATCGGAAACCACCAATTGTGGCCGAGGTGCAGCCATTGCGGCAATCTCTGCATTATTGGTTTGCCCACAGGCATGGATGGGAAGACCGCTTTCGCAAGGACAGCCCCCACTAAAAGTAGCCGATACCATCACAACCGGGCAACTGGCTTTTATTCGGTTATCCAATGCCGTTACAATGAAAGTTTGTGTGCCGCCACCCGAAGCACCGGTAACGCCTATCCTTTTTGCATCCACATCAGGTAGGCTCAAGAGAAAGTCAATGGCACGGATGCTGTTCCAAGTTTGCAAGGACAAGGCAAAACCTGTTTCGTGATATTTAAAATCCCCCGACTGTAGTGTCGATTCCCCATAGGAATACATGTCATAGTCGAACACAATGGCGCCCATCCTGGCCAGACCGGCACAACGGTATTGCATATCTGGTCTATAACGACCGCGTTCATCCTGCAAAAAATGGTCTTTGTTATTATAGAAATGTCCATGGGGGCAAATTATACCTGGATGTTTTCCTTTTGCAAGCGGTTTGTATAAAGAACCGCAAACAAAATAGCCGGGTATACTTTCAAAAGCCACGTTCTCGACCGTATATCCATCCATCGTTCTTTTTGAATGGAAAACAGGTTTTAGATCATTTCTCTTTACAGCTAGATTAATGCCCATGGTTTTTAAAAAACATTGCCGCACTGAATCTTTTCTTAATTCCCAACTTTTTTGATCCGGATAATGGCTCAGCAGCTTGGCGAGCTTTTTCTGCCCTTCGGAACTATCATATTTAAGGCTGGGGTTCAAAACACTTTTTTCAATTGAAGGACCCGATCCCTTTTTGAAGAAACCCAAAGCAATCAATAATAAAATGCAGAAGTATTTAAGCATAAAATCAATTTTTAAATAGATAGAGCTAGCATATTTGAGCTAGTTTGAAGTGACATTTGTAATGCTAAAGCTTTGACCATTAACAATTGACTATTCACTATATACAATCCCTCTAAAACCTCCTAATCATTACCACGCCTGCGATCAACAAAACCACACCAGCAATTTTGCCAAAGGAAATTTCCCGAATTGCAAAACCCATCCAACCAAACTGATCGAATAAAATAGAAGCAATCATCTGACCTGCAATTACCAAACTAAAGGTAAGCAGCACACCGAGTCTAGGCATCAGCACAACAATACCGGCCACAAAGAATGTTCCTAAAAGACCGCCAATCCATATCCACCAAGGGTTTTTGGCAGGTTGCAATGCCTGCACATTAAACTGCTTGGTAGCCAATAGGTATAAGAACAAGGCGATTGTACCCACTGCAAATGATATAAAAGCAGCGAACACTGGGCTATCAACAGATTTTGCCAGTCTGGTATTGACTGCACCTTGGGTAGGCAATATGGCACCCAATGCCAAAGCGGCGATAATGAATATAAAACGGATCTGCATAAAAAGATTTGGGGATTAAAACAAAAAAGGGATTGCGTTTGCAATCCCTGTAAAGTTATGAGTTCAAAAAGAATTATTTGTTCATTATCTGTTTAGCCTCGATGCTCAATGTGGCATGTGGAACGGCCCGCAATCTTGCCTTATCAATCAACTTGCCGGTTACGCGGCAGATACCATAGGTTTTGTTTTCAATGCGCATCATGGCTTTTTCCAAGTGGTCGATGAAAGTAATCTGTCGGCTAGCCATCTGGCTCAACTGCTCCCTTTCCATACTCATGCTGCCATCTTCCATGGTCATATAGCGGGCATCATCATTGTCGCCACCCATTTCGTCTTTGCGGGTGATCAATCCCTGCAGGTAAGCCAGTTCTTTTTTTGCTGCATCCAATTTTTTTGTGATCAATTCCCTGAATTCCGCTAGCTCTGAATCATTATATCTCATAGTAGGATTATTAGTGATAGGTGCTTGAGGTGGAGTATCCAAAACAGATTTGGTGAACTCCGGTTCATATTTGCGTACAGATTTTGTTTTTATTTCCGGCATCACCACTTTTACTGGTTTTGCTGGGGCAACTGGTTTTTCAGGTTGCTTTTTGATGGGCATGGGCATAATATGCTTGGGTGCCTCATATTTTTTTTCTGCTATTACAACTTGTTTTGGCATTGGCTTTTTTTCGGCCTCCTTTTTTACAACAGGCTTAGTTGTTACAACTTTTACAGGGGCTGCCACCTTTGATACTACTTTCTTAGGTTCCGGTTTCTTGGCAACAGGTTTAGCTGTGTTTGCAATAGCCTTTTTGGCAACGGGCTTCTTAGCGACTGGTTTAGGCGCCGCCTTAGCTACTGGCTTTTTTGAAGTTTTGGCAGGTTTTGCCACCGGCTTTTTAGCAGGGGCTGCCTTTTTAGGAGCAGGTTTTTTAGCGGGTTTTGCCGCTTTCTTCTTGATTGCCATGTTGTTTAGGCTTTTTTTGTAACTAAAACTTTTAAGAGAACATCATTAATCTCAATTTCAGTGCCATTAGCTATTTCAGGAACAGATTCGATGGAATCTGCCAAAATTTCGGCGCAAATATAACTTTTAAATTGACTTATGGATTCTTTTAGGGCAGGGGTATCGGCAACTTTTACTTGTATCCTATCAGTGAGCTCATACCCATTATCTTTTCGGATTTTCTGGATCCGGTTCACAAACTCACGGGCATTGCCTTCATTTATCAGCTCTGGGGTAATGGTCACATCCAAAGCAACTGTCAGGGCGTTTTTGTTGGCAACAATCCATCCGGGTATGTCCTCACTGGTTATCTCTACTTCATTAGCTTGTAATATTAAGGGTTCGTTATCAATTAACAAAGTATAAGACCCTTCTTTTTCCAATTTTCCTATATCTTCTTGGCTAAAAGCCGCTAAAACACTGGAAACAACCTTCATTTTAGCCCCCAGCTTCTTTCCTAGGGCTATAAAATTGGGTTTGATCTTCTTTTTGATAAAGCCATCGGTCTGATTTAAATATTTTATTTCTTTAATATTTACCTCATTCTTTATCAGATTCTCTACAATTTTCAACTGCTCCTCCATCTGGGGGCTGAGTATGGGGATAAGCACTTTTTGCAAGGGCTGCCTCACTTTGATATTTACTTTTTTCCTAAGTGATAATATCAAGGAGGAAGCATCTTGGGCCAACTGCATCCGCTCTTCCAATTCTTTATCGATCGACGCCTCTTTTGCTTTGGGGAAATTGGCATGATGGACTGATTTAATTTTTTGGTTATCAGTTACTTCGTTCAAGTTTGTAAATAACCAGTCCGCAAAAAATGGGGAAATCGGCGCTATCAGTAAAGAAACCGTTTCAAGACATTCATACAGGGTTTGATAGGCAGAAATTTTATCCTGTTCATATTCCCCTTTCCAGAAACGGCGGCGGCAAAGACGCACATACCAGTTGCTCAAATGCTCATCCACAAATTCCTCGACCAGCCTTCCTGCAATTGTTGGCTCATAATCATCAAGATTATCAATTACATTTTTTATTAATGTATTTAAGGAAGAAAGAATCCATCTGTCGATTTCCGGTCTATCTTTTAAAGGGATATAAGCCTCTTTGAAGCCAAACCCATCCACATTGGCATATAGGGCAAAAAACTGATAAGTATTATATAGTGTACCAAAAAACTTACGCTGTATTTCTTTGATCCCGTCAATGTCAAATTTCATGTTCTCCCAAGGGGAGGCATTGGTAATGAGATACCAACGGGTTGCATCTGCGCCAAACTCTTCAATGGTTTTGAATGGATCCACCACATTACCGAGACGCTTGCTCATTTTATTCCCATTCTTATCCAGTACCAAGCCGTTGGAAACAACGGTTTTGTAAGCAAGCCCACCACCTTGCAAAGCAGGTAGTTTGGATTCTTTCATCACTTCATCCAGACTTTCTTTAACCAAGCTTCCGATTGCATGAAGTGTATAAAACCAGCCACGGGTTTGATCCACACCCTCTGCAATAAAATCGGCAGGGTAGTTTTTTGAGAATGTTTCGATATTCTCAAAAGGGAAATGCCATTGTGCATAGGGCATGGCGCCGGAGTCGAACCACACATCGATAAGGTCGGGGACCCGCTTCATCGGTTTGCCCGATTTACTTACCAAGATGATATCATCCATATAAGGTTTGTGCAGGTCTATGCTTTTAGGGTCCAGCGTTAAGCCTTTAGCGTTAAGCGTTTTGTTTGCTTTTTCTGATTCTGCTATCAGTTCTTCGATAGAACCAATGCATATTTCCTCATCGCCATCCTCGGTTCTCCATACGGGCAAGGGGGTTCCCCAGAAACGGCTACGGCTTAGGTTCCAATCCACCATATTCTCCAACCAATTGCCAAAGCGGCCTTCACCTGTTGACTTGGGTTTCCAATTGATAGTTTTGTTCAACTCTACCATCCTGTCTTTCAAGGCTGTGGTTTTGATAAACCAAGCATCGAGGGGATAATAGAGTATGGGTTTGTCTGTACGCCAGCAGTGCGGATATGTATGCTCGTATTTTTCTTTCTTGAAAAGTTTGTTTTCTTCTTGGAGCTTTAGCACGATACGATCATCCACACTCAAATATTTTTTGAGGTCTTTGATCTTCCCGTTTTTCTCCAATATCTCTTTCTGCCTTTTGAACTCAAGCTGTTTTTCTTCTTCGTTCAGGTATTCTTCTTTCACATATTCATCGCCATAGAGGAATACATCATCTTTGATGCCCGATAAAAATTTACCCCGCTTATCCACCATCGTCAAAATACCGATACCATATTTATTGCCCACCTTAAAGTCATCCGCACCAAAAGCCGGGGCCGTATGCACAATGCCCGTACCATCCTCCGTAGTAACAAAATCGCCCAACATGATCTTGAATGCGTTGGGGTTGTCGGATTTGTTGCACTCGAATGGAAGCAACTGTTCATAGGAAACCCCTTCAAGCTCTTTTCCTTTGAATTCAGCCAATATTTTCCACGGAAGCAGCTTTACTTCCGAAGTATAATTTTCGAAATCCCCATCCTCGCCTTCTTTTTTGAAATATTTACCCAATAATGCTTTTGCGAGGATCACATTCACGGGCACATGGGTGTAGGGATTAAACGTTTTTACTAAAACATAATCGATATTGGGTCCCACCGTGAGCCCCAAATTGGAGGGAAGGGTCCAAGGAGTGGTGGTCCAAGCTAGAAAGAAAGCCCCCCCACCCCCCAAAGGGGGGATTTCAGCGCTTTCAATCATTTTAAATATTTTTTTTGTGACTGGATGCTCTTTATTATCCCCTCCTTTAGAGGGGCTAAGGAGGCGGAACATGGCCACCGCACTCGTATCTTTTACATCCTTATATGTTCCCGGTTGGTTCAGTTCATGCGAGCTAAGACCTGTTCCCGCTGCTGGCGAATAGGGCTGTATGCTGACGCTTTCGTATAGCAAATTCTTATTATACAATTGCTTGAGCAGCCACCAAAGGGTTTCTATATACTTATTATCAAAAGTGATATATGGGTTTTTGAGATCGACCCAATAGCCCATTTTGTTGGTCAGGTCATCCCATTTGTCTTTATACCGAAGCACGGCTTCGCGGCATTTTCGGTTATATTCTTCAACCGTTATTTTTTTCCCAATATCTTCTTTGGTAATGCCCAATTCCTTTTCTACCCCTAGCTCTACCGGCAAGCCATGCGTGTCCCATCCGCCTTTACGTTTTACCTGAAATCCACGCATGGTTTTATAACGGCAAACCAAATCCTTTAAAGTTCTGGAAATCACATGGTGAATGCCGGGCATACCGTTGGCACTGGGTGGCCCCTCATAAAAAACAAAGGAGTCAGCCCCTTCCCGAAGCGCTACACTCTTTTCAAAAGCCTGGCCTTCCTCCCATTTAGATAAGATTTCCTGACCAATGGCTGGTAAATTTAAATGCTGATATTCCCTGTATCTGGCTGGCATAGTAAAACCCCTAAGTAATTTTTGAAAATGGCTGCAAAGTTAGGGGAAATAACTGCCAAAAAGAAAGCCAAACTTCTCTGTTTCAGAAGAAAAGAATCGCCCACATTTCTTTGCCAATATTGCAAACAAAATTTTCATTTTTGAGGCATTCGTTAATATGCTGTAAAAAAATGAATGATTTGCCACAATGATAAAAGGTTATCCACATTTAAACCCTTTTGGCACAATTTGTGTTTTTATAGGATCAATACTAAATATCAAGGTTTAAACATTCAAGATTTAACGATCATCCTAAAATTGAAAGTATCTGAACTAATTTCTACTCTGTTTAATTTTTTATAAAATCATTTCTGTATCAAGTACATGAAAAACCTTTTCTACGGTTTAGGGTTTAGGGGTTAAAAAGGGGGGTATTCCTACTCCCCTTCCTTTATTTCTTAACCGAGGGATAAAATCATTTTTTAGTCCGTTACCTCCCGTTTTTAATCTCTTATATTTTTGTTGGAAGAACCCTTTTTGCATTGGAATCTGATGTCCCATGAATTACTATGATTAACCAATCTTTCGAAAAGCTACCTTTTTACCCCTTATAAAAGCCTCCTTTAGTATTAAGGGAGGTTTTTTGTTTTTGCATTGAGAGAAATATAAGGTGCAATCCTTATTGACTATTTTTTGTTCGTAGCAATTTGTAAATTTTGATTGCACTCATTAGCAAAACGATAAACAGTACCAGCCCAACCAACCCCCATACCAGACTCATACTTTGTTTCACCACGGCCAACATCACAATCGCCACTAAAAAAATGGTGGCTACCTCGTTCCACATCCGGAGTTGTTGGGAAGAGTATTTAAATACCCCTTTAACTTGTTGAAGAAAAATTTTATGGAGGGAATAAAAATAGGCATACAAAAAAGCCACAAAAATCAATTTGATCAATAGCCAACGAGCGGGTTGGGTGAACAAAATTTTATCCCAACCTTCCATGAACATGATCAGTGGACCGAATATCAAGGTGAGAATGCCTGAAGGAATAGTGATCCCGTACCATAAGCGTTTCATCATCATAGCAAATTGTTCATGCAAAATTTCTTTGGCTGGGCTTCCTTTGGCTTCTGCTTCAGTATTGTAGATAAAAAGACGGGGCATATAGAAAAGTCCCGCGAACCAGGTTACGATGAAAATGATGTGGAGCGCTTTTATATAACTCATAATAGTTGATTGGTTGATGAGTTGAAAGGTAAAACAAGGCACACCCTAATTCATCCCTAAGCCAGCAACATTTCCTTACTGCCTGCTTCGTATTCATTGAGCCACTTGGCGAGTGTGGACACCCATAAAGGACTCAGATTCAGGCAAGGGATCATTTCATAGCTTTCGCCACCGGCATCCATGAAAGTTTTTTTGCCCCTTTCTGCAATTTCTTCCAAGGTTTCCAGACAATCACTCACAAAAGCCGGACAAATGACCAACAGTTTTTTTATCCCTTCCTTGGGCAATTGCTCCAAACGTATATCGGTAAAGGGCTCCAGCCATCCCTTGCCTAAACGGGATTGAAAGGAAATGGCAAACTTGTTTGACGGTATCCCCAATTTTTCGGTGACCAATTTAGTGGTCACAAATACTTGGTGACGATAGCAAGTGGCATGTGCGCTGGATCCTACATTACAGCAATCCTCCATTTTTAAACAATGATTTCCGGTTGTGTCGCTTTTTTTGATATGCCTGCCCGGGATACCATGATAACTGAAAAGTATTTGATCATAATCCTGTTGCAAATAAGGCCGGATCAGTTCGGTCAGTGCATGGACATAGTTCTCTTCGTTATAATAAGGTTTTATAAAACTGAGCTTAAAAGAATAATTGTTCTTGGCATGCGTTTCTTTGGCCCATTCCACCGCCGTTTCGTAGGATGACATGGCATAGTGCGGATAAAGCGGAACGGCAATCACTTCTTCCATATCGGGCATCTTTTCCAACAAACGATTAAAAGCAGATTTGACAGTGGGGTTGCCATAACGCATGGCCATTTCAACCGGCAAGGATAATTGCTGCTGCAATGCCTCTTTCAACTGCTTGGTGAGCACTACCAGCGGTGAGCCCTCCTTGGTCCAAATCGTTTTATAGGCCTCCGCCGATTTCGGCGAACGAGTGGGCACAATAATACCATCCACCAATATTTTCCTGAAAAGAAAAGGATAGTCGATTACCCTGCCATCCATCAGGAATTCCGACAAATATTTTCGTACATCTTTGACCTCTGTGGAATCGGGCGAACCCAGATTCATCAAAATAACCCCAAGCTTTTTAGTTTCTGGCATATATGTGAATATTTGCAAAAATAACTACTGGCCACAGCAAAAGTTCATTGTAAATAATATTCTTGTAAATAAGCCCCTATTGCCTTCGTAAAACTCCTAAGATGATCATCGTCAATCTACTTACTGACGAGTATCAGAAATACAAATGACACTGTCATGACACAGAAATGAGCAACTTAGAATCTATCGGTATTACTTTTGCGTATCTGTATTAGATTATTAAAAGATGGGCAACAAACCGACAGAATTATCGAAATTTTTTATCGCTGGCATCAACTACAAAAAAACGGATGCCGCCATCCGCGGGGATTTCGCCATTAGCAATGAGCAATACCTAAACATATTGACCCTTGCGCCTTCTTTCCATATAAACGAGCTTTTCATCCTTTCTACCTGCAACCGTACCGAAATTTATGGTTTGGCAGAAGATGCAGAACAACTGATCGACCTGCTCTGCTCCCAAACCAAGGGCAACAAAGAAACTTTTTACCAATTAGCTTATATCAAAAACGGAATGGATGCCATCCGCCATTTATTCAATGTGGCTGCCGGATTGGATTCGCAGATTTTGGGGGATTATGAAATTGTGGGGCAAATAAAATTGGCCGTTAAATTTTCCAGGGAGCATGGTTTTATCCAAGCTTTTACCGAAAGAATGTCAAACGCCGTGCTTCAATCTTCAAAATCAGTCAAAAACAATACTGGATTGAGCGGGGGAACGGTTTCTGTTTCTTTTGCTGCCGTTCAGTGTATCAAAGAACAATTTGCTTCCACTATTGGGAAAAAAATAGTATTGCTTGGTACGGGTAAAATTGGTCGCAATACCTGCAAGAACCTGGTGGACTATCTTGATACAAAAGATATCACTCTTATCAACCGCTCCGAAGACAAAGCTTTTCAATTGGCGGAAGAAATGGGGCTGCGCAGTGTGGCTTTTGAAAATGCCAAGGAGGAAATTGATGCTGCCGATATCATCATTGTAGCAACCAATGCCGAACTGCCCATTATTACCAAAGCAAGTCTGGTTAGTTCCAAGGAAAAATTGCTTATCGATTTATCCATTCCCAATAATATTGAGTCCAGTGCAAAAGAATTGCCCCAAATCACTTTGTTGAATGTGGATGACCTGGCAAAGATCAATGATGCTACTTTGCAAAAAAGAGAGGCAGAAGTGCCTAAGGCAAAAAAAATCATCGATGAGCATATCCAAGAATTCACGGAATGGCATGAGATGCGCAAACATGTACCCGTATTAAAGGCTGTAAAAACCAAACTTACGGAGATACATAGCCACCCGTTGTTTTCATGCCCCCAAAAGGAATCCACTCCCACCCACAATAATGAAGAGACCATTCAACGGGTAATCAATGGCATGGCTATCAAAATGCGCAGCCATAACCGTCGCGGTTGTCATTATATTGAAGCAATCAATGATTTTATCGCTGTTCGCATGAACTAGATTTGGGAATGGTTAATAGTGAATGGTGAAAACTATAAAAAGTTAACTATTCCTAAAACCACATCGAACTTTCACCATTGACCATTAACTATTCACTATTTACTATTCACAAAAAAAATGAGTACAGCAATAAGGATCGGCACTAGGGAAAGTCAACTCGCCGCATGGCAAGCTACCCTTGTAAAAGATAGTTTGAAAGAACATGGCATAGAGGCTGAATTATGTTTTATTAAAAGTGAAGGTGATATTGACCTGAAGACACCATTATATGAAATGGGTGTACAGGGTATTTTTACAAAAACCTTGGACGCCGCCCTGCTGAATAATAAGATAGACATTGCCGTTCACTCCATGAAGGATGTGCCTACCCAATTGGCAATCGGAATGGCACAAGCAGCAGTTTTAAAAAGAGCATCGCACAAAGACCTCTTGGTAGTGAAAGATGGATTGCCCAAAATGAATGAGGCACTAAAACATCCAGGTTCTATTCACCATTCACCATTCACTATTGCCACCAGCAGCATCCGCCGTAAAGCCCAATGGCTACACCGCTATCCAAACCATCAATTAGAAAATTTGAGGGGAAATGTAAATACAAGATTAAAAAAGCTGGAGGAAAGCAATTGGGATGGGGCCATTTTCGCTGCGGCTGGGTTGGAGAGAATTAATCTTCGCCCCGAAAATTCGATAGAACTTGATTGGATGTTGCCCGCACCAGCCCAAGGAGCAATCACTATTGTTTGCAGGGATGAGGACCATGAAACCAAAGAGAAACTAGCCCTACTTAACGATGAAGCGACTGCCCTTTGTACCAAAATTGAAAAAGAATTTTTAAGAACATTATTAGGTGGATGCTCCACTCCCATCAGTGCATTGGCAGAAATAGAAGAAGATGAATTGTTTTTCCGGGGGAATATTTTTTCATTGGATGGAAGAAAAAAAGTGGAGATTGAAAAAGTGCTTCCCATCGATACCATTGCCAACCTTGGCAAATGGGCTGCAGAAGAATTGTTGAGCAATGGGGGGCAAGAAATAGCCAATGAAATTAGAAATGCCACAAAATAAAATTCACATATTATCTACCCGACCATTGGAGCAAGGGCTCATTGACAAAGCAGCAACAAAAAATATATTGATTGATGCTGTTTCCTTTATTGATACGGAAATGGTAGAGGATGATTCATTAAAAGCCACCATCCATGAACTTGCCCAGCAACCATTGACGATTGTTTTCACCAGCATGAATGCGGTGGATGCAGTCGCAAATTATGTGGGGGGGAAAAAAACGGATTGGAAAATATTTGCCATTGGCAATACCACCAAAAATTTGGTCAAAGAAAAATTTGGAACAACCCAACTTTCAGGGACAGCTGATTCAGCAAGTGCTTTGGCAGATACTATCATCAAAGAAAACAAAAGCCAATCGTTGGTTTTCTTTTGTGGCGACCAGCGAAGGGATGAGTTGCCCACTAAATTATCACAGCAAGGGGTTGATGTAAAAGAAATCGTCGTTTATAAAACGATACCTACTTCCCATCCGGTAACTAAAATGTATGACGGGATCCTCTTTTATAGCCCAAGTGCAGTGCATAGTTTTTTTTGTTCAAACAAAGTTTCCGATGGCTGTGTTTTGTTTTCAATCGGCAACACAACCGCAGATGCCATAAAGAAATTCACAAACAACAAAATCATTGTTGCCAACGAACCATCTAAAGCTTTGCTTGTTGAACAAGCCATTCAATATTTCGAAACTGACCCTATTCACCATCGATGATTTATTAATACAATTTATGAGCGGATTAAAAAACGATTTATTATTAAGGACATTAAGAGGAGAACAAACAGAACGCATTCCAGTGTGGATGATGAGGCAGGCAGGCCGTTACCTTCCCGAGTACCGGGCATTAAGGGAGAAATATGGTTTCTTCGAAAGAGTACAAAACCCAAGCTTGGCAACGGAAATCACCATTCAGCCAGTTGACTTGGTGGGGGTGGATGCCGCTATTTTATTTTCAGATATCCTTGTGGTGCCACAGGCAATGGGATTGGAAGTTCAGTTGATAGAAAGCAAAGGGCCTGTATTACCTGACCCAATAAAAACCCAAGAAGATTTAAAAAGAATCCGTGTCCCGGATGTGCACGAAACGCTGCAATATGTATTTGATGCCATCAAACTCACTAAGCAGGAACTGAATGGAAGGGTTCCATTGATTGGTTTTGCGGGCGCCCCTTGGACCATTCTTTGTTATATGGTACAGGGAAAAGGAAGCAAGACTTTTGATGAGGCCAAGGCATTTTGTTATACACAGCCGGAGTTGGCTCATCAATTGTTGCAAATGATTACAGACACTACCATTGCATATCTTAAAGCGCAGGTAAAAGCTGGTGTGGATACGGTTCAGATTTTTGATAGCTGGGGTGGATTGTTGAGCAAGGATGATTTTGAAAATATTTCATTGAAATACATCAGACAGATTGTACATGCATTGAAAGACGAAACCCTCGTGATCATTTTTGCAAAAGGGGCATGGCATTCTTTACAAAGCATGACAGAAACAGGGGCTCAAGGATTGGGTATCGACTGGTGCATAGAGCCGCAAACAGCAAGAAACTTTGCTGGGCCCAATATCAGCCTGCAAGGCAATTTCGACCCGGCAAAATTATTATCCCCGATCCCCGTGATACAAAAAGAAGTGAAGCAGATGCTCACTAGTTTTGGCAAAGGAAGATATATCGCCAATCTGGGCCATGGCATTTTACCCAATGTTCCGGTTGACCATGCAAGGGCTTTTGTGGATACGGTGAAGACTTTTAATTTATAGATTATCTAAGCAACTATAGAATTGATTTTTGAAAATAACACCATAGATAAAATTAAGGCATACAACTTGAGGTTTGAAATGAAGACAAGCATTTCATTTAACTTTATAGTATGAGAACTTCAAAAAAAGAAATAACAGCCAATAAGCTAATGGAAATAGCGGAGAAAGCAACCAAACGGGCATGGGAAGAAAACTTTGCTCTAGGCTTACCTATTATTATTGAAGAAAATGGAAACGTAGTTAAGAAATATAAAGACGGGAAAACCAAGCTGATAAAAAAAATTAAGAAATAAAGAATTGAACAAAGAGATAAAACGGATGCGAATGATTGCAGGACCAAATGGTTCTGGAAAATCAACGTTAATAGAAATGCTTAAACCTGAAATCTCTTTTGGAGTTTATATTAACGCAGACGAAATTGAGGCGGCACTTAAAAAGAAGCCAATCCTGCATTTTGATGATTTTCAAATTCAAGCCAAAGCAAAACAGTTTGCGTCATTTGTAAAAAAGAAAACAACCATAGGTTCAGGCGAATTCAAAACCACGTTGCTTGAAAAAACCGTTATCAATAATAATATACTAAGCACAAATAAATCAATCATCAACTCTTATTTCGCTTCAATGATAGCTGATTTCATAAGACACCGATTACTCGTTATCGCAAAGGACTTCAGTTTTGAAACGGTAATGTCCCATGTCTCAAAAGTAAAAATGATTGAAACTGCCAATAGAAAAAAATATCAAACCTACCTCTATTTTATTGCAACGAATAGCCCTATCATTAACTATGGCAGGATAAAAGAGCGGGTTGAAAAAGGAGGGCATAACGTGAGCAGAGAAAAGATTGAAGAACGTTATAAAAAAAGCATTCTTCTCCTTGGCAAGGCTATTAAAAAAAGCTACAGAGCCTATATTTTCGACAATACGGTATCACTTACTTTAATGGCAGAATACAAACAGGGAGTATTACAGAAACAATATGCCCCATTCGCTGATTGGTTTTTGGAAATAAAAAAAATGATAAATTAAAATTCAAATGCCAGAAGGACCTACTATAAAAGAATTCCGTGAGCAATGGATTGAATTCATTCATGAGTTGCAAGACAAAATTTGCGAAGCGCTCGAAAAAGTGGATGGCAAAGCAAAATTCATGGAGGAGAAATGGGAAAGAGCGGAAGGTGGCGGAGGAAAAACCAGGGTTATTGCCAATGGAAATGTTTTCGAGAAAGGCGGGGTGAATACTTCTGTTGTATTTGGGGAAGTAACGGATGTGATGCGAAAACAATTGAAGATAGAAGGCGATGAATGGTTTGCCTGTGGGTTGTCTTTGGTTATACATCCCAGCAATCCATTTGTGCCTACTGTGCATTGCAATTACCGATATTTTGAGTTGTACAAAAACAAAGAAGTGGTTGACCGATGGTTTGGTGGTGGCACGGACCTCACTCCTTATTATCTGTTTGAGGAAGATGCCATCCATTTTCATCAGACATATAAAGATGCTTGTGATAAATTCGACAAGACATTTTATCCCTTGTTCAAAACTGAATGTGATGATTATTTTGTGAACACTCACCGTAACAATGAACGCAGGGGAATTGGCGGCATTTTTTATGACCACCAAAAACCAAACAAAGAAAGAGATCTTGATTTTTGGATGGATTTCAGCAACGAATGTGGTTATGCATTTATTGATGCCTATATCCCAATCGTTGAGAAAAGAAATGCTGCTTCATTTACAAAAGAAAATAAGCATTGGCAAGAAATAAGAAGGGGTAGGTATGTGGAGTTCAATTTGGTGCATGACCGAGGAACGATCTTTGGTCTAAAAACAAACGGAAGAACAGAAAGTATTTTGATGAGCTTGCCCCCAACCGTTCGGTTTGAATATAATTACCAACCAGAAAAAGGAACGGAGGAAGATAAACTGTTACAGGTTTGTTTGGAGCCGAGACAATGGATTGAGATTTCTGATTTGGGGAATTAGGGATTGGGGGAATTCTTTAAATAATAGGATTGACTTATTTCAAATCAAAAAAAATATTTGAAATGACAAAATTTGAATTACCAGAAAGAACAAAGAAATTTCATGTCGATGTTATAAAACTCTGTGAGCATTTCGCCAAAAATGCGGCAGGTTTCGAAACAGCAAAACAACTTATCCGTTCAGCAGGTTTCGTAGGAGCAAACCATAGAGCAGCCTGTCGGGGAAAATCAAAAGCTGATTTTATTTATAAATTAGAAATTGTTCTTGAGGAAGCCGATGAATCACTTTACTGGTTGCAAGTTTCAACGGAAGCTGAATTAGTTCCTTTATAAAAGACATCCAAATTGATTAAAGAAGCAAACGAACTAGTGAGCATATTCAACGCAGCTGATATCACAGCCAAGAAAAACAAAAATGAAGTAAATCCCAAAATCACCAAATCTCCAAATCAGATATAACTTATGTACTTACAAAAACGCAATCGCATTCTCAGAAGCAATCCTGCCATCCGTTCATTGGTTGCTGAAACTTCGTTGACAGCAAACGATTTCATCGTTCCGCTATTTATTGATGAAGGCGAAAATGTGAAAACCGAAATCGCTTCGATGCCCGGTTATTTTAGAAATAGCCTCGACATTACCGTAAAAGAAGTGAAAGAACTTTGGGCTATGGGGCTTAAAAGTATATTGATTTTTGTAAAAGCCAAAGACGAAACCAAAGACAATACCGGCAAGGAAGCTTGGAACCCAGATGGATTGATGCAACGCAGTATCAAAGCCATCAAAAATGCCTGCCCTGAAATGTTGATCATGACGGATGTCGCGTTGGACCCATACTCTTCCTACGGTCATGATGGCATTGTAAAAGATGGGGAAATCGTGAACGACGAAACCGTCGAGGCCTTGGTAAAAATGAGTATCAGCCATGCAAAAGCGGGTGCTGATTTTGTTGCCCCCAGCGATATGATGGATGGAAGAATCGGTGCCATAAGAAAAGGTTTGGAAGAAAACAATTTTACAAAAGTGGGCATCATGGCATATAGTGCAAAATACGCTTCCTGCTTTTATGGCCCTTTCCGCGATGCACTGGATTCCGCTCCGGGCTTTGGCGATAAGAAATCTTATCAGATGAATTATGCCAATCGTACCGAAGCCATTAAGGAAGCATTACAAGATATTGAAGAAGGCGCAGATATCGTGATGGTAAAACCAGCCTTATCTTATCTTGATATCATCCGCGAAGTAAAAAATGCGGTACAGGTCCCAGTGAGCGCCTATAATATCAGTGGTGAATATGCCATGATAAAAGCAGCCGCCAAAATGGGTTGGATTGATGAGAATAAAGCAATCATCGAAACCCTGACCTCCATGAAAAGAGCAGGCGCCGATTTGATAGCAACCTATTTTGCAAGAGATGCCGTAAAGTTGATTTCGTGAATGAAGTTCAAAAATGGTAACTTTAAGTCAACAATTTTTTATGAAAGCGGTAACCCTAAAAAATAAAATACAACGAAGTCTGGAAAAAATGGACTCAGAGCAGTTGAAGTCTGCATGGCTCATCCTGAAGGCTCTTTCCAACCAACAAAAATATTTGACGGTCAATATCAACAAAACCATAGTTGATAAAAAAATTGCTGCTGGTATTGAACAACTGGAAAATGGCGAAGGGAGTGATTTCGGATTATTTCTGAATGAAACGGAAGTCAAATATGGCAAAAAGCAATAAGCAGCCGATTACAGTAACCATTTCCCCACAAGCCAAAGAAGACATTCTAAAAATCTTGGATTACCTAGAACAGGAGTGGGGACAAAAAGTGATCAATGACTTTCTTCAAAAAATAGACGTTTTTTACCAAATCATTTTAATCAATCCTCGACTTTTCAGTTTTCATAACAAAAGGAAAAATATCAGAAAATATGCACTGACAAAACGTGGTTTATTATCGAAGTAAAAGAAATACTGTAGAAATAATAACCGTATTTGACACCAGACAAAACCCAAAGAAGATCAAAAAAATATTGCCCCGTTCATAATCACTTTATACTTATTTAACCAAGCACAATTTATCTTAAGCAATTCACATGAACATCGAAAAGAGCATTGAACTATTTTCCCGTGCACAACAATCCATACCCGGTGGGGTCAATTCCCCGGTGCGTGCTTTCAAAAGCGTTGGCGGCACTCCTTTATTTATCAGCAAAGCAAAAGGCGCTTATTTATATGATGCCGACGGCAATAAATATATCGATTATATCGCCTCTTGGGGCCCTATGATATTGGGTCATGCGCATGAGGAAGTCGTGAAAGCCATTCAGCAACAAGCACTGCACTCCACCTCTTATGGCGCACCCACTGAATTGGAGATTGAAATGGCAGAGCTTATCAAAAGCATGGCTCCGAATGTGGACCTGATAAGAATGGTGAGCAGTGGAACAGAAGCCTGCATGAGCGCACTTAGGCTAGCCCGTGGTTTTACGGGGAAAAATAAATTCATCAAATTTGAAGGGTGCTATCATGGCCATGCCGATGCATTCTTGGTAAAAGCGGGCAGCGGCTTGGCTACCTTGAACATTCAAACTGTACCCGGGGTTACTGCAGGTGTAGCAAACGATACACTTACTTGTGCTTATAATGATTTGGCCGCTGTAGAGAAATTGTTAGCTGAAAATAAAAATCAAATTGCGGCAATCATCGTAGAACCTGTGGCGGGCAATATGGGTTGCATTATGCCCCAACCGGGTTTTATGGAAGGCCTTCGTAAAATTTGTGACGAAGAAAATATCGTTTTCATTTTTGATGAGGTGATGACGGGTTTCCGTTTGTCAACCGGTGGAGCGCAACAAAAACTGAATGTGAATGCTGACTTGGTCACCTATGGAAAAGTGATTGGTGGTGGCATGCCCGTGGGGGCATTTGGTGGCAAAAAAGAAATCATGCAGCATATCGCCCCACTGGGGAATGTGTATCAGGCTGGCACTTTGAGTGGCAACCCAATTGCCATGATTGCGGGTTATACCACTTTAAAAATATTGAAAGAAAATCCATCCATTTATAAAGAGCTGGAAGAGAAAACGGCTTACTTGCGCAACAACCTTCACCGTGTTTTTCTCGAATCTAAAATACCATTTGTGATCAATCAGTTTGGCTCTATGATCAGTGTTCATTTTAGCGATCATGCGGTTACCGATTTTGCTAGTGCATCTTCAGCCAATAATGATTTATTCAAAAAATACTTTCATGCCATGCTCAGTCGTGGAGTCTATTTGCCGCCATCGGCTTTCGAAAGTTGGTTCCTCAACAATGCGCTCACCAAAAAAGACATTGACTATACCATCGAAGCCACGGAAGAAAGTTTAAAAGAAATAGCGGGTTAGTTATTGCTATTTTAACCGCAGAGACTGGGAGGCGCAGAGCAATATTAATTTGTTGTTTATTTCGGCGTCTTTGTGCCTCTGCGGTTACAAATCACTCAAAACCAAATCTTCTTATCTTAGAATCAAATTTAACCAATGAATAAAGCCCGCTTGGAAGCATTCAGTGATGGTGTTTTTGCTATCATCATCACAATCATGGTATTGGAAATAAAAGTCCCGCATGGGGATGACTGGAACGCATTGAAACCATTGATACCTGTAATGATGAGCTATGTGCTCAGTTTTATTTTTGTTGGTATTTATTGGGTTAATCATCACCATTTATTACATACCATCCATCGCGTTAATACCCCCATACTTTGGAGCAATATCAATCTACTTTTCTGGCTCTCCCTCGTACCCGTGGCAACCGATTGGATGGGCGATACCCATTTCGCTTCACACCCCGTGGCGGCTTATGCAATCCTGCTCTTGCTTTGTGGTTTTGCTTTCACCATCCTGCAATTGCATATCGAGAAAAAAATTGACAAGAATGAAAAGCTGCAACATGCTTTTGATATGCTGAAAAGGAAAGGGATTATTTCAATCCTCGCCTACTCAACAGCCATTGCCTTTGCCTTTGTGAACACGACCGTTTCGGGATGCTTGTTTTTATTTGTCTCCTTTATGTGGTTTATCCCTGATAAAAATATCGAGCGGGCATTGAATGAGGAATAAACAAAAAATCTACTCATTTGTAATTATATCAATATCGTAACTTATGCCCCATACCATTTTACATAAAGCAAATTCCCGTGGCCATGCAAATCATGGTTGGCTGGACAGCTACCACAGCTTCAGTTTTGCAGGCTATTATAATCCTGAAAGAATTCATTTCGGTGCTTTAAGAGTGTTGAATGATGATACCGTCGCCGCTGGCAAAGGTTTTGGAAAGCATCCACATGACAATATGGAAATCATTTCCATACCACTCGAAGGTGACCTACAACACGAAGACAGCATGGGGAATATCGCCATCATTAAAAATGGGGATATACAGGTCATGAGTGCTGGCACTGGGATTACCCATAGCGAGTTCAACAAGAACAAAGATGCACCTGTGAAATTTTTGCAGATTTGGGTTTTCCCCAATAAAAAGAATGTAACACCACGTTATAGTCAAATCACATTAAACCTGAAAGATAGACATAATAAACTCCAACAAATCCTTTCACCCGACCCAAATGATGCAGGTGTTTGGATTTATCAAGATGCTTGGTTCCATCTGGGAAAATTCGATAAGGATTTTTCAACTTCCTATGCATTAAAGAAAAAAGGCAATGGCGTATACGCATTTATACTCAGTGGTGACATCACGATTGCGGGTCAAGCTTTGAACAAACGTGATGGTTTGGGAATTTGGGATACGGATACCATCCAAATAAAAGCAGATAGTGATTCAGAATTATTGTTGATGGAAGTTCCCATGCTATTTTAATCGTAACTTTTCAGAAAATAACCATGGCAAAAGTCAGCGGGCTCTTAAACACCAGCCATTATAAAACGGAAATCAGCAATGGAAGAAACAATTTGATTGCTGATGAGCCAGCAACTGTAGGTGGCACTGACTTGGGTTTTTCGCCCAATGATCTGCTCTGCAGTGCTCTGGTTGCATGCACATGCATCACGCTCCGTATGTATGCGGATAGAAAAGAATGGGATCTGGAAAAAGTGGAAACAAGTGTATCCTTGGAAAAAACAGAAGGAGAAAATAGCACCACATTGATTCGAGAAATCCAATTATTGGGGAAACTGGATCTTGCACAGAAAAAACGGTTGATGGAGATTGCACAACAATGCCCAGTCCATAAAATACTGACTAATTCTATAAAAATAAACACGGTAGCTATATGAAGGATATCACAAAAAAATACAGCAATGGCGAAGTGACCATTGTATGGAAACCTGCCACTTGCATCCACTCCACTATTTGCTGGAAACATGCCACTGGCCTACCCGAAGTGTTTAATCCCATGGAAAAACCTTGGATAAAACCAGAAGCATCCACCACGGAAAAAATTATTGAACAAGTAAAAAAATGCCCCAGCGGCGCATTGAGTTTTTATCTGAATGACCAAGCAGAAGAGAACAAAGAAACCATTGCGGAAAGCATTGTAGAAGTTACACCCAATGGTCCCTTATTGGTTTATGGAAATATTACAGTGAAAGATAAAGATGGAAATGAAACGCATAAAAATAAAGTGACTGCATTTTGCCGTTGTGGTGCTTCATCGAACAAGCCTTATTGCGATGGCACGCATCGGAAAATTGAATTTAAAGGATAGTTAATGGTCAATGAGCCGTTCAAAAAGGATGTAACTTTCAAGAAAAATCATTTGTTATGAAAGGTCTTTTTTGCGTATCAGCTGGTATTTCATCTATTTTTTTAATCAATAGCTGTGGGCAAACAACCACTCCAGACAATAAGCAAGCGGAGATTGATTCTTTGAAAACTGTGATTGCTGAATTGAAACCGGGATTGGGAGAGTTCATGCTTCAAATAAAATATCATCATGATTCGTTGGGCAAAGCCATCAATCAAAAAGACTATGATAGGGCTGCCTATGAAGTAGATGAATTAAAAGAGACCACCGAAAAAATCCAGCAACTGAATATCACCAACGATAAATTACAAAAGCCATTCCCTATTTTTTTTGATAAATATTTACAAGGCCCTCTCAATACCCTTGCCGATGCTGCCGCAAAAAAGGATGAGGCATCCTTAAAAACCAATTTTATTTCGCTTACAGAAAACTGCAATAGTTGTCATCATGAGAACAATATGGGATTCATGAAGATTGTGCCATGATTTGTTTTAATTAAAGAACGCAAAGGAGCCGGAAAGTCGGGAAGTCCGAAAGTCAGGAAGTTGCTCACTTTCGTATTATTCAAAAATGCTTCACGCAAATCAATCTATTCTACCCAATTCCAAATTACTAATTCCACATTCCTTAGCTCACTTTGCGGGAAACTTTGCGCAACTTTGCGGTTTGTTTTTTTACAGCAAAGGGCGCCGAGAAATACACGCAAAGAATGCCAAGGAAACATCCTCTGTGCCCAACCTCTATTACCTCTGTGGTAATTTTTTTTTTAACACATAGAAACATAGTTGCACATAGCTATGCTTTTCTATGAAACTATTGTGCCTATGTGATAAATTGTTTGGCACAATATCTCACGCAGAGGTACAGAGCCCGCAGAGGAGCTTGATAAATTGGGTTCTTGTATTCAGACTAATAAAAAATCAAGATCAATGAAACAGCAATTCGCAAGGCTTCAGCCCTGTATGCTTTTTGAAAGCTGTGGAAAAATGGGAGATGGAGGAATAACCCAGCATCATGGACACATCGGTAACGCTTAGCCCTTTTTCATAAAGCAGGTACCTAGCATGTTCCATTCTTTGGCTTTGGTAGAAATCAAAAATGGTAGTGCCAAACATTTCTTTGAAGCCTTTTTTCAAATAACATTCATTGATAGCCACTTTGCGGCTCAATTCTTTTATGGTCAATGGTTCGCCGATATGCTGTAATAATACTTCCCTTGCTTTGCTGATTTTTTCACGGTCAGCCTCATTTGCCAAAAACTTGCATTGAAACCCTTCGGTTTCTTTTTCGCCCAGCATACATTCCAAACTGTACAGGAGCAACATTTGCATTTGTGCATTTACATAGATATTCTCCATGCTATCCTGATACCGGTTGTTCAGCAATCCTTCGAGTACCATCCGGGTGCGGCCACAAAGAGGCAGTATCTTAGAAAAAGAAGAAGCATGTGTGAAATTCAGGATATCGTCCGTAACCTGACTACTGAGCCTTTTAGGTTTCACAAATTGGGACAAATGAACCTGTGAAAAGCGAACACTAAGTACATCTACACTATTGATTCTCTCAGCACAATTCTTGGAGGCACTAAACTTACAGGAATCACATTCTATCTCTTTTTGCTTGCAATAAATATTCCCAGCCACGCAAAAACGAAGTTCCAGATAGTTCTCCTTCTGGTCGTCCTTTTTATAATGGTAAAGCAACATGCCCATATCCTCCATACTCCATTGGGTATGTTTTTCATATCGCTTGATGGAATAAAGCACAGAACCGGGAATTTGCTGTTCTTTTTGTTGAAGCAGACGCAGTTCACCCAGCATGATCGGGCGCTTATAGGAAAGTGCTAAAATATCTGGTTGTTGAAACATGAAATACAAATTTACAGCTCAAAAACCAATTATCAAGACCTGCCAGCATCTATCGAAGGAGAGCGTGTTTTTATGACTATTCCATGACATGACTAACCAAAAAGAAGAGGTCAGATCAAGCACTTATTTCTTCACAAAAAGTGCATAAAATGAGGGGTAAAACAGGGGCTGCTAGCCGTATTTTCCGTACATTTGCCAATTCTACATTAATGATTGTTTATCAACCGATTTTTTAAGCATTTATGAGCGATACTACAGAGGAAATCCTATTAGCAGGAAGTAATGGTTACGGAGCAGAAAGCATACAAGTTTTGGAAGGTTTGGAAGCAGTGCGCAAGCGCCCTGCTATGTATATCGGCGATGTGGGCGTAAAAGGCCTTCATCATCTAGTATACGAAGTAGTTGACAATTCCATTGATGAAGCTTTAGCTGGATTTTGCAAGAATATCATTGTGACTATTCATGAAGATAATTCCATCAGTGAGGAGGACGATGGTCGGGGCATTCCTACCGGCATGCATTCAAAAGAGAAACGCAGTGCGCTGGAAGTGGTCATGACCGTGCTTCATGCAGGAGGCAAATTTGACAAAGGATCCTACAAAGTTTCAGGCGGTCTCCACGGCGTAGGCGTGAGCTGCGTAAATGCGCTGAGCAGCGATTTGAGGGTGACCGTTCAGCGGGAAGGAAAAATATTCGAGCAGGAGTACAAAATTGGTATCCCACAGTATCCCGTTAGGGAAATTGGACTCAGTGATAAAACAGGGACCAAAGTCCATTTTTGGCCCGATGCCGGCATTTTTATTACTACAGAATATAATAGGGATATTTTGGAAAGTCGCCTCCGTGAGCTTTCCTTTTTGAACCGCGGCATCAGAATCACGCTGAACGACCTACGCGAAAAAGATGAAAACGGTGCTACTTATTCGAAGTCATTTTATAGTGAAGGAGGCATTGTAGAGTTTGTAGAAATGCTGGACACCAATGGCGGTCGGAATGCCCTTTTGCCCCAGATTATTTTTGTGGAAGGCCACGACGAAGCTACCAATGTGGCGGTTGAAGTTGCCTTGCGCTATAATGATAGCTATAGCGAGCACATTTATTCGTATGTAAACAATATCAACACCATTGAAGGTGGTACCCATGTTGCAGGTTTTCGCCGTGCATTGACCCGAGTTTTCAAAAGCTATGGTGATAAACAAAATGCTTTTGAAAAAGCCAAGGTGGAAATTGAGGGTGATGATTTTCGTGAAGGGCTAAGTGCCGTTATCTCCGTAAAAGTGCCCGAACCTCAATTTGAAGGCCAGACGAAAACCAAATTGGGCAACAATGAAGTAAGTGGTGTGGTTGATTCTACTGTTTCCAAAGTATTGGAAGCTTATTTGGAAGAAAACCCAAGAGAAGCTAAAAACATTATCCAAAAAGTAATCCTTGCGGCCCAAGCACGTGCTGCTGCTAAGAAAGCAAGGGAACTGGTACATCGTAAAAGTGTATTGAGCGGGGGCGGCCTGCCTGGCAAACTCGCCGATTGCTCGGAACGTGACCCAGAGCGTTGTGAACTGTATTTGGTTGAGGGTGATTCAGCAGGTGGTACGGCCAAACAAGGTCGCGACCGTGGTTTTCAAGCCATCCTTCCATTAAGGGGTAAGATCCTGAACGTGGAAAAAGCCATGGAGCATCGCATTTATGAAAATGAGGAAATCAGGAACATGTACACCGCATTGGGCGTAACTGTGGGTACACCCGATGACCCCAAAGCGTTGAACCTTGCCAAACTCCGTTATCACAAACTCATCATCATGACCGATGCCGATGTAGATGGATCTCACATCGCTACTTTGATATTGACCTTTATTTACCGTTATATGAAGGAATTGGTCCAGCAAGGCTATGTTTTCATTGCCCAACCTCCTTTGTATTTGGTGAAAAAAGGAAAGGACCAGGCCTATGCTTGGAACGAGGACCAGCGTAAATCATGGATTGAGAAATTTGCCGGTGGTAAGGAAGATAGCGTGAACGTGCAGCGTTACAAAGGTTTGGGTGAAATGAACTCCCAGCAACTTTGGGATACCACCATGAACCCCGAAACCCGCACCCTGAAAAAAGTGACTATTGAAAGTGCTGCCGAAGCAGACCGCATATTTAGTATGCTCATGGGCGATGAGGTAGCTCCCAGACGCGATTTCATTGAAAGTCACGCTAAATATGCCAAACTGGATGTGTAAAACATTATATTTTGTTCATAAACGTGGGAACAGCAATTAGTTTTACCTTTGCGGCAGCAAACAGTTACGCATTCATATGATCATTTACTAACCAATTAAAACTATTTAACAATGTCAACAGTAACACTTACAGCATACAACGTAAAAACAAAGGAAAAAAATGTTCCAATTTTGGATGCCGTAATCTCGAAAACGGCAAAAGGCGCTTATATGGCTCAGGGAAATGATGGCAAGGGGAATAAACTGACCACTTTGTTGGGAGAAGCAAAAGCTCTGGCGGCCATCGAAGCGGGTATTGCAAAAAAAGGTTGGTAAAATATTTTTTCAGATAAGGCAAAGCCTCTGTGTTTTAATATTCACAGAGGCTTTTTTTATAATAGACGAGAACGGACAGGGTAAAATCACAGCTATATGAAATCAAGATGGCTGAAATTTTTACCCAATATAGTTTTGTCATCAGCACCCAACCATTTGTTCAGCATGGTTGCATACACATTCTTAAAATCAATTTTATATTTTAGGTCTCCTTGGTCCAAATCGTTCAAATCGGGCATTTCGTTGATCAGCCCTTTCTGCTTCAATCCACCACTAATTAGGAACATATTGTTTGCCGTGCCATGGTCTGTACCACCACTGGCATTTTGCGCAACCCGCCGTCCAAACTCAGAAAAGGTCATTAACATCACATCCTGAAAACGGTTGTTCGATTTCAAATCGGCCACAAAAGATTTTACAGCATCGTTCATTTCGGTGAACAGGCGCTCCTGCTGGTTTTGTTGGTTCACATGGGTATCAAAGCTCCCGATGGATAAATAATAGACCTTGGTATTGATATCGGAAAAAATAAGTGATGCTATGGTCTGCAGACTTTTCCCAATTGCTGTTTTAGGATATTCCTGACTTGAGGGGTGCAATTTGCTTTGCTTAAAAATATATTCCGCTGATGATAAAGTCTCTGCCATGGTCTTATACAAATAATCGATGGGCTGATCCTGATTAGTGCTCTTATGACCTGCCATGATATCTTTAAAATATTCCTGATGGCTGGTATTGTATAATCGTTGTGGGTCTTTCAGCGCAATACCCTTAATCTGATCGCCCTTTAAAGCAAGGCTCAAAACATCATCCATTTCCAATGCCTGGGTAGGCTTATCACACTGTTGACATTGTGCATCCAGATAACGACCCAGCCAACCTGTACTAATATAGCTTTTACTTTCACTGGCTGTTTGCCAAATATCCATGCTGCGAAAATGGGAACGGTCGGGGTTCGGATAACCCACACTGTTCATGATGCCCAAACTTCCATCATCATACAATTCCTTAAAACCCACCAGTGAAGGATGCAAGGCCACATCATCGGTCAATGCCAATGCCTTGCCTTTTTCTATACCAAGCCTTGGTCTTGATCGATAATAAATATCATTACCGATGGGGATCACGGTATTCAATCCATCGTTACCTCCGCTCATTTGCAGTACCACCAAAACTTTATTTCCGGGAGGAGCCATTGATGGGCGTTCAAAAGCTTTTAAAAACTTCGGCACCATCATCGATGCGGTGGCCAATGACCCGAGTTGAAAGAATTCCTTACGTTTTATGAGCATAATGTAAGCTTAAATCCAAACGCTAAAAGCAAAACGCTCTGTTGAACTTTTACGTTTCGCATTAACTGTTTTTAAAATTAATTTAGATCCTAAAAAACGAACGCAGCGTTCAGCATCCTGCGTTCCGCTTTTTAACATAACTGGTACTCAGGGGTACTCATCAATTGAATGGTGGTCGTTTTTATAAAATAGTCCCTGCTATTGGCATCCACATATTTCTTCAACACATCAGGGTTCACCCCTTCCTGAGTTTGTAAAATGGCTCTGCTGATTTCGGCCATCAATTTTTCCCGAGGCACTGCATCATATTTTTTTATATAATCGTTCCAGAAAATTTCTGCATCAATCATCTGCGCATTCTTCATTTTCCCAAACCCCTTAATTGGTGGAGCTGTGGGTAGACTCTCCCGCATGCCCATACCCATCATCACATCATCATCCGTTTTTGGCTTTAGCCCCAACTCATCAGACAGAAAAATAATCTGGGGAATTCGCATCCTGAACATGAGCGAAGAACTGTCGATCCAATTGGTACCGCCTGGCCAGCCAGCCACATTCGGCGGATTGAACAATACCTGTCCCAACAATGATTCAACCACCAACTGTACTTCTTCATTCTGGATTTTCATTGGCAGCATGCGCCGAATGCCAGCAATCAGTTCAATGGGCGATTTGATTCTCGCCCCAATATTTTTGGAATAATAAAACCAGTCGCTGGTGAAAATATCCGACATCAATGATTTAATATCATATTGGCTTTGATAAAACCGCTCTCCCAGCCAAGCTGCCCTTTGCTCATCAATGGTATCGTTCACAAAAAATTTATACAGCTTTCGGGAAATGAAATGGGCCGTTTCTTTTTTTTCAAGAAGGATATTCAGTAAATCATCGCCATCAAAATGACCTGTTTTCCCAAGCACTGTTTTCACCCCGTCATCATGCTGCTTTTTTCGGAACTCAAAATCACCTTGCAGGTTGGCTCCCCAACCCGTAAAAGCACGGGCCGCTTCTTTTACATCATCCTCGGAATAATGGCCCCTTCCCATCGTAAACAGTTCCATCACCTCACGGGCAAAATTTTCGTTGGGATGATTTTTGTTGTTCTGATTGTTGTTGAGAAAGTTGATCATGGTGGCACTCTTGCTCACCTGTCGCAATAGGTCGCCAAAATTGCCAAGCGCATGCTGGCGGAGGGTATCCAACAATCGTTGTTGATAAAAAATATTATCGTTTCGGGAGGCAAAATGCCCATGCCAGAACAGACTCATCTTTTCGTTCAACTGCATGTCACTATTCACCATTTCGCCCAACCAAGCAATATTGAGGTCGCGGATGGCTTTATAGGACTGTTTTCGCAACGATTTTCTTTCCTCTTGGCTAAGGTCTTTCTTATGGGTTTTGCCTGCATCCGTAAAACCCATCATCATTACTTGAAGATTATCATCTGCTACCAGAATACTTTGCGGTGTTTTGGAAGAAGCTTTGAGAATGCTTTGGTATAAAGATTTTTGTGAAACACTTGATAGTAAAGACAAATCCTCGGCCATTGGCCCAAAACCTGCCCGCCATAACAAATGCTGGTTCTTTAACTGATCGGTAATGCCCATCCTAAAATTTTTATATTGACTATCGTATAAACGAAAAGTTTAACATGAAATTTTAGGCACTGTTTATATTAACATAAAAACAGAGCTTGATAGGCAGATTTACCGACCAATTAGGAAAAAACAAATTATGATTTTGATATCAAATACCGAAACCCCAATGTGAAAGATGAAAGATTGGATAGACTGGAGCCAACCGAAAACGAGTTTGATTTAGATTCATAGGGAGAACTCCCGGTATTCGTTTGTTTGGAATCAGTATATTGATATTGCATCACAAAAACATTGTTGAACCCTGTTTCCAATTGAAAACGCTTGCTTACCTGGTAAGCGATACCCGGGTAAAACCCAAGCCCTATGTTGAACCCCTTAGAGCTAGATGAAGAATTGGCATTCCCTTGACCTGAGTTTTGTGTTAAATAGGTTGTCCCTAAGCGACCTTGACCAAACAAATAAAACCCTTTCCCCAAACTGGCATATTTCCTAACAAAAAAACCAATGCCATAATTATTACTGTAACTGTTGTTAGATGGAAAAGTGTCAAGATTGTTTGAATAACTAATATGTTGATATAAAACATCCACGCCTTCTATAAGATTATTTTTTACTGCAATACCAACAGCAGGAGCAAGAATCAGAGAGTTTGATTTCGATGAATAACTAGTACCATTCAAGGTTTGTGCATTATTCGTACTAAAACTAACTTGGCCACCTAGCCAGATAGTTCCTTTGTCGATTTGCGCATTTGTTTTTTGAGAAAAAATAATCAGGGCAATAAATGCAGAGAGTAGAATTTTAATTTTCATGATAAAGTTTTTTGTTTGAACAAATATATAAGCAAAAAAAAATGAACCGACTATTATTGATTCATTTCACAAACAATTATGTTAAGCTTGATAAAAAAATAATTTAAGATGCAGCTTTTTTTATTCTGCAAATAAACAAGCTGGCATTCATCTTTATTCATTCGCTAGATAATCTGTCCTGCCCCAAAATAAATATGCAGCACTTTCGGGAGTTCAATGCTATTTTCCTTTTGATGGTTTTCCAATAAAGAGGCCAAGATACGAGGCAAGGCCAATGAACTACCATTCAGGGAATGGACGGGTTGTGTTTTGTTGTTTGCATCCTTGAAACGAACTTTGAGCCGATTGGCTTGGAACGATTCAAAATTGCTGACAGAACTTACTTCCAGCCATTTTTCCTGTGCGGCACTGAACACTTCAAAATCGTAAGTCAATGCAGAAGTAAAACTCATATCACCACCACATAATCTCAAAATGCGGTAGGGCAATTCCAATGATTGCAATAGTTTTTCCACATGGCTTACCATTTCATCCAGCACTTCATAACTTTTTTCAGGGTGCACCAATTGCACTACTTCCACTTTATCGAATTGGTGCAATCTGTTCAGTCCACGCACATCCTTACCGTAAGATCCTGCCTCCCTTCTAAAACAGGGTGTATACGCTGTCATTTTAATGGGCAAATCATTTTCTTTTACAATCTCATCCCGATAAATATTGGTAACCGGTACCTCTGCCGTGGGGATCATGTAGAACTTGTCCTCATTAATAAAATACATCTGACCTTCCTTATCCGGTAATTGACCGGTACCAAATGCACTGGCTTCGTTCACCATCAAGGGAGGCTGAAATTCTATATAGCCAGCAGCCGTGTTATAATCCAAAAAATATTGAATCAATGCTCTTTGCAGTTTTGCTCCTTTGTTAATATACAATGGGAAACCACTGCCAGTAATCTTGTTGCCCAACTCAAAATCAATCAGGTTGTACTTTTTTGCCAAATCCCAATGCGGGACCGCATTCGATGGAAGCTGAGGTTTCACCCCTCCTTCTCTCACGACTATATTATCCTCCGGCGTTTTTCCAGCGGGCACTTTTGGGGAAGGAAGATTGGGCAATTTGATCAATGTTTCACCCAATTGCTTTTCTATTGTTTCCAACTTTTCGGCAATGGGTTGAAGGGCTGCTTTCCATGCAGCTACTTCCTGTTTCTTTTCTTCTGCTTTTGCGTTTTCCTTTTTGGCCATGAGCTGTCCAATCTCTTTGGAAGCAGCATTTACTTTTGATTGCGTGTTATTAGATTCTGATTGCAGTTTTTTTCTTTCGGTATCCAAACCAATAATCTCATCCACCAGACCCAATTCCTTAAAGTTTTTGATAGCCAATCTTTCTTTCACCAAATCCACGTTTTCCCTAATAAATTTCACATCGAGCATAACCTGAAAATTTTGGCAAAGGTAGCTTTTGGAAAGGAGATGAGCAACGGGATGGTTTCAGCGAATTAGTAATTGGTAATTTGTGTAAAGAAGTTATTTTTATAAAAACTAATTTATGATTGACCAAAACCTAATTACAACCAGCATTACATTGGATGGATATAAAATCTCCAAAACACTTGGGATTGTCCGAGGCATTACCGTAAGGTCGCGGAGTGTGCTCGGGAACATTGCGGGCGGATTGCAAAGTCTTATGGGTGGCAGGCTTTCCGTGTATGTGGAGCTTTGCGAAACATCCAGGGAAGAAGCTTTTCAGCAAATGATCCAACATGCAACAGAACGTGGGGCCAATGCCATTATCAATATGCGCTACGATGCCAATGAAATCACCGATGGCATTACGGAAGTGTTGGCTTATGGAACAGCGGTGGTAGTGGAGAAACTGGGGTAGTTCATTGTTGATGGTTCATCGTTCATGCTGGGTTTCCAAAATAGAATATTCTCTTAATCTATGCCCCATGAACCACTAACTATCATCTATGAACCAGATTCTTTCTTCGCATACACATTCGGGTTAAACTTTGCCATTAGCTTACTCGTATCCACCACCCGTTCAAAGCCATATTTTTCATATAGGCTATGGGCATCTTTTGTCCGAAGCATCCAACCCCTCAAGCCTTGCAATTTGGGGTGAGCTATGATGGTTTCCATTAACCATTTACCCAATCCCTTACCACGATTGGTTTCATCAATGAACACATCTGCCAGATAACCAAAAGTCGCACAGTCGGTGATTACCCTGGCAAAACCAATTTGCCTATCGTTTTCAAACAGTCCAAAAGCAACAGACCCCTCAATGGATCGCTTTACTACTTCGTAAGGAATTCCTGCAGCCCAATAAGAACGGTTGCTAATAAAATCGAAAATATAATCCATATCGAATTTGGACTGATCGTCGGTAATCAAAAACTGACCTTGTTGGCAGTTCATGGTAAATCGTTTTGGCAAAATTATAGAAATGGGTATAAGATATCGGGACAATACCCAATGAAGATTTTGCCATCTCATTCACCATCTAGCTTTATTATCTTTGCAGCTATGCAAGTGGATAATGATTTACAAGCCAGATGGTGGGCATTGGAAGCCAAATTAGTAGAGCGCTTTGGCAAAAAGCCAGATATGGAAGCCATCTTGTTTCTGATTGGCATCCAAGAATTTGGCGAGCTCAAAGAAAAATTCAGCAAGGAACAGAAACAGGACCTGATGCATGTAGCCGTTTGTAATTTGTTTGCCCAAAGCGGCTATTACGAACTGGAAAGGGTAGACGAAGATGGATGGCCTCATTTTAGGCAGTTGAAATCCCTCCCTGTATTGGACATGAGAGAACAGGAAAATTTTCTGAAAGACCATATCTTGCTTTACTTGGAACAGAATGGTTTCTGAGAATCTGTGACAGTCTGACTAGTCAGATAAATAATTCGCAAAAGCATGAAGTTTTAGGTGGCTTTTTTGTAACCTTGCAACTCAAATATAATTATCATGAATTTTCCTGAAAATCTTCGCTATACCAAAGATCATGAGTGGATCAAAATTGAAAATGGGGATACGGCTATTATTGGCATCACTGATTTTGCTCAAAAAGAGTTAGGGGATATTGTATATGTGGAAGTGGAAACGGTGGGGCAAACCCTGGCTGCCGAAACTGTTTTTGGTACGGTAGAAGCAGTAAAAACCGTTTCCGATTTGTATCTGCCAGTGGATGGGGTTATTTTGGAGTTAAACCCTGCTTTAGCAAATTCACCTGAACTGGTGAATACTGACCCTTATGGAGCTGGTTGGATGGTGAAACTGAAGGTAAGCAACCCTGAAGACCTCAATAATTTGATGGATGCTCCTACCTACCAGGCAACAGTGAGTTAAGCAACAGCAGTTATTTGGTTTTTCATAAAATCAATTGTTTACTTAGGCATTAATGCCAATGAGATAAATTTTTATACCATTATAAAGAAGTCCCGAATTAGGGATTTTTTTATGTCAGTCTTATTATGAGGAGCCAGTTTAAAAAAATCGAAAAATTATTGGGTACGCTTTATCTGCCTTTGGGATGGACAATTATTATCATCATCCTACTGTGTCTGCCCGGATCGATGATGCCAGAAGAAAAAGGTTTCGAGATACCCAACTTTGACAAATTTGTCCATTTCATTCTATTTGGGGTATTGGTTTTATTATGGTGCTTTTATTATTTCGCTAAAAAAACAGCCCTCAAAATAAGTTTACTTATTTATTTTATCATCTTCTTATCGTCCTGTACGATGGGTATTTCGCTAGAATATGTACAGAAATATTTTATCCCAAACCGCGATTTTGAACTGGGTGATATTATTGCGGACCTGATTGGCTCATCAATTGCCTATGGTTTTTGTAATATTTTTTTAATTAGGAATCCTCTTTGAATTCTCAAGACATAAGTTTGGCGAAGGCAATATGCGTGGCTGGTTTAAAAATTAATCAGCGGGTTAATCAGGTATATAAAAAAATTAAGCCCCTGTGGAAACAGGGGCCGTAACCAAAACTAACTGCTTATGAGAAAATTGACTGCTTTGTGAGAGTCAATAGAAAAGACTAATTAAATAACGCAAAACAGATGCCAATAGTATGGGATGCTGTTAATAATCTTCTAAAAGAGCTTTAAATTAATCCTATATCAAATATACGTAAGTTCTAGTGCCTGTGGATTTATTTCTAAGTGGTATAACATTTTTTTAGCACTGTTCCAAATCGCCAACCAAATAACTATATATAAAGACGCAAAAGAAGTAAAAAGGTTTATCCCTAATCTGTTAAAAAAAACAAAAAGCCTTGCCAGCTGGTACATATTTATTTTTCTATAAAGAGTATTAGGGAGATTTGACCCTGCTAAAATTGGCTTTGAGCTTTCAGTAAAGCCACAAGCTCAAATTAGACAAGGGTTTAGCTTTGATTTCCCATTTTTTCCGCATTTTCAGCAAATTGGAGCGCATCGATAAACTCCTGTATATTCCCGTTCATTGTATCGTCCAGATTGTAAACCGTAAGACCAATACGGTGGTCGGTAACCCTTCCTTGGGGATAATTGTAGGTCCTGATTTTGGCACTGCGGTCTCCCGTACTGACCAAACTCTTTCGGTGGCGGGATATTTCTTCTTCCTGCTTGCGTACCTGCTCCTCGTATAGTTTTGTACGAAGCATTTGCATAGCTTTTTCCCTATTTCCCAACTGGCTACGTTCGGTTTGACAAACCACCACTACTCCTGTAGGGATATGGGTCAAAAATACCTTAGTTTCAACTTTATTCACGTTCTGGCCACCCGCACCACCACTTCTGGCGGTTTCCATTTTCACATCGCTTTCTTTAAGTTCAAAATCCACTTCCTCCGCCTCGGGCATTACTGCCACCGTGGCCGCACTGGTATGCACCCTGCCGCTCTGTTCAGTATCTGGCACCCGCTGCACACGGTGCACCCCACTTTCAAACTTTAAAGTGCCATACACGTCGTCGCCCACCACTTCTACCTGAACCTCCTTATATCCACCCACAGTGCCCTCACTTTCGCTCAAAATGGCCGTTTTCCAACCCCGCCTTTCACAATATTTTATATACATCCTCAGCAAATTGCCAGCAAAAAGACTGGCTTCATCCCCACCTGTACCAGCACGGATCTCCAAGATAGCGTTCTTCTCGTCCTGCGGGTCTTTGGGTATTAAAAGCTGGCGGATATACGCTTCCAGCTTTTCTTTTTTCTCGTCAAGTTGTGGGGCTTCTGCTTTGGCAAGTTCCCGCAATTCGGCATCATCACCATTTAAAGCTTCTTTGTAGAAGGCAATGTCATCAAGCAACCTCTTATATTCCTCATAGCTCTGCACTATTTTTTCAACACTCCTATATTCCTTGCTCATGGCCGTGAACTTCCGATTGTCACTTACAATCTCGGGATTGCTCAATGCCACACCCAGATCCTCATACCTTGCCTTGATAGCTTCCAGCTTGTCGATCATAAATGTTTAATTTTAAACCTTGATTTACTTGATAACCGGGCGACCTGATTAAAACAGGGTGTCACATAACCAATCAAACAATACTAAAAAAAGGTTTGCAAAGTTAAACGTTTACACCATCATATGTCTTATAGAAAACTGAAAGGGACGAATTTATTTACTGGCAGGGAAATGCTGGATGATGCGGTCTTGATTATTGACGGGGATGGGGTTGTACAAGACATCCTGCCCCAAAAAGAGGCAGGCGAGGGCATTGAGGTATTTGAAGGAATCATATCCCCCGGCTTTGTGAACTGCCATTGCCATTTGGAGCTTTCCAATATGAAAGGATTGATTCCGGAAAAAACCGGCCTTGTCAACTTCCTCCTATCGGTGGTAAAAAAAAGAGGTGGATCTCTGGAAAGCAATCGTCAAGCCATTGCAGACGCAGAAATGGAAATGCGAAAAAATGGGATTATTGCCGTTGGCGATATCTGCAATACGGTGGAAACCCTGCCGCAAAAACTTTTGGGAAATCTCTACTACCACAATTTCATTGAAACCATCGGTTTTGTTGAAGCCACTGCCAACCAAAGGTTTGAAAGCAGTTATGCCGTTTTTAAGCAATTTGCCGAACAATACGGTTTACCGATAGAATCCAATTCCATTGTGCCACATGCGCCTTATTCTGTATCAAAAAAATTATTTGAGATGATCGCCAATTTCCCGGGCAATCATTTACTCAGCATCCATAATCAGGAAATCGAGGCCGAGAATGATTTTCTACAATATGGTAAGGGAGATTTTTTAAGATTGTATCAAGAAATGGGGCTCGACATTTCCTTTTTCAAGCCTACCGGAAAAAGAACCTTGGAGAGTTATCTCCCCTATTTTTATAAAAACCAATCCTTGATTTTGGTACATAATGTAGCTACGGGTGAAGAAGATTTCGCATCGATGGCTGTTGGTGGATCGCAGATGGCGGGAGAAAAGTCGGCCATCGGTCAACGATCCTCGGCCAACCTTTTCTTTTGCCTCTGCCCAAATGCCAATAAATATATTTCTGGGGATTTACCGGATATCAATCTATTGATAGAAAAGGATTGCAACATTGTGGTGGGTACAGATAGTTTGGCTTCCAATAAGCAATTGGATATACTGGCAGAATTAAAAACAATCCAACAACATTTCCCACATATTCCAACGGCCACTTTATTGCAATGGGCAACCCTAAACGGCGCATGTGCATTACAGTTAGAAAGTATAACAGGCAGCTTTGAGCCCGGAAAGCAGCCAGGCATCGTTTTAATTGAGCATATCGATAATGGAAAATTAAGCCCACAGTCCAAATCGAGCAGTATTCTCTAGCGCTCACTCCAAAATGGAGTATAAGAAAAAAGTGCCCTCAAGCTAATAATTCCTGTATCACGGGCAAGGACCGAATGGCTCCAAAATCCTGGATATGCAAAGCAAAAAAGCTTTCGTATGCGTGGAGCAAAATCCTCCTCATTTCTTTGTTCAACTTCACTTGTACCAATTCAGATGGCAGCATGGTTTTTAATAATTGAGAAGTAGCAAAACTGTATTTCCCTTCTAAAAAATGGGTATGTGCCGGCTTTTCTTCCACAAAAAATCCTTCGTGAAGATCTAGAATGGAACTTTCCTCCGAATAGTTATCGGTGATGCGTAGCCCAAAAAAGGAAGCCAGGTGTAGGGAAAAAAACAAAGCATAATTGGCCAATTCCTGTTCATTGGCTTCATCGAGTTTTATAAAAGCATCCTCCACAAAAGAAAATAAATCGGGGTTTGCCTCGGGCTGCTTAAGGCATTTTTGAAAAAGTTCGACCATGAACAGGGCAACTGCATTTTTCACCACATCAAAAAAAATGTATGTATACAGATGGCCCCATTTGTATTCTTTGATTCTTTGCAGATTTTTTAAATCGCTATGGTATACCACCATTTCCAGCATGGCTCCCGGCTGGAACAAGTTGGGTTTAGCGGACCCTTTTTTTGAAGCACTGCGCACCCCATTCACAATATAGGATTGCAGACCAAACAATTCGGTATAAATGTTCACAATGACGCTGGTTTCGCCATATTTAACCGATCGCAAAACAATGCCTTTGGTTTTGTGAGTCATAAGTTTCAAAGTTAGCAGGATTCAAATTACGGCTGGAAAAGCCGCCTAAAATAACTTTCTTTGCAGCTCGAATAATATTTTATCATTTAGTCCATTGATTATGTGGGAACGTATCGCAGGTTTTGTTTTGCAATTTCGTTTACAATTGTTGATAGCGCTGCTTTTGGCAACCGTCTTTATGGGTTACCATGCATCCAAGGTGCAGTTGAGTTACGATTTTACCCGGGCCATCCCTACCAATAACCCTAAATATGTTGCTTACGAGGAGTTCAAGAAAAAATTTGGGGATGATGGCAACATGATGGTGATTGGCGTTCAAACGGATAAGCTTTTCGACCAATCCGTTTTCAACGATTATATTTCCCTTACCGATGAAATAAAAAAAATAAATGGCGTGGAGGGTGTCATTAGTATTCCTTCTGCAATCAACCTGAAAAAAAAGGACAGCTCGGAAAAATTAAAAGCCGTTCCTATTTTCCCCAACAAAGTTTTGACCCAAGCAGAGATCGATAGCTGCAGTCAGATTTTTTTCAAACTGCCATTTTACAGTGGTTTGATTTATAACCAACAAAGCCATGCTTACCTGATGGCCATCAGCGTGAACAAGGAAGTGATCAATTCGGCAAAAAGAATCAAGGTGATTGGCGATATCACCGGGCCTTGCATCGAGTTTGGGAAAAAACATGGCTTGGAAATTTACCTGAGTGGGCCGCCCTTGATACGCACTAATATGGCGCTCAAAGTAAACATGGAAATGAGATGGTTCTTATCAGGCTTTGTGCTGTTATCCGCACTCATCTTGTTATTGTTTTTCAGGAGTGTCAGCACCATGCTATTATCATTGGCAGTTGTTGTAATCGGCGTGATATTCAGTTTGGGCACCATTGAATTGTTGGGCTATAAAATCACATTGTTGAATGCGCTCATCCCCCCATTGATTGTAGTGATCGGTGTGCCCAATTGCATTTATTTTCTGAACAAATTCCATAGTTCCTATAATGAAAAAGGCGACAAAAGAATGGCCCTGATCGAAATGATCCGAAAAATGGGCATTGTGACCTTGTTCTGCAATATTGCCGCGGCCATTGGCTTCGGCGTTTTTGCCCTGACCAAAAGTGTCATCCTGCAAGAATTTGGTATTGTTACCGGGCTCAACATTATGCTCCTGTTCCTTATTTCATTTGTGCTTATACCCATTGCGCTCAGCTATTTGCCGGTGCCCAAGCAAAAGCACATGCGCTATCTCAGCAACAAATGGTTGACGGCAGTTCTAGACAGGCTTGAGGTTTGGTCCCTACACCACCAGAAACTCATCTATGGCATAACCCTGGCTGTGTTGGTTTTTTCGATCACGGGCATGTTCCATTTGAAATCAGAAGCTTTTATTGTAGACGATCTTCCCAAAACTGACAAAATCTACACCGACCTTAAATTTTTTGAGAAAAACTTTAAAGGCGTGATGCCTTTGGAAATTGTGGTTGATACCAAAAGGAAAAATGGGCTAAAGATAAACCCGCTGCAAACCTTCGAGAAAATAGATGCCCTTTCTTCCTATATCGCTCACCAGCCCAGTATGGGCAAACCACTTTCGGTTGTGGAAGGGTTGAAATTTGTACGCCAAGCTTATTATGATGGCGACAGTTCCAGCTATAGTGTGCCCAATCAATTTGATATTGCATTTATCGCTCCTTATCTAAACAGTCGATCTACCGATTCCGGAGCCAAAAAAAATGCATTGATGCGTTTGATCAGTTCATTTATTGATAGCAATAACCAGCAAACCCGGCTCACCGTGAATATGGCCGATGTGGGCACACGGAAATTACCAATCATTTTAGATAGTATCGAAAAAAAAGCGGCAAGCATTTTTGATTCATCCAAATATAAGATTGAGCTCACCGGGAGCAGTGTTACCTTTTTGGAAGGCGGTGTTTTTATTATCAACGGACTGAAGGAAAGCATCATTTGGGCCTTTGTATTGATTGCCATTTGCATGCTCTATCTTTTCAAATCCTTCAAAATATTATTGTGCTCATTGATCCCCAATACCATTCCATTGGTGATCACGGCAGGCATCATGGGCTGGACGGGGGTCCCGCTCAAACCTTCCACCGTAATTGTGTTTAGTATTGCGTTGGGTATTGCCATTGATATTACCATCCGTTTTTTGATCAACTACAAACAGGAACTTGCGGTAAATGGGTCAGACGAAAGACAAACGGTCATCAATACCATACACAGTACGGGTATCAGCATAATCTATACCTCGCTGGTATTGGTAGCAGGCTTTGCCATTTTCTGCTTCAGCAATTTCGGTAGCATCAAAGCATTGGGTTGGCTCACTTCGCTCACTTTGGTGATGGCTACTTTAACTAACCTGATCTTTCTCCCTGCATTATTGATCACATTGGCAAAAAAGAAGAAACCGAAAAACGCGGAAAGCGAAATGCGGAACGCTTAAGGATGGGTGCTTTTAATTGCTATACTCTTTTTTTCCTCCGGAATAAGTGGCTATCACTTTTGTTTTGAGAACATCCGGTTCGGCAACCCGCATCAGATCCTGATCAAGTATTATAAAATCGGCTTTCTTGCCCGGCTCCAGGCTACCAATTTCATTTTCCAGAAAATCAGCTTTTGCCGCCCAAATGGTCATGCCCTTGATGGTCTCTTGACGGCTCAATGCATTCTCCGGCTGAAATCCGTTTTGAGGAAATCCTTTGGCATCCCTTCTAAATACAGAAGCCAGAAAAGTTTTAAAGGGTGAAATATCTTCGACAGGGAAATCGGTGCCTAATGGCATCCATCCATTTTGTTGCAACAGTTGTTTATAAGCATAGGCCCCTTTCAATCTTTCATTGCCCAACCTTTCCACGGCCCAATACATATCACTGGTAGCATGTGTTGGCTGAACAGATGGAATAATGGAAAACTTGCCAAACAGATCGAAATCGTTTTGATTGATCACTTGCGCATGTTCAATCCGCCAGCGTTTGTCATTTTTCCCTTTCAATACTTGGGCATAAGTATTCAAGATCTGTCGGTTGCCTGAATCACCAATAGCGTGAGTGCACATCTGAAAATTGGATTTGGCAAGTATCGCAGCCATAGAATCATAATGGCTTTTGCTGCTGAGTAAAAAGCCATACCATCCGGGTTTATCTGTATAGGGTTGCAATAAACAGGCGCCCCTGCTGCCCAATGCACCATCTGCATAAAACTTGAAACCTTTTACGAAAAGCCGATCCGTTTTATAAGGTCCCTTTGGCAAATAACGATCGAAATTTTCTTTATTATCACTGAGCATCACATATAAACGCATGTCCAGTTTGCCTGCTTTTTGTAAAGAGTCAATTGCGTCCACATCCCGATAACTCAACCCACAATCATTAATAGTAGTCAACCCGACTGCAAAGCAGTTTCTTTGCGCGGCCATCAACCGTTTTTCATAATCAGCAGATGAGAGGGATGGGATTTTGTCACTCACCAAATCTTTGGCATTATCAATCAACAAACCAGTCAGCTTTCCGTTTTTGATTTCTATTTCGCCACCTGTCAAAGTTTGCCCTGCTTTGATGCCAGCCATATCCAATGCTTTTTGATTAGCAATAGCCGCATGGCCATCCACACGGGAGATATAAACGGGTTTGTTGGGGAACAATTCATTCAACTTTTGATTGCTGGGATAGGCTTTGCCCGGCCATTTGTTTTGATCCCAACCCCTGCCCAATATCCATTTTTCATCGGGATGTGAAGCTGCAAATGCTTTTAGCCTTTCCAAGGCTTCATCAAAACTTTTTGTATCGAACAGATCGGCTGTAAATAATTCCTGACCATATTCCACAAAATGGGCATGTGCGTCTATAAAGCCTGGATAGACAGCTTTCCCTTTTGCATCAAACATGGAATCTGATTGAAACGCATTTAGGATGCTGTCATTTTTTCCAATGGCAATAATTTTCCCATCTTTTACCGCAAATGCTTGTGCCGTATCGAAGGCATAATTTACCGTGTAAACCAATGCATGATGCACAATCAGGTCGGCCTGTTGCTTTTGCTTACAGGAACAAGTAAAAATAAAAAACAGAAAAGCTACGAAAACAGAATTTTTTATAGTTGCCATTTTGGGGGGTTTAATCGATTATATCCAGTTAGTATTTTTTGAGGGACAACTCAGTATCCTAAGTTCAAACCTACGAAGGTTCTGGTCAACCGTATCCATTTACTTATAAAAGCCATTGCACTTCGCCAAAACCAAATCTTCTTACTTTTTCATCGGAACAGTTCAGAAACCCTTGCATATCCACGTTTGTGATTTCAGTTTCTAAAACCAAACCGCCTTGCTTGAGGCCTACCCGTTGTTTGCGCTTATATAGATTGTTATTATAATCGGCCATCAATATTTCATATTGCCCTGACATTAATTGCTGATATCTTCTTTCCAGACAGGCGCAAAGATCCTTTGCCAATGCAATCACATCGAATTCTTTTCCCGTGACCAATTTTAGCGATATGGGGTTTGGCAAGCTAGGATCAAACACGGTCTGGTTAATATTGATACCAATCCCAACAATGGCATTTTTCCAGCTTGAGCCAGATATAATATTTTCGATCAGTATCCCACCTGCCTTTCTGTCGCTTATATATAAATCATTGGGCCATTTAATACAAAGTCCATTTTTTAAATGTTTTTTTAACAAATCGATACAGCCAAGGGCCATAGATGCACTCAAAAGGAACTGTTGGTCGACGAAAAGCCCTAGGGGATTCAATAAAACACTCATCATAACGTTTTGACCAGCGGCCGCAAGCCATTTTTTGCCACGCTGCCCTTTACCAGCGGTTTGTTCATGAGCAAAATACACACTGCCATGGCAAGCCGTTCCGGCATGAGCCTGGGCAATGGCATAGTTGTTGGAGCTGTCAATCGATCCAAATTCGGCAAAATAGCTCCCGATAACTGGTTGGTTTCTATATTGGGGGGCGGTAGCAGGATGTGGCAAAAGATTACTATTTTTGAGCTTTGCGAAATTACAATTTGCAGTTCATTGTTTATTACTCATTTGATTAACGCAATTAAATAAGGGGATATAAAGATCGGCTGTTAAAAATTAATCTCGACTTGCCTCAAGTTTTAAAATATAATTCATCACAAAACGTCTAAATTATTTGGAACAACTGTCCCTGTCATCTACCCGCAACAGACAGCGTGTAGCTCGATTAACAAGAAATTCTAAAATCTATAAAACCATCATCTGGGCAATACAGGAAAAAAAAGGTGAAAAAATCATATCGCTCGACTTGAGAAAAATACATGAAGCGGTAGCGGATTTTTTTATTGTTTGTGAAGCCAAAAGCCACGTGCAAGTAAAAGCCATTGCAGACTATATTGAGGAGCAGACGAAACTGATATGTGACGAATCCCCCTATAAAAGTGAAGGCAGACAAGCTGGTCAATGGGCATTGCTCGATTACATCAATATCGTTGTACACGTCATGCTCCCTGAAAACAGAAAGTTCTATAAACTGGAAGAAATGTGGAACGATGCCACTTCCGAAGAACATGAAAAGCAGTAAAATATTAAAAAATAGCTATGCCTGTTTAGTTATTTTTTAAACTTTTGATTAAAATAAGCATTATTATATAATTAGTATTCAGAAAACAGGAACGAAAATTACAATATGCCACAGGACGAAATGAAACAAAGCAGTAGTAACTTCCCTAAGTTCAGGCCAAGACCAGAAAATGGGGACAACAATCCGCGTAAAGGACCAAAATTCAATGTATACTGGATCTGGGGTTTGATTGCAGTGGGCTTACTTGGCTTTCAGTTATATGGAGGTTGGGCCAATGCCGATGCTCATAAAGTTGATTCGGAACAGGAATTCAGGAACCAAATGCTCGAAAAAGGGGACGTTGCCAAACTGGTGCTCGTTACCAATAAAAACTTAGTAAGGGTTTACATCAAGAAGGATAGTCTCGAAAAGCCCTACTACAAAGAAAAGCTGGGCAAATCCTGGTCTATTGTTTCCAAAACAGACGGCCCACAATTTGAATTTCAGGTTACAAAAATTGATGAATTCGAAAAAAGGCTGAATGACTTTTTTGATAAACATCCTAATTTAGAAGTGCCCACCTCACCCGCACAAGAAGGAGAGTGGTTCCCACAATTATTGAATATACTAATCCCTGTTTTAATCTTTGCGCTTCTATGGATCCTAATCATGCGAAAGATGGGAGGCCAGGGTGCCAGTGGTGGGCCCGGAGGTATCTTCAATATCGGCAAGTCAAAAGCTACTTTGTTCGATAAAGGAACAAAAGTCAATATCACTTTCAATGATGTGGCAGGTCTCGACGAAGCAAAAGTGGAAGTGATGGAAATTGTCGATTTCTTAAAAAACCCCAAAAAGTATACAGCTCTTGGAGGTAAGATTCCTAAAGGAGCTTTACTGGTAGGTCCTCCCGGAACAGGTAAGACCTTATTGGCAAAAGCCATGGCCGGTGAAGCACAGGTACCTTTCTTTTCCATGAGCGGATCTGATTTTGTTGAATTGTTTGTAGGGGTAGGTGCCAGCCGTGTGCGTGACTTATTCAAGCAAGCTCGTGAAAAAGCGCCTTGCGTAATCTTTATTGATGAAATAGATGCCATTGGTCGCGCCAGGGGCAAAAATGCCATCATGAGCAACGATGAAAGAGAAAGCACCCTCAACCAATTGTTGGTGGAGATGGATGGTTTTGGTGGCGACAGCGGCATCATCGTGCTGGCGGCAACCAACAGACCCGATGTGCTGGATACGGCATTGCTTCGCCCAGGTCGTTTCGATAGGCAAATTTCAATTGATAAACCCGATCTGAAAGGACGCGAGGCCATTTTTAAAGTACACCTGAAACCAATCAAGATTTCCAGCAAATTGGATATACATAAATTGGCAGAGCAAACACCCGGTTTTGCCGGCGCGGATATTGCGAATGTGTGCAATGAAGCAGCATTGATCGCTGCAAGAAAAGGGAAGGACAATGTGGAGATGGAAGATTTCCAAGATGCGGTTGACCGTGTTATTGGAGGACTTGAGAAAAAGAACAAAATCATTTCTCCAGAGGAAAAGAAAATCATTGCCTATCACGAAGCAGGACATGCCATTTGCGGCTGGTATCTCGAACATGCCTATCCGTTGTTAAAAGTAACCATCGTTCCAAGAGGTGTTGCGGCCTTGGGTTATGCCCAATACACACCCAAAGAACAATACCTTTATAATACGGACCAATTGTTTGATCAAATTTGCATGACCCTTGGTGGCCGTGCCAGTGAAGAACTGCATTTTGGTAAAATTTCAACCGGTGCACAGAACGACTTACAGCAGATTACACGTATTGCCTATTCAATGGTCACCGTTTATGGCATGAACCCTAAAGTAGGCAATGTGAGTTTCTATGACCCACAGCAAGAAAATAATTTCACGAAGCCCTATTCTGAAGAAACATCAAGAATGATAGATGAGGAAGTGCGTGAAATAATTGATAATGCCTTTACACGCACGAAAGAATTACTCAGGGAAAAAAACAAGGAAGTAATATTGCTAGCAGAAGCTTTGCTCGATAAGGAAGTACTGTTCCAGAGCGATGTGGAAGCTTTGATCGGTAAGCGCCCTTATGGTGAAAAAAGAGCATTGGATGTTTCTGATAATGATAGCGATACCACTAGCGAAAATGGGTCATCGGCTGAAAAAACAAGCAGCCCATCTTCACCTGAAGAAGTAAAGCAATAAATGAAAGTAACGGCAAAAGAAAATATTTTTAAAAAGATAAGGCAGGCGTTGAGTCAATCAACGCCTATTCCTTTTCCTCAAAATGAAGGGAACGATTTTTTTTACCAGCAACCCGGTCAGGAGCTGGAAATAGAATTTGCCCAAAAATTTACCAGCCTACAAGGCAAGTTTATTTTTTGCACCGATAAAAATGAATTGCGCTCACAACTTTCCAGCCTCATCAGCCACCATAACTGGAAAGCTGTTTTTTGTAAGGAAGATTCCCTGAAGCAAAGTCTGCAAGGAATCCCATTGATCGAAACGGGTTTGAACAACTGCGATGCTTCCATTACTTCTTGTGAGGCATTGATTGCACGCACAGGAAGCATCGTGTTGAGTGCTGCACAGCAAAGCGGTCGCACGGTAAGCTTGTATGCGCCGGTTCATATTTGCATCGCTTATGCCCACCAGTTGGTTTTTGATATCAGGGAAGGCTTACAGGTTGTGAAGGATAAATATAAGGGCAACCTACCCTCGCTCATCAGTTTTGCCTCGGGGCCCAGCCGAACCGCCGATATTGAAAAAACACTGGTAGTGGGCGTACATGGGCCCAAAGAAGTCTATGTATTTTTGGTCGACGAACAATCTTAATAGCCAAACTTCTTTATTTATTATTTTTACCTGATGCAAATTCCCCCGGGCAAAAAAATCTATTTTCTATCCGACTTTCACTTGGGTGCTCCCAACCTAGCTGCCAGTATCGAAAGGGAAAAACGCATTGTGCAGTTTTTGGGCGAAATAGAAAAAGAGGCAGCCGAGATATTCATCGTGGGCGACCTTTTCGATTTCTGGTATGAATACCGAAAGGTAGTTCCCAAAGGCTTCACTCGCATTTTAGGTAAACTGGCACAATTGACAGATTCAGGAATTAAAGTCCATTTTTATGTTGGCAATCATGATATGTGGATGAGCGGCTATTTCGAGGAAGAACTGAACATCCCGGTATATCATGAACCAAAGACATTTGAATGGAACAATAAAAAATTCTATATCGGTCATGGAGATGGCCTTGGCCCGGGCGACCATGGATACAAATTCATAAAAAAAATTTTCCGGAACCGATTTTGTCAATGGTCATTTGGTGTATTGCCACCTGCCATCGGTATGGGGCTGGCTGATTATTTTAGCCGAAAAAGCCGTGCCGCCACCGGGCAAACCGACGAGCATTTTCTGGGAGAAGAAAACGAATGGCTCATCATTTATAGCAAGGATATTTTACAAAAGCAGTATTTTGATTATTTCATTTTTGGGCATCGGCATTTGCCTATCGATTTTTCACTCTCTAATGACAGCAGATATATCAATTTAGGTGATTGGATTCGTTATTGTACCTATGCGGTCTTCGATGGGGAAACGGTGGTACTGAAATCCTGGCTACCCGAAACAGAAAGTAAAATTGTACGAAATTAAATGCGTTGGCAATTTCTCATATTAATTTTTGGACTCTTCAGCTTACAACAGGCTAGGGCACAATCAAGCCCTTCTTTTTATTTAAGTAAAACCATCACAGGCGATATCAACGATTTTACCGTCGACAATTCAGGCAATATCTATATACTCAGCAAAAACAACCAATTAAAAAAGTTGGATGCAAACGGCGATTCCATTGCTGTATACAACGCCGTTAATATGTATGGCGATATCTATTCCATCGATGTTTCCAATCCGTTAAAAATACTTCTCTATTACAAGGACTTTACCACCATTGTGGAAGTGGATCGACTGTTGCGTACCCTTGCCACCATTGACCTACGAAATCAAGGCATCTTTCAGGTAAGGGCAGTTGGGTTGGCTTATGACAACAATATTTGGATCTATGATGAACTTGATGCCAAATTGAAACGCATCGGCGATGACGGTAGCGTGATTGATCAAACCACAGATTTTCGTCAATTGTTCGATTCCGTACCCGACCCCTCCGTGATTATTGACCAAAACGAATTGGTTTATTTATATGATATTAATAAAGGCCTCTACGTTTTTGACCATTATGGAACCTTAAAAAAGAAATTATCTTTTACAGGATGGCATGATTTCAATGTGATCGACAAGAGCATTTTTGGGCACGATGAGGAATATTTTTTTAAATACCAGCTTGGCCAGCTCGATGTACAAAAGGAACCCATTCCCGCTGCTTATTCGGCTGCACTCAAAATAAAAATTACCCGCTCAGCAATCTACGTGCTCAAAAAAAATATGATCGAGCTTTATTTGCCCCATTGACCCGGTATTAGCTCAATTGTGATAAATTTGCACCCTAGAATTTTTCAGCATGCACAGTTTCTGGGACCAGATCTTTTTAAGCAACCCATTGAGAAAATGGGTGTGGGTTGGTATCGCTATCCTGTTAGCGCTGGTTTTAAAACGTTTTTTATCCCGTTATTTAGCCAAGGTTTTATACCGCTTGATAAAAAAAGCATCTGGCATTTCCGATAGAAATGCTTTTGTGAATCTGATTGCAGCCCCCATTTCAACCTTTCTATTTATATTTATTTCTTTTGCCGCTCTAGAAAAACTAAAATTTCCGCTGGAAATCGATTTTGATATTTTTAATGTACCGGCCAAGACCATTACCCATCAAATTGCCACTTTCGTTTTTATTATTGGATTTATCTGGCTCCTGTTGCGCAGTATCGATTTCGTGGCAATGATACTGGCACAAAAAACCAGCAACAACCACGACCTGAAGGACAACCAATTGGTCGTTTTCTTCCGCGATTTCCTAAAAGCGTTAGTGGGCATTATCGGTGTCCTCATGGTCCTTTCGGAAGTATTTGATGTGGAAGTTTCCAAATTGACCGCAGGCTTGGGGATTGCAGGCGCGGCCCTCGCCTTGGCGGCCAAGGAAAGTGTTGAAAACCTGATTGCCTCTTTCATCATCTTTTTTGATAAGCCTTTTACTACAGGCGATTACATCAAAGTGCAAAGCTATTCGGGGAATATCGAAAGAATCGGTTTACGCAGCACCCGCATCAGAACCGATGGCACCACTTTTGTGACTGTACCGAACAAACAGATGGTGGATAGTATCGTGGATAATATTTCGGAACGTACCCAATTAAAAGGGGAAGCCCGATTACAAATTTCCCTCTCCACCTCCCCCGACCAAATGGACCAACTGACGGAGGGCATCAAAAAAATATTGAAAAAGGATAAAATCATCAGCTTTACCGTTTTCCTGAACGATATTTCTGTTACGGCATTTGCGGTGAACGTGGACTATTTTATCAGCCTCATGTCCTATGTTGATTTCATTAACTTGAAACAGCAGGTAAACCTCGAAATCATCCGTTTGATGGAGAAATTAAATATTGAATTAGCGGGGGAAAGTACTTCGGTAAACTTGGTGAACAAAACCAACAACTGATCAGAGGTTGGCCTTCAAATCCAATAAAAAACCCTTGATCTGTTCCAGCTTTTTGATCGCTTCAAAGCGTTCCTGGGTTTTCTTGTTTTTCTTTAAAAAATCTTTAGCCCCCTCAATGGTGTACTTACGTTGACGTAGCAAATGATAAATAAGGTGTAGGTTTTTTATATCAACCGGCCTAAAATGCCGGTCGCCTTTCCCATTTTTTTTGGGGTTGATGATATCAAACTCATTCTCCCAATATCTTAATAAAGAATGGTTTACTTTGAACATCTCCGTTACCTCACCCATACTATAATACTGCTTTCTAAAAAGCACTTCATCTTCGGGTATGCTTATCAGATCTGCTTCAGCCGCGGTTTGCTTAATGGATTTTCTCCCCCTGGTCGATTTTGCCTTTTTGGTAATGATAGATATTGTTGCGGGGGATGGCGTTTCCACAAGCGGTTCTTCAATCACCGGAACTTCCTCCACAGTTTGAGCAACCTGTTTTAAGGATTTGATACGGATGCCAACATTTACTGGCGCTTCCTCTTTAGATGCCGGAACGGGGGCTTCTTCCGACTTTTTAAAAATCGGTTCCTCCTCTTTAGAAAGGCCAGCGTCAAAATCAAAAGCGATTTGCGGAAATGTTTTCATGATTATTCTAAGGAATCAAAATGTTCTGTTTGGTAAAGATAAGATTGTTGGGTAAAATTCAGGTTGAAAAATGGGCATATTCAAAAATTAAAAATCTACCTTCCCCTCCAATTTTTAATCCTTTTTCATACTATTTTCAAGCTGATATTCCATTAATCAAAGCTCTGATTGCTGGAAGCCGCCAGTTTCAGCAAGCGGTCGTACTGTTCGGGGGTAATATCATTATAAAAATAGTACACGGGATCCACTGGATCGCCATTTCGGCGAACTTCATAATGACAATGCGGGCCGGTACTTTTCCCGGTACTCCCTACCCATCCAATCACTTCACCCCTTTTCACTTTTTCCCCAGCATGAACCTTGATCCGGTACATATGGCCAAACAAGGTTTTATAGCCATAACCATTATTGATCACCACATGATTGCCATATCCATTACCTGTGTTTCCAGCCGTTTCCACGGTGCCGTTGGCCGTGGCATAAATAGGTGTGCCTTGAGGGGCAGCAAAATCAAGACCGGCGTGAAACTTAGTGGTTTTATATACGGGATCGATGCGATAGCCAAACCCGGAGGCAATCCGGCTCAGATCCTTATTACTAACCGGCTGGATGGCCGGTGTGCAGGAAAGCATTTGTTCCTTGTTTTTGATCAAGCTTTCAATTTGGTTATAGGATTTATCCTGAGCTGCAATCCGAGAACCTAGTGTGTTAAGTGTTTTTGCAATGGAAGATGCCAGGTCATCCTCATCCATATTTTGCACCAAATGGAGTTCTTCCTGTTTGGCCTGCGCTTTGGCGCGGGCACTATCTGGGATCGGGGTTGCTTCAAAAATTTCGCGGTATACATGGTTATCCCTTTTCTCCAGTTCGTTCATCTGCTGCTGCAGCACTTTTATGCGATCGTTCAACACATAGTAATTATCGCTCAGGGAATTGTTACGCTGTATAAGCCGTTTTTCATTTGCCGAAGGGAAATATTTATAAGCAATGGAAACAATGATCAGCGCCGTTACCAAGGCCGCTGATATAAAACCGAGCACCCTCAACAAGGTAATCCGGAGAGGGGTCTCCAGTTTTTCGTACCGGAGTGTGTTCGTGTTGTAGAAATACTTAATCTTCTTCATAATAAAAGCGGGCAGGCATAAGGCTTGGTTTCATACTTAAGAACCCTAATTGCTGTACATTTGCTGCGCTTTTATAAACCCATGCAAACTTAATACTAAGAGATAGCAGTTCTAAAACCAATAAGGCATTCGTTGCCTTTTGCAATCGCTGTATCGCAAATATAATTCTTAGCAAGCCAACTAACAACCAAAGATTGTTCCATAATATGATGACAAGCGCAGAGATACGAAAAAAATTTTTGGAATTCTTTCAGTCCAAAGGTCATAGCATTGTGCCTTCCGCACCCATCGTGATCAAAAACGACCCTACTTTACTGTTCACCAACGCGGGCATGAACCAGTTCAAGGATTATTTTTTGGGGAACAAGAAGCCACCGCACACAAGAGTAGCCGATACCCAAAAATGCCTGAGGGTAAGCGGCAAGCACAACGATCTGGAAGAGGTGGGCGTGGATACATACCACCATACCATGTTCGAGATGCTGGGCAACTGGAGCTTTGGCGATTATTTTAAAAAAGAAGCGATCGCATGGAGTTGGGAACTATTGACAGAACAGTATGGACTTGATAAAAACCGCTTATATGTGACCGTTTTTGAGGGAGATAAGAAAGAAGGCCTGCCTAAAGATGAGGAAGCCTATGATGAATGGAAAAAATGGATACCCGAGGAGCGGATCCTTTTGGGAAACAAAAAGGATAATTTTTGGGAAATGGGCGACACAGGCCCCTGCGGCCCCTGTACCGAAATACATGTGGATTGCAGGACCGATGAGGAAAGAAAAAAAATAGATGGAAAAACCTTGGTGAACAATGACCATCCCCAAGTTATTGAGATATGGAACAATGTGTTTATACAATATAACCGGTCAAAAGATAGTAGCCTAGAGCCCTTGCCCGCCAAACATGTGGATACCGGTATGGGATTGGAAAGATTGGTGCGTGTGCTGCAGGGCAAGCAGAGCAATTACGATACGGATATATTTACAGGAACCATTAATTCAATATGTCAGTTAGGCAATAAAATATATTATTCTTCTCCCCAAAGTATAGAGCAAGAAAACTCAAATATTGCAATGCGGGTAATTTCGGATCATATCCGTGCTGTATCATTTTGTATTGCCGATGGTCAATTGCCTTCTAATACAGGGGCTGGCTATGTCGTAAGAAGAATCCTTAGACGTGCCGTTCGGTACGGCTATTCCTATTTAAATATGAATGAACCTTTCTTCTTCAAATTAGTTCCCATATTAGCTAAACAATTTGAAAATGTTTTTCCAGAATTATTAAGCCAACTCAACTTTGTAGAGACTGTTATTAAAGAAGAAGAATCATCTTTTTATAGAACCCTTTCATCAGGCATTCGAAAATTCAAGAATTATACTATTGAGGCAAACTCACAACTCTCTGGAGGATATGTAGCTAACATTAATGATGATGAGTCTACAAAAAGAGAATACATAGAAACCCAAACTAAATACTTTGAATTGAGAAGCAACAAAATTGTTGCTGGAGAATTTGCTTTTGAGCTTTATGATACGTTTGGATTTCCAATTGATTTAACAAATTTAATGGCAAGAGAAATTGGGTGGAAAGTTGATATGGGTGCTTTTGAAATTGCATTACAAAAACAAAAATCACGTTCCCGTGCAGCCACAGCAATCGATACAGAAGATTGGATCGTGCTGGATGATCAGTCACAAAACCAATTTGTGGGATATGATAGCTTGGAGACCAAAACCAAGATCATCAAATACCGGAAAGTAAAAGCAAAAGGCAAAGAAGCTTATCAACTGGTATTAGCCTCCACCCCTTTCTATGCTGAAAGTGGTGGTCAGGTGGGTGATACGGGTGTGTTGACCATTCAGCATTCGCCATTCAACATATTCGATACCAAAAAGGAAAACGATCTGATCATCCATTTTGCAGAAACACTGCCCGATGATGTGAGTGGTGAGATCATTGCAAAAGTAGATGCGCCCAAACGCAAATCCACGGCCGTTCACCATTCAGCCACCCATTTGTTGCATGCCGCATTAAGACAGGTATTGGGCAACCATGTGGCACAAAAAGGATCCTTGGTAAATGCCGAGCACCTGCGTTTCGACTTTTCGCATTTTGCCAAAATGACCGATGAAGAAATCAGCAAAGTGGAGACCTTGGTAAATGAAAAAATAAGGCAAAACATTCCAGTAGTGATCAAGGAAATGCCCAAGGAGGAAGCACTTAAATTGGGGGCAATGGCATTGTTTGGTGAAAAATATGGGGATGTGGTCAGGGTAGTGGTCATGGACCCAAATTATTCGGTGGAACTCTGTGGCGGCACCCATGTAGGCGCTACCGGGGAACTTGGTTTTTTTAAGATAGAACACGAAACCGCCGTGGCTGCTGGCGTGCGCCGTATCGAAGCTGTTTGCGGATTAGCGGCTGAGAAATATGTGAATGAAAAATTGGGACAAATCCAATCTATCAGTGAATCTTTAAAGAACCCAAAAGACATCCATAAATCCATTGAAAACCTATTGACCGAAAACAACGAACTAAAAAAACATATTGAGCATCTGGAAGCCAGACAACTGGTAACCGTGCGGAACGAACTTTTGCAGAAAGATGAGATCATCAACCAAATAAACTTTATCGGCAGCGTGATTGAAGTGTCCTCCGCCGATGCATTAAAAAAGCTTTGCTTTGACCTTAAAAACCATTTGCGCGATTTTGTGGTTGTGCTTTGTGCCAATATCGGTGGTAAACCCTTTGTAGCCATCAGCATCGCCGATAATGTGTCAGCAGCCAAAAATTTCGATGCCAGCAAAATCATCAAAGAACATATTGCCCCTCTTATTAAAGGCGGCGGTGGCGGTCAAAAAACATTGGCAACCGCCGGCGGCCAAGATGCCAGTAATCTTTCATCAGTGATTGATAAAGTAAAAAGTTTATTGTAGTTAAGAGAGTCGGGAAGTCGGAAAGACCGGAAGTCAGAAAAGACTGAAAAGTTAGAGAAGTCCGAGAGTGCGTAAGACCGAAAGTCCGTAAGAGCAAGAGTCATAAAAGCTCTCATTGGAAAGAAATATCACCTTCTTCCGATCTTCCCGACTCTCCGTCTTTCCTGACTTCCCGACTTCTTTTTTAACATTTCCGAAAGTTTTCGTATTTCAAAAATTCCATTATATTTGATGTACGAAAAAAAACGTAGATTTCATACTTAAATACCAAACAAATGAAACAGTATTTTTTGAAAGCAAGCGGCATAGCCGTTATTGCATTAGCTACATACCTATCTAGTTCGGCCCAGGAAGCGCCAGCACCGCTGCCACCTCCTCCCGACAATATGTCTACCACACAACCACAAGCTGATGAGGAAATCATTATCAAGAAAAAAAATGATAAGGATACCAAACTTACTGTGGAGATAAAAGATGGTCAGGTTTTTGTGAATGGGAAACCCATGTCAGAATTCAAAGATGATAATGTGATTGTGCTCAAAAGAAATTCCTTCGGCCCCGATGACCAAGATTTTAGTTTTGCACGGCCCAATTTTCGTAGCTCTCCTTTCCGCGATCAGGCCATGGACATGAGGGGTGATTTCCGCCCCGATAGATCATTCGTCGATGGGGGAAATAGTGCTTTTCTAGGTGTGGCGTCAGAAAACGTAGATGACAAGGGTGCCAAAATAAGGGATGTCACCAAGAATAGCGCAGCCAAAAAAGCCGGACTGAAAAAAGACGACATTATTACCAAAATAAATGACAACAAAATTGATAACCCAAAAGACCTGACTGAGACCATACACGGGTACAAGCCGGGCGAAAAAATCACGGTAACCTATAGCCGGGATGGCAAGGAAAAAACCACGGTGGCAACCTTGGGCAAAAACCCATTCCAGAGTAGAAACATGACCTACAGTTTCCCTAACCAAGAAATGCAAATGAGACTAAAGGAACTGAGCGAAATGGACAGGTTGCAAGGCGGCCCAAGATCCTTTAATTTCAATTGGAATGAAGATAGGCCCAGACTCGGCATCAAAGCCCAGGACACGGAAAATGATAAAGGGGCAAAAGTGCTCGACGTGGATGATGATTCACCCGCAGCAAAAGCAGGTATCAAGGAAGATGATATCATTACCCAATTCGATGGTAAACCGGTAAACAGTGCCATGATGCTTGCAAAACTAGCACGCGAAAACATGGACAAAGGATCGCACAAAATCAGTTTGATCAGGGATGGCAAAACCCAAGAACTTGAAATCAAAACTCCTAAAAAGCTGAACACCGCTGAGCTATAGAGTTTTGTAAAGTAATTTATTAAGGGCTGCCCAAAGCAGCCCTTTTATTTTTCCATTCGTCATAGTGCTGACAATAGATACACATTAATAAAGTATTTTTGCGCCTTGAACCACAAAAAAAAGAATGGCAATCAACGCTGAAGCATACGAGATTATAGTGGGGCTGGAAGTACATGCCCAATTGCTCACCAAAACAAAGCTGTTTTGTGGCGACAGTACAGCATTTGGTGCAGAGCCAAATACCCATGTAAGCCCCATCACCCTGGGCCATCCAGGTACTTTGCCCAAGCTCAACAAAAAGGCGGTGGAATATGCTGTAAAAATGGGTCTTGCCTGCCATTGCGAAATTGAGCGGTACAACTATTTTGCCCGAAAAAATTATTTTTATCCGGACCTTCCCAAAGGTTACCAAATATCACAACACACTACGCCCATTTGTATTGGTGGTTTTGTAAAAATAAAAACAGAGGGCGGTGAAAGAAATATTGCCCTCAACCGCATTCACTTGGAGGAAGATGCCGGGAAAAGCTTGCACGATGTGGATGCGGAAAATACAGGTGTAGACTATAACCGTGCGGGTGTGCCACTGATTGAAATTGTAACGGAGCCGGATATACGCAGTAGCGATGAAGCCTACCATTATTTGGTGGAACTCAGAAAACTCCTGCGCTATTTGGAAGTGTGTGACGGCAATATGGAAGAGGGGAGCATGCGATGTGATGCCAATGTATCTATCCGAAAAAAAGGCGAAACCAAACTCGGGACCAAAGTGGAGGTGAAAAACCTCAATTCTATACGGAATGTAAAACGTGCTATCGAATTTGAATTCCTGCGCATGGTTGAACTGGTTGAAAAAGGAGAAAGCATCATACAGCAAACACGATCCTTCGATTCCAGCAATGGTACCACTTTTGCTCTGCGCACAAAAGAAGAAGCAAACGACTATCGTTATTTTGCAGACCCCGACCTACCACCTTTCAGTATTACTGATGCCTTTATAGAATCCGTTCGCAAAAACATACCAGCCCTACCGGAACAATTGATTGAAAAATATACCAATCAATTCCATTTGTCGGTATATGATGCCACTGTGATTTCCGATGATAAGGAAACAGCCGACTATTTTGAATTAGTTACGAAAGAAACCACTAACTATAAAGCCGCAGCCAATTGGATGTTGGGCCCGATAAAATCATATTTGAATGAACAAAACCTGAGCATCAAAAATTTTTCACTACAACCCAAAATACTGGCACAATTGATCCAATTGGTAGATGGGAACAAAGTGAATTTTTCAGTGGCCTCTTCAAAGATATTCCCAGAACTCATCAAAAACGGCGATTGCAGTGCTTCAGAAATGGCTGGCAGACTCAACCTGTTGCAAACTTCCAATACGGATGAAGTGATGGCATGGGTTGAACAAGCATTAAAAGCCATGCCCGAAAAAGTAAACGAATATAAAAAGGGCAAAAAAGGGCTTATTGGATTGTTCGTGGGCGAAGTAAAAAAAATATCTAAAGGAAAAGCAGACCCTAAAATCACCAATCAGCTTTTACTTGAAAAACTCGAGAGCTGATAAACCATCATACTAAATAAAGAAACAAAATCATGATCAGGAATATTTTATTATTGGCAAGTATTGTGTTTGTCTTTTCGGGCATAGGCTGCAAAAACCAAGGCAAGGAAAAATTCACAATAACTGGAACTTACAAAAATGCAAGCAAACTTTTCCAACCGAAAAGCAATGGAAAAATTTCCGAAAAAATATTCTTGGTGGAGCTTGCCTACGGAAAGGACCAAAACCCCGTGGCTATTGATTCAGCAACCATAACTACTGACAATGGGAGCTTTACATTATCTGGGCACAGTAAAAAAGAGAACATTTATGAACTGGCCTTTGGTGAAAACCAGCTCACTGTGCCTATTATCAATGATGCGGCGGAAATCAAAGTAGATGCTGACCTTTCAAAAAAAGATGATTTCTATGAAGTCAGTGGCTCCGACGCAAGCAAAAATTTGCAGACCCTGATTTCAACTTTTGGGAAGAAGAATTATGAGATGATCAAAGCCTTTACCACCATGGACAGCCTGAAAAAATCCAATGCCCCAGATAGTTTGGTATTGGCTGCCACCGCTGCCAAAAACAATGCCATAAAAGGTTTAAATACTTATTTAAAAGAATTCCTGCAATCCAATAATAATGCTACCATCGGCAGCTTGGCATTAAGCTGGGCCTCCCGTAGTTTGCCCCAGCAAGATTTTGAAACGGCATTGGATGCCAACGTCAAGAAATTTCCGACCAATGATGTACTGAAAGCCATGAAGCAGAGTTATGAAATGCAGAAAGCACAAGCACAACAATCCCAGCAAGGTAATTCATGGGTTGGCCAACAGGCCCCAGACCTCTCTATGCCGGATGCAAATGGTAAGATGATCTCTATCTCTTCATTCAAAGGAAAATATTTATTGGTTGATTTTTGGGCAAGTTGGTGTGGCCCCTGCCGAGCCGAAAACCCCAATGTGGTGAAGGCTTACAACGAATTCAAAAACAGAAATTTCACCATTCTTGGCGTATCCTTGGATAAAACAAAAGATGCCTGGCTACAAGCTATCAAGGAAGACAATCTCGATTGGACACAAATGAGCGACCTGAAATTTTGGGGCAGCCATGCGGTAGATGTATATAAATTTGATGGCATTCCCTTTAATGTGCTGATTGACCCAAATGGTAAAATCATTGGACAGGAACTCAGGGGAAGCGAACTTGAAAATAAATTGAAAGAAGTATTACCATAAACAGGCCATTGATTGACTGATTGTGCTCAACATGCAATCAGTCAATCTTCATTCTTACTCCAATATCTTTTCCATCTGCATACTTCTTGATCCTTTTACGAGTATATAGCAACCATTAAAACGGGTCTTGTCAAACCAGCGTTTTGCCTCCATGGAATTTGCAAAGCTTAGATAAGGATGTGAGATCTTTAAAAAATCACCACCCACCAATACCACTTGGTTCCAATTGTATTTTTTTATCAGTTCCACAATGCTTTGATGTTCATCCAAACTTTCCTCACCCAGTTCAGCCATCGCCCCAAGAATCAATACTTTTTTTTCTGCCTGTTTTAAATGGGCAAAATTCTCGATAGCGGCCTTCATACTGGAAGGGTTTGCATTGTATGCATCCATAATAATTTTATTCCCTCCCTTTTCAACCATCTGTGATCGGCTATTGGTGGGAGTATAATTTTCGATAGCCGCTTTTATTTTTTCATCGGCTATATTAAAATATTTCCCTACCGCCACAGCAGCAAGTACATTGGGGAAATTATAATCCCCCACCAATTGGGTCTTAATGCTTTTTATTGAAGTACCTTTTGTGAAACCCATTTCAAGAAAAGAAGCTCCGGGTATCGGCTGTCCTATAATATCAGCTTCTGCGGTGCCATAGCTAAAGATTTCCCTAATCCCTTTGCTTATATCCCTCAAATAATCATAATCCCACATTACAAAAACAGCGCCTCCTGCATTTCGCAAATAATCATACAGTTCGCCTTTGCCTTTTTTCACACCTGCCTCCCCACCAAAACCTTCGAGGTGCGCCTTACCTGCGTTGGTGATGATACCATGTGTGGGCAAGGCATACTGGCAATAGGATTCTATTTCCTTTTGATGGTTGGCACCCATTTCAATCACTGCCATTTCCGCATCGCTTTTTATTTTTAATAGCGTGAGGGGAATGCCAATATGGTTGTTCAGGTTTCCGATAGTGGTATATGTTTTGAAGCTAGAGCAAAGCACTGCATGTATCAACTCTTTAGTTGTTGTTTTTCCATTACTTCCTGTAATGGCAATAAAGGGAATATTGAATTGTTGCCGATGGTGCTTGGCGAGCATTTGCAGGGTATGGAGCACATCATCCACCAAAATCATTCTATCAGGATTTATATCCCCCACAAGCTCGTCCACAACCGCATATACAGCTCCTTTTCCCAATGCCTGGTTTGCAAAAAGGTTTCCATTGAAGTTGGCTCCTTTGAGCGCAAAAAAAATATCACCTTCTTTTAGCATCCGGGTATCTGTTTGTACAGATGGATAGCTTTTGAAAATTTGGTATAAATCCTCGATGGAAATCATAGTCAACAAACCTACAAGAAATAGCAAAATGCACAAATTTTATTCACAAAGACATAATAAAAATGGCCACCTTTTTGGGGTGGCCATTTTCAATCAAACTATTTTATTACTGCTTTCGTGAGTTTTGCTTTCTAAGTTTATAGTTTATCCCGGTCTGCCTACCATTTCCTGCCGGGCTGCCCACCCTATCCATGGCACATCGGAAACCAACGGTAGAGCTAGCCTGATCTTCTTCCATGAAACGGCGTGCGCCAGGGCTGAGCCAATAAGCACGGTCGTTCCAGCTTCCACCTTTAATCACTCTTGACTTATCGCTTATCAAAGTGGTAAATCCATAACCATAATGACTGGCAGAATCTGAATTATATTTTACACCAGCAATCAAGGAGTCTCCATCCAGATAATTGATCACATTTCCTTTTTGATAATTGCGACGGCTCCTGCTTTCTGCATCGGTCACATTACGCATTTTGATACGACCCAGGCTATCTCTTTCTGGTTTGTTTTCCGTACCCAAATCAACAGTCTGGAACTTATTGCCGCGGAACGGGGCAACATCGTTCTCATCAACACTCGTTAATGGGCGGTAAACATCCTGTACCCATTCGCTAACGTTGCCAGACATATTGTAAAGACCAAATCCATTCGGGAAAAAGGAATTGACTGGAGCGGTATATACTGCATTGTCGTTCAAACCACCAGCAACACCCATGTTATCGCCAGAACCACGCTTGAAGTTAGCAAGGAAAGTTCCTTGCCAGCTACCATGTTTGGTTTCACGAAGACCGTTCACATTATTGCTCCAAGAATAAACTTGCTTGTTCACCACAATTTCCTCACCACGTTTTTTATCACTTTTGCTGGCCAATGGGTTCTGATTGATATAACCCAGCGCTGCATATTCCCATTCTGCCTCCGTAGGCAGGCGATAGTTTGGCAGGAAAATACCATCTTCAAAGGTCACGGTTGTTCTTGGGGTACCATTGGGGTTCCTCAGCGTGTTCTTTTTAGACTTTGCAGCAGCACCCGGGGTAGCTTGATATTCACCAAGCAAATATGCTTTTGTATTAAAGTTTTCCTGACCAAGACCTTGTATGTTCTTTAAAGAGTTTTTATTGATGAAGCCCTTGTCAACCAGTGCTTTTTCATTTACGCGGTCGCTTCTCCAAAGGCAAAAATCATGAGCCTGCTTCCAGGATACCCCTACCACAGGATAGTAGTTATAGGATGGGTGACGGAAATAATACTCCACAAGTGGCTCGTTATAAGCCAATTCTGACCTCCATACCAAAGTGTCGGGCAATGCGCCTTCGCGAACTGCTTTGAACTCATCACCATCAAAAACATTATCTAGCCAATAAAGGTATTCCCGGTAATGCACGTTGGCCACTTCGGTCCTATCTATATAAAAGGAATTCACGGTTACCCTTCTTGGAATATTATTCCAATCGCTCATAACATCTTCTTCAGTTGCACCCATGGTAAAGGTACCACCCTGAACAAATACAAGCCCAGGGCCAGTACGCTGTTCCTTTTCAAGGGAAACCTGGTAGCCACCCATATTTTTATCATTATAATTCCATCCGGTGACAGATGATTTTTCGGGTTTTTTGCTGCAAGAAGCAATCAGCACGATTGAGGATGCAAAGAATGCAAGGTTTTTCAGATTCATTTTAATGATCATTTAGCCGTGATTTGAACTGGATAAACGCAAGATTTATGGAAATATTGTATAAATAAGCCGAGTTCACCCAAGGATATGTTAATGTGCTAAGATAAACTTCTTCCCCAAAATCGCCTAAGTATAAACCCGTTTCTCGGCTCGCAAAAATGCGATTTATAAACAAGTCATGACCTATTACTATAATGTTTTTTCTAATTTTATAAGTTTGTAGTTATAAACTCATAAAATTCAATTTCCTGCACAATAAACGGCAAAAGGAATCGTTCAAGTTGATTGATAACGGCTGTGGGGATAACTGCAAATAGGTTTCTCAAATGCAAATCATGCTTATGCGCATTGCCGGGATTATTTTATTCCAAAAACTAAAATAGCGCCCATAATTACACATTTACATCAAAAGAACAACCAGTTAATTGCGTCATTTCGTAAAACAGAATGGCAGAAAAATTTGGAATGATCGCAGATTAAACCTTTTAAAGAAAAAAACAACTCATGAAACGAATGACCTTTAGGCTAGCTGCATTTTTGATGTTTATGGGCGGGATGCACTCTTTGCAGGCACAGATTACCGGTACCACGCCAAGCGGGGCCCAATTTGTGACCACTGCAGTCCCTTTTTTGAGGATTTCACCAGATGCCCGCGCTGGCGGCATGGGCGATTTAGGCGTGGCCACTTCTGCCGATGCCAATTCCGCACTCTATAATAATGCTAAAACCCCATTTGCCAAGCATGATGTTGGCATTGGGCTTACCTATACTCCTTGGTTGAAGGATCTTGGCTTGGGCGATGTTTATCTATTGGCCGCTTCAGGCTTTTATAAGTTGGACCAGAACTCGGCATTGAGTGGATCAATCAGGTATTTCTCCTTGGGCAATATCCAGTTCACCGATGGGAGTGGCAGCCCCTTGGGGCAGGGCCAACCAAGGGAATGGGGCGCCGATTTTGGATATTCACGCAAATTATCCGATAAATTGTCTTTGGGAATGGCGCTCAGGTATATCCATTCCAACCTCGCTGCGGGGGCACCAAGCTCTAGCACAACTTATCAGCCAGGTAATGCGTATGCCGGAGATATCTCCTTGTTTTACAGTCTTGCAAAAGAAAATGGACAAGGATGGAATTTTGGTGCCACCGTTACCAATCTCGGCACTAAAATCGGTTATACCAATGATGCCACCCAAAAAGACTATATACCCGCTAATTTGAGCTTGGGTGCCGCCTATACCGCAGTATTCGATGAGCAAAGCAAACTTACTATGGGTCTTGACATGCATAAGCTGTTGGTACCTCAGCCACCTATTGCAACCGGTAATTCAACTACCGACCAAACAAACCTGACCGCTTACAGAAGCGAATCGGTGGTCAGCAGTTGGTTCAAATCCTTCAGTGGGCCTAGCCAATTTAGTCTGATCAACTTTTCAGCAGGGGCAGAATATGCTTATGACAACCAGTTCTTCCTCCGTGTGGGTTACTATTATGAGTCGCAAAGCCAGGGCGACCGTAAATATTTTACTGCAGGTGTTGGTGTAAAATACAATATCATTGGGTTGAACTTCTCATACCTTGTTCCATCTGGCAACGGTATTACCCGCAACCCATTATCCAACACACTTAGATTTGGTTTGGTATTTGACCTCGATACCGAAGCCAATACCAGCAATAACTCTAAGTAATAAAAGAGCTATAAAAAAAAAGGATATAATTTTGAAGCGCTCTGCCATCCTAAGCAGGGCGCTTTTTATTACCTAAAAAATCTCCTGCATGTCGTATCGGATTGGTTTTGGCATCGATTTTCATCAACTGACTGAAGGGCGGGACTTATGGATTGGCGGCGTAAAAATTCCCTTCGATAAAGGAGCACTTGGACATAGTGATGCCGATGTTCTACTGCACGCTATTTGCGATGCTTTGCTCGGCGCACTGAACCTTGGTGATATTGGCAAACATTTTCCCGACAATGACCCTGCCTTTAAAAATATCGATAGCAAAATCCTGCTCCAAAAAACCTTTCAACTCATCAAGCAAAAAAAATATGCAGTGGTGAACATTGACAGTTCTGTTTGTTTGGAAGCTCCCAAAATAATGCCCTTTTCCGATAGTATGCGAACGGTAATCGCGTCCATATTGGAAATCACCACCGATGATATTTCCATAAAAGCCACCACCACGGAAAAGATGGGTTTTATTGGGAGGGGTGAGGGTTTGGTCGCCTACGCGAATGTGTTACTAAAAAAGATTAAAACACAAAACGAATGGTAGGCCGAGGGAAATCCCTTACAATATAATTTCAGCCTCTCTAATATTTTTTTCCTTGGTAAAAATCTGGAAATACCCTGACTTTCATCGTCATCCATTTCTCCATGATGCTTCTTACCTTTGCGCCCATGGAGAAAACAAGGGTAAGGATCATCAACAAATCTGGGAACAATTTGCCCGAATATGCAACAGAGGGTTCATCGGGCATGGATCTGCGAGCTAATCTTGAAAACCAATTGGTATTAAAACCGATGGAACGTAGGCTGATACCTACCGGTTTGTTTATTGAACTGCCAGAGGGCTATGAAGCACAGGTGAGGCCAAGGAGCGGGCTTGCCTTAAAACAAGGTATCACCTGCCTCAATTCACCCGGAACCGTAGACGCTGATTATCGCGGTGAAATCATGGTGATCCTTATCAATCTTTCAGAACAGGAGCAGACTCTTTCCCATGGCGACCGCATTGCCCAAATGGTGATCTCAAAAGTGGAAAGAATCAAGTGGATAGCAACCGAAAACATTAATGAAACCAAAAGAAACCAAGGGGGCTTCGGGCATACCGGAAAATCGTAAACCAATGAAAAAAATATTTTATTTCGTTATCGCTTCTGCCTTCATTATTGTTTCGGCCTGCCGATCTGCAAAAAAAATCGGCACCGCCATTGCCAACTCAAAAAAAGATACGGCCCAAACCATTGTCATTGTCGATAACCCGAAGGAAGATTCAATGCGTTTTATCAATGAAATCTTCACTAAAGTTGAAAAAAACCATATCGATTTCAAGAACTTCAGCGGCAAATTGAGGGTAAATTATGAAGATAAAGATGGGAAAAGTTATGATTTTACTGCTTACCTGCAAATGAAAAAGGATAGTGCTATCTGGGTAAGGGTGGAAGCTTCTGCACTTTTAGGTATTGAAGCTTTCCGCATTCTAATAACCCCCGATAGCGTGAAAGTGATGGATAAGCTCAAAAAAGAAATCACCCTTCGCTCCGTCAGCTATCTACAGGAAACCGCCAGAATGCCCTTGGACTTTGGTGCCTTACAAGATTTGCTGATCGGCAACCCAATCTATCTGGACAGCAATATTGTTTTCTATCGCAAGGAAGCCAATACCATTTCCATCCTTAGCCTAGGGAATATTTTCAAAAACTATCTTACCCTCAATAGCGATAATTATACTTTAATCCATAGCAAATTGGATGATATAGATGTGTTGAGGGCACGTACATCGGACCTTACCTATGGTGATTATATTGGGAATTTTTCAACCTATCGAAAAATCTCTATAGCTGAAAAATCGAAACTGGATATTGAATTCGTTTTTAAACAGTTTAGTTTTAACAAGGAATTAAATATTGTTTTTTCTGTTCCGAAAAATTATAAAGTAAAATAAGCGTTATAAAATTTTGTAACTTAATTCTCATTGCAGGTTAGTAACCCTACGCATTCAAAATCTTTAAAGCAACGCCATGCGCAAACTTGTTACGAGTCTTTTTCTATTGTTGCTGATTCCAGCGGTTTCCATTTCACAAAACACTCCCCAAAGCCGTAGTGAGCTCGAGAAAGAACGAGCCAGCATTCAAAAGCAGATTGAAGAAGTTACCCAATCACTGAATGAGACCAAAAGGAACCGTAAAGAATCACTTGGTCAATTATCCCTACTTCAACGCAAACTGCGCTTGCGCGAATCGGCCATTGACAATATCAACCAGCAGGTAAATTTTATACAGAATGACATGAACCAGTCCTGGAGGGAGATATTAAAACTTCGCAAAGAACTGGATACCCTTAAAAAACAGTACGAGGAAAGCGTGGTATATGCCTATAAAAACAGAAGCAATTATGATTTTTTGAATTTTATATTCTCCGCTGCCAGTTTCAATGATGCCATTAAACGGGTGGCCTATTTAAAATCCTATCGGGCTTACCGGGAAGAAAGAGCTCAAAATATTGCACGTACAGAAGTACTGCTGCAAAGCAAGATTGATGGATTGAAAGTAAAAAGAGAGGAAAAAGATGTGGTGTTGAAGAAGCAGAATAAGGAAAAAGAAGTATTGGAAGTAGAGAAAAAGGAAAAGGACCAATTTATCTCTTCGCTAAAATCACATGAAAGGGAACTACAAAAAGATCTGTCCATCAAGAAAAGACAGAACAATAAACTGGAATTGGCTTTGCGTGCAGCCATCTTGAGGGAAATCAATGCGGCCAAAGCGAGAGAAGCAGCAGAAGCAAAAAGACATGCTGCCGAAAATGCAGCCAACGCCAAAGCCAACAGTAATGTAGCAAGTGCGAATCCTGCTTCAAAAAATGTCGAGACAACCAATGAGGCCACATCAAGAGCCAGAACAAATACAACGGCATTGGGCAGAACCCCCGAAGGCATGATCGTTTCCGAAAATTTTGAGAAAAACAGAGGCCGGCTACCTTGGCCCGTAGAGGCTGGGCATGTTAGTCTACCTTTTGGGCCCTACGTTATTTCAGAAATAAATGTAAAAAGTAATAACCCGGGCATTACCATTGAAACCCATCCAGGTGAAGCCGTAAAAGCCATTTTTGATGGGCAGGTTTCCGCTGTGTTCAGTATCGAAGGTGCCTCCGTGGTGTTGGTCCGGCATGGCAAGTATTTCTCATCCTATAGCAACCTTGCAACAGTGAGTGTTTCAAAAGGAGAAAGTGTAAAAGCAGGTCAAACACTTGGCAAAGCAGGTGAAAATGCTGACGGCAATGGGGAAATGCAACTCATTATTATGAATGATGAGAACAGGAACCTGAACCCCGAACAATGGTTGAGAAGGAAATAATGTTTTGCTGATCCGGGAACTAAAAATAAAAAGAGCCAACACCCTTTTATAGATATCGATCGTAAAGCGCCTCATATTGAGGCACGATATTATGGATATCGAATTTTTTCGCTTGTGCAATGGCGTTAGCCTTGAATTTTTTCAATACGTTGTCGTCCTGTAATATTTCTATGGCATGGGCGCTCATGCTTTTTACATCCCCCACATCCGCTAAAAACCCAGTAACTCCATCTAAATTGATTTCGGGAAGACCACCTACGTTGGTTGATATAACGGGCACTCCCGCAGCCATGGCCTCCAATGCGGCCAAACCAAAGCTTTCATATTCTGAAGTAAGTAAAAACAGATCGGCAACGGCCAATATCTCTTCCATTTGTTCCTGTTTGCCCACAAAGCGGATTTCATCGCACAAGCCAAGTTCGCGGCAAAGATCTTCAGCCCCCGGCCGCTCGGGACCATCACCCACAAACAATAGTTTTCCGGGGATAACCTTATTGACCTCAGCAAAAATGCGCACTACATCCTGTACCCTTTTCAGTTTTCTGAAATTGGATGCATGCACCAAAATTTTTTCTCCGTTTTGTGCGATCACTTTCCTAAAAGCATCAATCGGTTTTTTTTGAAAACGGTTTACATCCACAAAATTGTGGATGACCTCAATTTCTCCTTTGATATCAAAAATTTTATAGGTCTGCTCACGCAAATCGTTCGATACGGCAGTAATGGCATCACTTTCATCAATAGAAAAAGCAACTACAGGAGCAAAGGTTTTGTCCCTTCCCACCAGCGTGATATCCGTGCCATGCAGTGTGGTAATCACGGGGATTTTCTTTCCCATTTTTTCCAATATTTTTTTTGCCAGATAGGCAGCGGATGCGTGTGGGATGGCATAATGCACATGCAAAAGATCAAGGTGGTTGTTCATGATCACATCAACCATGGTACTGGACAAGGCTGTTTCATAAGGGGGAAAATCGAATAAAGGGTAATTACTCACCCTCACCTCATGATAAAAAATATTTGCATTGAACTCGTTTAACCTTACCGGCTGTTGATACGTGATAAAATGTACTTGATGCCCTTTATCAGCCAATGCTTTTCCCAACTCTGTTGCAAGCACCCCACTTCCCCCAAATGTTGGGTAACAAACTATCCCTATCCGCATGTTCAAAATTTTATTGAATATAAATAATGAGATACCACGATGGCTGGGCAAAACCTCCACAAACTACTTTCCAATGCCCAACTCATCATTAACAATTAGATCTAATCTTCCCCACGCTCCCAACTTACCACTATTTCTCTCCATCTGGTCGCCGAAGGTAATCAGATTCTCAATAATCTCTTTTCCATTCATAATGATTTAATGTACAGTTTGCTTATTTTGCAAATCTAAACTAACGCGCATGTACCGCATCTTGTTCACGCTCTCTGCTTTTTTATCTCTCGCCACCGTTTTTGGCCAAAATGAAGATTCATTAATGATCAGAAAAATCGCCAATGAAATTTTGATAAACGGCAAGGCCTATAGCAATTTACACACGCTCACAAAAACGGTGGGAGGGCGGCTTTCCGGGTCACCCCAAATGTATAAGGCGGAAGAATGGGGGCTAAAAACATTGAGGGAAGCGGGGGCAGAAAAGGTTTGGCTGCAGGAATGTATGGTGCCACATTGGATAAGGGGCGGAAAAGATGAAGCTAAATTCAATATTGCAGGCGGCAATGAACAAAGTCTGGATATACTGGCCTTGGGCAATTCGGTTGGTACTGGTCCCAATGGCATCACTGCAAACGTAATTTTGATCAACAATTACGACGAACTGGAAAAAAGGAAAAAGGAAATCAAAGGAAAAATTGTTTTTTATAATTATAAATTCAACCCGACACTGATAGAAACTTTCCATGCCTATGGTGATGCGGTGCGTTACCGCGAGTTTGGTGCGAGTTGGGCGGCGAAATATGGTGCAGTGGCGATGCTCACCAGGTCCATGACAGAATCCGTGGACAATAACCCACATACCGGAGCATTGGATTATATCGATTCTTTCCCAAAAATTCCCGCTGCCGCTATTGGTTTGTGGGATTCCGATAAACTGGCCAAAGCAATCACTGAGAACAAAGACGTAAAAATATTTTTAAAAACAAATGCGAAGATGCTGCCCGATACCATTGGCCATAATGTGATTGGGCAAATTACAGGGACCGATTACCCCGACGAGTTTATAACAGTGGGAGGTCATCTCGACTCATGGGATCCTGCCGAAGGCGCACAAGATGATGGCGCAGGTTGCGTACATGCTATTGAGGTTTTGCGTGCCCTCAAAGCCATTGGCTATCGGCCAAAACACAGTATCCGAATCGTACTGTTTGCCAATGAAGAGAATGGGTTGCGCGGTGGGCTTAAGTATGCGGAGGAAGGAAAAGCAAAAAACGAAAAGCATATATTTGGATTGGAGAGTGATGCTGGCGGTTTTACCCCTCGGGCTTTTAGCATTGGGTTACGTGGCGAAAAATTGGAAAGAATCAGGAGCAAATGGTTACCACTATTGAAAGAGTATGGGGTATATGAATTTATTGCTGGAGGCGGTGGCGCCGATGTAGGCCCATTATTCGAAATGATGGGTACACCTGTAAGCGAGCTGATACCTGACTCCCAAAGATATTTCGATTACCACCACTCACGCAATGATGTACTGGCAAACGTGAACAAAAGAGAATTGGAATTAGGCGCCATCAATATGGCGGCACTGATTTATCTCGTCGACCTATATGGTTTGGATTAATGAAAGAAAATGATTTTAAAATATCAGCACTTCCCATTGTTTAGTTTTAGTCTATGAAATCAACATCTTAAATACTAAATTAAATTTTGTTTATGAAAAGATTCTTATGGAGCGCACTGCTAATCATTATTGCTTTTTTCGCTTTGTATATCTATTGGTTCTATTTCAATGTATATAGTGATGGTGAGCGAAAAGGCACATTGGTAAAAGTGAGCCAGAAAGGAAACGTCTTCAAAACTTTTGAAGGCGAAATGTGGTTGAGCTGCAGACAAACAGTTAACCCTGAAAAATTTTTGTTTTCAATCAGCGATAAAGCACTCGCCGACTCGCTCAGCAATCTTCAGGACCAGTGTGTGGAACTGGATTACCGTCAATACAGAAGAGCCATTCCGTGGAGGGGAGATACCGAATATCTGATTGTTGGGTTTAAGAAATCGCCGAACAACTAATAAAAAGTGAATAGTGAATGCGAAAGTCATATCATTCACTATTCATATTGTAACCGTATCTAGGTTTTAATAATCATACTGCCTCCTGAACATATTCATCCTGATGCCCAAGGTAAATGTGGCCGTGGCATCTATTGACTTTGTGGCATAATGCGTGATGAAGCGTCTATACATAGCGGATGCATCAATATAGAGATTCTCTTTTATCTCATAGGAGACCAAGCCCGACAAATTGATGCAATTGGTTAAGAGACCTGACCCGATTTTATATCCATAATCCCCCGCCGAACGGGTTGTATAACTCTTAAAAATATTGCTGCCAAAATTGTCGTTGGTAGAGGAATCAATCCCCTGTCTATAATAAATCAATTTCCCCTCCACATTCCATTTAGGTGAAGGCTGATAGCGACCAATCACAATGAACTCATCGAAATTAGCACCCAACGGATGAGCCAGGGGTTGATTGTAATTGGAGAAGTTGGAAACTGAATCATTATGCGAGTAGGTAAATGGCCTTACAATATTTGTCTCAAACTGGAAATCCAGATTTTTCACATTGAATACATCAATAAATTTTGCCCCCAACTGCAGACCTTGCTTATTAGCCCAATAACCTCTTGAATAATGCGCAATCTGTTTTAATATAAATTCATTGATGACCAATTGACCATAAAGCTGTGCCATATGACCCACATTGGCCTTGAAATCCAATCCTGCGGTTGTTTTATCAGGGCTTCCATTCTGTTGCTGTGCGGAAACCAAAAAGATCACGGGGTTCAGGTAGGAAAAATCATAATGGTCGGCCCTACTAAAAACCACATTTTCATAAAGCCCTACATTCAACCATTTGGCTGCATTGATACTGAGGTGGTGCACCACTGCATATTTTTTGGGATATTGATAATCACCAAGCTGGTGCTGATTGATCAGTTCCATATAAATATTCTGGTAATTCAGTTTCCATATCCTTGTATTGAACTTTAAAAACAAATAAGGGGCGGAATAATCGCTCAGGAATAAGCTCCGGTAACCATTACCGATAAAATTTTTGTCATACCCAAACTGAAAATCAAAATACTTCCACGCATTGAAATAAATGGAGGCCCGGTTATCGAAATAATCAAAGGCGGTTGTTTTAAAAGATTTATAATAGCCTGCCCCCGGTACAGCAGGAAAGCCCATAGCGGTGACACGGGATTGGAAAAAGTCCGGTCCCCTTTCTTGATTATCGGTTAAATAGGCAGAAAAGCCCAATTTGCCCCCAATCATGCCCCTGAGGGTTAGTCCTTTTGAGTTCAAAAAAACCCTTTCGTTATTTAAACTTTGGTACGATTGCGTCTGTTGTATCACTGGGTCTACGGCCAAAAAAAAGTCTTTGTCATTTACTTCGTAAAAATTGGCCTTGTTCTTATAAAAAACACCCAAAAAAGGCTTTTTGCTTTTGAAACTGTTTTTGGGGCCGTTTACCCATTCAATATTGTTCATCAGCAGGTCATGCAGGTTGTATTGATCGATTTTAGAGAGACGGTAAAAATAATCGTAAGGGTAAAAATGACTGAGGGAATCTGAAAGCTGTGCAACATCCACCGCCAACTTTCGGCTCATGGGCTTGGCTGTTGAAATATTCAGTTCCGGGTTGGTTTGCAGCAGTATTTCCATCCGGTCAAGGAAATGTTCGGATTTGGAGTCTTGCGGCAAAAAAGTAGATTGGGCGAAATTGGATAGGGGAAAGAACAAAATTATACAGCACCTGCCAATGGTTTTAATAAATTGCATCTTGTTTTCTTTTTTGGTTATCCTCAATTCAAATCATGCAAAACTACCTGATAAAAAATATATCTATCGTAAACGAGGGAAAAATATCCTCTGCTGACCTGCTCATCAAAAATGGGCGTATTGAAAAAATTGCTGCGAATATACAACCTACAATCCTTGTAAAAGAAATTGATGGGGAAGGAATGCATTTATTGCCCGGAGCCATCGACGACCAAGTGCATTTTAGGGAACCGGGGCTTACCCATAAAGCCACTATTTACACGGAAGCAAAAGCCGCTGTTGCCGGTGGGGTCACATCGTTTATGGAAATGCCCAATACCGTGCCGCCCGCTTTCACACAGCAATTGCTGGAAGATAAATATGATATTGCGGCAAGAACCTCCTTGGCCAATTATTCCTTTTACATGGGCACATCCAATGCCAATGCCGATGAGGCGTTGAGAACAAACGAGAAAAGGAATGATGTGTGCGGCATCAAGATTTTTATGGGCTCCTCAACCGGAAACCTACTGGTAGACAATCACCTTACCCTGGATAGATTGTTCCGGGAAAGCGAGCTGCTGATTGCCACACACTGCGAGGACGAAAAAATCATTAAGGCCAATCTTGAAAAAGCAAAAAATGAGAATAGGACGCTTACTGCTGCCGACCATCCGGTAATCAGAAACGAGGAAGCCTGCTTTGAATCTTCCCTAACCGCAATTCAGTATGCAAAAAAATATGGTAGCCGTCTACATGTTTTCCATCTGAGCACGGAAAAAGAAATGCAGCTTTTTACGAATATGATTCCTTTGGAAGACAAGCGCATCACGGCAGAAGTATGTGTTCACCACCTGCATTTTACCAGTGATGATTATGCGAAATTGGGTAATCAGATCAAATGCAACCCGGCCATCAAGGCCCCGCATAACCGTGAGGCCTTGTGGAAAGCCCTTTTGGACGACCGGCTGGATCTTATCGCTACCGACCATGCCCCACATACTTGGGCAGAAAAAAACGAGCCTTACGAAAAAGCACATGCGGGATTGCCTTTGGTTCAGCATTCCATGCTGCTTATGCTGCATTATGTGCAGGAAGGTAAAATCAGTTTGGAAAAGATGGTGGAGAAGATGAGCCATGCCGTGGCAAAATGTTTTCAGATAAGGGAACGTGGGTATATTCGGGAAGGCTATTTTGCCGATCTGGTAATGGTGGATATGCACCACAAAACCACCGTTGGCAAAGAAAATATTTTATACAAATGCGGTTGGAGCCCTTTGGAAGGCTTTGTTTTTCCAGCTACCATAAAAAATACTTTCGTTAATGGACACTTGGTTTATGGAAATGACCAATTCGATGAATCTCAAATGGGACAAAGATTGAGCTTTATGAGATAGCACTTGGATATTCAACTCAACAATCCTTAAGGCAGTATGGAATTAGACAAAACAACCTACGACGACCTTGCCATATTTATGGGCGAGGAAGACGCTTCCGTTATTAATAAGCTCGATTTTACCAGAACAATCGGTGGAAAAAGTCGCTTATACAGATATTTCCAGCAGCCTTTCAAAAATATAAAGCAAATCAAGGAAACCCAAGATATCCTTTCGCTCATCCTTAAGTACGAAGAGGGATGGGCAAGTTCCATTACCAACGGAACCGTGATGGTGATTGAAAAATTCTACGAGACGGCATTGGATGTCGTGCCTTCAAGTTCGGATATCGTGAATGCCCATATCTTTAAATTATTGCATGGTCCTGATTATTCCATGATCAAGTATTCAGTGACTCATTTTGCAGATTTTGTAAGAGGGATGCATGCACTCACTGAACTATTGGGAGATCCTCAATGCCCGGCAATGCTCGGTTCCTTGCTCCGACGAACCACTTTTTTATTAAGTAACAATCATATCCAATCGCTCATTACTACCCAACCAGGCACTCGGTTTTCCCCCTCCCAAGTGGTGTATTATGGGTTTTACCTGCAAAACCATTTCAAGAACTATGCAAAGGAACTAATCGATATTTATGGTCGTATAGATGCTTGGTATTCCATGGCCATGGCCACCAAACATTATCAATTTGCGATGCCTGATTTTGTTGAAACTACCAATCCATTTTTAAAAGCCAGCGACCTTTACCATATTTTATTGCCCACCCCAGTTTCGTACCAAGTGCAGTTGAACCAACAGCAAAATTTTTTCTTTCTTACCGGAGCCAATATGGCCGGCAAAAGCACTTTTATCAAAGCGGTTGGCACGGCGGTATTCCTGGCCCATCTAGGTATGGGAGTGCCTGCTAGTCAAATGGAGCTTAGTCTGTTCAATGGCATACTCAGCAATATCAATGTGGTCGATAATATTACCAAGGGGGAAAGCTATTTCTTCAACGAAGTGCAGCGGATAAAAAATACCATAGTAAAAATAAACAACAGTGATAAGTGGCTGGTGCTGATCGATGAGCTTTTCAAAGGCACCAATATCCAGGATGCGATGAAGTGTTCTTCCACCGTTATTGAAGGGCTTATCAAAATCAAAACTTCCGTGTTCATCCTATCCACCCATTTGTATGAAATTGCGGATGACCTAAAGCAATACCCGAATATCGCATTCAAATATTTTGAAACCACGGTTGAAAATGATGCACTTCGTTTTAGCTACCAGTTGAAAGATGGGGTCAGTAATGACCGGCTGGGTTACCTGATACTAAGGAGAGAGAAAGTAGTAGAGATGCTGGAACGTTTATAAGAATACCAATAAACCTTTATAGGAGCAAATGCAGAAGAAATAACTTCTGCATTTGCTCAAAGAACTAATTTGAAGGCATTGAAAAAATTTTTGGATCTATGTCCTTGTTGATATCAACTTTGTTATAGCTGATGGTAATGTCGATCCCACCATTGGAAGTCTGAGTTGTGTATGGAAGGGTATAACCGAAATCTGTTTTTTTATAATCCGAAAAAGAAGAAATATTGGTGATATCCGTACCCTTCACCTGTGCTTTTACCACCGTTTGCAATATATAATAAGAGGTAGGATCGATAAAATAGGTAGCGTCTGTGCCATTAGCATCAGTCAATTTTATTTTATAGGCACTTACCCCTTTGAGATCTTCGCGTCCAGCATATTCAGCTTTATAGCCTTTGTCTTTGTAGCCCACTAATGGCCCACCGATAAACAAAGTTGTTTTTGACATTTTCACCTGATCGGCAGGAATTGCTTGTGGCGTTGTTTGGCCCATCATTGGGTTCAGCATCCATCCACCGGTATCGGTAATGCATGTGATGATATCGCTTCCATTCACATTGGTAGATGATTTAAACGCCTTACCATTCAAAATAGAAACCGTAACAGGGAAATCGGAACCCATGGCATTTACACTGCCCTCGATGGATATGGTTTTGATTTTGGCTAACAGTTCGCTGCCACCAATGGCATTTACATGCTTGCTAATAATATCATCTGCAGTTTGGGCATGGGAAACTGCAAAAGCAGATATTAGAATAAAACTAAAAAAGGCGGTTTTGATGATTTTCATTTTTTTAAAATTTGATTGTGATGGCCTGGTTAACGCATAAATCTAAAACTAGTTTTTGTTTTCCCATATTTATTTATCATTATTGAATAAACTTCAAAAACGGGGTACTAACCCCAACCTATATTTGATTATTTTCGAGGAATGAAACCCATGGCAATACAATCAGTTAAAGGTAATATGCTAGATCTATTCTCGGAAAGAATTTATCCAGCCGAAATAATTATTGAAAATGGCAAAATAGTATCCATAAACGCTTTGCCGGAAAGCGAGCCACCCCTCTCCCATTATATTCTGCCCGGTTTTATAGATGCACATGTGCATATCGAAAGCTCCATGTTGGTACCTTCTGAATTTGCCCGATTGGCCGTTGTGCATGGAACCGTGGCCACCGTAAGTGACCCTCATGAAATAGCCAATGTTTGCGGTCCGGAGGGAGTGGAATTTATGATCGAGAACGGGAAAACGGTTCCCTTCAAATTCAATTTTGGTGCACCTAGCTGTGTGCCTGCCACCCAGTTTGAAACGGCTGGTGCCAGCATGGATGCAAAAGCGGTAACAGCCCTGCTACAAAGAAAAGAAATCAAATATCTGAGCGAGATGATGAATTTTCCGGGGGTGCTGCACCATGACCAAGAGGTAATGGAAAAAATAAAATCCTCCCAAGCGTTTGATAAACCCGTGGATGGGCACGCCCCGGGTTTGAGAGGTGAGTTGGCAAAAAAATATATTGATGCGGGTATCAGTACCGACCATGAATGCTTTACAAAGGAAGAAGCGCTCGACAAACTTGGGTTTGGGATGAAAATCATTATCAGGGAAGGCAGTGCTGCAAAAAATTTTGAAGCATTGATTGATCTGCTGAATGATTATCCAAATGATATCATGTTCTGCAGCGATGACAAACATCCTGATAGCCTGGTAGCGGGACATATCAACCAGCTTTGCGCTAGAGCCGTTTCAAAGGGGATAAATATTTTTAAGATATTGAAAGCTGCTTGCCTAAATCCGGTGCTGCATTATAAATTGGATGTGGGCCTACTCCGCGAAAACGATTTTGCTGATTTTATTGTGGTCAAAAATTTGCAAGACTTTGAGGTAATACAAACCTATATCAACGGCGAACTGGTTGCCGAAAATGGGCAGTCGAAAATAGAAAGCAAAAAATCCCCCATTATCAACCGATTTAACTGTGACACAAAAGCGGTTACTGATTTCCGTTATTTATTGAACAAATGGGGCGAAGAAGAAAATCTGGAACAGGTTTATGTAATAGAGGCCTTGGACGGCCAACTGATCACAAACAAACTAACCTACCCCATCAACTTGGTCCATTCAGGAAATGGTTTACTGGAAAGCAACATTGAAAACGATATCCTGAAAATGGTGGTCGTAAACCGATACCATCCTGCACCGATTGCCAAATCCTTTATCAAAAACTTTGGGCTTAGAAAAGGAGCGATTGCATCATCGGTGGCTCATGACAGTCATAATATTGTAGCGGTGGGAGTAGATGACGAAAGTCTTTGCCAAGCCATTAACCTGATTATTTCTGAGCAGGGTGGAATCAGTTGCGTGAATGGGGATGAAGAAATGCTTTTACCCCTTCCCGTTGGGGGGTTAATGGCTATTGAAGATGGCTATGCGATTGCCAATAAATATACTGCTATTGATGCCATGGCAAAGAAGCTTGGCTCCAGCTTATCCGCCCCTTTTATGACCCTTTCATTTATGGCACTACTGGTCATCCCGCATTTAAAATTGAGTGACCTAGGCCTATTTGATGGGGATGATTTTAATCTGTTATAAGGATTGGGTTCTTGTTCAATTAGTTCTTCCTTTTCACCGACCAAACAAGGGGCTTTACCGTCCCAAGAGGGGCAATTGCCTAAATGTGTTTTCCCCGCATATTTAACAACGTTAGTTTTGGTATATAAAATTGAAAATATGAACGAACAAGATCAAAACAACGACTTCAACCACAGCAGACACAATGGTCGCATATTTGCAGGACTCTTCTTACTATTTGTTGGAGGCTTATTTATCCTCAGGGAAATGTCCTTCCCGTTTTTCCCTTACTGGCTTTTTACCTGGCCAATGATTTTGATTGCAATCGGTATCTATACTGGCTTCAAGCATCAGTTCCGAAATACTAGTTGGATTATATTGATAGGGATAGGCAGTTTCTTTTTGCTGGACGAAATGGACCTGGGCATCAACCTACATCGCTTTATTGTTCCAGCAATCATCATTGGGGTTGGGCTTACACTGATTTTTCGCCCCAGACGAAATTACGCCTGGTCGGGTGATCGTTTCCGTGAGCGCCTCAAAACCGGGTTGGGATCAAATACCTATCCCCCAAAATTTGCGGCCAGTTCATCTTCAGAAGATTTTTTTGATTCCACTTCTATATTTAGTGGCACAAAAAAAGTGATCCTAACAAAAAATCTTCAGGGCGGTGATATTACCTGCGTATTCGGCGGCTGTGAAATAGACCTTTCGCAAGCAGATATACAGCAGTCCGCAGTGATTGATCTGAATTTTATTTTCGGTGGCGGGAAAATTGTGGTGCCTTCCGACTGGCTCATCCGGTTAGATATCACACCTATTTTTGGGGGCATTGAAGATAAAAGGAGACAGCCACTTACCAATAACCCAAACAAAGTGCTGATCATTAAAGGCACTTGCTTTTTCGGCGGGTTGGAAATAAAAAATTACTAAATGGCTTAAACTCCGAAACCATAAGCCATCATCAAACAGCATTTAATAGTATCACTAACAATTATTTTATGAACTGGTATCTTGCAAAAATGGTTTACCAAATCATTTGTGGGGATGGGAGCCATACCCCACAATTTGATGAGCAACTGCGACTGATTTTTGCCCATGATGAATTCCATGCTTTCCAGAAGGCCCAACTGATTGGGGAAAGGGAGCAGGACCTTTTTTTGAATGCCGTGCAAAAACCAGTGAAATGGAAATTTATTGATGTGAGTGAATTGCATAAATTAGATGACCTGATTGATGGGGCAGAAATGTATTCAAAAATCTGTGAGGAAGAAGATGCTGAAGCATTCATTGGCCTTACCCATTCAAGGGCAGCACATATTCTAGAGAGCAGCATGAACAAATCACTGTATTTAAATTAAGGCTTTGTCATATACTATTTTATCAAACAAAAGATTTGCAATTGTTTTTGGCACCTGGTGGTTCATCTGGGTGGAAATGCATTTCATTGTTTTGAAAAATTATGGCATCCCTCTGATGGAGGCCTTATCCGATAGCTTGATAAGTAATATACTGCTTGCTGCTTTTTGCCTGCTCATCATCAATAATATGCGCTATTACCTTCCACGCAAGGAAAAATATTGGTATGTACTGGCAATCAGTTTTGGTATGAGTGCGGTATGGCTGCTCTTGGTACGATTGATATTGTGGGGGCTTTTCAGAAATGATACAGCATATCTAACCATGCTTAGCAGTTCCTCCACCGTGCGATATGGTATTGCCTTTCTGATGCTGGGTTGTATGTCTACTCTAAGCCTGCTTTGGTTCACTCAAAAAGAGCAAAAAGAAATGGACGAACGAAAAATGGAAGCGGAAAAATTAGCAAAAGATGCCGAGCTCTTTAAATTAAGACAACAATTGCAACCGCATTTTTTGTTCAATAGCTTGAACTCGATCAGTGCGCTGGTAACCAGCCAACCCGAACATGCCAGGGAAATGATTTATCAATTATCTGATTTTTTGCGCGGCACGCTTAAAAAAGAAGAACAGCAGATGGTAAATCTCGAGGAGGAAATGCAATACCTTGAGTTATATCTGGATATTGAAAAAGTTCGTTTCGGGCATCGGCTCTCCACCATGCTTCAATGCGAAGACCATTGCAAAACCATGAAACTACCACCCTTATTGTTACAGCCCTTGGTTGAGAATGCCATTAAATTTGGTTTGTATGATACTACTGAAGATATCCTTATCAGGATAGTAGCCAGTAGCGAAAACAATTTTCTAGAAGTGAGGGTAGAAAATCCCTTTGACCCCGAAACTTCATCACCTAGAAAAGGGGCTGGCTTTGGGCTAAGCTCGGTACAAAGAAGATTGTATCTGTTGTTTGCTAGAAATGACCTGCTTGAAACAAAAGCAGAAAACAACGTATTCATCACGATAGTGAGGATACCTCAGGAAGTTATCATAGAGGAAAAAAGGAATTAGTTATATTGATAAATAAGGGGCAAGTCTTCATATCAAAAAAGTTTTATAACCGCAAATGACAGAGTGGCCCTCATAAAAAAAAGTTATCATTAAAATTGCAAAATGAAAGCATTGATCATTGATGATGAGCCATTGGCAAGGTCGATCGTAAAAGAATTCCTGCAAAGCTACCCCAATATTGAAATTGCGGAAGAATGCAGTGATGGGTTTGAAGGAGTAAAAGCCATTCAGCAACATCAACCGGATATTATTTTTCTGGATATCCAAATGCCAAAAATAAATGGTTTTGAAATGTTGGAGATCATCGACAACCCACCAGCTACCATTTTCACTACCGCATTTGACGAATATGCCATCAAAGCATTCGAGAGCCATGCCGTTGACTATTTATTAAAACCTTTTAGCAAAGCACGATTTGACAAGGCTATGCAGAAATGGCTCGGTCAAATCAATATGGTTCAACAAAAAAACAATACCCAGTCATTATTGGAGAGTGTTGCACAGTCGCCTGCACAAAGCCAGCGTGTGGTGGTGAAGACCGCAGGGAGAATAAAAATTATTCCAGTTGAAGATATCCATTATTTAGAAGCCTCCGATGATTATGTAAAACTCCATACGAAGGAAGGAAGCTTTTTAAAAAACAGGACAATGGGTTATTTTGAACAAATGCTGGATGCCAACCTATTTACAAGAACCCACCGCAGCTTTATGGTAAACCTGCAACAGATTACCCGCATTGAACCTTATGAAAAAGAAAGTTATCTGGCAATACTGAAAACAGGCGCTCAGGTACCGGTGAGCAGAACCGGTTACACAAAATTAAAACAAGTGCTGGGGCTTTAATATTTTTATCAAGAGGAGGTTTGTAATGTGTGAAACCAAATCAAACCTAATACTGTATTTCCAATCTGTACATTATTCATTTCACATAAAGCAAACTACGTTTCATCAAATACACAATCAATATTTTAATAAGATGACAAAAACTCCGTTGTACATCGGTTGATTTTATTAATCGCTAGCTTAAAAGTGAACACGCTAGTTTCAGCTTAAAATTTTTCAAGGCCATTTAGGCCATTACTATTACGTAGTGCAAACTTCTCATCCAAGTAAATCCATATCTATGCAAAAATTTTACAAAAGCATTTCAGTAGTATCAATGCTAATTCTTTTTTTATTGGCCAGCATTACACCAAATTGTTCCATTGGGCAAACAATCAGTTCCTTTTCTCCATTAAGTGGTGCTGTATATAGCTCGGTGACTATTACTGGCACAGGATTCAATGCAACTGCTTCAAATAATATTGTGCATGTGGGTGGGGTAAAAGCGTCGGTGAGTGCTGCCAGTGCCACTAGCCTTACCATTACCATACCCTCAGGCACTCCCAGCACAGCTTCTATAAGTGTTGTCAATACAGCCACAAACCTTCAAGCAATAGCTCCTAAAATGTTCAATATAACACTTGATGCTGCAGTTGGTTTTACCATTTCTTCAAGCAACTTTTCCACCACCAATACTTTTACTTCTACTTTAAATAACAATTCGGGTGGCACGATGCGAAGGGTTGCTGATATAGCGGATATGGATGGCGATGGTAAACCTGATATAGTTAGTGTAGGTCCCAGTCAGGTTGGTATACTAAGAAATAGCATTACACCAGGGGCGGCATTTTCTTCGGGTTCGTTTGCATCAGTATTTACATTAGCCACACCTGGAAGCTCTTATGATATGGCATTGGCCGACATCAATAATGATGGGAAGATTGATATTGTCATTGGCAATTCAAGCTCCGTTTCAATATTCATTAATACTTCGGTTTCTGGAACATTATCCTTTGCATCTATCCAAACTTTTACTGTAACAGGCCCCAATGTAAAAATTGCTGATATGGATAATGATGGAAAACTTGATATTATTAGTTGTTCCAGCACCTCAGCCAATACTGCGTACATCCTCAGGAATACAACTACTGGCGGTTCTAATACCTTAAGTTTTGCATCAGCCTTTTCTCTTACTGGTTTTGGTTCAGCAATGGACTTTTGTGTTGCGGATATGAACAAAGATGGGAAAGAGGATCTAGTAGCGGTCAATGCTTCTAGCATGAACGTTTTTATCAATACAAGTACCAGCGGTTCGCTTTCTTTCAATGCCGCTGTAAATGTTACGGGCAGTTTTTCCGGTGCTAGCTATAGCGTAATGTCTGTTCAAGCTGGCGATCTGGATAATGATGGAGATCTGGATTTGGTTGTCGGAAACAATGGCACCACTACTTCAATTTTGTTTACCAACAATTATAGTTCCGGCGCATTTCTTGCTTCCAGCCTCAGTGCCTCCAATTTTACCGTGGGCGGTGGCGGGCAATTTTCTGACATCATTGAACTAAAGGATTTGGATGGGGATGGAAGGCCTGAAATCATCATGGAAAACAGTAATAGTGCCAACATTTTTATATTGCAAAACCAATATACTTCCGGTTCTTTGAGTAGTGCAAACTTTGGGGCACAAGTTACCATAAGCGCATCAACTCCACAGTCGGTGGTATCTAGTGACCTGAATCAAGATGGAAAACCCGATTTAATCAATGCGCAATATTTTTCTTCGAATATTGTAGTCTATAGCAATACAAGCTCACTGAGTGTTTTACCGATCAATTTCATCAGCTTTACGGGCAATAGTAGCACAGAAGGAAATAAACTAAACTGGACGATAAGCAACTGCTTAGGGCCCGTTACTTATCAGATAGAAAAGAGCAAAGATGCTATCGAGTATAATACAATTGGAACATTACGTGGTAATGCAGACTGTTCCGGTAGCTCCTCGTACAGTTATTTGGACGCCAATACATCATCCGGAATAAGCTATTATAGAATTAAAGAAATAGACCCAGATGGAAATTATGTTCTATCAAAAACAGTAGACATATCTTCCCAAGTAAGGCTAAATAATTTTTCCATTTACCCAAATCCGACTGGTGGTATGGTTACCGTTACGGGAGACCCGTCATTTAAGAATGCAACAATTAAGTTGTTTTCTTCTTCAGGTAACTTACTAAAGGAAATAAATAGTTTTTCGGGAAATGATTGCATGCTATTCCTTTCTGGATATCCTACAGGTGTTTATTATTTGCAAATTAACCAGCAGGACAAACAATTCAATACCACTTTGCTCAAACAGTAACCAAAGTATATTTATAGCAATGGGTTAATTTTTTAAAAAATCATTGCCCAGCAGAAATGTTCACTACAAACTTTGGCAATTGACCTCTTGATAATTGGTCTGCTGCCGTGGATATTTGCAAACGATCTGCCGTAATATGTTTTTGTTGGGTAAGATAATCATACACTGATTGGTTTCTTTGCTCCATCAATTTACTCACCATGGAATCAATTTTTGCACTACCAATGAGTTGAATGCACTTTTCTTGCAAAGACAAAAAAGATGAGCCGGACTGAAGTTTATTATTAATGAAGCTATTGAAAAGAGAATCCTTTGCAGATACAGAATCTATTCTCGCCTGGGCTAGGTTTGTCAAACTATCAGAAGCGATTTTTAGGTATTCTTGCTTTGCTTCTCTAATTGCAAGCGCTTCTGCTTCATCTTCTTTGCTCGTTGCTTGCAACAACTGCAATTTAAGATCCGGTTTTTCTATTAATACCCGGGCAAGATTGTCCAATGTTTTTTTCTGTGATTCGTTAAGGTCTACTTGCAAATAATCAAAATTCACTTGCTTATAGTCTTCTGGCTTGCCTCCAAAGGAGTTGGCAAAAAAACGGAAAGGCGCGGTGGCAGCTTTTTCCATAATATTTTTTATCACCTGCCATACCACTTTCCCCCATTTGAATTTTGGATCATCCAAGCTTCCTTTCACCGGCACTTGCAAGTGGATATTCCCATGCACATCTTTCAACAATGCGACCGCCAGCCTTACAGGGATATTCATCGCTGTTTTGTTCTTCACCTTTTTGCCCGCTTCGATACTTACCACATCCAGTATATTGTTACTAACCAATTTCCTATTCAGTATGGAGGTTTTATTCGAATAGGAAACAACCCCGTTTAAAAAAGGTGTAGCTACATAATATTTTGAATAGGGATTGAAATCGGAAATAAGCAGGCCCGTAACCTTACAATCAATATCCATGTCCTGAAAATTTTTAGGGCTCACCGCCAAAATGCCTTTTAAACTTCCTGAACGATTGAGCGTAGCATGAACGTCGAGTGAAATCCGATTTTTATCGCTGCTAACCTTATCACTAAAAACAAAAAGAGAGTCGAGGTCATACTGGAACTTATCGCCATGGGTATAGTCTGTAAAGATTAAGTGCCCATCTTCAATTTTCACTTTATTGGCAGTATAGTTATTCGCTACATAATCTTTGATGATGTCCTGAACATAATCTGCCATCATAATAAATATGTTGGCGTAGGTGCTAACGGCTGTATCCAAGGTTTTGCTTCCGGGCTTCATCATGATACGTTGGAAATTGTATCCGTCATCGTACATAGCCAGTTTCACCAGAGGTCGGGAAATAATGATGGACTTGAAATTGTAAAAGTTGTTTTTGGTATTGATGGAATCCATTTCGATATCCATTTTCTCAAACGAAGTCAGCTTTTCGGATATATCATCAACAATCGCAAATTTTTCCATATTGATCAGGCCACTTGCCGCTACCTCTTCTGGTCTATGAATATTGCCTGTAACAGAAATATTGGCACTTAGCAGACCATCCAATGATTTTACCCTCAGATAATCTTTTAAATAAGGGAATAGTGCAATGAGGTTGAACTGCTCGATATTGAATGTTGTTTTATAAACAAAACTGTTTGTATTGACATTGATGTCTGCTCCTAGTTTACCACCACTTGCCACAGCCAATGCCGTTTTGATATTATATATAGGGTTATCCCATGCTATCAACGGTATGTTTGTATCCCACCCAACAATCTCGATTTTATTATAAGGCAGGCTATTGACATAAACCAGTTTTGCCGAATCGATCTGCAAATGGCGGATCCAATATTGAACAGGTTTATTGTTTTTGGGGGAGGATGGTTTATCCGTTGAAAACCGTTTTATAAGGTCGCTATAATTATACTTCTTACCCTTTTGGATTATAGAAATAAATGGTTTTTCAAGCACCAAACTCTCAATATCATATTTCGATCCCAGCAGTTTATGCACTGAAATATTCGCATCCATTTTATCGCAAGCAAAAAAAATGGCCTTTGACTTGGGTTCGAAAATTTTTAGACCCTCCAACCGCAGGTTACCGCTAAAAAGATTGACATGTAGGTTTTCGATGGTAATTTTCCTGCCCGTATACGCTTCACTGTTTTTTTCTATTTCATATTTTAGGATGGAGGAAAGAAAGAAAACTGTGACCACTAACGCCAATACCAATACCGTTAAGAAAATAAACAGGATTTTTTTCCATTTCATATAAAGCCTATTCCGCAATAACTATTTAAGAAAATAATTGCGGCAAAATTAGAATTTAATTTCTGCTTTCACATGCTTTCCGTATGATGCTTTTCTGGATTGTGCATCTATCCATTTATGGGTTAGCTCCCATCCAAATAGCTCCGCCAATACTGCTTCTTCGGGCCCCGGTCACAGAAGCCATCACATTATTTTCTTCACGCCAGCGCAAGACACCCATCAATGCCATAACGATGGCCTCTTTGTATTTGACCAGATTTTCTTCCGGCACCACAACCTCGATGCCACTTTTGCTCAAACGTGATTTTAATTGTTCTATCAAAAAAAGATTGAAGCCGCCACCACCTGTGACCAACATTTGTTGATGGTCTCCCCCAGTTTGGATGTTTTCATTTGCACCCATTAAGCTTTGGATGGCATTCTCTATTTGATGATTGATATGCTCAACATAGGTGCGTAGGGCATCAATTGGCGAACAGCCAGCAGCTTTTACAATCGGGTAGATGATATCTTTTCCAAAACTATTGGATAAAGATTTTGGGTACGAAAGCTTATAATAGTTTTGTTCGTTCAGTTTTTTTAGTAATGGTTCATTTATTTTTCCTGAGGAAGCCATCACACCACACGTATCAAATTCCTTCCCTAACTCACCTGCCAATTGGTTCAATACGCTATTGGCTGGGCAAATGTCAAAAGCAATAAAGTTTTCATTTTGTTTGTGCGTGATATTGGCTATGCCCCCTATGTTCAAAAAATACGCATAGCCGGGAAACAAGCATTTTTCACCGATAGGCACAACCGGAGCACCCTGTCCGCCCAATGCGATGTCCATGGAACGTAGGTCTGATATTACAGGAATGCCTGTTTCGGCGGCAATGGCAGCTCCATCGCCGAGTTGAGCCGTCATTCTTTTACCGGGGTTATGGAAAGTAGTGTGACCGTGTGATGCGATGAGTTGCACTTGGTACTGCAGACCAAGTTCATTGATAAAGCGATTCACCTGAGAACCCAGGAAATGGCCATAATCCACATGCAAAACCTGATATTCCCTGGCACTCAGGTCAATAGCCGACCTTAATTTTTGCTTCCATACAGCATCATACCCATAGCAATCGGCAGCCTTGATCTCATAGCTCCATTTTCCGCCAATTTCCGTCAATTGCACATAGGCAATATCGAGCCCATCCAAGGAAGAACCACTCATCAAACCAATGACTCTGTAAACCATGAAAAGAGTTTTAGATTGCGAATTTAAGCCTTAGATTTGCCAGATAGCTTGCTTGCCGGTTTTACGAAAAAATATTAATGGATAGGCTAAGAATTTAAATGACATGCTGATACCTGTTTGAGCGTTTTGGCATGCAGTTTTTTGCTCAATTTTTCATTTTTAATTTAGAATTATGGTTGTGAACTTAAGCCAGCATTATTCCTTATTGAGCGACTGGGTCAGCGAAATCCGGGACGAACACTTACAAAAGGACCGGATGCGCTTTAGGCGTAACCTTGAGCGTATAGGCGAGGTTGCCGCGTTTGAAATCAGTAAGACTCTTGATTTTGAGGAGAAGGATATACAAACGCCGATGGGTATCGCAAAAAGCAAGGTATTGAGGGAGCAGCCGATATTGGCAACCATCCTGAGAGCCGGCCTCCCACTCCACCAGGGCCTGCTTAATTTTTTTGATAAAGCAGACAATGCCTTTGTATCAGCCTATCGCAAGCACAACCGTGATGGTTCTTTTGAGATCAGCTTGGATTATATCTCCAGCCCCGAACTGGAAAACCGGATTGTGATCATTTCAGACCCCATGTTGGCAACCGGTTCTTCTCTTGTAAAAACAATCCAGTTCCTAAGGGAAGAAGGCAAACCCAGGGAGATCCATATTGTGGTCGCCATTGCATGTACGGTTGGTATTGAATATGTTAAACGGAGCGAACCCAATTGCAAAATCTGGTGTGGGGCCATTGACGACGAACTCACTGCTAAGGGCTATATTGTGCCCGGGCTCGGGGATGCCGGGGATTTGGCCTATGGCTCAAAATCCCAGATGTAATCCTTTGTTCTTGTTATTATTGTTTATTGATTTTTTTTACTATTTTACAAGGGAAGACTTTTGAAAGCAAAAGATCAACCCCTTAGATATCCCTTTTAAACAACCAGATTATTGGTTTACCCGTAGTATTGTTATCAGCTTTGTTGATTGATGGCTATTATTAAAAAGAGGCTTGAAATGTTGAACGCCATCGGAGCAGTTTTAGACTAATCCAGCTCTGTTAACCAAGAATTATTCTGTTTTATGAAAAAAAATGGTTTCCTCTTAGTTTTTTCCATACTGATTTGTGTTGCTGGTTTTGCACAAGATCCCGGGTTCTCACAGTTCTTTGCGTCGCCATTAACGCTTAACCCGGCGCTTACAGGCAAATTCAATGGTGACCTTCGGGTAGCGGGCAATTACCGCAATCAGTGGCCAACCATCGACAATGCTTTCATTACTTCTACCGCATCAGTGGATATGCCCATTGCCCAGCATCATCTACCCGAAAATAACATTTGGGGCGTAGGCATAATGGGAATGTCTGATAAAACAGCCAGTGGTATCTTAACCAGCAATTATTTTTCTCTATCCACCGCTTATCATTTACCATTGGATATCGATGGCTATAGTTCACTGGGCTTGGGTTTTCAGGGAACTTATGCCAGTAAAATTTTGGATGGCACCCGATTGCACCTGGAAGATCAACTGGACCAACAAGGTGGTTGGACCATACCCAGCGCAGATGCTATCAGCACCCGCGCTGTGACCGTAAATTATTTTGATATGAATGTGGGCCTCTTGTACAACCTCACAACAACTGGGGCGAATAATTTTTATTTCGGTACTTCCATTTATCATATCAATCGGCCCAAACAATCTTTTTTAGGCACGAATACTTATACTTTAAACCCACGCATCACCGTGCATGGGGGGCTTTCGCAGCCAATCAGCAACGATTCATATATCCATTTCAGTGGATTGTATAGCAACCAAGCTGGTGCACACCAAATAGAGGTAGGTGGTGCATGGTCAGTAAACGTGAACCATAATCTGGACGACCCCATTAATTTCTATGCAGGAAGTTGGGCTCGTTTTAGCAATGTAACGGATGCCATCATCCCATATGTAGGGCTAGAGTTCAGCAGTTTTACCCTCGGTTTTTCCTATGATGTAAACATATCATCATTAAAATCTGCCTCGCAAAGTCAAGGGGGGATTGAAATATCGCTGATATATATCAAAAAACCATCTGATGGCAGGAAACAGATCCCTTGCCCAAAGTATTAGCCTACCATTGATTCATTTTTTCCCACTCACATATGGATTATCGTTCACAATAAATCGATATAATCGTTTTGCATCTTCCCCCGCATAATCTACCCCAATACGAGCGGTGGCCTGTATATTATTTTGGGCAATTTTAAAACCATCATCCATTATATAGATTCCATCTGTACATAAGCTATAGCCATTATGTTTTGTTGATATGCCCAAGGCCTTGGTTACATTACCCGGCCCTTTGGTTAAGGTATAATCCAAATCCTTTTTCCCTGTTCTTTCCAGCATTTTCTCTATACCTTTTATAGGATCGACAGCTCTAATAAGAATGGCATGTGGAATATCTTTCTTGTTTGTAACCACATTGAACAGATGATGGATTCCATAACACAGCTACACATAGGCGAAACCTCCTTCACGATACATTACCTCCGTGCGGGCGGTTCTTCTGCCACCATAAGCATGCGAAGCACGGTCTGATTCACCCGCATAAGCTTCTGTTTCTACAATCCGCCCCGAGGTCTCTACCCCATCAAAACGGGTAAGTAAAATTTTTCCTACCAATTCTTTTGCGATTTTTACCACATCTTTGCCGGTATAAAAGGAAGGAGAAAGTATTTTTATGCTATGCACCGATAATAAACTTTAAGTTTGGCAAATGAAATTAACTTGTTTATAATGCGATATCAAATTTAACCGTATTGCTTAAAGAAATTGTTATATCGATCCAGTCGTTTTTAAAAGCGCACCAGTTCATCAATAAACACCGTTTGTGGAAATGGATATTGATACCAGGCATCTTTTATATGATCTTGTTTTGCATCGGTATGTACTTCTTCTGGTCGTCTGCAGACAGTGCGGTTTCGCATCTGAGTGAATTTATAGGAGTGGATAGATGGCTGCACCATCAACAAAGCGCTTTTCTGAGTTTTTTGTTCCTGATGGGGGGCATTATGGTCAGGTTGATTTTGGTTTTCTTTTATTTTTCGCTATTCAAATATTTGTTCCTCATCATTGGCTCTCCGGTTTTTGCCTATCTCAGTGAAAAAACAGAGGCTATCATTGCGGGAAAAGAATTCCCGTTCAGTTTTAGTCAGATTGCGAAAGATATGATGAGGGGCATCCGGGTAGCAGTTCGTAATAGTCTTTGGCAAACCGTTTATACCGTTTCCATCCTTATCATCTCTTTTATCCCGCTTGTAGGTTGGATAACCCCGGTTTTTTCAATGATCATCGAATGTTACTATTATGGTTTTTCGATGCTGGATTATAGCTGTGAGCGCCATAAACTTTCACCAACGGAAAGTTTTGCTTTTATCGGTAAACGCCGTGGGTTGGCGATTGGCAATGGGCTCATGTTTTACCTAATGCATTTTTTACCCTTTGTGGGTTGGGTACTCGCCCCTTCTTATGCCGTCATTGCTGCAACCATCAGTTTGTATCATCAGAACCTAGAATAGTATATGGCCAATAACGGAAATGTATATCTGATACCAACATTCCTAGATGAAAATGCTTTGCAGGTAATCCCACCTTATGTAATCGAAGCGATAAAAGAATGTCATGTTTTTTTTGTGGAGAACGAACGCAGTGCCCGACGTTTTTTAAAAGCCGTTTGGAAAGAAATCCAGATTAACGACTATGAATGGTTTACCATTCACAAAGTTGAAGAGGAAGTAAAAAACGAGTTCAGGGAAAAATTAAGAGAAGGGAAAAACATTGGCATTCTCAGCGAAGCTGGCTGCCCCGGGATTGCTGACCCAGGTCAGTTGTTGATTGGCTTGGCACAAGAAGAAAATGCAAGGATAAAACCATTGGTTGGGCCCAGCTCTATATTGCTTTCATTGATGGCTAGTGGCATGAATGGCCAGCAGTTCCAATTTGTTGGCTATTTGCCCATCGACCAATCGGAACGGGTTAAAAAAATAAAAGAATTAGAAGTAGAATCCCAAAAAAGAAACTGCACACAGATTTTTATTGAAACCCCTTATCGCAATCAGCAGTTGATAGATACCATAATAAAAACCTGCAAGCCACAAACAAAGTTTTGCATTGCAGCCAACCTGACAGCAACGGACGAAATAGTGAAAACAAAAAGCATTGGGGAATGGAAAAAAAATCCAATACAACTTCCCAAGCAGCCTGCCATTTTTTTGATTTATGCAGGAATCTAAATTATTAGGAACGCAAATTCCTAATAATGCAAAGAGAACCCTTATCCGGAAAAGATACCGTGAAATAAAAAGAGCGGGCTGTTTAATAACAGCCCGCTCTTTTTATTTTAAAACTTTATTTTCTAAGGTTTCTTGGCATCGGTAATTTTATCGATGGCATTTCGGTCGCTTCTTTTTCTTTGATAATAATCTCAGCACGACGGTTCAACCAAGCAGTGTTCGGGTTATTATTATCAGCCACCGGGTTTTCTTTACCATAATACCTAGCTGTGATACGGTCTGATGGAATGCCTCTACTGTTCATATAATCAAACACCATCTGCGCCCTTTTCTTCGACAAGAAGATATTGAATTCATTAGACCCTACATTATCGGTGTACCCTTTAATGCTCACCAACAAACTCTTGTCCTTGCGAACCCGGGCTATCACTTTATCAATACGGTCGAAGGCACTTGAATTCAGGTCATACTGATTGAACTCGAAATAGACCACAAATTTAACCAAGGCTCTTCCATCTACCGTATCTACTTGGAAATCTTCTTTACTGAAATCCTGATAATTGAATGCTTTCAAACCTCCTTTGCCATTCGTTTCACCGTTTCCATTACCGTTCTCATCGCCGAAACTATCTGCTGAGTCACTATTCGCCTTTCCACTCTGTGCTTTTAATGCTGCATTCAAAGCAGAATCAGCATTTAACTTATTGGCAAGGCTATCCTTATTATTGGATGAACTATCCTTTATTTTTTTCGCAGTGCTGTCAGCAGATAATGTATTTTGCTTGGTAGTACTGTTATTATTTTCTTTTTTCTTTTTGGTATTAATAGGCACATAAAAGCACAAATTATACATAGTGGTGTTGGCAATATTCTTGCTAACCGCATACCCATAAGATGCTTGCGCTATAATCATAAACCTGTTAGCACTGTACTTAACACCAGCCCCAGCAGGAGCAGTGAGATAGGATGCATCGTTAATCAAATCGTTGATCCCAACCGAAACAAATGGCTGTACTTTATGCTGCGGACCCAACAAATGATAAAACAGGGTTGCATTGAGCAAATTGAAAGACTTTGGCGTAGTAGTGCCCACCAATTGATTGGGGCCCGCAACATGACCATAGCTTAAGCCAAGGTCTGCACTAGCCGAGAAGCGGCCGGTAATATTTTTATAGAGTGATAAAGCTGCTGATACATTGCTCCGATCGAGCAGTGCTAATTTATTTGCATTGCTCAAACTACCAAATTTGCTTCTTTCAATTATACCAAAATCCTGCACCTGTAACTTAAACAGCGGGGAAACAAACCATCGAGTGTCCCAGTCCTTGGAAGTACCCACGTCCTCTGGATCTGATTTATCTACCACCATTTTGATATCACCATTATTGTGCTTGCTCGTATCAGTGATTGAGGCAGCGGGGTCTGTATTTTTAGGGATGGTATCTGTCATCGTGCTGATAGCCGCATCAGATTTTTTAGTGGAATCCATCGACTTACCAGTTGAATCTGTACTGGCACTAAAAGCTAGAGGATCCGTCTTGGACGTATCCAAGGGATGATTTACCGTGTCCAAACTCTTAGGGATGGTGTCCGTAATATGACCAAGAGAGTCAATGGGTTTAAATGTAGTATCGGTGACTGCTGTAACAGTAACCACTCTTGCAGTATCTTGGGCACAAAGGATATGTGTAGCCGTCAAAATGAAGGCCAGACAAATCAGCAGCTTATTCATGGGGCGTATTTTTAAGTTTTTCATGAGTATGAGACAGAATAATGGATATTTTAGAAATCTAATCGCAGGGCCAATTCTAGCCCATTTCGCGATATGCCTGCTGCACTGATACTTGAAATATTAATATCGTACAATAGGCCTACGGTCAACTTTTGATATTTCAATTCAATGTTCGGGACTATGGCATCATTATACCTGTATCCCATTCCAAACCCAACTGCAGCTCCCCCTTCTACCGATGGCAATGACTTTGAGTAAGCGGCATTTATAAAATACCGGTTTGCCGGTCCTTGCCAATTTAAAATCATATCTACTGAAAGTTGGTCATTACTGGATGTTTTATAAGTATAGCCACCCTGCACACTTATCCCAGCCTTTAGTCTTAACGTATCAGATTTTTGTCTATTGCTCATATATGGCTTATTAACTTGGAGCATAGAAGCACCTAAATACCATTTGCTTTTTTCCGAATTATGAAAAACGGAAGCACCCGCATTGATATTAAAGTGAGTATAAGACCAGCCGGTTGCAAGCATATCATTGGTCACCCCGCCTTCTATTGGTCCATAGCTATTGTATTGATCACCAAAAGCATTAGATACGCCATTCAAATTGAACTTACTATCATAATAGGCAGCTTGAAAGCCTGCACTAACATAGGTTTCATTGTTGCCCAATGGAATGCTATAGGAAAGACCCAGCATGCCAAGTGTATTGCTCAATATCCCTTGATTGGACTTATCTGATGCAGCACCGGCACTAATGCTAAAATAGCTTTCATTTGTTTTTTCCCTGGCTGCTTTAGAAACAATCGGCATATCGAACATAGCGGCAACACTATTGTACGCAATCATTCCAGCATAATTCACATTACGGTAATTCAACTTAAGGCTATTCAGCTTATCCGTTTTAAGGGATTGATTATACCATGTTGTCATATCCTGGACCCTGGAAAAATTAATCTCCTGGGCAAAAGTCCCGCCGGCTACGATAATAATGAGGCTTAGTGTTAAACAAACTTTTCTCATTTGAAAATCAGATTTACTGTTTTATTTTATTCTTCTTACAGACAGCTTTCACAATTCTTAACAGGGTCACAAATTATTTTTCGATTTTATCTTAATAGCGAAACCATTCCTTTTTGAACAACAGTTTTACCTTTCGTGTCCACACCTTCTGCTATCCATATATATGTTTCTACTGGTTGTTTCACTCCTTTATATGTGCCATCCCATCCAGTGCCAGGATCAGAAGTCTTAAAGACTAGATTCCCCCATCTGTTATACACACTGAAATAATTTAAAGTAGCAATACCAGCAAGCACCGGTTTAAGCACATCGTTGGTGCCATCCCCATTCGGTGTAAATACTTTGGGCACATAAATATTGATGGGCACAAATTTCACCCTTGCAGGACTTCCATTCACGATTGACTGGGTGCCCACTGCTGCTGTAATGAGTACATATCCAACTTGAGAACTGGTTATCTCAATCGTGGCATCACCATTGGCATCGGTTGTTACCGGCAGTGGCGTAATAATCTGTCCACTACCCGAATCGATTGTAAAAGTAACATCCAGACCAGCCATTGGATTGCCAACTTGGTCTACAATATGTGCTTTAACACTTGTTGCAGTTTGGCCATCTGCCGGAGCTTCGGGTACTACAACAATTAATTTGGTATCTACATTGGTAAAATCAGGGATGCTTACAAAAGTGACAAGTGCAGGGCTTCCAGTAGTGATGTTGTTCCCGCTCACTGTTGCAGTAATCCCCACTTGACCCGGTACCGTACTGGTCAAAGTAATGGTCGCATTACCATTGGCATCGGTTACAACCGTAGTACTACCTACAAAGGTTCCTGTACCACTAGCAATAGCAAATACTACTGACTGATTAGCAATTGGGTTACCATTAGCATCTGTGATATGGGCTTGCACACTATTGGTAGAGGTACCGTTCGGTGCTGCATTATTTGTAACTACTGACAAAGCAGATACAGAAGTGCTTACTGGACCCACAACAAATGTTACCACTGCCGGGCTACCTGTGGTAATGTTATTACCACCTACACTTGCTGTGATACCAACCTTGCCAGCCACTGTACTGGTCAGGCTAATGGTTGCGATACCACTTGCATTTGTTGTAACCGTTGTGCTGCCTACGAAGGTGCCATTACCGCTTGCAATAGTGAATACTACCGACTGATTGGCTATTGGGTTACCACCTGCATCGGTAATCAGTGCCTGCACACTATTGGTAGAAGTTCCATCTGCCACGGCATTATCTGTTGCCACGCTCAGTTTGGAAGCTGAAGTGCTTACAGGCCCAGTTACAAAAATCACTACCGCAGGGCTACCATTGGTTATATTGTTACCAGCAACCGTAGCTGTTATACCAACCTGGCCTACCACTGTGCTGGTTAACGTAATAACCGCATCCCCATTTGCATTTGTTGTTACAGTTCCACTTCCCACTATAGTGCCAGATCCACTTGCAATCGAAAATATCACAGTCTGGTTGGCAACTGGGTTGCCATTGATATCTGCAATATGCGCCTTCACACTGTTTGTGGATGTGCCATCGGCTGCTGCATTATTAGCCACCACCGTTAGTGCAGTGGCTGGGGATGAAGTGCTAGGTGTACCGGAAATGAAAGTTACTATTGCCGGACTTCCTATTGTTATATTATTACCGCCTACGGTTGCAGTGATTCCTACTTGACCTATCAAAGTACTCGTCAATGAGATTACGGCATTGCCATTAATATCGGTAGTTACTGTTGCACTACCTACAAAACTGCCAGTACCACTTGCAATCGTAAACGCGACCGGCTGATTAGCAATTGGGTTACCGTTAATATCAGTAATATGCGCCTGAACACTATTGGTAGCTGACCCATCAGCTATGGCATTATCTGCCACCACGCTCAGTTTGGATGCAGAAGCGCTTACCGGGCCTGCAACAAAAGTTACTATTGCCGGGCTACCATTGGTAATGTTATTACCCCCAACCGTTGCAGTGATGTCTACTTTTCCTGCAACTAAGCTGTTCAATGAAATCACAGCATTACCACCAGCATCTGTTGTTACAGTAGAACTACCTACAAAATTTGCAGTACCGCTAGCGATGGTAAAAATAACCTGCTGGTTTGGTACAGAGTTCCCGTTAATATCTGATATATGAGCGAGAACACTATTGGTAGAAGAACCGTCTGCAACTGCATTGTTAATAACAACATTCAATAAGGTTGCGGGAGAACTGGTGCTTGGCGCAGCAGGAACAAAGGTGACTACCGCCGGACTTACATTTGGCAAGCCGGTGCCCCCTACTGAGGCTGTGAGGCTAACCTGTCCTGCAACAGTACTCGTAAGCTGGATAATTGCATCACCGTTTGCATCAGTTGTTACATTAGAAGTACCAACAAAGGTTCCAGTGCCACTAATGATTGAAAAAACGACGGTTTGTCCGGCAATGGGATTATGATTAATGTCGGTGATATGTGCTTTTACACTATTTGTACTTGTGCCGTCAGCAGCAGCATTGTCTGTATTTACACTTAACACGGAAGCATTTGCATTGAATGCCCCTGCGATAAAGGTTACGGCTTGTGGGCTTCCGCCGATATTGACACCCCCAACAGATGCATTAATATTCACTTGACCTGCAACCGTACTTGTTAAGCTAATGGTTGCTACACCACTCGCATCTGTGTTTACCGTTGTGCTTCCTACAAAAGTTCCGGTACCACTAGCAATGGAGAAAACAACTGCTTGGTTGGCAATTGGATGACCGTATGCATCTGTAATAAGTGCTTTTACACTATTTGTCGCAGTACCATCAGCAACAGCATTATTTGTTAAAACAGATAATGTGGATGCTGAAGCGCTCACGGGGCCTATTACAAAAGTTACCAGAAGTGGACTGGATATAGCTACATTCTGACCGTTGACCGTTGCTGTTATTCCAACCTGACCCACCACATTACTCACAATTCGAACCAGCGCATTGCCGTTTACGTCGGTTGTTATCGTATTACCTCCTGCAAAAGATCCTGTGCCACTAGCGATAGCAAATACAACAGCCTGGCCCACAATTTTATTTCCATTGGCATCTACAATGTGAGCATAAACCATGTCTTGTGATACTCCATCTGCCAATTGATTATTTTGGTATAGGTTCAGTCTTGACAATGCGCCGTCTGGAGGTCCGGAAGTAAAATTAACAGTGACGGGGCTACCACTTATATTGGTTCCACCCACTGATGCCGATATACCCACTGAACCTACAACTGTACTCGTTAATGTGATTGCCGCATTGCCACTAGCATCCGTAGTTACTGTTGAGCTTCCTACAAAACTTCCTGTACCGCTTGTTATCGTAAAGGTCACGGTTTGATTGGCAAGTGGGTGCCCATAGGCATCCATAATCGTTGCCTGTACACTATTGGTATTTCCACTATTTGCCAAAGCATTATTGGTGAGCACACTTAGTGTTGATGAGGATGGGCTTGCAGGACCAGCAACGAAGGTTACCAAAATAGGGCTGCTTATGGCCACATTCTGTCCATTGACTGTTGCCGTTATTCCAACCTGCCCAACAACATTACTTATTATATGAACCAATGCATTGCCATTTACATCTGTAGATACCGTGCTACTGACTAATGAACCTGACCCACTATTTATAGTGAAATCAACCGCCTGACCAACAATTTTATTTCCAAATTGGTCTACAATACTGGCATAAACCATATCAGAAGAAGAACCATCTGCCAATTGATTATTTGTATACATATTCAGCCTGCATTTAGCTCCATCTGCAGGCCCAGGAATAAATGTCACCACAGCAGGTGACCCATAAGTAATAGCTTGATTGCTTACTTGGGCAACCACACTACTATTACCAGCAACTGTGCTGGTAAATGAAATAGCCGCGTTGCCATTAGCATCCGTATTAATGGCTACAGAGGTAGTACTCGAGCCTGTTACTGAAAATGAAACCTGCACCCCCGAAACCGGGTTTCCTGCATTGTCAACAATATGTGCATTTACGGTATTGGTGGAAACCCCATCAGCAACAGCATTATTTACAACGATGGTCAGTTTTGTGTTGGAATTGGTTACGTCTGGCACCCCTGGAGGGTTGAACGAATTCCCTATTTTACCTGGGGTAGAAAAAGATAGTCCAGATAGACTAAGTAAAAACATCAGCATTCCGGCAAACACACCTAAACGTAAGTTTACGATCGGAATACTTCCTGCTAATAGTTGCTTTGAATCGGGCTTTATAAAATTATGCATATCACTACGAAGTTTCATATTCGAGTTTAGTTATAATGGTGCATCATCATTCCTAAAACAACAATTACCTATACCCGTAATTGCTGATTAAGAAATCCAATGCTCTATAATAAGAACCATATTCATTTCTTAAAACTCAATAACAGATCCCAACAATGAAAACTTTGTGATTGCACTAGATAAGCCAATGTGCAATTGGAAGATAATGTAGAGTAGGGGTTCATGAAATTGGTTTTAAATCGGTTTTAAAGGATAATGGTCCAAATTCTACCTGTTTCATTTAATTTTTGAAAATAAGACAGGTTGCTAATCTTCAACGTATTATAAAACTAATCAAAAAATTTGCGCTATTTTCCTAAGCCAGCTCGTTTTTCCATTTTCTCACAAATCAGGTCAAAAGCCAAAAAGCACACTTAGTTCCAACATATATAACTGAAATTGATTGTTTTTAGTGTGTGAAAATAGTAAAACAACTACAAAATTATTTGGAATCCCCATATATATAAAATATTGCCATTATTTGTCTTCCAACAAGATATCACGAAAATGTCATGTTTAAACAGGCTCTCCAAATCGACTAACTAGTGCATATACTAGGAGGCTTTACTAATAAATCAACTTTGAAACATAGGCAGAAAATCTCTCCATGTTAAAAATTAGTTCAAATTTTATGTCAAGAGCTAGTAGCTTGTAAAAACCTTGAGTACGAATATTCGCAGCAATACATCCAACAAATTGTTTTCCACAAAATTTCTGAGGCCGTTTCATTATCCTAACATAAACCGACAAAGCTCATTGATATCGTCAAAAGGCGCAATCACATAACCATCATCCAGTAATTTATAAAGACCATTTTTTTCCACTTCTATTTCAAATGTGTTCCCTGCCCTGACCTGATTTCCATTTACGGAAACAATTTCTATTTCATAGAACCGGAGTGCATCCAATAAAATTTCCAAGGGTGTCATGACTATGCAATCAGATTTTCATAAATTACTTTAGCACCATACACAAAACAGAGGGATGAGGTTATTATGATCAACACTGATTGCAAGGATTTCGCCTGCATGATCCGTTTTGAAAAGGGAACACTGAACAAACCTGCTGCAACAAACATGCCCACCACACACCCCATACTAAAGATGAGCAGATAAGCCAACCCGTCGATTGGGCTTTTTATCTGCGCCATTACTATTACGATTAGGGCACCACTGCCTGCCAAACCGTGAACCAATCCCACTCCGTAAGCCAACGAATGGGTATGCTGGTGTGAATGTTGACCACCACTGTGCACATGTAAGTGCTTATGCAATCCCTCGCCATGTGTATGGGGATGCACATGAACCGCTATATTTTTATTTTTGAAAAATTTTAATAATCTATAAATAGCCAGTGCTATCAACATGAAACCAACCATTGCTTCAAAATAATGAAAGCTATGTTCAGATATCCCTACCTTGAAGATGATCATCAACAAACCAATCAAAAAAATGGTGGAAGAATGACCAAGTCCCCAAAATATTCCATCCTTCATGGACGACTTCATATTACTTCGCTGCGAAACAATATTGCTGACAGCCAATAAATGATCTGCTTCAAAAGCATGGATAAAGCCAGCGTAAATGGTGAGCAATAGCGGGAAGCTGAGCATGGGTTAGTTTGGGGAATTAGTAATTTGGAATTGGGTGTTGGGTATTAGAATCATCATTCATTTTTTTCTGTTTCATAAAATACGATTCGGTGGTTGCCCGTATCTGCAACTATCAATATATCATCTGTCATCGTTAATGCAAATGGCCAGTACAAACGCTCATTGTCTTGCTTGCCTACTTCCAAATGTTCGCCAATCGCTTCAAAATGGATATTACCAAACAGATTATCCGCTGCCTGATTATTTTCAGTAGGTATTTTTTTGAAAAACAAAACACGACTATTGCCAGTATCGGCCAAATACAAAGAACCTTTTTTCATCAGCGTATCATAGCACCAGTTCAATGTATTCGCTTTTGGTCGAAGACTATACTGGTTCTGACCACAACTGTTTAAATCAGGCTGCCCAATAATGGCACTTGCTTTATTCGAAAACGCATCCCGCCAATTTCCCCAAAGCAATACCCGGTAATATTGTGTGTCCGAAATAGCCAATACCCCATCCTCTGAAACCTTTACGGAATAGGGCCATACCGCATTCTCGCTTTCATAATCTTTATCTTCAAAATTATTTTTCCCAATCACCTTATCTGCTGCCTGATAATTTTTTGTGGGAATATTTTCATAAAACAACACCCTTCTATTTCCCGTATCTGCAATCCATAAATGCACGCCGTCGCTCCACACTCCATAGCACCAATAAAGATTTTGCGCAGAGGCCGCTGAGCCCACCCCATGCAGGTTGGGCAAACAGTGATGCATATCTGGTTGCCCAATCACCACATCGGCAGGCTGCCCATTTTTGGTCGGAAAATTGTTCCATATCAACACTCGATGATTCCACGCATCAGCCACGATCAATTTATTCCCATCACTCCAAATCCCCGATGGATAAAGCAAGGAAGCTGCGTCTGTTTCCCCACCTGCGTTACGCTGTGTATCCGTCGCCTGTAGTTGCCCCAACACAATATCTGGTCCCTGATAAGATGAGCTTGGCATCTTATTCCAAATAAAAATCCGATTCTGTGCAGTATCTGCCACTATCAATTTTCCAGCAACTGCATGAACACCACGTGGTGCCAAAAAAGGATTACCCTCATCCCCATAAAAAAACAAGGATGCTTTTTTTTCCGGGGCCAAGCCACGGTTTTTGTCGCGTATATTTATTGTTTCGGTCATTGTATATGTGTGCATGTCTAACCAAGGACTGTGTCTTTTCGCCAAGGACTGCGTCCTTGGTTATGCGGATTGAACCCCTTCGGGGTTAGTTTTCCCTTTGACCAAGGACTGTGTCCTTGGTTACTTAAGATTGAACCCCTTCGGGGTTCAGGAATATTGCTCTAACATATTCTTGGCAACTGTTCGCCGGTCAACATATTCACCACTCTTCGTCCGCCAATATTGCTTTTCATCAAAACCTGCTTTGGATGTTCAGTTGTGACTTGTCCAACGATACTTGCCATACTGCCATGTTCCCATTCTTTTACCCGTTGCAAAAAAACTTCTGCAATGGATGCATCTACCACTGCCACAAACAATCCTTCATTCGCTACATACAAAGGATCAAGACCCAACATTTCACAAGCACCTTCTACCTCTTCCTCAACGGGGATATTTTTTTGGGAAATATCAATCCCTAATTTTGAGTCGATGGCCATTTCATTCAAAACGGTGGCTAGCCCTCCTCTTGTCGGGTCACGTAAGAAATGGATCTTTTCCCCGAACTCATTGATCAAATCAATGATTATTTTTTTTAATGGTCTTGTGTCGCTGCTAATGGTAGTCTCAAATTGCAGCCCTTGCCGATGGCTCATAATCGTAATGCCATGTCTTGCCAAAGGGCCGCTCAATATAATCTTATCGCCTGCCTTAATATTTTCAATATCAATATTGGCTTTGGCCACTACTTGTCCGATTCCCGTGGTATTGATAAATATTTTATCACCTTTCCCTCTTTCTACTACTTTCGTATCGCCGGTGATTACCTGTACGCCTGCTTTTTCACATGCTGCTTTGATGCTCAACAATACTTGCCAGAATTCAGTCATGGTCAATCCTTCCTCCAACACAAAACCAAGTGTGAGGTATTTTGCAGATGCCCCGCACATGGCCAAATCGTTCACCGTTCCATTTACAGCGAGGTCACCAATATCGCCACCTTCAAAAAATATGGGAGATACTACATAAGTGTCGGTGCTCATTGCCAATTTTCCGTCGAGCTGAAAAATAGCCCCATCATGTTTTTTATCCAACAAATCGTTTTGTAAGAGATTAAATACACCCGAGTTCAACAATTGACTGGTCAATGTGCCGCCACTACCATGACCCAGGTTGATGGTATCGAAATCAAGTTTCGGAAGCGGGCAAGAAAGGTTCATGAATGATGGTTATGAATGAAGATTAAAAAGTAATGTTAAGATGAATAATAACTTTAACACATTGTCAAATAGAATTACATCTGTACAAGAGTGCGACGCAACGGAAGCTTAATAGTAGCAATGCGGTTTATTACATAACTGCTTTATTCTTCGACCAAAGAAGTCGCCAAATTGAAATGATAATAAGCCGCACAAGCTCCTTCGCTGCTTACCATGGGCGCACCCAAAGGCTTAACTGGCGTACATTTCGTTCCAAAATTGGGGCATTGGTTCGGCTTGATTTTTCCTTTCATCACATCGCCCGACAAACAACTCAGGTCTTCTTTTGAACCTTTAACATCAATGTTGAATTTTTTATCCGCATCATAAGCACTAAAATCTCTTTTAACGGAGTATCCGCTGAATGGGATATTGCCAATGCCACGCCACTCGCGGTCGGAGACTTCAAACACTTTTTCAATCATCCCAATCGCATTGCTGTTCCCCTGCGCTTCCACCACCCTCGTATATTGGTTCTCTAATCTATGTTCTCCTTTTTCAAGCTGCCTAACGGTCATCAATATCCCTTCGAGCAAATCGACCGGCTCGAATCCGCTAACTACAATGGGTATCTGATATTTTTCAACCAATGGATAATACTCGCTGATGCCCATGATAGCGCAAACATGACCTGCGGCCAAAAATGCATGCACTCGACAATCCTCATCGCCCATAATCGCTTCCATAGCGGGTGGCACCAACACATGCGAGGTAAGGATGGAATAATTTTTCAGTCCTTCACGATGTGCATGAATCACGGACAAGGCATTGGCGGGAGCGGTCGTTTCAAAACCTACTGCAAAAAAAACGACTTCCTTGTCAGGATTTTCTCTGGCAATTTTCACAGCCTCCAACGGCGAATACAAAATGCGCACATCAGCACCTTTTGATTTTGCTTCCAACAAACTCATACCCGTGCCCGGCACACGAATCATATCACCAAAAGAACACAACACCACATTGTGTTTCGTGGCCAGTTGAACCGCTTTGTCAATCAAGTTTACGGGTGTTACACAAACCGGACAGCCAGGACCATGAATCATCTGGATATTTGATGGGAGCATATTGAGTATCCCGTTCTTCACCAGAGAATGCGTTTGTCCACCGCAAACCTCCATGATATTCCAGTTGCCCCTCACCGTTTGCTGTATCTCTTTCAATAAAGCGTCCACTATTTCGGGGGAGCGGTATTCGGAAATGTATTTCATTTGATGATTATTTTAAAATCCAATGAAAAATGATTTGAAATATTATTTCTTAATTCGCATGATTAATTTTCTGTATCATACAATTCATCCAGTTCCCCCGCTTCCTTTAAATAGCCAAAGACTTTGTTCGCTTCTTCCTCATTCACTTTACTGATGGCAACGCCCACATGGACGAGCACATAATCGCCCACATCCGCAGTCGGTACCATTTCCAATGAGGCTTCTTTAATGATTCCGCCAAAAGACACTTTGGCCATTTTAACTGCACCTCCATATAGAAGCTCAATTGATTTTATTTTTCCGGGGATTGCTAAACACATAAATTCAAATTGATTATTAAGAATTAAAAACTGCTATCGGTTCATCAGAAAGAACCGTTTGTTTAATAGTATGGGGATTTACTGAATGCATATCATTATCATAATAAACCAACTGTCCAAATGAAATATTTTCATCATTGGGCGAAAGATGTAGATGAAAATACAATTGATATTTTCCGTTGTATTGCTGTTGAATCCAATCCACCAACAAGGCATTTTGAAAAACCCCACCACTGAAACAAATTTTTTCGACTTGTATATTTTGGGCGATCATTCCGACCAGGCAAACAAGTGAATAATGAAATTTGGCGGCGATATAATCCTTCGGCTTATTTTTTTGGATATCCGTCATGATCCCTTGCATCAGGGAAGCGGTGGGGATCCGGTAATAATGGGCACCTTCCTTAAAATAGGATTCGTCCATGACCATCCCATTTCTTTCAACATATTTTTCAGCAAGCGCTTGTAAATACATGGCAGCCTCTCCTTCATAAGTTTGTTTATCACAGATATCCAGCAATGAGGCGGTTGCATCAAACAACCTTCCTACAGAGGAAGAAGAAATTTTGCTTTGCTCCATCAATGTCTGATAGTTGTTCCATTCTGCCTCCGTAAATTTTTTCTTTAAACTTCCCGGCATTGGCCATGTATCTGAAGAAGCGCATAGGGCTGCTATCCGTGGTTCCAGTGCCAGCTTATCACCTGCAATTGTTGGGAAATAATCAAAATGATAACAACGAAGCATCTCATTATTTTCATACTTAAAAAACTCGCCGCCCCAGATCTGTCCATCTGTTCCCAAACCAGTTCCGTCCCAAACCACGCCCATTACAGGTTCACTTGTATTTATTAAATCATTTTCAGCCAATATCGCAGCAAAATGTGCTTCGTGATGTTGAACCAACTTTGTATCTGCCTGATATTCCGCTGCCAGTTCTATTGCATATTGATGGGAAAAATAACCTGGATGCATATCCGCTAATATCAAATCAGGCTTCACCTGGTACAGCTTCATCCAATGGCTGAGCGTGTCCTTGTACATCTGTAGGGATTCATAGGTTTCACCGCTACCCAAAAACTGGCTCACAAAAACATTTCCATTCACAGACAAAGCAAAACTGCTTTTCATAAAGGCACCCATCGAAATAATAGCGCTCTCTTTCTTTGGCTTATATTGTAAATAGCTCGGTGCATATCCCCTTGACCTTCTAAGCTTAATCTGTTGCCCCGAATATTTTGAAACCTGAACCACGCTGTCGTCCTGAGGAAGTACAATTTCCCGATTGTATACCAGCACAAAATCCGCCACCTCAAACAAATTATCCAAGGCATCAATATCTTTATATACAATGGGCGAACCGGAGATATTGGCACTGGTAGCAATCAGGGGTTTACCAAAATCAGTTGCAATCAAATCCAGCAAAGGGCTGTAGGGTAGCATAATACCCACACGGTTCAAACCCGGTGCAATACTATTTATTACCCTTGTGTTTGAGACAGCTGTTTTCGGGCTCAATAAAACAATCGGCGCTTCAGCACTGAGCAATAGCTTCTCTTCATTTTTATTGACCAAAAAATCATTCTTCAACTTCTCGATGCCTGGGTACAAAACAGCAAAAGGCTTAGTCGGACGTTGCTTTCGGTTTCTTAATAGTTGAATAGCTTCTTTATTGCTTGCATCACATAAAAACAGATAACCGCCCACGCCTTTAACCGCAACAATTTTACCTTGATGGAGAAATGTTCGCAGGCTCAGTAATATTTCTTCCGTATTATCAGACAAACCAGTGGAATCCTTTTCATGAATACGCATCTCTATTCCACAATCTGAACAGGAATTGGTTTGGGAAAAAAATCTTCGATCATTTATGCTACCGTATTCCTTCTGGCAAGAATTGCACATGACAAATTTTTCCATGCTGCTCAAATGCCTTTCATAAGGTAGTTCTTGAATAATCGAATACCGGGGCCCACATTGGGTGCAAGTAATAAATGGATAGCGGTAACGCCGATTGTTTTTGTCGTACAACTCTTGCCTACAACTATCGCAAATTGCTTTATCTGGGGAAATGAGTGTATTCTTTTTGTGAAGGTCTTCTTCCACAACAATTGAAAAATCATCGAAATCAACATCATCAACCATTTGTATAGCCAAATAGTTGATGACCGATTGTTCTGGTGCTTCCTTTTTTATCCTATCCAAAAAAATGGTTGCAATATGCTCGTCTGCATTAAAGAAAACATGCAACCCATCACTCCCATTTTTTACATGCCCATGCAATTGCATTTCCTTTGCCAATTGATAGACCATTGGCCGAAAACCAACACCCTGAACAATCCCATTGATATGTATGTGATAGGTATTCAAAATATTTGATTGATTTTAGCCGATCACCAAATTGGCTTTCTTTTGTTTTACTTTTTTCACCAACCAATCGCTCCATTCTTGCAAGCCCTCTCCTTTCAAACTTGAAATAGTGATCACTTCCAAATCGGGATTGATATCTCTTGCATCTTTGCTAACCGCATCAACTGAAAATGGCAAATAGGGCAATAAATCCGATTTGGAAACCAGCATCAGTTCGCTGGTCAGGAACATGCGTGGGTATTTCTTGGGTTTGTCATCGCCTTCCGTGCAGGAAATAACCGTCACCCGAAAATCTTCTCCCAAATCAAAGGCCGCTGGACAAACAAGGTTACCCACATTTTCAATAAAGAGTACATCAACCCCATCAAGATTAATATGGTCCAATGCCTGCAATATCATTTGCGCCTCGATATGGCACATGCCGCCGGTAACAATCTGCAATGCATTTATACCAACTTCCTTCATTCGGATAGCATCCCTTTCTGTTTCGGGATCTCCAACAAGAACAGCCATGCTCAGTTTACCTTTCAACAATTTTCCCGTTTCCTGCATGAGCGTGGTTTTGCCACTGCCCGGCGATGAGCAGATATTGATGACGAGCATATCGCTCAACTTTTCGCGGATCACTTTGGCCACAAAATCATTTGCCTTTAACAAATTGAGGGTGGTATTCTCACACTGTACGGAACCAACGGGTGCCCGGTTCGATTTTGGTGTTGACATATTGAATTAAAATTTTAGTTCGGACAATAAAAATGAAATACTAAATAATATTGAGCCGTTTTAAAATTAGATGACTGTATATAATCTAACATTGTTAATGAAAAAGCTAATCTAATCCTATAAAATCATTTCAGAGATAACCATAATCAGTATTAATAATCAGGAATGGATTAATTCATCCGCAAACTCCACTTTACTGATCAACAATTCTTCACCTTGGATGATATTTCTACTGGGCTTGCCACAAGTGCAAACAAAGCGATAGTCTTTCACTTCGGTATCTTTATCGCAATCATCGCAATGAATTAAGATCGGCAATACTTCCACATGCAAAGAGACCTGATTGTATTTTGGCTCATCCATCAGCACTGCTTCAAAAGCGGTTTGCATTAAAATGGGCTGTACATTACTCAAGAGGCCAGCTTTAATATAAATTCCACGGAGCTTGTCCACGTCATTCGGGAATTCCTCCTCCAGGGTCCTTAAAATATTCCTGACCAATGAAATTTCGTGCATGCAACGAATATTTAGGAAAAGATACGCCTAAGTAATGGTAAAATGTAAGTTGAATATTTGATTAGAAATTATTTTCTAAAATGATTACTCAACAGGTCGAAAGGCAATGAAATCAATTGATTTTATGCAAAGACATGCAGATAATAGAGCGCTGAATAGAATTTCTAACGCACAAGTGTGCGACGCAACGATGCTAAATAGAGTTACGTATGCTTGGAAAATAATAGTCTAAGTATACTACAATTTGAACTTCACCAATTCTTTGCCCGATTTTCCATCATGTGCATGGACCGTGCAAACCAAACAAGAATCAAAGGAACGAGCCACCATGCCAACTTCCACGGGATCGTTCACATCCTCAATCTCTAACCCGGTGAGGGCCGATTCCACAGCTCCGGGATTTCCCTTATCATCCTGCGGACCAATATTCCAGGTAGTGGGCGCTACGATTTGATAATTTTTTATCAAGCCATTTTCGATTTCCACCCAATGCGCCAATGCACCACGCACCGCTTCGGTTGCTCCAAATCCTTTGCCATCGCGTTCTTCAGGCTTGATATAAAATTCATCGTTCAAATTAATTTCGCTCAGCCATTGGTTCAACAAAGTGTACAAACGCGTTGCTTCGTGCATGCGAGCCAGACAGCGCACAAAAACACTGGGGCCCATTTTTTGCATAATGTCAGCAAACAAAGGGTCATGAAATTGATGCGGCAAGTTTGCAGGGTTTGCGTTCATCATCGCCCTCGCTAGGGGGCCGGCTTCCGCATTGTGGTCAACATAGCGGGGCGCTTTGGACCAGGTGTATTTCGAATTAAAATCTGTTCCGTTCAAATGCTGTGAGGGCAAGGGTTCCGGAAGCGGCTCGTCCCATGGGTGCATCGCAGGATGGTCCTCGTACCAACTATGTATCACATGTTCCTTGATTTTTAAATGGTCGAAGCTTTCGTAATTTTTTCCGTCATAAAAACCACCTGGACTGATCACGGCTTCATTACGACCTTCAATAGTCGGATGATTGTATTTGTCCTTGTGCATAAAGGTGCCGAAGGAAATATATTTACCAATACCCTGTCCAAATTTATCCAAACCAAATTCTTTCGATACCCTGAGGAAAAGACCGAGGTCGCTGTTATAATGACTTTCGTTTTCATTCAGCCAAACCATCAGTTCATCCCAACTTTGTATCTGCATGTATCGTTCGATGGAACAGCCCAACCATAAGGGCTCCAGCCATTCGTTTTTGAAGCGGCTCAATATCGCATGCGCCCTTGTAATATCTTTTAACGTTGGCGCACACATCACACCGCCGGGCACCATATAACTGCTATGTGGCCATTGCCCACCGAAAATGGCATATACCTCTACTGGTTTGCTACTTGCTTCCACGCCTCTTTGAAATGAAGTGCCAACAAAAGCCGACCAACGCCTTACCACTTCGTCATACAAAGATTTGTTCGAAAATTTTTTGTTTGATAGATCGGTGGCGAAGGTTGCATAAAACCAACGGGGACTGCTCTGCAAACTTTCGCTCGCCTGTCCGATAGCACGCAATAGCAAAGCATTCGGTGGAAGGGTCGATTTCCAGATTGTGTCCAATGCAGCTGAAGCGCAGTATAAGTGCGAGCCACCACATATGCCACAAACACGTGGCGTTACCAATAGCCCCGAATGTGGATCCTTGCCTTGCAATATTTTTTCAAAACCTCGGAACATCGATGCCTGCGTATGAGCTCGGGTCACAACGCCATTCTCCATATATACATTCACGTCAAGGTCGCCTTCCACACGACCCACAGGCGAAATATTTAGCTCTCTGGTTAGCATATTTTTTATGAATGATTGACTAGAATAAACTTTTCAAATTTTGAACTTTAGAAAACATTTAGAATATTTTGTTCCAAGCATTGTTGCTACTATTAAATATTGTTGCGTCGCGCTCTTGTACAGTTGATATTCTATTCAGCAAAACAAACCAAGAACCCGAAATCCCAATTACAAATCCCAATTCCTTACTACGCATTCTCTACCTTCACTTCTGCTTTGAAATACTGTTTCAATTTACTTTCCCCAGTTGCTGACTCCTTCGGCAAATAACCCAAATATTTCATCGATTTAAATATACTTCCCCGCATCAGATCATTATGTGGAAAGCCCGGCTCAGTGCAACCAAGACAAGGATGATTGCTCCGTGTTTTGGAGGATTGCCGGTTCCATAATATCCGGTTGCAACTGGCATGAGTAATAGATCCACGACAACCCACTTCATAAAACAAACACCCGCCACGTTTGCCAAAACCACCACTGATTTTTTCGTTGAAGGCCCTCGTATTGGTACAACCTGTTTGTACAAAATCACTAAAGAAAGTTGTGGGCCGATGAAAACTATCAATCATCACATCCTTGATCCTGCCTGTTGATATGGCCACCAATATCTGCGTAACCCAATCGGGATGCGCCGGACAGCCCGGTATATTGATGACAGGCATGCCTGATCTGGTAACAAAACCCTCGCCTAAAAATCCTCCCTTTTGTTTTTTATGAAACTGCAGGCCTGTACTGTCCGTTGGATTTGGTGGCACAGCAGGGATACCACCCCAGGCCGCACAATCACCAATCGCAACAACATAGTTTGCCACCATTGAAAATTCCCTCACCCACTCCTGCATCGGACGTTCACAAAAATAGTTCATGGTGCCACGTCCCTTGGGGCCTTGTATCACCGTGCCTTCAAAAACAAAAATATCGATGGGTATTTTTCCAGAAATGCAATCGTTCAAAATCTCGGTTACCTGCTGACCAATTTCCAATCCCATGGAAGGATGCCAGATGATGTTGATGCCAAAATCGGTCACCAATTCCACGACAGTCGGCTCCTCCGCACTCAGGAAAGAGATGGTATTCCCACTGCAAGCCCCGCCTTGTAGCCATAGAACGTTTGCCATAGCAGATGCAATTCGTTATAAAAAAATCAATAGCATCAAGTAAAAAAAGAAAAATTGTTAAGAGCCCGAAAACTCAGGCTCAATTTTCAAAGCAAATTCAGTAGCTCCCTTAGCGCTAAAATATACAGCCACATATTCCCATAATCTTTTGCGAAATTGGTTTTCAGAAGTGGCCGTCATTTTGCCACTGATTTGCTTTTCAACGGGCATAAAAAACATCATGAGCCAAATATTGGAACTGAGATGTTTAATGTTCACTTCCTTTTGTAACAAACGTTCCTGCACAAATAATTCAAAACGTCTTTCCAATTGAATTTTTACCTTATTGAAAAGTGGCTGCAACTGTCCATAGGAAGGGGGGAAATTTCTTTTGATTTCCAAAATATCAAAATTGAAAAAACGGTATTGCTCGCATAAACGATAAAACTCCTTGAAAAAAAAGTCAAGGTCATTCAAAGGTTCCTGCTTGCCATACTGCTTCAAAAGCTCTTGTATATTGCTAATTACGGTCGCAATAAGGGATTCGGTGATCGCTTCTTTATTATTGAAATGATAAGCAAGATTGCCCACACTGATCCCCGTTTCGTCGGCAATTTGTTGCAAGCGTACATTATTGATCCCATTCTCATTGAACAAGAGCAAAGATGCATCCAGTATTTTTTGTTTCGTGTCTGGTATTCCCATTATCTATTTAATTTGTACAGAGATTCAAATCTTTTATTTCAACTGACAGCGAGCCCCGCTGATCTTTGGCTGCCATTCTTCGCATATAATTGGCAATGGTTTTTGCCTTGCCCTCGTGATAGCAACGAATAATCTTGCGTACGATGAGTTGACAAGGCTTTTGATAATTTGCAAAGGTGAGAAAAACCTCCCAGCCACCTTTATGATAGTGAATGGTTTCAATGACCGCAGTATCGGCCAGCCACCAATCGTTTTTCAGGAAAACGAGATTGCTTTCAGCAGCAGGCTTTTCTGTACAGTGTTGGTTGTCCAGAAAACACAGTAAAGCCCGATAGGTCTCATCATCCATGCTCACCTGCATTTGAAAATTTTTTCTAAAGTTAGGAAAAGAATTTTATTTATGGAAGAATGGCTATAGCCCGATCCCTAAGCTCGGACATGTGAAAGGTCCGCCAGCGCAAGCCAGAAGGGCTTCAATGTCCGTAGCCTCAGACGTTGTCTGTGGTATAAAGAAGGCAGCCACCCCAAAGCCCAAAGGGCTTCAATGTCCGTAGCCTCAGACATCGTCTGTGGTATAAAGAAGGCAGCCACCCCAAAGCCCGAAGGGCTTGAATATCCTTAGCCCTAAACGGTGTCTGGGGTGGAAATAATCTCCGACCATACAAAAGCCAATTTTTATAAAAATTTTATATTGCAGAAAGCATTTGCCATGAGTAGTTTCCGACAGATTTATTATCAAATCATATTCGGCACGAAATATCGCAAGCCGACAATCAACTTAGAGCATGAAGAAGAGTTGTATAAATATATCTGGGGGATTCTCGAAAACAAAAACTGCAAACTCTATCGCATCAATGGAGTCGAAGACCATATCCATATTATGTGCGACCTTCACCCTTCCATAAGTCTAAGCCGTTTGGTGCAGGACATAAAGGTAGCTACCAGCCTCTGGATGAAAGAATGTGGAAAATTCCCTTTGTTTGAAGGTTGGCAAATTGGATATGGTGCATTCACATATTCCATCAGAGAGAAGGACATGATCATAAACTATATCAAAAAGCAAAAAGAACATCATAAGAAAGAGGACTTCGTGGAGGAATACAAACGATTACTAATCGAGAACGGGATTGAGTTTGATGAGGAGTATTTGTTTTAGGCTACGCATAGTCAAGCCCTGCGGGCTTGGGTGGCGTATAGGTCATGTTACGGGTTGCAGCTACCTACCTAGAACTGCGTTCTAGGTTACTCAAAGTCAAGCCCTGCGGGCTTGGGGGAAATGATATTGTTTACTGAGGAGTTTTTTTAGCAATGATATCCCTCACAATGGTGGCACTTTCATAGTCTTCTTTTTCCAAGAGTTTGGAAAGCATATCGTATAGCTCATTCAGGCTGTACTGCTCTAATTGTCCTCTCTTATCGGAAAATATTTTTCCCTCTCCGGAGTCAGCAACGGCCATTGCTTCCAATAATGCTTCATCGATATAGATGGGGCATTGCTTACGGGTAGCCAATGCAATGGCGTCAGAAGTGCGGCTGTCAATTTCAATCAGTTCCTGCTGAGCATCTTTAATTACAATCACCGATACAAATGTGCCATTCTGTACCTCGGAAATTTTTACATACTCCAAATTGGCTTTAAGGGAATTCAAGGTATTCAAAAAAAGGTCGTGGGTCAGTGGCCGCAATGGCTGCATCTGTTCCAAAGCCACGGCAATGGCCTGAGCCTCCTGCAGCCCAATGATGATGGGTAATTTCTTGGTGCCACTTAGATCCTGGAGCACAATCACAAAATTGCCCTGACTGGTAGTGCTGGCATTCAATGCGCTAATATTTAGTTCTACATCTTTCATTTTATGATGTCGACTGGCAATTGCTCAATAGAATTATTAAAGTACAAGAGTGCGACGCCACAAAAGTAAAATAGTAGCAATGAAGCTGGTCACATAATAATTTCTATTTTTCAATCTCCAAATCTTTCGGTTCTTTAATCATTTTACTTTTTCAACGCTTCGACAGTCCATTCCTTTTCCATTTTTTTCAACAAACGCAGATGCTCTTCGGTTTCGGAAATCAATTGAGGGTCCTTTGTGAGTGTCTTTATTTCATTTGCTTTTGCAACCATATCATTAAACCTGGTTGTGTTGAAACCATCATCGGGATTGCCCACTTTCCAACTGGCTTCCAAATAATTCAGCAGGGTAAGCGCACGCTCAGTTGGATAAGTAGATGCCGGACGAACGGACAAAGCCTCTTCGTAATAGTTGAGCGCCTTTTCAAAATTATCAGTTCGCTTGCCCTGTGGGTACTTCGTATAAGCATTGGCGAAATTATTGCAGATCATACCAAACTCATAGGGAAAATCGACCTTGTTGTAATAATCCAATGCTTCATGAAACGAGGTGGCAGACAAAGCTGCCCAAATACTGCGCTTTTTATTTTCATCGGGAAGCTCCGCATAAATGACACCCAACTGATGATGGATATCCGCAAACACTTCCGGGGCATCTTCCTTTTTAAACACATGAAGGGCTTCGTGGTAAGCTTCCAATGCACTGCGGTAAAATTGTGGCTTGCCACTTTGCGCCCAATCGTACAACAACCTTCCACGTACAAGTTGCGCCTGTGCAACCAGTTCCTGCTGACCTTCGTCTTTAAAATAGGTAAGCGCTTTGCTGATATAACCCAGCGATTCCGAATAACTGTTATTGTAATTTGCAATGGTTGCCGCATCTACCCACAACAAGCCTGCGATGGTTTTATGGCCTTGCTTATCGAAAAATTGCAGAGTTTCCCACAATCGGTTTTTCAATGAGGTCAATTGCTCTCCATCATAAGGAAAACTAATCTCTTTCATGGAAGCTTGGCACCAAGCTTTCTCCAAAGAAAATTTTGGGTAATCATCCAGCGCAGTCATATCTTGCTTATCCAATAAGCTCAATGCCTTTTTGCTTTCACCCTTATCGATCAAAAAGTTTGCATAATATTTTAAAGTGAAAGCCTTATAAGATGGCTCAAATGCCAATGACAAGGCATCCTGATAATGAGCATCGATGGCATCTGCATTTAGTTCCTGACTATAATGTCCATAATTGAGTGCAATGGCCACATTGTGATTGAATGCGTAGTTCTCGAAAGGGTGAATGAAGTTTGTCCTTGACAACAAGTTCTCCAAAAATGTATCGCATTCTTTTCCATTTATAATCGCTTGTATCAAATCGAAGACATAGAGCATTGCTGGGAAGCCTGTAAAATATTGTGGAAATTTTTCTTCGTTGCCCAACATACCGAAGACAGTACCCAAAAAATAATTTTTGGTAAATGGAATTTCCGAAGGAAAAATAAAAGCCGGCCGCTTATCGAGCCAATCCGGGATAACATGAATGCGTTGCTCATGCAGATAGATGGCATTTGAAATATCAGGCCGCAGTGTTTCTGTATACTGAATTTCCACCAGCTCATTGAGCCGATCGATGGATTCCACATATTCATGAATCGCCGGGGAATCCAAAGAATCCTGATAAAAGACATATAATAACTTCTCGCTCATATTTACAATTTTACTTTTAAAATCCTCAATGCTGTTTCCATTTCAAATTCCAGGTCGCGGTTGGTTTCATCAATGCCTTCATCCAAAATCAACTCTTGCAGGGAAACCGATTTATCACCCTGTGCATTTTTGCTTTTCAGCATTTGTTGCTTTGCCTTATGAATTTTTTTAAAAAATTCTTCCGTGGTCGGTGCCATCATAAATACCCGGTCTTGTGGATAATAAATCGTAAGCAGGATGGTGTCAGCGCCAAAAAGTTTTTCGGCAATATTTTTTTTGATGCACAAATGGGATGATTCCAAGTAAATATCGCTGTTGGAGATGAATGGCTTTTTTCCGGGTATGGTTTCTTTTGGGAGTAGCATATCTTTTTTTGTTTCACACAAAGAGCGCTAAGAATTTACAAGTGAATGGTGAATAGTGAAATCCTCAATTTTTGCTTGGATACTATTGAATAAAGAAACTATCAACATCATTATTCACCATTGCCTATTCACTATTCACTTTCTTTAGCATTTCAGTCATTATAAATCTTTCAAAATCTTCTCGATCAATCGGTCGCCAGCAGATTTGACGGTTTCGCTGAGTTGTATTTCCAATTTGATTTCAGAAATGGCAATCAGGTACACATCAATCGCATCTTCCGGAAACTCATCTCTCATCATTTTTTTGGCATAGCTCAATGCCTGATCCCATTTCATACCGTGCAAAAAAAGCATGGGGTCATTTTGAATCTGGGCATGTATTTCCGAAGCAGGCAAATGGAACAATGTGCCATCCGGCTCGCCCGAATTGATTACCCCATCTACAATAATGATGCGTTGATGGCCTTTCAACTTGAACAAGGTCTCAAAAGCCGAAGTGCCCATATCAAACACACTGATATCTTCCCGATGGGATAATTTTTTTTGCAACTCATTCACCACATATACGCCAATCGCATCATCGCTTCGCACAGGATTCCCAAAACCAAGAATCGCCGTTTTTATACCAACCATTGTTTCCATCTTACAATTTAGTTTTTTTCAAGCATTTAGCGAATGGTCAATTATCCCTAGATCTTTCATCAGAAAAGAAAACCCGTTAATTCAAATTAACGGGTGTATCTTTTATTGCTTGCTACTAATGTTATAATTTGAATCTGACCAATTCCTTTCCTGATTTGTTGTCATGTGCATGTACCGTGCAAACCAGACAGCTATCAAATGAACGAGCCACCAGACCTACTTCCACCGGGTCGTTTTCATCCTCTATTTCCAAACCAGTCAATGCAGCTTCAATGGCACCGGGATTATCGTTCTCATCTTTTGGCCCTACATTCCAGGTGGTCGGCGCAATAATCTGATAGTTTTTAATCACACCATCCTGAATATCGATCCAATGTGCCAAAGCCCCACGAGCCGCTTCTGTAGCACCAAAACCACGACCATCCCGTTCAACGGGTTTGATATAAAACTCATCATCGAGTCTGATTTGGCTTAACCAATCGTTCAGGTTCATATACAAACGGGTCATTTCATGCAAACGAGCGAGACAACGAACAAATACACTGGGGCCCATCTTCTTCATGATATCCGCAAACAAAGGATCTTGAATCTGATGTGGGAGATTGGCCGGGTTGGCATTCATAATCACTCTCGCCAATGGACCTGCTTCAACAGCCTGGTTCATAAAACGGGGTGCCTTGGCCCAACTGTATTTGTCTGCAAAATTCGTGTTCTCCAAAATAGAAGACTTGAGCGGTACCGGAGCTACTTCATCAAAAGGATTTGCAGCCGGCGCATTTTGGTACCAACTGTGCTTTACATGCTCCATAATTTGGTATGGATCGTAAGCATGATAATCTTTCCCATCAAAAAATCCACTGGCCTGTATCAGCGCCTGATTACGACCTTCGATGGTAGGATTGTTGTATCTGTCTTTATGCAAGTAGGTGCCACTGGCAATATATTTACCAAGACCCTGGCCCATTTTGTCCAAACCGAATTCAATGCCTGCCCTCAAGTACAAACCCAAATCACTGTTTTTATGGCTTTCGTTTTCATTCAGCCAAACCATCATGTCATCCCAACTCTTGATTTGCATATAACGTTCTATGGAACATCCCAACCACATCGGTTCCAACCAATCGTTTTTAAATTGATTTAGAATCGCATGCGAACGAGTGATGTCCTTCAAAGTTGGAGCGCACATGACACCGCCGGGAACCATATAACTACTATGTGGCCATTGCCCACCAAAGATGGCGTAAATTTCAACAGGTCTTCCGCTAGCAGTTAACCCTTGTTGAAAAGAAGTACCCACATAGGCTGACCACCGTTTTGCCACTTCGGCATAAAGCGGTTTGTTGGCAAATTTTTTATTGGCCAAATCCGTTGCAAAAATTGCATAGAACCAACGGGGCACACTTTGCAAACTTTCACTTCCTTGACCAATGGCCCTCAACAAAAGCGCATTGGGACTAAGTTGTGTTTTCCAAGCGGTATCCAATGCAGAGGATGCACAATACAAATGCGAGCCGCCACAAATTCCGCAGGCACGTGGCGTAACAATCAAACCAGCTTGTGGATCTTTTCCCCGCAAAATAATTTCAAAACCACGGAACATGGAAGCCTGTGTGTTGGCGCGGGTAACCACTCCATTTTCCATAAAAACATTTACATCGAGATCGCCTTCTACACGACCAACGGGTGATATATTTAATTCTTTGGTTGCCATTTTATCAAGATTATATTTTATGAATGATGTGTTTTGACCAAACGCTATTTGGTTGTTTCAAACATTTTTGCCGGAGAGCCGATTACTTTGCTCACCCCAGCTTTGAAATAATAACCCAAACGGGAATGCCCATCTGGAATTTCTTTTGGAAGGAAACCGAGATATTTCATGGTTTTGAAAACACTTCCTTTTGCTAGGTCATGATGGGGGAAACCAGGCTCGGTGCAACCCAGACAGGGATGGTTCGCCCTAGTTTTTGAAGAATGACGGTTCCATAAAATACGGTTGCAACTCGCATGGGTCATTGGCCCACGGCAACCCACTTCATAAAACAAGCAACCACCACGTTGTCCGAAATGTCCATCCACTTTTTCATCGAATGCCCTTGCATTGGTGCAACCTGTTTGTACAAAATCGCTAAAGAAAGTAGTGGGGCGATGGAACGCATCCACTTGCACATCCCCGATACGACCGGTAGCAATCGCCACTAAAATTTGTGTAACCCAATCTGGATGCGCTGGACAGCCCGGTATATTAATTACAGGAAGCCCACCCTTGGAAACATAATTCGCTCCCAAAAAACCGCCCTTTTGTTTTTTCAAAAATTGAAGACCCGTGCTTTCACTTGGATTTGGGGGAACTGCAGGAATACCGCCCCAAGTAGCACAGTCGCCGATGGCCACTACGTAGGAAGCCACTTTGGACAACTCGCTTACCCAATCCTTCATGGGGCGTTCGCAAAAATTGTTCATCGTGCCACTGCCATCAGGACCTTGAATGATAGATCCTTCGAAAACGAGAATGTCCAATGGAATTTTTCCGGCGATACAGTCTTTCATTAAATCGGAAACCTGATGCCCGAGCTCAAGACCTGAAGTAGGATGCCAGAGAATATTGATACCGAAATCTACCACCAACTCTACTACGGTTGGTTCTTCGGCGTTTAAGAAAGACATGGTGTTGCCGCTACAGGCACCCCCTTGTAACCATAGTACGTTGGCCATAACAATCGTTGGTTTAGTTTAGAAAATATTTTCTAAGTTAGGGTATTTTTTAGAATTAGAAATTATTTTCTATTTTTTTTCAAAAAATTTTGTCACCCTGAGATGGAATTAAGAATGCTGTCAGTTGAAACAGATTTGCAGGTCTTGGATGGAAACTTGAAGCGGACCACGCCGGTCTTTAGCGGCTTCTTTGCGGATAAAAAAGGCTGCTGTTTTCGCTTTTTGTTCACTAAAACACTGTGTGATATTGCGGATGATAAATTGTAAGGGGTTATTAAATTGGGCAAAAACCAGGGAGACTTCCCATGTCCCTCTTCGAAAAATCACCCAATCGATTACGGCCGCATCCCTTAGCCAAGAGCCATTTTCCATAAAATGCAGGTCTTGGGGTAATGCTATTTTTCCGGCTTGTTGTTCGTTTTCCAACAAAACACGCATGGCTGATAAAACAGAAGTGCTGATGATTGCCTGGCGGCCCATGGCTGGGGATTGTGGTAATTAAACCTAAGTTAAACCAATTGTCTTGTTTTGCAATTGGCGAAATTCTGGGATACCCATATCGGTGAACAAAGGCCGGAGGATTGCCCAAAGGTCTTGGCAATAAGCGTCCTCTGTCAGCCCTTTATTTCCATTTACCAATTGATAACTCATCCAATTGTCCATGGTCAGGCAAAAGATTTGAGCCAGCTCCGCAAACTGGCCTTCGTAGGTAGGTTGGGTAAATGATCCCCTGGACGCATTGAAATCCAACATAAACAAAATCTGTTGTCGTTGAAACTGTAATAATTGCTGATGCTTTTCCGCGATTTCAGGAAAAGCCCGAAGCACTTCCAACGTATCCAAATAGAAAAAGCGGTATTGCTGTTGAAGCTGAAACAGGTTTCTCAACAGGAAATCAATATCCTCAAATAAGGGAAGCACCCGGCATTCTGTCAACAACTGCTCTTGCTTTTTTTTGAGCTTTTTATAAATGGACAGGATCAGTTCATCCTTGGTCTTGAAATGATAGGCTAAATGACCTACGCTCACAAAAGCATAATCTGCTATATGCTGCAAGCGCACATTCACGAACCCCTTTTCGTTGAAAAGAGCCAATGCCTTGTCTGATATGTATTGCTTGGTGGGCTTCAATAGAATTCTTAGACTGCAAAAGTAAATGCAAAAAGGCGAAATGAAATGTTGCAGTCTTTGGGCACTTAAACGCTAGGCTTTTTCCAAGCAGGGTCAGTTGTGCCAGACCCCGCAAAGACTAGCGCTATAATTCATACAACCTTTCTAAACTTCATTAACAATTATATGCTAATGCAATATTTTTACATTCAGCAAATTGCATTTCACAAAATACAAACCATCAAATAAAATATTTCCTATAATAAACTGTTACTGGGTGGAAGCAGTTGGAGCAATCGCTCAAAAAGCTTTCGGATATAGCTTTGAAATAAGACTGGTTTTTATAAAAACCGTTTTCTTTTTAGCATTAAAATAACCTAATATCCTAATGAAAAAATTACACATCTTCCTGCTATTTTGCGCCCTAAATTATCATTCGATTGCTCAAACCAATCAATTTTATATTGATACCACCGTGACCATATCTGCTGGCACTATTGTGAATAGTGCAGGATCAGATTTGATATTAGATTCCAAGGCTGCCATCTCCAATCAGGGAACATGGACGGTACAAAACAACAATACTGCATTAAGCATAAGTTCCCTACTCAATGGAACTGGCAATATCATATTTAACAATTCAAGCAATAGTCAGACCATCGATGCAAATGGAGATAGCATTGCATGCAACATCAGCATCAATAACCCAAACAATGTTAATCTAAATACACTAAGTACGGTTACAGGTGCTGGAAACAATAACCTTTCAATTGGAGGTGGGTCAACCCTTACGTTTACAAGTGGACAAATCATTACGAACTCAAGTGAGGTTATTTTTAATGCTGGCTCTTCTTATTCAGGAGCCTCGAATGCTTCTCACATCTATGGTACTTGCGTGAAAGTGGGGAACAGTGCATTTACCTTTCCGGTCGGTGATGCAGACTCATTAAGGGCAGTTGGCATTTCAGCCCCGGCATTATCTACGGATAGCTTTACCTGCCAATATTTTTTCTCCAACCCAAATGCTTTATACAATGTTTCATCGCATGATGTTTCGCTAAGTGGGGTTTCTCAACGCGAATATTGGTTGATTTCGAGGGGAAGCAGTTCGACTTCGCCAGTCAAAGTAACCTTGTCGTGGCTGGCTCCTGGGCACTCTGGTATTCTCAATAATATATCAGACTTACGTGTAGCTCATTGGGATGGTAATTCATGGAACGATTTGGGTGGAAGCGGTACACAAACGGGGAACACCAGTACTGGGACAGTCACCACATCCTCACCCGTAAGTTCTTTTAGCCCTTTCACGCTAGCAACCACCTCTATAGTCAATGTGCTGCCTATTCATATAATTGATTTTGTAGGAGAACCGAAAAATGGCAATGTATTCATTCATTGGACCTATGCAAACAATGCCGGAAATCAAAATTTTGAATTGATGCGTTCAAAAGATGGAACCACTTGGTCCACAATAAGCACTGTACCTTTTGTAATCGGCCAAAGCAATTATGATTTTGTAGACAATGACCCTTATCCCTCTTTAAATTATTATCAACTAAAAGAAATAGATGGCAACACTGGTCAAATGCTTTTGTCGTCAGTAATATTGGTGCAATTAAATTCCAGTGATAATGGCATTTGGGTTTCTCCCAACCCAACCTATGATCTTATAAAAATTAGATCAACCGCAGATTTGACAAATAATGCCTACTATGTGATTGACCTCAATGGAAAGATAGTAATGAATGGTTTGCTTACTGGATTTACAACTACCGTAGACATGAACCATCTGTTACAGGGCACCTATTATTTGAAGATTGGCAATAAAATACAAAAGCTCCTAAAGCTCTAAAACCAAAAAATTCCAAACAACATGAAAAAATCTGTCACTCTTGCCTTCTCAATATTGCTACTTCTTTTTTATAATCATATTTGTGCACAGGTAGGCATCGGTACTTCCACGCCGAATGCATCTGCCCAATTGGATGTGACCGCAACCAATAAAGGATTTCTTCCACCAAGAGTATCATTGACTTCCAGCACTGACCTGTCCACAATATCCAGTCCTGCCACAGGGCTCTTGGTTTACAATACTGCCAGTTCAGGTACATCCCCGAATATGGTAAGCCCTGGGTATTATTTTTTTAATGGCGCTAGTTGGTCGCCAATTAACAGCACTTATTCACCTGGCCAAGTAATTCAAACCTTGATATTACCCTACAGTAGCATTGGGCAAAGTGCTAACACCTCTATATCCACAACGGTACCTAATTATTCCACCCTCGCCACCTATAATTATACACCAGCAAGTAGTAGCAGTACTATAATTGTAGAATATAACACAGTCTATGTCGGTTCGGGATACGGAACCGATGATTGGTACAGTAGGATTACTGTCAACGGGAGCCAGGTTAGTTATGGGTATCAACAATGGACAGGTGCTGCATATGGCGGCGGCACCCGAAGTGGCACGCTGTTTCCTGTGATGGGTGCTTATACCAATAGTTCCACCAGCCCTATTACTATCTTGATTCAAGCAGCAAGAGGCAGTTCAGATGATTCATTTACATTCAAAGGAGATGTGAGTACTTGGTTAAAAATAACGGAAATCGCTCGCTAAAAAATATTCATTCGCAACTCCTGTATTAGCAACATTCACAAGAATATTTAAACCCAAAAACATGAAAAAAAGACATTTCCTCAGCCTTTCAATATTGCTGTTACTATTTTGCCACCGAATTTACGCACAGGTAGGCATTGGCACTTCCACGCCAGATGCCTCGGCACAGTTGGATGTGACCGCAACAGATAAGGGATTTCTTCCACCGAGAGTAGCATTGACATCCACCACAGATGCAAGCACCATCAGCAGTCCCGCATCGGGTTTACTGGTTTACAATAGCTCCACCGCAGGCAATTCCCCCTCCAATGTTACACCTGGTTATTATTATTGGAGCGGCAGTTCCTGGAGCAGGGTTGCAACCTATGGCAATGTTATAGCATCTGGATCCGTAACGGTATCGGCTACCGGCACAGCACCCACTCTGGGCTCTACGGTTTACATCAACAAAACACAGGCCATTGATTATGGTGCAAAAAAAAGAATTACCGTACAATTGGGCTTCTCCGGTGGTGGTACCGCAGGTTCGGGGAATTACCTTTTCTCCTTAGCACCCGGTATTACATTTAATACTGCAGCGGGCTATAACCCGGTTTTGACAACAGCCCCATGGTCACCAGATGTTGGGACCGATGCGCAATATTTTATCCCAGCAATGGGTGGTATAGTCCAAAGTGGTAGTTGGTCGGGAATAACCTATGTAGTCCCTTATTCTTCCACTCAGTACACCCTTGTTTCTAATAATAACAATACTAACTCTATTATGCAGTACTCACAAAGTTGGTATTTATTTAGTGTTTCGACGATGATTAATCTATCATTTGATATTTATTGACGGCAGCGCAATTAGCATAATAGAATCAACCCATCTTTCTCTGTCAAGCGGGGTCAGTTAGGCTATACCCCTCGGAGACAAAGCATGGTTCCCGCTGTTTTTACTCTTTTACTTTGGTTAAGCATCAACTGCATCCTGCCTTTTCAAATTCGGTCTCTATAGCCCCGCCCTAATCTATTAGGTTTGGTTGACTCTAAACAATGGTATCTTCACCCAATTATCCTCACTCTCAATCATTTCTTTGGAAAATATTTTTAACAAACTTGTTGACAGTTTTGTAGAAAACAAAATTGGGGTAGCGGAAAATTTTTTAAGTGAAACGCTTTCTTTGCACCTGAAAGAAAACCTGATCGCTCTTTATAGCATGAAATTACTCAAGGTTGCAGGCACAGGAAATGATGCAGGCTTTAAACAAGATAATAAGTTTAGAACTGACATCATTTATTGGCTAGACCGAAAACATAACAATGTGTATGAAAATAGCTTTTTTGATCTAATGGATAGCTTCGTCAGCTTTTTGAATAAAACCTGTTATACTTCCATCACAAGTTATGAGTTTCATTATGCTTTGTATGAAAAAGGTAGTTTCTATAAAAAGCATATTGATCAATTTAAGAGTAACGACAGCCGACAATACTCCATGATTATGTATTTGAACAATGAGTGGAAAGAAAATGATGGCGGTGAATTATGTGTCCATCACAAAAATAGGGTTGAAAATATAAGTCCTATCGGTGGCAAGACAGGGTTTTTTAAAAGCAGTGAATTGGAGCATGAGGTATTGGCTAGTAACAAACCAAGAATGAGCGTCACTGGATGGTTAAAATCCTAGTACCGAAACGCATAGTAGCTTAAACTGCATATAGGTTTGCAATTTATTAAAAGCTGGCTTAGATTAGAGTTGAAACGCGACCCAAGACAAACTTGTACCGACATCGGCGCAAAGAGGTCGTTTTCGTGGCAGGAGTATGCACGGGAAATGGCACAAAAGCCTACTATGCAAGGAGGAATGGGCTCTGCATCATATAGGTCGGTGCTGCGCAAAGCTATTTGTACGATGGTAGTTTTTATGCACCTCTTGTTCAAGCGGGGTCTACCACATCAAACCCCGCTTATAGGAAATACAAAATGGCGAAATGAAATAAGCTTGCACATGTTGGCTTTATAGTTTTATAAACACTATGTTTTTCCCCCCTAAGGAATCAGCTCGCCAGACCTGCTAGGATGAAAGGCTTTATAAAATAAACCCCGGCTAAGAATAGTCGGGGCTCTGCACTTCAGGTTAATTGTACGAGGACCTGAATAAATTAAAATCTTGATAGAATCAGCTCACCCATTTAGCAATACCAAAAGCAGCCGCAGCTGCAATTAGTCCAATCATTGTCACTTTAAAAGCACCGCTAATGGGTGGCTGTCCCGTTACCTTGCTTTTAAAATAACCAAATACAAATAAGCAAATGGTGGTGATAATAGCCGAAACCATCAAGCCTTGCTGTGGGTCGATGGTAAAATAATAAGCTGACAGGGGCAAAAGACCTCCAATAAAATAAGCCACTCCAATGGTAAGCGCCGAGTTTCTTGCCCGGTTGGGGTCGGGCTTTTCCAGACCCAATTCAAAACGCATCATAAAGTTTACCCACTTTGTTTTATCGTTTGCCAATTCATTGGCCAGTATACTTTGTCCTTCGTTGCTAATCCCATATTCTTTGAACACATCTTTTACTTCCTGCAATTCCTTTTCTGGAACCGATTCAACCTCATCAAATTCTCGTTTTAATTCACTTTCGTAATGCTCCAGTTCTGTTTTTCCTGCAAGATATCCTCCCAGGCCCATGGCAATACAGCCTGCAACTATTTCTGCAATGCCCGCTGTGATTACAATAGCATTGCTGCTAACTGCCCCGCTTAAACCTGCTGCCAATGCAAAAGGCACGGTTAGCCCATCGCTCATGCCAATGACTATATCTGTGATTAGGTCTGAACTTTTTAAGTGTTTTTCTAGATGTACCATAATTAATCATTTGTTTGGCTATTCTTCCGATTTATTTTTTAAGCTCATCAATAAGGAATACGCTCCCTTTTTTACAAATTCCTTTAAAGCCATTTCATTGGAAATAAGAACTTCCGTGAACCCATTTTCTCTGTCCCCAGTATTTATTTCTACCATCTCAAATTGGTTATCTGTCTTTTTCGTGAACGCAAATTGCTTGTTATTGTACCGCACCAAAGCCTCATCGGGTAATACCCTTGCCCTATTGTTTTTGACTTCGATTTCGGCGTTCATATAAGTACCGGGTATCAAGGTTTTATCATAGTCCTCAAAATGGCAGTGTACATCTGTACTGCGGTCGCTGTAGATATCCTTCCCAATCAATAGAATCTCACAGCGATGCTTTTTCAAAGGCTCGTGATTTGTAAATGCGATTAACTGTTGTCCGATAAAAAGTTTATCAAGATCCTTTTCAAAAACTTTTAATGCCAAATGGATATCGGTTGGGTTGATCAGCTCAAACAACACTTCTGTAGGGGAAACATATTTACCTATGTTCACATTCACCTTTGAAACATAGCCATCAATGGGTGAATAGACACTGATACTTTTGGAAATGGTTGTGATACTCAGTTTTCCCGGATCGATCCCCACCAGTTTTAGTTTTTCACTTAGTGAGGCAATCAATATTTTCTGGCTTTCGTAATCTGCTTCAGCCTGTTGGTACACTTTATCACTACTGGCCTTGCTTTGATTCAGGTCTTTTTGTCGCAAATATTCATTCTCCATAAAGCCGAGTTTCGCTTTGGCCGAGAGATAGTCCTGTTGCAATTGGATATATTGCTGATCTTCCATCACTGCAATGGATTCTCCCTTTTTCACATGCATACCGGGCAAAAGCTTGGTAGTTTTGAGATAACCGCCCAATGGTACGCTGATGGATACCATATTTTGCGGGGGCACATCGACCTTCCCATTTACTTTTAGAATGGATGATATTTCCTTTTCTTCAATTTTACCCGTAACGATGCCAGCATTTTTTATCTGAGCATCCGTAAGCGTAACGAGATTTTCGGCAAGTGGAGCATTGACTACCTTCTCATCCGATCGCTTATGATTACATGCAAAAAGAAAGAATGCTGCTAATGAATAAAATAATTTGAGCTTCATTCGTTTGTTATTTATTAGTGAGATAATTTAATTCGATGATGGACTCATTCAATTTTCTAACTGCTTCCACATAGCCGCTTTTTACGACCATGGACTGGTTTACCAATTGCGCCCATTCCAGATAATTGATTTCGCCCAAGCCCAGTTGCTTATTGGCAACTTCCAAGATCTGCTGTGCATTTCCCAAAGCCGATAGCTCAAGATATTTAACCGCTTGCAAGTTTTGGGTAAACTGTGCCAAAGCCGTTTCGTATCCCGATTCCAATAATTGAACACCTAAGGAATAATCCCCTTCAGCTATTTGTTTATTGATCTTTGCGCTGCCAATCTTGGCTTTCTGAGCTTTTGTGAACAGCGGAATACCAAGCCCCAACTGAACAGAATGAAAACGTTTGGAAGCATTGTAAACATGATCATCCGCACCCAATCCTTGTATGCTCGTATTATTATAAGCCAAAGACAGGTCGGGCAATAATCTGCTTTTTTCCAAAGCGATCATGGCATTGGCTATCTGTTCCTGTTGTTGGATATTTTTTAGAATCGGATGTTCCTTGAGCAATGAGGTATCCTCGATAGCTGGCAACTTCATTTTATAATTTGTTTCCTTTGGCACAAAAGCAGATGCACTGTTTAGAAGCAACTTGAATTTTAATTGCCACATGATTGAATCCTGTACCAGTTGGTTCATTTGTACTTTTATCTGACCCAGCAATGCCTCTGCATTCAGCTTTTCTAACAGGTTGCTTTCTCCTTTTGCCATCCTCAAGGTTGCACGGTCATACACCGCTGTATAAAGGCTATCGGCTAGTACTAACAAGTTTCTTTTTTCATTCACATACAACAGCTGATAAAAAACCAAGACCACTTGTTTTTTTAGTTCCGCTTTTTGTAGAGACTGGTTGAATAAACTGCTTTTCCATTCCTGCTGCAATAGCTCTTTCTGTCTGTTGTATACGGTCGGGAAACTGAAAGATTGAGCCAAGCCAAATTTGGTATCGTTGTAAATACTATTGATCTGTCCAGCTTCGGCGATGAGATTGGTTTGCGGGATGGTTGCGTTGGATTGTATGAGCATTTTGCGATACTCCGTCTTTAGCTGCTCATTTCTCATCATCAAGTTATTCTTTAAAGCTGAATCAATGGCCGCTTTCAATGTGATAGGAGTTTGCGCACCGGACTGATTAGATAGGGTCAAAAGCAGCAGGATGATGGAGGTGCCGATAATGGACTTATGCTTATTATCATCTTTCTTTTTAATCGATATCTTTTTTTCAAAAAGGATATACAATACCGGAAGGATGAAAAGTGTTAGAAAAGTAGCGATGAGCAATCCTCCAATCACCACTGTTGCCAAAGGTCGTTGCACTTCTGCCCCCGCCCCATTGCTAAGGGCCATTGGTAAAAAGCCTAAGGAGGCCACAAAGGCCGTCATCAATACAGGTCTTAACCTTACCTTGGTACCCATGAGCACGATCCTTTTTAAATCGGTGAGCCCACCGCTTTTCAATTGATTGAATTCGGCAATCAGCACGATACCATTCAATACCGCCACCCCGAACAATGCAATAAAACCAATCCCAGCACTGATGCTAAAGGGCATGCCACGAAGTGCCAGAAAAAAAATGCCGCCAATGGCAGAAAGTGGTATTGCTGAATAAATCAAGAGTCCTTGTTTGATGGAATTGAAAGCAAAATAGAGCAACAGAAAAATCAGCAAAAGCGAAACAGGAACGGCAATCATTAAACGTTGTTTTGCCTGGTTAAGATTTTCGAAAGCTCCGCCATAGGTTACATAATAACCAGCTGGTAGTTTTAACTGTTTGTCAACTTTTGATTGCAGTTCATGCACGATGCTCTGCACGTCTCTTCCCCGCACATTAAAACCTACCACTATCCGGCGCTTTGCATCTTCCCGCTGGATCTGGTTTGGCCCATCTTTAATTTGTACATTGGCCAATTGGTATAATGGCACTTGTGTTCCGGTGGAGGTTGGTATCAAAAGATTCTGCACATCTTTCACATCTCTTTTTAAATCACCCTTAAGCCTTACCACAATATCAAATCGCTTTTCCCCCTCAAACAACATGCCCGTACTCTGCCCCGCAAATGCCATATTCACCGCTTTGTTGATATCGGAAATATTGAGCCCATATTGGGCAATGGCATTTCGGTTATAATCAATGATAATCTGGGGCATGCCAGAAACCGCTTCCACATATAAATTTTTGGCTCCTTCTACTGTATTGATAATGGTCCCCAGTTTTTTGGCATAGTCAGCAAGTGTATCCAAATTTTCACCAAAAATTTTACAGACCACATCCTGCCTTGCACCGGTCATCAATTCATTGAAACGCATCTGAACGGGAAACTGGAATCCCGTAGTAACTCCCGGCAATACTTGCAATGCCTTGCCCATTTTTTCCGAAAGCTCATTGAAAGTTTTGGCCGATGTCCATTCTTTTTTAGGTTTCAATATCACCATCATATCGCTCGCATCCATGGGCATGGGGTCGGTTGGCACTTCCCCGCTGCCGATTTTTGTGACCACTTTTTCTACCTCGGGAAACTGTGATTTCAAAATATGCGCTGCTTTTTGGGTATTGGTAATAGTTGTGTTCAGGCTACTGCCAGTTAGTACACGGGTATCCACTGCAAAATCTCCTTCTTCCAATGCAGGAATAAATTCACCTCCCAAAGTACTAAGCACAACTAGTGCTGAAATAAAAATAACTATCACCGCCAGAAGGGCAGTTCTGGGAAAACCCAACACTTTGCCCAAAAAAGACTGGTAAGCTTTTTCCACACGGTTCATCATCTTATCAGAAATATTGGGCTCGTGCTTTATTTTTTTGCTTAGGAAGATGGCACTCATCATCGGTATATAGGTGAGTGAAAGCAAAAAAGCACCCAACAATGCAAAAGCCACCGTCTGGGCCATGGGTTTGAACATCTTTCCTTCAATACCTTGCAAGGTGAAAATGGGTAGGTACACAACCAAGATGATGATCTGACCAAAAACAGCACTGTTCATCATCTTGCTGGCAGACTGGTTTACTTCTATGTCCATTTCAGGTTGGCTCAACCTATTGATATGCTTGAACTGTTTACTATGTGCCAGCCTATGCATCACCGCTTCCACAATAATCACTGCACCGTCAACAATCAACCCAAAATCCAATGCGCCCAAGCTCATCAGGTTGCCACTCACCCCAAACAGGTTCATCATAATCACGGCAAACAACATGGCCAAGGGTATTACGGAGGCAACCAGCAAACCAGCCCTAAAATTGCCCAAGAACATCACCAGCACAAATACCACAATCAGCGCTCCTTCGGTAAGGTTTTTTTCAACGGTGCCAATGGCGTTGTTCACCATCTTAGTACGGTCGAGAAAGGGTTCAATCATTACTCCTTCCGGGAGTGTTTTTTGAATCTGCGCAATCCGCTCCTTCACATTTTTAATTACTTCATTACTATTGGCTCCTTTCAACATCATTACGACTGCTCCGGCCACTTCCCCTTTATCGTTATAACACATGGCACCATACCTCGTAGCATTGCCGATTTTTATATCCGCAACATCCCTGATGAATAAGGGGGTTCCACCATCAAGACTTTTGATGGATATGTTTTTGATGTCGTCGATACTGCCCACCAATCCTTCGCTACGTATATACAATACCGTTGGCCCCTTTTCAATATAGGCGCCGCCCGTGTTTTGGTTATTGTTCTCTAATGCCTTAAAAATATCGTAGATGCTGATATTGTAGGAAAGCAGTTTATTGGGATCTACTTCAATGGAATATTGTTTTAGCTTACCGCCAAAACTGCTCACTTCGGCAACTCCTTTCACTCCCAAAAGTTGTCGGCGTACAATCCAATCCTGTATGGTTCGTAAATCTGTTTCTGTAAATTGATTCTCATAACCATCTTTGGGTCTTACCACATATTGGTAGATTTCACCCAACCCCGTGCTTACCGGCCCCAATTCTGGGATGCCAATTCCCTGTGGGATTTGAGACTGCACCCTCTGTAGCCTCTCTGCAACTTGCTGTCTGGCCCAGTATATATCAGTGGCATCATCAAAAACAATCGTCACCAATGAAAGCCCAAACCTTGAGAAACTCCGTATTTCCTTTAAACCGGAAATATTATTATTGGCCTGCTCTATGGGAAACGTGACCAACCTTTCAATATCTGTTGCACCAAAAGAAGGCGCAATGGTGATCACTTGTACCTGATTATTGGTAATATCAGGTACCGCATCTATCGGCAGTTTTGTGAATTGGTAACTGCCATAACCAATCAGGGCAATAATGAATAGCCCAACAATGAGTTTGTTTTTAACCGCAAACCCAATTATTGCATTCAGCATAATGGTCTTGTTTATTTATATACAGGAATGGGCTCTTTGATATAATCAAATGCCTGTATCATAAGAACGATTTCTTATGATACTTTTTTTCTTACCGGAGAGCAATTAGCAATACTTGGGAGGCTGCCAGATTTTGGACAGATAAGAGGATGGTATAAATGGCGGTTTTGCAAAACTTGGGGTTTTGCTTGAATCTAAAATAGGCGCCAAAATCGCATACTGCACCTGTAATGGAACATAAGCCGTTGTGATTGTAGAAAGGCAGCAACTGGTAGTCTTGAACGGGAGCTGCATATCCCGGTCATAGTCTTTATCTCTTGGGCTACCGTGCATATAATGCATGTCCAAGAATTGCAGCAGACTGAGATTTTTATTTTCCTGCCGATGTTCCTGAAAATGCATAAACACCACCGGCAGCTTCAACAACTGATGTGCTTCGGTTGTAGAAAGCAGGTAGATAGCTAGAAAAAATATGGTAATTCCTTTTTTCATGAACCCGGCAAAGTTAAAACAAAACTTTGTTTAGAGAAATACAGAAAAACCCATCACGGAAAAATCAATTAGTACGCTTAGCCCTGATGGCTTCCAATGCCTGTTGCTGGTTGTCCAGTTCCTTTTGTTGCGCTTCCTGATTGGTTTTGTTCTCATCCAGATCGGCTTGGGCCTTCCTCAGTTTTTTGCGCAGGTTATCTTGTTCATCCAGCAGTTTGTTCATTTTTTTCTGGGCCTTGTTCTTCACATTATCATCGGCGCCTATCGTATTCTGGATGTCGTTGGTCTGCTTTATAATATCAGTCTTGTTTTGGTCCTGGTCTGCCTCCAATTTCCGAATCTTTTTTTCAATGTCACTCTGGTCATTGATCAGATTGTTCATTTTCTTCTGCGCTTTCTTTACCACATCCTGTTGATCGGCGAACTGTACATCTACATTATGCGCCGAGATGGCAGGTACCAGGTTATTTAGAAAAGCTTTTGCTTTGTCTGTTTGCCCCGTGCTATCCATAGCAGGCCTTGAAAGGATATCTTGGTTGGCTTTTGTTACCAAAAGCGTAATCACGGAATAGTCCTTTTCTTTCTTTTTGCGGTCCACTTTAAAATAAAGGTCGCTGGGGTCCTGATCGGCACTGTCCAGTTTTGCACCACGGAAAATATCAAACCCTTTTGAACTAGAGCTTTTAAAGCCCCTTTTGTTCATATAGTCTTTGATGGCATCTTCTACAATAGATGTTTTGTAAGGCAACTCAATAATAGCCACTTGCTGCGAGGTCTTCTGGTAGTCCATCTTGCCTTCATATGCCTGCGCATAAGTGGCCATCCTAAAAGATAATAAAACTATTAATAGAAGTATACTTTTTCTCATCTTATTCATTTTTTGCAAATGTACATGATTTCAATTTCTATTTTCTTGACGGATATGGGTAAAAAACCATGGGATAAGCCCTTATGGACAAGCAGTATGAATAGTCTCCATGATATTAATTTTACTATTTGTCCGAGTTCACAGACTATAAGTTTAAAACAACTTAGATTTATCCCTTGAACCATATCATAATATTAGTTTTTATCGTTTGAGCAATATCGGCTTATGAAGATTATTTTTGCAATTAAACCTATTGATTGAGTAGCATAAAAAAATTAGCGGGGCAAACAGTTTGGTATGGCGCGAGCTCTATTTTTGCCCGCTTTTTATACTATCTTTTAACTCCCTATCTCACTTATAAATTCAGGCATACGGCCGACTATGGGCAAATGACCCTGGTGTATTCGCTCATCCCTTTCCTGAACGTGCTGGTGCTATTCGGCTTCGAGACCGCTTATTTCCGGTTCATACAAAAAAAAGAGTATGAAAAAGATGTGTATGACACCATCGTTACTTCACTGATCATCAGCACGGGCTTGTTTACTGCATTGATCCTGGCTTTTCGGCAGCAGATTGCCAATTTCATCGATATTGGCAACCACCCTGAATATATTACCATCAGTGCTTTTATCATCGCATTCGATGCCATATCCGCCCTACCATTTGCCAAGCTTCGGCATGATAACCGGCCCAAAAAATTTGCGGCTATCCGTATCATTGGCATTTTCCTGAATATCGGGATCGCCTATTTCTTTTTATCTGTTTGCCCGCAACTATTCAAGGACCACCCGAATAGCATTTTAATATTTATATATAGTACGGGGTTTGGCGTAGGATATGTGTTGATAGCCAATCTAGCCCAATCGTTTTTCCAGATGGTTGCCCTTTCCAAGGAATTGTTGCAGTTTAAATGGAAGATAAACAAACAGCTTTGGAAAGAAGTGATGGTTTATGCCCTGCCCATTGCCATTGCAGGCTTTGGTGGAATGATCAACGAAACTTTTGATAGGATCATGCTGGCCAAGCGCAGCCCATTGACTGGCGATGCCGCTATTTATGAGGTAGGGGTTTACGGCGCTTGTTATAAGCTATCGTTATTGATTACCCTATTTGTACAAGCTTTTAAGATGGGGGCTGAACCCTTCTTCTTTAAGCAGTCACTGCAGCAGGATGCACCTCGCACTTATGCCCGTGTGATGAAATTTTTTGTGATCGTGATTTGTATCATGTTCTTGGTGGTGGCCCTATACCTGAACATCTGGAAACAATTTATTAGGGACCCAAGAATGTGGGAGGGGCTGAAAGTGGTGCCCATTCTTCTTTTTGCCAATATGTTCCTGGGCATTTATTATAATCTATCCATTTGGTATAAACTATCCAATAAAACAACAGCCGGTGCCTATATCACCATTATCGGCGCTGCAATCACTTTGTTGATCAACTATATTTTTATTCCCCGCTTCAGCTATATGGCCTGCGCATGGGCTACTTTCTTCTGTTATGGCAGCATGATGGTGATCTCCTATAACTGGGGACAAAAAAACTATCGCATTCCTTATGCCACAAAAAAACTAGTGGCCTATCTGGTAATCGTTGCACTAATCTATTTTGTACATCTTTTATTAACCAAGGCCTGGCCCAACAATTATTTCAGCCTGACAATGGCAACGGTTTTAACCTTGGGCTTTACCTGGTTTGTAATGAAGGTGGATAAAAAGGAATTCCAGAAACTGCCCTATATTGGCAAGTGGGTGTAGCAATAACAACTTTTCGGATAGCCCTTACCGAAGGATATTGAAAAATCTCTTGGATGACCTTGACCGATGAACATCATTGCACCCAGTCAAGTTCCCTATTTTAAAAAAGGATTGTTCATTTTCTCAAACCCAATGGTAGTGGGTTCCCCATGACCCGAATATATTTTTACATCATCGGGCAGGGTAAACAGTTTTTCCAGAATACTTTGGACCAACGTACGGAAGTCGCCGCCCGGTAAGTCGCTCCGACCAATGCTCATCCTAAAAAGCACATCCCCACCAATCACAAATTTTTGAGCTTCGCAATAATAGCATACACTACCGGGTGAATGGCCCGGTGTAAGTAAAACCTTCAGTTCATCATCATCCAACTTGATAATCTCCCCATCCTGCAAAAAAATCAGTTCGCCGCGATAGTTCTCAAAGGGCATACTCCAACGCAGCCCCGCTTCTGGCGCATATTGCAGTACCGGTTCTTCATTGGGATGCAGATGTAGGGGCAGCGTATACTCATCATAGATAAATTTATTCCCGAAAACATGATCGAGGTGGCAATGTGTATTTAACAAAAGCTTAGGGATTAATTTGTTTTCCTCAATGAATTCCTTCAGAACATTACGTTCACTTTCAAAATAACAGCCGGGATCGATGATACAGCAGGCATCCTTCTGGTTATAAAGGACGTATGTATTTTCTTGAATGGGATTGAATATAAATTGCTTTACAGTAAGCATAGAATCAAAGTTTTAATTCAAAATGGATTTTACCGATTATAGGGATTGTTCTAACTTTAAAAATTCAAAGAATTGGTATGCAAGTTTATCAGAATAAGTTATATCCGAAATTTTTTTTTCTTCTTTCCTTATCCTTGGTTTTATTATTAAACAATTCCATAGCGCAGGTCAATACCGTTGAATTTGGTAAAAATAGGCTGCAGTTCAAAAAATTCAAGTGGAAATACTATCAGACTCCTAATTTCAACACCTATTTTTATGAAAATGGACAGCCCATTGCCAAATATGTGGCTCAATTGGCCGAAAAAGAGCTGCCCAGCATTGAACAGTTTGTTGAATATGGCTTGCAGCGCCGCGCCAATCTTGCTATCTATAACAGCTTCAATGATATGGAACAGTCGAATATCGGTCTGAGCCTCGACTGGCAAACCACCGGGGGAATTACTAAATTGGTGAATAACAAAGTGCTCCTCTATTACACAGATGACTATAACAAACTTCGCATACAAGTGAGGCAAGGCATCGCGAGGATTTTGGTGGAAAATATCCTTTTTGGAGATGACCTTGGTGAATTTGCTGCCAACCAGGCCTTGCTCGACCTTCCTCAATGGCTAACCGATGGGTATATTGAATATGTAGGAGAAAACTGGAGCACCGACTTGGACGACCAACTAAAATCGGCCGTACTTTCTGGCCGTTATACCAATTTTTATCAGTTTGCTTTTGAAAAACCCAATCTCGCTGGACATGCCTTCTGGTATTATCTCGCCCAAAAATATAAGAAAGAAAACGTTACCTATTTCCTCTATCTGGCCAGGGTTTATCGTAACCTCAACAGCGCTTCACAACGCATCTGCAAAAAGAAATTCAAAGAAGTGCTAAAGGACTTCATGGAGCAGGAAGAACTTAAATATTCTCAAGATGTGCGTGGCCGCCGCAATTTCCCGAAGGGAACGGTTTCTGTGGTAGAAACCATCAACCCCAATAAAGATTTTTTCCATTTTGCCCCCAGCCCCCAGCCCAAGAGCCAAACCTATGCTGTGGTAGAATTCGACCACGGCCAGTACTGTGTGGTTTTGCACGAGAATTTTATTTACAAGAAAATACTTTATAAAAGCGGGATACGCACCAATGACAACCAGAGAAACCCGCATTACCCACTGATTGCCTGGGATGGCAAGGGCACCCGTTTAGCCGTGGTATATTGGGAAAAGGGGAAGACAAAACTATTCGTGTACGACCTGGTGCAAAAATATAAACCAATCGTGCAGGACCTTGACATGTTTGACCAGATTCAGGATATGAAATACATGCTCAACAACAATACACTATTACTGAGTGCGGTTCAACATGGGCAGTCTGATATTTTTGTGTATAATATGGAGAAGCAAAGTGTTGAACAGATCACTAATGATGTGTATAACGATCTGGATGCAAGCTTTGTGACTTTTCCGGGAAAAACAGGCATCATCTTTTCTTCTAACCGACCTACCGGAAATGCAGTGAATGCCGATACCGTTTTGCCTTCCAACTATCATTATAATATTTTTTTGGTCGACAACTGGAACAAAAGCGAGTTCAAACAGATTTCACAACTCACGCACCTTAAATATGGAGATGCACGATATCCCACCCAATACAATAATTTTCATTTCACCTTTATCAGCAATGAAAATGGGGTAGCTAACCGATATGCTGGTTTGTTTACCACTCGTAGGGCCGGCATTGATACCATATATAAAATAGGTGACGAGGTATTGCGCAACCCAGATGCGAAAGAACTGGATTCTGTGCTTACTGCCAATAAAAAAACGGAGCCCGATACGATGTATGCCTTCTCCATCACGAACGACTCTTCCTATATTTTTCCCATTACCAATTATCAAAGCGACCTGAAAGAAACCAGGATTGCTGGAGATAATGGCCAAGTGAGCGAAGTAAGGCAGGAAGGTGATCTTAAATTTTTGTACAAATTAAAAGTAGATGAGGCGGCTTTAAAGAAAAGGAATATCAACCCGAAGATGACGGACTACCGTAAGCAGACCGTTATTGCCAGCCAACTGAAAGTAGGACAAACTTTAAAACTTCAACAGCCTAACCTAATTGAATCTGCAAAAAAACAAAATGATTTTTTTGAGAGCGAGTTTAAAAAAGAAAAACCTGATACCAGTGGATCCAATGCACTCAGCAAACCAATTCAAGAAAAACCAGTCCCACAAGAAGAACCTTTGTTGAAAAAAGCAAAATTATTGGACTATAAACTAAAATTTTCCGTTGACAATTTTACAGCAGGCTTTAACAACGATTTGCTCATCAATATTTATCAACCCTATACCGGTTCGCTCCCTATTAATTCAGCCGGACAGGACCCGTTTAATGGCATGCTGAAAGCTTCTGTTTTTGATTTGTTCGAAGACATTCGTTTCACTGGCGCGATGAGCCTGCCCTTGTTCGGTGCAGGGAGTACTCCTACCGAACTTACTTCTACCAATGGAAACACTTTTAGCCCAGGCACTTCTTCTTTTTTTAATGGAGGGGCCACTTGGTACGGCCGGATAGATTATCTAAAAAAGATGTTTGATTTTTCGTTGATCTATTATCGGCAGACCCAGGCAGGATATATATATATCAATCAACAGGGTGCTGGTTATGACAGTACGCTTGTGAGCCCCGGCTATCCATATAATGGCAGAAGCGTTACCAATCTGTATCAAGGCGTAATCAAATATCCTTTTGATAAAGTGAGAAGTCTGCGTTTAATCTTGGGTGCCATGACCAACAAATGGGTATTGCTGCCAGTAGGCGACCCTTCAAGTGATTTACAGGTATTGCAAGCCAAGGATCTTAATAAAAAGACCTATGCCAATGCCAGACTTGAATATGTGTTCGATAATACCGTTATGAAGACGACCAATATTTGGAACGGGTTGAGGTATAAAGCTTATATCGAATCTAATTTACAGGTCAACAAACCAGATAATGGGGAAGGCAGAAAGATGTTCAATTTTGGATTTGATGCTCGGAATTATTATCCCATTTACCGCAACCTGATCTGGGCCGTTCGTGCAGCAGGTGATTTTTCATGGGGCAACCAGAAAGTGATTTATTATTTGGGTGGTTCCGATGGTTGGCTTTTCCCTAAAGCCTATAACACCTCACCTGCGCCAGACAACAATTATGCCTATCAGGCATTGGCAGTAAATCTGCGTGGGTTTAGGCAAAACGTCGCCAATGGTAATAATAATGTTGTAATCAATAGTGAATTCCGTTTGCCGGTATTCAGCACCTTATTCAACAAACCGATCAATAACGCATTCCTTCGAAATTTCCAAGTGATCCAGTTTTTTGATTTAGGCACTGCATGGAATGGCAATTATAATAAGATACAAAGACCCTCACAACAATACACTTCTTCCGACCCCACCAACCCAATCACGGTGCTCATTAAAGCAGGTGGTATAGGCCCATTTGCTGGCGGCTATGGGTTTGGTGCCCGCAGTACTTTGTTGGGATATTTCCTCCGCTGCGATGTGGGTTGGCAAATGAACAGCTTCTTTGGAGGCAAGCCGGTAGTGAATGTCTCCATGGGTGTTGATTTTTAAAATGCTCCTGAATCTATAGAACGAATGCCCCAAAATTTCGGGGCATTCATTTTTTAAGAACCATTTTCTTAAGCATATTCTCAGGATGTCCATTTTACCTTTCTGGAAAAATACATCACCATAGCCAAAGTAATGAACAAGCCGATACTACCAATCAGCAGCGCATAATCTTCCAGCTGTATGAGGGTAAAGATGAACCCATACATGGCCAATAACAATGCTGCAATAAACAGTGCCATTTTGGATGACTGCAAAATGCTTTTCACATACCAGGAAATCAATAGTATGGTAGCTGCTGCGGCAATGAGATAAGAAAAATTAAACCCGATATATTCCGAGAAAGAAAGCAGCAAAGTATAAAAAATACAAAGCGCCACTCCAACCAAAATATATTGCAAAGGATGGATCGACCGGGAATATAAAAGTTCAATGAGAAAAAAAGCTGTAAAGGTTAATACAATACAAAGGATAGCATACTTCACACTACGGGTTGTTTGCTGGTAAGCATCAACCGGAACAATCAGGTTCACACCAAATGCAAATGGACTTAAATCATAAATCCTATCCTTCCATTGTTGTGGAAAATTGCGGTTGAGGTAAAGTACTTTCCAATTTGCCGCAAAACCACTATCGTTGATCTGACGTGTATCTGGAAGATAATTACCAATAAAGCTGGGTGAATTCCAGGAAGATTTTATGCTTATATCAGTTTGTTTGCCCATGGGAAGGAACAAGAGATTTTCTGACCCTTTTAATTTTAAAGACATAGAAAAGGCAAGCGAGCCATGGGCATTTGCTAAGGGAGCGGGCAGCAGACCACTCAATGCGTTTTTAAATTGTGGGTTGGCAAACTTCCCCGGCACCAGATTGATGGGAATTTGATTGACCGTGATATTCACTTCATCTTTCAATCCACGCACATCGCTAATATCGAAAAAAACAGCCGCTTCGTTCCATAGTATTTTATCCTCATTAATATTCATGTCGGCAAAACGTAGGCTATCTAATGAACCCGATATCTGAAGCTCTGTAGCATATACCACTACCTGATAAATGCCACGATACCTTTTTTCAGGAATGATGACTGAATGGATTGACAATTGGTCGGGAAGAAAATAAGCAAACTTTTTTTCTATACTATGCTTACCATCCTCAGTAGTAACCGCTTCCTGATAAGGCACTACAATGGTTGGCCCGCCCAAAGTTTGTTGGCTGGCCCATTTAGCGCTCACCTCTGACACAGCCTGGCTTTGGCGCTCTTGTCTTTCGGAAACTAAGTTCTGAATAAAAACGGTGGGTATCAGCAATAAAAGTATGAGAATCCCAATCAAAAAACTTTTAAAGATGATGCGGTTTCTATTCCAAAAGGAAGAAAAAATATTTTCCATGGTTAATTTTTAATGGTGAATGTTATGATTATGAAATGGCCTTACTCATTTTCTTAAGTGTGAGATAGATCAGTGTAAGCAAAATGGAAAAACAGAAAATCATTCCGGAGGCATGTCGATCAGCCAAAGGATGAATCAGCACATCGGCAATATCTCTCAGTAACAAAAAAGGGTTGGTAACCATATCCCAAGTATTGAAACGCAGATACCTACCCACATATACACCCAGCGCATTGAGCCACATAATGGGGTAGAGAAATAGAAGTTCATGAGGCAAGGAAAAATTATTATGCAGTATTTTCTCGATATGCCTAACTGATAAAATGCCAAGCAGCAAACCATTCCATGCAAAAGAAAGAATCATGGCCAGATCGTACCATTGGGGTACTAGAAAATCGTTGTAACCATCTCCCAAATGATATAGATCGGTGAGGATATAAAAAGTATTGGGTATGAAGGCAAGCCAGACAACCGATAACAATATTAAAACAGGCTTGCTCTTGATATTACTTTGCAACTTATACATAGTTTGAGAAATAAAATAAGGCAACCAGGCCAAGAACAGGTTCCATATCAAAAACAAAAAAGTATTTCGGCCCGTGTAGATATTTCTTGCCAATACCATCCCCACACTAAAGAGTATGGAAAGGCTCAAAAGCCTGCTCATCTCACTACGGAGTGAAAAATATTTTCCATAATACCATTGCAACGCATTCTTCATTTTATACAATTTTTGGGATGAAAATAATGAGACCAATTATGAGCGCCGTGACAGAGGCGATCAGCACTGCCCCGGCGGCAAAGTCTTTAATCAATTTTATTTCGGGATGTTTTTCCTTAGTTATAAAATCCATCGTCTTTTCAATAGCGGTGTTGAAAAGTTCGGCAACCCAAACAAAACCGATAGACGCAGTAATGAAAATTGCCTCCACTTTAGTGACCGAAAAAACCAACGACATCGCAATCACCGCAATCGTGGCTGTTAAATGGATTCGGGCATTATGCTCACTCAGGACCAATTGCCGGATACCGGCAAAAGCATAGCGAAAACTTTTCATTTGATGCATCAATGAGAACCTTCTGTTTTCCATAAATCGCTTTTATTTTTAAATAGATATACTCTGGATTCGATTTCTTCCAGCTCAGTTATTTTTTTATAACAAATCATCAAGGGAATAAACCCAAAGAGCCCAAACAAACAATCAACCAGCCTCCACCAGATGGGTAGGTCGCGGAAATACCCAGTTATCAACGCGTATTGAATTACCAAAAAACAAACAATCATACCAAACTCCACCACCCATTTATTTTTAACCGGGTCCTGCAAAGGGCCGCCCATGAAAAGGATTGCCAAAACAAAATGCGCAAAAGCAAGCCAATCATATCCATAAAACAAAAAGGGGTAATGCGTAGCCGTTTTCGAAAGCCCTTCCAAAACAGAAGCAAGAAAAACCCCAATAGCGCTATTGGCAGGGAATTGTTTGACCAAAAAAGAAACTTCAGATACAACGGGGATGGCGGTGGCACCACTCAAAAACAAGCCGGAGATAAAAAGGCGAAGCCAAAGCCGAATCTGTCTATCCTGTAATTCCATAGTGCTAAAAATTTATTATTTAAAAGTGCTTTGAAATTCAAAGTATAAGTACAAAAAAATCATTTTATTCCCTTTATCATATTTTCCAGTCCGTCCAAATGTTCTTTGAATGCTTTTTCCCCGGCCTTCGTAATAGAATAAGTGGTATTGGTTTTACGCCCAACAAAACCCTTATGCACTTTAATAAAACCATTCTCTTCCAGGTTGGTGATATGCGAAGCCAAATTGCCATCGGTAAGCTGCAGCAATTGTTTCAGGCTGTTAAAGTCAATCTGATCATTCACCAATAGAATGCTCATCACACCCAGCCGGATCCGACTATCAAAAATTTTATTAAGATTTCCTATTGGGTTGTTCATCTGTTAATATACGATCTAAGATAAATGATATGCGATTCCCTCATTTCTGAATTCATCATTTGATAATATACTTTCTATTTTGGGCTACTGCAGGTTTAATTATCCACTCCTTCTTTTCAAAACTATGCTGACCCACCCATGCCATTTCCCGATTTCGCTTCCCGGTCATATTTCCACCACATAATCAATCCATAAATAATATGGAGTAACCCAAAACCAATCGCCCAAAAATAAAGGCTATAGCCAACATAAAACATATTGATCAATCCTAGTAAAATCTCAAAGAGCCCCATATAACGTATATCAGTAAGCGTGTATTTGCTTGCATTCACCAGACTTAGTCCATAAAAAACCAAACAGGCAGGCGCTACAAAAAGCCATTCATCATGATAAAGCAGACCCAGCACAAACAGACCCCCAGTTAATAATGGTATCAGCAAATTGATCAACAGCTTTTTTGAGCTATGGTCCCACATAGAAAGCTGATGGAGGCTGGCTTTTCGCCAAGTAAAATAAAAAGCAGACAATATTGCTCCAGCCAAAACAACCGCCGCCAATATCGCCAATTTCCATTTCAATTCATGGAAATCGTTGTTGGCAAAACCATCCCGATTATTATAACGTTGGTAATAGCCACCAATCCATTGATGCGCCAAATAGGCCCCCACGAGGGCAAACATTCCTGCACTAACGCCACTGAGACCACTCAAAGAAATAAAGCGGGAGGAGCGGTCCATCATCCGCCTGATATCCTGCAAAGTTTCCAAAGATGCATTTTGGCTATCCATATAAAAGTACTTTGAATTACAAAGTAAATGAGATTTTTTGTGATTTCCAAGACTTCACGAATATTTCTTTACATATAATGAAACAGGTTACTCCAAGGGATAATAATTGACTTAATATTCCAGCAAACACTCAAATAAATTTCAGTACTTTGTAAATAAGAACCCCAAACTATGATCCGCTATACCATTGCTGAAACCGTTGAAGACCTTCATGGTATCTTAGCGCTACAAAAAGCTAATCTATCAGTCAACCTGAGCCAGGAAGAAATATTAAAAGAAGGCTTTGTGACCGCCGTCCACAGTTTTGAGAATCTTAAAAAAATGAACGACCTAGAGCAAAGCATCATTGCGAAAAATGCTGATGAGGTGGTTGCTTATTTATTAGCTATGACCCCAGAATGCAAGGATGATATAGCCGCATTGATATCCTTGTTCGAAAATTTTGAGAAATTAAAATGGAAGGGAAAACTCATTTCAAGATACCATTATATACTGGTCGGTCAGGTTTGTGTGGCCAAGGGCTATCGCGGCTTGGGTATTTTGGACAACTGCTATTATCTCTATAAAGAGCGTTTCAAGAATAAATACGATTTTGCCATTACTGATATCGATATCAAAAACCAACGATCAATCAATGCGCACAAAAGAATCGGATTTCGGGAAATCCATCGGTTCACCGCAGCCAATCAGCAGGAATGGAGTATTGTGATTTGGGAATGGTGATAAGGAAAACAAACAATCGGCTAAACCATGAGTAGAGGTCAAACGTTGAAGATTTGCCTATACCTTACCTTCGTTTTATTCATGGTTGTCAACACAATAAAAAGAAGAATCAATTGAGATTAACATAAAAAATATTATTTTCAAGACTGTCAAATGTAATCGCATTTCAAGCTTATTCAGTTTATCCTTATAAATAACTTCCAATATGTTCGAGTCAGACTATATACTCCTCTACACTTCGGGGTTGATTTCATCAGATGATTTAAAATCAAAAGAGAACCTAGAAGCCCTTTCTCTTTCTTATGAAATCGAGGAACTACGAAAACCAAATTCCATATCACTGGGCGGGCGAGGTCCTCATAGCATGGAAATCAATTATGTTGATTGGATCAGATGGCTGAGAAACCAAGGAATCCAAAAACTAAGATTCCATTATGTAGGTAGTAATGGAACTAAACTTCCAGCACATATCGCAACAGCCTTTCAGGGTGCGGTTGAATTTATTATGGAAATAATCACCCCTGAACAAAATATTGCTTTTACATTGATCAGCAACGAGGGGCCTCGTTATGAATTAAGGGTTGACCAGTTTCTGGAGCTCATCAACCACCAATCCAAAAAAGATTCAATTTGGATCAGAATCAATGAGCTCATCAATGAATCAAATCAACTAAATGATAGACCGGAAGTCTTGTTAGACCAAACAAGCAATTATTTGCTTTCAAAAGAGGGTGTTAGCCTTTTCGAATACCTGGCTGATAATTTATTCAACGAAATTCAAATTGAATGCAACATACTGGGTTTGGTTTTGCAGATCCCAAACCATTTAAAATCCTTTTTCTTTAAACCGGAATATCATTTTACATCCCACTTCAATGACCATGTGTATTTGTATGACCTGCGGAAAGTGACTGGGGCAGAGTTGAACGCACTAATCCAAGCACAACCTTTTGCGGAAAAGTTGATCCCCATTATTTGGAAGGAATGCAAGCAGCAAAACCTATCAATCGTCACTTTAGCTACTGAGCATAACTGGATATCTGCCCTTCAGAAAATGAGCAGTGTTGAAACCGATGGGTTAAATCAAATTGTGTATCAAAGTATCATCAAAACCTGTGAAGAGGAAAACCGTTTTCCGACTATACCCGATGCATTAAAAGAATGTTTTGGCCCCGATGAGATTGGACAGAAAAGGGCTAGGGAAAGGGGGCATTATCAAAACAAATGGCAGCTTGTCCCCAATCAAAACCCATGGAGATTGCTCTTCTTTGAAACAATCGCAAATTTTCATTTGGCCAAAAATACGGTCTCTTCAAGCAATGAAACCCAAAAACATTTCTTGGATGAACTCAATGCCATTGCTGTATTTGCGGAAAAAGTGAAATCCCCATTTTCCGAAGCTTTTCGATTGGCGCAGTTTATTTTAAATAAAGAATTTATCGTGTACGATTTTGTAGATACCACGTTGGAGATGATAGCCCCGCTGATGAAGCAAATGCATTTTTCCCAAAACGCAGAAACCGTGTTGAAGAAAAATTTTTACTACGCAGAAAAAATGAAGCAGATAGGTTGGTCAACAGAAAAATGCAAAGAGCTCTTGGCACTAACCTGTTGTGAAGTATTTGGGGGAATGGGTTCTTGGAACGATCAAAGTTTTGACAATGACTTAGACCAACAAACTTATGAGGAGCTTTCCGCCCGTTTTTTTAAATCCAAAAAAGAATATTTTGCCAGCCTACTTTAAGTTGGAAAATATTTTTTTTGAGCTTTCCTTTCATCTACATGCCATTGAAGATCATCTTTCACTGACCAACCCAAATTCAAAAAAATACTTGAGACTCCTTCATATGGTGAGCAAATGACAATAATGGCCCCCTAATGTGTTTTGCAATTGAACTGTAATGGGATTAATTAGCTTTATTATCGTGTCCGACTCGTTTTAAATATTCAGTATCTGTTGCGATTACAATTTTGCTAACGCCAAGTTTTCGTCTAGTTTCAGCATAAATACTTACCATTTTCAAAAACAATTTTCGCATAAATGAGGCGCATGCATTCTTGGCATAAACTAATTATAAATTAACCAAGAAGGATATATATTGACCATACGAATTCAATCACACCGCATTTACTTTTGGTTACTTAGCCAATATCAAAAGAAGTAAACTAATCATTTCCCGACTAAAAGATAAGGGTTCCAGAATACAATTTCTAGAACCCTTATAAAAATTATTCTTTGATGCCCGTGGTATTGCCTGGTTTATCGAAACTCCATTCAGCATTGTTCAATACCCTTTTCTGAGGGTATATTTCATCAGCCGTATTTCCATCGTACAACCTGCCGTTCTTCATCACATACTGGATGGTATTGCTGTTGCGGATATTTTCAAGTGGGTTTTTCTCCATAATCACCAAATCAGCAAGCTTGCCTACTTCAATACTTCCCAAATCCTTGTCAAGCCCCAAGCCTTCTGCCCCAAGTATCGTGGCACATTTAAGTGCATCGATATTTCTCATGCCACCACTTTGTAAGGCCCATAGTTCCCAATGATAGCCCAACCCTTGAAACTCGCCATGGCTACCTACGCCCACCATACCACCTGCTTCTACCAAGGCCTTCATGTTTTTAGCATGCTTTGGGAATACTTGTTCTTCGGGCATGAACCAACCCTGCACACGGCGTGTTTTGGAAGCCAGTTCCTCGTATGCCATAAAGTGTTGCACTTTAGGATCATGATAAGGGTTCTCTGTTTCCCAAAAATAATTTTCAGCAAAAGGCCCACCATAGGAAACGATGAGTGTAGGCGTAACCATCATATGCGCTTGCGAAATGGCTTTGAACACATCACTGTATAATGGATAGATGGGCAACGCATGTTCATGGCCCGGGTAACCATCCAGCATATTGGTCATGTTCAGTTTGAAATCAAGACCGCCTTCTGTCGTGGGCATCAACTGCTGGTGCCTTGCAGCTTCAATTATCCATTCACGCTGTTTCCGATTACCCGTGAGGTACATTTTGATATACTTGGTATGGAAATACTTACTGTATTGCTCCAAAATATTTTCTGCCTGTGTGGAATCCTTTACATTATAAAACCAGTAGCCGACACCTGGCCCTGTCGAATAAATCCTTGGACCAATCATCTCTCCCGCGTCCACCATATCGCCATAAGTCAACACATCGGTGGTAGCCGTTTGGGGATCTCGTGTAGTAGTAACCCCATAGGCCAGGTTTATAGCGTAAATCCAAATCTGGTTTTTGTGCATGCCCCAGTTGGGCCACATGTGGGAATGAGGATCTACAAAACCAGGAGTAATAGTCTTGCCCGACATATCCATGATTTGCGCTCCGGACGGTGCGTTAATCGTACCACTCTTGCCAATCGCCTTTATCCGGTTGTTCTCCACCAGCAGATCGCCAGATTCAATTACCTCCTCTCCCTTCATGGTAATGATGCGTGCATTTTTGAAAAGGATGCTACCCTTTGGCATATCTTTTTTGAAGAACACTTTTACATCGCTTTCTGAAGCTTTGAATTTAGGCTCTTCTTTTTTTACCGATTTTTTAGCGGTCGTATCTTTCGCTTTTAAAGAATCGGTGATTTTTTTCAGTGAATCGGCGGATTTTTTCAACGTAGAATCGGCATTCAACCGGGCAATGGAATCCGCTGATTTTTTTGCCTGCAGCTTTTTTGCCTCGACCACACTATCATCGAAAGCTTGCGCCTTATCTACATCATAGGTAAAATGTGCACTGCCCAAACTCCAATGCACGGTTTTGCCATCCAATTGCCAAGAAGGGAATTCGCCACCAATTTCGGTAAGCTGACGTGCAGGAAATTCTGCATTCGATGCATCTGCAACAGAAATATTGGCGGTCTTCCCGGTCTTGGGCACAGTGACTACATAAATATTATTATTGATTTCCGCAATGGCACGGTCGCCTTCTGGGGACATGGTTATAAAACTGGCATCAGAAGGTTTTACCATTTCCCTTTCACGATCTTCGTCCTCTGTCTCCGCTACGATGCATTGCATTTTTGAAGGATCTGGTCTTCCGTATTTGGTAGGGGTTGAACCAAAAACAGTGATGCCTGAAACATGAGCCAGCTTTTTCTCGTCTGTACCATCCCATTTCATTGAAATCAGGTATCCCTCACCGTTATTCAGATAAATACGGTCGTTTTGGCCTTTCACAAAATGGGGATTGAACCTTCCCATCGATTTATCGATCACGTTGATGCTACCACCATTGGCAGGAATCCAACAGATATCATCTTCATTGCCATTATAGCCCGGCCCATAAGCCTCTTTAAACACCCTTTTACTGCTCCTGATAAAAGCGATTCGATCGCCTGTTAAATTAAAAATCAGGTTCTGATAAAGCCCCGGTTCCGTAGTCAATTTTTGGATGCTATTTTTTTTGACACCAAAAATTATTTTATAAATATTACCCCCATCTGCATTCCAGGTACTAAAGGCAATCGAATTGCCATCGGGCGACCATGCAGGTTGGGCCTCGGTAAAATCATTATTGGTGACACGTTTCGGAGTTCCATTGGGATAATCCATCACATACAAACGGTTAAGCACCGTGAACGCCAGTTTTTTTCCATCAGGGGAAGGCACTGCATCCCGTATTTGGGTGGATTGTTGGTAAGCGGTATCTGAAACCGGATATTTAAATTCCAGTTTGGGGCCCAGCTCAAGTTCCACATTAGCGGTGAATGGGATTTCAGTAATGGCACCACCATCAATGGGTATCCGATAAAATTTACCTCCATAGGAGGCAATCAGTGCTTTGCTGTCGGGAGTAAAGGACATCCCAGGCAATACACCCATCGGTGCAATGGATTCCTGTTCGTCGCGCTGCACCGGATAGGCAAGCCATTTTTCGTCCCCTGTTTTCAAATCGCGGATCACCAATCCCGTCTTATCCTCAAAGCGGCTACCATAAACCATCCATTTGCCATCTTTCGATAGTACAGGAGTAAACCCCGAGCCATAACGTGACGTGATATTATTGGTTTTTGCGTTATCCCTATCGTATACGCCAATCTGATATTGAGGCAGCATGGCATTATAGTTCCAGGCATTTCGGCGTTGGGAATAATAAACGTAACGACCATCGGCGCTCACTGCGGGGTCGATCGCTTTCAGATAAGCGGGCCCATCCACCAGTTGAGCCCCTCCGCCCCCTTTGCGATGTACCATATAGAGCTTGATGTTTCGACGCCCCTTTGCATAAATAATATAATCTCCATCGGGGGTCCAGCAAGCACTTGGAAAATACTGGTTCACTTCTTTGGTGAGTTGAACCGTATCCCCTTTTTCAAAATCGATATACCAAACATTATCGGCCCCACTCCTATCAGAAACAAACAATATCTTTTTACCATCCGGGCTATAACGCGGATGCACATCATATGACAAACCCTTGGTGATTGACGTAGCATGACCACCAGTAATGGGAATGGTGTAGAGATCTCCCATTAAATCAAACACGATGGTTTGTCCGTCGGGGCTCACATCCAGGCTCATCCAAGAACCCTCTTTGGTGCTATAGCTAATTTTACGAGTGGGTTTTAACGGAAGGTCTTTGTACTTTACATATTTCGTGGTATCCTTTTTGGTGGAATCCTCGAAAAGATTTAAACGTCGATCTCCTTTTTCATTTGCCCTTAAGGACAAGTTCGAGAATAAAAAAATGGCTGAAAAACAAATTAATAAGAAATGGTTTCCCCATTGCATGTGTCTTGGTTTCATATATCGCTTATATTATGATTGAATATAGAAAGATACTACAGATAATAAAATGAAAATTTTGTGAAGCATTTTATTTGATGAATGGTAATAAAAGTTTTTCCTTAACTTTTGCTCTTAAATTTCGATTGCATGCAGGAAAAATTCATTCTCGCCCTTGATCAAGGTACAACTAGCTCCAGAGCTATCTTATTCGATCACTCCGGCAATATTATCAATACGGCACAAAAGGAATTCAAACAAATCTACCCACAACCCGCCTGGGTAGAGCATGATGCAGAAGAAATATGGTCCTCGCAATATGGGGTGTTAGCGGAGGTGCTGGCAAAAAAGAATATCAACACCCAACAGATTGCTGCTATTGGCATCACCAATCAAAGGGAAACGACCATTGTATGGGATCGTAAAACGGGCAAACCCATTTACCATGCCATCGTGTGGCAGGACAGAAGAACAGCCGATTACTGCAATCAGTTAAAGTCACAAGGGATGTCCCCAACCATACAACAAAAAACCGGCTTGGTGATCGATGCCTATTTTTCTGCAACCAAACTAAAATGGATACTCGACAATGTTAGTGGGGCTCGCGCTAAAGCTGAAAAAGGAGAACTGGCTTTTGGAACGGTAGATAGTTGGTTGGTTTGGAAATTATCAGGGGGACAATTGCATATCACGGATGTATCCAATGCCTCCAGAACCATGCTATACAATATCCATAGCTGTGAATGGGATCAGGACTTGCTGAAACTGTTTGACATACCGGAAAATATTTTGCCCAATGTAAAAGCGTCCAGTGAAATATATGGACAAAGCGGAACGGTGATTGCCCCCACCTCCAATATTCCCATTGCAGGTATTGCAGGCGATCAGCAAGCCGCTTTATTTGGACAGCTATGCACCCAACCGGGCATGGTAAAAAACACCTATGGCACGGGCTGCTTTATGTTGATGAACACGGGTGAAAAAGCGGTCACTTCGAAAAACAATTTGCTCACCACCATTGCTTGGAAGATAAATAACAAGGTAGCATATGCTTTGGAAGGAAGTATTTTTATTGGTGGCGCGGTGGTGCAGTGGCTACGTGATGGCTTACACCTAATCCGTTCTTCTGCCGAAGTGGAATCGCTTGCGGCTCAGGTAAAAGAAACCGATGGCGTATATATAGTACCTGCATTTGCAGGGTTGGGCGCTCCTCACTGGAACCAGTATGCGAGGGGAAGTATTTTTGGTATGACCCGTGGCACCAACAATGCACATATCGCAAGGGCTTCATTGGAGAGCATCGCCTATCAAACTTATGATGTGCTCAAAGCGATGGAAGCAGACTCGAATATCAGCATCAAGGAACTGAGGGTAGATGGGGGTGCAACCGCCAACAATCTACTTATGCAGTTTCAATCGGATATTTTGCAAGCACCGGTTGTGCGCCCTGTTGTTTACGAAACGACGGCACTCGGCGCTGCTTATTTAGCCGGCCTCGCTGTTGGTTATTGGAGCAGTATTGATGATATACAAAAGCAGTGGCAGATAGATAAAAAATTCACGCCAGCATCCAGCTTGGAAAAAACCAATGCATTGTTGAAAGGTTGGCAACGTTCCGTAAAGGCCAGCATTGCTTGGGCGGATGAGAAATGATAGTGATATCCAAATAATACAGTAGCAGTTTTATAAATCTTGACATTTAACAAACAAACCTAAAAGTGATTGAGTGTTATAGAGAATAATCTAAAAGCTATTGAAACTATTTTCATCAGTTAGGCATTTAACTTTCAATACAGGATATTCATGCGGAGAGATACCATGATAGAACAATTAGAATCCTTTTCGGGCGAATGGGATATCTGCATCATAGGTGGTGGGGCAACAGGTTTGGGAGCAGCCGTGGATGCGGCTTCCCGTGGTTTCAAAACCATTTTGTTGGAGCAATACGATTTTGCCAAAGGCACTTCCTCCCGCTCCACCAAATTGGTACACGGCGGTGTACGCTATCTGCAACAAGGAAATATAAAATTAGTATTGGGAGCATTGAGAGAACGTGGCCTGCTCAAGAACAATGCGCCTCATTTGGTAAAGAACCAATCCTTTATTGTACCCAATTATAAATGGTGGGAAGGTCCCTATTACGGTATTGGGCTAAAAGTGTACGACTGGATGAGCGGCCGATTGGGGCTAGGTCCTTCCAAATTTTTGACGAAAGAGGAGACATTAGCATCAGCTCCCACATTAGAGGCAGATGGTTTAAAAGGCAGTGTACTATACCATGACGGTCAATTTGATGATGCCAGACTAGCCATCAACCTGGCACAAACAGCAGCGTCACATGGATGCACCCTGCTCAACTATTGCAAAGTGGATGGCTTTCTAAAAACCAACCAACAAATTTCTGGTGTACATGCCCGTGATTTACTAAGCGGGAAGACTTATAAGATAAAAGCAAAATCAGTTATCAATGCCACGGGTGTTTTTACTGATTTTGTTTTAAAAATGGATGACCCCAAGTCCGAAGAAATCATTGCGCCCAGTCAGGGGGTGCATATTGTGCTCGACAAAGAATTTCTGCCCGGCGATGCTGCAATCATGGTACCACATACGGATGATGGACGGGTTTTGTTCGCTGTGCCTTGGCATAACAAAATCATTATCGGCACCACGGATACGCCCATCAAAGAAAATCAGGAATCCTCTTTTTTAGAACCCATTGCCTTGGATGATGAAATCGATTTCATCCTTCATCAGATAGGAAAATATTTAACCCATGATCCTTCCAGAAAAGATATCAAAAGTGTTTTCGCTGGTTTAAGACCCTTGGTTAAGGGAGATAGCAAAAAAACGGCCGAGCTTTCGAGGGACCATTTGATTGTAATCTCGGCATCAGGTCTTATCACCATTACAGGTGGCAAGTGGACCACTTACCGGCATATGGCAGAGGATGTGATCAACACGGCTATCAAAAAAGCCGGACTTGCCAACAAAGACTGTGTAACTTTTGACCTGAAGATCCATGGGGCAAAAACAAACACCGATTTCAATGAGCCATTTTATTATTATGGCAGCGATGCCGATGCATTAAGATTATTGGCACAAAATAAAAAATCCCTGGCCGAGCCCATTCATCCAAACCTGCCTTATATAAAAGCGGAGATTGTGTGGGCCGTTCAAAATGAGATGTGCATGACCGTGGAAGATGCCTTGGCCAGAAGAACCAGGGCCTTGTTGTTGGATGCAAGGGCCTCTATGGAAGCGGCACCTGCCGTTGCAGCATTACTGGCCAAAGAAATGAACCAAAGTGAAACATGGCAACAGCAACAAGTATTTGCCTTTAATAAAGTGGCTCAGCATTATTTACCAAATAACTAACATCACACATTTTTAAAACCCAATGGTATGACCCCTTTTCTTGGAGAATTCATAGGAACGGCTATTCTGATCATATTAGGTCAAGGCGTAGTGTCAAATGTAGTATTGGCAAAAACAAAAGGAAACAATAGTGGCTGGATCGTCATCACATTTGGTTGGGCGATGGCTGTGTATGTGGGTGTGTTCGTGGCTGCTCCTTATAGTGGTGCACATCTAAACCCCGCGGTTACCTTAGGGCTTGCTGCCGTAGGTACTTTCGCATGGTCATCCGTGGTTCCGTATATCGTTGCTCAAATGGCTGGTGCTATGACCGGATCATTGATCGTATGGCTTGCCTATCGACCACATTTTAGTGAGACCGATGATGCCAATGCCAAACTCGCGGTGTTCTGCACAGCACCTGCCATCCGAAGTCCCATCAACAATATGATCACAGAAATGATCGGCACTTTTATGCTGGTCTTTGCCGTGCTTTATATTGCCGCTCCCAGTATCACATTGAATACTACCGAAGGAAAATTGGGCTTGGGTGCTATTGGCGCCTTACCTGTATCCTTGCTGGTATTGGCAATCGGTCTTTCCTTAGGAGGTCCCACCGGATATGCCATCAACCCGGCAAGAGACCTTGGTCCACGCATCATGCATTTTATTTTACCCATACCAAAAAAAAGAGATAGTGATTGGGGCTATGCCTGGGTGCCCATTATAGGGCCATCTATCGGCGCATTATTAGCAGCACTGGTTTATAGGATGATTTAATAAGGAAAAAAAATGATTGGGATTTCTAAAATTTTTAGGCGCTCTTTTAGTAATCCAAGCTTGCTAAAATTATTTCGCAAGCTTTTTTTATTTCATCTTCAGTTATAATCAAGGGCGGGGCTATACGCATACATGGAGGCGCAAACAAAAACCAATCAGTCAATAAGCCTTTTTCGATACAACGGTCAATGATTTTTTTATTGGTTTCAAAATCTTCAAACTCTACCCCTATCAACAAACCTGCAGAACGAACCGCTTTAATTTTTTTGTGAACCAATAATTTTTTGAAAAGATTTTCTTTTGTTTTCACTTGGCTTACCCAATCTTCTTCCAATAAAGCTTTCATGGCAGCCATTCCAGCAGCACAAGAAACCGGATGGCCACCAAAAGTAGTGATATGGCCCAGTACTGGGTTTTCCGTAAGATTGTTCATCAATGTATTATCGGCAATAAAAGCGCCGAGGGGCATGCCCCCACCCAAGGCTTTCCCCAATAATAAAATATCAGGCACTATCCCAAACGACTGGAATCCCCAAAGGCTTCCTGTTCTTCCAAAACCTGCTTGGATTTCGTCCAATATTAGTAAAGTGCCAGTTTCTGTACATTTCTTGCGAAGTGCTTGCATCCATTCAGTTGTTGGGGAAAAAACACCTCGTTCGGCCTGTATGGTTTCTGCAATTACACAAGCCGTCTTTTCTGTGATACTATCCAGTGATTCGAAAAGATTATGATCCAAGTGCAGCACATCGGGCAACAAAGGGCGGAAAGCATTGCGCCAATATTCATCGCCCATAATGCTCAATGCCCCTTGTGTGGAGCCATGATAAGATGCTTTGAAGGCAATGATCTGTGTTCTGCCCGTAACCCTTTTTGCCAACTTCATCGCCCCTTCCACCGCTTCTGCTCCTGAATTGGTAAAATAAACCGTATTCAATAAAGGAGGGAGATGTGTTGCTAATAAGGAAGCATATTGCACTTGAGGCGATTGTATGAATTCGCCATATACCAATACATGGAGGTATTCATCTGCCTGTTTTTTTATTGCATCCACTACTTTGGGATGACGGTGGCCCATATTGCAAACACTGATGCCACCGATCAGGTCCAGGTATTTTTTTCCAGAAACATCATACAAATAATTGCCTTCCGCTTTTACAATCTCCAATGCCAATGGGGCCGATGAAGTCTGTGCTACATGTCTGAAAAAAAGGGCTCTTTGGTTCATACCTGTCTTGCTTATCGTATTGAGTTTAATACTCGATTCAATATGAATGCACAAATGTCGGTAAGAATTTGGGATATTTGTGGTGGAGATGAGGTTGGTTAGCTCTTTGTGCTTCTTAATGGCTTGGTGTCTTCGTGGCAAGGACATTCTGCAACGCTCTGTGTATTACCTCCTTTCCCTCTGTGGTAAAAAAGGCATCTAATAAATAATAACCGCAGA
>JAFDYF010000069.1 GCA_018267575.1 Bacteroidota bacterium
CGCCTCTTTTTGCTACATCAAAATATTTCTCTGACACAGTTTAATTTACAGACCCCTCGTTCTGCGTTTTGCTTTCTGCGTTTTGCCCTATGCCCTCCACCTTCTTATTGCCCCGATTTAATAAAATCTGCCAATAATTTCATTCTGAAATAGAGGTTGCCTATCATCAAAGAAATATTATTCTTTACTTGCTTAACGGAACCATTGTTCATTTTTTTGATATTCTTCAGCTCCACAATTTTTTCATCAATCTTATCTACCAGTTTCTCACAGGTCCAGCCAATGTATTTTTTGTTCCGGTCATCAAAAACCTGGGCTGACTCAATTTCCCCGCCCTTCAGTTTTTTAAAGGAAAAATTATTTTTCACAGCATCCTGAATGGCTTCATTGCTGAGAAGCTCAATCATATTATCGTAAGGGGTATTGTTTTTAAAACCGTTCACGAACACATTCAGATTGTTTCGCAGCTCCATGATGAGCTGTTTTTTCAAAACATTATTTGTTTTGGATTGCTTGGTGAGGAAAGCAATAAGGTCTTTGAGTGGCGCAATGCCAGCGTTCAGCCATTCCATATATTAAAAATATGGAAATTTTAATAGCTGTGGCATAGATGCTAAATCAATTTTTGTGGGTTTGGAAATATAGGTTCAGCACCGTTTCAATATTGGGCATATCTGCTAGTATGGGAGCTTTTTTTCTATCAAAAAGCAATAGGCCACAAATATCATTTTTGTCGTTCAGGTCAATGATAGTGCGGCTCTGGTCTTCTTTAATAAAAATCAGGTATCTAGCTTTTAAGGCATCTATGATTTTTATTTGTGGCCAGTATTGTTTTAAGCTCAGCTTGGCATTCTCCATCTGATAATGACAGTCGTGGATGAGCATATCGTAAGTGGCTTTTTCATTTACGTTTTTTATTTTTTCCATTTGCAATGAGTCCGGTGCGAAAAAAACAGCAGCCTTTTTATCAACAAAAATAGTATCGGTAAAACTGGAACCCGGTTTTTTGATGATTCCTTTTTTGGGTGATTGCTTTTTTCCCGGGTCTGGATTGTTTTTAGGCGATGGTTCTTTGCAGGCACAGGCCAAGATTACAAAGAAGGTGACAACATACAGGTTGTTTTTAAAAGGAATAGCGGTTGCTTTCATAAAAAATGTGTTTTCCTAGACCCCCATTGCTGAAGGGATCAATGCAGATATTTTGCCCATTCGTTTTGAGGTATCCATAAATATAAAAATAAGAAACCCTGACATTCAATCCTATCAGGGTTTCTATTTCTGACCAATATTATTTATCACAACATTATTCCTGATTTAAAAATTCCATAAACGGGTAATGTTAAATCCAATCCGGAACTGACCACCTGGCACTTTGATACCTCCGGTTTGCGTAAAACTAAAGGGGTTATTGCTATTATACAAGCTGTTTTGCTGTGGGTTTAGCAGGGAATAATTTCCCGCAAACAACTGAAAGCTGTGCCCACTGGTACCGAACTCAAAACCAAAAGCGAAATTTGGGTTTGGGTTATTGGTTGCAAATCTAGTAATCGGTTGATCATAGTCAAAGATGAAGGCGGTGCCTCTTGTTATTTTGTACCTCCCAGCTATTGAAAAAGAAAAAAGATCAAATTTTTCAGTGCTGAACTTGTAAGTGCTGGTATCATTTTTTTGAGCATAGTAGCCAGGAACAGAGTTCTGGTGTGATAAGCTAAGGGCTGCTTGAATGGAAAGTTTATCAGAAAACTTCCTGGCCACAATCAGTTCATTAAAGAATGACCAACGTTGGGTGGCATATTTATAAAGGGTGTTGCCTGGATCTTGGTTCGTTTTAGCGGCTATATTGCCATAGTAAGTAACACTTACTGGATACACTCCTTTGGTTTGTTTTAAGATGGCGTATTTGGCGCTCCCATCCCACAACAGACCCGTTTTAGCCATCCCAATACCCAAATATAAGTTTTTGATAGGGGCATAGCTGAAACCAATGCGAATATTGGAAGATCCATAGATGCCCCACAAATCTTTATAACCATTTTGTAGCACACCAAAACGGTGTTGGATATCTGCTTCAAAAGTCCCTTTGATGGGTACCATCACCGTTTGGTCATCAATGATCAAAGCGCTTTCAAAAGTATTCTTTACTGGTTTAGCTTTAACGCGGGACTCATTTGTTTGAGTGGCTGCGCTACTATCATTCTGTGCAAAGCAAGTACTATTCATTAGCAGTAGTGCTGCTACCGTATAAGTCACCAGTCTTATTTGCGTAGTTAGTTTATTATATTTAATGCTTCTCATTTGATTGTTTTTTTAGGTCACTTAATTGTTTGGGGCACCATTCCTAATCCAGTCATATATTTTTTGCTTGTCGGAAGCGGAAGGAATGTGAACAGACATATCACCATAGATCATGATGTAAAGTGTACTTTTTGTTGGCAGGATGGTGTTTACATAACCTCCTATGAGCTGCGAGTAAGCCAAACCCGAACTGAGATAGGGTACCTGTGAGCCTGAAACATGGCAGCCAGACAATGCACAATTGGTTGTGAATATAGGTTGCAGGTCGCTACTAAAACTTACAAATTGTGGGGGTGCGGTTGAGGCAACGGATGGCATAATCACATCTTTATAGCAACTGCTTAGGCTCATGCTTAGAAATATCAACAGCCCACATTGTATCAATAATCGTTTCATGATAATTATTTTTTGGGATGATTATTTGTTGTTGAAATTCATGTTGCATTGAACAGCGACGATATCCGATATCTCTGTAGTGGTCATACCAAAAGACCTACAGTTAAATTTAAAATTGAGCTGAAGTCCAAAAACATCATATGCAGTTGCAGTACCAGCACCAATCGTTGACCTTTTTACATAGGATAGTGTGCCATTGATAGTAGTGTCATGTATGGCAGAGAGACCACCTTGCCAGGACATGACCATGGTTACAATATAACCTGCACTTGCTGGATCGAATTCTACTTTGGTCGTGCGGATAACAGCTACATTAGAGTCGGTTAGATTTTGGACACCAGTTATTATTTTCGGCGCACTAACATAACCAAGATAGCAACCCCCGTCTCTACCAGGCTGGCCCGTATTGGAGGTGTTCATTTGTACATATCCACTAAAATAGGTTTTGCTGGGATCGTTTTCATAAAATGCCCAAGAGGTGTCTGGGAGGGGTTGACCTTTGGCAATGGAATAAGTTTGTCTTGCGTTAGTAGCTAGTATATTCATGCCAAAAGAATTGAACCTTCCTGTAAGTAATGCACCTTGCTCCAGATAGCTTCCAGACCATAACACACTGGAGTGTACCTGATCCAATTTCCATTGAGAAGTATCGCCTGCTGTTTCTGAACCTGGAAGAAAAATCCCATTCCCACGGCTAATGATAACTGTACCTGTTGATTGGGCAGGGAGGGTCATGTCTTTATTTGTGCAACTGGCTATATATCCGTAAATGCTGACAAAAGCCAGAAAGATCAATAGGATTCTGTTGCTAAGTAGTTTCATAAAAATCAATTGTAGTTAAGAATAAATTAAATTTTGCAAACACAAAGCAACTTAACAAACCCTTTAGCATCTATGATTGCAGTCAATGGGTGAAAAGATTTCTATCAGCTTGAATAAAGGTTCTGATCAGTGTGAAAGGAAACGGTTGTCAGAATTTTTTTGATTTTTTTTTGATATGGCTGAATGCTTTGGAGACTGCAATTCTGACATTGGCCCTGAGTAAAATCAATTTTTTCTATGATTACGTACTTTTTCTATGAGCAAAAAAAAACAGGTAGTGAATAATGGCTATTATCAACAGTAATGAGACATTCAATAAAATGCTTGTGCTATAAATATGCATATCCGTATTTAGCAGCTCTTTATTGCTTGAAGAAATAGCCTGAAAAAAAATATCTTTTAATATAAAAAAGAAAAACACAAGGCTGTGGAGCAAACTGAGTATTGTTTTTTTGCCAAGCGCTGGAATCCAAAAAAGAATGGATAATAGGCCCCATATTTTTATTGGATGTTGCTGAAATATGCCTACAACTGCTTTTAGGGAATAATCCGGGTACATGTTCTTTAATAGCAATCCCAGATAAAGGCTGCCAGCCAGTGCATAAGCGAAGGGTAATAACTGAGCTAATATAGTAAAGAAATTTTTTGATTTTGGGTGGGATTGGTTGGTCAATGAATATACGAAAGCATAAACCAAGGGATAGCCAGCAAAAAAGGCCATCGATTCAAGACGGGTGATATAAGAGAGAAAATCATTGCCCATATAAAGTGGAATAACCCTTTTTTGTTTTCATTCTTTTCTTTAAAAACTACAAAAATGTTCATAAAATAGAGTTGCAGGTAAAACCATTTTCATCAAAGTCCATGATTCATATCATTTTTTATTTGGAAAGAAAAATGTTGGCTCCCATCGTCTGCTTAAAAAGGTTTCTAGTTTGCTAACTAATTTAGTATCTTCGATATTGATTTGCCGATGAACATCCCCAAAAAAATAATTGCCCATTTTGACCTCGATACTTTCTTTGTATCGGTGGAGCGGCTCAATGACCCCTCATTGATCGGCAAACCCTTGATTGTGGGTGGTCGGGAAAGAGGGGTGGTAGCGGCTTGTAGTTATGAAGCTAGAAAATACGGTGTCCACTCTGCTATGCCCATGAAAACCGCCATGCGACTTTGTCCACACGCAACTGTGGTGGGTGGTTCCAGAACTGATTACAGTAAGTTTTCAAGATGGGTCACCGATATCATTGCAGCAAAAGCACCTTTGTTTCAAAAAGCATCTATTGATGAATTTTACCTCGAACTAACGGGCATGGACACTTATTTTGACCCTTATAAATGGGTAATTGATTTGAGACAGGAAATCATAAGCAAAACGGGCTTGCCTATATCTTTTGGGCTGGCCTCAAACAAAATGGTTGCAAAAATAGCCACGGACGAGGCAAAGCCCAATGGTTATCTTTGCATTCCCTATGGATTTGAAAAAGATTTTTTGGCGCCATTAAAAGTGAGCAAAATACCCGGTGTGGGAAACCATACTTGTCAGGTCTTGGCAGAAATGGGTATTGAAACAATTAAGGAGTTGGGTGAATGCCAAGTGGCATTGCTGGAAAAAAGATTGGGCAAATATGGCTTGGATCTGCATCGCAAAGCACAAGGGATTCATGATGGCGAAGTGGTCGCCTATCACGAATCGAAATCGATTTCCACTGAAAACACTTTTGAGGAAAACAAAACAGATGTACAATTCCTGATGAAAGAACTGGTGCGTATGACTGAAAAAGTAGCCCATCAACTTCGAATGGAAAATATGACCACAGGTTGTATCGCGGTTAAAATACGTTACCCTGATTTTGAAACTACATCCAGACAAACCTCCATCCCATTTACCTTTTATGATGATGAGTTGATATTAAAGGCAAAAGAAATGTTTGATAAATTATACAGAAAGGGACAGCCAGTAAGATTGTTGGGAGTTCGACTGAGCGAACTGACGGATGAAGCCATACAAACCAATCTGTTTGAAAATATAGAGAAAAAGACCGGTTTGTATAAGGCGATTGACGATGTAAAAGAACGGTTTGGGAAATATTTGATCACCAAAGCTGGGGGCATATAAACTTTTTTATAAAATAGTCTATAATATTGATAGGGAATAGATAACTTTGTGCTCTCTGAGGAATTATTTTTTAACTTTTAAATATATCATTATGAGTTTACGTTTGGGCGACACTGCTCCTAATTTTCAGGCAAAGACCAGTTTGGGTGAAATCGATTTTTATAAATTTTTGGGTGATAGTTGGGGCATATTGTTTTCACATCCTGCGGACTACACACCAGTTTGTACTACAGAGCTAGGCATGACGGCGCTATTAAAAGACGAATTTGCAAAACGCAATACCAAAGTATTGGCATTAAGTGTGGATCCTGTTGATAAGCACTTAAGCTGGATTGGTGATATTAACGAAACACAGCATTGTGCGGTTGAGTTTCCGATTATTGCCGATGATGATAAAAAGGTTTCATTGTTATACGATTTTATCCATCCTAATGCATCAGCTACCGCTACCGTGCGCTCTTTGGTAATCATTGGTCCAGATAAAAAAGTGAAACTGATTATTACTTACCCTGCATCCACCGGTAGGAATTTTGTGGAAGTATTGCGTGTGCTAGATTCCTTGCAACTAACAGCCGATTATAGTGTGGCAACTCCTGTTAATTGGAAAGAAGGGGAAGATGTAATTGTGGTGCCAAGCATTTCTACTGAGGATGCACAGAAAAAATTCCCTAAAGGATTAAAAGTCGTAAAGCCTTATTTGCGTTATACACCACAACCTAATAAGTAAATCGATATTGAATGGTTCTTTTTACAGGCCCTGTTTCGACAGGGCTTTGTTATTTCTGTATATCTGTTTTGGAAAGTTTCTTCCCTTAAAAAAATATATGGTTATCGGGTTTAAGGCTTGATGCCGGTAATGGCAATGCCATCGGCAAGGCGCATTTCCATGAAGGAAAGTCTCAGGTCCGTAAAACCGGCTTCCTCATACTCCTGCATGATTTTTTCTGCAGCCATCCATTTCACATTTTCGGTTGTGGCTGAACGTTGTTGAAAAACGGAAATCAACCTACCTGCCGTTTTTAATAGGGAACTTAATTGCATGAATTGTGATTGCGGGTTTTGCCAAGTGTCATATTGGTTGATGGAATATATACTATGAAAATATTGTGAGGGGTAGGGAAGGGCTTGGATTTCCCCAAAATGCAATTCCATTAATTGGCTTTCAATTGCCTGTTTATTTTTTTTATAGGCCTGTAGGTAGGATTTTATGGAGGCATCAATACCTGCCAGAAAACCCACCTTCAATTTTTTGCTTATTTCATGCAAGGTAAACCCATTACTATAGCCAATCTCCAATATATGCTGATATGGCTCTATTTTTAATTGTTCAATTGTCCATTGGGATAATAGATTATGCTGGGTAGCCAAAGAGCAATCCTCGAACCTATTTAGTAACCGATGCGGTTGTTTGGGTTCTAATAAAGCAAGTTCCATAAAATCATTTTTTTTTGAAAATAGGGTGGTATCGAAATCCGGTTTAGAAAGAAGAACTACCAACTACTAAATAGTAATAGGTAGTTCTTTTGTTTTAGGAGCCATTATGGTTGGCCTTCCTGCGATTTCTCTTCAAAAGTTTTCCCAAACCTTCGACCACCACAACGGTTTCCCCATTCTTGTTTAAATTTCTCCCTTTCTTCAGGGGTCATGCTTTCCCAGCGTTGTTGCATTTTTTGTTTCCATGGATGTCTTCCAAAATGCCCACCACGGAAGCCGCCAAACAGAATCTTGCTCAGTGCTAAGATACCCAAGGCCTGCCAGAAATTTACGGTGTGAATAGGCAATACCACTGCCAGCACATGGTTCCAAAGCAACATTACGACTCCGCCAAAGGCTGCAATGCCCAATATTATCAGCGGGAGAAAGAATAAAAATTTTCGTCCATTAAATCTAGGTCTCATAAAAAAATGTTTTTAATAATTGATAATCTCGTTGTATAATGTTTGTAATCTTTCGCGCAGATGCAGTACTGCATAGCGCTTTCTGGATATGAGTGTGTTGACTGTCACACCTGTCCGTTCAGCAATTTCCTTGAATGGCACATCATCCAGCTCGTTCCATATGAACACGTTTTTTTGTTCCTCTGGCAATTCCTCCAGCGCATCCTGCAATTCTTTCCAGAAAAGGCTGCGTAAATGCTCGGTTTCTGGATTATTATTATCAGCAAGAAGGATTTCTTTGAAACTCACTTCGCCGTCTTCCCCTTCAAATGCCAGCGCATCTTCCAGTGAATCTGGTTTTTTCTTTCGATAGCGGTCTATAATTTTATTTCTTGCTACCCGGAATAGCCAACTACTAACCAGCTCGATTGGTTCTGTATCAACGGTGGCTGTAAGTTGATACCACACATCTTGTAAAATATCCTCAGCGTCTGCCTCATTGTTCACGCGCTGGCGTATGAAGCCAAAAAGCCTTTTGCCAAACTGGCTGATCACGCTGCTGATATTTTTTCGTGATGGGCTGCTCATTATCGGTTGTATCGTCAACATCTCATCCATGCCTATTGGAAGACGGGCGAGGGGATATTATATTTTAAAGGTCTGGAAATTTATTCCAATTCCATTTAAACACCATTTTTTACGTTCCCGTAATTCAAAAAAGCTGTTTTAGGGGTAGTTTTGCGTTTTGAGAATATATGGAGGTTTTTAAAGAATTCAGTTTTGATTCCGCACATTTCCTGCCGAATGTGCCTGTTGGTCATAAATGCCGGGAAATGCATGGGCACACCTATCGCCTGGTCGTATATCTGGAAGGTCCGATCGATGAAAAAAGGGGCTGGGTGATCGATTTTGCTGAGCTTAAGGAAATCGTGAAAGGCATCCTGGCTGATATTGACCATAAATGCCTCAATAATTTGTCGGGGCTTGAGAACCCAACTTGTGAATTATTGGCAAAATGGCTTTGGGGGCGGCTAAAAAAAGAACTCCCCGGTTTGAAGAATATCGTATTGCACGAAACGCCTACATCAGGGGTTGTTTATAATGGGAACTGACGAAAATCAGGTTTCCCCCTTTTTTTGGTCATTCCCTTCGAATAATTAGACCAATACTTTGCGAGTAAACAAAGGTTAGGATATGTGTATGCCCACCCCAAGATGTGTAACCTGCCAAATCAAAAACCATTCGATCCTCAAAAATTGCTCCGACGATGTGCTGGAGGATATTTCGGATAAAAAAGTTTGTATTTCTGTACAAAGAGGGGAACGCCTGCTTTCTGAAGGGGAGGAGGCGAAGCATGTATATTGTATACGCTCTGGTGTTGCCAAAGTGGAGGTGCAGAAAAATGGAAAGGCTTTGATCCTGCGTTTGGAAAGCAAAGGGGCGCTGATCAGCAATCGCCTTTTGGGGCAAAAGGGAAACCAACCTTTAACCATAACCGCATTGGAGCCAATGCAATTATGTCAACTTAATGCAGAGCAGTTCCGCATGCTTTCGCAAAAGAACCCAAGCCTTCGCACTGAGATGATAAAATCGCTGGTCACTGAAATACAAAATGCGGAGCAGCGTGCCTTATCACTGGTTTATAATACCGTTCGCGAACGCGTGGCTGCTGTGCTGTTGCATATTGCAGAGATTTATCACTATACCCAAGATGGATGTAGCATCCATGTTCAATTGGACAGACAGGATATCGCAGAGCTTGCTGGTACTACCAAAGAACAAGTGTCATTGGCACTGGCCGAACTGCGTCAAGCAAAACTGGTCAATTTTAAAGCAAAGCATTTTAAATATTTTGACCTTGTGGGTTTGAAGAAAATTGCAGAGACAGCTTAGCAGACCAAGTAGTCATTCGCCTGCCAACATTTCTGAAAGCGGCATATCCTTCAAAATTGTATCTTGCCCCTTATTCTTCAATATACTTATGAGCGTAGCTCGTGAAAATCGGCTCCCCAATATTTGGGTTTGCGTAATCATGGATTTGTTTGGGATGTTGCCATACCTGATGCCATGGTCAAGCATAGTGGTTGCACCCATTTCTGCTTGGATATTTTTTAAATTATTTGGCGGTAGGGTCGGGTTTTTTGGTGCCATACTTGATTTTTTGGAGGAACTGATTCCATTCGCCGAGATCATTCCTACATATACCCTCGCGTGGTTCATTCGAAAAATAGCTGTTCGATGATCGGGCAGCCTATTCGGCTTTTGCCTTGAGAGAACACCTACGTTAAGCACAATCCATTTTCCTATTGTACGAGACTTTGATAGACCTCAAATTTATGTATTGTTTAGGAGCAAGGACTCGTGAATAATCGATTGGACCTTGGTTTCACTTTTTTACAATAAAGGGCTTTCTCTCAAATTACTTTTTTGGCCAAAACCATTTAAACATTTTGGTTTCTTTATGTAAACTTATGTCTGTATTCGATTGAAATAGTTTATACAGAAAAGAATCTCTAAAATGCATTTTCAAAAATGTCGGATCATGTAGGCAAAATATAAAAACCCTTGAGGCTTTAGGTACCCAAGGGTTTTTATGTTGTCAATATTTAGCGGGTTGATTAGGCTTGGGTATCGAGTTCTTTATAAAATCCCTTAATTGGTCATTGGCAGCAGAAAGATCTTCTTTTCGTAGGTACATCATATGGCCGCTACGGTAACCTTTCCAGAATATCCTATCCTTGAGTCTGCCACTGGGGTCCATTTGCCAAAGGCTGTATTTGGCATTGAAATAATCGCAGGCGCCGTCATAATAGCCTGACTGTACCAACAGGTGTAGGTAAGGGTTCTGTGCCATTGCTTGACGAAGGTTTTCACCTGTATGGTTATCCTTATTGTCCCAAGGCCAAACAGGTCCAAACATATTGTATTTGAGATCGGTTTTATAATTTAAATCTTCTCGAAGATAGATATTGATTGCGGGAGTGAAGGAATGCAGCCAAGAAGTTAGCTCAGCATTATAATCTGGACTATCACCTGCGGCTTCTTTATCAATCCCTTTATACCTTGAGTCCAAGCGGCCAATTGTAAAACCTTTGTCTCTTAACAACTCCTTCCAAAAAAAACTGGGAGGGACATCTAGATTATGTTGGAGCACCACTTTTTCCGACAAACCAGAATAGTGTGCAAATTTTGCTGCAATCTGGTTTCTTTTGTCATTGGCAATATATCCGCCTTGGGCTATGGCTGGTAACAGTTCATTAATGGTGAAGTCTTCCACTTCTGGCAACATATCGGTAAGGTCTTTTTGCTGAAGATCGTTGCTGAGTGCTTTATGGTACCAGGCCGTTGCGGAATAATAGGGCAGCATCAATGCTTCGCCTACTGGGCCCCCACGTTCGATGCCCAAGCTGGTTGGCGAAACAAGTACTACGCCATTTAAATACATCCACTGCGCATTTTGTAGTTCAAGTGCCAAACCGGAAACACGGGTAGTACCATAGCTTTCACCAATCAGGAATTTTGGGGATGCCCACCTGTTTTTGCGAGTTACAAAAGTATTGATCCAATCGGCTAGATATTTGATGTCCTCATTCACCCCAAAGAATTTTGAATTAGGGATATCCTTGCTCACAGGTCGGGAAAAACCGGTATTCACAGGGTCTACATAAACGATATCTGCTAGGTCAATGATCGAGTTGGGGTTTTCTTTTAAACCATAAGGTTGAAGGGGATATCCTTCATCATCCACATTCAGAATGCGTGGGCCGGTATAACCAATCTCCATCCATACCGAAGGGGTGCCAGGGCCGCCGTTGAATGAAATGATCAATGGTCTTGATGCACGGTCCTTTACGTCGGATCTTTCATAATAAGTATAAAACACACTGGCAATGGGCTTACCTTCCTCGTCCCAAACTGGCATGGTGCCAGCATTGGCGGTGTATGGGATTCTTACTCCTTTAACAGTCACCTCGGCTTTGGTGGTGACGGACGAATCGACAATGACCATGCGGTTGATGGTGGCGGGCTTATCATCTTTTACTGGTGGGGTTTCGCTAGCTGCTTTTCTTTGGGCATTCAATTGCAAAGAGCAAATAGATAGAAAAATAAAAAGGACCTTTCTCATAAAGCGATGTGTTGTTTTAATGAATGTATGTGCAAGATGGGCTGTACTATAGATGAAAGATAAAGCAAAAATGATGATACACGAAAAATTTACCTAACTGGTCATCTTTTGATGTGGACGATAGTTGTTTATGACGATAGATCTCGATAAACCAAGGGGTTTGCAATGAAACTGCCGATTCATAAAATCGGCTAGGCTACAGGTTTTAAGGTTTCTTTTGCAATTTCTCTGGTATTTGACCGTTCTTGGTCAGTTCCCACTTCAACCAATACCTATTTCATTTTTTTACTTTAATTAAACTATTATGGCTGCTAATGACCATGGCAAGCTAAATGGCTTGTTCACCTACGATTCGTTTGGAGCGGGCAACAAAAAAACGGAATCCCATTTTTTATGGTGGTGCGCAGGTGCGCATCAGCAGTTGCTGAAGGATTATCCTTCCGAGCATACCAAGTACGCTGGCTTGGGCGGCGTGATCTTGGCCACCTTTGCGTTGGCCTCTCTTTCTTCAGGCTATGCCATCTATAGCGTTTTCAATAATTGGGCATGGGCACTTGGTTTTGCGATATTATGGGGGCTCATTATTTTTAATTTCGACCGTTTTTTGGTCTCTACCATGCGCAAGTATGGTGTCGGTGCAAGAAAGCAATTTTGGATGGCCGTACCACGGATATTGCTGGCATTATTGATTGGCATCACCATTGCTAGGCCACTGGAGTTAAAAATATTTGAAAAGGAAGTGGATGTAAAAATGGCGGAGAACCAGCACAAAAAACTTTTGCTGAATGATAGTCTATTATTGGCCGAGAACAAAACAGCAATGGAGAATGCCATGCAGGAAAGGGCCGCACTCAGCAATAGAAAATTAGCGATTGAAGATACTTTGGCTAGGATGCGCCAGGCCTATGTGCAGGAGGCGGATGGAACCGGTGGCTCCCTGCACCGTGGAATTGATAAACTGACCAGACTAAAAGAACAGGCTTATCAAGCTGCAATGATTCAATATTCACCCGAACTAAAGTTGATTGCGAGCAAAATAGGTTATCAGGACAGCATTCTCAACAGTTCCAAAGCAAATTTGGATATGAGGCACAAACAGTTCGAAACTGAACTTTCTTCCAAACTTGGTTTTTTGGAAAGAAACAAAGCCTTGTCAGACCTGTCCGACCAAGAGCCAAGCATTTTCTGGGCAGAGCTATTTATTTCCCTGTTGATTATATTGATGGAAGTAGGCCCTATCCTGTCCAAGTTGATGATGAGTGCGGGGCCTTATGACGTGGCACTGGCGAAAATCGAACTCTTGCAAATGGCTGCCTCTGAAAATGAAATGCGCAGGGAAAAGCAATTGCAATTCGATAAACTGGATTCGATTTACAAGAACAAAAAAGAGATTACTGATGAATTGATGGAACAGATTAAAGAATCCCAACGAAATAATATAAAAAAATCTTTCGACCAATGGGAAAACGGGGGATTGATGGAAAAGAAAAAAATACCCATGAAGGATTTGGTAAAAGACATAAAATCGCAATTTGATTTTGAAGAAGCAGATGTACTGTAAGATAGTTACTAGATATTATTCGTCTGACGGTCTCCGTTTGACGAATAATAGCTGCCTATTAAATTTATTTTTGGTATAAAAAATCACAACTCAAAATTCCAATCAGCCATATTAAATTAGGTATGGCAGAAACCATAAGAGGCAACTAGCCTTCTTGTTTATATAAATCGCTCAATCGGTCTGGTGAGGCAGGTTGGTCCACCACCGCCTTTTACACTGATTTCCTTGCCCGTATATTCAATTACTTTGCAGCCCGACTTTTCAAGCAAGGCTTTTGTTTTGCTATTGCCTCTTACCATCAGACATTCACGTGGGGCAAGCGCCAGCACATTGCAACCCATAGATTCAAACTCATCATCCGGTACTTCTACCAAATCATAACCTATGTTCAATAAAAGGTTCCTAAAAGCAATGGGCATCAATGGAGAATAAACCACAGCCAAGTCTTTATCCACCGGACTAAATATAGACATGAGGTGGAACACATCGTTCTCTCCTTTATAATGTGGCAATGAAGCAACGACTAGATCAACCCCGATTGGGTTTAATAATGCACGAAGTTGCTCTATACCATTTTCGTTGGTACGGTAGGTGTGGCCGACAGCAAGGGTATGCTCATCGAGCCAGGCCACATCACCACCTTCCACCGTACCCGGTGCTTCGATGATGCCGAGCACAGGAACATGGTTTTTGATAAAGGCTTTTTGTTCTGCAATGGGTTCGTGGTTTCTGGCTGCCTTGCCCATATTACAGATGATCATGCCCTTGTTGGTCGCTATGGCCGCATCCCGACAATAGATGGAATCCATATTCACTTCCGCGTTCTGTGGTAAATAATATATATGGGCGCCTTGCGCCTTCAGTATGGATTCGAATTGTTGGTATTCATTTACCGCCTCATTGAAATCAGGTTTTCCCAAATAATTTAAATGCTGCCAGTTTTCCTCAATATGTTGATCGCTGATAAAAGCATCGGCTGCTTTTTTAATGAACAACGATTTCAATTTTCCAAATTCAGAATGGGCGGTAATGGTCATGGTTGTTTTATATTTTTAGAGTGCGAAATAAATAAATTAATAATAATTCGTTATGTTTTTTTGTTCCTAATAATCCATACATAAAAAGGAACCCCTGCCATCAATAATAAAAATCCCCAGTATACGATTTCCTGTCCCGCACCTGCAATCGCCCAGAACGAAAAAGCAAAGGCGAACAAGGCCAGCATGATTGAAGAAACCATGTTTTTATTATTGACCTGTTTTTGTTGCAGACGGATAATGATATAAGAGGCCATTGAAAAAAGATAGGGGACCAAAGAGGTAAGAGTGGAAAGTAGGACGAGAAAACGGAACTGTTCCACCAACCCTTTTGTATAATTCATAATCATGATCAACGATACCAATACACTGCCAATGATAATGCCATTGGAAGGAGTGCCTGTTTTGTTTTCCTTGCCAAAAATTGCTGGAAAAAGTTTGTCTTTGGCAATAGCATAGGGTATCTGGCCTTGTATCAATATCCAACCGTTCAATGCCCCAAACGCGGCAATGGCTACCCCAGCGCTTATCCAGTACTGTGAACCCTTGCCAAAAATTTTTGTTGCCGCATCAGCAAAAGGGGTTACTGAGTGTTGCAGGCTTGCCGCGGGGATGATGCCTAATACGCTAACAGTGCCCAATATATAAACCAAGGTCGTGATCAAAGTGCCGATCAAGGTTGCTTTAGGAATATTTTTTTCAGGATTGCCCACATTGCCGGCCGGGATGGTTGCGCATTCAATACCTAAAAATGCGAAAAGGGTCATAGCTGCAGTTGCAGTGACAGCCGAGAAAGTAGAACTCCCACTGATATTGAAAGGGACAAAATTGCTCGGTTTTATAAAGAATAGTCCAGCAAATGCAATCACAACAAGTGGAACCAGTTTTAGAATGGTGGTGGCCAGTTGCATTTTCCCCGAAGTGACGATGCCCCTAGTATTGATCCAGGTAAGAAACCAGATGGCACTCAATCCCGTAAATGCAGAAGCGATGGCGTTTGATAAATGTGCGCCATTCAATATAGGTAAAAAAGTGCTTAAGGCACTAACCAAGGATACGGCGATGGCTGCATTGGTACACCAAATGGATATCCAATAACCCCAAGCCACTAAAAAACCCATAAAGTCGCCAAAGCCACGACGAGTATACGCATAAGGGCCACCGTTAACACCCGGCAATAACTTGCTCAGTCTGCTGAATACGATCGCCATCAAAAATGCACCTAAGGCTGAAAAAATCCAACCCACCAAACTAATGCCCCCATAAGCAGCCAATGCAGATGGCATCATAAAAATGCCGGCTCCAATCATGTTCCCAACCACCAATGAGGTAGTAGCCCACAGTCCCAGCTTGCTTTTCATTGATGATGGTTCGCCCATATTTTCTATAAAAAAATTGAAATGAAATTCAATATACGATTAATAAATATGGAACAAACGAAAATTGTAATGGGTATTAACTGTAATGATGGAGGCTTATCATATCCTTTACTATTAAGGATAAATGCACTCAACTCTGATTATCAAAAAAGTGGTTGTGGTTTTTTCGTTGAGGATTATCGGGTAGGGTTTACGGTTCGATTATATGGCACTATAGGTTTTGGCATATGGGTTAAAGGAATATTCTTGTTCCAAAAATTTCTCCAGCCTTTCCAATAATAGCAATTGGTTTAGTGCCCTGTTTAGGTTTTGTTCCTTATAATTTGTTTTATAGTAGATGTCGCCATTCAAAAAATCGGCAATAAAACGGATTGATTGCATATAGATAAGAATCAACCCTGAATAATGGATATTCTTTTTCTCTTCTTCCGTGAGTATATCCCCAATGCCATCGAGATACCCTTTGATGATTGCTTTATAAAAATCAGGACGGGTGTCAATCTTTTCCCATTCAATACTGTTCTCGTCCTCTGTACAGGTCATGGAACGGATCATATCCCCGAGGTCAGAAAAATATTTGCCGGGCATTACCGTATCCAGATCGATGGGGCAGATAACCGTATTGGTTTTTTGGTCAAAAAGAATATTGCTGATTTTGCAGTCATGGTGCATCACCCTCGTTGGGTATTGGGGATGATGAAGGATGGCATCAAAAAAATCAGCCAGTTTTTTTCTTTGCCTCAACTCCGCGATGATATGGGTTGATTTTAATAACCGATCTTGTGATGCATGGGCCACAGCCTTCTCAAATTGGTGGTACCTGAAAGAGAGATTGTGAAAGTTGGGTATGATTTCTTTCAGGCTATGGATATCAATGGTAGCCAGTGCATGAGTAAAAGAGGCAAAGCTTTTCGCTACCGTATATGCTGCTTTTTCATCGGCTGCGAGCATCGGCGAATAAGAACCACTCACGAAAAGGGTAGCTCGCCAAGCTCTATTGGCTTCGTCTCTCCAAATAAGGTTTCCATTGCTCGATACAATGGGCGGTGGTATCTTGATCAGGCTATTGTTTTTTTGTAAATGCCCAAAAATCTGTAGATAATTGGTAGCAATATCTTCGGGATGTTTGAATACGGTTGTATTGATTGCCTGCAATACAATCGTTTTTTTGCCATCACTTGCTTTGTACGTATGATTGATAAGGCCGTTTCCAAGTTGCTCTACGGTAATAGCATCTTGTACAGTCAGGAATTGTGCGGCTGCTTTTAATATGATATTATTGTTCAAATGCCGATTTAAAATTCGTCTGTTGTTGCAAAATTGTTTTTTCTATACATCCATTGGCCACTGCTAAAGTCGGGAAAGTCCACAGTTTGATTGCCCAGTTCAATGCTGGCCTCGCTCAATGGAGTGATAGCGCTCCAAGCGGCCGCATCATATACATCCATGGGGGTAGCCACCCTTCTTTTTGCTGCTTCCACAAATGCGTGTAGCACAAAAAAGTCCATGCCGCCATGACCAGCGCCTTCTGTGCCTTTGCCCCAACGTTGCCATAGTGGATGGTCATATTTTTCAAGATAGGGTTTTGCATCTTCCCAAACATCTTCCTTGGAGCTTACACCTTCGATATAAAGAGATTTGTTCACGTCCATCCACAAACCTTTAGTGCCTTGTACGCGGAAGCCCAATGAATAGGGGCGGGGATTATTGGTGTCATGCTGTAATAAAATGGTTTCGCCATTTACACATTTAAGATGGGTGGTAACGATATCGCCTAACCGAAACTCTACTTTGGCGTTTGGTGTATTCTCGCCGGCTTTGTCCACAATATATTTATGAAGTCCGCGGGTTTTGGTTGAAAAAGACGATAAGGATAAAAAGCGGTTGCCACGATTGATGTCAATCATCATGGCTACTGGCCCCACTCCATGTGTAGGGTAGAGGTCACCGTTACGATGAACGGAATGATTGGTACGCCACTTGGCTTCAGAAAAAGCTTTTTCGCCAAACTCCACACCAGGACCTTCATGGTTTAAACCATTATTGAATTTTACACCACGCAGATCGTGTTGATATCCGGCTTGCAAATGCAGCAGTTCGCCAAACATACCTTGTCTTACCATATTTAATATGGCTGCCACATCACGCCGATAGCAAACATTTTCCAACATCATCACATTCGCTTTTTGCTTTTCTGCCTCACGTACCACATTCCAGTGGTCTTCGAGGGTTATACCCAGAACCACTTCGGTCGCTACATACTTAATACCAGCCTGAAGGCTGTCGATCACCATGGGGCAATGCCATTCCCAAGGGGTGGCTATCAAAACCGCATCAATGTTTTTTAGTTCAAGCATTTTCCGGTAGGCATAGGGGTCACCTTTGAAAATCGAAGGCATGGGCTTACCAGATTTTTTTATTATCTCGGTGGCCATCCCAAGCATATGGTCATCCACATCACAAATAGCAACCACATCCACATCCGTGCGGTGCAGCGCATTGTCCAAATGGTTTTGTCCTCGTAAACCCGTGCCGATAAAGGCCAATCTCACTTTCTTGGTATCGCTATTATAATTTCCTGATGGGAGGATGGCAACACTACTGGCAGCCAAGGCTGAATTTTTCACGAAATCCCTACGGTTCATTTTAATATTTTTAAGATTAGAAAGGATTAGGCAAAGTAAATGTTTTTGCATTAACTTTTTAAATGCTCCGCATTTTTTACGCAAACGGGTGCGTTGTCATATATGTTTATAAAGACCTTTGTATTGGCCTATTACACAATTAATGAATGCGGTCACCTCGGATGTCAAGATTTTTGATGATTTCGGCTTCGTATTTCAGCCATTCCTCCCATCTCTTGCGCACTTTGGTCTTGTCAATATAATTTTCAGAAAGCTCAATAAACAAATGGCAGTGACCTGCCTCGCTTTCCATAAAGCGCCGATAAAAATTTCTCAGATACTCATCATCCAACCCCTCACTCAATCGCTTGAAGCGTTCACATGACCTTGCTTCTATCAATGCCATGGTAAGTAATTGGTCCAGAAAACGCCCTTCTTCCCCTCCTCCTTTTTGTTGAAAGCTCAATAGCTTGTTTACATACTCATCTTTTCTTTGCTTTCCTAGTTTGAGTTTTCTTTTTTGGAGTTCGGCCAGTACCAGACGAAAATGTCCCCATTCTTCAGTAACAATCGGTGATAATTCTTCCACCAATCTTTCTTTGGAAGGATATCTTTGAATGAGCGACATGCAACTGGCCGCTGCTTTTTGCTCGCAATAAGCATGGTCGGTCAATATTTCTTCCAGGGAAATGCTGGCCAGGTCCACCCATCTTGGGTCAGTGGGCAATTGTAGGCCAAGTATATTTTTTGAACTTGTTTCTTCCATGATTTTTGGGTTAATCATTTTAATAGGATATTTGTTTTTTTTAAGCTAAAATACATCTAACCGATAAAAGGTATTTCGATTCGACAGCTTTCTGGTTCTAAAAATAAGAACAGCCATCCATCATTATTGCATTAATAAAGCAAATGGCTTTTGGTAATCGGTATTTTAGGGTTTCGTTATTTTATTTTGTCAATGCTACTGCATGATTTAATTTTTGGTTCAATTGCATGCAACATCATAAATCTCAAAAATAATTTACTTTTAAACATATTTACTTGTTTATGCGAATTCTTAGTTTTTCGGTTTCTCTTTTAATAACGGTCTTTTTGCTTTTTTCTCTCAACAGGGAATGGCATATTGGCGATAAGACATTGCCTCCCATTGGCAGCTTTATGAGCCCGCAGCAAGGTTTTTGGCAAAATGCAGAACCGGTGGATGCTAATTTTAATGAGAATTTAAAATTTCCTGGTCTCAGTGGAAAAGCAAATGTTTATTTTGACGAGCGCATGGTGCCGCATGTATTTGCCAGTAATGAGAACGATGCCTATTTTATACAAGGGTATCTGCACGCAAAGTTTAGACTTTGGCAAATGGAGTTTGAAGTGTATGCCGCGGCGGGGCGCATTAGCGAACTGATAGGCCCCAAGGCTATCAATTATGATCGGGACCGGCGGAGGCTTGGGATGGTATATGCGGCAGAAATTGCGGAAAAGGAAATGGAAAAGAATGAAACCACAAAAGCGCAATGCGATTCCTATACAGCGGGTGTAAATAGTTATATCGCTAGTTTGAAGGAAAGTGAATTGCCCGTTGAATATAAACTTTTGAACTATAAGCCTGAAAAATGGACCAATCTTAAAACGGCCTTGTTCTTAAAATATATGTCGTTTGAGTTAGCGGGCTATGAACAAGATTTTGAGCATACCAATGCAAAAACTGCTTTTGGGTTACTGGACTTTGCAAAAATATATCCACTTGCTCAGGATTCTTTAGATCCGATTGTTCCCAAAGGGACGGTTTACCCAAAGCCTGCATTAACGGTGACAGCCCCTGCTTCAGAGGATTCGCTGTATTTGGGAATGAAGGATTCTGTTCATTTTGTTTCTGATAAGCCGCATCCCGAAAACGGCAGTAATAACTGGGCCGTGAGTGGTAAAAAAACAAAATCAGGCAAACCCATTCTATGCAACGATCCGCATTTGGGATTAAACCTTCCTTCACTTTGGTACGAAATGCAACTCTCTGCGCCGGGGCTCAATGCCTACGGGGTTTCTTTTCCTGCGGCACCGGGCATCATCATTGGTTTTAATGATAGTTGTGCATTTGGCGTTACCAATTCAGAACGGGATGTGAGGGACTATTATAAAATGAAGTTTAGGGACGAAAGCATGAAAGAGTATTGGTTCAATGGTGAATGGAAACAAACGGAATTTCGCTACGAGCATATTGGGGTAAAGGGGCAGGCTGAAATTATCGACACGGTGGCTTACACCGTTTTTGGCCCAGTGATGTACGATAAAAAATACAACGCAGGTAGAACAGACGGCGGTTATTATGCGGTGAGATGGAAAGCCCACGACCCCAGCAATGAACTGATGGCTTTTAACGGACTCGATCATGCGAAGAATTATGAGGATTATCTGGAAGCCATCAAGTGGATGCACACACCCGGACAGAATTTTGTTTTCGCCTCAAAAAACAGTGGCGATATTGCTATCTGGGCCCAGGGCGAATTCCCCGCCAAATGGAAATGGCAGGGCGATTTTGTGATGCCGGGTATTGATAGCTCTTATATGTGGCAGGGGAATATACCTCAGAATGAGAACCCGCACCAGATAAACCCTGAGCGTGGTTTTGTGAGCAGTGCCAATCAATTGCCTGCAGATCCTGCAGCCTATCCCTATTATTTGGGAGGTTCCTACCCCCCTTATCGAGGGTTGATCATCAACAGGTATCTCTCCCACATGAATGATATTACACCAGAGGATATGATGAAACTGCAAACGGAGAACTATAATGTGTTTGCAGAGATGGCGGTGCCTCTCTTTTTAAAATACATGAACCTAGACTCCTTGAGTGAGCAAGGGAAAAAATATTTTGATATACTTAAGAGCTGGGATTTCCGAAATGATGTACAGGAAAAGGGAGCTACGGTTTTTGCACTGGCATGGCAATATTTCGCAAACCAATGCTGGCATGAAGATCTGTCAAAGTCAAAATTGCCGATGGCAAACCCCGTTGCTAGTGCTTTATTGGAAGCGGTGATTAATGATAGCAGCCTGAAATTCCTACATGATATTGGTACACCGGAAAAAGAAACTTTGCAAGATTTGCTGAGTGGCAGTTTCAAAAAAGCTTCAGATACCCTTCAGAAAATAGAGGATCAAGGACGACTGGAATGGGGGAAATATAAAGACACTAAAGTCACTCATTTGGCGAAGTTAGATGCGTTTAGCCGTTTGCATTTGCCCATCGGTGGTGGCACCCATTGCATCAATGCGGCCACATCAGATCATGGTCCCAGTTGGCGTATGGTTGTTTCATTGACCGATAGTACCCAAGCCTATGGAGTATATCCGGGTGGGCAAAGTGGCAATCCCGGCAGTATTTATTATGATAGTTTTGTGGATAGCTGGGCTATTGGTAAATACTATCTTTTATGGATGATGAAGGGAACGGAATCGGGCGACAGTAGGATAAAATTCAAGATGGAGTTTGGAAATTAGTTTTGCTTCAATCGAAGAATTTGAATTGAAAAGCTATGATTGATTATAGCCCTTGTCATCATAGAATTAAAAAAGTCAAGAATTACTGAAATCGTATATCGTATTTCAAAAATTATAAACGATGATCAAATTTGTATCTGCTTTATTATTAACGTCGCTCCTGAGTTTTGCGGCAGGATTGTATCTGCCTTGGTGGTCCATCGCAATAGCGGCTATATTGGTAAGCGTCATTATTCCCATGGCTCCATGGAAGTCATTTCTGTCTGGTTTTTTAGGGCTGTTCTTATTATGGGGCATATTGGCTTTTTGGATTGATGCCAAAAACAACAGCATCCTTTCTCAAAAAATGGCGCAGATTTTTCAACTGGGAAACTCTTCCATGCTCCTCATATTGATAACCGCTTTGATTGGCGCCTTGGTAGCGGGTTTTGCTGCATTGACCGGATCCTATATCAAGTTGCTGAAGCGGTCATGACAAAGTGATCGTAGAACTGTTGATTTTCACTTTTTGGTAACCTTTCTCGTCTTATTTTCGTTTACATTAGAAACCGAACATGAGGCAACTGCTTTTTATTACACTTATACTTTCCTCCATTTTACATGCTCAAGCAGGCAAGGTATCTGGAATCGTTACCGATGATAAGGGACATTTGCTTCCTTTTGCATCCATTTTAGTAAAGGGCACACCTAGGGGAACCACAACCAATAACGAAGGGAAATATTTTATAAACCTGAATCCCGGTACATACACGATCGTTTGCCAATATGTGGGTTATGAAAGAAAAGAGAAAAAGATTACGGTTGGCACCGATCCGATATCACTCGATTTTTCACTTTCGCTACAGCAGCTAACACTCTCTGAGGTGGTGGTGAAACCGGGCGGGGAAGATCCCGCTTATGAGATTATTCGCAATGCGATCAAAAAAAGACCTTATTACCTGAACCAGGTCGATCGTTTCCGTTGTGAAGTATATATCAAGGGGCAACTCCGGCTGCGCGATTACCCCAAAAAATTTATGGGGCAAAAAGTAGATTTTGAAGATGGGGATACCAGCAAAAAGAAAATCGTTTATCTCTCAGAAACCATCGCTTCATATACTTTCCAAAGACCCAATAAAACAAAGGTGGAGGTGGTTTCGAGCAAGGTAAGCGGACAAAGTGATGCTTTTGGGTTCAGTGCCCCCCAGATTATTTCCTTTTATGAAAACAATATCCCGATTGGAAGAAACCTCAACCCCCGTGGGTTTATTTCTCCCATCGCCGACAAAGCACTGAATTATTATAAATATAAGTTTGAAGGAAGTTTTTTTGAGGATGGGAAAGAAGTGGACAAAATCAAAGTAATTCCCAAAAGAAAGTTTGAGCCTTTGTTCAGTGGGTATATCGAGATTACAGATGGTGACTGGCGGATCCATAGTCTGCAATTGATGCTCACGAAAGAATCGCAGATGCAGTTTGTGGATACGCTTCGCATTGAGCAGTTATATGTACCTTATGATAAGGATGTATGGGTCATCAAATCGCAGGTTATTTATCCATCAGTAAAAATTTTTGGTTTCGATGCCTATGGCAGTTTTGTGAACGTGTATTCAAAGTTTGATTTGGATCCTTCACTCGAAAAAAAATATTTTAATAATACCTTTTTAAAATTCAATGAAGGTGCTAACAAAAAACCGGCCGATTATTGGGATACTATTCGTCCCGTTCCCCTTCAGATTGACGAAGTGAAGGACTACCATAAAAAAGATAGTCTTGAAAAAGCCAGAAAAGACCCACACTATCTGGACTCGCTCGACCGGATCCGGAATAAGATAACCGCAGTGGGTTTATTGCTAACGGGTACCAATATCAATAAGGAAAAAACAAGAACACAGATCAATCTCCCCTCATTGCTTTCGGCGGTTAGCTTTAATACCGTGGAAGGCTGGACTATCAACTGGCGGGCATCTTATACTAAGCGGTTGGATAGTGGTACTAATTTCTCTAGGCGCAATATCAGTTTTTCACCCGTACTGCGTTACGGGTTTAGCAACCGGCATTTGAATGCATATGGCGTCCTCAACTACAATTACGGAAAAAAATTCTTATCTTCTTTGAGTATTGCAGGGGGGCGGCGAGTATATCAATTTAATAATGAGAATCCGATTGCCCCGTTGTACAACTCGGTTTCTACTTTGGTTTGGGAACGTAATTATATGAAATTGTATGAGGCCTGGTTTGGTAGGGCAAACTATAGCAAAGCCTTTGGTGATGGTTTTCGGTTTTCGGCAGGTCTTCAGTTCCAAAACCGTACTCAATTGCAGAATACGACCAACTATAGTTTCAAAAATTGGGCAACCAGGGAGTATACTCCAAACTATCCGATTGGTCTGGATTCAGTGGCTATGCCAAATAACAGCGCTTTGATTGCTAGTGCCGAAATTAGCTGGCAGCCAGGGGCACGCTATATTGAGTTCCCCGACCGCAAAATAATGGTGGGTTCAAAATACCCAAGGTTTTCACTGCAATATATTCAGGGAGTTCCAAACATTTTTGGTAGTAATGTTGATTACTCCAAATGGCAGTTCGGTATTAACCAAAACCTCAATTTTAAATTGGCAGGTACTTTGAGTTATAATCTATCGGCAGGGGGTTTCTTGAACACAAACAAATTATTCACTCCTGACTATAACCATTTTAACGGCAACCAGATTATTATTGCATCGGATTTTTCCAATAGTTTCCAATTGCTGCCTTATTATCAATATAGCAACAAAGCAACTTTTTATGCAGCCGCTCATCTTGGTCATCATTTCAACGGTCTGATCACGAATAAGATTCCCTTATTAAGGAAATGGAACTGGCACTTGGTTGCTGGGGCGAATGGTTTTTATATTAATCAAAACAGCAACTATTTCGAAACTTATGTGGGGTTGGAAAATATTTTAAGAGTATTACGGGTCGATTTTCTTTGGGGCTTTGAGCAAGGAAATCAATCACTGACCGGTTTTCGGATAACGATACCTGTTAATTTTGCAGGACCAAACGATTGATCTGGATTGTAAAGAGGTAGAGCGTTGGGTAGGGGGTATTTCAGAAAGCCTTTGTCCCCTCCAAACTGTAATAAAAGGTATATGAAAGCATCTTCTATTAACGAATTAAAGCAGGAATTATCTAATCTTCCCTCCGCCCAGTTGTTGGATATATGCCTAAAATTGGCCCGGTTTAAAAAAGAGAATAAGGAATTGCTCAGTTTCTTGCTATTTGAAGCGGACGATGAGCCAGGATATATCAACAATGTGAAAATGGAAATCGATGAGCAGTTTGAAAAGGTCAATCAAGAAAATTTATATTTCGCAAAAAAAAGTATCCGGAAAATCCTACGCATTGCTAATAAGCATATCCGTTATGCAGGCTCGAAAACGGTGGAGATTGAATTGTTAACCCATTTTTGTGCAGTCTTGAACGGTTCGGGTATCCCTTACGCAAAAAGTACGGCGTTGGTCAACTTGTATCAGTCACAACTCAAAAAGATAAAAAAGGCCATTGAAACGCTCCACGAGGATCTACAATACGACTATTTAAAGGAGTTGGGCGGATTGGAGCTGTAAAACCTTGCTTGGCTAGTGTTAAATGCCGATTTTGGAAATAATAATAATAAATCCCACTACTGTGGTTTATTTGATTATCTTTAGGTGTGTTTTAAGCTGTGCAAGCACACAGTACCGAACGAATCAAATTTTTCCCCTCCGGTAAATTTTTCTCTTCTTTACTTTTTGCTTTACAATTAACCACAGGTATTTTATTTTTTATTTAATAATTATTTAGATTTTATGAACATTTATGTTTCGAATTTAAGCTTCCACACAACTGAGGAAGACTTAAACAACCTGTTTAGCCAACATGGCGAAGTATCTTCTGCCAAAATCATTACTGATAGGGAAACCGGAAGGTCCCGTGGCTTCGGCTTTGTTGAAATGCCATCAGAAGATGAAGGCAAAACAGCTATGACTGCCCTCAACAATAAAGAAATAGAAGGAAGGGCTATTTCTGTTACTGTTGCTAGAGAAAGGGAAGCAAGAACCGGTGGCGGTGGTGGCGGCAGCCGTGGTGGTAATTCCTACGGTGGCGGCGGCGGAAGAAGCAGCGGCAAAAGATGGTAAAATAATATTTCCATATTTAGGTTATCAAATGCCCCGCAAATCGCGGGGCATTTTTTTGCATTTGCTTGGCTCTTTTAGTCCAAAAGAAATTCCTAACTTTCCGCATGTCTTCAATGTTGATCACCAATATTAAGCAACTTATTGGCACTAGAACGGAAAGCCATCTGCTGCGTGGAAAGGAAATAAGTGCGTTGCCTACTATCCCCAACGCTTATCTGATTATTGAGGATGATGAAATTGCTGCCTATGGGTCAATGGCTGAGCTACCCACGACCGATCGCCAAGGGTCAGATCAAATGGATGTGTCAGGTCAGTTCATACTACCGGCTTGGTGCGACAGTCATACCCATCTTGTTTTTAGCGGCACCAGAGAAACCGAATTTGTTGACAAGATAAAAGGGATGAGCTATGCTGAGATCAATGAAAAGGGTGGGGGCATACTCAACTCTACAAAAAAACTCAATGAAACTTCGGAAAACGAATTGTTCAGTCAGGCTTGGGTCAGACTGGAAGAGTTGAGCAAGCTCGGTACGGGGGCAATCGAAATCAAAAGCGGTTATGGGTTAACGGTAGAAGGAGAATTGAAAATGCTACGGGTTATCAAAAAACTCAAGGAGAAATCTTCTTTAAGCATAAAATCCACTTTTCTTGGGGCACATGCTTATCCTTTGGCTTTCAGGGAAAACCATCAGGGTTATATCGATCTGATCATAAAGGAAATGTTACCTGTGATTGCCAAGGAAAACTTGGCAGATTATATTGATGTTTTTTGTGAGAAGGGTTTCTTCAGTACCTCCGAGATGGAAACTATTTGTAAAGCAGGAATGACTTATGGACTCAAGCCCCGATTGCATGTGAACCAATTGAGCAGTATGGGAGGCCTGCAAACCGGCATTCAACTGAACGCAGTTTCATTGGACCATCTCGAAACAATGAGCAGTGAAGACATCGCTGCCATTAGCCAATCGAACAGCATTGCCACTTTGTTGCCCGGAGCGGCTTTTTTTCTGCGTATGCCCTATCCGCCCGCACGGGAAATGATCAATGCAAATTGTGGCATTGCAATTGCTTCTGATTATAATCCCGGGTCTTCGCCCAGTGGGAATATGAATTTGATGCTAGCCCTGAGCTGCATCCAAATGCGGATGTTGCCAGAAGAAGCCATCAATGCGGCTACCATCAACGGAGCATATGCGTTGGGGTTAGGCGAAGAACTGGGGAGCATTACCGTAGGCAAAAAAGCAAACCTGATTTTTACAAAGCCGATTCCCTCCATTGCTTATTTGCCTTATGCTTTTGGCTCCAACCTCATCGATCAGGTGATGTTAAAGGGTGCAATTATTCACTAAATCATCTACCGCTCATGCATAACTTATCCCCAGAACTACTTATTATTATTGTTAGCAGCGTGGTTGTTGTTTCTTATATTTTTTCGATACTCTCAAAATATATCCGCGTACCATCGGTGCTGCTGTTGTTGGCGGCTGGAATCAGCGCTAGGGTTATTACTCAAAATTATGGTCTGAACATTGTTTTTCCTGAACACCTTACGGAGATATTGGGCAGTGTAGGTTTGATTATGATCGTGCTGGAAGCGGGTTTGGATCTGAAGTTGAACCGCAGCAAGGTCAAGCTCATCCGCGATTCTTTTTTTGCTGCGCTGGTGATTTTTGTTTTTTCGGTAGCAGGCATTGCTTTGGCACTGCATTACTGGTTGCATGAAGAAATAATCCGTTGTATCGTTTATGCCATACCGTTATCGATCATGAGCAGTTCTATAGTAATTCCTAGCCTCCACCACCTCACAGAGGCTAAAAAAGAATTTCTGGTATATGAGGCTTCTTTCAGTGATATCCTGGGTATCCTGATTTTTAATTATTTTATAGGAGGGGAAGTGCTTTCTACCAAAGCGATGGGTACTTTTCTACTAAGCATTGTAATTGCCATTGTACTTTCTTTAGTTTTTTCAATCATCCTGTTTGTGATCATCACCAAGTCAAAGCTCAACGTTCGCTTCTTCCTCATCTTTGCCTTGCTCCTTATTTTATATGAAGGCGGCAAATTGTTCAATCTGCCTTCCCTCATCATCATCCTCGTGTTTGGTTTGTTCATGAACAACTGGGAACTAGTAAAAATAAAAAAACTGGATTTGCTTTTCCCCAAGGAAAAAGTAGAAGAGACCACGCTCTTACTTCATTCGCTTACGGCAGAAAGTTCCTTTTTGATTCGTACGTTCTTCTTTATACTCTTCGGTTTTTCAATTGATATCAATGCAGCGCTGAATTCACAGGTCGTACTCATCGGTAGTGCATTGGTGCTGGTGCTTTTTCTGGCCAGGTATCTTTACCTGCGATTTTTCCTAAAAGAAAGTGTGTATCCAGAAGTGATGTTTATTCCTCGTGGTCTCATCACCATCCTATTGTTTTATAAAATCCCAGAGTCTTTGACCCTCCAATCATTTAATAACGGCATCCTCTTTTTTGTGATTCTTGCCAGCGCGGTCATTATGATGTTGGGCATGATATTCTATAAAAAGCAAACCGTCGATTTGGTGGAAGAAGATTGATTTTTTCTCCAGCATCACCCTTCGGCTGGGCATCCGTTGCGTCGCTCACTTGTACGGTACCGCTTTATTCGGCCAATGGTTTCAATATGAAAGCTTGACTTTTTTGCAAAACAATTCCGGATTGGAGAATAGTATTAATTTGAGCACTAGTTCCTTCAAAACGGTTTTCATCACAATCATCCCTAAATTTGAAGCATAAATCTGGTTTATGCAGCAACTCATTGAATGTGTCCCCAATTTTAGCGAGGGGAATGATCTATCGGTCATCAAACAAATCACTCACGAAATTGAAATGGTGGAAGGGGTAAAGTTATTGAACACCGACCCCGGCAGAGCAACCAACCGCACGGTAGTCACATTTGTGGGTGAGCCGGATGCTGTTGTGGAAGCTGCTTTCCGTGCCATCAAAAAAGCGGGGGAACTGATTGATATGGCCAAGCACAAGGGAGAGCATCCACGTATGGGGGCTACCGATGTTTGTCCCCTAATACCGATTGCCAATATTTCCATGGAAGAAACGGCCCAATATGCCAACAAACTTGCAAAACGGGTAGGGCAAGAGTTGGGAATACCCGTTTATTTATATGAAGCAGCCCAACCAGATAAATCCAGAACCAATCTTTCGGTTATACGTGCTGGTGAATACGAAGGTTTTTTCAAAAAAATCAAGCAAGCGGAATGGAAGCCCGATTTTGGTCCAGCCGAAATGGATGCAAAACGAGGAGCTACCGTGATTGGTGCCCGCGATTTTCTGGTGGCTTATAACGTGAACCTGAACACCACTTCTGTTCGCCGTGCCAATGCGATTGCTTTTGACGTGCGGGAAGCCGGTAGGGTAAAAAAGGAAAACAACAAAACCGTGCTGGATAGCGATGGAAAACCGGTGACCATTCCGGGTTCATTGAAAAGCGTGAAAGCCATTGGTTGGTTTATTGAAGAATATGGCATCGCACAAATTTCCATGAACCTCACCAATATCAATACCACGCCGGTGCATATAGCCTTTGATGAGGTTTGCAAAAAAGCTGATGCACGTGGCATAAGGGTCACAGGAAGTGAATTGGTGGGCCTGATTCCTTTAAAGGCCATGCTCGATGCGGGGAAATATTTCCTGAAAAAACAAAAGCGGTCCACTGGGGTTTCAGAAAAAGAGTTGATAAAGATTGCGGTCAAATCAATGGGTCTGGATGAACTGGCCAAGTTCAAACCAGAGGAACGTATCATTGAATATCTTTTGATGGATAATTCGGATAGCCGGTTGGTAAGTATGAGCTTGAGCGATTTTGCAGATGAAACCGCGAGCGAAAGCCCTGCACCAGGTGGTGGCTCTATTTCAGCCTATATTGGAACTTTGGGGGCTTCTTTGGCAGCGATGGTGGCTAATCTTTCCTCTCATAAAAAAGGATGGGACAATCGCTGGGAGGAGTTCAGCAACTGGGCAGAGAAAGCGGAACAAAACAAAAATGAATTGATTAAGCTGGTGGATGCCGATACTTCGGCCTTCAATCAGATCATGATGGCTTTTGGATTACCCAAATCCACCAATGAAGAAAAATTGATTAGGTCAAAAGCAATACAGGCAGCAACCAAGTTTGCCATTGAGATTCCATTTAAAGTAATGCAGGCATCTTATTCGGCAATGGAAACAATTAAAGCGATGGCCATAATCGGGAATCCCAATTCAATATCCGATGCGGGTGTGGCGGCGCTTTGTGCTCGCAGCGCGGTGATGGGCGCCTTTATGAATGTGCGCATCAATGCAAAAGATTATGATGACAAAGTTTTTGTTGCAGATATAATAAAAAAGGGGAAAGAAATCGAAGGCCAAGCAATGGCATTGGAAGGAGAGATCTTAAAAATTGTTGATCAGAAAATTGGGCTATAACAATCGAATATTCATGAGCCTTTTCAATAATCTTATATTATTGAAAAGACTTGTGATTTTGATTGATTAATAACCAGACATTCTCTTGCTATTGGGGCATCCAAGTCTTGAGCCAGAGCTGCAAGAAGAAGTGGAAATAACCAATACAGCTAAGAATGACAGACAAAGTACTAAAAACAAGCCTTTTTTCATTGTATTGAATTTGTGTACTATAACGGTTTAATATCGATAATAATATACTGGAGGCACATTATTTTTAGATAAATACGCAGATTCCGGCCTTAGGGGGTGCGGATATAATAAAATATGCTTGGTCATACTATTCCTGTCTACCCCTGCTTCTGCAGCAATCATGAACTTTTTTTCACAAACCTAAATCCGAGCTCCAACAGCTTTCGTAAATGATTTAACAAAAATCTTTTTATGAAAGCGAAAACTTTAAAAAGAATCCTGATTTGGACCACATCGAGCCTTCTTTTATTGATAGCTCTGTTGGGCTTGCATATTTACTTAGTAACCAAACCTAGGGTGGATAGCCATACAAGAGTTCTGGCCCGCATTGATATTCATCAGCCTATTAATGATATAGTGAAGGATAAGATCACTACCTGGCTTTACCTGCAGAAAGGCGTTGACCATGTAATGTGCAACCCTAAAACAGGGATTGTTGTATTTAGTTTTTCCCCACTTCAGGCAGATGCAAACAAAATTTCTGAAAAATTCCGTGTTGATTTGAACTACCCAGATGCCAAGCGCTTTATGCCCACGGAATCACAAATGCAAAGTGGTTGTCCGATGGCATCCAACTCTTTTTCATTCAAAGCTTACCGCTTTATCAGTAATATTTTTTAACAACAAAACAATGAGTATGAAAACAAGAACGCTATTCTCGACTTTAATTTTGGTGGCCTCCTTTGCATGCCTCAACAGTGCTTGTAAAAAAAGCAATAGCCCAGCTACCGCTGCCCCTACTTTATATGATTCCTTGGGTGGCACAGTAATGGTATCCGATCCCGCCAATGCTGGCCAAATGATTGAGAAGGGAAGGTTATTGATCCGCAACATTATTGACAGCACCATTTTTGTGATTGCAGGCGACACCGCTATAAATGGTCATTTTACGGTGCTACTTTCGGAAGTGGGCTCGGGTAATTTGACAGGCTTTATGGCCTTGAGCAAAAACCTGACTGATTTTGTAGCGGTTGGTACTGGGGCAAAGGACTATAGTTATGGGGGTAAGTCCATGGTTGCCGCTCATAATCCGGCCCAAAACCCAAGAATGAATCAAAAGGCCGACAATAGCGATTTCAATGCTTTTGAAGTTGACCTATTTGCTGGCGCCAATAAGGCAGGTGTGCCTTCCACAACCCCAGCATTGATCAGCGTAGGGAAAATTGTTGAATCGCTTAGGTCGCAAGTGGTTCAGCAGTAATTTCGGTTAGGCATTTGGTTTAGTTAAGCGTTTCAGGTTTCCCTGGAGCGCTCTTTTTATTAATAAAAGCAGAGATGTTTTGTGAACTATTATGGGCTATTTGATGTTTATCCATATTTTTACGCAGCTTAAATACATAAAAGGGATTGCCTGAAATACATTATACTGAAGATGAACTGATAGCCCTGCTAAAGATAAAGGATAAGCAGGCCTTTTCTTATTTATACGACCATTATTCAGCTAGCTTGAATGGGGTTATTTTCCGTATGACGGGTAACAAGGAATTAAGCGAGGATATTTTGCAGGAAACATTCGTTAAAATCTGGAATCGGTTTGAAAGCTATGATCCTTCGAAGGGCAGATTATTCACTTGGCTTATCAATATTGCACGAAATTTAACCATCGACACATTAAGGAGCAAGGGGTTTAAGGACCAGCAAAAAATCTCTTCTGATGAAAATGCCGTAAGTAATATCAAGGATGAAAAATCGGTCCAGTCACAATTTGATTCCATCGGGCTGAGACGGCAGTTAGAGCAGTTGAACCCCGAGTATAAAAAAATAATTGACATGGCTTATTTTGATGGGTTTACACAGGATGAAATCTCAAAAAAAACAGGTATACCTTTGGGGACGGTAAAAACACGGATGCGATCGGCAATTTTAGAACTAAGAAAAAAATTGGTTAATAATTAAAGTGGAAATAAACGAAATCATATCATCTGGGTTGCTTGATAGCTATGCAATGGGGCTTTGCACCGAGGAAGAAAATCTACAGGTGCAACAATGGGTACAAAAATATCCTGAAGTAGCTGTTGAACTGGCTTCGATCGAACGCAGCTTGGAAGACTATGCATCTGCCCATGCCTTACCAGCTTCAGGCAGCGTGAAGAAAAATTTGTTTGATCAGTTGGGCTTAGATCAATCCGATGCCCCTGTTGCAAAAACGATTTCGATTGGCAGCAGATGGAAATGGCTGGCAGCAGCTTCCATTATATTGTTTTTAGCGAGTTCGGTTATCAACTTTGTTCTCTATAATCAATACAAGAAAGCCGATGATGCACTAGCAAGTACCACCGAAGCTTTGCATACTTCCCTTAGCCAAAACAAGCAAATGGAGAATGATGGAAAGATTATTTCGGACCCCAATTCTATACCCGTTTCGTTAAAAGGATTGGAGGCCATGCCAGATGCAGTGGCCAAAATATTCTGGTTGCAAAATTCGGGGGATGTATTTATTGATGCGACCAGTTTGCCCGATGCGCCAGAGGGGAAACAATACCAGTTCTGGGCAATTGTGGGCGGGGTGCCCGTCAATGGGGGGCTGATCCTTAAAACAAATAAGGGAAGTTTTCATTTGCAGCGTATGAAATCCTTTGGTAAGGCAGAGGCTTTTGCTATATCACTGGAAAAAGAAGGTGGTAGCCCCACACCAACTAAAGTCGTGAGTATGGGCAAAATAATATAGTTCCCATCTTTTTATTCTTCTGAATTGATTTTCTCATTATCATTTTCGTTGGTTTTCCAATTAGGCAACCTTTTCAGGGAGGGAACTCCACTTCGCAGCTTACATTTCATTTTTACGGGATAGGAATGAACCCAAAATTGTTAGGACGCCAATAAAACTTCAACTCGCCATCATCTTTTTTTTATTTCTCAAACTTAGTTGGGGTACTATATAAAGCAAGCGATGGATTCAGTAATACTTGGAAAAAATTTCCTTCAAAAGATGATTTTGTCAATCCAAGTACTTTCATAAACCGTATGTCTTTCAAAATATATTAAACTAAAATTTTTTAAAATGAAAAAGCTATTCTCATTCGCGATCATTGCTATGTTTAGTACAAGTTTATTTGCACAGCAAATGGAAAAGACTGTGGAAGTGGGTGGTGCTCCCATGTACCCATCCAAAAATATTGTGGAGAATGCTATGAAAAGTAAGGACCATACCGTATTGGTAGCCGCGGTCAAGGCCGCTGACTTGGTAAGCACTTTGGAAAGTGCCGGTCCTTTTACTGTTTTTGCTCCAACCAATGAGGCATTTGGCAAGTTGCCCAAAGGAACTGTTGACAATTTACTGAAGCCAGAGAACAAAGCATCGCTCACTGACTTATTGACCTATCATGTGGTTTCCGGAAAATATGATGCCGCAGCCATCAAGGAACTAATTAAGAGGGGCAATGGCACTGGCATGTTGACAACCGTAAACGGTGCTAAACTTTGGCTGATGATGAAAGGAAAAAACCTGATTATCAAAGATGAGCAAGCTGGTATAGCAATGGTAACCATTAAGGATGTTTATCAGAGTAATGGCGTTATTCATGTAATTGATAAGGTGTTGATGCCACAGATGTAAATAAGCAATTTCCCCTTTACCTGTTATAAACCGGGCTTCCAGTGATGGAAGCCTTTTGTTTTTTAGCAAAAAATATCATTTAGTTTCAATCAGTATTTTTATATTACAGAATCATTCTTATTTCATTGAGCCAACCATATAAGATATTTCCGATTGGTGATGCAGCGGCATCCATTGAACTTGGCAGTTATATTAACGAAGAGGTGAATGCCAAAGTGTTGGCCATGCGTGCCTGGCTTAGCAACCATGCCATTGATGGGATCAAAGATATTATTGTTGCCTATAGTTCCCTGACCGTTTATTACGACCCCATCATCATGAAAAAAAAGAACGCAATATCTGAAACAGTTTTTGGGTTTATCCATCAATGTCTCGAAATGGCATTCCATGAATCTGTATTGAATGAGGAAACCGAATCGAAAACTATCCAGATCCCAGTCTGTTATTCAAATGGTTTTGGTATGGATATCGATTTCGTTTGTGCTCAAAAGAATATTTCTAAACAAGAGTTGGTTCATTTGCATTCCTCAAGGATATATAAAGTGTATATGATTGGTTTTTTGCCGGGCTTTTCTTACCTCGGCACCATTGATGAACGGTTGGTAATGCCCAGAAAACAAAAACCAGTGATGGTGGAAGCTGGCAGTGTGGGCATTGCAGCTAGTCAAACTGGAATTTATCCTTTAAATAGCCCTGGGGGTTGGCAAATTATCGGCAGGACTCCACTGCAAATGTTTAATCCAAACTTGGAACAACCTGTTGTACTGAATGTGGGCGATCATGTAAAATTCTATGAAATCAGTAAGGAAGAATTTGAAAACTATCCCGTATTGGTGAATTAATTTGTGTTGCAGAATGCCATTGAACTAATATATTAAAGACTTATAATGAAAAATTGGAAATAGTGGATTTGTCAATATTATTTCAAACTGCATAAACCTTTTTTTTCATGTCACTATCGATTATAAAACCGGGACTGTTGGATACTGTTCAAGATTTGGGCAGGTATGGTTATAGCCATTGGGGCATCAATCCCGGGGGCGCCATGGATGTTTATGCAGCAAAGGTTGCCAACATGCTGGTTGGTAATTGCCCCACTGAAGCGGTGATTGAAATGCATTTCCCCGGGCCACAAATTTTGTTTAACCAAAATACTTTGATTGCAATAGCGGGTGCTGATTTTTCACCCTGCCTGAATGAGGAACCTCTTCCTTTGTGGACGCCCATTGTGGTAAGAAGGAATACCGTGTTGCAATTTCCCCAACTAAAAAAAGGAGCAGTGGCTTATCTGGCGATACATGGTGGGATAGCGGTGGACAAATGGCTGGGCAGTTATAGCACCAATCTAAAAGCAGGAGCAGGAGGTGTTTCCGGAAGACAATTGAAAAAAGGGGATGACCTGTGTTTTAAAGACAACCGTATTTATTTTGCTGGTATGCTCAGGGAACAGGACAACTTGATGCCTTTGCAATGGCGGGTTAATGTTAGAAAAACTTACAAGCACCCGCACGAAATTTTTATAATAAAGGGGAATGAGTGGGAATATTTAACCGGTACATCACAATACGATTTTCTTCAAAACGATTTCATCGTACATCCTTCTTCTGACCGGATGGGGTATCAGTTGCGTGGGAATATGATGCAGACAAGCCATCCGATTGAAATGGTTTCTTGCGGGGTCAGTTATGGAACCTTACAATTATTGCCAGATGGACACCTGATTGCATTGATGGCTGATCATCAGACTACAGGGGGCTACCCTCGAATTGGAAATGTGATTGCGGCACATTTGCCCAAGCTGGCGCAACTTCGCCCCAGTGATAATGTGCAGTTCAAATTGGTAGATTTGGATGTTGCTGAAAGAATGTTTTTATCACAGCAAAATGATTTGCATATTTTGGAACGTGCCTGCCGGGAACATCTAAATGCTCTGGTATGCTAAGAGTGGATCTTAACTGTGATATGGGAGAGAGTAGCCCACTCTGGTCTTATCATATCGAAAAAGATTTGGAACTGCTTCAATATGTCAGCTCTGTGAATCTGGCCTGTGGCTATCATGCAGGTGATCCCGAAACCATGAAGACCATCTCCGATGCCTGTATAAAAAGCAATATTGCTATCGGAGCACATCCTTCTTTCCCAGACCTAAAAAATTTTGGCAGGACCGAAATGCATTTCAAACCCGGGCAGATTACAGAAATGGTAATGGCGCAGATAAATGTTCTCAATACGATTGTTCAATCTATGGGTGTGAAACTGCACCATGTAAAACCTCATGGTGCATTGTACAATATGGCTGCAAAGGATGATACAATGGCCAAAGCCATTTGTAAGGCTATTGTTGATTTGGATCCATCTATTATCATCTATGGGCTTTCGGGCAGTGCATTGATAAGTGCTGGAGCTGCAATGGGATTAGAAACTTGTAGCGAAGCGTTTGCTGATAGAACCTATCAGGACGATGGAAGCCTGACCCACAGAACTTCTTCGCAAGCATTGATTAGTGATACTAGCGTTGCGGCTTCACAAGTTTTGAGAATGATTCAAAAGGCTAACGTGGTATCTGTATCTGGAAAGGAAATTCCTATACTGGCAGAAACCATCTGTATTCATGGAGATGGCCCAAATGCGATTGGTTTTTCGAAAGAGATTAACCAGTTGTTGATACAGAATGGGATCGGGATAAAAGCTAAAAAAGTAGAAATTGTTTAGTCTACACTAAGTTCGGTAGCATAATGGACCTTTTTTACTGGTTAGCTCCCATATCCGGTGCCAGCGAAATTCGGAAAAGATAAGTTTGTAACTTGAGGACAACAAAAGTAAATCTCGAATTTTAACCCTATTCTTCAAACAGTATGAAAATATATTTTGAACAAATTGCTTGGGCAATGGCACTATTATTTCTTTATTTTGTGGATATACCAAAAGAAGCGGGCTCTTTTTGCATATTCAAATTGATAGGCTTTCAATCCTGTCCCGGGTGTGGTATTGGTCATGCCATCCACTATGCGCTGCACTTTGATTGGGCTCAATCTTTCCATGCGCATGTTTTAGGTATTCCTGCAACATTAGCGATTGCTTATCTTATTACAAAGCCCTTCTTCTCAAATAAAAACAAAACCATTCATTATGAACCAGCAGCAAATGCTTATGATGCTTCCCGGTCTTCAGCCCGATGAGCTCAGTTTTATTCAGAATCTGACAAAGGACATGTCCGAAACACAGCAACAACAATTTCTGATGTTTTATCAAGGAAAAAGGAAAGACCAGCAGACCTTGATGTTGCTCACTTTGATTGGATTTTTCGGAGTGGCGGGCATTCAAAGATTTGTGACCAATGAAATTGCTCTAGGCATTATTTATTTGCTTACGCTCGGTTTTTGTGGTGTTGGTACCATCATTGATTTGGTGAATATCAAAAGTATCGCGACACAGTTCAACCAGAATCAGGCTATCGAGAGTGCCAATATGGTAGCCATGTTGGGTAAGTAAATCTTCAATTGTTGTGGTAGTAAAAGATTTTTTTAATGATTGGTTTTGTATTCAAGTATCGGTTATGTATAAGCGTTAATAACTTGTATAATCAAAATATAGTTTGTTGTTTTTTGTAGTGAGATTATGATAAACAATAGAAATTGATTTTCCTATAGCTGTGGATATCTAACCAGCGGACTGTGGATATCCGATTTGAGAATATCTCCATTGGAAAAATAATCCCATCATTGGAAAACATTACTATGCGATTTGTGTGTAATAGGCTTAAAATCAAAGCCCGTAAAATTGGTATGGAGCTTGGGTCTATTTTGGCAAATCGCCAAAACAATGACTAAAGAAACATCCGTAAAATTAATCCAGGAAAAAATCCAAGACCTTCAAACTGCCCTGTTCTTCCCTGAAACCAGCCAGCAAATGCAAATGCCCAATTATGTAGTTGATTCAGCAAAGGCTGATGAAGAAGGCAATGTTTGGTTCGTGATCAGCAGACCGGTTCAGTATATCGAACAAGAAGATCTGAAGTTCCCATGCAAACTCGATTTCTTTAAAAAAGGGAAACCTTTCCACCTAAAATTGCAAGGGAAAGCTTGCCTTTACAGCAATTTTTACAAATTCAATTTCCCATTTCCTATAGCAGACCTTAAAGAGCGAATGGAGAATAGACAGTCTATCGTAGTAAAAATGGAAATTGAGTATGCTGACTATTTTGAGATTCCTCCAATACATGAGAGTAAAAGCAGTCAAGATAGTATCGGTATTTTGGTCAACTGGCTATTCAAATCGCAGTATGCGCAAAGAAGCCGTCGTTTGATCCATACGAACACTCAGTCAGAACGTTTCGCATAAATATTTTATTTTATATCTTATCGTCATAGGCGTTAGGTTCATCCCTGCGCCTTTTTTTATTTTGCGGATTGATGTTTTTACATCATTTTTAAAATAGCTGCTTAATGACTTATGCGTTGACCTTGTTCAAGATTTTTAATAACTATGATTTGATAAAAAAATAAAAAAAGATTTAGAAAAAAACTTTTCATAAAAAGAAATTTGTATTTTTAAACTTTCATAGGATAAGGTTTAATGGTTAATGGTATTTGTTAAGTGCAGCCCTCCTCCCGGAGGGCTTTATTTTTTTTCGACAATTTGGAAGCGTAAAGGCAAATAATCTGCACTTAATGTCTCATCTAAATTGTGAGGGTTTGATTTTGTTAAGATGTGGAAGGACTATGGGGCTATGTCGATATTATATTTGTCCAACAAACCTGCGATACCTGAAATAGAAAATTTGGCTTTTTTTATGCGGTTTTTTTCGGGGTCGATGGAATAGTTGTATGAAGAACGCAGGTCTGCTTTTTCGATAATAGTATTTTCAAACCGGGCATTTCTAAAATCACAGTTTTCAAATTGGGCAGCCGTGAGGTCGCAGTCGGTAAAGTCGGTTTCCTCGAACTGGGTGTTTTTGAAAACAGTGTTCTTTATTTTGGTTTGATAAAAAGAAGAATGGTTGAGAATACAGTTTTCGAAGCTGAAAGAAAGCCCAAAGTTGTTACAGTCTTCAAAATGCAGTCCAAGCATTTTGCAGTCACGAAACTTGCAATCCTGAAATGAAGTCTTAAAAAGCTTTGCAAGACTCAAATTGCAGGAAATGAACTCACAGTCCTCGAATATGGTCTCGGTAAGGTCTGTTTTGGAAAAATCGCAGTTCTTGAAAATGCAATTTTCATATTCTGCCTTTAAAAGTGGTTCTTGTTTGAAATCTCTTTTTTCAAAAACGGTATCAATATCGAAATTCTCCATTTTGCGCAGTTTATCAGAGGATGGTATGGGTTCTTTTAGTTTTAATTTGGTTCTTCTAAATTAATCAAGAGGCCAATAATCTACCCCACCTTATTTTTTCAGTGGGATGCATTTGAAAAGTGAAAGTACTTTAAATGAGTTTCATTGACAACCATTATTACTATTCCATAATCAAAGATTGGCTTTGGTTTGATTGTATAAAAATGATTTGCGTGTATAAATTTGCTGGTTGGGGTTTAATAGGGCTTAACCTTGGAATAAAATTTATTCTATACTTTTATTGATATAAATAACTATGGTTTTACCTCAATGGCTTGAAAAGATTGATAAAAACGTTTTTGTGTTTATCAACCGCGATACTGCCCAAGGATGGCTCGATCCCTTTATGATGGCTATGCGAAACCCGCTCACATGGATTCCGCTCTATGCTTTTATGCTTTATTATGTGATTAAAAAAGCAAAATCCAAAGCCTTACAGTTTATTGTGGTGAGCGGGCTTACCGTGGTGCTAACGGATAGCATTGCCGCGAGGATTTTAAAACCATTTTTTGCCAGGATAAGGCCCTGTGCGGATGCACAGTTGCATGACACGGTGAGGAGCCTCGTGGGCTGCGGCGGTATTTATTCATTTCCTTCCAACCATGCGGCCAACCATTTTGGTTTGGCGGTGTGCTGGTTTTTTTGCATTTATTCCATGACGGGAAAAAAATGGCATTGGCTCTGGCTTTGGGCTCTTATAATTTGTTATGCCCAGATTTATGTGGGCAAACATTTTCCACTGGATATACTAGGTGGTATTTTATTGGGCTCGCTGGTTGGGTATTCTGGGGCCCTGGTTTTTAAAAGTTGGGCCTACCCAAAAACACATTCCCCATCTTGACCCAAGACCCTGATTTAACGTAATCAGTTTGCAAATTTTGGGCTACAACTATTCTTTCCGAAGGATATAATAAGGCACTGTGCTTTTTGACCTTGTGTTCGGGTTTAGGAATTTAAGGTCAAGCATGCTTACATGGAACGACTGTCCTTCATAGATCAATTTGAATTTCTTCATATCCAACGAATCCAACCCTTTTTTATCGGTCATCAAACAGTCGCTCACCTTCAATGTATCTGGGTCTGCTACTTGTTTGAACGAATGATTGCTATAAAAAGCCATGCTCCTTTGTTCCGGGATTTTATAAAGAAAGAAACGGTCTTTATCAAGCTGCTGTTGATTAATGATATCGCTTGCCTTCACGCCTGTTTGGTATTGTAGCAGCGGAGGATAAAATCCATTATCAACAAATAAATTGATCAAGAGGATTACAAGTACGCACATGGTAAGCAAAGGCGGCGTGGGCAACCATTTTTTGATGAAGGCAAGGATGATTAAAAAAATGCTTGTCAGGCAGAGAGCGAACAATAGTTTGTTGATGGGCGGGAAAGGAAAATATAATAACATCAAAAGTACAATGGTCATCAAAGAGAAAATGACTGCATGGAAAATAAAAAGTGGTTTTCCCCAGTTTTCTGGTTTTTTCAGATACAATAATTGATAAACATATTTTCCGGTAATGATGGCTGCCAGTGGCAAAACGACATATATATAGTGAGGCAATTGATAATGGCTGATGGCCAGTGAACAATAAGTAATAATGAACCCGCCCGTGCTGATCCATTCTTCGTCCTTGGGTATGCGGAAACGTTTCTTGATGAGTTCTGATACGGATGTGATCAAACCAAGAATAAAAAAGATAGTCCATGGAAGAAAGCCCCATAAAAGGTTTTGGAACAAAAAGAAAAACGAAGCATTTTCATGCCAAGGGTTAGATCCAGTAATGCGGCCAAAGCTTTGGGTCCAGAAAAAAAACTTTAATCCAGAGGTTCCTGAATGTCCATCCATTATTTTTTCGGGGTGAAGGTCAAATTGCTGATACAGGCCAATGCTCATTGGGATTAACAATATACCAATCACCAGCAATAGGATGATATATTCCCAATGAAACAATTCCTTGAAGGATCTTTGTAAAATAAAATGAGGCGCAAAAGCAAATACAGGCACCATTAATGCGATAGGACCTTTGGTCATCAGTCCTCCGGCGATGGCCAAGGCTGCCATAAAAAGCTGGCTCCATTTTCTGTTTTTGTACCATGCGGCCAATTGCCAAATGCCGAGCGCTACCCAGCCCATCAACATGGTATCGGTTCTTACATCATGGGTTATCAAGAACATGGCCTGACAGCTAGCTAGCACCAATGCGCTCAGTAAGGCAATCTGTTTTTTATAAAACAGCAAGGCAAAACGATAGGTACTATAAATAGCAAGTATAGCAAAAAGATAGGAAGGCAATCGGTAGGCGATATCCGTAACCCCCAGTAAATACATACTCAATGAACTGAGCCAAAAAAGCATGGGTGGTTTATCCAGATAGTCTTTCCCCTGATCATACACCTGAAGAAAATGCCCGCTTTGCAACATTTCCCTGCTAATATTGGCATATTGAACAGCATCTACCTCCATCAAGGGCACTCGCCAGCCAAACAGGTAGGCAAGCAAGCAACAAAAAATAAATATCTGGATAATTCTATCTTCTCTTTGACTCGATTCTGGATGCATACTTTAGTTATTAGACTTGGTTTGCAAATTGGGTTATGATCAACTTGATTTCTACAAAAAGGGCAGTGATTACATTTGTTTTATGTTTAGGATATTTATTGCGAATATTGCAGCAAACATAATAAGGAATCCTGATTCGGGAGACTCTTAATCTTAATCAATGATGAACATTGACAAATTATCAATTATCATTCCGGCGTATAATGAGGGAAAGACTATACACCTGATTTTAAATAAAATCAAAGCGGTGCAATTGGTCAATGGGATTAACAAAGAAGTAATTATCGTCAACGATTGTTCAACCGATGAGACAGAGCAAGCGATTGAGGATTATATATCGGTCAATTTAGAAATGGATATTCTTTATCTTAAGCACGCTCAAAATATGGGGAAGGGTGCGGCCTTGCACACGGGTATAATGAATGCAAGTGGGGAATATCTGCTGATTCAAGACGCTGATTTGGAATACGATCCTGAAGAGTACAACGACTTATTAGCGCCTGTGATCAAAGGCTTTGCAGATGTGGTGTTTGGTTCAAGGTTTATGGGCGGTAATCCGCACCGGATCTTGTTTTTTTGGCATTCGATTGGAAATAAATTCCTGACCACTTTATCGAACATGTTTACTAACCTGAACTTAACGGATATGGAAACCTGTTATAAACTTTTCAATACAAAACTGATTCAATCCGTTTCTTTGGAGGAGACCCGTTTTGGCTTTGAGCCAGAAGTGACCGCAAAAATTGCTCGTATCAAAGATATCCGGATTTATGAAGTAGGTATTTCCTATTATGGACGTACTTATAAGGAAGGGAAAAAAATCAGTTGGCGGGATGGCTTTCGGGCAATTTATTGCATATTAAAATATGGTCTTTTCGGGAAATAGTATCTGGTTGGCCAAATGGTCCAAATCACTTTCTCATTCTTATTTCTGCAAATGTTGGTTTCTTAGGTAGCTGATTAGTCTAATGAGGCTTTGTTCATCAACAGATTATTTACATTACCTCTCTGCTTTTTGCAATATGGTTATGATAAAACTTGCATTCTCCCTCAAAAAATTATGTAATCTGTAGTGAAACGGGGTTTGTGAAGTGCATAATCGTTTTTTCTAAAAATCCCTGTGGCATTGACGCCGGAATTTTCTGGTTTAAAAAAAAGAAAATCATTGAAACTATTGCTGGTAGAGCTTTATAAAGGTGGCGCTTAGGTTTTCTTTATGTGTAAAATAGAAGAATCTCTATACGGTTTCCAATCTAATTCTACAAGAAATCATTTCCGTTTATTGCATTTTTGTACTGTAATCAAGAAGAATATTGATGTCTTGGTTTATAGTTTAGCCCAAATAAAATCCGATAGCCCGAAGAAAAACATCCAAACCTGTGCAAAACCACCGTCTAAACATTACCTGAGGCCACTTATGCGAAGATTAAGTGGCTTCAGGATTTGTTTCGGGAAATTTTGCTGATTTACCTTGGATGTACGCTAAAACAGGTTTTGAAACAAAAGAAACCTAAACTTAATTTTTATGTATCCAATAAACGCGTTTCGTTTCATTTTGGTGGACGAAAACCCAATAGTCCGCAAGGGCTTAAAATCACTGATTTCACAGGAATACCCCGAAAGCATCGTTGATGATGCGGATAATAGTTTTGTGGCCCGACATCTGCTCCGAAAAAACAAATATGATTTGATTTTGCTGGGTATTAATTGTATGAACGAAAATGTGGCAGATACGGTATTGCAGCTAAAAGCTTACAATACTGGTCAAAAAATGCTCGTACTCAGTACAAACAGTAACGAGGCTTGTGCGCAGAAGTTTTTGAGTATGGGAGTGAAAGGTTATCTTTCAAACAAGTCTTCAGAAAAGGACATCAGAAAAGCCATCTCTCAAATTTTTCAGGACCAGATTTATCTAAGTGAATCTTTTTTGTTTGGGGCATAATATCCAGCCTACCTGCTATTTGTCTATTATTGTTTTTTCCCTAGTTGCTGGTTTTCTACAATAAAAATTTAGTAACCACCCTACCTCTTTCCAATCCTTCGGTTTCATTTTTTCAATTTGTGGTCTTTTTTTAGCATTCCCAAAAATCCTTTTATTGAGTTTAAGGCTATTTGGAAAACTTAAAATATTTTTAGTTGTACCATTTCCATTGACGGGATATTGCAATGATAGTTGCTTTAAATGGGTTTTAGTACTTAAATTGAAGCCTTTTAGATATGGAAAGGCTGAATGATTGCAACTATTTTGAAAACCAGAATACAAAACGCTATAATGAAAAAAATCAGTTATTTTTTTGCAGGTCTTTTTTTCGCTGGATTATTTTTCCTTGCCTCCTGTGGTAACCCTTCCGAACAAAACCAAACGCTGGTAAAGCCTGGTATTACCAAGGTGGATTGGGGGCAAGCTGATGGTAAAAAGGTTGAGCTATTCACGCTTACCAATGGTAAAGGCACTCAAATAAAAATTTCAAATTATGGGGGTATTGTGACCTCATTTATCGTTCCGGACAAACAAGGCCATAGGTCCAGCATTGTGGTGGGCTTCGACAGTCTGAGTGGCTATCTTGCCAAACCTCCTTATTTTGGTGCCTTGATTGGTCGTTATGGTAACCGCATTGGGGATGCAAAATTTACCCTCGATGGAAAACGGTATACGCTGGCGGCTAACAATGGCAAAAATGCCCTACACGGTGGCCTGAAAGGTTTTGATAAAGTAGTTTGGGATGCTTCTATTATAAATGACAGCCTGCCATCATTAAAACTGGGTTATCTGAGCAAGGATGGAGAGGAAGGTTACCCGGGCAATCTGAAAGTCACGGTACAATATACCCTTAGCAACGATGATGAACTGAAGATAACATACGATGCGGTAACCGATAAAGCTACCCCTGTCAATCTTACCAACCATAGTTATTTTAACCTAACAGGTGATGTGGGAAATACTATTCTCGGTCATACCCTAATGATTAACGCCGACCATTATACGCCAGTGGACACTACCTTGATCCCGACGGGAGAAATCCGGTCGGTAACAGGAACTCCGTTTGACTTTACAAGCCCCAAACAGATTGGTCGCGATATCGACTCCGTAAAAGGCGGGTACGATCATAATTGGGTGCTGAACCGCAGGGATGGCTCTTTGCAAGAGGTGGCTGTTCTCTCGGATTCAATCAGTGGCCGCTCTTTGGAAGTTTACACAACAGAACCTGGGCTGCAATTCTATACCGGCAACTTTTTGGATGGGAAACTGATCAACCATGATGGTAAGCCAATCAAACAGCATAGCGCTTTATGTATGGAAACACAACATTTCCCTGACTCCCCCAATAAGCCAGATTTCCCTTCAACCATTTTGAAGCCAGGGGAAAAATATCATTCCGAAACCGTGTATAAACTGATTGTAAATAAATAGAAATTCCAAAACAATCTGCATGCAAAACAACGCATATGTGATAGGGGTTGATTTTGGTACCGATTCTGTCCGATCTTTATTGGTGGATGCAACGAACGGTAACGAAATAGCAACTGCTGTTTTTTATTATCCCCGTTGGAAAGCCGGTCTCTACTGTAATCCATCTGTCAACCAGTTTAGGCAGCACCCATTAGATCATATTGAGGGGCTGGAACACACAATCAAAGCCTGTGTTAAACAAGCAGGGGATGCCATTGCCTCCCAGATAAAAGGGATTTCGGTGGACAGCACTGGATCTACACCCATTGCGGTGGACAAAACCGGTACACCGCTTTCTTTATTACCGGGTTTTGAGGAAAACCCAAACGCGATGTTCGTTTTGTGGAAGGATCATGTTTCGGTGATGGAAGCGAATGAGATTAACCAACACGCTACAAGGTTTGAAACAGATTACTTGAAATATGTGGGGGGTATTTATAGTAGTGAATGGTTTTGGGCAAAACTATTACATGTATTGAGGGCAGATAAAAAACTGCGGGGATCCATTTTTTCCTGGGTGGAGCATTGCGATTGGGTGCCCTATCTTTTGACAGGAGGGCAAGATGTGGGAAAAATGAAACGAGGGGTATGTAGTGCGGGGCACAAAAGCTTGTGGGCCGAAGAATTTGCGGGCCTTCCGCCCAATGATTTTTTTGCATCCTTGGATCCTTTGCTGGATGGGTTTAGGGAAAGATTATTTGCTAAAACCTATACTGCAGACCAGCCCATTGGAAAAATTTCAAAGGAATGGGCCGGCAAACTAGGTTTGTCGGAGAAAGTGGTGATTGGTATTGGTGCTTTTGATTGCCATATGGGAGCAGTCGGTGGTCAGATAGAACCTTATCACTTAAGTAAGGTAATGGGTACTTCCACCTGTGACATACTGGTGGCCCCACTCGATGAAGTAAAAGATAAATTGGTAAAAGGCATCTGTGGTCAAGTGCCGGGGTCGGTGATTCCGGGAATGATGGGTATGGAAGCTGGCCAATCTGCTTTTGGAGATGCATATGCTTGGTTTAAAAACGTATTGGCATGGCCGTTGCAACATTTGCTCAACAACAACGAATTTGTAGAGGGAGCGATGGATAAAATAATCCCCGAGTTGAGTAAGCAAGCAGATACTTTTCCATTGGAGGAAATGGGGGAATTAGCCATGGACTGGTTCAATGGCCGGCGCACTCCTGACGCGAACCAATCTTTGAAGGGGGTGTTGACGGGGCTGAGCCTTGCAAGTGATGCACCGCGGATTTTCAGGTCGATCGTGGAGGCCACTTGCTTTGGCGCAAAAGCAATCGTTGACCGATTTGTAGATCAGGGAATCCCTGTAAAAGGGCTGATTGGTTTAGGTGGTGTTGCCAGAAAATCTCCCTTTATCATGCAGATGATGGCGGATGTGATGGGCATGCCGATTCGCATCCACAAATCTGAACAGACTTGTGCATTGGGGGCTGCTATGTTTGCGGCCACCGCTTCGGGACTGTATGCCAAAGTGGAGGATGCCATGGATGCTATGGGGCATGGGTTTGAAAATGAATATATCCCTCAGAAGGAACGCAGCATTATTTATAGGAAAAGATATGAACGATATAAAACCTTAGGTAATTTTATAGAACAGCAAACAACCACTGTTTCATTATAACAAGTTCAAGTTTTTTATTCACATGGATAGATATCAAAAACTGAGGCAGCAAGTATTCGAGGCCAATATGCAGTTGCCAAAGCTCGGGCTGGTGCTTTTTACTTTTGGCAATGCCAGTGCGGTTGATAGAACCCTGGGTGTTTTTGCCATCAAACCTAGTGGCGTTCCTTATAATGAACTATCGCCCGAAAAAATGGTAGTGGTTGATTTTGATGGAAAAACGGTGGATGGCATATTACGTCCTTCATCGGATACCTTGACGCATGCCGTGTTGTACAAGCATTGGGAAAAAATTGGCGGTATCGTGCATACACATTCTACCTATGCCACGGCTTGGGCTCAGAGCCTGCGCGATATCCCCAACTATGGCACTACTCATGCCGATCATACCACTGTGGATATTCCCTGCGCTGCACCCATGGGCGATGAGATGATCAAGGGTGATTATGAATACCAAACCGGATTTCAGATTATGGATGCCTTTAAAGAAAGGAAATTGAACTATGAAGAAACCGAAATGGTACTGGTGGGCAGCCATGCCCCATTCACTTGGGGGAAAGAGGTTGCAAAAGCAGTTTATAACAGTGCCGTATTGGAATCCATTGCACAGATGGCCTATCTTACTGAACAGATCCGGATCGATGCCCCGCGGTTGAAAGAGGCACTCATAAAAAAGCATTTTGAAAGAAAGCACGGTAAGGATAGCTATTATGGACAATAAGGTTGATAAGATGAAATTTACACGCCAAAAAGTTTAAAAATAAAATGACATCTTTAAAGAGCTTAGAGGTTTGGTTTGTAACAGGTAGTCAACATCTTTATGGGGAAGAAACATTGAAGCAGGTAGCTGCACATTCGAAGACCATTGTGGCTTCTTTGGATGATGCCCCACAGATACCCGTTACCGTAGTGTACAAACCAACTGTAAAAACTACAGAGGAAATTTATCAGGTTTGTATGGAAGCCAATGCCAATCCTAAATGTATAGGGATCATTGCTTGGATGCATACTTTTTCCCCTGCCAAAATGTGGATTGCGGGACTCAAAATATTGCAGAAACCACTCTGCCATTTTCATACTCAATTCAACCGTGATATACCTTGGGCTGAGATTGATATGGACTTTATGAACCTGAACCAAAGTGCGCATGGTGATCGTGAGTTTGGCTTTATTATGAGCCGTATGCGTCTTCGCCGAAAGGTAGTGGTGGGTCATTGGCAGGATGCTGCTGTGTTGGCTAGTATTGGAGGCTGGACTCGCGCCGCAGCTGGCTGGCACGATTGGCAAGGCGCAAAATTTGTTCGCTTTGGCGACAATATGCGTTATGTGGCCGTTACAGAAGGTGATAAGGTGGAAGCGGAAATAAAATTTGGTTATTCAGTAAATACACATGGGGTTGGCGATCTGGTGAAACTAATCAAAGAAGTAGCAGACGCAGATCTGCAGAAGCTTTTATCAGAATATGAAGATAGCTATCAAATAGAAAGTAGTTTAAAAAAGGATAAAGAAAAGTACCAATCACTTGTTGAAGCGGCCAGGATCGAACTTGGGCTTAAATATTTTTTGGAGCAAGGCAATTATAAGGGATTCACTGATACCTTCGAGGATCTTCATGGCATGTTGCAATTGCCGGGCATCGGTGCCCAACGTATGATGGCGGCGGGTTATGGGTTTGCGGGCGAGGGCGATTGGAAGACCGCTGCATTGGTGCGTGCAATGAAAGTAATGGGCACGGGATTGCCCGGGGGCAATAGTTTTATGGAAGATTATACCTATCATTTTGACCCTGCCAATTCCTTGGTACTTGGTTCGCATATGTTGGAGATTTGTCCATCTATTGCAAGTGGCAAACCCTTCTGTGAAGTGCACCCTTTGGGCATTGGTGGCAAGGCGGATCCTGCTCGCCTGGTGTTCAACGCTGCTGCAGGTCCCGCATTGAATGCTTCCATTATTGATATGGGTAACCGTTTCCGGATGCTCATTAATGAAGTGGTAGCACTGGCTCCCATACAAGGATTACCAAAGCTTCCGGTAGCAAGGGTATTGTGGAAACCTTATCCCGATATGCAGACTGGTTGTGCTGCATGGATATTGGCAGGTGGGGCACACCATACTGGATACAGCCAAAACCTCAGCACGGAGCAAATGGAAGATTTTTCGGATATGGCTGGCATCGAATGTGTGGTGATTGATAAGGATACCCGTCTCCGTGAACTGAAGAACCAATTGCGCTGGAGCGATGCAGCTTACCGATAGCGATGACTTGAAAGGTTTTTTTGCACCAAGCTTCTGCTATAGTGCCTGTATTTTTGTTGTTCCTGAATTTAATGTCTTGTGGATAAAAGATATTTATTAACCAAAACAATGCTTAGTATGAAAAAAACATTCGCTCATTGCTATCTCTTGATGGGGATGATTCTTTCTTGTTCCATTATAACAAAAACTTTTGCACAAAATAAAATTACGGTTGAAGCAGATCAGGGAAAAATTACCATCAGTAAAAATATCTATGGTCATTTTGCAGAACATTTAGGGCATTGTATTTATGGTGGTTTCTATGTCGGAGATACTTCCAAAACCATTCCGAATACCGATGGGGTGCGCAACGATGTGATTGCTGCATTAAAAAAAATGAAAATCCCCATCCTGCGCTGGCCGGGCGGCTGCTTCGCCGATACCTATCATTGGAAAGATGGAATTGGTCCCAAGGACAAAAGACCCAATATGGTAAATCGTTGGTGGGGTGGTGTTACTGAAGACAATAGTTTTGGGACGCATGATTTTCTGAACATGTGCGAGCTATTGGGTGCAGAGCCTTATATTTCTGGTAATGTGGGCAGTGGCACGGTGCAGGAACTTTCCGATTGGGTACAGTACACCAATTTCAAAGGGCGTAGTCCGATGAGTGATTTGCGGGCAGCCAACGGAAGGGTAGAACCTTGGAAAGTGAAATTTTGGGGAATCGGAAATGAAGCTTGGGGCTGCGGAGGCAATATGCGACCAGATTATTATGCAGATGAATATAGAAAGTATGCCACTTTTATGTCGGATTGGGGAAATAGCGGAGGCCTCATGCGTATTGCCTCCGGAGCGAGCGATGCGGATTATCATTGGACGGAGACCTTGATGAAAAATATTCCTTTGGATATGTTGGGGGGGGTGGCCATGCACCATTATTCGGTGCTTGACTGGAATAAAAAAGGGTCAGCAACCGATTTTTCCGAAGCGCAATATTTCGGCATCATGAAGCAGGCTTATAAAATGGAAGAACTTGTTACCAAGCATGCTGCCGTAATGGATAAATATGACCCTGAAAAAAAAGTGGCATTGGTGGTGGACGAATGGGGTGGTTGGTACGATGTAGAACCTGGCACCAATCCAGGGTTTCTGTACCAGCAGAACAGTATGCGTGATGCTATGATTGCAGGACTAACACTTAATATTTTTAACAATCACGCAGATAGGGTAAGGGTGGCCAATCTGGCTCAATGTATCAATGTGCTGCAATCGGTGATATTGACAAACAAAGAAAGGATGATCCTTACGCCAACCTATCACGTTATGGAGATGTACAATGTGCACCAGGATGCCACATTATTGCCCTTGATAATAAAGACCGATGATTATGTTTTTGGTAATGAAAAATTACCCGCAGTTTCAGCTTCTGCATCAAAAGACAAAAAAGGGGTTACCCATATCACGCTGACCAATATTGATGCAGCTAAATCCCAAGCCATTTCAATCGATTTTACTGGGGCAAAATTTAAAACAGTGAGTGGTCGCATCCTGACATCTAAAAAATTACAGGACTATAATTCCTTTGAGCAGCCTCAAAAAATTATGCCCGTTGCTTTTACCGGGGCACAATTTAAAAATGGTTCCTTGGAAGTAAAGCTGCCACCATTTTCTGTAGTGGTGCTTACCCTTGAATAAATTCAATGGCTTAGTTGGTCAATTAACTTTACCTAATTGTTGAAACCGGTTTATTTTTTCTTACAATAAATTCTGAAAAATGAAAATAGTGGTCATTCTTTTTTCATTGGCAATCTTTATCTCCTGCTTTTCAAAAAAAGCAAAGACTTGGGTTGCCCTTGGCGATTCTATTACCTACCTGAATGAGCATAAAGACGAAACGGGTAATCGGATTACCAAAGGCTATATGACAAGAGTGGAGGAGAGGTTACACAATATCCATTATTTCAATCAGGGTCATAATGGATGGACTGCAATACAGATTGCCACTGAAATTGATCATTTAGGGTTGGTTAAAGCTGATTTATATACTGTTTTTTTAGGCACCAACGATTGGTGGGCTGGCAAACCATTGGGAACATTGGATGATTATAAGAATAATACAGGAAATGCCACAGTGAACGGTGCGTTTAGAACCATTGTCAACAAATTGAGAAGCCTGAATGAAAATGCAAAAATTGTTTTGATCACACCAATGCAAAGGGGCGATTTTGTACAGGTGGGCAATCCTCATAATAATGCTTATGGTTCCTATAAGAAAAAGAATGGACAGACCCTTGAACAATTTGCGGATGCTGTTAAGGTCATTGGCGATTATGAACATTTTTCAGTAGTGGATCTCTATCATAATCCCGATTTGGCTATTCAACATTTGGTAAAATACAAACGACTGAAAAACCCGCAAACAGGAATTTATCAAAACTATGCTTATCCGTCATATACGGATATCCCGTTTAATCCAGGTGCGGACGATTACCCTTATCCACTCGATGCAATTGACATGACTTATGATGGTCTCCATCCATCTGATAAAGGGTTTGCACTGATAGCTGATTTGTTGGTGAAGGTTTTCAAAGAAAAATGACGATTTTCCAATAGGCATATACGTTATTCGACAATTTAGGTTTATCATTGATTTTTACAATCGATAAATAAAATTCTGTACTTTCAGTATTCTATTATTCTTACTTGAAAAATATAACTATGGGCGATATTCAGATCAAAAAGCAGGCAAAAAAATACGATGCGGTGATTGTGGGTTCGGGAGCAGGCGGGGGAATGGCAGCCTATGTATTATCAAAAGCAGGACTTAAAGTTTGTTTGCTGGAAGCGGGGTCTGCATTTGATCCGGCTATAAACTCGGCTCAGTTGAAAAATCCATGGGAATCACCCAGACGTGGGGCTAGTACCAAATTTCGTCCGTTCGGTGATTTTGATGGGTCCTATTGGGGATGGGAAATTGACGGTGAGCCATATACGAAGGCAGAAGGTACCAAATGGGATTGGTGGCGTGCAAGAATGGTGGGCGGGCGTACCAACCATTGGGGACGCATTTCACTTCGCTTTGGTCCCAAGGATTTTAAACGCAGAAGTATTGATGGGTTGGGTGATGATTGGCCGATTGGGTATGAAGATATCAAGCCCTATTATGATAAGATAGATCAGTTGATTGGGGTGTTCGGTACCAATGAAGGTTTGCCCAACGATCCGGATGGTATTTTCCTTCCCCCACCCAAGCCAAGACTCCATGAACTATTTATCAAAAAGGCGGCTACTGCTGTGGGTATTCCGGTTATCCCTTCCCGTTTGTCCATATTGACCAAGCAAATTAATAAGGACAGAGGTGCATGTTTCTATTGTGCACAATGTGGTCGCTCCTGCAAGGTTTATGGCGATTTTTCTTCCTCATCCGTTTTGGTAAAACCGGCATTGGCAACAGGGAATGTGGATCTGGTAACCAATGCCATGGCCAGGGAAGTTTTGGTTGGAAGGGATGGTTTAGCGACAGGGGTTTCTTATGTAGACAAAACCGACCTGCAAGAATATCAGGTTTATGGCAGAACCGTGATCTTGGCCGCAAGTACTTGTGAAACAGCCCGCTTGTTGCTCAATTCAAAATCATCGCAGCATCCCAACGGATTGGCAAATTCCAGCAATGTGGTCGGCAAATATTTACATGATTCAACAGGTGCGGGCATGGGTGGAATCGTTCCAGCTTTGTTTGATAGAAAACGGTATAATGAAGATGGGGTAGGGGGCATGCATGTATACACTCCTTGGTGGCTCGATAATAAAAAACTCGATTTCCCTCGGGGATATCATATTGAATATGGAGGTGGTTTCGATATGCCGATGTATGGTTTTAACTGGGGCATTGAGGAGTCGAATGGCAAATTTTTGGTGAACGGGAAACAAAAACAAGCAGGGGGCTATGGGTCTTCATTGAAAGAAGATATCCGCTTTTTATATGGCGCTGGTATTGGTATGGCGGGAAGGGGCGAAGCAGTTGCGAATATCGATAACTATTGCGAGTTAGACCCAACTGTGGTCGATAAATACGGGATCCCTGTCCTTCGGTTTCATGTCAAGCATTCCTCATACGAGATCAATCAGGCCAAGCATATGAAAGAAACCTTTAAGGAAATACTTCATAACATGGGCGCAGTGATTACTTGGGGTGCTGAAAATGATGATAATGAAAAAAATAATTGGGGCCTCAATAATCCGGGCAATGTGATCCACGAAGCCGGTACGGTGCGTATGGGCAATGATCCAAAGACTTCAGCACTGAATAAATGGAGCCAGGCGCATGACTGTAAGAACCTTTTTTGTGTGGATGGATCTCAGTTTGTTTCACAGGCTGATAAAAATATTACTTGGACAATTCTTGCATTGTCCATGCGTGCTTCTGAAAATATTGTTGACCAAATGAAGAAACAGAATATCTAATTACCGAAATAGGGAAGTATACACTATTCGAACATTTTTAATCGTAAATAAAAATACTATGGACAGAAGAGCATCGCTTAAAACATTATTGATTGGTGGATTGTCTGCCAGTGTGATAGCGGAAGCTTGTAAGAATGCTGATAAAGTGAAGGTACAGAAACAGGATGCTGCAAGTACAAACGATGCAGATCGTATGCCGGAAGAAAAAGCGTATAATAAAAAATTAAAGGAAGAGGTTTTTTTCACTACAGATGAAATGGCTACCATTAGTGTTTTGGCGGATATCATCATCCCCAAAGATGAAGTAAGCGGAAGTGCTTCTGATGTGAAAGTGCCCGAGTTTATAGAGTTTATTGTAAAAGATCAACCTGAACATCAGGTGCCCATGCGTGGGGGGATCCGATGGCTGGAACTAGAGTCTATCAAAAGGTTCGATAAATCATTTAATAAACTTGCCCCTACGGAGCAATTGCAGATAGTGGATGATATCGCTTATCCCGAGAAGGCAAAAAAAGAGTTCTCACAAGGCGTATCATTTTTTACTTTAATGCGCAACCTCACTATCTCTGGGTTTTATACAACAGAGGTTGGGTTTAAGGATGTGGGTTACATGGGAAACCGCCCCAACCAATGGAATGGCGTGCCTGATGATGTATTGAAAAAATACAATCTCGCATATACCGAAAAAGAATTGAAAGAATGTATCAGCTACAATAAAGCGCCGGGAGCATAAGTTTTTTTAGGTAGCCATTCTATGTGTCGGTCTTGGGTATCCGGGCTGGAATGCCGAAAGGCTAGTGCTGATTATTTTATTTCCTGTGTGCTTCTCTATTTCTTTAATGGCATCCCTTATCAATAATTCTACGGCCTCTGGTTTCGCTTGTACTCTTGCATTGATTAGCAGCTTGCAGCCATTTGCTTTTTTATTTTCCATTTCAAGCTTCATTCCTGTTGGTGAACTAGCCGTAAAGCTGATTTTTGTTTCATCATCTAAGATGAATTTCAAATGGCCGATTGCATATTCGGCTTCCCTTATTTTCGTATAGATTAGGTTTACCAGCTTCACTGCTTCTTCTAGAGCATTGTTATCCGCACTGTTGATTTGCAGTTCCTGATCTATCCAAGCAAGCTGTGCTTCGCCTGCCGCGTAAATATCATAATCAATACTAAGTGGGTTGAGCCTACTCTCTTTCGCATCCTGTTCAAGCGTATCCAACCACAGCTCAATGCTTTCTTCGTTCAGGGAATTTTGGAACAAAAATGATTTTTCAGGATATTTTTCGTCTAAAATTATTTTGAGTTCATTGAGCGGTTCAGTAGCAATCAGGTCAATTTTGTTCACAACGATGAGCCCTGCTTCTTCGATCTGTTTGAAAAAAATATAGTTGACGCATTCCTCAAAAACAGGTGGTTTGCTTTTGAGAATTTGATATAGAAGACGGGCATCTGCAAAAACACTAAAGCTAAGCTGCGCATCTGGTTGGTAGGCCAACAATGGGTTTATCACCGTTGCTACGATATCGGTACAAGAACCAACCGATTCAGCAAAAATGGTTTGCGCCCCGGTGTTTTCGATCAATGATTGGATACGGGTTTCTAGTTGCTGAAACTGGCAGCAGAAGCATCCATTCACAACTTGCCTGAGGGGTATGCGTTGCGCTTTGAAGAAGGCACTATCGACCAATTTCATACCTTGGTCGTTAGTGATCACGGCCGCATTCACATTTTTCTTTTTCAGCATCATGCAAGCAAGCTGAATCGCTGTTGTTTTACCACTTCCTAAAAAACCGCTCAGTACATGGAGCTTCAATTTTCCCATTTCTTTGGTTCTTTGATCGTCATGCCTTAATCGGATTGCCACCTATTATTATCTGTTCAGCCTCTAGCTTTCCAAAATAGGTTTTTATATTGGGCTTTCCTTCTTTTAAGCTTACCGTACCAAAACCCGTTGCAGTGGAAAGAAAACAGGTGAAGTCACCAATTTGTGAATCTATATGCAGGGTTTTTTCAACTGCATCGTATCGCAAACCGGTAAGGCCTTGCAGCAAGCTATAACTTGACATGGCCCTTGCGTACCAGTGCCCACACTCATATTCATTAAAAGGGTTGCGAGCCCTTCCATCATATCTTTCACGGCAGGTGCGCACAATCTCCAGCCCCTCTTTCACTTTGCCCATGAGCATTAGATGGGATGCCACTTGATACTCGATGCCCGTCCATACCTCATCACTATAAACAAATGGTAAAGACAGTTTTCCTCCCTTTGGCCAAGTGCAAAGCAATAGCCCACCTTCCTTGCCCAAGGCATAGGATGGCCGTTGAGGGTTGGCATGCTCGGAAAGGTCCTTTTTCAGATTGTATTTATGGATAGCCAATAAATGGCTCTTGATTTTTTGTGAGTCGATAAAATCATCCAATCCACATACCTTCCCAATCCAGGCACCCAGTACGCCATCACTTAGACAGCCTGTTCCATATTGATATTTGGGTCCTTCTTTTTGAAGAATGGCAATGGCTTCAGCCGAATAATCACCGCCAAATGATTTTGCTTTGGCGGGGTCTGGCGCATTCAGTCCCTTGTATTCGATATCCTGAAAAAAATATTCCCCATTGTACAAATGCGTTTCTATAAATTCCTTTCCTTTTTTATATAGCTCAGCATACTTACTCGTATCTTTTCCCAGATAATTGCCCATGGCGATGATGGCATGCAATGCACCCAAATAAAAACTGGTGCACATGCCATCCGGGCCCCAGAATTCAATGTCGTAAGTGTTGTGGTGTGGCTCTTCCACTATCCCTTTGTTACGTGGATCCCAAACCCCGATGCAGTAGTCCATGCTTTTTTGAACCATCGGGAATATACGTTTTAGCCATTGGGAGTCGCCACTGATACGCCAATCGCGATATACTTTCATAATGCCACCCAATTGCCCATCGGCAGCGGCATAGAAATCGTGTTTCAATGGACTTATGGGCATATTGGTTCTAAAACCTTGGTGTCCTTCCTTATTCTGGTTCTCACAAAATTCGGTGTTACGAAGTGTGCGTTCTAATGAAGGAAAAAGATGGGGCATCGCTTGTGCATAATTCCAAACATGGGTACAGGATCCGTGGCAACAACCATCGTTATCGCTACAACCCTCCCAACTCCACAAACGACCATCATATTGCCTCAATACAGTTGGGGATTTTAATATGCTAAGGTTGGCTGCAACTGCTTCCATCACTTCAGGCGGAAGGGTACTCGCATAAAAAGCTTTTTGGAAAAGCCTTGATTTATCATGAAGATCTTGATAGTTCTTTTCCCAGTAACCGATCACCTCATTGATATTCTCAAATTGGCTACAATACCATGGTTTGTAGTTGGGCGAGGCGGTTTTTTTCCCTTCTGCCACACCTAGGTCTGCTGGCGAAGCGCAACATCCATTTTCTGGATTGCAATCTTTTTTCTCATCCTCCACCACATCCCCAATATGCAGGTCTGTTTCTGGCATATACCATGACATCATTACCCTGATGGTTTTGGTTTTGCCGGGCATCAATGTAAAAGGCACGTATAATGAAGCGCCGGGTGCATCTTTTTCCACAGGTGCGGTTGTGCTCCAGATGCCATCACGGATATTGTTCCATGCCATGGTCAATGGGTCCCACCATCCGCCACGAAACCAGCAATGATCCACTACTGTATTTTCTTGATCGGTACAAATAGCGAAGCTACCTTCCAGATAAGGTTTTTCTTTGGTCCCTTCCTGAACCAGTACAAAACCATTTTCGGTTTTGTCGATTCGGTTCTTGGTCTCATCGTTCTTGGCAAGGAAATTACTGGTATTGAAAGAGAAAATAGCTTCCAGTAATTTGGTGCTTTTATTGGTGAATTGATATTCTACTGCACCCACCGGGAGACTGGAATTATCAGTATCGGTAGGAATAAAAGGGCTCCAACCGATCATTTTAACGGCAATGGGTATGTCATTATCTTCCAGACGGATTTCCCCAAAAGGGAATTGGGTGGAGAAAACTGATTTTTGAAAACGGGGTAGACCAAATGTAGTGTGCTCTGCACCGTTGGCGGTACCGGGCTTGCCAAAAATTTTCCAATCTGGCACAGGACCTTCCAACACCTTGGCCCCATTTTTTAGGTCCTTTACTTTTATAGCCGCAAACAGACCGGGCTCATTGAATACTTCGGGCTTATTGTGGACACTCATGTGTGAAATGCAGCCAGTACCCTCAAGACAGAACATCCCGGCTCCCATACCACCGATGGGAAAAGCAAGTCGGTTCAGATAGGCATTTTCATAAACCCCATTGAATTTTCGGGTACTGGTCGCTGTGGTTTGCTCCTGGACTTGTTCTTCTTGATTCTTATTTGGCTCTTTTGCAGATATCAGTGAAACTGGGGCTACTATGGTACCCGCACTCCCAATAGCAATCTTTTTTAGGAATGACCGGCGGTCGTTATTTTCTTTCATGAGCAATTATTAGTAGGGATAAATTTAAATCTTTATTCTTTTTTGAAAGATTTTTTTGGACAGGGCATAAAACCCCTATGGCTTAACCAGAAATTGGTTAAAGAGATTGGGCTCAATGTTATTCTAGTAGAGGTAAAATAATAAAGAGAAACCTTTAAGGAAACAGCAAAGGTGAACCATCAAACCAACTGCATGGTGGCGATATTGGACATTTTCTATTGGTTCGCGATTAGTTTATTTTTCTTTGATAGCGCCAGCCGGGTTTTTTAAAAAATCATCCTTGCATTCTTTTGAGCAAAACCCATATACTTTGCCGTTATAATGGCAGGTGTCTTCGATGCCAGCGGTCAATGGCATGCCGCAAGAAAGGTCAATCTTGTTATCGACCATACTGGTTGTAAATTTTGCTTTGGGTTTGGTACTTGAGGAATCGGCTGGGCTGGCTTTGGGGTCAGCCTGTTTAGGATTATTGCAAGAAGCAAGAATGAAAACTAATAAAGCGGCGAAGGTTACACTTTTCATAAACACCTGTTTAAAATAGGAGTAGTTAATATTTTTTTGATTGATAAATCCATTGCAATTTACTAAGAGTTTTTTATTGTGGGACATCGAAAGATTTTATGTTTTCATTAGTATGCAGAAATGAGTACGAATGCACAAATAAATTAAATTGCCAGTTATTGTGAAAAGAAATGCCCGCTAACCTTTATTTTTTATATGACTGATGTCGATATTCTTGCGCTTTCCAATTTTGCTGGTCTTGCAGCAACGGTAACCCTTAGTTTCAATTTTTTGCTGGGCATGTTATTGTCAACAGGCTACAAAAGAAATACAGTTTGGAAAAAACTCCCTATACGTTTACGGCAATTGGACGTGAATAACCTGCACAATTGTACAGCCTATTTGGCGCTGGTACTGGCTGTTTTACATCCTTTGTTTTTACTTTTTGCTCCCAGTTTGAAATTTGGTATAGTTGATATTGTATTCCCAACACATGCGCCTCACCAAAAATGGATAGTGGCCATGGGCACGGTTTCCCTGGCTGCATTAATGACGGTGATCTTGACTACCCAAAAAATAATCAAACAGCAAATAGGCTTTCGTTCTTGGAAAAACATACACCTGATTTCCTATGGAATGGCCATATTGTTTGTGGCACATGGGCTTATGATGGACCCAGATCTAAAAGACCGCCCCGTTGACTTTTTTGATGGGGAAAAATTGTTATCGGTTTTTTGTGGGTTGCTATTGTTTACCGCAGGAATATTTCGATATCGATTACACCTGCAAAACAAGAAGAGGCTGGGGCTTTCCTAATAAAACAGTCTTGTCATTGGGAATTCATAAAAAATGGGAATTTTTTAATTTTTTCATAAAGGCTTGAATTGTTGCTTTGGAAAAAACAAACTAACCTTGCATGTTTTTAGTTTTAATATGAAATGGATTATACTAGGTATCGGTATCTTGTTTGAAGTGCTTGGCACCATTAGCATGAAATATGCTGAGGGATTTACCAAGCTGGTTCCTTCCATTTTGGTATTCCTGTTTTATGGGATCAGTCTGGCGGCACTCGTTTTTGTGCTAGAGAAAATGCAGGTTAGTATTGCCTATGCTATTTGGGCAAGTGCGGGCACAGCACTGATAGCCATCATTGGCATGCTATTCTTCAAGGAACCTTTTTCTATGGTCAAAATGATTTCAATTTCGCTAATCATCTTAGGTATTCTAGGTTTGGAGCTTTTCGATTAATAAAATTGTATGAATATTTTTTTGACGGGATCAACCGGTTTTTTGGGTGGGGAGTTGTTGGTAAGTCTTTCAAAGCGTTCGGATATAAATAAGATTTATTGTTTTATTAGGCCAGATAATGAAAATGATGTGCTGGCCAGACTTAAAAAAGTGTTTGATGTTCATGGGGATTTTTTTGATCAGGAAAAGATCATTCCCATCTCGGGCAATTTATTTGATGCCCATTTGACCCAATCGCTGCAAGCAAACAAAGTGCTGGAGGATACCGAAGTAATCATCCATGCGGCAGCCAACACTTCTTTTTCCCGGATTTTTGATGATATGCTCGAACAGGTGAATATTGCTGGGTTGGAGAAATTATTGATCTGGGCCAAGCAGCTTCCCCATCTTTCCACTTTTTTATATATCGGCACGGCAACGATTTGTGGCAAGGAAATAAATAACAGGGAGGTACATGAAGATGAATCGCCCAATCTATCTGTGCAACATTTGGTCCGATATACCTATACCAAAATGCAGGGGGAATTATTGTTGAATAAGCATCTTCCCAATGAAAAAATATTAATAGCAAGACCCTCGATTATTATGGGAGATAGCAGACCTGTTACCCCTCGGTCACCGGTAATTTTATGGGCTGTGGCAACCATTAACCAACTGCGGTTAAACCCCGTGAACGAACATGCTATGCTAGACATGATACCTGTGGACTATGCGGCGAATGCTATTGTGGAGCTACTGTTCGCTAACAGAAAACACCAGGTTTATCATATCTCCTCAGGCAAAGTGGCTGCAACCTCTGCGGAAAAGCTGGCGGTTTCTTTAGCTGGATATTTTAAAGATTTGCCTGCATTTGTGTTCACTGACAAATCCATGCTTGTCCAAATCAAACAATGGGCAAAAGGAAGGTTGAAATCTGGCAGCAGCCTATACAACTACCAAAGCCATCTCGATTATTGGAAAGAAGCATTTACCGACCCGGGTACTATCCGCATTTTATTGGCAGGATTGGCTCCTTATTTCGAATTTATGGAACTGGGGCAGGCTTTTGACAATAGCAGGTTATTGCAGGATGTACCGAAGGTGAAGCAGTCGGTACCTGCAGAGGTTTATATCAAGCATTGTATGGAGTATATTGGTAAAATAAATATACAGGAAGGGGCAATCGACCCTTGATGAAAAGTGGTTCTTGGATATTCATCTACGTTATACTGTTGGGGTGGATCTTTTTACTGACTTTTAAAGGGAATTTGTTATTTTCAGTTTTCAATACAAAACTCCTGACAAAAAGATTGCCATGCCAAAGAACAAGTATCTACTCCCACTCATTTTAGTGACCTCTTTATTTTTTTTATGGGGCTTTTCCTACGGGCTGCTGGACGTGCTGAACAAGCATTTTCAAGAAACACTAAAGATCACGCCCAAAAGATCCACGCTTTTACAGGCAGCCTATTTCGGGGCTTATTTTTTGATATCCTATCCTGCAGGGTTATTCATGAATAAATACGGGTATAGAAAGGGCATTATCATCGGTTTATTATTGTATGCATCTGGGGCTTTTCTCTTTTATCCTGCTGCAGAAAAAGCGGATTTCAATTTTTTTCTACTGGCATTGTTTGTGATCGCTTCTGGGCTTGCTTGTTTGGAAACGGCAGCGAACCCCTATGTAACAGTGCTCGGCGATCCTGCTACATCCGAAAGCCGCATCAATCTTTCCCAATGTTTTAATGGGGTAGGTTCCTTTCTGGGCCCGTTGATTGCCGCTTCATTATTTTTTAGTGATGCGAACAAAGAGAGTTTGGATACGGTAAAATTCGTGTACATCGCGATTGGTGGGGTGGTGTTGGTTATTGCTGGTATTTTTCTCCGCACCCAACTGCCAGAAATCCAGGAAAGCGAATTGGTCTCCTCTTCTGAGCTTGATACAAAACCAATATTTTCCCATAGCAATTTGGTTTGGGGTGTGGTCGCCCAGTTTTTTTATGTGGCAGCGCAGGTTGGGGTGGCGGCTTTGTTTATCAATTATTGTACGGAGAGTGGTGCCGGTATTAGTAATGCTGGCGCATCCCGCTTATTGTTTGTCAGCTTACTGCTGTTTACGATTGGGCGGTTTGTGGGCACGGCATTGATGAGGTTTATTGCCCCAAATAAGCTCCTTACTATGTATGCATTGATCAATATTGTGCTGAGCGCCTTGGTCATGTGGAAACATGAATGGTTGTCTGTGTATGCATTAATGGCGATATTTTTCTTCGAGAGCATTATGTTCCCCACCATTTTTGCATTGGGGGTAAAAGATTTGGGTCATCATACCAAAAAAGCATCTTCGTTTATTATCATGGCAATAGTGGGAGGGGCGATTGCCCCCTATGTCATGGGCATGTTTATTAAGGATTATTCCACCGCCTTTTCCTATATAGTTCCACTTCTCTGTTTTATTGTAGTAGCTTGGTATGGATGGTTTGGCTGTCGTGTGAAAGGTGCAGCAGATGCGGGACCTGTTAAGGTGCAATTAAGGCATTGATATTTGCTGCAAGGTATTTGCCATTTTTCGTAGTAGATTTGAGATTGAGAATGCGCTTCGGGAAACTCAAAAGCTAAGCCCTATATTTATGCCCACCCTTACAAAATCAAACAAAGCTGTTTTTGTAGCTGCAGCCATTATTTTATTGCTCATGGCATTTGTACAATGCTATAAAACCACACATGACCTCCATTTTGCATTTGATGTAGACTTTGATCGTGATATTGGGTTTGCGAGGGGCACGATGAATGGCCATTATGGAGAAGACCCCAACTATAAAGGCGAATATCTTTGGTATAACCCGATGCTGTTCACCATTGAAGCAGCCATCTCTAAATGGACATCCACCCCTATAAATGTGGTAGTGGTGCGAGCGGGCGCTTATCTCAATTTACTGGGACCGATTTGCTTTTTTTTAATGGCGGCCTATTTCTTTGGGATGGAAGTAGCCCTTGGCAGTCTGTTTGCATTTTTGTTTGTTCCCGCTGCTCTTGCGAATGGCGGGGAGTGTTATAACTATTCGCCATGGCTATATCCATTTTGTTTTGCCCAGTTTGTGTTTTTTATCGACATGGTTTTGTGTTATAAGGCATTTTTGTCCCAAAAATATAGTTGGTTTATTTGGCTAGGGGTAGCTATCGGTCTTAGTTTTCTCGCTCATGCTGCACCTGTTATTTTGATTATCCTAATTATGGGTTCGATTCAGGGAAGAAAGATTCTTGCTTCTATGATTGCTAAATCTTATGTACAAATAAAAAAATATTTTTTTCAAGGTACTCTTTGCGCCATCTTTTTTATTCTTGCTGCTTCCCCTTTATTATACTACATCGTTGGTAAGTATCATTTGCATACCATCAATCGATCACCCATGGATTATACGGATGGCATGTTTTATTTGAGCCATTATATGGAAATGATAAAGGAAAACCTATCTATTTCTTTTTTGGTTGCATTGATTGGTTTCATTTGGTTTTATAAAAATTTCCATCAACAATTGATCAGGCGGATGATTTTTGACTGGTTGCTTTTTGCTATTATTATGTATATCTATGCAAGTTTGGTCGCCTATTTTGATTACAGCCAATATGGCATTCATTTACCGGGCACGGTGCCTTCCTATCATTACTATTTTTATTTAAAAATGGTTGAATGGGTTTTCTTCGGTTTTGGCTTTGTTTTTTTAACCAAATGGTTGGTAAACGCTGTTGTGGGATTTTTGACCAAACAGAAATACCAATTTGCAGCCCTGTACCCTGCAATTATTTTTTCTTTTTTGTTATTGTGCCTTGCGATAGTGATGTATCCTTCTTACCAAAAAAGACCAGAATTTGTTTCTATGAGAAATTTGTCGTTGGTAAAAGAAAGGGATAAGAATAAAGTTGAACTGTACCATTTTATATTGAAAGATATTCCTGAAGACAAAGTAATCTTATGCGAGGCCATGGATACCATATCGCTCTTCCCCGTGATGGCCACTGCTAGAAAAACGGTTGCGGTTGCTGGTACTTTTTCAAATCCTTATGTTGATTTTTATGAACGGGAAAATGACCAGACTAATATGTTACTTTATTTAAAGAATGGTGAACCTGTAACTGCAAAACATTTATTTAGTAAATATGATGTTGATTTTGTATTGTTGGCTAACAAACGAGCTATTGACTACCATGCTTTGGAGCCGATGACTGGGAAAATCGTTTTTAGGAACGATGGTTTCGTGATGTATAGTATCAAGAAATGGTGATATTGAATCTTCAACCCACTTTTTTCTACTTCTTGATTAGCCTTAAGAATTATTGATTTAAAACCGGTAAAAAGTAATTCTATGCAATAATTACAAATCCATTTCGTTGCAGTGATGAGGTTTTTTAAGATTAATAATAGTTCGCTAGATGACTCCGAAAAAGTTATGGATTGCCATTTTATTGCTACCAATCTTCTTTCTATTACAAAATTATAATGAGGTTATTGGTTTTCTGGCGTCTCGGCAAATTCTGGTTTATGCGTCCGTTATTTATAGCTTATTAGCTATTGGGTATTTGATTTTATACATTTTTCGTGTAGATCAATCAAAATCTTTATTGATACTTTTTGTTATCTGCATTTGTTTTCTATTCTTCACACCTATTTACGATTTTCTTCATTGGCTAAGTTTTAATACCCCTCTAGGGAGTTATTGGGTGGTATTCCCGTTAATATTTTTTTTCCAATTTGGGTTAATAAGGAAGATTATAAAATCACCTGCCATTCCCTTGCGTTTTGTGAAACTGTTGAATCTGATAATGATTTTTCTTGTGCTTTCATCAATAGTGACCTTGTTCATCAACTATGAAAATTCAAAAAAAGACCATAATCTTATTTACCCTGGAAAACCCATTTCGGATAGTTATATACCCGTACAGGAACCTGACAGTAGTAAGCCCGATATCTATTTCCTGCTTTTTGATGAGTATACCAATGGGGCGACTCTCAAAAAAATCTGGAACTATGATAATTCGGGGATTGCGGATTGGCTAAAACAGAAAGGTTTTTATGTCGCTGACAGCACGAAGACAAATTATAATTTTACGCTGTTCTCACTTAGTTCCATTTTCAATATGAACTATCTTGACCCTCAAAAGGGCAATGATGGAACAGTGACTAAAAATGTGATGAAGGCCAATCAGTCGCTTAGTGATAATGAAGTGTTTTCCATTTTACAGAAGGAAAATTATTCCATCCATTTTTTTGCGCCTTTCCGAAACCGCATTGAAGAGAACCAGTTAGGGCATTTTTTTGATTTCCTCATCGATCGGCAGATGTTCATGCAAACACTTCCAGGCAGTGCCATGGAAAAAATAAAATGGCGAATCAAGGGAAGTCGGTTTTACAAACCAAATAATAGTCATCCTGACGATGAATTGGTTGAAAAAAATAGGTTGATTGAACACACCATTGATGAGATTAAAGGCACAACTGATAGCACTCTGAACAGAAAGCCCCGTTTTGTATATGGGCACTTAATGATTACGCATATCCCCCATGTCTTGGATTCCTTTGGGAAAATTATGACCGAGAAGGAGATATTAGGTCTAACACCTTTTCAGACCTATACTGAGCAGATAACCTATGCGAACCAAGTAATCAAGGAATTGGTTTCTTATATCCAGTCACATAACAAAAGAAAAACGATTGTGATTATTGAGGGCGACCACGGTTTTAGGCATTTTACGCCGGAATTGATGCCCATTTATTCTTTCCCGAACCTTAGTACGGTTTACTTCCCAGATATGGATTATTCGTTAATGACCCAACACCTCAGCCCTGTTAACTTATTTAGGGTGGTTTTTGATAAATATTTTGGGTTGCACTTGCCACTTTTGAAAGATTCATGCATCAATGTAAAGGATGAGCCATAGATTTTTTGATTTTGATATTAAGGAAACGATTGAAAAATTATATTTAAAAAAGCCAAATACTCTGTACAAAACTTCCGTATTTTTTTGGTCGGATTTGTTGAATTTTATCATTATTGTTTTGTACTTTAGCGAGTCACACCAAAACATTACCCTAAACCCGTGTGTTTTGAGTTCCGATTAAGCATTACGATGCAATTTCATCTTATCATTTGGCGTTAACCTCTGTAATTACCTTTTCCTAACTAATGAGTTTTGATACTTGGGAATTGCTTGATTGCTGAAGTTAATATTGATTTAATTATTGACTAGGAATCCACAAAATGAAGAAGGATTCTCCATTTGATTATTTTAATGATGTTCAATATCCTATTAACTGCTTTCCAAGAGTTTTTCGAAAGCAATAAAAGCTAAGCCTTATAAATTTTGTGGATATGAATGATCAGGTCCTTACATCCTGGCCCAGGGAAAAAAATATTGTTGAAATATTTACCAATCAGGTAAACAAAACACCTGATCGTGTGGCCGTATTGTATAAGGGTCAAAAGCTGAGTTATCGGGAACTTAATGAGAAATCAAACCAGTTGGCTCGTTTTCTTATTGCAAAGAAAGTAAAAAGGGAAACGCTCATTCCCATTTGTATAGACCGCTCATTGGAAATGATTATCGGAATTTTGGGTATCTTAAAAGCAGGTGCAGCCTATGTGCCCATCGACCCTGAATATCCGGATGATCGGATTGGCTATATGTTGGATGATATAAATGCTTCTTTGCTGTTAAGTACTTCTCAATATAAAACAAAGCTATCCCCAATAAGGAATATAAAGGTTCTTGAACTCGATAAGGATTGGAAAGATATTTCACAACATGGTAAAGAGAATCTGGACTCCTTCCCTCAACCCCAAGACCTTGCTTATGTCATTTACACTTCTGGCTCTACAGGTAAGCCCAAAGGAGTGATGATTGAACACCATAGCCTCATGTGCTATCTCACAAACAGCAAGGCAAGGTATATCAATGATGAGACAAATGGTTCGGGCACTTTTTTCCATCTTTCTTACAGTTTTGATGGTTCGGTGACCAGTCTTTTTATGCCATTTTTGTGGGGAAATTCCATAGTGCTGCAAGCATCCGGTGCCCACGAAATTTTTGGCAAGGAGTATTTTGAAAATAATGCCCCATACGATTTTATTAAGCTTACACCGGCACATATGCCATTATTGCAAATGGCGGTGAAAGGTAAATTAGAGAATATTACTAAACGGTTGGTATTGGGTGGTGAAGCATTAAAGTGGGGGCATATAAAATATTTGGTAGAGGAAGGTTCTGACATAGAGATTGTAAATGAATATGGCCCTACGGAAGCAACCGTGGGTTGTTGCGTTTTTCGTTTTCATACAGTTCCGAAAGATAAGAAGGATATTATTCCAATCGGTAAGCCATTAGAAAACGTTTCTCTATACATCCTTGATCAGAACCTGCAGCCAGTAACCGGACAAGATGCAGGTGAATTATTCATAAGTGGGGCACAACTTGCAAGGGGGTACCTGAACAAACCTGAACTGACTGCGGAAAAGTTTGTTCCGAATCCCTTTGCCAAAGAGCCAGGAGCGAGGATGTATAAAACGGGAGACATTGTCCGCTGGCTGCCGGATGGGAATATAGAATATCTCGGAAGACAGGACGACCAGGTAAAGATTCGTGGTTTCCGAATTGAATTGGGAGAAGTAGAAAATGCGCTGCAAGAATGCCCTGGGATTGAGCAATCAGTAGTATTAGCAAAAGAAGATGCTTCTGGAGAGAAAAACCTTTATGCTTATGTGGTTGCCAAAGGGGTTTATAACAAAAGTTCTACCATTGGTTTTCTTAAGGCAAAATTGCCTGAATATATGATGCCGAACCGCATCATTTCAGTAAGTGCTATGCCCCTTACTTCCAATGGAAAAATAGATAAAAAGGCTTTGCTCGAGATTGACCCATACCAATTTTCCGGCAACGAATATGTGTCTGCAAGAAACCAAACAGAAGCAGCAATTACCCCCATTTTCGAAAAATTGCTCCAATTGGAAAAATTTGGGGTGAACAATAATTTCTTTGAGTTTGGGGGAAACTCCATCCTGGCCATCAAAGCGGTGGCACTGCTTAAGGAAAAGGGTTTTGATTTGCCCATTACCAAATTATACCAATACCCAACCATCAGTGGTATAGCCAAATATCTTGATGGTGGGACAAAAGCAAAACCAACCAAGAAGAACAAACATCTTTCGAGCAGCAGTGGCGATATTGCTGTGATTGGAATGTCAGGCCGTTTTCCAGGTGCAAACAGTATTGAGGAATTATGGGGAGTTCTGAGTGAAGGGAAGGAAACCATTTCTTTCTTTACTAAAGAAGAGCTTGATCCTTTTTTACCTAAATCAACAATCGACGATCCCGATTATGTAAAAGCTCGAGGGATCATTGATGGGGCTGATAAATTTGACGCAGCTTTTTTTAAGATGAGCCCTAGGACGGCCGAGGTGATGGATCCTCAACACCGTATATTCTTGGAGATTTCTTGGGAGGCACTGGAAAAATCAGGACATCTTCCCGAAACTTATGATGGTGCTATTGGTGTTTTTGCCGGAACTGGAAACAATACTTATTTTCTAAACAATGTACAGGATCATAAACAACTGATGGAAACCATAGGGGTTTTCAATGTGATGATCTTTAACGAGAAGGATTATATTGCTTCGAGAACGGCATACGAAATAAACCTTAAAGGGCCTGCCGTGAGTGTGCATTCGGCTTGTTCCACTTCCTTATTGGCCATTGCCCAAGCTGTTCAAAGTATTCGGAATGGTCAGTGTGATATTGCCTTGGCAGGGGGGGCTTCAGTCACTGTGCCTATTAAAAGCGGACATATTTATCAGGAAGGAGCCATGCTTAGCCGTGATGGTCATTGTCGATCTTTCGATGCGGAGGCGGGGGGCACTGTGTTCAGTGATGGTGCAGGGGTGGTACTATTGAAAAGAAGAGAAGAGGCAGAAATGGATGGAGATACCATATATGCGATTATAAAGGGGGTAGGTGTGAATAACGATGGAGGTGGCAAGGGAAGTTTTACAGCTCCTAGTACTGAAGGGCAGGCAGGGGCTATTAGCATGGCTATTGAAAACTCTGGCATTTCACCCGCCACAATCAGTTATGTTGAAACGCATGGTACAGCCACCCCCATTGGCGACCCCATCGAAATAGAGGGCTTAAAGATGGCTTTCGGTGATCAGCCACAAAAACAATATTGTGCTATCGGTTCCATTAAAAGCAATATGGGGCATCTAACTGCCGCTGCTGGCGTAGCCGGTTTTATAAAAACAGTACTGTCCCTACATTATAAAAAATTATTGCCTTCCATTAATTTCAACAAGCCCAACCCAAACATCGATTTCGAAAACTCTCCCTTTTTTGTAAATACCTCGTTTAAGGATTGGCAGGTAAATGGGCCTAGAAGGGCAGGTGTAAGCTCTTTTGGGGTGGGGGGGACCAATGTTCATGTTATTGTTGAGGAGTTCGAAAATAAAAAGCACGAAACCTCTGGTTCAAGACCCTTTCAATTAATCAATTGGTCGGCAAAAACATCTACCAGTAGGGACGCTTATGCCAAAAAATTAGCTCATTATCTCAAAGTCAATTCGGACATTAATATAGCTGATGTCGCTTTCTCATTACAAACAATGAGAAAGGACTTCAATGCCCGCCGTTTCCTGATTGCATCCAATAATAATGAACTGCTGGAAAAGCTAAGAGCCAACCCTATTCCTGCATCTGAGACATTGGAATTGAAGGAAAATTTAGATGAAATTGTTTTCAGTTTTCCTGGACAGGGAGCTCAATATCTGAACATGGGTATTGACCTGTACAAGAATGAAGAAGTATTCCGTCAGGCGGTAGATGATTGTGCAAATATTTTACTTGACATACTGGATTTTGATATCCGGGGTATCATTTACCCGAAGGATGATGGAGCGAAGGCTCAGGAAAACATCAATAATACTTTCTATACCCAACCAGCCATATTCGTGATTGAATATGCGACTGCAAAACTTTGGATGAGTTGGGGCATAAAACCTTCAGCTTTTATAGGTCATAGCATTGGCGAATTTGTTGCTGCTCATCTGGCAGGTGTGTTTAATTTGGAAGATGGGTTGAAATTGATAGCCACACGTGGCAGGATGATGTCAGAACTGCCAAGGGGAAGCATGCTTGCTGTGCGGGCTGATTACGACCAAATCAAATCATTATTATCACCCGATTTATCATTGGCTGTTGTGAACAGTCCCGGCTCATCGGTGATTGCGGGGCCTCAGCCATCAATTGCCGAACTCTCAAAAAAACTTTCTGCTGCTAATATCTCATCAAAGCAGTTGGCGACCAGTCATGCGTTTCATTCTTCCATGATGGACCCCATTGTGGCTCCTTTTGAGACTGTGGTAAAATCGGTTAAGCTCAATTTGCCATTGGTGCCCATTGTGTCCACGGTTACGGGTAAATGGATGACGGATGCAGAAGCTACCAATCCCGCGTATTGGGCAAGTCATTTGAGGTCTACCGTTAGGTTCGCTGATGCTGTAAAAACCCTTTTTGAAAATGATCAGTGGCTGGTTTTGGAAACAGGTCCTAAAAATGTTACTGCTTCGCTGATTCGTCAACAGACAAAAAAAGGAACAGTTGCTATTTCAAGTCTCGATCCAATAGAAGGTCAGTCGGAATATTATTCTATTTTAAAGGCTCTTGGACAATTATGGCTTTATGCTGTGCCAATCGATTGGGCTGCATTTTACGCAAATGAAAAAAGAACCAGGTTACAAATCCCTACTTATGCTTTCGACCACAAAGTATTGTGGGTAGATCCCATTATAAAAAATCAGCAAGCCCAAACGATCGTTCCTATCAATCATCAAAAGATCGATTTTTTACCCACTGAAAATAATAATGATAACGCCTCTCAAAATAATACTATGAGAAAAGATGTACTCATAAAAAAAATAAAAGAAGTTTTGGAAAATGCATCTGGCATCGAAATGGAATCCGTTACTACCGATATGAATTTTATCGAGATGGGTTTTGATTCATTATTGTTGACACAGGTTGCTTTGAACCTAAAAAAGGAATTTAAACTGCCCATTACCTTTAGGCAGCTAAATGAAGAATATAGTACACTGGATGCTTTATCTGGTTTTCTGGATGCAAACCTCCCGCAGGAATCATTCAAGCAATCCCCTTCACAATCTGTTCAGGTTGTAAGCCAGCCTAGCAATATGAACTTGCAATCTTCTCCAGTAGTGAATGATAGCACAATTGGATTGATTTCTCAGCAGATATTATTACTTTCCCAGCAAATCGCTTTGATGCAGGGCAATAATACAGGTGCTGTGAGTAATATGTCAGTTCCTCAGCCAGTATCAGTTGCGGTAACCCCTAAAAAAAATACAGAGCTTGAGGTTACAGCAGAGGAATTGGTTGAACTGAAAAAACCTTTTGGTGCTACAGCTAAAATAGAAAGGTCGGTAACTGAACTGAGCCCGAAACAAAAAGCATTTGTAGAAAATCTGTCTAAACGATATATCGCTAAAACGAAAGCCAGTAAGGATTATACACAGGAACACCGTGCTTATACAGCAGACCCTAGAGTAGTGTCAGGTTTTAGACCTGCTACTAAAGAATTGGTTTATTCTATCGTGGCGAATAAATCAAAAGGCTGTCACATTTGGGATTTGGATGGCAACGAATATGTGGATGCACTGAATGGTTTTGGTTCCAATTTCTTTGGATACCAACCCGATTTTATTGTAAATGCCATAAGGACGCAAATGGATAAAGGTTATGAGATTGGGCCACAGCATGAACTTGCCGGGCCAGTAAGTAAACTGATTTGCGAGTTTACTGGGTTTGATCGGGTAGGTCTATGCAATACCGGATCGGAAGCGGTGCTAGGCGCTATGCGCATAGCCAGGACTGTTACCGGACGGAGTATCATCGTTGCCTTTTCCGGTTCTTATCATGGCATTGTCGACGAGGTGATTGTTCGTGGAACTAAAAAAATGAAATCATTTCCTGCTGCTCCGGGTATTATGCCTGAAGCCGTACAGAATATGTTGATATTGGATTATGGGACGGAGGAAAGTCTCCGCATTATTCGTGAAAGGGCCGATGAGATTGCCGCAGTGTTGGTTGAGCCGGTGCAAAGCCGCCGACCAGAGTTTCAACCGGTAGGATTTCTGAAAGAGCTTAGAAAAATAACGGAGACCGCAGGTACGGTACTGGTGTTTGACGAAGTCATTTCCGGTTTCAGGATGCATCCTGGCGGTGCCCAGGCTTTGTTTGGCATCAAGGCCGATATTGGCACTTATGGAAAAGTAGTGGGTGGGGGTATATCCATTGGCGTTATTGCAGGTAAAAAATATCTGATGGATGCTTTGGATGGTGGTTTTTGGCAGTATGGGGATAATTCGATCCCAGAAGCTGGCGTAACCTATTTCGCAGGCACTTTTGTGAGGCACCCTTTAGCATTGGCAGCAGCCAAAGCTTCTCTTGAGTATATGAAAGAAAAAGGCCCGGCGTTGCAGCAAAGTATCAACGATAAGTCCAAGAAGCTGGCAGATGTTTTAAATGCCTTTTGTTTAAAAAACAATCTTCCTTTTTTTATTGCTCAGTTTGGGTCTCTTTGGAAAATTAAGTTCAAGGAAGATATTCCTTATAGTGAATTATTATTTGTGCTGATGCGGGAAAAGGGTATCCATATTTTAGATGGTTTTCCCTGTTTTATGACAGAAGCACACAGCAATCAGGATATCAATCTTATTATTAGTAAATTTGAGGAAAGTGTAAACGAGATGCTGGAGGCTGGCTTTTTTTCTTCGCCGGCACAAAGTAAAGAAACCGGTCAATCCGTAACAAAAAATGCATCCATGATGGAGCCACCTATCGAAGGGGCAAGACTTGGTAAAGACAAAGACGGTAACCCTGCTTGGTTTATTACGGACCCAGCAAGGCCAGGAAAATATTTGCAAGTAAAATAAAAGTTCTAGAAATTGAGTGCCATAGATTCAAATACCCATTTAGTACCTGTTGATTTTGACCCATTTCAGGAGTCAGAAATAAGCCAAATTGTTAGGACCATTGAGCCACAATTGGAGATATGGGCTTCCTGCATGATTGGGGGAGACGATGCCAACCGCTCCTATAATGAGTCAATCTCATTGTTGCTTTCTGGTTCGTTCAATCTGAAGGCCATGAAGCAATCCTTGCGGTCTCTTATTGAACGGCATGATGCATTGAGGTCTTCGTTCAGTGCTGATGGCAGAACTATTTGTATTTATCAGTCACTGGATCCAAAAATTTTCTTTGAAGATATTTCAGGCAAAAATGAGGTTGAGCAAAAAGATTATTTAACCGAGTTCTCCAAAAAAGACGCGATCACTGTTTTTGATCTTTTGAATGGTCCTCTTTTTAGGTTGGCGATTTTCAAGCTTTCTGATCAGAAACATTATGTAACCATTACCGCCCACCATATTATTTGTGATGGTTGGTCTTTTGGGGTAATTATTGAAGATCTTAGTAAATTATATGCAGCTTATGTAAAAGGGCTAAAACCCAATCTGCCGCCAGCAGTCCAATTTGCCGAGTACTCGGCTGAGCAAGCTGCTTTTGAAAAAACGGAAGAATTTAAAAAAGCGGAACAATATTGGATCAATAAATATTCCGGTAAGCTCCCTGTTTTAAATATTCCAACAGATTTTCCACGTCCTACCGAGCGAAGCTATAAAAGCCATCGGGATGATTTTTCGTTGGACATGGAATTGGTTTCGGCCATTAAAAAACTGGGTGCCAAATCTGGTTGCAGCCTCATCACCACATTGATTGCTGCATTGGAAGTTTATTTGTATCGATTGACAGGTCAATCTGACGTTGTCGTCGGTGTGCCCGCGTCAGGACAGGCGGCCACAGGCAATTTATCTTTGGTTGGGCATTGCGTGAACTTTTTATTATTGAGAAGCCAACCTGATGCAGATCTGAGTTTTTTGGAATACCTAAAACATAGAAAGCCACAAATCCTCGAGGATTATGATCATCAACAAATGACATTCGGGGGGCTATTAAAAAAGCTGGATTTCGCCAGGGATCCATCCAGGGTGCCATTGGCCCCATTGGCATTTAATATCGACATGGGAATGGATGCGGGTGTCCATTTTGAAGGGCTTGAACATAAAGTGATTTCCAACCCTCGAGAATTTGAAAGTTTTGAGCTATTTATAAATGTCACAGGTACCGAACAGTCCTTTGTGCTGGAATGGTCATACAATACACATTTATTCAAACCCGAAACCATTCGGTCCATGATGGATAGGTTTGAGTTGTTGTTGAGGTCAATTATTAATGACCCCACTAAAAAAATGGGGTCTCTGGAATTTTTATCAAAGACTGAATATGAACTGCTTGCCAATTTCAATAACACATTAACAAACTATCCCGCCGAAAAAACAATTGTTGACCTGTTTCAAGAACAGGTTTTAAAATCATCCAAGCAGGTAGCGCTTCGTTTAGGGAATAAAACGCTTACTTATACTGAACTCAACGAACAGTCCAATCAATTGGCTAATCATCTTATACAGAAGGGTGTGGTCAATGGTGATAATGTAGGGTTGATCGCGACTAGGGATTTCAATATGATTATTGGGATGTACGCGATCATGAAAATAGGGGCAGCCTATGTGCCTATCGATCCAGAGTATCCTTTGGATAGACAAAGTTATATCGTTAAACAATCCTCCGTGAACTTTGTGATTGGCGATGACGATTATGAACTGAAAACCTTTGTGGAGCCCGGTCGTTTCATCGAAATGAAATCCGTATTGCTCAGTTCCTATAACAAAGAGAATATCAATGCCAAAATCGATAGTAAGCAACTTGCCTACACTATTTACACCTCTGGTTCTACCGGACGACCCAAAGGGGTGATGATTGAGCACCATTCTGCAGTAAATCTGATACTTTGGGTAAACAATACTTTTGCCGTTGGGACCGAAGACCGTTTATTGTTCATTACTTCCATGTGTTTTGACCTTTCTGTTTATGACATATTTGGGATACTCTCTGCTGGAGGAACGGTTGTAATTGCAAGAAAAGACGAAGTTCAAGACGTTGTGAAACTACAAGAGCTCTTATTAAAGTATAATATCACTTTCTGGGATTCTGTTCCAACTACCATGGATTATCTCGTAAAGGATTTGGAAACGAATAAACGAAGCTATGTCCAAAAAAGTTTAAAAACCGTTTTCTTCAGCGGCGACTGGATTCCTGTTAGTCTTCCAGAACGGGTTAAGAAATATTTCCCCAACGCGAATGTTATTAGCCTTGGTGGGGCCACGGAAGGAACGGTTTGGTCCAATTATTTTCCGGTTGAAAAAGTTGGAAATGATTGGGCCAGCATACCCTACGGCCGACCCATTCAGAATAATTTTTTCTATATCCTGAACGAACAACTGCAGCCGGTTCCATTGGGAGTGGTTGGTGAATTGTATATAGGAGGGGTTGGGGTTGCACGGGGCTATGCCAATGACCCAGAGAAAACGAATTATGCATTTGTAAAAGACCCTTTCAACGATAAGGCAGGAGGAATGATGTACCGTACTGGCGATTTGGGCAGAATGTTGCCCAATATGAACATGGAGTTTATTGGTAGAAAAGATGACCAGGTTAAAATACGGGGCTTTAGGATAGAATTGGGTGAAATTGAAAATGTGTTACAACAATTCCCTGGCATCATGCATTGCGCGGTTGTCGCCAAGGACGATGGTAAGGGAAACAAAAGGCTTATTGGTTATGTAGTGGTAGAAAATGAGTTCGACAAAAAGAAGGTGATAGCCCATCTCGAGTCCAAATTGCCAGAATATATGGTCCCAGCACTGTTTATGCAAGTGCCTAATATCCCACTGACATCGAACGGTAAGGTGGATAAAAAATCACTACCAGATCCTGAACAGATTCCTGAAGAAGAAAAAAAGCCATACTTGGCACCAAGAAATGAAAAGGAAAAATTGGTCGCTGAAATTTTCGCAAAGGCATTGGGGCTGGGTAAGGTTGGTATTAACGAAGACTTTTTTGAATTGGGCGGCCACTCGTTGGTGGCTATTCAAGTGATGCGGGGCTTAGAAGAAAAAACGGGCCAGCGAATACCCATAACCTATCTATTTGAAGCCCCCACTGTAGAAAAGCTAAGCTTATTATTGGCTGACCATGAGGTAAAAGAGATAGCTTGGAAATCTTTAGTGCCAATTAAACCGGAAGGCACAAAGCCCCTTTTATATATTGTACATGGCACTGGTTTAACAGTGTTGGTCTTTAATTCTCTTGCTAAAAGTATGGATTCCGATCAACCAGTTTATGGGTTACAGGCTAGAGGTCTTAATGGTGAAGATCCATTCGAAACTATTGAGGAACTGGCCAGCTATTATATATCCGAAATACTTGAAAAAAACCCAAATGGGCCTTATTGTCTGGCGGGATATTCTTTCGGTGGGTTTGTTGCTTTTGAGATTGCCAGGCAGCTCAAGGCATTGGGTAAAGAAGTAATTATGGTGGCGATCTTTGATACCAATGCAGACAATTCAGATAATTTTATTACCCCCGCAGCTAAAATCAAGAAGAAATTTTTAAGACAATTCTCTAAAGCCAAGTTTATTTTAAGGGGACTTAGTAAGCATCCGATCTCAACAATGAACTATCAACTTTTCTACTTTAAAAAAAGAGTCAGGTCTATCATTGAAAAATTAGGTTTAATAGGCCGCCTTGCACAAGAAGAGGAGGAGCTTTCTATTTATGCAAACCGCATCAATGAAGCGCATGACCGGGCAATGGCCAATTATAAAATGGCACCCTATGATGGTACCGTTGATTTGTTTAGAGTAGACACCCGCTTGTATTATATAGACGATCCTATTTATCTTGGTTGGAAACCTTATGCATTGAAAGGGTTGAATATTTATGAGATCCCGGGCGACCACAAGACTTTTTTGCTTTATCCTAATTATATTGAGTTTGCCAAAATGCTTCAGGAATGTATTGATCAACGCTTGGCAGAAGCAGGGTTGGGAAAAATTGGGAAAAACATGTTAAAAGCCGTTTAGGCATGCCTCTAGTTACTTACAATCAAATCCAGCATCTAAATTGTGATGATGCTCATGGTGGATACACTACAGAAAGCATCTCTGGCTGTATTGATATATGGGCAATACCCATTTCTTCCAACCTGCATTTAATTGAAACTTTCAAGAAGGTACTTCCCAAGAAAGAACTGGAAAGATCACTACGTTACCATCAGGAAAAAGACCGCCAACAGTTTTTGGTAAACAGGATTGTGCTTCGGCTTTTGTTGGCTACCTACACAAAATCGGAACCGGAATGTCTAGTGATTGGCTTTGGTAATAACAAAAAACCTTTTTTGGTCAACAATAAACTGCCGCATACCCATTTTAATATTTCACATTCACATGATTTGATATTAATGGCATTTTCGAAAATGGAACTGGGCATTGATATAGAGTGGATGGATAAATCATTTTCATATCAAGACTTATTGGGCCAAAATTTCAGCAAGGATGAAATTAATTTTATTAAAATGGGTCAGGACATATCTAGTAATTTCTATTTATTATGGACTAGAAAGGAAGCTGTTCTAAAAGCCACCTCTTACGGATTAAATGATACTTTATCATTAGTGCCTTCATTGGATGGCGCTCATTCGATTTCATCAGGTTATATCAACTCAGACGAGAATTGGAAGGTATCCAGTTTCCAGATTGCTGAAAATTATATGGGTAGCATTGCCTATAATGAAAAAATAAAAAATATACGGTTTAGGCAATTTAATAATCTTGCAATGGAGAGATTGATTTGATTGTGTGAGTTTGGAAAAAATTTCATGATTTAGGTTCTCTTCGCCAAACCGATTTTCCATCTACAAATGTTTCTTCTACTTTGATTGTAGTGAGTGATTCTGTAGCTATGGAAGTAGGGTCTTTGTCAAGTAGTATAAAGTCTGCCAGTTGCCCTTCTTTAATTGATCCTATTTGCGGTGTATTACCAATTTTGGCTGCATTGATTGTATATGCTCTCATAGCTTCTTCTATGGAAATGCTTTCGTTTGCCGCGATTATTTCTCCTTCGTTATTTTTTCTAGTGATTGCCGCTTCCGCCCCTTTCAATGGGTTGAAATCCCTGACCACAGGAGCATCCGAAGATAGTGCGGTCAATATTCCATGAGCCAAAATTGTTTTTATCGGGTAACAATGGTTTAGATAATCCTCGTCGAGGTATTTGATAAAATTTTTTCCCAGTTCACTGATAAAGATACTTTGCATGGAAGCTGCAATATGATGTTCTGCCATATCGATAAGATTCTTTTCTTCAGGCAAACCCAAATGCTCAATCCTTTTGGTGTGGTCTGGAAAAAATTCATGAAGCTCTTTAAAGATGTCGATCACAAATTCAATAGCGGCATCGCCAATGGCATGGGTGGCAATACCCAAACCTTTTTCCATAGCAGATTTGGATAGTTGCAGGTATTGTTCCTTTTTTAACCTTAACACTCCCTGCTCATTGCTGTTTTTATAATGCCTTTTTAAAGCAGATGTTTTACCACTCAACCCACCGTCACTAAAAAATTTTACAGTATTTACATTTAAAAAATCGGAGGAATATTTTTCGGGGATGGGGTAGGGTTGATCACTCCCATCAGGCAAAATAATGGGCATGGCATTCAACCGAAAACCCAATTCGTTTGCATGCTGCATTTCATAATACGCTTCCAGCAATAAAGGATCTACGGCTGGGTCTGTAGCAGCAGTAATACCATAGCTATACATTTCATCCCTAGCTGCTTTTACCATCTGTTTTAATTCCGCTTTAGTGTAAGCAGGAATATGGGGTGTTATTAAACCGAGAGCTGTTTCTGTAAATATCCCGTTCGGTTGCCCATTACCGTTGGTTAGCATTTCACCCCCAGCGGGCACTTTTGTACTTGCCGATATATGACAAAGATCCAACGCTTTTGTATTTGCCACGGCAATATGCGCACAGGTTCGGATTACATATACAGGCTTGTCCTTGATTACTTTGTCAAGGTCTTCTCTTGTTGGCATCTTACCCTCTTTCCATCCTGCTTCGTTAAACCCGCGTGCAGTGATCCATGCCACATCCGGATAAAGTTTAGAATACTCTTCTAACATCGAAAGCATTTCATCCAGACTTTTAGCAGCACGCACGTCCAACATAAAGGTTTTTAAATTGCCCACCTTCCATATATGGATATGGCTGTCGTTGAAACCTGGCATTAGTGTTTTGCCACCTGCATTGATGATTTGCGTATTGGGTTGAATAAGTGTTTGAAATTCTTCAAACCTGCCTATGGCTTTAATACGGTTGTCATGGACTGCAATCGCATCGCTACCTTTCTTGAATCCTTCATGAAAGGAAAGTATATGGGTATTATGGATAATCAGCGTTGACAATAGTTGTTTTTAAGAAGGGGGTAATTATTTTCTTTTTGCTTGGGCCCTGGCAATAGCAGCTTCCAGCACGGACAAACCTTCCTGTAATTGCTCATCAGTGATCACGATTGGCGGTAACAAACGGATACAATTGCTAAACAGACCAGCACGAATCATAATCAATCCATTTGCTACCGCATCTTTGATGATTTCCAAAGTGGCTTCGGCATCTGGCTCTTTACTATCCCGATCCTTCACAAATTCTACCAAACGCATGGCGCCGATTCCACGAACATCCCCAATCAAACTATATTTGGTTTTCCATTTTTCCAATGTGGTGCGAATCGTTTCGCCAACCTCATTCACCCTCTTCAAGAATGCATCACTCTTCAAAATTTTTATGGCTTCAATGGCAGCGACACAAGCCAATGGGCTACCGCCATAAGTGCCACCCACGCCTCCCAAATGCGGCGCATCCATTATTTCTGCTTTTCCAGTGATGGCGCTGATTGGCATTCCTGCGCCAATTGATTTTGCGCTCACAACAATATCGGGTATCACCCCGCTATGCTCAACCGCAAATAGTTTTCCTGTTCTTCCTGCTCCACACTGAATCTCATCCGCAATAAAAACGATACCATGCCTATCGCATACTTCACGAAGCTTATGAAGATAAGCCGCCGGGATAGGCAGAAAACCTCCCTCACCTTGAACGGGCTCAATAATAATTGCCGCCAAAGAATCCGCATCTACTTGCGAAATAAATGCTTCGTCCAATTTCTTGATACAATAGTTCACATATTCTTCTTCACTCAGCCCATCAATCCCTCGATAAGTATTGGGGGCTGGGATACGATAGATATCGGAAACATAAGAACCAAAACCTTTTTTGAATAAAGCATATTTACTGGTAAGGCTCAACGTTAATAAAGTGCGACCATGATAAGCGCCCTCAAAGCATAATATGGCATTTCTCTTGGTATAGTATTTTGCGATATTTACCGCATTCTCTACTGCTTCGGAACCAGAATTGGCTAACAATGTCTTTTTGGGATAATTGCCAGGAACCACGCTATTGAGTAGTTCGGCTAGTTCCAGATAGGGTTCCATGGTTGTTACCAAAGAACAAGTGTGGATATATTTATCTAATTGTTCTTTGATGGCAGCTACTACATTTTCGTTTCGATGCCCAATATTGATCATGCCGATACCACCAGCAAAATCGATTAACTGATTTCCATCCACATCCCAAACCAAAGCGCCTTCTGCTTTTTCTACTACTACATCCGTCGATTTGGCCAACCCTGATGGCAATGCATTTTTTCTTCTTTCCAAAGCGGCCTGGCTTTTGGGACCGGGCAAAGTTGTTTTTAATTGTATTTGAGCCATGATATAAATTATATGTTTTTTGAAAAATGGTGACAGTTTAAAGTGAAGCCCTTTTTGAGATATAAACGGTGTGCATCAAATCGTTGGTAGCCGGAGTCCAAAGTCACGCAATGCAAACCCTCGGCTTTTGCCTTGGCGATTACATAATCCAAGAGTTTGCCTGCATATCCTTTGCCTCGGTACTCAGGAAGTGTGGAAAGATCATCTATATAATAATGTTTTCCATTATATAGAAATTGAAGATAACGGAAACCAATAGCCGCTGCCGCTTTGCCGCCTTCCTCTATAAAAGCCAATTGATAACCCTCCTGAATCATTTCATTGATGCTGGGTACAAAATTTTCTTTTTGAAGATGTGGTCGCAATGCTAATAATACATCCCAACATTTTAGTACATCGCTCTCGTTTTCCGCTAATTTGATTTCCATGCTGAATTCTTAGTTTGATATTTGATATTTAATTTTCAGGTCAAACCTTTTTGTTGATATCTAATTTTATCAGTACCCCATAATTTCCGCAAACCGGGTCGCTCACATAATCAGGGATGAGCGCTATCGGTTCAAAGCCTATTTTCATTTGGGTGGAAATTGTTGGGTCGAACCTTTTTCCCAATACCAATTCTTTGAAATATTCTTCTCCACTTATTTCACTGCTTAAAGCGCCAAATCCGCTCATCATACCGACTGTAAGTTGCCCCTTCAAGCCCAACTCTTTTGCAACTTCATGCCTGGCTCGGTATAAAGTTCTTGCCAAACCCATTCCTCGATAATCTGGATGTACCCCAATGTCAAGACCATACAACCAATCTCCATTAGGGTCATGGTTGGTCATCCAACCTCCTGCAATGGTTTCTTTGAAAGTGTGATGATAATCGGAAAAATCAAATCTGCTCCGCATGCTAGATGTCATGCCAATCACTTTGACCTTATCGGTAATCACAAACTGCCCTTCGGGAAATAATTCCAGATGTTTTAAATAATGTTTTGCTTTTATCAATTCATCATCGGCCAGTGTGGGAAAAACAATTTTTTGAAGTTCTTCCAATTGAATAACATGATCCGGTAGCATATGCTGCACCACGAGGTCGTTGCTGATTTTTTTGTAGTATGGACTGATTTCTTTTAGCATAATCGTTAGCTTTAGCTTACTGTGTACCCTAATATTAAATAGGCAATGCAGGAAAGTCCAAATGCAATAAAAGCATAGGGCATTTGAGCCAATCCGTTTTCAAGGTTATTGCATTCTGTGCTTTGCGAGGTGAGGATAGTGGCATCTGAATATAAACAAGCGTTGGCGCCAAACACACCTGCACTTACAATGGCACCACAGTTCAACAATACATTACTTCCCAAATGATTGGCCAGTGGCACTACCAAGGGGATGGCCACGGCATAAAGCCCCCAAGAGGAACCGGTAGTAACCGCAATTACCGAAAGTGATGCAAATACGAGCAGGGGCAGCAATTGCTTGTTTACATATGGGGATACCCCATTCAATACAAATTGGGTAAGATGCATTTTATCATTGACATCCTTTAGTACATAGCTCATCATCAATATGGCCAATGCAAAGACCATACTATTGAATCCAGTAAAAACGGTTTCTGACAGTTGTTTGAAATTGCCCACTTTAATAATCATATAATAAAGAAAAGTGAACACGACGGCTATCATCACTCCCTTCAATGCATCGATATCAAAATAAATGGTGGCTACCAGCAATACCAATATCGGCAATAGGAAATAAATCACTTTTCCTTTTTTCTTTTCATTCATCAGGGAAACGTCCAGTGGGGCTATCATGCCCAGTTCCATATTGGTGAGTTCTCCGGTTTCACGGGCATGGGTAGCTGCTTTTTTTAATCGGCCAAACCAAGGCAGGATGCCATAGATGAATAATGGAATAATCAGGACGGAGATATAGCCATAACAAATAAAGGGGATCATCTTCCAGTATACTGACAAACCTGTAGAGCCTTTCGGAGCCACACCGGAAGATACCAAGATGGTGCCCACAAAAATAGTCCAGGTAGAAATGGGTACTACCACGCACAAAGGAGCGGCTGTAGTATTTACAATATAGGCCAACATTGAACGGGGTACCTTAAAGGCATCTGTTATTTTCCGCATGGACAGACCCACGGTTAAGGCGCTGAGATAATCGTCCAAAAAAATACCCAGCCCCAAACCCCATGCACCCATTAAGGCACCACGCTGTGTTTTTATTTTGCTCAAGGCCCAGTCCCCAAATTTCATAGTGCCACCACTTCGAATCATCAACCCAATCAATGACCCATAAAGCCCACAGACCAGTATCACCCAAACAGAACCACCTTGACTAGGATCCCCAATGACACGCATCATCGAATCCACAAAATCAGTAAAAAAATTACTGTGGTTATGAATTGCAATCATCACAAACCCAACGAGGCAGCCAATCAGCAATGGCTCGAATGAGGTCCGCAACAGGATGGCGAGCACAACCACGACAAGTGGTGGTATCAATGCTAAAGCGCCGAAGTCTGCCATATTGATTTATGATTTGATATTTATAATGCTCAATTTCGTCAGTGATACTACCGAATCTTTAGTGATTATCCACCGATTGATTAATCTACACAATTCCTATCAAACAGCAATGCTTATCAGTTTTTTCTCCATATACTCGTACAAACCATCACTACCACTTTCATGCCCCTGACCACTGTGGTTCCATCCGCCAAATGGAGACTCTGTGCCATGTGGCGCCCATTCATTGATCCCAACAATCCCAAACGCAAGTCTTTCAGAAGCAAGGATGGCAGTCTTTAAATGATTGGTAAAAACATAGGCGGCTAAACCATATTCAGTGTCGTTGGCTTTGGCAATGGCATCATCCAAATCTTCAAAAGAGAAGATTGGGAGTACCGGACCAAAAATTTCATTGCGTGCCAAAACAGATTGTTGTGTAAGGTTGGCTACTACGGCTGGTTGCAGAAAATATCCATTGGGCAAATGTTCAGGAGTATTCCCGCCAGTAAGTATTTCTGCATTTTCTGTTTTTGCTTTCTTGAGCAGGTCAACCACATTTTCTTTTTGTTTTTTGGTAATCAGTGGCCCTACATTCACCCCATCCTCGAAACCCGTCCCCACTTTTAATTGGGAAACATATTTGGTAACTGCTTCAGTAAATTTTTTGTAAATATTTTTATGTACGTAGAATCTTTGCGCAGCAATGCATACCTGCCCATTGTTTCGGAACCTGGCAATAGCGCTTGCTTTTGCAATAACTTCCACGTCTACATCATCAAAAATCAAAACAGGGGCATTGCCACCAAGTTCCAACGAAAGCTTTGTATGTGTTTTGGAAGCGCCATCCATTAATATCTTTCCCACTCTGGTGCTTCCAGTAAAACTTATTTTTTTTAACAGCGGGTTGCTGAGCATTTCTTCACCAATCATTGGTGCATCGCCGATAATTAGATTCAGAACTCCTTTGGGAAGTCCTGCTTCTGTCAATGCTTTTGTCATATGGAAAGCGGATAAGGGTGTGCTTTCGGAAGGCTTAGCTACCACAGAGCAACCAGCAGCAAGAGCAGCCGCCCAGGCGCGGGCTGGATTATAAGCCGGAAAATTCCAGGCAGTAATAATACCAATGACGCCCATTGGTTGCCATATCACCGTGCTTCTTTTATCCAAACGGTTTGTGGGAATCACTTTTCCATATGACCTCTTTGCTTCTTCGGCATACCATTCAAACAAATTGGCAGCCACCGTCCATTCGCCTTTTGCTTCTGCAAAGGGTTTGCCACTTTCCAATACCATGTCTTTGGCAAAGACCAGTATATTTTCCCTAATATAGTTGGATGCTTTTTTTAAAATATCTGCACGGGTATAGGGCGTAGTTTTACTCCATGCCTTGAAAGCTTCATGCGCAGCTTCAATAGCCACACGGGTATCTTCAGTACTGGCAAAACTCATAGTGCCAATCGTTTCTTCCGTTGCCGGATTGATTAGGCTATAAGTTTGTTTGCTAATCGCATCCACCCATTCTCCGTTTATAAATTGCTTGTTCATTGATTGAATTTAAAATTTGACAATCGGAATTGCCGAATTTGCTATTTAGTTAGCATGTTTAAGCCTTCTTCAATAATATCCAAACCCTTGTTCAATAAATTTTCTTCTATTACCAAGGGGCTCAATATCCGGATCACATTCCCGTTCACACCTGCATTGATTACAATGAGACCATTGGCAGCACAATAGCTGATGAGTTTTTTGCATAGCTCGGCATCGGGTTGAAAAGGATCTTTGTTTTTTACCAATTCAAAAGCCATCATGGCGCCGAGGCCACGTACATCCCCAATGGCAGAAAATTTATTTTTCATTCTGTTGAAACGTTCCCTCACCATCATCCCTAATTTTTCACCGAGTGCATTGAGGTTGATTTGTTCCATGTAGTTGATCGTTGCCAAGGCGGCGGCACAACAAACAGGGTTGCCGGGGTAGGTTCCTCCAATGGTAGAGGGCTTACAAGCATCCATGATATGCGCTTTACCAATAACAGCACCAATCGGCATACCACTACCCATACTTTTTGCCCAGGTAGAAATATCTGGAGTTACATCATAATGCTGGTAGGCCGCCCATTTACCGGTTCTTCCAAACCCGCTTTGTACTTCATCCAATATGAGCAGGATGCCATACCGGTCGCAGATGGCTCTCAATCCTTGAAGGTATTTTTTCGGGACTACATGAAAGCCTCCTTCGCCCTGCACGGGTTCCATAATGATGGCTGCTACCTGTTCTGCAGGAACATGGGTATGGAAAAATTCTTCCAACTCACGTAAATGGATATCTGAAAACTCATCTAGATTCAACCCATTACCATATCTGTAATATTCAGGGAATGGGATGCGGTACACTTCCGGTGCAAAAGGGCCGCATCCCAATTTGTAACCTACTTTCGATGTGAGTGTCATGGCCATCATGGTTCTGCCATGAAAAGCAGAACTATAACAAATGATGGCTTGTCTTCCTGTTGCCTGTCTGGCTATTTTTATTGCGTTCTCTACACTTTCGGCACCTGCATTCGTAAGCATCACTTTTGTTTGAGGCCCATGCGGTAGGAGGGTGGCCAGCTTTTCGGCCAATTGCATATAGAGGTCGTACGATGCCACATTGAAACTGCAATGGATCATTGTGGCCGCTTGTTTAGCGATGGCCTCTACCACAGGCACGGGGCAATGCCCTGCATTCACCACACCAATGCCTCCAGCAAAGTCAATCATTTCCTTGCCATCTGCATCGGTGATGATGCTACCCTTTGCACTTACAGCCGTGGATGGATTGAATATACCAATGGCATTTGGCACAAAACGTTTTCTTCTTTCTAAGATTTCTTCTGAATGTTTCATGGTTGTGATCATGATTATTATTTTCTTGAATTGGTTTTACCACAGAGGCAACGGAGGTTTTCACAGAGGGGGAATAGAGTGTTAACTTAATTTTTTACTTGTTTTACCTCTGTGCCTACTTCATTTCCCTCTGTGGTTAAATAACCCCACCAACTCATTGTTTGTTTTTCAAAATCTTTTCAGCGATCATCCCCGCCGCTACTCTTCCTGTTTGTGCCGCACCGTTCATATATCCTTGGAAATCCCTACTCACGTGCTCCCCTGCGAAATAAATATTGCCAACTGGTTCTGCTTCGTGACCTGCCAAACTGCTCCACTGCCCCTTTTTAAAAGCACTATAACCACCTTTCACCAAAGGATTGGTAGCCCAGCAATATTTTACATTGATATTATTATAGGCACTCGCTGCACCGGGATAAATCCGATCCAGACCTGGCACAAAATCTTTCACTATATCATCTGTTTTTCTTGTGTTCAATTCATCCCCAAAACGGCCGCCACCGAATACGGTAAAAGCTCCTTTTTGTTCTGACTGCATCTGGCTGCTGTCCCAACCACAACCAAATGAGGTGTCTGTGAAAGTATAACCTTGTTTTCCTTTTTTGCGCCAAGCTTTATTATCAAAGCCCATGATGAATTTACAACTATTGCCATATCCAATCTCATCAATGCATTTTCTTTTGCCAGCGGGCATATCCATCGTCCATTTGATATTTCTCAATATGGAAAAAGGGATTGCCATCAATACATAATCTGCTTGGATTATTTTTTGTGTATCGTTGGACTGGAAAGATAAACTATACCCATTTCCGTTGTTTTTTTCAATGCCCTGTAGCTGGTGATTGAATAACACTTGTTGTTTTACCTTTTCATACAAGGCATCCGACAATTGCTGACTGCCTCCTTTGATTTTATACACTTCATGGTCATTGCCAAACATTTCATAATACCCCCCCGCAGATGCTGGAGGCTCAAACATAATGAGGAAATTGATGGCGGATTGCTCTGATGCCTCCATGCCATATTCCCTTGTTAAAACCACGTTTATAAAATCAAATAGCCATCCTTTGATACCGTTACCAGAAAGATATTCCGTAATGGATTGGTTGTCGAAATGCTGGAATTGGGCAGCGGTATGGTAACTGATTTTATCTGGTAGGGATTTGATGTCCCTCATCAATCGCGGGATAAAAGGTTTGAAGGCATTTTTCAGTTCGAGGTTGGAGATTTGTTTCCCCTCAAAAAATAAGCATTTGGGTTCCAACCTGTCATTACGCAAATCATAAAATGATAGCCCCAGTTCCTTCACCAATTGAATAATATCATGATGGGAAGTATCTACAAATTCCCCTCCCAAATCCGTGTTGATGCCTTTGTCGAAAGCATCTTTCAGGGTAAACATTCTGCCACCAGCACGTACTGAAGCTTCATAAACTGTTGCATTGATGCCCTGTTTTTTTAATTGATAACAAGCATTCAATCCAGCCATGCCCGCACCGATAATGGCTATTTTTTTATCAGTTTTAAAATGATTTTCTGATAACTGGAAATTCAGAAATGCAGGAAGCAATGCCATACTGCCAGCAGTGTATGCTGCATCAAGTAAAAAATTGCGCCGACTTTTTGAAAATGTTTCACAGGTATGCTTATCCTCTTTTAGGAGGTCTGCAAAAGCTTTTTTCAAAATATGACTAAGAGGGCTTCTAGACATGGTCTGTTACTGAAACATTAATAACCTGGGTTCTGGACTACAATCCCATTCGTCCCATCAATTTCTCTTTGCGGAATGGGCATAATGGGATTGACAGTAGAACCTAAAATGGTTGATACATTGTTTGTTCTCGCCAAATCGAACAGTCGATGACCTTCAAAATTTAGTTCCGCTCTTCTTTCGTCCAGTATCTCATTTAAGAAATGGATGCTGTCGGGTACATCAGAAGGTGCCAGATCGGGCATGCCACGACTTTCGCGTAGCGTGTTCAAATCTGCCAGCCCTGCAGTATTTCCCAGTGCTTCTGCCCTAATCAGATAGACTTCTGCGAGGCGAATAATAAATCCTGAATTATCTTTTGTTTGTTCACCACGGTATTTTTGGGTGCGGCCATCGGGTTGAATACTCAGGTCCACATTTACATAATCAACCAAAGCACTTCTCAAATCTGTTGGTCGGCTTTGGAAAAAAGTATTGAGGTTTGCCGAGGCCAGAAAAGCGACATCTGTTCTTAATGCATCGCTACGTACATAAGTGAGGGTATTGTAGGAACTTTGGTTTTGTAGATCGAATTTGAGTTCAAAAATACTTTCAGGGGTAAGCTTGGTGGTGTAAATACTAGCAAAATTGGAAGGGCCGAACAATGAAAAATTATTGTCGTTGATCACATCGGTTGCCAGTGAGGCTGCGTTCGCATTATCGCCATAATAGAGGTCAACACGAGCCAATAATGCCTTCGCTGCTGATAAAGACACATATTGGTTGCCGTTATAGGTATTCAGTGAGCCGATAGCCAATTGTAGGTCGGCAATGATTTGTTTATATGAGGCATCTACCGTTGATCTGGCGACGGCCTGTTTAGGATTGTTGGGGTTCAGTACAATGGAGATTCCATAATTGGAAGTTTTGTCCCAATGTTCTCCAAACATTCTCAGCAGGTCAAATTCACAAAGAGCTCTTACAAAATAGGCTTCGCCGATGGTATTGCTTTTTAAAGTTGCATCCAAATTGGGTACTTTATCAATATTTGCGATGATTTCATTGGCACCATAAATACTGTTATAGATAGCCTGATAGATTCCCGTGGTATAAATATTGGAAGGTTGTACTGCTTTGGCTGCAATATCATTGAGGTCTATCACATCATAACCGCCAGTGGTACCGTTATCTGTATAGCATTCAGACACTAAGGGAAAATATCCACCATAATAACTTTTATCCTGCAGAGAGCTATACATGCCAATGCGGGCATTGTTCAACCCACTTACACTCGTAAAAATATACGCATCCGCAACTGAATTGGGAGAAGAGACATCCAGTAATTTTTTGCAGGAAGAAAAGGAACCGGCAAGAACGATAGCGGTCAAGCAAAGAATTAAATAGCTTTTTGCTTTGCCTTTTAGTTGGGCCAGTCGCTTACTAAATGAATAACAAAGCTGTATGCCAAGCCCACCAACAGAAGCGCTGCCCGTTCTATGGTTTTGATTGTTATGGGAAATAGATTTGTTCATAATGATTTTTTTTAGAAGTTAAAGTTTACACCAAAAGTAAAAGTGCGTGCCTGTGGATAAGCTGCATAATCCACGCCTGCGGTGGTTGGATTGGCACCTCCATTGGAGCTCACTTCGGGATCAAAACCATAATAATTGGTGAGTACCCATAGATTCTGAGCCTGCACGTATAAGCGCATGGAATTGTACACGACAGGATGTTTGGGCCTAAATGAATATCCCAGGTTCACTGTTCGGATACGTAAGAAAGAAGCATTTTCTACAAACTGGGATGACTGTTGATTATAGTTTTGGAAAATGAGTGATGCCCTAGGGATATCTGTTTTGTCTCCCACTTTTTCCCAACGTTTGTTCACAATGGTAGCATTGTTGGCATATACCTGATACAAATTATTGTTTGCATCCCATCCACCGGGGCTATAACCGAGGGTTTGATAAGTGGTTCGGATGAGATTATATACTTTGTTGCCAATGCTGAATTGTGTTACAATTGATAGATCCCAGTTTTTATATTTGAAATCGTTGGTCAACCCGCCAAAATAATCAGGGCTTGCTTTTCCGATTGGTTGCAGGCTATCTGAATAAGATGGGTTGCCCGTTTGCGGATCTACACCTAGATATTTATAACCCAAAAATGTGCCAACGGCCTGTCCCACTTTTAAAATATGCGAAGGGAACAGATCGGTATAAGCAAAAAGCTGTTCATTGTCAGTATAAAGCGACTTGATTCTATCCTTGATATAGCTGATATTGAAACTAATGTTCCAAGAGAAATTGGTGGTTTTGATTGGATAGGCGGCCAATGATAATTCAACACCTTGGTTTTCGATGAGCCCTGCGTTGGTATATTGAGAAGCAAAGCCAGAAGTGGCAGGCAATACCGATTGTGCTAAGAGTTTTGTTCTATCTCCTTTAAAATATTCAATAGACCCACTGATTTTTCCATGGTCGATCTCGAAATCAGCACCGATATTGAACATCTTGTTCTGCTGCCAACTAAGCAATGGGTTGCCAATATTGAATGGCCGGAGACCTGCATTGCCATCGTATCTTGAAGGTGTCCATACATTGCTGAACTGCGCGGCAGGTATTTCTTGGTCGCCTGTCAAACCATAGCTGACACGCAATTTCAGGTTGGTGAGTCTTTCAGATTTCGACAGGAATTTTTCCTTGGTCAATACCCAACCTGCTGAGAATGCTGGGAACAAACCCCATTGATGACCAGATGCAAACCTCGAAGAACCATCATAACGGGCACTGATGGAGAGCAAATATTTTTCATCATAACTATAGTTTGCTCTTGCCAAATAGGATTCCAATCCCCAACCAATAGGCGGAGGTAAAATTACTGGAGTAATGATGGATGCATCATATACATCTTCCAGTCCAGATCCTTGCGGGAAGCCTTGGCCTTTTACTACTTTTTTCTCTGGATTTGGTGAAGCTTGCATGGTATAGCCAACGATTGCGTTCAATGTGCTTTTGCCAAAAGAATTGGAATAGCTCAACACATTTTCGTTTAGCCAGGTCATGCTCCTATAGTTTCCTTCGATCGCTTTTCCGCCGACAGGTGCACCATCAGAAGTAATGGGATCGAAAAATTGGTTGTCGATTAGGTTTGTGTAGTCGGTGGTGAAGGAGCTTCTAAACTTCAGGTTTTTCAAGAACTGGATCTCTGCGAAAACGGTTCCTAGAAAACGGTAGTTGGTAGTGAAAGCTTTGATTGCTTTGGCCGATTTTACTGGGTTATCACTGAGCCAGCTTGCTTGGTATTGTGTATAGTCGGCATAACTGCCATCTGCATTATACACCGGCATCAGGGGCGATGCGCCGATGGCATTGGTAACAATTCCCGTATAGGTATCATCGTTAAAAGAACGTCGGTTCTTACCATAAGTAAAAGCTACATTTGCACCGATGCTGACATGGTTGCTGACTTTGTTGTCGATGTTCATCCGGAAAGAAGCACGCTTATAATAATTCTCGATCACAATACCCTGCTGATCAAAATAGTTTCCAGCAATAAAAAATTTGGTTTTATCATTCCCGCCACGGGCAGATAGCTGCAGATTACTGATCGGCGCAGTACGGAAAATCTGGTTTTCCCAGTTTGTATTTACCCCAGTGTTCCAGGATGCAGGCAATGGGTTTGTCAATACCGCTGGGTCAAAGCCGGGATATAAATTGTTGAAAGGGGTAGGGTCTTGGTTGTATGCGATCAGATCTTGTTTTCTTGCATCTTCTTCCAATGCCACAAACCCTTTGCTATCCAGAAAGGGAATTTTGCGTGCCACTTTCTGCAAGCCTGCGAAGCTGTTGAAACTGAACTCAGTCTTGCCGTTCTTACCACGTTTTGTAGTGATGAGCACAACGCCGTTGGCAGCCCTCGCTCCGTAGATGGAAGCAGAGGAAGCATCTTTCAAAATTTCTATGGACTCAATATCATCTGGGTTGATATCGCTAATGGAACTGATGTTTTGGCCACTCCCTTCTTCGTCACCATTGGTATTATAAGAAGTAGAAAGGGAAGAGTTGCTCTCGCTGAGCATGGGCACCCCATCAACCACATATAAAGGATTGTTGGCGCCACGTACACTTACCAATAGACCTGCTCCGGGAGTGCCGGACGGGGTGGTCACTAATATACCTGCTACTTTTCCCTGAATGCTTTGTGCCAAGTTCGAAACAGGCTGGTCTTTAAATTCTTTATTGCGAACAGAGGAAATAGCACCTGTGATATCGCTTTTTTTCTGTGTACCATAACCCACCACCACCACATCGCTGAGCTGGCTCCTAGCTTCTTCCAAAGTAACGTTGATGGTTGTACGACCTTTTACTGCGACATTTTGTGTTTTGAAGCCAACAGAAGAAATTTCAAGGGTATTGTTCGGTGCGTTCAGCACTATACTAAAGGAGCCATCGGCGCCTGTATTCGCACCTTTGGATGTGCCTTTGATCAATACCGAAGCCCCTTCAATGGGTTTGCCCTCGGCATCTTTGACAATCCCTTTCACCGTAAGGTTTTGGGCAATCAGGACAGTGGTGGAGGTCAAGCTAAGTGCAAGCATGGTTAGCAAGACCAGCATGGTTCTTTTGGTTAGGTTCATAACAGTTCTTTTGGTTTTAATAAGCGGTAAAAAGGAAAAATGCAAGCGACCACTTTAGGAGAATGAATTTCAGTAAGTCAAACATAAATAAACCGGTTACCATATATTTTGGTAAAATATTTTTTTCTTATTGATTTTCAATTAGTTTTTTTGGTCAGAACTGAGTAACTTGTTAAGTCAAATAAAATTGCACTTATGACCAATCGGTTTTTGTGAGGACGGATGTATATTATTTATTTATGCAATATGAATAACGCATGATTTTATCTGAAAAAATAAGGAAAGGAGTGGAGGTGCACCCGGAAATCACGGCAGTGTTAAAAAGCAAAAGCCGTGAACTTCGGTGGCAACATTTTACACGCACCCAATTTAATATGGTGGCCAGGGTAATCAATAAAGTCATTAGCAAAGAGATTCAAGAAAGCCAGGACTTGGTAGAGATGCATTTGATTATTGGTAAACAGCAACTGGAAAAAGAACTAAATGCATTGCGGCTAAGCTCGGTGCATGATTTTGTAAAACACATCGGGAATTTTAGGGATTACCGCGTTTTTAACTGGGTGAGCGGGAAAACCTTGCAAAGCTATTGGCAGGGAGGGGAGGCGAAGCATGTAAAAATCAATGCACTGCTTGTTTTTTTGCAAGTGCCTTTTATCGAGTGGGATGATTGGCAGAAAGGTCAGCCAAAGGAGAAGGATAAATATCGGTCAAGTCTATCTAAGTTGCCACTTAGTTCTATGGGAGTTAGTAAAAATTCTTTGTCTATCATCAAGAACTATTATCTCGGCAACTATTTTTTGTATTACCAGAAAACAGACGGGAGTAAAAATATTATCAAGACCGCTTTTGTGCTGAAAGAACAAGATAATGGACAGATCATCGTAAAGTCGATATCCGAAGGTCATCGCTATAGTGGCAAGGTGATGGGTATTCGAGATGGCTGTTTGTATATCAACTGTCAAAACTTGGATTTCGAAGAGATAGAACAATATGTGTTCAATATTGGGCTGGAGACCAAACCCCAAGTGCTTTTTGGGGTATCCAATACCGTTAGTGTGAAAAATAGACAAGCAGTGGCTTTGAAAAATATCTTGGTTAAGCAACAGACCAATGACCCGGGTTTTGAGAATATCCCCGAAACAGAAATCCCTTTCGCCAAAAACTATACTACCCAAACAGAAGAAGCCATGGTGGTGAATTACCTGAAGCGTTTGGGCAACAATATTATCATTGCACCAAGCTGTTGTAACTTGAATGATTTGGCAGAATTAAAATAAAAATTCTTCCAATTGCAACAATTTGAACTTATAGGTGTTTCTTTACCCCAAAACTTGAACGGATAGATTATGAAGCTAATGCTCTCGATTTTAATGACTTTGGCAGTAGGGGCTATCGCTGGTTTTGCAACCGCAAGCAATATTGATACTTGGTATGCATTATTGAAAAAACCTTTTTTCAATCCACCCAACTGGGTTTTTGCACCAGTATGGACTTTGCTTTATCTATTGATGGGCATTGCATTTTATTTGATATGGAAACAGCCAAAATCAAAACCAAGAAACATGGCTATCCGTTTTTTCTTTTTCCAACTTTTTCTAAACTTTTTGTGGAGTTTTCTTTTTTTTGAGTTTCATCATATTGCCCTGGCGCTTTTTGATATCATCATTCTTTGGGTAATGATTTTGCTCACCATTATTTTATTCTCAAGACTGAACAAACCTGCCGGTTGGATGTTGATACCTTATTTATGCTGGGTTGGCTTTGCCACTCTGCTAAATGTATATATACTTAATCTCAACGTTCGCTAGAAAAACTAGCACCCACAACCATGGCAACCTATTCGATCAAAGCAGTACAGAAAATACCTATTAGTAAAGATCGAGCATGGGATTTTTTTTCAAACCCAGCCAACCTACAAACTATTACGCCTGATAAGCTTGGGTTCAATATCGTTTCAAAGCATCATTCGGATCAAATGTATCCTGGTCAGATTATTGAATATAAACTAAGGCCATTGCTGAATATACCCATCTATTGGATGACAGAGATTACCCATGTGCAGGACAAACTTTTTTTTATTGATGAGCAGCGTTTTGGTCCTTATGCTTTGTGGCATCACCAACATCATTTCAAGGAAGTAGAGGGAGGTGTTGAGATGACAGATATTGTTCACTACAGAATCCCTCTTTGGATTTTGGGCGATATTGCGCATGCGCTATTTGTGAAAAATGACCTGCAAAATATTTTTGCCTATCGTTTCGAAAAAGTAGAAGCATTGTTTGGGTCTTGGCCTGGTGGGCAACAAAATATAGTAGAGTTCAATTGACCATTTTTAAGAATTTACTCTTTCTGTTTTTCCTATATGGTTCTTATCGCTAGCAAAACCTTTAATTATTTTTTGAGTAAGGTTTAAAAAATCAAGACCATTTACATACTCCTTCTATACTGACCACCGACCTCATACAGTGCATGAGTGATTTGTCCCAGTGAACAATACTTCACGGTTTCCATCAATTCTTCAAACAAATTACCATTTTGGATAGCCACTTTTTTTAGTTCATTCAATTTCTCTTTGGACAATGCTTCATTTCTTTTTTGAAATGCGTGCAGGTTTTCTATCTGCTGTTCCTTTTCCTCTTTGGTAGATCGGATAACCTCATTGGGCAGTAAAGTGGGGCTCCCCTTTTTATTGAGAAAACTGTTCACGCCTACAATGGGTAGTTCCCCAGTATGCTTAAGACTTTCATAATGCAGGCTTTCTTCCTGTATTTTATTTCGTTGATACATTCTTTCCATGGCACCCAGCACGCCGCCCCGGTCGGTGATCCGCTCAAACTCTTGTAAAACGGCTTCTTCTACCAAGTTGGTCAGTTCTTCCACAGCAAAACTTCCCTGAATAAAATTTTCAGTTTTTGCAGTGCCCAATTCACGGTTGATGATCAGTTGTATGGCCATGGCACGCCTGACACTTTCTTCGGTAGGGGTTGTAATGGCTTCATCATAGGCATTCGTATGTAGCGAATTGCAGTTGTCATAAATAGCGTACAATGCCTGTAAGGTGGTGCGGATATCATTAAAATCAATCTCCTGTGCATGTAGGCTTCGTCCACTTGTTTGTATATGGTATTTCAATTTTTGTGAACGCTCATTGGCCTTATAAATAAATTTCATGGCCTTTGCCCAGATTCTTCTGGCCACTCTTCCGATCACACTGTATTCTGCGTCCATCCCATTACTGAAAAAGAAGGATAGGTTGGGGGCGAATTCATCGATATGCATACCACGGCTTAGATAATATTCCACATAGGTGAAGCCGTTTGACAAAGTAAAAGCAAGCTGTGTGATGGGATTGGCGCCGGCCTCCGCAATATGGTATCCGCTAATGCTGACGCTATAAAAATTCCTGATTTTATTATCAATAAAATATTGTTGCACGTCGCCCATCAATTTCAATGCAAACTCTGTTGAAAAAATACAGGTATTCTGTGCTTGGTCTTCTTTTAATATATCAGCCTGTACCGTGCCTCGCACCTGTGCCAATGCTTCCGCCTTTATTTTTTCATATACTTCTTTGGGCAATACCTCGTCACCGCTCATTCCCAATAATCCCAGACCTAAACCATTGCTCCCCTCTGGTAATCTTTCAGGTAGTGATGGGTTATAATAAGTGGGTTTTTGTAAATGAAGATATTTATTATGAATCATTTTATTGACCCTTTCCCATTGATTATTCTCTGTTATCCATTTTTCGCAAAGCTGGTCGATAGTGGCATTCATGAAGAATGCAAGGATGATAGGTGCAGGGCCATTGATGGTCATACTGACCGAAGTTTTTAGATCACAAAGGTCAAAGCCACTGTATAGTTTTTTTGCATCGTCGATCGTGGCAATGCTTACACCACTATTGCCCACCTTGCCGAAAATGTCTGGGCGATGGTCGGGATCCTCACCATAAAGGGTAACCGAATCGAATGCCGTGCTCAGACGGATGGCCGGTTGGTTTAAGGATACATAATGGAAACGTTTGTTGGTACGCTCGGGACCTCCTTCTCCCGCAAACATGCGGGTGGGGTCTTCGTTAGCTCGCTTCATTTCAAAAACCCCTGCTGTGAAAGGATATTCTCCGGGAATGTTTTCCTGAAGCTGCCATAACAGGATATCGCCCCAATCTTTATATTTTGGTAAAACGACCTTGGGGATTTTAGTACCGCTCAGTGATAGGTTGTTTAGTGGTTGTTTGATGGTTTTATCCCTGACTTCATACTCAAAAAAATCTTTGCTGTATTTTTCGAGCCTTGATGGCCATCCTTCAATCAGTTTTTTGCAGGCAGGGTGTAGTTCTTTTTCCAATTGGTTATAAATATCCTTGAGTGATTGTGTATCTACAAGTTCTTTTAATTCAAGCGTGCCATGGATTCTATAAAGTTTGCTAGCAATCGCAGATTGGTTCAAAGCCCATTTATCATAACGCCGATTGCTTTCCGCGATCTCACTCAAATAACGGGAACGCTTAGGTGGAATGATAAAATTGTTTTTGATGGTTCCCGTATCAGCAGGTTCGAATTTGCCCCAGACCAACTTGCATTTGGTTTTGATTTTTTCGAGTAACAATGCAAACAGTTTGTTCACGCCTTCATCGTTGAACTTGTTGGCGGTTGTGCCGATCACTGGCAAACTGTCGTCTTTAGCATCCCATAAATGATGGTTACGTTTATACTGTTTTTTTACTTCCTGCATGGCATCCAATGCGCCGGCCTTATCAAATTTATTGATGGCGATGATATCCGCATAGTCGAGCATGTTTATTTTTTCCAGTTGGGATGCAGCCCCATATTCAGGCGTCATCACATAAAGGCTCAGGTCGCAATAATCAATAATGGATGCATCGCTTTGCCCAACACCAGCGCTTTCAAGAATAATGAGGTCGAAGGCTGCCGCTTTGTAGATGGCTATAGATTCTGCCATGGCATTACTAAGTGCGGTATTGGTATCGCGGGTAGCCAAACTACGCATATAGGCTCTGGGGTGTGAAATGGAATTCATCCTGATCCGGTCGCCAAGCAAAGCACCTCCCGTTTTCTTCTTGGAAGGGTCCACAGAAATCACCGCAATCGTTTTGTCGGGAAAACTGCTAAGGAACCTTCGAACAATTTCGTCTGTTACGGATGATTTGCCAGCACCACCTGTTCCGGTGATGCCGAGTATTGCGGTCATGTTATCACCGGGCAACGGTTTCGGATTATTGATTTGTTGTAAACTGTTGATGATGGGCATAAAATCCTTCCCACTTTCTGCAATAGTGATTGCTCTGGCAATTCTTCTTATGTCTTTCGCTTCGCCCAATGGTAGTTTTCCATTCCATTGTTGCGGTACCCCTCCCAAACCTCCTGCTATTGTATAAATGTTGCGGCCGCATTGCTCTAGAAGATCATCAATCATGCCTTCCAGTCCCATTCTCCTGCCATCATCTGGGCTGTATATTTTACTGATCCCATATTGATGTAGCTCTGTTATTTCTTGTGGTAAAATGGTGCCACCCCCGCCACCAAAAATTTTGATATGCCCACAACCATTTTTATCCAGCAGGTCCTTCATGTATTTGAAAAACTCCACATGCCCACCTTGGTAGGAGGTAACTGCAATCCCATGAACATCTTCTTCAATGGCCGCTTCTACAATTTCATGTGCACTGCGGTTATGACCGAGGTGAATAATCTCTGCCCCCTTTGCCTGCATGATGCGTCGCATGATATTGATGGCTGCGTCATGCCCATCGAAAAGAGATGCTGCCGTAATAATGCGCAATTTGTTGTGGTATGTGTTATTCATTTAATTTGTTGTATTGCAAAAATAACAAACTAATGGTTGTTAGTTTCTGGAATTTCAATCACGATTTTAGTTTAGTTTACTTTGGGTTAGTAACTTTTTTTAATAATGAAAAGCGGCTCTGTTGTATAAAAAATCATTAAGTTTATCGCCTAAAATTGAGTCTATGAAATTATTCAGGCATGGAAAGCCAAATGAAGAAAAACCAGGTTTGCTGGTAGGTGATGAGCATTTTGACCTTAGCAAATTTGCTGAGGATTATGACGAAACTTTTTTTAGCACCAATGGGTTCGATCGGTTAAGCAAATGGTTCTCCGATAATAAAACACAATGTCCTAAATTGGCAAAAGTCGATCGTTTTGGGCCAGTGATCAAAAGGCCTTCAAAGATTGTTTGTATTGGCTTGAACTATTCCGATCATGCCAAAGAAACCGGTGCAAAAGTGCCAGAAGAACCGGTTGTATTTTTTAAATCTACGACTGCAATTATTGGTCCCAATGATAATGTAACGATACCAAAAAATAGTCATAAAACAGATTGGGAAGTGGAGCTGGCAGTTGTTATAGGGAAAAAAGCTTCTTATGTGGATGAAAAAGAGGCGACCAATTATATTGCTGGATACACACTTCATAATGATTATAGTGAGCGAGCTTTTCAATTGGAAAGAAGTGGGCAATGGGTAAAGGGAAAAAGCTCTGATACTTTTGCACCCATCGGGCCTTATTTGGTAACACCCGATGAAATAAAAGATGTGAATAACCTTCGCTTGTGGCTCACCTTGAATGGGAAGATGATGCAGGATGGAAATTCCTCCAACCTGATTTTTAAAATTCCCTTTATTGTTCACTATGTAAGCCAATTCATGACCTTGTTGCCAGGCGATATCATCAGCACGGGTACACCTGCTGGGGTAGGCATGGGACAAAAGCCGGAGCCTTTTTACCTAAAAGATGGCGATTTGGTGGAGTTGGGTATTGATGGACTGGGGTCATCCAAACAGAAACTGGTAAGTTGGGGAAAATAATACTGGACCATTGGTTCAACCTAAACCGTACATGATATTATTCTAATACTGATCAATTATGTCAATACGATATTGCTTTGCTCTTGACCTCAAAGACGACCCCGCTCTCATTGCTGAGTACGATGAGATTCACCACAATGTTTGGCCCGAGAATATCCAGGGAATCAAAGATTCTGGTATAACGGTAATGGATCTGTATCGCACAGGTAATCGATTGTTCATGATTATGGAAGTGAATGATGATTTCTCGTTTGAAAAAAAAGCGGCCAATGATGCCGCCAACCCCAAAGTACAGGAATGGGAAAAGTTGATGTGGAAATTTCAGCAACCGCTGCCTTGGGCAAAAGAAGGAGAAAAGTGGGTGTTGATGAAACAGGTATTTGAATTATAAATCGTTCAACATTGGCTCAATAATTTGATTTTTAAATTATCATTGGTCTCTTAGTTAATATTAATTTATGTTTTACCAAACGATAGATACCCATGTTCACTTTTGGAAATACAACAAAACAAGGGATGCTTGGATCACGGAAGATATGAAGGTTCTTCAGCAGGATTACCTACCTGAACATCTTATGTTGAATCTGAAAAGAAATGGGGTGGATGGTTGTGTTGCCATACAGGTGAATCAGGAAGAAGTGGAGACCCGGTTTATGGTGGAGCTTTCCAAAACACATGATATCATTAAGGGCGTGGTGGGCTGGATTGATTTGCGTGCTGATAATATTGATGAAAAACTGGTGTCCTTTTCAGAAAATAGCATTATCAAAGGGTATCGCCATATTGTTCAGGCAGAGCCGGATGACTTTTTATTAAGGTCCGATTTCCAACGTGGCGTACATGCTTTGACGCAATATAATTACACCTATGATATTTTGATATACCCATCACAGTTAAAATCTGCCTTGGGTTTTGTATCAAAATTGCCAGACCAAAAACTCATTATTGACCATTGCGCCAAGCCAGATATCAAGAACAAAAATATGGATGATTGGAAAAAATGGATGCGGGAAATTGCACAGAGTCAAAATGTTTATTGCAAGGTTTCGGGACTGTTCACCGAAGCGCATTGGAAAGGCTGGGCAGCTTCAGATTTCTATCCTTATCTGGATGTGGTTTTTGAGGCTTTTGGTATTGACCGCGTAATGTTTGGTAGCGATTGGCCGGTAATTCTTCTCTCTGGGATTTATGTGCAATGGAAAAGCTTATTGGAAAAGTATATGGAAACCTTTAAGCAAGAGGACAAAGAGAAATTTTTCGGGTTGAATGCTACAAAGTTTTATAATTTGTAAACCTGATGAACGCGGATCAATAGTCGAAGTTTTGCATTCCTCGTTTGGAGGAAAAGTAAAATTGGTTGGGGAAAAATAAACAATAATGAATACTAGAAATTGAATGTCACAAATCTAAAATCATAAGCTTCGATGGACTTACATATTGCAAACAAGGTTTTTATAGTAACGGGTGGTGCAAAGGGAATTGGTGCAGCCATTAGCAAAGCAATTGCTTCTGAAGGTGGTCTGGTAGTGGTAGCAGGCAGGAATAAGGACGATAACCACACCATTGTTGACGAGATTGTAAAAATGCATGGCAAAGCTGCTTCGCATACGGTGGAATTGGGCGATCCGGAAGCATGTAAAGAGCTGATTGATTTTACGATTACCAAATTTGGTCGTATTGATGGGTTGGTGAACAATGCTGGCGTGAACGATGGAGTGGGACTCGAAAATGGATCCCCAGAAAAATTCAATCAATCCTTACAAAAAAACCTGAGCCATTATTATAATCTAGCTCATTATGCATTGCCCCATTTGAAAAAAACAAAAGGAAGCATTGTGAATATCGGTTCTAAAGTTGCCGTTACTGGACAGGGAAATACTTCTGGTTATGCCGCTAGCAAAGGCGCCATCAATGCATTGACTAGGGAGTGGGCTGTGGAACTATTGCCTTATTCCATTAGAGTAAATACCGTGTTGCCAGCAGAAGTATGGACACCTTTATATGCCAACTGGATAAAAACTTTTGATGAACCTCAGAAAAAAATTGATTCCATCACTTCCAAAATACCCTTTGAAAAAAGATTCACCACTCCTGAGGAAATTGCCAGCACAACAGTATTTTTATTAAGCGATCAATCGGGCCATACTACGGGCCAAATACTTTTCGTGGATGGCGGTTATACGCATTTGGATAGATCATTGACCTAAAATTTTTAATTATGTTTCGTTTAGACAATAAGACCGCTATCGTTACAGGTGGCGGCGGCGGTATCGGAAAAGCAATTGCCACTGTTTTTGCAAAACAGGGTGCCAAGGTTTTTGTACTTGACATGGATGAGCAAGGCGGTCAAAAGGTAGTGGCTGATATTAGGGATGCCGGCGGCAAAGCTGATTTTAAAAAATGCAATGTAAGTCAGCAAAACACTGTCGATTCAGTGGTTGCTGAGATTATGAATGAGGCTCAACAGATAGATATTTTAGTGAACAATGCGGGCATCGCCCATGTGGGCAATGCGGAAAATACCGCTGAAGCTGATTTCGACAGACTGACCAGCGTGAACGTAAAAGGGGTTTATAATTTTTTGCACGCGGTGATACCGCAAATGAAAAAATCGGGCGGTGGTGTGATTTTGAATATGGCTTCCGTTGCGTCATCGGTGGGTATCCCTGACCGTTTTGCGTATTCCATGACCAAGGGTGCCGTGGTTGGCATGACGCTTTCGGTGGCCAAGGACTATATCCATCAGAACATTCGCTGCAATTGTGTTTCTCCCGGACGGGTACACACTCCCTTTGTGGATGGGTTCATCGCAAAAAATTATCCCGGTCAAGAAAAAGAAATGTTCGAAAAGCTTTCCAAAACACAACCCATCGGAAGAATGGCACAACCGGAAGAAATCGCCAATCTGGTTTTGTACTTGTGCAGCGAGGAAGCTTCCTTTATCACGGGCTGTGATTATGCGATTGATGGGGGATTTATTAAGCTTAATAATTAGGAAGGTGTAGGGTGGAAGGTATGGGGTGCGAGGTATTAGGTTAAAGGTTTGTCGGATAAAGTTAGTTTGTTTTTTAAGGGGTCTGAAAGTATAGAATTATTAATTTTTAATTACAATCCCCAATTCCAAACTACTCATCCTCTCCACCCTCCATCAACCCATCCAAATCCCTTCTTTGCTTTTTTGTTGGTCTTCCAATTTTACTTTGACGTTTTCCGGTATGAAAACTGGCAGCCTGAAATTGTATCCTTTCTATTTCTTCTGCTGGCGTTATATCCAGATAATATTTTATGGCTTCCGCATATTGTACCCGATGGTCCAGCAATCCGGTTACCTTGATGCGCCATTTCTTGGCCTCGGTTTTTACCTCATACTCCTCATCGATATTCACTTGTTTGGAGGCTTTTGTGTTGTTCCCATTGTATTTCACCTTTCCTTTTTCGCAAGCATCGGCAGCAAGGGAGCGGGTCTTGAATAGACGGATAGACCATAGGTATTTGTCAAGGCGTATTTTTTCGGGTGAATTGCTCATGGAAGTTTTGAAAAGGTTTGCTTCATATATTTTTTTACTTTTTCCCAAGATGAGTCGGGAAAAAACAATTTGGGGTCTTCTTCTTTGTCTGCATCATCGAAAAAAGTTAGACTCAAATGCATCATCCAAATTTTATCTTCCCATATTTGTTTGAAAAATTTTCAATCATTTTTTTAGGGCCTAATTCCTGTGCCAGTTGGAAGATATCAAAGAAATCTTTTTTGCTCCCTCGTTTTGTGACAGCAAAGAGTTTCATAGCAGAAACATCATCTACTGAAAAAAAACGGATTCCTTCTAGTGTTTCAATAGGTTGCAATAATGCAAAGGGATGATACACCCAATCCACCTTGATTTCATTAATAAAGCAGAAAAGCATGTACTTGTTATTGCTCCGATAGGAATAATTAAAATCTATTTGAAGTAAATCATTAATCCCGAGAGGATCGAAAACCTGTGTAGAAAACATTTCCAAATCAATACTACTACGATGACCAAAGCGCAAAGCCAGATTCGTACCGCCTACCAAAGCAAAATTCTGCAAGTACTCTTTCGATTGAAGAGCAAGCAAGGTTTTCTGAGTGGCATCACTAATAGTATTCAGGTGCAACATGGATTTGTTCAATAGGAATGTCAAAATAATTACTCATGAAATTGGCAGTCTTTTTGTCCAGCGTTTTGCTTTTTATCGTAGCCTCTTTGATTTGTTCTTCCGAATACATCTTGAACAAGATTCTTACATCTTTCGTAAAACCTCTTGTTAACACCCGTTCTATAATAAATTGCGCATTCCTTTCCCAATCCAATTTTTCGGGATCCACATCCCAAAAAATACTATTGTTGATACATTCTTTTACACTCATTTGTATTGATTTCTTGTTACAAGCTTAACTCATCTCCGCAAAATATTTGTGGAAATAGGGGATGGTTTCAATGCCTTTGTAAAAATTGGCCAAATCAAATTTCTCGTTGGGGGAGTGCAGGTTATCGCTATCCAACCCAAAACCCATAAACACAATTTTTATACCCAACTCCTTTTCAAACAGCGCACAGATAGGAATGCTACCGCCGCCACGAACGGGTACGGGCTTTTTATGGAAAGTGGCTTCAATGGCTTTTGCTGCCGCTTTATAGGCTTTTGAATCCAATGGCGTCATGTAGGGTTCACCGCCATGATGTTCTTCCGCTTTCACGGTAACGCCTACCGGAGCAATGCTCTTGAAATAGTTCAATAATTTTTCGGTGATTTTTTTGGCCGATTGATTGGGAACCAAACGAGCGGAGATTTTTGCGTATGCTTTGGATGGCAATACCGTTTTTGCTCCTTCGCCTGTATAGCCGCCCCAAATGCCGTTCACTTCCAAAGTAGGACGTATGCCTGTTCTTTCATTGGTTGAATATCCTTTTTCGCCAAAAACGGCTTTGATGCCCAAATCTTTTTTGAATTCTTCTTCATCAAACGGAGCTTCTGCCATGAGTTTTCTTTCTTCCATGCTAGAGTCCACCACATCATCATAAAAGCCGGGAATGGTAATATGGTTGTTCGAATCATGGCAACTTGCAATCATTTGCGCCAGAATGGTGATGGGATTGGCAACTGCACCGCCATACACGCCACTATGCAGGTCTCTATTAGCACCTGTTACTTCCACTTCGATATAGGAAAGTCCACGAACGCCGATATCGATGGAGGGGTTTTCCAAACTGATCATGGAAGTGTCGCTGATTAATATCACATCTGCTTTCAGCAATTCTTTATGTGAGGAAACAAATTTTGCGAGATTGGGTGAACCGATTTCTTCTTCTCCTTCAATAATAAATTTTACGTTGGTGACTAACGAATTGGTCTTCGACATGGTTTCAAAGGCTTTTACATGCATGTAAAACTGTCCTTTGTCATCAGCAGACCCACGTGCAAATATTTTTCCGTCTTTGATGACTGGCTCAAAGGGCCCGCTGTGCCAGAGTTCTAGCGGGTCGGCTGGTTGTACATCGTAATGGCCATATACAAGCACGGTTGGTTTGGTTGGATCAATCATTTTTTCCGCATATACTACCGGGTGGCCATTCGTTGCATAAATCTCGGCCTTGCTTGCACCTGCTTCCAAGAGTTTTTGTTTCACCGCTTCCGCGCAATCGTTCATGTCTTTTTTATGTTCGCTCTTCGCACTGATTGATGGGATACGGAGCAATCCGAGCAATTCATTCAAGAACCGATCTTTGTTTTTTTCCTGATAATCTGTCCAAGCCTGCATATATTATTTATTTCGTTAGTTAGAATTTACAGCGAATTTAGGTCATTTGGGATATTTATGTAGCCAGCAATATCATACTATGGAACATCCTTGCGGCGCTCCATTCAACTACATACTACTATTGGACTTTCGGTTTATTATTGCAATTTCTGAATTTAATATTTTTGTTGAACCCGCCCAGACTAGCTCCGCCCTTAAGGGCGGAGCTAGTCTGGGCGTAAGAGTATTTAACCTCTCCAGCATTTTTCTGTGTGAAAATATTTGGTAATCCAAATGCCACGAATCATTTTTGCAGGATGCACATTGCTTTTGTTACCTATAAAAACGAACCCCTTTTATTTGAGGACGACCAATTGATTGCTGAATATTTGGAAAGCAAAGATATCAGAGTGAGCCCTATCCCTTGGGACAACCCTACGGTGGAGTGGACTTCATTTGATACAGTAGTGATCCGCTCTGCATGGGACTATATCCATCGAGCGAGTGAGTTTAATATTTGGTTGGAGAAAATGAAAGTGTTGGGAGTTAAGCTATTTAATCCGATTTCTGTTATTCAATGGAACCAGCACAAAAGCTATTTTGTTGATTTTTCTAAGAAAGGAGTATTGGTGCCGCCATTCCAATACTGTCCTTCAAAGAGCCAGTTTGAACTTTCATCTATCATGAATGAAAGGGCTTGGGATAAAGTCGTGGTTAAACCAGCCGTTTCCGCTGGCTCCTTTAATACATGGGTAGTGGAGAATGACAATTTAAAACATAGCCAACAACGTTTTGCTGAATTGTTACGAACGAACGACATGATTGTGCAAGAATTCAGGAAGGAAGTATTGACAGATGGGGAATGGTCACTACTATTTTTCAATAAAAAATTCAGCCACGCCATCATCAAAAAACCCAAGATTGGAGACTTTCGGGTACAGGCTAAGTTTGGTGGAACCGAAGAGCCCGCGTATCCAGATTTGGCGATTGTGGAGCAAGCCGAACGAATTTTGCAAAAAGTGGAAGAACCTCTACTATATGCAAGGGTCGATGGGGTTATTTCCAAGGATAATAAATTTTGGTTGATGGAATTGGAATTAATAGAACCTGTTTTATTTGTGAAAAACAGCAAAAATGGCTGTGCGCATTTTTATGAGGCGCTTGTAGGTTTGTTTTAGAAGCGGTTATTTTTTCGACATCAATACAAATAAAGTAAGCAGGTCCCAAGTTAAATGACAAATGATCAATGGGGTTATATTCTTGTATTTATTATAGAAAATCGCAAATATCAACCCGATATAAAATGGTCCAATCACCTGTAAAAAAGTTCCATAGCCAGCATGTGCCAATGCAAATAAAGCAGATGATATAAAAATGGGCCAAAATGCCGTTTTGAAAAACTTTTGAAGTCGTGGGATAAGGTAACCTCTAAAAAGAAGCTCTTCTACTATACCTGCAGTTATTGCAGTGAAATACATCAGCCATTTGGTCTTCTTAAAAAGAGCAACGATATGGTTGGTTTTTGTCGACTCCCCCTGAAAATGGAATGTTTTTATAATGATGAAGTTTACGACCATCATGCCAGCAAATAATACAACAAGTAATATGATAATGGCTAACAGTTTATGCAATAAACCTTGTTTTGTTTCTTGCCAAATCAAAAAATCGGTTTGTTCGATTTTTATCACATATAAAGCCATTACAAGTAGGCAGAGCCAAAAATATACTCTGGAAACAATAAATGAAGTTTTGTAACTATAACCCGCATGGATAACCAGTGCATTGGTGATGCTAGTGCCGGCGAACATCAGAAAACACATCAATAATATACCTAAAACTGTTTTGCTGTTTAAGCGGAAGGATAGTGTTTGCATCGGTATTATTTGACCAAAAATAGTGAATCACTTGTTGCGATTGGTTTCAAGCAAGTATTCCCTTGGCTGACTGCCCCACATACTGTAAATTCGCAAACTGTCTAAGGGTATAAAATTGTCAGTAACTCGAGAATATATATGGAAGAAATTAAAAAGGAAGAAGAGAAATCGCTGAATTTTATTGAAGAAATTATTGAGGAGGATTTGCGTTCAGGGAAGCAGACTTCCATCGTCACCCGTTTTCCACCCGAACCGAATGGCTATCTTCATATTGGTCACGCCACCAGTATTTGTCTGAATTTTGGTCTCACTAAAAAGTACCCCGGATATACCAATCTCCGCTTTGATGATACCAACCCGGTTACCGAAGAAACGGAATATGTAGAAAGCATCAAGCAGGATGTGAAATGGTTGGGCGTGGAGTGGAAAAATGAATTGTACGCTTCTGATTATTTCGACCAGCTATATCAGTTTGCCATCAAATTGATTGAAAAAGGGTTGGCCTATGTGGAGGATTCTTCCAGTGAAGAAATCGCGAAGATGAAAGGCACGCCTACTGAAGCAGGTAAGGCGAGCCCGTATCGCGACCGTAGCGTTCAGGAAAACCTAGATCTTTTTCAAAGGATGAAAGCAGGTGAATTCCCAGACGGGAGCAAAACGCTCCGAGCCAAAATCGATATGGCAAGCCCGAATATGTTGATGCGTGACCCTTTGCTTTATCGTATCAAACATGCGCATCATCACCGGACGGGGGATAAATGGTGCATCTACCCGATGTACGATTTTGCGCATGGACAAAGTGATTCCATAGAACATGTCACCCATTCTATTTGTACCCTTGAATTTGTGCCACATCGTGAACTATATGATTGGATGATCGAGAAATTGGAAATCTTTCCATCCCATCAATACGAGTTTGCTAGAAGGAACCTCACCTACACAGTGATGAGCAAACGAAAATTGCTGCAATTGGTCAATGAAAAACATGTGAGTGGATGGGATGATCCCCGAATGCCTACCATTAGCGGATTGCGTAGGCGTGGGTATACCCCAGAATCTATCTGGGATTTTTTTAACCGAACAGGAATTGCCAAACGGGATAATATTATAGACGTTTCCTTATTGGAGTTTTGCATCCGTGAGCATTTGAATAAAATCGCATCTCGCCGAATGGTAGTATTCGACCCGTTGAAAATTGTTATTACCAATTATGATCAGGCCGAAGAATGGTTGCCCAGTGAAAACAATCCCGAGGATGGACAGAACAGTACCCGTGATGTACCATTTAGCCGTGAGCTTTATATTGAGAGAGAGGATTTCATGGAAAGCCCTCCCAAGAAATTTTTTAGGTTGGCACCCGGACAAAAAGTACGCTTAAAAAGCGCCTATATTATCCAATGCGATGACGTGATTAAAAATGCCGATGGAACAATTGCCGAACTTCATTGTACTTATTTGCCAGAGAGCAAAAGTGGGTCTGGTCCTGGCATCAAAGTACAAGGCACTTTGCATTGGGTGAGTGTGAAACATGCAATACCCCTTGAGTTAAAACTATACGACCGTTTGTTCAAAGTAGAAGACCCATCCAACGAGGAAGGTGATTTTAAAGACTATATCAATCCTGATTCTTTAAGAATCATCCCTCATGCTTATGCGGAGCCTTCATTAAAAGAGGCAAGGCTGAATGAGCGTTACCAGTTCCTTCGTAAGGGATATTTTTGTTTGGATAAGGAAAGCTCAGATGATAAATTGGTCTTTAACCAAACCGTTACATTAAAAGATACTTGGGCGAAAGAACAGAAAAAGAATTGATGATGACTGAAAATAATAAAGGGGCTAGGCCCCTTTATTATTGTTAATGTTCAGAACCAATTTTATTGATTGCCGCCACCAAAACCGCGACCACGACCTCTTTGAGCACGCATTTTCTGTTCATATTCTTGATATTTCTTGAATGCGTCATCACCAAGGGCTGTTTGTAATCTTTTGTTTCTTTGTTCATTCAATTCCATCATTTTGGCTCTTTTGTCATCTCGGCTCATCGATTGGTCTGAGAAAATATCCCGCATTTTAGGACGATATTCCTGGCCAATAGCAAGCACCGAATCAGCTTGTGAACTGGTCAATTGTGCGCTGTCGATCAATCTTTGTTTCATGGCCGCAGGGTCCATGCGCTGCCCATTCGGGCTCTGGGCAAACAAACTTGTTGATGATAAAATCACCAAAGCTATTGCTAAGAAAGAAAATCTTTTTTTCATTGTTTTTGGTTTTAAATTATAAGACTCTACAAACCACAGCTAATTTAATGCCACTGGCAATTTTCTTCTACAAGATTATTTGAGTGGTAAAACGGTTGAGTCTGTCGGTTAAGGAGCGTTTTTATAACCAGAACCTAAAAATGGTTATTGTAATTATGGAACCGGTCTTTTTATTGCACACTGATCAACTGAACATCAAAAAATAAAGGAGTGTTTGAAGATATAGTACCACTACCCGCACAACCAAAAGCCAATGCGGACGGTACCAATAATTTGATATGCCCACCTGCCTGTATTTTTGGCAAACCATATTGCCATCCCAAAATGAGGCTGTCCAATTCAAATGTGACAGGTGCCGTGGTCGAGTCGAAATTAGTACCATTCATAAACTTTCCCACATAGTTGACCGTAATCTTTGATTTTGCAGAGGGGATAGTGCCAGTTCCCTGAGAGATGATTTGGTAGTAAAGCCAGGAACTGTCGGCTGTGGGCGTAATATTGTTCGATTTTGCAAAAGCAAGTAATACTGTAGAATCATCCGCTGCTGATGTTCCAGTGCAAGAAAAATAGCCGGGTGTACTGCTTTTGCTACAACTTATAAAATAAATTGAGCAACTTAATAGGGTGACGGCGATCAATATTTTTTTCACAGTGTTCTTTTTGATTAAAAAATTTTTGTGTTTGTGGTCGGCAAAATATAAAACTATTTATGTATTCAAAATAGGCTGGCAAAGGTTGTTTTATTTGTATTCGCCATAAACTTCTCTCAACGTATCTGCAATTTCACCTAGTGTGCAATAGTTTTCTACCGCTTCGATAATCGTAGGCATTAGGTTTTCGGTGCCTGCTGCCTTATCATTCAATTCCTGCAATAACTGGTCGCATTTCCCATGGTTTCTTTTTTTTCTGAGCAAGGACAGTTTTTCGATCTGCGTTTTCCGGATGGAATCATCGATTTTCAAGCCATTGGGGTGGGCCGCTTCATCATTCTGGAACTTATTTACCCCAACAATCATTTTTTTGCCCTGCTCAATTTTCTGTTGGTAGGCATAAGCGCTTTTGGCAATCTCACTTTGAATAAACCCCTGTTCGATGGCACTTACACTTCCTCCCATTCCATCAATTTTCTCAATCAATTTCCAAGCTGCGCTTTCGATTTCGTCAGTCAGCGCCTCAACAAAATAACTACCCGCTAGGGGATCTACTGTTTCAGGCACTCCGCTCTCGTAGGCAATAATTTGTTGTGTGCGCAAAGCAATCCTTGCGGCCTCTTCGGTGGGCAAGTTTAATGCTTCATCGTACCCATTGGTGTGTAGGGATTGTGTTCCGCCCAGCACGGCTGCCAATGCTTGAATGGTGATACGGGAAATATTGTTCAAGGGTTGCTGAGCGGTGAGCGTGCTGCCGCCTGTTTGTGAATGAAAACGGAGCATCATGGCCTTGGGATCGGTGGCTCCCATGTCTTTCATCATCTTTGCCCACATTCTGCGAGCCGCACGGAATTTAGCCGCTTCTTCAAAAAGATTATTATGGGCATTGAAGAAAAAAGAAAGACGTTTGCCAAAAACATTTATGTCTAGCCCTTTTTGAATAGCAGCTTCCACGTATGCCTTACCGTTAGCCAAGGTAAATGCGATTTCCTGTACAGCGGTGCTGCCGGCTTCGCGTATATGGTAACCAGAAATGGAGATGGTATTCCATTTGGGCAATTCCTCGCTACACCATTCAAAAATATCTGTGATGATGCGCATGGATGGTTTGGGCGGATAGATATAAGTGCCCCTGGCTGCATATTCTTTTAAGATATCGTTTTGTAAGGTTCCGGTTATTTTTTTCAGGTCGGCACCCTGCTGTTTGGCAATGGCCACATAAAAAGCGAGCAATATAAAACCTGTTGCATTGATGGTCATGGAAGTGGAAATATCTTCCAGTTTGATGCCTGCAAACAGGGCCTGCATGTCTTCTATCGAATCGATGGCAACCCCCACTTTGCCCACTTCGCCTTCGGAAAGTTCATGATCGCTATCGTAACCGATTTGGGTGGGGAGGTCGAAGGCCACGCTTAGCCCCATCACGCCTTGCGATAATAGATAGTGATAACGCTTGTTGCTTTCTTCTGCCGTGCTAAAACCCGCATACTGGCGCATGGTCCAGAGCTTGCCTCGGTACATATCGGGCTGGATGCCACGAGTGAAAGGGTATTGCCCGGGAAGTTCAGCATTGGATTCTTCGTCTGTGTATAACCGTTTTATCTCAATCCCTGAATCTGTATATACTTTTTCATTACTCATGGTGGGGCATTTAACAAAGCGACTATATTATCTCATCAATTTCTTTGCCTCATAGCTCAATGCTTCGGCCACCACATTGTGCAAAGAGGCTTTGGGGTTTTGCATGGTCAGCTCGAGGATGCTTTTATTCAGATCTAGGCCAGTAGCAGTTTCTGGCAAGAAAGTAGCCACCTGGTTAACCACCAGCAGGTTTTGTTCCTTTAGGTTTCTCACGGCATCCCAAGCTTCGGGACTTACATAGATTTGCTGTGTGCTATTATGCTCAAACTCCTGACGGATGCTTTGTGAAAGGAGCGATTGCATTTCCCGAACGCTGAGCCCTGGTTGGTTTAACCGGTTCACGAGGTTTGGTAAGGCAATGCGATCGGTCAATAATGTCAGTCGCTCATAAGCCTGCAATTGAAGCTGTTTGGTATCCAGGGGTTGGGGAGCCGATTCTTTTTTACCCAAACCTTGTTTAACTTCTTTGCGTTGTTTCCAAAATACCAAGGCTAGACTGCCTGCCAATACTACTGCAATAACAGTACTCCATACGAGTTCGGTGGTGGACATCGGGTTTTATTTTAGTGTAACAAAAATACTGATTGAACGCCATCATATTGTGCATTATTTTGCATGGGCTAAGATTTGTTATTGCCCATCCATTCTTATTGTTTGGTTAATTTAACTTTTGGTCCTCATATTTAACGGTTTTGGCATGACCTCGACCATTTTTTTCAAACTTTATCTATCAAGTTTTGTTATTATTTTTGCTAGATAATATTAAGTATGGAAACAACGACAATATCACCGGTACAATTCACTGAAAGTGCGATCGCAGAAATAAAAAGACTGATGAATGAAGAGGGGTTTGACCAAGAGAACCACTTACGGATAGGCGTAAAGGGTGGAGGTTGTTCCGGTCTTTCCTATGTATTGGGTTTTGATAAAAAGGATGAAAATGATGATGATTTTGAGTTTGAAGGGCTTCCCTTTGTGATGAACAAATCGCACGGCATTTACCTGATGGGAATGGAAATTGACTGGCAGGATGGCCTAAACTCTAGGGGCTTTACCTTTAAAAATCCCAATGCTTCCAAAACTTGTGGCTGCGGAAGCTCATTTGCTGTTTAAAACCAGCCTTAAATGATTGAGGGCTGTCAATTGACAACCCTTTTTTATTTGGGCAAAATAAAAAGTGTTTTGCATTCTATATCCACGAAACCATCTTATGTCATTTCATTATAAACTTATTCAGGATTTCATTTTATTTGGCATTTTTGCCTCTGTATTTTCCTTTCACCATAAAAACTTGAATTTGGAAAAGCAATTAAATGAGATAGCTTCCAAACCTTCATTCAGTTATCTTGCACTGGGTGATTCCTATACCATTGGTGAATCAGTAAAGGAAGCCGAAACTTATACTCTGCAGACCGTAAAGCTTTTAGGGGAAACCAGTCTTTATTTTTCCAAACCCGAGGTCATTGCCAGAACCGGCTGGACAACAGCCGATCTGCAAAAGGCTATCGATAAACATCATTTCCAAAATATCAGGTACAAAATCGTGACTTTATTGATCGGTGTGAACAACCAGTATCAAGGCAGGAGCACAATAGAATATACTGAACAATTTAAGGCATTGCTTACCAAATCCATTCAATTGGCTGGGGGCAACCCTTCGCATGTAATCGTCATTTCCATTCCAGATTATGGGGTTACACCTTTTGCGGAATCAAGCCCGAAAGAAAAAATAGCCAAAGTAATCGACAGTTTTAATCTGGTCAACTATCAAATCTCCCAACAATACAAAACCAAATATCTGGATATAACACCCGAAACCCGTAAGGCCGCCAATGACCACTCCTTATTGGCATCCGATGGTTTGCATTATTCCGGAAAAGAATATGCGATATGGGCACAACAACTATCGGTATTGATTAAGAAAATTATCAGATAAACCAGACTGTTGGTTTTGGGTACTCGACATCCTGCCGATTCTCTTTGGTCTTGAACAATTTTTTGAAAAAACATTGATTATATTTTCTAATATCATAGAAAACGAAATCAGGGGTTCTGGTATCAGCCTTGTTTTTGCTGGGTGCCAAACATTTTATATACAACACCAGCTAGGGCCGCACCCACAATGGGGGCTACCCAAAAAAGCCAGAGTTGTGATAATGCGGCCCCTCCCGCAAAAATAGCCTGACTTGTGCTTCTGGCCGGGTTCACCGACGTATTGGTAACTGGAATACTTACGAGGTGGATGATGGTAAGCGCAAGTCCGATGGCAATACCCGCAAAACCTTTGGGGGCTCGATCGTCTGTTGCACCTAGTATAACGATTAGGAACATAAAGGTCATCACCGTTTCACAGACCAATGCGGCCACCATACTATAACCACCGGGTGAACGATCCCCATAACCGTTTGAAGCAAAACCACTATCTACTGCACTAAAACCATCTTTGCCACTGGCGATCAGATAAAGGACAGCCGCGGCAACAATAGCACCAAGCATTTGTATAACGATATAGGGCAGCACCTCCGATGACTTGAATCGCCCACCTACCCATAACCCAATGGAAACGGCTGGATTGAAATGCCCACCGGATATATGGCCTACTGCATACACCATGGTCATCACGGTAAGACCAAATGCCAACGCAACCCCCAAAAACCCAATACCAGTTTCGGGGAATTTGGCTGCAAGCACTGCGCTTCCACAACCTCCCAGTACCAGCCAGAAGGTTCCAAAAAATTCTGCTGCAAGTTTGTTTGAAAGTTTCATGTGATTAGTTTTTGTGTTTAAAAATATAACCCGCATTTGGGAAACTCTTTTTGTGATTAAATGGTTTATAGCTCAAACATAGCGATAATGCTTGTTCAGATACTCGTTCTGAATGGTGTTGGTGAAATTTTACCCATATCCATCTAGATGAAAATGGGTGGAATCTGATAAAATGAAAACGCAGATGATGAACTGATTACTCAGCCACCATCTGCGTTATATAAAGTAAACTTTTGTTCTACTTCAATTTTGCTAATGCATCTTTGATTCTTGCCCAGGCTTTTTCAATATTCGTTGCACTATTGGCAAACGAAAAACGAACACAGGCTGGGTCACCAAAGGCATCGCCCATTACAGAAGATACATGCGCTACATTTAGTAAGTACATGGAAAAATCTGCAGAATTTTTGATGATATGTTCTCCATTTGATTTACCATAGTAATAGGAAACATCAGGGAAAATATAGAAAGCGCCTTCGGGCTCAAAACATTTTATACCGGGAACCTCTTTTACCAATTTCATGGTCAATTCCCTTCTTCTAGTAAATTCCGAAACCATTTCATAAGAGGGCTTGAGATCGGCAGTCAATGCGATCACCGCTGCTTTCTGGGTGATAGAATTGGTGCCACTGGTAAACTGCCCTTGCAATTTTTCACATCCTTTTGCGATTTCGGGAGATGCCGCAATATATCCCAAGCGCCAGCCGGTCATTGCAAAGCCTTTGCTCAACCCATTGATAATAATAATGCGGTCTTTCAGGTCATTGAACTGTGCAATGCTTTCATGACTGCCAACAAAATTGATATACTCATAAATCTCGTCAGAGATGATGAAAATATTGGGGTGTTTTCTGAACACAACGGCCAATGCTTCCAATTCTTTTTTACTATACACGGCACCAGAAGGGTTGCAAGGAGAAGAGAAAAGGAAAAGCTTGGTTTTATCCGTGATGGATGCTTCCAATTGGGCAGGCGTGATCTTGAAACCACTTTCCATACTGGTATGAACTTCTACCACTTTGCCTTTGGCAATTTTTACCAGTTCGGAATAAGTAACCCAATATGGGGTAGGGATGATTACTTCTTCGCCTTCGTCCACCAAGGCCAATATCGCATTGGCAAGACTCTGCTTGGCACCTGTGGAAACCACGATGTTCTCAGGTTTGTATTCAAGGTTATTATCTCTTTTGAATTTGGTACAGATGGCTTCGCGCAGATCGAGATAGCCAGGCACTGGTGTATAATGGCTCCAGTTGTCATCGATCGCTTTCTTGGCTGCATCCTTAATATGCTGTGGGGTATCAAAATCTGGTTCTCCTAAGCTCAGGTCAATCACATCTATACCTTTAGCCCTGAGTTCGCGGCCTAGCTTTGCCATTTTCAAAGTCTCAGGTTCACTGAACCTGTTTAAAATCGAAGATAATTGTTGCATGTTTTTTTAATTAAGCGCCGCAAAGGTATTAAAAAGAGGATCCATGTGAACAGAAAATTATCAAGGATCTATCTATCAGGATAAAGGATGTTTAGCATGCGAACCACCCTCTTGGGGAAATTTGGATATGGTATTGATAATTTTATTCTTTCTGGCTGTTCCTTTTATTTTTCTCCCCCAACTCGTTTATCGTTTTTTATCATATTCCATTTTAAATCGGGAAAGGTCGGGGAGAAACTGGTTTTTTCGGCTGGCTTCAAAATCATAGATGGCTCTCCCAAGGTTTTTCATAAAGGGATAACCCAGTTTTTCATAATCATATTTGTCGTCGTTCAAAACGCCATCCCCATTACAATAAATGCTACAACTGAGCATGAACTCAATTTTGCGGTCAAAATCCACAAAATAGCTAATATCGGTTAGGAACCCATACGCATCGCCCACCTTGTTAAAGATGCGGATATTGGCAGGGAGCTTGCCCATGTCGGCGCCCCAGTACAAAAATTTACAATAGGCATCCCAATTGGAAAGTGTATCATAGGATGGGTAATTGCTTTCGCCGGGATATTGGGACAAATACTGGTAAAGAAACCGATAGTCATCCTCCATTAAATGGAACCTTTGTTTTTTGGGCACGGCATCTGGGAAAAGAACTGACCTTAATATATTATGCAGGTCTTCTAGACCGATCCTGTTTTTAGTTGAGAAATCCATGGGGTGGTGGATAAGCGATCCGTTTTGGTAATAGGCATTCCCAACAAAATCATTTCTTTTTTGGAAAGCGTATTGGCTCACCTGCATGGGTTGGTCATAAAGCAAATGCCCCTGTTCATCAAAAAAAAGGATGGGGTTGGTTTGTCGGTTATCCTCATCGGTAAGCATCATCTCTAATCGGTGTCGAATCTGAACATCTTTATAACCCATTCCCACAAGCTGCTGGTTGATATAGGTGGGGCCCAAAAATTCATACAGCCGGTTGAAAGCATCATTATCGCTCACCAAAAAAATCTTCTTGATATATTGGGAAATGCTGGGCCGGCCATCGGCTGTGCTTGGATCGTTCAGTACACTCACCTGATTGAGGCTAGCACTTTCGGTAATCATGGAACTATTTCTGTCAAGACCGGGCATATCCAGTTCATGCAATTTTTGTAGGGCCAATATGGCAATGGGCAGTTTTACGGTGGAAGCCGGATAAAAATAGGGTACCTGGTGCACATTGAAATAATAGTCGGTGAAAGAGGGTTTATTATTTTTATCGCGGGTGATTTGGGTATAAATGATCTGCACTTTCAGCGAGTCCCGGTATTTCAATATTTCGCCAAAAACTTGGGGCTTCTTCTTTAAAAGGGTTTCCAAAAATGTTCCCGAACCAGCTTGCGCATATGTTTTGTTAAGTCCTAATGTACTTGCTATTGCATGTAAAAACAGGATCAAATAAATGGAAACCCGTTGGTGCATAATAAAATAGTGGTGTAAAAATAAGCCATTGGAGAGGCAAATCTCATAAAACCCAATCATTTAGGGGCTAAATATTCCGGTTTTGGGCTTAAAATTGTCAATTCTAACACATATCTTTGCCGCTCTTTAAAAAAAACCAAACAGATGAGAGCACTGGTTAGCATTTTTGCTGCGCTATTGATTGTAATTTCTCTTTACCAGCTTTCCTTTACGTGGTTTGTGAACAAACACGAAGCTGCCATGGAGGACAAAGCGAAGCGGTATACCAACAACTTATATCCTTCTGCTAAAACAAAATACCCTGCCGATAAAGAAGCTCAGGCTTTGTATCAGGATACGCTTGATGATGTTTATAAATCAAGGTTGAAGCACCTGCTGGACAGCACAAAGGATACCAAAATTACTTGGTGGGGTACCAGCTATCAAAAGTCAAAGGAAAACGAATTATTGCTGGGCTTGGATTTGCAAGGGGGCATCAACGTTACCTTGGATATAGCCCTCGATGGGCTCATCAAAGGGTTGGCCAATAACCCACGCGACCCAGCTTTGCTGAAAGCAATACAGACTGCCCAACAGAAAAAGCTGACCAGCGATGCCAACTTCATCGATCTGTTTGCCCAATCCTATAAGGAACAAAATCCCAACGGGAAACTGGCTCCTATGTTTGCAAACAGTGGACGCAACAACCTGAAGTTTGATGCTTCTGATAATGCGGTTATTTCGTATATGCATGCGCAGGCCTCTGCTGCCATGAAACAAACCTTTCAGGTATTGACCAAACGTATCGATAAATTTGGTGTGGCGCAACCCAGTATTAACCTGGATGAGAACAAAGGGATCATCACCGTGGAGTTGGCTGGTGCCAATATCGATCCGGCGAGAGTTAGAAATTATTTACAGTCCACCGCCAACCTACAGTTTTGGGAGGTATATAATGTTGTAGATCTTTCCAACTCCATTCAGCTTGCAGATAAGAACATGCAAAACTATCTGAATGGGATTAGTGCCAGTGATACTACCCACAAAGCAGATTCTTCTTTAGCTGAGAAAAACAGGAACCCCATCATCCCCATTTTTTATGAGGCCATCCGTCAGGCACAAGGAGCTCAGGATAAATCGAGGTTGCCTGACTATGTTGGGCTGGTGCCCATTAAGGATACCCCCCGCGTGGATGACTATTTGAGCAATCCCGTGGTGCTGAACAGTTTCCCTTCCAACCTGAAATTCCTTTGGGGCAAGCAGGAATTGGATGAAAATGGCAAATCATTGAACTATCTTAAATTATATGCGATTAAAACGGTTCCCGGTTCTGATAAGGCGAAATTGGAAGGGGAATCCATCAAGAACAACGCCAGACAGGATTACGACCCAGTTACTGGTGATGTAGTGGTGGATATGAGTATGGATAAAAGAGGAGCAGATGTTTGGGCAAAAATGACGGGTGATAATGTTGGCAAACCAATTGCCATCGTGTTGGATGATATCGTGTATTCTGCGCCCTATGTAAATGGACAGATTACTGGTGGTAATTCGCAGATTACAATGGGCCGTGGCCGTAACACACAGCAAAGTGTGGAGGAAGGGCAGGATTTGGCCAATATATTGAACTCTGGAAAATTATCGGCCCCAGCTAAGATTGTGGAAGAACAGGTGGTCGGCCCTACCCTTGGTAATCAGGCAATCCATGGTGGAGCCATGGCCTTCCTGATCTCTTTCTTGGTGATCTTTGCTCTCATGCTGGTGTATTATAATACAGCGGGATGGGTAGCCAACGTATCCTTGATATTGAACCTGCTTTTCACTATTGGTGTGCTGAGTGCATTGCATGCGACATTGACCGCTCCTGGTATTGCTGGTCTGGTACTCACCATTGGTATGGCGGTGGATACCAACGTAATTATTTTTGAGCGTATCAAGGAAGAACTTACGAGGGGAAAAAGCTACCAACAGGCTGTGAGTGATGGTTATCGAAGATCCATGGCTCCTGTATTGGATGCACACGTTACCACTTTATTGACGGCATTGATATTGTTCTATTTTGGATTGGGCCCTGTACTCGGTTTTGCGACCACTCAAATTTTGGGTATCCTCCTTTCTTTATTCTGTGGTATCCTACTCTCTAGGTTGATCACTGATTTTTATACCAACAAGAACCGTCACTTCAAATATTTTACGCCGATCTCTAAACGCATATTCAAACATGCCAGTTTTAAATTCATCGAGTATAGAAAAGTTGCCTATGGTATTTCTGTGGTGGTCTTATTGTTGGGTGTTGGCTCCTTTTTCCATGGCTTTAGGGAAGGGGTTGAGTTTCAGGGTGGCCGTAGTTATGTGGTAAAATTTACCAAACCCATTCAGGCGGAGCCTGTTCGCCAGAGCTTGAGTAAGGCATTTGGTAGTTCGCCCCAGGTTAAAACCTATGGCGGCAACGACCAGTTGGAAATCACTACCGACTATCTGGTGAAACAGGAAGGCAATTTGGGTGATTCATTGGTGACCAATAAGCTCTATGAAGGCTTGAAGCCCTTCTTGCCCGAAGGTACCAGCTTAGCAGGTTTTACAGCACAGAATAAGTTCATACACGCTTCCAAAAAAGTGGGTGCTACCATTTCTGATGATATCAAGCAGGGTGCTTTCAAAGCCATCATTTTTGCATTGATTGTGATATTCATTTATATTTTTATCCGGTTCCGCGACTGGAGATATTCATTGGGAACTATTTTCTCACTGTTCCATGATGTGTTCGTAATGCTGGCGGTATTCTCTTTCTTAAAAGATATCGTGCCTTTCCCGATGGAAATCGATCAGCACTTTATTGCGGCTATTCTTACCGTAATCGGTTTCTCCATGAACGATACGGTAATCGTGTTCGACCGGATTCGCGAAGACAGCCGCCTCATGAAAGGGGCTACCAAACCGGAGATTATTAATAAAGCCATCAATGATACTTTGAGCAGGACCATCATGACTTCATTAACCGTGTTCCTCACTTTGTTGATATTGTTCTTGGTGGGTGGTGAAGTAACAAAAGGTTTTGCGTTTGCAATGTTGATTGGTGTTATTACAGGTACTTATTCTTCAATCTTCGTGGCTGCACCTATCTTGGTAGACTTGGCGAAGAACAGGCCATTAGGCGCTGCAGATGCTGAGACAGAGCGTTTGAAAGCAAAAGCTATAGCTACCAAATAATAAAATAAAAAGTTTTGTAGATGCCTGCGAATTCCAATCGCAGGCATTTTTATTTTAATATGTCTTTGGGTTTTAAGTTTTTTATTTTAAGCGAATGAGTTTGCTTTGCAATGAAATCGATATCAGGATAGCTATGTTCATCAATATGGTTTTATCTTTATTCCCTAAATTTTAAAACGATCATGAAGTCTGGATTCACCATTGAAAAGATTATCGAAATATACCATCGCCCTTTATTTGATTTGATGTATGAAGCCGCCACAGTGCATCGGAAAAACAATGATGCGCATGAAGTGCAGGTAAGCTCATTGATTTCCATTAAAACAGGAGGCTGTCCGGAAGATTGTGCCTATTGCCCACAAGCGGCTCGCTATCAAACCGAAGTACAGGTGCATGGGTTGATGCCTGTGGAAACCGTGGAGGCGCAAGCGAGACAAGCAAAAGAAAATGGAGCTTCCCGTTTATGTATGGGTGCTGCTTGGAGAGAAGTGCGGAACAATCGCGATTTTGATCATGTGCTTGAAATGGTAAAGGCAGTGAATGCATTGGATATGGAAGTTTGTTGTACACTGGGTATGCTGACTTATGAGCAGGCATTGAAGTTAAAGGAAGCTGGATTGTATGCCTATAACCACAATATCGATACATCAGAAGAACATTATAAAAACATCATCAGCACCAGGGCTTATTCCGATCGTTTGAATACCTTGGACAATGTGCGCAAGGCAAAGATTACAGTTTGCTCGGGCGGCATTATTGGTCTGGGAGAGACGGAAGAAGACCGGATCAAGATGTTGCATAACCTTGTAAACCTTCCACAACCACCCGAGTCTGTGCCCATCAATGCTTTGGTGCCTGTAAAAGGTACGCCATTGGAAAACCAGCCTCGTGTTTCGGTTTGGGAAATGGTTCGCATGATTGCCACTGCGCGTATCATTATGCCGAAGACGGTAGTGCGTTTGTCGGCAGGAAGATTGGAAATGAGTACTGCCGAACAAGCACTTTGTTTTTTGGCGGGAGCCAATTCCATTTTTGCTGGCGATAAATTATTGACCACGCCCAACCCAGCTTTTTCTGATGATATGGAAATGTTCAAGCTTTTTGGATTAAAACCCAGAGAGGCGTTTAAGGAAGGCAGGGAGCCTGAAATTGCAGAAGCTGCTGTTTTCGAAAACTAGTTGTTGCTAACACTTATTGTTATCGATTCGGGCTACATGAATATCAAACCATTGTTTGTCTTCAAAATTTATCTAACATAACGAGTGTATTTTGGAAAATACCAAACATTCCGTCCACGAGTCCTTTCAAAAAATTTTGGACAAAAGAAAAGAAGAATCATTGTATCGTTCCTTGCAGGTGAATGATGGGATGGTCGATTTCTGTTCCAATGATTACCTGAGCTTTGCTCGTTCCCAAAAGATTAATTATAAGGTCAGACTAATAGAACAATCCCAATCTTATTTTTCTGGAGCTACGGGTGCAAGGTCTATTTCGGGGAATTCTGTTTATGCAGAAGAACTTGAAAAGTATTTGGCCAATTTCCATCACGCAGAAGCTGGGTTGCTTTTCAATTCAGGTTATGATGCCAATGTGGGGCTGTTCTCTTCTATTGCTAAAAAAGAAGATAGTATTATTTGTGATGAGTTGATCCATGCAAGTATCATCGATGGTTGTAGGCTTGGCTATGCCAACCGTTTTCGATTTGCCCATAATAATCTGGATGAACTTGAAAAAAAATTGGATCATGCCAAGGGAAATGTTTTTGTAGCGGTGGAATCGGTGTATTCCATGGATGGCGATATGGCAGACCTTAAATCGATTTCGGCAATCTGCAAAAAATACAATGCTCATTTAATTGTGGATGAAGCGCATGCCACCGGCATTTTCGGTCATCAGGGTAGGGGTTTGGTGTGCCAATTGGGCTTGGAAAGGGAGGTGTTTGCAAGGGTGCATACTTTTGGTAAGGCTTTGGGCTGTCATGGAGCTATTGTGATAGGTGCGGAAGTGTTAAGGAATTATCTTATCAATTTTGCTAGGTCTTTTATGTTCACAACGGCTTTGCCCATGCATTCGCTGATACAGATTAAAACAGCATATGAAGAAATGGATCATGCGGATTTTGATAATAGTAAGCTGCATCTTTTGATTGCTTTGTTCAGGAAAAACTTCCAAAGTCATCAGGATGTTTTTTTGATTGATAGTTTCAGCCCCGTGCAAAGTGTAGTGATCCCCGGTAGTGCCCGTGCAAAAAAAGTGGCGGCTCATTTGCAAAAAAATGGTTTTGATGTTAGGGCTATTGTTAGTCCTTCCGTGCCTCAAGGAAAAGAACGGTTGCGCATCAGTATGCACCAACACAATTCAGAAGAAGAAGTAATGGGATTGTTAGAGCGTCTTCATGAAATAATGATCGAATGAATGTTGATAGTATCGTCATAGCCGGTATCGGCACCGAAGTGGGTAAGACCCTTGTTTCCTCCATCGTTGTCGAAGCTTTGCAAGCCGATTATTGGAAGCCTATACAGGCAGGTGATTTGGCATTTACTGATTCGGATAGGGTTAAAAGTTTGGTGAGCAATCATAAGTCTTTTTTCCACCCAGAAGCAATCCGTTTGTTACATCCGATGTCGCCTCATGCTGCCGCAAAGAAAGAGGGGATAGAGATTGATATAGAAAAAATTATTTTACCCAACACTCCTAACAAATTAGTGATTGAACTGGCTGGTGGTTTAATGGTGCCTTTGAATGAAAGGGCTTTGAATATTGATTTATTAAAAAAATGGAAGGCCCCAGTGATTTTGGTATCCCGTCATTATTTGGGTAGTATCAATCATACCTTGCTTTCTATCTCAGTGCTTGCACAATTTGGGATACGCATCGCCGGTATTATTTTTAATGGCAATGAAAACGTTTCCACTGAAAAGGCGATATTGGATTACACCAAGATTCCTTTTATTGGTAGGATCGATGATGAGGGTTCTATCGCTCCGGAAGTAATCAGGGGCTATGCGGAGAAATTGAAAGAGAAACTGAATAAAATTTAATGACATGTCTTTATTAGAGCGAGATGCGGTCGTAATTTGGCATCCATATACCCAAATGAAAACAGCCGGGTTGCCCGTTCCGATTGTCAAAGGCCAAGGTCTTTACTTGACCGATGAAAATGGGAAACAATATATGGATGCCATCTCCTCTTGGTGGGTGAATATCCACGGTCATGCCCATCCCTATATTGCCCAAAAAGTAGCTGAGCAGTTAAATACACTGGAGCATGTGATTTTTTCTGGCTTTACCCATGAGCCCGCAATCGAGTTGGCAGAACGCTTGCTAAAATGCCTGCCGCCCAATCAGTCTAAAATATTTTATTCTGACAATGGCTCCACGGCGGTGGAAGTGGCTTTGAAAATGGCCATCCAGTTTTGGTATAACCAAGGGAAAAAAAAGCAAAAGATCATCGCACTGGAGCATAGTTATCATGGGGATACTTTTGGTGCAATGTCCGTTAGCGCCAGATCTGCATTTACCAATCCTTTTTACCCTTTTTTGTTTGAAGTCATTCATATCCCCTTCCCTCACAAAAACAAGGAATTTAAAGCTGTGGATGCACTAAAGGAAATCATGAAAAATGGGAAGGATGAGATAGCCGCTTTTATTTTTGAGCCTTTGGTACTGGGCGCTGGTGGTATGCTTATGTATGAAGAAGATACCCTCAACGAATTGCTGGGTATTTGTAATGAAAATGAGGTGCTGACTATTGCGGATGAGGTAATGACCGGTTTTGGACGCACCGGAAAAATGTTTGCCAGCGAATATTTGGCCCATCAGCCAGATATTCTTTGTCTTTCAAAAGGGTTGACTGGGGGAACGATGGCATTGGGGGTAACCTCTTGCACCCAAAAAATATATGGTGCCTTTCTTTCTGACGACAAAGGAAAAACTTTTTTCCATGGGCATTCTTTCACGGCCAACCCCGTGGCCTGTGCAGCCTCATTGGCTAGTTTGGATTTATTATTGGATGAAATATGCCAAAAAAATATCCACATGATTACCAATGCACAGCAGGGCTTTGCAGATGAGCTACAAAAACTTCCCAATGCTGAAAATGTCAGAAACAAAGGAAGCTTATTGGCCTTCGATTTTAAAACCCATGAGCAAACCTCTTATTTCAATTCGGTGAGAGACCAGCTTTATCAATATTTTTTGGACAGGGGTATCATTATTCGTCCCCTGGGAAATACCATCTATCTGATGCCTCCTTATTGTATCCAGCCTTCGGAATTGAACCGTATTTATGATGCCATTAAGGAGCTATTGGTAATGGGTTGAGTAAATTTTATAAATCGTATTAAAATGGGCACTACAAAGCGTATCTTTCAGTATTAACAACCAATCATCCATTTTTCTATTCATTCAATAAAGCTTATGAGGCGGAATATTTTATTCAACCTACTGATTGTTCTTTTTTTTGCGTTGCCCAGTCGTGCGCAAGTTTCGCAAAAGCCGTATTATCCAGATTCGGTTTGGCAAGAAAAAAAACCGGAAGATTTGAAAATGAGTAAGCAGCTGGTGGATAGTGCTATACAGTTGGCCATGCATAGCGAAGTGAAAATGGATCGGGATTTAAGGATTGCTAATTTAAAAGCCTATGCCGACGAACCTAATTATCGGATATTAGGCCCTACCAAAGAAAGGGGAGGCCCTGCGGGCTTGGTTATTAAAAACGGGTATATCGTCGCACAATGGGGCGATGTGAAAAGGGTGGATATGACTTTTAGTGCTACCAAAAGTTACCTTTCTTCGATTGCAGGATTGGCCATTGATGCAGGGCTGATTAAAAATGTGCATGATCGAGTAGATGGTTATGTATGGGACGGCAGTTTTGATGGTGTGCATAATGCTAAAATAACTTGGGCGCATTTGCTGACCCAAAGCTCGGATTGGTCGGGCCAGCTTTTTGATACTTATGATTGGGCTGATCGTCCACCGAAAACAGGAGGCATCGATGATTGGAAAAACAGGAAATTGAACGAGCCGGGAACTTTTTTTAAATACAATGATGTTCGGGTGAACCTGTTGGCTTATTCCCTTTTGCAAGTATGGCGGAAGCCATTGCCCCAAATACTCAAAGAAAAAATAATGGACCCGATTGGCGCTTCCACCACTTGGAGATGGTATGGTTATGAAAATTCTTTTGTGAACATGGATGGGGTGATGGTGCAATCGGTGAGTGGCGGGGGGCATTTTGGTGGAGGCATGTTTATCAATACGCTTGATCATGCCCGTTATGGACTATTGTTTCTTCGAAATGGGAAATGGAAAAACCAACAACTGCTATCTGAAAATTGGGTGAATGAAGCCCATCAGCCTTCTGTTGCAAATAAATCATATGGATATTTATGGTGGTTGAATACCGGTGCCAATAAGTGGCCTGGTGTTCCTGAAAGCGTTTATTATGCGGTTGGCTTTGGTGGTAATTATATCATCATCGACCATGAGCATGACTTATTGGTAGTGGCTAGATGGATGGACGGAGCCAAAATAGGAGAATTGATGGCATTGCTGATCCAATCCATCGAAAGCAAGAAATAGGTTTAATAATTCATTTCAATTTTGCTTGTTGGTTGTTGCTGCGCTTTAAAACTCAAAAACTACGCTTATGCAACATGTATCATGGATGTTTAATTTGTCAATAGTCAATCTATAGATTTTCACTATTCACTATTGACTATTGACTATTGACTATTCACCATTGACTATTGACTATTCACCATTGACTCATCGCTAGCAACAAGGATTCTTTCTGTATTTTTATGACTCCTTAAAGCACTTACAATATTTTATGTTTGATTTCAGACTGCAAGTTTTTTTCACTGTTGCCAAACGCCTCAATTTTACAAAAGCTGCGGAAGAATTATTTATTACGCAACCGGCAGTTACCAAGCATATCCATGAATTGGAGAGCCATTTTAGGATAAAACTTTTTGACCGCAATGGCACTAAAATAAAACTGACCGTTGCCGGTGAAACCCTTTTCCAATACGCCGAAGAGCTATCTACTATATACCGTAATCTTGAGTTTGAAATGAATAGTTTGACCCAAACTCATAGCGGTAATCTTAAGATAGGTGCTAGCACTACGGTAGCACAATATGTGCTGCCACCTGTGTTGGCTGCCTTTCATAAAAAATCAAGGGATATAAAAGTTACGCTTACCATTAATAATACGGAACAGATTGAACAGGCTCTGGAAAATAAAGAAATCGAACTTGGTTTCATTGAGGGTAAATCAAAAAAATCCATCATCAAGTACACGGAATTTGTAAAGGATGAAATTGTGTTGGTGTCGCACGTGAATAACCCACTTGCCAGAAAACAAAGCATTTCGCCAGAAGAATTGAAAAAAATCCCTTTGTTGTTGAGAGAACCGGGCTCAGGAACATTGGAGGTGATTGCCCATGCCTTAAAACCTTTAGGTATCAAGATTTCGCAATTGCAAAACGAAATGCAGCTTGGCAGCACCGAGAGCATGAAAATGTATTTGCCCTATAGCCATTGCATGGCTTTTATGTCTGTTCATTCGGTATTAAAAGAACTAAAGAGCAAAGATTTTTGTATTATAGATGTAAAAGGGTTAAGCATAGAACGTTGGTTTTACTTTATTCAATTGCAAGGGCAGCTTGCCGCCCTCCCGGAATTGTTTATGAAATTTGCCCGCCATTATAACCTTAGGTAATCAGGTATAACCAATAACTATTTCTTATTCCTGCCAATCATAGTGAGCTTTGTGATCGCAAAACAATCAAGCACTATGAATCAAAAAATATTAGCAACAACCGCAAAAGCAAAAAAGCAATTATTAGATCGGAGCATTACTACCAGAGAACTTATTTTTTTACTTGCTGCCGTATTTTGCTTATCCCCATTAATTACTCCCCCAATAGCCTTATTGATGGGTTTGCTCATTGCCCAATTTATCGGGCATCCTTATTTGAGGCTGAACCATAATGCCACACATATTTTGTTGCAGGTTTCTGTTGTCGGTCTTGGCTTTGGAATGAACCTAACCACTGCGCTCCATGCGGGGCGTGAAGGGGTTTTATTTACCATTGTGTCTATCATAGGCACTTTGACAATCGGTATATTGATGGGGAAATTTTTGAAAATTGAAAAAAGGACTTCTTTCCTTATTAGTGCTGGCACCGCTATTTGTGGTGGTAGCGCGATAGCTGCTATTGCCCCAGTAATTAAAGCAGAAGAAAATCAAACTTCGGTGGCGATTGGAACCATATTTCTATTGAATGCAGTTGCCCTGTTTTTATTTCCAATCATTGGGCATATGTTTCATCTATCTCAAACACAATTCGGTTTATGGAGTGCAATTGCTATTCATGATACCAGTTCTGTGGTTGGCGCAGCAAGCAAGTATGGAGCAAATGCATTGGAAGTGGCAACGACTGTAAAATTAGCAAGAGCATTGTGGATTATCCCTGTGGTATTTTTCTCAACTTTTGTATTTAATAATCATGGGAGCAAAATAAAAATCCCTTACTTTATAGGTCTCTTTGTGCTAGCAATGGCAATGAGTACTTATGTTCCACTTGTTGCGAAGTATAGCCATTACTTTACTGTTTTTGCCAAGGCCACGCTCACACTCACCTTGTTCCTGATTGGTTGTGGATTAAACCATAAACTGTTGCAACGGGTAGGGCCAAGGCCATTGGTACAAGGATCGGTGTTATGGATAATTATTTCAACAACAGCCTTAGTTGCGGTATTATCACTCGCTAAATAAGTATTCAAGACTATCAAAAAGTGAAAATCCTTAATTGTACTTTCCACGAACTGTGATTATGGTTGTGCCATGATGGATTTGATACTATTATAGTTCGGGCAAAATGCTCCAGTAAATCATTACGATCCTTCTTCTCTCATCATTTTCCTGATAGTCTTTGATGCTGGGGTTGGGGTGTTCTTCGCCTCTGCCCTGAGAGATATAATTGATATGTAAGGCAGTTTTTTTCTGTTCATCCACCAAGCTTTTGATATATTGACTGATATTGATCGATCGTCTTTGCGAAAGGGCCAAATTCAACTGTTGCCTGGTTGGGTTGGGTTCTTTCACATCTTTGCTGAGCAGTAGGTAAAGTTCCGAACCCTCGGAAAAGGGTTGTTCATCTGCATAGCCTAATATCACAAAATTGGCTTCCAGTTTTTTGTTTGGATATTTTTTTTCAAAATCCTCAAATTTATTGATGATTGGGGTAAATGCTTTTTGTGCAGCAGGTATGGCATCGGGAGCCAATTCGTATTTCCCTGAACCAAAAAAAGCACCTGTGTTGAACCTTTCAACAGAAGTGGTGTGCAAGAGGTCGTTCACGATGCCGGCATCTGATACCAAGTTCGAAAGCTTGCTATTAGCTAATATGATTTGCTCGTTCAATACTTTGTATTTTCTCCTTTTGATCCTTTTCACAATCGGTTTAACGCCTACTAGGTTTTGGTCTTCAATAGATGCTTTAATGGAGTCTGTGAGTTTGTTGATTCCTTTGATGGTTTGAGGGTCTATCTCATTGTTGGCGGTCCTACTGTTTTTGATGTTCTGAATGGAATCGTTGGTACGGTTAATATCGGAAATCATTTGGTTTCTATTTTTGATTTCCTGATTCAGGGTTTCTATCTTTTTTCTACTGACGCAGGATGTGAACAACAAATTGCCCAAGAGCAATATTGGTAAAATAAAGCTTGCCTTTTTGTAAAATGGTTTCATAATTAATCCAGTGGTTTAAAGGAAATGTCTTTTTGGATTGAACTCCTTTTTCTGTAAGATTTGCGAGGGCTCAAGCTAGGTTCTGTTGCTTCTGTTTTTGTATAATTAGCGGTGGCGCTAAATTTAGAAATAGGGTCAGGCTTTTGGTAATTGTTTGTCTCTTCGCTACCGGGGTCTAGTGTCGGCGCTGCTTCCTGAGCAGAAATTTTAGGTAACCGGTCATTCGGTTCCTGAATAGGTGTGGTACTCCTCAATAATTCAACAGAATCATTTTTGGAGTCAATAAAACTATTGTCGGCATGATTGCTGATGCTCTCATTTTCTTTGGTTTCTTTTTGTGTCAATACTTGGGTGTGTGCGTTGCTATGGAAAAAAAGAAAATAAACAGCAAATACTGACATTAACCCTAAGGCTAATGCAATGGGGATATTTTTTCTGCGGGAGACAGAATTGGGTTTCCCGTCTTTGGTTTTCTGTTCCGCGTTTCTGTTTTTGGCAAGAGGTTGAGGGAACCGGCCCTTGGCACGGGGGAAGGTCTTAAAAACAGTTGGCTCATCGGTTAGCTCAACAGTTTTCCGTTCTGGGCAAGAACGTAGATATGCATTCTGCAATTTTATTTTTCTTGCAGGACTGGCCGGGTTATTATCAAAAATATATTCATGCAGGTCTTCGATTTTAGCATTCTGTTTATTTAACGAAATAGAAATACCCATGATTAGGTTATCGAGATAGGGATCCTTGATGAGTTCCAAATCTTTTTTCAATGCGGAATGCCCCCAGTTATCAATCGTTTCCCTCGAAAATAGCAGGCCTTCCTTAGATTGATATTTATTTAAAAGTGCTGGCTTTATACTAAGGCTGTATAAAGTAGTTGCTAAAATTAATGTAGGGAAATCGTCGGAGTTTTTATGGATGATAATATCCCTTGCATATGGGTGTGTAAAACCAAGAGCCTTATCCGAAATGGCTTGTTGTGGTTCAACTTGGGGGCGATGAAAATTATCGTAATCCAACAACATCATCGACCCATCGGCTTTTATAAAAATACTTTTGTCTGATAGGTTGCCATGGACTAGATCTAACTTGTATTTATGGCTGATGAACTGTTTCAGTTTATCGTAGAGGTTGGCCAATTTGGGCAAATCATTTCTTTTGCACAGGTCCTCAACAGTAGTTCTCAAACTTTCCCCATCCACCCAAGGCATCACTATAATTGGGATTTGAAAATACATCATCCCCGATTCGATATTGAAACTAAAATCTACTTTTTTACAAAATTGGATTGGTTGTAGAATAGAAGTGTGCCCAAATTTGGGGCTGCCCAACAAAGCATTGTAATGGGCTTCTGCCAATTCTTGATCAGCCAAAAACCCTTTTATCGCAAGGAAGGCTCCTGCATCATCCTTCATTTTGATGACAAAACTCTTTTCATCAAAATAATAATAGGCTTTATCACCCGTCACAAGGGTTACATGCTGGTCTGGCTCTATTTCAAAATTGAAAACGGGACCGGCATTATTTTCAATAAATGATTTGAATGTCCTCATCATATTACTTGAACTTTTTTAAAAGCATTGAAGTAGGATATTGGGACATTTGAAACTCAATGCAAATATACTCCCAGAGCTAGTCAAAGAATTGTGAAAACATTGCATTTTATACACGAAAATGGGTAATTTTACTAAATAGCAAACTACTTTATAAAAAAGCGGTTGCATTTCCACCACTTACCTTGTCAAGTACAGATTTTAGAAAACAACCAATTGCTGTAAATTCAGGCGATAATTTGAATGATAAAAGTTTCACAAACAAACGCTGTCTATTACCAGAGCTTTGTCAAATCTTCTTTTGTGTAAGTGTGAGATCGATGTATAAAGGATGAATTGTGATCAGTAGATTTTTTAAAGAAATATTTTTTAACAAAGCCAATAGGAACCACCACCAAGAAGAAAATCAAGGTTAAGATAATGCTATTGCTGATTGTTCCTAAAATATGGGCTATTTTCATCCAGATACCATCGATGTAGCTCACTGCGGTTTCTGACAGAAAAGAAAGGATACCAAGAACAATAGCGCTTGTTAATATCCAGTTATGGTGACTGTATTTATAAGCAATCATCATCGCGGTGATTAGCACAATCATGGTGATATATTTGTTTTTTGCTTGCATGAGCTTCTTACTTTTTGATAGAGGCTAATATTCTGCTGCCGATGATGGCTGTTATCGAGTCTGCTGCAATTTCTGTAAAATGACAATAATCCACAAAAGTTTGGCCGCTTATTCTGTTAGCATCCAAAACTAATAAATTGGGATTGGTACTTTCTTCTGCTTCCAACTTTTTTTTGACGATAGTTTTGAAGGTCTGCCCAACGCTATCATTATAGTTCCAGGAGTAATAATTGTACAATGCCTTTTCAGTATCGCCCATTGTCGAAAAATTTTTATCAAAGAGAAATGGCTGATAGATCAACAAATGGTTTACGCCATCTCTCGATAAGCTACTGTCGTATTGGTGCAGCCAATACATATAAGCATCAATCGCATTTTGGATTTTATGGGTTACTTGGCAAAAGCTGATAGGCTTGGATCCTCTGTGAAGCCATTGGGCTCTGACCGGATAATTTTCCTTAATATTTTTTTGCAGCCGGACTTGGGATTTGATATGGTAGATGAGCTGTTTTAAACTATTCAAGCTGTAAATTCTTTGGGTAAATGGGATGATATATTTTGAAGGGGCTTTAAAAATGGGGTAATCTTCCCACCCAGATTGTTTTAGTTTTTTTAAATCTGCATCATCATCTAGGGATGCATATTCATTGTTGCCATCCAGCGAAACCACCCAGTCGGGCTTCAACTCTTTCTTTAAATTTTCATATCGTTGATAGCTTTGCCAAAGAATATATCCGCTATTGGCACCATTAAATACCCGCACCCTTCGATTGGGTAATTCCTTTTGTAATATCACTTGTAGTTTATGGGCTATGGTTTTTTCATACACATAATCCTGCACTCCGGTAATATCAACCCAATTTCCATCTTTATTGCTTCCCATGCCCTCCATAGCGGATGCACCCGTGAGCAAAACCCAAAAATCATGGTCGGTTTTTGTTGGTTGACGCCAATCTCCTACGGCAGAGCGGAACCCCAATTCCGAGTTTTGGAATCTGTGGTCATAGTCGATATAATAAGGGGTGTTTCTAAAAACAATACTGCTGTCACCAATCTGAAGCGGGCCACCTTGGATATAAACACTGGTATGATCTTTATGATATTTAAAAAGGAAGACGGTGCGAGCCACCAATTCTATGAATAAGAAAAATAGCAGGCATGCCATGACACTGAATGCCAATTTCTTTTTGAACGAAAAAACGGCTGTACGCTTCATTTAAAATAGGCTATAAATAAATGGGGCCAATGCCGAGCTTCCACCAAAAACTAAGATAAAGCAGATGATGATAATGATTATAAAAATGGGGGTGAGCCACCATTTTTTTCTTTCTTTAATAAATGACCAGAAGTCTTTGAGGAAATCAATCATCATGCTTTCATTTAATCCAGAATAAAGTTTGCCTGCTGCTTGCCTGATGGGGGTAGACCCGATTGTGATTGCTTGATAAAGATACAATTTTCGATTATCAAAACATCCATTTCAGTCTCCAAGAAACAAGTGTAGGCGTCTGCTATACTACATACAATGGGTTCCCCTCTTCTATTGAAGGAGGTGTTGATTAATACGGGGCAGCCCGTTATTTTATCGAATGTTTCCAACAACCGATGGAAGCGGGGATTGTTTTCCTTGGATACAGTCTGCACCCTCGCTGAAAAATCAACATGGGTAATGGCAGGTAACTCACTTCTTACTTGGTTAATCCGATTTTGGATGGTTTCATCAACCGGGTCAGCATGATCTATTCTATTCCTTACTGGAAAAACATAGAGCATATAAGGAGAAGGTCTGTCAATATCAAAATACTCATTCGCTTTTTCGGCAAGGACGGATGGGGCGAAAGGTCGAAAGCTTTCCCTACATTTTATTTTCAGGTTCATTTTCTTTTGCATGCCCGATATCCTTGGGTCTGCAAGTATACTTCTTGCTCCCAATGCTCTTGGCCCAAATTCCATCCTTCCCTGAAACCAACCCACTACTTTCCCCTCAGATAAATAATCGGCTGCTTTTTCCACTAAGCTTTGTTCATCTTCAATATAACTATAAACAGCCTGTTGGTTTCTTGCAAATTTTTCAACTTCATCGGTTTGATAGGCAGGCCCCAAATAAATATTGGGTTTCGGAAAGGATCTTTTATTGTTGAAGAAAATACAATGGGCTGCCAATGCTGAGCCAATGGCACCTCCCGCATCACCTGCTGCTGGTTGGATATAGATGTTCTTAAAGAGTTGGGTATTCCATATTGCAGCATTGGACACGCAGTTGAGTGCCACACCACCGGCCATGCAAAGATTTTCTGCTCCGGTAATTTCTTTTACATGGCGCGCCAATTTGCACATCACATCGTTGACCAACTGCTGGATGGCTTTGGCCAAATGACAGTAATGCCCAGTGATTTCCGTTTCTTCCCTTCGCCTCGGGAAACCCAGAAGCTTTGCCCATTTTGGTTCATTCACCATGCGTAGACCAGTAGCATAATTGAAATAGTCTTGGTTTAAGCTAATAGACCCATCTTCAAAGACCGTGCAGAAATGGCTCCTGATAATTTGTTCGATACGTTCTACTTCTTTTGGATTGTTCCCATAAGGTGCAAGTCCCATTAGTTTATACTCACCACTGTTCACTTTAAAGCCACAGTAATACGTGACCGCAGAATATAATAATCCAATTGAGTTAGGGAAATGTATTTCCTTTAACACTTTAATGCTATTTCCATAGCCAATTGCCAAGGTAGTGGTCGCCCATTCCCCAACGCCATCGGCGATCAAAATAGCTGAATCGTTGAAGGGGGAACAATAAAAGCAACTGGCAGCATGCGAAAGATGGTGCTCCGGGAATAATAGTTTTTTGGAATCGATTTTATTTCCGGTTAGCTTTTTAAGCTCATCTTTTATTATTTTTTTCAGGAACAGTTTCTCCTTTCCCCAAACAGGGATGGCTTTCAAAAATGAGTCAAGCCCTTTTGGTACATTGTTGGTATAGGTTTCAATCAGGCGTTCAAATTTCAGAAAGGGCTTATCGTAAAAACTGATAGCATCTATTGATTCTATTTCAGTCCCTACAAAGTCCAAGCAGAACCTGATTGCGTTCGAAGGGAAGGAACTGTCATGTTTGACCCTGGTAAACCTTTCTTCCTGCGCTGCTGCCAAAATTTCTCCATCCTTGATGATGGCTGCTGCGGAATCATGATAAAATGCGGAAATGCCGAGTATATACATTGAGAATCTTTCTTCAAATAGTCTAATGTATGAACTTTATCAATGCTTTATTTTATAAGGTTCAACATTTATTTTAAAACTCGGTTTTTGCTATATAGCAATTGAACAATCCCCACCCATTATATAGTAGGAGAGAGGTGGGCTGAAAATAAAAACAATTAGGTTGCGAATCCACCAAATTCAATAAGATGGAACTAATGATTTCACTTCCATCTCAATGTAGTTGGGTATTTAAATTGTTGTTCACACTTATAGATTTGCATAATGGAAAAAAGGATGGATCAATCAATCCATCCCTTTCGCAATCCTTTTTAAAGGTTACTGTTGGGTGCCCTGCATACTTCCTTGCATGCTGTCCATTTCCCCTTTTATGTTTTTTCGTTTGAGCAATGATGCATCGAATTTGCCGAAACGGTAATTGAACTGAAGGCGGAAGAACTGAGGGTCGACTTTCCGATATTCCTCTTGTGTGAACTGGTAGGGCGAAGTGGTGTACACATCACTCACCCTGGTACTGAATATATCACTGCAGCTAAGGGTAAAGGAAGCGGCCTTATTTTTGAGGAACTCATATTTTAATGAGGCATCCACTCCACCGGTTGGTTTGTTGTAACCTTGTGCATTACCACTCACGGTGGATCCAAAACCACGTCCGCCGGTATTGTTCGAGCCTGCACTTCCACCCGGGGGCAATATGGTTTTGGAAGTATAATCAGCACTGATCTGCAAGGTTAATCTTTTGCTCAGTTTGAAAGTGCTATTGAGCTTAGCAAACCAAGCGTAAGTTTGACCAATAGAATCGATGGCATGGTTCACGGTACCAGTATCAATGGCATTGATTTTAGAAGTGAATATATTCAAATTGCTAGTCAGGTCCCACCATTTGGTAATCGAATTGCGGCTGATGACCTCGAAGCCGCCCACAAAGGCAGATTGGGCATTGGTAAAACTTTGCACCAAAATTGAATTCCCATTAATGGGGTTCACATCCGTTAAAGAGATACGCGTGATCAGATCCGTGGTATATTTATAATAAATGGAGCTGATCAATGTGTTGTTTTTGGGCATATTAAGCTGATATGACAGTTCAAAGGAATTGGTGAACTGGGGCTTTAATGCCGGGTTACCCCTACTAATGTTGGATGAGTCGGAATAATCGGTGAATGGGAACAATTGGAAAAAGCTGGGTCTGTCGATCCTTCTGGTATAGTTCAGCGTGAATTCATTGCGGTCGCCCAATTTTTGCGAAAGGAATACACTGGGGAACAAGCTGATGGGATACGAGTTTGAAAAATAGCCAATAGTATCTTTTAACTGATTATTGCTCGATTTTACTGAATAGTTTGTGTTGCCACTATATGTGGAACTCTCTGCCCTCAACCCCAATTGATAACCAAAATCTTTATAGGCATTGGTGTAAGCGCCATAAGCTGCATATACCCGGTCCTGATAGCTATACAGGGAAGACAATAAGGATTGATGGATTGGGGTATTATTGAAAATATAATAGAAATCGCTGTTACTGCTGATGTTTCTACCTGCAACCCTAGCACCGGTTTCAAATTTTGATTTTTCTGTAAGCGGGTCTGTAAAATCTGCTTGTGCGGTAAAAAATTCATTATTGCCACCGCCTTTTTGCTGTTGCCCAAATTGGTTTAACAGGCTTCCCCCTTTTTGGTCAAAGATCTTGGAGCCAATATTGTTGATGTTGGAATTACTCCCATTGCTATAATTGCCGTTGGCCGTAAACTCTTTTCCTGCTTTCGGAAAATTGTGTTTAAAGCTTAGCATGCCATTGAGTCGCTTGAAGGTGACATCTGTGTTTGAAATCCGGTTGGTATAGGAGGAAGAGGCGATGGCTCCATTATTGAGGGTATCAATATTGATATCGCTGTTAATGGTCGGAGAAAAATGCCCTCTCACCCCAGTCCCCGAAATCGAAAGGGTATTTCGGTTATCCAAAAAATAATCAAGCCCCAATCTTGCGAAGGCAAAATAACCATCTCTTACACTATAATCGTTTTCTAATAGATTGGTATTGGGTTGGGTGATAAAGGATTCCCGGGTTGTTCTATCGGGCGAGGTAATGGATTTGCGTTGATTATAAAAAGCACTGCCAAATACGTTCACCTTTCCCTGTTTCATATTCAAATCGCCACCTAAATTGAATTTCCCTCGCTGGTCAATACCAGCCCGCACGTTGCCATTATATCCAGGTTTGCGGTTTTTCTTCAATATAATATTCAGGATACCCGAAGTGCCACCGGATGCATCATATTTTGCTCCAGGGTTCGTGATGATTTCCACGCTTTCGATCGCGTCTGCTGGTATCTGGTCCAGGGTCAGTGTGGTAGGAAGCCCATCCACAAATATAGTAGGGGTGCTGTTCCTGAGTTTTATGTTCCCATCAATATCCACCGCTATGGAAGGGATGTTTCTCATCACATCCAGGCCTGAACCGCCTTGTGCAGAAATATCCTTCTCCACATTATATATTTTTTTGTCAACACTCAGTTGTATCAAAGGCTTGGAAGCGGTTACCGTTACCTCCGACAACATTTGTGCATCTGCTTCGAGCTTGATATTTCCCAGATCTTTGTCAACCCCCGCCAATGCCTGCTGCATATTTTCCATATTCTGCCCGCCCTGCATCCCTCCTTTTGGCATTTTAATATCAAAAGCCACTTTTTGCTCATAAATTTTATAGCCAATTCCAGTAATGCGGATTTTATAGTTCCCAAAAAGCGGAAGGTTTTCGAAACTAAAATTTCCTTTGTTGGTTATCTGTCCCGCTATCGGCACTTCTCTCATTTTTTTGATAGCCGTATCGAATTTGTTTGTGACCAACTGTACAGAAGCGCCATCGATTCCTTTATTGGTTTTGGAATCAACCACACGGCCATAAAAATGACCGATGCTGGGCACCTGTCTTCCCGGAGCGCCACCCATTGGTATTTGGGAAAAAACGGTTTGGCTCGTAACGATTATTACAAGAAAAAGGAAATAACTTTTAAGGGTTGTATTTTTCATATTGGGTGCAAATTTCCGTTGTATATATTGAATAGTCGTTCCTTATATACAAGCGGCAAATAAATTAGTTGGAAGGGGGAAAACTGGAGCGGCTTATTTTGCCAAAAGCGTGAGCAATATCTGGAGCAGGCCAATAAAAAAGCCAAGTGCTGCGCCAATCACTTCCACAAAGCGGAATTCCTTGGTCAGTATCTGGTTCAACATGTTTTCCAGCTTTTGCGATGAAAAGTTGGCAATCTTTTCCACAACGATTTTTTCTAGGTCAAGATCGTTCTTCAAATGGCCCACATAATTTTTCATGATCACAGGAAAAAGCTCTTCCAACTCTTTCATAAAAACAGCCTTTAGTTGTCCGATGGTCTTATCGCCAATGAACATGGAAACGATCGGCATGCTTTCCTTCAGTTTTGTTTTGAGGAAATGGTCGATATGTGCGTCTGCCATTGGCAGTATTTTTTGAACATTGGCAGGGTCGGCGATTGTTTTTTCAATATCCCCGAACGACAACAGTTCCTGCCCTACAATCTTTCCCAGACTTTCGGCTATCTGTTGCTGTCTTTTTGGGAACACCCCGTGAAAAGTAAGCCCCAAGAACTTTTTGGGCTGGCGGGGGTGGAAGAGCATTTTTAATGCCATCCAAATAGTCAGCCAGTGAATGAATGCGGAGATGACCGGTATTGTATAAAACCACCATTTCATGGATCGAATTTTGGGATTGCAAAGAAAGAACAATTAATCATGGAAATTGAAAATTGTTTGATAATGTTTTTGAGGGATACTGGATTTAATATAATTTCGCGCTTCTAGTACGGTGGCTATAGCTCAGTTGGTTAGAGCATCAGATTGTGGTTCTGAGGGTCGTGGGTTCGAGCCCCATTAGCCACCCCGAAAAATTCCCGGCTATTTAGCGGGAATTTTTTTATCCTTTCCATCCATATAATAAAGCCAAAGCGGTTGTTAATATTGGGCTTTATTTGCAACATAGCGCCCGTTTTATCGTTATTTTTGATTTACAATGCTTAAAGTTTTAAAAATTATGGTGAATAAAAGAAATCTGCCCATCCTGCTCATCATTCTTGCAGGAGGTGTTTTTGTAGCTTTTAGAAGTCTTGGCTTTGGGGGGAACCCTCCTTCAAAGTATGAGCGGATACTTCACAATGTGGGTGAGATGCTCACCGAAATCCATTATAGCCCAAAAAATATCGACGACAATTTTTCCAGGGAGATATTTAAAAAATATCTGGATCAAGTGGATATGGAAAAAAATATCCTCCTGCAGTCTGATGTGGATGCATTGAGTAAATATCAAACAACCATCGATGATGAGATATTGGGCAAGCAGCCCATCGAGTTTGTGCCAGCGGTAACAGCTATATTTAAAAAGCGGATGGCCGAGGCAGAAAATATCTACAAAGAAATATTATCCAAGCCTTTTGATTTTTCAAAGGATGAAGAAGGAGATTTCAATTACGATAAAATGAGTTTTCCCAAAACAGAAGCAGAACGTAGAGAAGCTTGGAGAAAACGATTGAAATACCTAACGCTCGAACGATATGCGGATATGATTGATATTCGGGAAGCGAATAAAAACCAAAAAGATTTTGTTAAAAAAAGCAATGAGGAACTAGAAAAAGATGCTCGGGCTAAGACCTTGAAGATGATCAGCAACTTTTTTGAAAGGATGAAAACAAAAGTGAACAACGATGATGATCGTTTCAATATCTATGTGGAAACGATTGTACAGGCAATGGACCCCCATACTGATTATCTGCCACCCGTGGATAAGCGGTATTTCGATGAGCAGATGAGTGGCCACTTCTTTGGCATCGGTGCTTCGCTGGTGAGGGATGAGGATGGTAATATTAAGATTGCTACTTTGGTATCGGGCAGTCCTGCTTCCAAATCGGGTATGATCAGTGTTGGCGATATAATCAAAAAAGTGGCACAAGGCAATCAGGAGCCAACCGACCTTACTGGGTTTTATGTAGAAGATGCGGTAAAAATTATCCGTGGCTCAAAAGGCACAGAAGTGAGGCTTACCATCAAGAAAGCCGATGGTACGATAAAAACGGTGTCGCTGATCCGTGACGAGATTGTGCAGGACGAATTGACTTTTGCCAGGAGCGCCATTATAAAAACAGAAAAAGGTAAGATTGGATATATTTATTTGCCCGAGTTCTATGCTGATTTTGATAACCCCAAGGGCAACCGATGTTCCATTGATGTGGCACATGAAGTGATGAAGCTCAAGGAAGAAAAAGTGGATGGCATTGTACTAGACCTCCGTAGCAATGGCGGCGGCTCTTTATATGATGTGGTTCAGATGGTTGGGCTATTTATCGATCAGGGACCCGTAGTGCAAGTTAAGGATCGGGATGGCAAAGCGCAGGTATTGAGCGACCATGATAAATCAGTTTTGTATGATGGGCCGCTTGCTGTGATGGTAAATGAATATAGTGCCTCTGCCTCCGAGATTTTTGCTGCAGCTATACAGGATTATAAGCGTGGTGTAATTATTGGCAGCACTTCTACCTATGGAAAAGGTACCGTGCAACGGAATATCGGGTTGGATAAATCCATGGGCTTTATGGATCCGAATAGCCAATTGGGATCGGTGAAACTTACCCTCCAGAAATTTTACCGCATCAGTGGGGGCTCCACCCAATTGCGTGGTGTGTCTTCCGATATCGTACTTCCTGACGTTTATGAATATTCCAAAGTGCGTGAGAAAGACAACCCCGATGCCTTGCCATGGGACGAAATCCAAAAAGCAGATTATACTCCATGGAAGTATGCGTATGACCTATCCGTGATAAAAAAAGCCAGCGATGAGCGCATCAAGAACAATACCACCTTTAGCCTATTGGCCAAAGACTTTGAATGGCTCAATAAACAATATGACAAGCAATATCCGCTCAATTTGACAAAATATCAGGAAGAGGATAAACAGCGTAAAGCCACTGAAAAACAGATTGCGGCTTTGTATAAATTGCCAAAAGAATTGAACGTAAGCGGTCTGCCCCAGGATGCAAACAAATATGTGGGCGATCTTGATAAAAAGAAAAGATATGACCAATGGCTGAAAAGCCTGAGCACCGATATTTATATTAACGAAGCCATCAATGTGGAAGACGATATGGTTACACAAAAAAACCTCGTCTATAACAAATAGGTTATTGTTTTTACCTGCGATAAAGGCTCTTTACATAGAGCCTTTATTTTTGGTATGATTTTTTCGAATATACCCGCAAATAATTGCAGCATTTTTGCGTTTTATAATGGTTTTATGTCTTTTCTCCTTAGCTTCCAACCCTTGAAAATGTAAGTGTCAAGAACCCTACTTTATAATCCTTAATGGCATGAAAAGATTTCTTTTTGTTCTGCTAATAATTCCGAATGTTTTGCAGGCGCAATGGCATGTTAATGTTTTTGGGGGTATATCAAACTATTCGGGGGACTTGCAAGAAAAAATTTTTACCACATCTCAATCCTTTGGTGCTTTTGGTTTAGGTCTGCAATATGATTTTACTCCTAATTTTTCTGTGCTTAGCGGAGTAAATTATGGTCAGGTAGGTGCTTCTGATAAATTCAATAAACCAATATTGCAAGCAAGAAACCTCAGCTTTCAATCGCAGATACTAGAATGGAACCTGATGGCTGAATATAATTTTCTGGATCTGTCCAAATCAAGGTTCACGCCCTATGTATTTGCTGGTGTCGCCGTATTTCATTTCAATCCTTTTGCGTATGATAGTCTTGGCAATAAAGTGTATCTAAAACCATTGAGTACAGAAGGCGAAGGATTACCACAATACCCCGATCGAAAACCGTATAGCCTTGTTCAAATGGCCATCCCCTTTGGAGGGGGGATCAAACTTCGTGTAACCGACAGGGTTACCATTGCCTATGAAATTGGGTTTAGAAAATTGTTTACAGATTATCTGGACGATGTGAGTACTTCTTATGTCGACAAAAATATTTTACTGAGTGCCAAAGGTCCATTGGCCGTAGCGATGGCTTATCGCGGTGGTGAAATCAAGAATGGCAACCCGGTCTATCCTGCTTCAGGTACGGTGAGGGGCAATCCGAAACATAAGGACTGGTATTATCTCACTGGAATTAGGATCAGCTTTGCGTTTGATACCTATAAAAGCACAACACAGAAAAACAGGTCAGGGATTATTGACTGCCCCAAAAAGGTGATGTAGCTTGCATTTGAAGATAAAATCTTCCTATTCATTTTTTATTATTTATTCGCGCAAACAATTTTTTCAAGTGAAGAATTATATTTCGTAAAATATTTTATGAAATATAATGTGTGAAAATTAACCGATTGAATTTCCAGATACACACATTTTTTTATTATTGAACCTATCTTTAGCGTAAATTACAACTCACCAATTTCTTAATCACTCACATCAACTTCAATGAAAAAGAAAATTGCATTTAATTCTTCGCGAAGAGATTTTTTAAAAAATTCATCATGGGCTACGGCTGGTTTTTTTATTGTGCCTAGGCATGTGCTAGGCAGAGGCTTTACGGCACCAAGCGATAAACTGATTATTGCAGGCATAGGGGCTGGCGGAAAAGGAGAGAGTGACCTCAGGTATTTTAGTGAGAGCGGAAAAGCGGAGATAGCCTATCTCTGCGATGTGGATGATCGCCAAATAACAGCATCCGTTAAGCGGTTCCCCAAAGCAAAACGTTATAAAGATTTTAGGCAAATGCTTGCCAAGGAAGCCAAGCATATTGATGCCGTTTCTGTATCCATACCAGACCATTCACATGCAGTGGCTGCTATGGCCGCCATGCAGTTGAACAAGCACGTATATGTGCAAAAACCTTTGACGCATGATATTTATGAAGCTCGCATGCTCACCCAAGCGGCTCACCGATATAAGGTAGTTACACAAATGGGCAATCAGGGCGCTTCCGGTGACGGAGTACGGCAATTGCAGGAATGGTATGCAGCAGGTATCATTGGCGATGTTCATACTATTTATTGTTTCACGGATAGGCCTATCTGGCCACAGGGTGTACCTCGTCCAACTACTTCATCTCCCATCCCTGCCGGATTGGATTATGACCTTTGGTTGGGAACAGCTCCCCAAAAAGATTATTTTGATGGGGTACTTCCGTTCAACTGGCGTGGTTGGTGGGATTACGGTACAGGAGCATTGGGCGATATGGCCTGCCATATTATGGCACCGGCATTTGCCGTTGCAAGTTTAGGCTATCCCATTTCTGCAGAATGTAGCGTGGCTACAAAATATATCACTAACTGGAACCGCGCCTACTATCCTGAAAGTGGTCCCATTGCTTCTCATATCACCCTCGTGTTTAAAGGCGAGAATGGTAAACCAGATGTTGAGCTTCATTGGATGGACGGTGGTATCCAGCCTACAAGACCTGTTGAGCTTGGTCCGAATGAAGTGTTTGGTGATGGAGGAAATGGCACCTATTTTATTGGCACCAAGGGGAACATGATGTGCGGAACTTATGGTATTAACCCCCAGTTGTTGCCAACTTCACGTACTGCGGAAACAAAGGTTCCTCAGACTATTGCTCGTGTGCCAGGTGGTGACGAAGGCCACTATGCAGCATGGGTGGAAGCCGCTATTGCAGGTTATGGCAGCGATAAAGCAAAAAACCTGAGTTCCAATTTTGATATTGCCGGACCACTCACTGAGAGCGTTCTGATGGGCAACTTGGCTATCCGCAGCAATGACATTCAAAAGAAAAATGCAAAAGGGGATATCGAATACCCAGGCCGTCATATCAAACTATTATGGGATGGTGCAAATATGAAGATCACCAACTTTGATGATGCCAATCAGTTTGTGAAAAGAACATACAGAGATGGCTGGAGCCTCGGTGTATAAATGACTATGTGAATGAAATTATAAGCATTGAATAATTATCTGGAATGGTAATTATTCAGTGCTTTTGTTTTTCATTTGTATAAACTTTTCAAGAAATGCAAAGGCCAACCAACAAACCAATCATTGAGGGCGAAATAGCAGACTACTATTTTGAGGATAACGGCATTTTGGTATCGCTTTCAAAAACCCCAAAAAGAACTGTTGAGAACATTAGTAGGAATGTAGCTTTGGTAAAAAAGATTACGGGCAACAAATCGGTGCCATTGTTGATTTATTTGTGCAAATCGCCTGTGCCCGATAAGGCCACACAAAAATTTTCGACTGAGCAGTTGCCGCAAATTTATAAGGCAATGGCCATGGTCTCCAAACCGGGGCTAGCAGCTTTTATTATGAAACTGCTTTTCAAATTCCGGAAGCCTCCCATTCCCATGAAAAGCTTTACGGATGATAATGAAGCAAAGGAATGGCTGAAACAATATATTTAGATTGGGAACCTAAAGGGATTGATAAGTTGATACAGATACATTGACAAACGTTTCAACTTTTCAACATATCAACTCTTCAACATCCCCGAACATGTAAATTTATTTTCCCGGCCATTATCTTTTGTATAAATTACTGCATCAAATTTTATAATCTTAAATGGTTACATGCGTTATGAAAAAATCAAAGACAGCACCATCATCCCGTAGAGAATTTCTTCGTAATTCATCCTTAGCGGCCGCCGGTTTTTATATTATTCCCAGACATGTGCTGGGTAGGGGCTTTGTTGCACCCAGCGACAAACTCGTGATTGCCGGTATTGGTGCGGGTGGTAAGGGTAAGGGTGACCTTAAAAATTTCTTTGATAGTGGCAAGGTGGAGATTGGCTATCTCTGCGATGTGGATGATCGACAAGCCGTGGATTCAGTAAAGCGTTTCCCCAAAGCAAAATATTATAAAGATTTCCGTGAAATGCTGCGGAAGGAACACAAACATATCGATGCAGTTTCCGTTTCCGTTCCTGATAATGTACATGCAGTGGCCGCCATGGCCGCTATACAGTTGGGCAAACATGTGTATGTACAAAAACCCATGACCCATGATATTTATGAAGCCCGCACTCTAACGGAGATGGCTATGCGATATAAAGTAGTAACCCAGATGGGCAATCAGGGCGCCAGCAGCGATGGTGTGCGCCAAATGCAGGAATGGTACAATGCGGGGATTATTGGTCATGCACATAAAATAACCGTTTGGACAAATCGGCCAGTATGGCCACAGGGTATGGGCAGACCTACCAGTAAGGACGAAATTCCTGCCGAACTCAATTGGGACTTATGGCTAGGCCCTGCACAATTTGAAGAATATCATAAGGAATATGTGCCATTTAGCTGGCGTGGTTTCTGGGCTTTTGGTACGGGAGCATTGGGTGATATGGGCTGCCATCTGATTGATCCGGCGTTTAAAACCGTTGGTCTGGGTTATCCTTCTGAAGTAGAATGTAGCGAAGGAACGATTTATGAAAAAATGTGGACCCCGGCTTATTATCCCGAGAGTTGTCCGGCCTCCTCTTCGGTGATATTAAAATTTCCCGGTGTTGATGGTTTCCCTGATGTAAAACTGCATTGGTTGGATGGGGGAATGGTTCCTGAAAGACCAGAAGAATTGGGGCCCGATGAGAAGATGGGTGGCGATGATGGGGGCGGTGTGATTATTGAAGGCAGTAAAGGAAAGATGATGTGTGGTACTTATGGCAGTAGCCCTACTTTGCTGCCCACTTCACGCACCAAGGAAGTAAATGTGCCCAAGACATTGGCACGTGTTCCCGAAGGCCATTATGTGCAATGGGTAAATGCATGCATAGCGGGTTATGGCAAAAACGAACTGAGCTCTCCTTTTGAATATGCAGGGCCACTTACAGAAACCATCCTGATGGGTAACTTGGCGTTGAGGGCATTTAACATTAAAAGTAGTGATGGCAAAAGTTTCCCGGGTAGAAAAAAATTGCTTTGGGATCCCGTGAATATGAAGATCACCAATTTTGATGAGGCCAACCAATTTGTAAAAAGAGAATACAGGCAAGGCTGGTAGGGAAACGAAAATCAAGCTAACTTATACTTCAAATATCAACCTGTGAATGGTCAATGGAGGAAGATTCATTTTTCTTCATTGACCATTTGTATTTCCATATAGTTGTGGACTATCATAATGCTTGTTTTATTCAAGCCTTTATCGTCATTCCTGTTCACAATCTTATTTGCCGAATAGCTGTTTTGTATAACTTCATATATAAATTAGTGAAATGAGAATAATAAAAACTTTGTTTATTCTAGTTATCGTCATGGGGCTTCAGACAGTAGTGGCCCAAACTAGGCATATTGAAGATTTTGATAAGGGTTGGAAGTTTTATCTGGGCGATGTTTCAGGTGCAGAGGCGGAAAATTTCTCGGATGATAGCTGGCGCAGCTTAAATGTGCCACATGATTGGAGTATAGAAGGGAAATTTGACCCAAATAGTCCCGCTACCACCAGTGGTGGCGCACTGACTGGAGGGATAGGTTGGTACAGAAAAACATTTACAGTACCCATCGCTTCAAAAGGGAAAAACCTGTTTATCGATTTTGATGGGGTTTATATGAACAGTGAAGTATGGTTGAATGGCCATTATCTTGGCAGGCGCCCTTATGGTTATAGTTCCTTCCGTTATGAACTGACTCCTTTTCTGAAATATGGAAGCAACAAAAATCTGATAGCGGTGAAAGTGAACAATGCCCCGCAACCCAACTCAAGGTGGTATAGTGGCTCGGGTATTTATCGGAATGTGCGATTGGTAACGGTTGGCAATCTGTTTATAGACCATTGGGGCACTTGCATTACAACACCGGTCATATCCCAAAAATCGGCTACAGCCCATATTGAAACAAAAATAAAAAGCAAGATTGGTTTTCAATTACCCATTTCGGTTAGTACCACTATCTATGGACCTGCAGGAAATGAAATTGCTCATCAAAAGGGCAGTATAACATCTCATACAGATACTTCTGCAACAATCAATCAGGATTTGAAGATTGCCAATCCGATATTATGGTCTATCGATCACCCCAACCTGTATAAATCAGTAACAAGGTTAAGCAGTAATGGAAAAGAAGTGGATGAATACACAACCAATTTTGGTATCCGGTATTTTGAATTTGATGTCGACAAAGGATTTTCTCTTAATGGACATCATCTTAAAATCAATGGAGTCTGTGATCATCATGATTTAGGCTGTTTGGGTACTGCTATCAATGAAAGGGCTTTGCAACGGCAATTAGAAATATTGAAGGCAATGGGCTGCAATGCCATCCGCACTTCACATAACCCACCAGCACCTGAGCTTTTGGATCTTTGCGATCGCATGGGCTTTATTGTATTGGACGAAGCCTTCGATATGTGGAAGTTGGAGAAAACAAAATACGATTACCATCTCTATTGGGATGAATGGCACAAAAGAGATTTGGAAGATATGGTACTCCGTGACAGGAACCATCCTTCGGTAATGATTTGGAGCATCGGCAATGAGATCAATGAAGGATGGAACACAAAAGATACTACCCTCAATAATCCAGGGGCTAAAATAGCCATCGAACTGGCTGCTATCATACATTCCTTGGACACCGCTAGACCAATCACTTCGGCATTGAATAATCCCAATCCAAGCAATCCCATTTATTTTTCTGGAGCCTTGGACCTGGTTGGCTATAATTACGATAATAATAATCTGGCCAATTTCCATAAGCGTTTCCCCGGGAAAAAATTTCTGGGCACCGAAACTGTTTCTGCATTGGAAACAAGGGGGCATTATGATATTTATCTACCCTCCGATAGCATTCGTCGTTGGCCAATCTCATGGGATAAGCCTTTTACATCGGGCAATCCCGACTTCACCGTAAGTGCTTATGATCAAGTATCAACTCCTTGGGGATCCACCCATGAAGAGGCTTGGAAGGTTTTCAAAAAATATGATTTCCTTTCTGGCCAGTTTATCTGGACGGGCTTCGATTATATTGGAGAGCCAACCCCTTACCCTTGGCCTGCCCGCAGTTCTTATTTTGGCATTATTGATTTGGCCGGTTTTCCCAAGGATGTATATTATATGTACCAAAGTGAGTGGACAGATAAAGCAGTGCTGCATGTTTTTCCGCATTGGAACTGGAAGTTGGGCGACACGGTCGATGTCTGGGCGTATTATAACCATGCCGACGAAGTAGAACTGTATTTGAATGGAAAATCGTTGGGAACTAGGAGCAAATCCGGTGATGACCTGCATGTAAAATGGCGAGTGCCTTTTGAGCCGGGAACTTTGAAAGCCATATCCAGAAAAAATGGACAAACAGTTTTGACTCAAGAAATCAAAACGGCAGGAAAGCCCGCAAAAATAATATTGATTGCAGATAGAAAAAATATCAAAGCCGATGCAAAAGATCTGTCATTTGTGACCGTGAAAATAGTGGATGCAAATGGGGCGATGGTACCAGATGCCAATAACCATGTGCAATTCAATATCACAGACAATGGCTCTATCGTGGGGGTTGATAATGGTAGTGAAACCAGTATGGAATCCTTCAAGGCTCACGAAAGGAATGCTTTCAATGGTTTGGCCTTGGTTGTGGTGCAATCAAAAGAAAAAACAGGTAATATTATATTAACGGCCAGTTCACCCGGTTTGGAATCTGCTAGGTTACGGATCACCGTTAAATAATATGATTGGATAGCCCCAAAATAAATTTTTTTAAAAATGAGGTATCGGTATTTATCAAATTAAACAATTTGGGAAGCCCTTACACGAAATTGCCATAAATTTGGAAATAAATTTCTCCTAAATGACCAACCAAACATTACTGATTCACCCTTTGGATAATATAGAGGTGGCGCTTTCCAATTTGAAGAAGGACACATTGATAAAAAACGGGCATGGTGAATTCACTTTAAAAGACAATATTTCAGCCAAACATAAATTTGCGATTACGGATATCCAAGAGGGTGGGGATGTCATGATGTACGGTGTGTTGGTCGGGAAAGCTACCAAATTTATACCTCAGGGTGGTTTGGTCAGTACCGATAATGTAAAGCATGCCTCCAATAATTATCGTTTGGGTGAAAGAAAAACGGCTTGGCACAAACCCGATATTTCAAAATGGAAGGATAAAACCTTTATGGGTTTTCATCGGGCTGATGGTTCGGTGGGCACTTCCAATCATTGGTTGGTAATACCGATGGTGTTTTGTGAAAATAAAAATGTGGATGTGCTGGAAGATGCGTTCATGAAAGCATTGGGCTATCAACCCAAGCAATCCCCCTATCAATCTTTTGTGGAGCAGTTGGTGAAGATGCATGATGCAGCCAAAGGTCCAGAAGACATTTTGTCCGCAACATTGAATTTGGATCAGGTGCAGGCAAAGCCCAATAAAATTTTTCCGAATATCGACGGCATCAAATTCCTGAACCATACTTTAGGTTGCGGTGGCACCCGTGCCGATGCACAGGCATTATGTGGTTTATTGGCGGGTTATATCACACATCCCAATACGGCTGGTGCAACAGTGTTGAGTTTGGGTTGCCAGAACGCACAGGTTGGTCTGCTGCATGATGAAATTAAAAAGCGTGATAAAAATTTTTCCAAGCCTTTATTTATTTTGGAACAACAGCAGATTGGCAACGAACAAAAAATGCTAGAGGAAGCCATCAAAAGAACTTTTGCAGGTTTGCTCGCGGCAAATGAGAACAAACGCCAACCAGCACCGCTCAGTAAACTTTGCATTGGCTTGGAATGTGGTGGCTCCGATGGTTTTTCTGGCATCTCTGCTAATCCGGCTATTGGTTATACTTCTGATATTTTGGTAGCGTTGGGTGGTACCGTAATCCTTTCAGAATTTCCAGAGCTATGCGGTGTGGAGCAGGAACTCAGCGATCGTTGTGCCGATGTGCCAACCGCAAACCGTTTTATGGAGTTGATGAAAACCTATAACCAACGTGCTGAGTCACTCGGTTCCGGTTTTTATGCCAACCCTTCTCCGGGAAATATTCGTGATGGGTTGATTACGGATGCGATCAAAAGTGCAGGTGCTGCAAAAAAAGGCGGCACTTCCCCTGTAACAGATGTGCTCGATTATCCAGAAAAAGTAACCAAGCCCGGACTTAATTTATTATGCACTCCCGGAAGTGATGTGGAATCGACCACTGCTGAAGTAGGTTCTGGCGCCACTATTGTATTGTTCACAACTGGTCTTGGCACCCCCACTGGTAATCCTATTACACCTGTTGTAAAACTCTCCACCAATACGGTTCTTTACGAAAAAATGAAAGACATTATTGATATTGATACCGGTGATATCATCGCCGGTAAGGAAAGTATCGAGCAGTGCGGTGAACGGGTGTTGGATTTTGTGATCAAAGTAGCGAGTGGCGAAATAAAAGTGAAGGCCGACCAACAAAAACACGATGATTTTATCCCTTGGAAAAGAGGGATTTCCTTATAAAATGTAAAATTCCAAAGTCTCAAACTTTGGAATTTTTTTTAATAGGCATCCTGCTACTATTAAGCATCGTTGTGTCACTCACTTGTACAGCAGTAATCCTATTCAGCATGATGGCCGAGGTCTGAGGTTTTTCGGAGGTTTCGCTGTGGTGAAATGTTAACGACTCAAGCCATCCTGTAGCATCCTGCTCGGGCAAGGAAAAATCATTTTCTGCCTATATTTGTTAAAAGGGTTTTCAAAATCTCATAATGAAATCCCTATCTTGTAACCCCAACTGATTGCCATGAAAATATTCAACACAAAGACCGCTTGGATCTGCTTGACAGCTTTTGCATTTGCATGCAATAATCCTGAAAACAAAATGCCTTCATCAAAAGATAGTACAACACATATTGTAGCAATGAATACCTATGCGCATGACCGTGAATTCCTGAAAGCACATACAAAAAACTTGATTGAGTTGGAGGGCAGCGACCATAATGCCAAAATACTATTAAGCGCCGATTACCAAGGTAGGGTAATGACCAGCACTGCAGCGGGCGACAGTGGTGCTAGTTTTGGCTGGATCAATTATAAGCTTATTTCTTCTGGGGAAAAGAAAAAACAGTTTAATCCCTATGGTGGTGAGGAACGTTTTTGGCTCGGTCCTGAGGGAGGGCAATATTCTTTGTACTTCAAAAAAGGCGACTCTTTCAATATCGCTCATTGGCAAGTGCCGACCGTGATCGATACTGAAAGCTATGATGTGGTACAGCCCAATCAATCACAAGCCGTTTTTTCAAAAAAAGCATCCCTGACCAATTATAGCGGCACCGTTTTCGATATTGCTATACAAAGAAAAATTTCCTTGCTGGACAATAAGGCAATGGAGGAAAAATTGAAACTGGTGATTCCATCCTCGGTCAGTTTGGTGGCATACGAAACGGATAACAGTATCAAAAACATTGGCAATACCGACTGGAAAAAAGAGAATGGTTTAATCTCCATCTGGCTATTGGGGATGATGACTCCTTCTGATGAAACAAAGGTCATTATACCATTTCTCCCAGAAAAAAATATTCATGACTATATAACGGATAATTATTTTGGTGCTATATCGGTCGACCGCTTGAAGATCAAGGATAGTTTTCTGATTTTTCAGTGTGATGGAAAATCTAGGGGTAAGATTGGTCTTTCTCCCACCATTGCTAAATCCATTGCCGCTAGTTATGATTTTAAACATCACACTCTAAGCCTGATTTTTTTCCCTGTGGATCGTGATGGTTTATATGTGAACTCGAAATGGGAACTTCAAAAACAACCTTTTAAAGGCGATGTGGTGAACTCTTATAATGATGGGCCTTTGCAGGACGGCACACAGATGGGGCCATTCTATGAAATCGAATCTTCCTCTTCAGTAAAGGAATTGAAAAAGGGTGAATCGCTTCGTTACTTACAGACCACCTGTCATTTGCAGGGCGATTTCAATGCCTTGAATACTATTGCCAAGCAATTGTTGGGAGTGGATTTGGAAACCCTGAAATAAAGGGAGTATTAATATTGGGCTAAAATCTTTTTAAAATATTTAAATCAAAACTAAGATATGCATTTATATAAAACATCGAAAGGGAATGTATTGGTGGATGGTAAAAAGGCTTATGCTATTTATGAAGATTGGGATTTGCTGATCAATCAGAAAAATCTTTTTCAGCATTTACAAATATTGTCAAAAGATGCGATTGAGTTAAGTGAAACCATGCTCAAGGAAATGCTTGGTGAAAATATTTTGGCGCCCATTGGCAGTCAGGAAGTATGGGCTGCTGGTGTAACTTATTTAAGAAGCAGGGATGCTAGGATGGAGGAAGCCCAAAAAGCAGGTAGCTCTTTTTTTTATCAAAAAGTGTATGACGCTGATCGGCCTGAATTGTTTTTTAAAGCTTTGCCTCATCGTGTAGCGGGCATGAACCAACAAGTTTATATACGTAAGGATTCTACTTGGAATGTGCCCGAGCCGGAGTTGACTTTGTTCATCAATTCCTTTGGTCAGATTCAGGCTTATACGGTTGGCAATGACATGAGTTCCCGTAGTATTGAAGGAGAGAACCCATTGTATTTACCACAAGCAAAAAGTTATGAAAGAAGCGCTGCTTTAGGTCCCTGTCTCTATATACCAGAGCATCCCATCGATCCTGAAACCAATATCCATTTACAAATTACCAGATCTGGCAAAGATGTATATGATGGTAATATCCAAATCAATAAAATGAAAAGGACTTTCCCTGACCTGGCCTCATGGCTTTTTAAGGAATGTGAATTTGCTCATGGTTGTTTTTTGATGACGGGTACGGGCTTGGTTCCTCCCGATGAATTCACTTTGGAGATAGGGGATACCGTTAATATCACAATCGATGGGATTGGTACTTTGACCAATGTGGTTGGGGAGAAACAATAGGATCACTGGTTTCCTTAATTCTAAATCCTTTTTTTATAAAATAGTTATCCCAAATGGATTATTAATAATACTCAAACCAACTGTCATGCAAAAAATTAGTATCATCACTGCAGTGCTGGCTTTCTGTTTTTTGTTTTCCAATGCCCAAAAATTCAATGGCATTGATGTGAACATGAGCAATATCTATCGGTTATCCGATGCCAAAAGCCGTTCCATTAGCCCTGAAAATTTTAATGGTGAAAAAGGCAAGGGCGGTATGGCCACAACCGGTACAGGTGAGAGAGCTGCCAGAGATCTTGGCCAAACTTGGAAGGTAAGTCCGAGTGTGATTATTAAATCAAAAACCATTTATACAGTAGCTGAGATGGAGGGACCGGGTTCTGTTCAGCATATCTGGATGACACCAACCGGCAACTGGAGATTTGCGATTATCCGCATTTATTGGGATGATGAAACCCAGCCTTCCGTGGAAGTGCCCATGGGCGACTTCTTTTGCATGGGTTGGAATAAATATGCACCCTTACAATCCTTGGCTGTTTGTGTAAACCCTGGGAGTGCTTTCAACTGTTATTGGCCCATGCCATTCCGAAAAAAATGTAAGATCACCATGGAGAATCTGGCCAATGAGGACATGTCGCTTTATTATCAAGTGGATTACCTACTAACTGAAGTTCCCAGTGATGCGGCTTATTTTCATGCGCAATTCCGCAGGATACAATCGGTGCCCTACAAAAAGGATTATGTAATTGTGGATAGCATCAAGGGACGCGGTCAATATGTGGGCACCTATATGGCTTATGGAGCTAAGGATAATGGATGGTGGGGCGAAGGTGAGATTAAATTTTTTATGGATGGTGATGAAAAGTTCCCAACCATCTGTGGCACGGGCACGGAGGATTATTTCTGTGGCTCCTACGATTTCGATACACAAACAAAAAATGAAGCGGGTGTGGAGAAATCAGCCTATACAGAGTTCTGCACTCCTTATACAGGTCTTGCGCAAGTAATCCGCGGCGATGGGCATTATAATGTAATGCAACGTTTTGGTCTTTATCGTTGGCATATCAAAGATCCGGTGCGTTTCGAAAAAGGGTTGAAGGTAACGATACAAGATCTTGGCTGGCGCATGGATGGCCGCTACCTGCCTTTACAGGACGATATTGCTACGGTTGCTTTTTGGTATCAAACCGACCCGCATGTGCCTTTCCCAAAACTGGCAGAGCGTGACTTGCTTGAAGTAAGGTAGTGAATGGTGAAAAGTGAATGGTGAATAGGAAATACTGAAACTTTGGCCATTCACTATTCACCATTCACTAAGTCTGGTTTATTTTTGCCTAAATTATTTAGATGTCTTCATTGTTTGATCCATTTATACAGAAGAATGGCTTGCTTATTATTGACGGTGCCATGGCAACCGAATTGGAAAAACATGGTGCCGATCTTAACCATGAACTTTGGTCTGCGAAACTGCTTACCGAAAACCCCGGTTTGATTAAGCGAGTTCATTTGGACTACCTAAAAGCAGGTGCAGATATTATTACCACAGCGAGCTATCAAGCAAGTTTTACAGGTTTTGAAAAGCAAGGCTATACTAAAGAAAAAGCGATTGCTTTGATGATACTTGCCACCAATCTGGCGATAGAGGCCAGAGAAGAAGCAGTGAAAAATAATTGGGTCGGGCAGCCACTTCCATTAGTTGCTGCTTCGGTGGGACCCTATGGTGCTTCCTTGGCAGATGGCTCCGAGTACCGTGGGCATTATGGGTTAACTGTGGAAGAATTGATGGATTTCCATCGGGAGCGAATGAAAGTGCTTATTGATAGCGGGGCAGACCTTCTTGCTTGCGAAACCATTCCCAGCCTCGAAGAAGCAAAAGCGCTGATTGGCTTGTTGAAGGAATTCCCAGATACCCGTGCATGGATAAGTTTTAGTTGCAAAAGTGAAACCGAGATTTCAGATGGGTCGAGCTTTGCTGAGGCGGTGGCTTTGGCAAACCAATCCGAACAGGTACTGGCTGTAGGCGTTAATTGTACCCCACCTCAAATGCTGGAGTCATTGATAAAGATAGCCCACACTGTAAGCAATAAACGGCTTCTGGCCTATCCAAATAGGGGTGGTGCTTGGGATGCTTCACAAAAATGTTGGCTTCCGGGATCTGCTCAAAAAGATTTTATCGGTATGGCGGTGCGCTGGCGTGAGGCGGGAGCCACGTTAATAGGCGGCTGTTGTCAAACTTCCCCATCGGATATTGCGGAAATGAAAAATGCACTGAATTAGAAATCATTTTCTAAGATTCCTGCTTTTCATGATAATCCCATTTGAATTCACTTAATTCGTGTTTTGCGAAAGCTTCCTATATGCTTCAATTTTTTTGGGTGTTTATTTTATTCTTTTTCCAGACCCTTTTTTCTTTTGCATATGCTCAGGAAAGAATTTACGGAAAAGTGGTGGATAGAAATACTCAAGAACCTATCGAACTGGCTGTTGTCAAAAACCTTCGCACCCAAAAATTCTGCCTCACTGATAAAGAAGGACATTTTCAATTAAAGGACGCAAAAGCTTCCGATTCCTTATTGGTTTCTATGATTGGTTATCGTTCCTTCAAATGGCTACCCGATACTACACATTCATTGGTTGTTGGTTTGGAGAAGGGGCCTATGGACCTCAAAGAAATAATCATCACAAGCCATAAAAATAATCTAGGTTCCATGCTTACTTTAAGAAGTATCGACCTGAACATGCAGCCTGTGAAATCGGCTCAGGACTTATTGAGATTGGTGCCGGGGCTTTTCATCGCACAACATCAGGGTGGGGGCAAGGCTGAACAAATATTCCTTCGTGGCTTTGATGCAGACCATGGTACCGACGTAAACATTTCAGTAGATGGAATGCCGGTGAATATGGTATCACAGGTTCACGGACAAGGTTATGCGGATTTGCATTTCTTGATACCGGAAACCGTTCAGGGCTATGATTTTGGTAAAGGGCCTTATTATGCAAGCAAGGGTGATTTTAATACCGCGGGCTATATTTCCTATCATACCAAAAATGTGTTGGAAAAAAATATGGTCAAGCTGGAGGGTGGGCAATTTGCTTCAGGTCGGGTGGTTGCTATGATGAATCTAATTAGCGAAAAGTCAACAAAACAAACCGCATATCTGGCTGGCGAAGCCATGTATACCAACGGCGGGCCTTTTGCTGTACCAGAACATTTTAATAGATGGAATCTGTTTGGGAAATTCAATAGCGCTTTGGGCAATGGAAGCAAACTGACCTTTTCGTTCTCTACATTCAGTTCGGGTTGGCGTTCTTCTGGGGAAATACCAGATAGGGCTTTGAGTGAAGGATATATTGCAAACCGGTTTGGTGCAATTGACAGCCTGCAGGGTGGCTATACGAGTCGTAGCAATGTTAATGCGATATTGGTTACCCATCTCAAAAATAATTTCACCCTTGAGAACCAGGCTTATTATTCACGTTATTTTTTTAATCTCGTTTCCAATTTTACTTTCAATTTTTTCTACCCCAGTACGGGCGACGAGTTTCGTCAGCGTGAATCCAGGAATCTGATTGGATATAATGCTAAAATTTCACATCCCTATTCCATTGCCAATTTGCCGCTTTATTCGGTAGCTGGCATTGGTCTGAGGCACGATGCCATTCAACCAAGCATGTTGGCCCATGTGACAAATGGGAGTGATATTTTGAACGATATACAATTGGGGCATTCCTGGGAAACGTCATTAAATGCTTATGTCGAAGAAACGCTTGAATCTGGCAAATGGCTTTTTGACGTGGGATTGCGCTTCGATTATCTTCACTTTTATTATTTAAATCAGGCTGAAGCTTCGGATAGCGCTGCAGCAATTTTTATTGGTGCAAACCCAAGAGCGGGAAAAGCAATTGTTAGCCCTAAAATAAATATCCAGTACACCCTGAATAATTATTTTCAGGCCTATCTTAAAATGGGCAAAGGGTTTCATTCCAATGATGCGAGGATTGTGATTGCCAATCAGGGCTACGAGATACTGCCTGCTGCTTATGCAGCGGATTTAGGGATCAACTGGAAACCCTCGCCTGGTTTGTTTATCAATGCGGCTATCTGGTATCTATATTTGCAGCAGGAATTTACTTTTGGGTCCGATCTCGGTGACCAATCGGTGATGCCGGGAGGGAAAACAAAAAGAACTGGCATTGATTTTTCAGCACGTTACCAATTTAATGAATGGTTATTCGGATTTTTGAATATTGATTTAGCCAAACCAAGAGCTATTGGTGCTCCCAAAGGCAAGAATTTCCTTCCACTGGCACCCAATTTTACCAGCACGGCTGGGTTGGATATGAGATTGCAGAATGGCATCAACGCATCCATCTCTTACCGTTATATGCACAATAGGCCCGGTAATGAGGATAATAGCCTAGTGGCATTGGGCTATTGGGTCACCGATTTGTCTTTGGGCTATTATAGGAAGAAATATGAAATCGGACTTTCTGTAGAAAATCTGTTGAATGTGGATTGGAATGAATCGCAGTTTGAATACCTCTCTAGACTAAAACATGAAACCATGCCTGTAGATGGAATGAGTTATACACCCGGAACCCCTTTTTTTGCGAAACTTAAATTCTCGATTTTTTTTAACAAACTTTAATCGCTAGATTTTAGACGTTCTTGGTTTTACACCATAAAGGATGTTGAACACAATTAAAACTGGTTTTTTCTGTTAAATAAGTTAGGAAAGGGTAATGATTGACTTATTTTAGAGACGTTAGGCTCCTCTATTATTGATTCTAATCAATGCCGTTTAGCTGTAAATCATTTTGTGTTCTGGCTTTTTAATAGTAAACTTTGTATAGCATATTTTTAAAAGCAAATAGCTTTTCAATGCGCAGATAAATCCCTTTTCTCTCCTCCGTACCGTTGAATCATTATATCAAATTCAAAAAAGGAGGTCTTATGAAACAGGAACAACCATCATCACCTTATCTCGACAAGAGAAAAAAGAAAATCATCTTTCACATTGCCATTGGCGAGGCTCGTCACATTTCACTCGCTGGCACTTTCAACCACTGGGCGAAGGATGAATTGGAAATGGAGCCAGATAAAAAAGATACTTGGAGGATAGCCATACCCATGTTGCCTCATGGTAAGTATCACTATAAGTTTTTGATTGACGACAAAATGTGGATGGAAGATATTGAGAACCCCCTACGGGAACCCGATGGCGTTGCTGGGTGGAACAGTGTTTTAACGGTTTGAGTTTTAGGTTCTGCAATCGTTGGGTTACTGATTTTCCAGTAGCATTTCAAGCATTTTGTCTGCCACCAATTGGTTGCCCGCATCGTTTAAGTGAACGCCATCTTTAGTGAGTATGCCTTCCGCTTTATTGCCGGGATTGTTTTTCAACTCGTAATTGTGAAAAATTTCCCTAAAATCGATCAGCTTGCATTTGTAATCTTTTGCGAGGTCGCGGACGATTTGTGAATATTTGTTTAGGTCCCCATCCTGTTGATTGGTAAAATCAGATTTTTCACCAATGGTAGCTGGAGTACAGAGTATCAGTTTGATATTTTTCTCCTGTAGTTTTTTGATGATGGCTATATAAAACTTCTGGAATTTGTCAGGGTCGGTGCCTGTGCCTAAAAGCGTTTTGTGCCAAACATCGTTTACCCCAATCCAGATTACAACCACATCAGGATTTTGAGCAAGTACATCATTTTCCATACGCAGATACAGGTCGTATACTTTATTGCCACCTATTCCTTCTCCCGTTAGTTGATATTGGTTGGCGATGCCTTTTGATTGTAATGCATCCGCTATTTTAGTGATGAAGCCACCTGGGGCAGCACCCGCTTGGGTAATGGAGTCGCCAAAGAAAACGATATGGGTACTCTTTTGCATAAACATAGAAGTGAGCATGATAAATGAAAGCGCCAATAACATACCGCGAAACAAATATTTCATTTTGCATTATTTGGGGTAAAACAATCTTGGACGATTAAAATTACAGATTTAATATTAGTTTTTTATCATTAATGGCTCTTCCATTTTCTCAATTGCTGAAGCAAGGCACTCATGTCTTTCGGCAATGGTGCTTCATATTCATGTGTTTTTCCTTGGGCATCCTTAAATTTCAGTTGGCTGGAATGTAAGGCCAGTCTGTTCAATATCGGTCTTTCGCTTTCTTCGGATTTCGAAAGCTTGAATTTTTTCTTGATAGCTGAAAGTAACACAGAATCCGCATTTCCATAAATACCATCGCAAACTATGGGATGACCGATATGCTGCATATGCACCCGAATCTGATGTGTTCTTCCAGTATGGATCTGGAACTGGAGCAAAGAATAAATACCAAACTCTTCCAATACTTCATAATCGGTGAGAGCAGTTTTTCCCCTACGGTGAATGAGCATCTGGCCAGCCTTATGTGAGTTTTCGGCAATCGGCGCATCAATGCTGCCTTTTTTTTCAGTAAGGGTACCCGAAACAATGCCGGTATAGATTTTCTCAACCGTTCTTTCCTCAAACAATTGGGATAGGTATTTATGCGTGGCTTCGTTTTTAGCGAAGACGATCAAACCGCTGGTATCCCTATCGAGGCGATGGACGGTGAAAATCTGTCCATATTTTTCCCTCAATATATTTTTAAGCGAATCTTCCTTTCCTTCCCGGTCGGGAATACTCAACAGCCCTGATGGCTTATTGATCAAAATGAAATCTTCATTCTGAAAAATGGGTTCCAAATTTCTTTTTTGCACACAAAACTATTTGATGGAAGAATTGAGGTATTTCAATATCCGGATTTCTTTTTCGCTCAACAAGCGCCATTTGCCTCTTTGTACATTTTTTTTGGTAAGACCCGCATACATCACGCGATCAAGCCCTTTTACATCATAGCCTAAATGTTCAAAAATCCTTCTCACGATACGGTTGCGGCCGCTATGGATTTCCAAACCGATTTGGGTCTTGTCTTTGGCATCCGCATAAGCAAGGGCGTCCACGTAAGCGGGGCCATCTTCTAGTTCCACCCCTGCGGCAATCGCATCAAAATCGCTTTTGGAAAGTACTTTGTCTAACACGGCATGATATATCTTCTTGATCTCGTGTTTGGGGTGGGCCAATTTTTGCGCAAGGTCGCCATCGTTTGTCAGCAACAATACCCCAGAAGTATTCCTGTCCAACCGGCCAACCGGATACACCCTTTCAGTTGTAGCGTTCCGGATAAGATCTAGAACTGTTTTCCGGCCCAATGGGTCATCGGTGGTGGTGATATAATCTTTGGGTTTGTTCAGCAGTATATAAACGAAATTGCGGGAGATGGTTATTTTTTTCCCACCCACTTTCACCGTATCCTGTTTGGAAACTTTGGTGCCCGGTTCGGTTACCACTTTCCCATTGAGCATTACTTTTCCCTGTTTGATGAGTTCAGCCGCATCCCTACGGGAGGATACGCCGGAATGGGAGAGGTATTTGTTGAGGGGGATGAGATCTTCGGTGCTGGGGACTGGAGGTTTAGGGTTTGCGCCTTGGGTTGAAGTACGCTGAACACTTGAAGATGGTCGCTGGACATCGACTGGTTTTGGATTGGCAAGCCCCAACTCTTTCTTTTTCCTCTTTTCTTCAAAATGCTTTTCGATGGCTTCGCGGCGGGCTTTTTTCTCTGCTTTTTTTTCCTGTTTGATTTCTTCCTTAATGGCACTATTGCTTTTTTTGAGGAAGAACTTGTTGAAGTTGTCTGTTTTTCTTTTCATAATGAGTTGCTGTTTTACAACAGTAAGTTTGCGCGAAGCTACTATAAAATAAGCGAACCTTTTCGGGTTCGCTTATCTACCTGCTATTCCATGCTACACCATCTTAAAATCTATCCGATTTTTCTTTTTTCCACTCGTCCAGCTTAGTAATTTGTTCGGGAGTAAGCACTGACCTAAAATCCTTTTTTTGCTGAATGACCAAGGCCATGATTTGGCTCTTTTTATCAGAATGAGCCATCGCTTCGTTTTCCTTGATTGTTTTTAATTGTGACCTAAAGTCCTGTGAAATGCTTTTGATTTTTGATACCTGGTCATCACTCAGGTTGAGCTTGGTTTTCATTTTCTCCAATCGGTGTTCGCTGCGTTCACGGAATTTGGTTTCGGCCATTTGTCGCATTTCCTTCATTTTTTCTTTTTGGTCAGGTGTCAAAAGGTTTTGGAAGGCTGCTTTATGCGCTTTCGCTAAATCTGCCTTTTGCTGTTTCCATGACCTTACGGTAATGTCTTCATTTTTGTTCAACGCTTCCATTTTATTATGGAAGTTCTGGTTGATGGTTTTGAACTCTTGTTTTTGGGCATCCGTAAAATTCAACTGCTTGGATAGGTCATTGAACTGATGATGTCGATGCTTATGGTAGGGTGGGGCGGCTTCGTCGTTTTGTTGGGCCTGTACTGCAAAATTGGCTACGATTAAAGTAGCAGCTATTAAAAATATTCTTTTCATACAAATAATTTACTCCTTCAGATGCCAACCAAGTGGGAAGGTTTAACGTTGTATGAAATCTTTCGTAAAAGGAAGCTGTAAGGGATGAGTGGGTTAATGACTGTCTTTGTTGGCCAGTTGCCCACAGGCCGCATCAATATCTTTGCCGCGGCTACGCCTTAGGCGAGCATTCACCCTATTTTTTTCTAGCTGCTTCATAAAGGCTTCCACGGTTTCTTCCTCAGGTTTTTGGAATTTGGCCGCATCGATGGGGTTGTATTCAATAATATTCACTAGGTCGGCAGGCACCTGACGATAGATTTTGATGAGTTCATCGGCATCTTTCGGCGAGTCATTAAAATCTTTGAAAAGGATATATTCAAAAGTGATTTCGTTGCCTGTCTGTTTGTAAAAATAATTGAGTGCCTCTATCAATGATTTGATATTGTTGGTATCATTGATGGGCATAATCTCATGGCGTTTTTGATCATTGGCGGCATGCAATGATAAGGCCAATTTGAATTTTACTTTATCATCACCCAATTGTCTGATCATTTTTGCTACCCCGGCTGTGGAAACGGTAACTCTTCTAGGGCTCATACCCAGTCCATCTGGTGAGGAAATCCTTTCGATTGCTTTCAATACATTATTGTAGTTCAGCAAAGGTTCGCCCATGCCCATAAACACAATATTGGTAAGTTTTTTTTCATGCACCCGCTCGGATTGTTGATTAATGAGCACCACTTCATCATAGATCTCATCAAAATCAAGATTGCGTTTTCTATCCATATACCCGGTAGCACAAAACTTGCAGGTTAGGGAGCAGCCTATCTGGGAAGAAACACAAGCGGTTTTTCTTTCCTCCGTTGGAATTAGAACCCCTTCCACCAAATGGCCATCAAAAGTTTTGAAACGGCTTTTGATAGTGCCATCTGCACTATATTGGGTAGCATCCACAGTTAATGCGGGAAGACTGAAATCTTCGGAAAGTTTTGCCCTAAGCTCTTTGCTCAGGTTGGTCATGGCATCAAAACTATGCGCATGTTTCTGCCAAAGCCATTCCCATACCTGCTTCACACGAAATTTTTTTTCGTCGATTTGCTCAAAATATGCTTCTATATCTGCTAGGCTCAAATGCCTGATATTCTTTTTTTCTGTTTTCATGAAGCGGCAAAGATAAGCTAATAAAGGAGAGTGAAGGATAGCTCAAGGACTGGACATTTAGTTGGTCAAACACACTATTAAAATTCAATTATCTATTTAAGGTCGATAATAGATAAAAGCATCTAGGGTTTTATTTTTTTAAGATATGGATGATGTTTTCGAAATCTAATAAAAGGATTAACCCTGCTAAAAAGAAAATACCTGCGCTAATCATTAGTACTTTCAAGGTTTCTCCAGATTTTTTACCTTGAATCATGATTTGAGCCGGGTTGTCCACGTTGTAGCAAACAGTAATGGCAGTCCCTTTTTTGGTATTGGTTGAAAAAAAGCTATCAGTCGATTTTTGGGTATGTGCATCTCCATCCTTTGTTACAAAGCTGACAATTGGAATTTTTTTGAATACATTTTTTGTCTTCTCCATTTCATATCCTAATAATTTCCCTTCCACTTTTTCAATGTTAGGTGCAAATGTTTTGTATTTTTTTTGGATGCTATAAGCCAGAAAGCAAATGGTGGCACCCATAATCATTAATAATATAAAAGGGGTCATGGTTGGAAATTGAATTTTGATAAGGCTGATTGTTGAATGGTTTGTTGTTCGCCTGATTTGAGATGTTTGATGGTACAGGTTTGTTCTGCCAATTCTTTGCTGCCAATAATAATAGCGTAGGGGATATTTTTCTTGTCTGCGTATTTGAATTGCTTATCGAATTTGGTATTCTCGTGAAACAACTCGCAGGCAATCTGTTTCTTTCTCAAATCCTGCATCAGGCTAAAAGCAATCTTGCTTTCTTCCTCACCCAAATTAAAGAAGAGTACTTTGGTACCGCTATAAATGGTTTCTGGAAACAATTTCAATTCCTCCATTACATCATAGATACGGTCAACCCCAAATGAGATGCCCACGCCAGGGATATTGGGCACTCCGAAAAGACCGGTAAGGTCATCATAACGGCCGCCGCCGCCAATGCTGCCCATTTGTACATTTTTTGCCTTTACCTCGTAGATGGTGCCTGTATAATAGTTGAGTCCCCGAGCCAATGTAAAATCAGCAACCAGTTTGGGTGTATGTACAGCGGGCATGCTACCAATCACGAATGCCAGTTCTTCAACCCCTTTTTTACCAATTTCTGTATGACCGATCAGTTCGCTAAGTGCTTTCAGTTTTACCTGATTAGAGCCGGCGATGGATAAATATTTTTCTACAATCTGGGTTTGGTCTTTGCCCAATCCTTTTTGTACTAATTCTTCCCTCACCTTATCGATACCGATTTTGTCGAGTTTGTCAATAGCCACTGTAATGTCTACCAGTTTGTCGGAAGCGGCACAGGTTTCTGCCAATGCAGCCAATATTTTCCGGTTATTGATTTTTATCTCCACTTCTATTTTTAGCATGTCAAATGCCTCTGCATATAAACAAGCAAATTCTAGGTCGTTGAGTAAGGAAGCACTGCCAACCAGGTCGGCATCACATTGGTAAAACTCCCGGTATCGGCCTTTTTGTGGACGGTCAGCCCGCCAAACGGGCTGCATCTGATAGCGTTTGTACGGAAAGGTTAGTTGCCCATGGTTCATGGCCACGTAGCGGGCAAAGGGAATGGTGAGGTCGTATCGAAGCGCTCTTTCCGTGATTCCTTTGTTGTTTTTGCCTTCTAAAATTTTTTCAAAATCGGCCCTTACCTGTGCTTCTTTGGAAGGGTTATCCAAACCGTTATTGAGTACTTTAAAAATCAGCTTGTCTCCTTCCTCTCCATATTTGCCCATGAGCGTTTCGAGGTTCTCCATAGCTGGGGTTTCCAATGGTTGAAAACCGTAAAGGTCAAATACATCACGGATGGTATTTAAAATATAGTTGCGCTTTCGAACGGTGTCCGCCCCAAAATCCCTAGTGCCTTGTGGTAGTGATGGTTTCATGCCCTTTTAAAAAGGTATTTGTTTGTGACTGTAATTTTTTTCATTCATTCCCGATACCCCGTTATTATTCTTGGTTAATAGGTGGTCGCAGGCCTCGTCAATCAGTTTATAGACTTCATGATATCCTGATTCTGGGCCAGACCACGGATCGGGGATATCCATATTTTTTCCCGGAAAGACTTCGTTCATGAGTAGGTCAGCTTTTGCGGGATCAAAATGTTTTTTCGCGATTCTTTTCATTTCCCACATCACATCTGCAGCCATCGAATATATTTTATCAAAACGGTCAAAATCTTCCGCCAAAAATTTTCTGGACCGTTGCCTGCTGATATCAATGCCATTCAGTTTGGCTACTTTCTGCGAAAGCGGGTGGGGGGCTTCGCCTTCATGCAGCCCATTGGTACTTGCGCTGTCCACCTCCCAATCAAGACCCGCCTTTTTTATTTTTTCCTGTAATATTCCTTCGGCTAAAGGGCTACGGCAAATATTGCCAAGGCATACCATCAAAATTTTCATGGCGCAAAATTAGGGAATATGGAGGAAGGAGGGGTAAAGAGTCGGGGGTTTAGAGTCGGGAGTCTGTAGTTCAGAGTCGGGAGTTCAGAGTCAAGGCTAGATAATTTGATTAACATTTGGTATTTGCCCCTGAGGTCTTGCTAGTTGCTGTTAAAAGTCGACAATTTTTACTAAGACTCTTGACTTTCAACAAAAGACTTCCGACTCTTAGTTATGGAATTTGCTTCCATCCGCATCTCATTACCAGCTTGCGCAAGCCGTCTCCATTGTTTCTTCACTTATAAAACCAACTACCATGGAACCTGAAATGATTTTACAGGCAGACATACTTGACATTATTTTTGATAACCGCAATAAAGAATATGGTGCTTATGAGTTGCGCAGCCATTATGAAAGCAGGGTAAGGAAATCACTATTGATAGTGATGCTTTTATTCATCTCGCTGATTTCGGCTGGCTACCTTAAAAATTATCTGTTCCCAGATTTGAACCACCGAAATGTACGACCTGAAATACCAGAAACCACCTTAGTGACTTTAGATAAGGTGAAGCAAGATCCGCTACCAAGACCTGTTATCCGTCCTCAAAAAAAGATGGAACAGATTAAAGACACAAAGCCAATCATCACGAGGGCGCTTGTGGTTGAACCACCTCCCACGGTAAAGGAACTAGATGGAAAAATGATTTCCTCCAAAAATGAGTTGGGTGACCTGCCGGGCAAAAGTGATGTTGTGCAACCCAATGGAATGGGCCAGGCTTCTGGTAACCCTGCCCAAACAAGCAGTATGCCAGTGGAAGAAGAAAAAACATTTAGGACCGCCGAATATATGCCGGAATACCCGGGCGGAATGGAAGCCTTGAGACGCTTTTTAGCAAAAAACCTTAAAATGCCCAGGGAAGATCTGGAACCTGGTACCCATATTACAGAGTTGCTGAGGTTTGTTGTTGACAAAAATGGGGCAGTCACTGATATCGAGATTCTAAAAACGGGAGGAAGGGAATTTGACAAGGAAGTGGAAAGGGTAATTCGAAAAATGCCAACATGGATACCCGGAAGGCAAAATGGGAGAAATGTGGCCGTTTATTTTCACCTCCCAGTTGTTTTTCAGGTGCCTAATGAAAATTAAAATATGATTAAAATGCCCTGATGTTTTTTGTTATTATAGTTTTTGCAATGAAAAAAATGCGGGTATACATGTACAAAAAAGCAACTAATGGGTTTTTTATTAGGCTTAATTCATTAATTTGCTTCGCACACTATAATAATTAAAGATTTATAATGGAAAATGATGCTTTTGATAAAAGAACCAAAGGGTATTTGCTGATGCGGTCCATTATGGATTATGGAATGGGTATTTTGATATTTATTCTGGGCTTGTTTTTTATTTTTTCAAATCGGTTAGGGTTCAATTTTAATATAGACCCTTTTTATCAGTATTTTTTTTCCGCTCTTTGCTTAGTGTATGGTGCTTGGCGGTTTTATCGTGGGTATAAAAAAAATTATTTCAAGTGATGCGTTTTTTGAGTGAATATAAAATCAATCGATTATTTGGGTTAATTTGCGTGGGTTCGTTCTTGAGTATTTATTTTGCCGCATGTTCCAGCGGGCCTTCGAAGTATGTTCAGGAAACGCCTACGAATGGTACCATCAATATCTGTGTGGATGAATCTTTTAAACCAGTGATCGACTCGCAGATCAAAGTTTTTGAATCCTCTTTTCCCAATGCAAAAATCAATGTTCAGTATGAGTCGGAGGCAGATTGTTTTCGCGATCTCGCCAAGGACAGTACCCGTATGATTATTGTGACCAGGGGGCTGAACAAACGGGAAGAAAATTTTTATAAGGATTCGATTTCTTATGTTCCCGTTTATGGCCTGCTTGCGTATGATGCCATTGCTATAGTGGTAAACAACAGTTCAAAGGATACGATTTTGTCAATGAAAGATGTTGAATCCTTGTTAAAAGATAGTAAAGGGGATAAACAAGTGGTGATGGATGGGGTCACAGCTACCAGTACGGTCCGTTATGCGATGGACTCTATTTTAAAGGGCCAGCCATTGGGCAAGGATGTAGTGGCAGCCAAATCAAGTGAGGATGTGATTAACTATGTGGCAGACCATGAGAATGCGGTCGGATTTGTTGGGGTAAGTTGGGTAGGTGACCCGGAAGATGAACAGCAACTGAATTTTTTGAAAAAAGTAAAACTGGCAGCTGTCCAGTGCACCAGTTGTTTAGGAGAAACCTATGTATTACCATATCAAGCCAATATTGCGTTGAAACGATATCCATTGATTCGGGGCATTTATTATATTTTAAAAGAGAATTTCAGTGGTGTTGGTAATAATTTTGTCAATTTCCTGGAATTCGAAAGGGGGCAGTTGATTTTCAAAAGGGCTTATCTTTGGCCAGCCAGGATGTCCTTTACGATCCGCGACTCGAAAATCTCTAATTAATATAGGTTTTTAATACATTTACAAATCAAAAAACAGCGGTTTACTATGAAGAAAGTCCGAATTTGTTTACTGGCAAGTGTTGTATTTGCAGGAAACGTGCTAATCGCCCAAACTGTTGAACAGGGGCAGAAATTTCTCTACTATGAGCGGTACAAAAGTGCAAAAGAAACTTTTGAAAAAGTACTAGCATCCAATCCTAATAATATTGACGCAACCTATTGGCTCGGTCAAACATTCTTGACGGCTTCTTCAGGGTCTGGTGTTCGCGATTCTGTTGCGGCAAAAGCACTTTATCAAAAGGCACTACAGACTAACGGCAGCGCACCTTTACTGTTGGTGGGCATGGGCAATATCGAATTGAGGGAAGGGAAAGCGGCTGATGCCAAACAGCGTTTTGAAACGGCCATTAGCCTAAGTAAAGGTAAAGATGTGGAGGTGTTCAATGCAATCGGCGAAGCCAATGCCGATTCCAAAAATGGGGACGCAGCTTATGCAATCGAAAAATTGAACCAGGCCACACAGGTACGGCGATTTAACAATCCGGCCACCTATACTATTATGGGTGATGTTTACCGTAGGCTCCTGACCGATGGTGGCAACGCCGTGCTGGCCTACCAAAAAGCATTGGGCTTGGATCCAAAATATGCAGAAGCCAAATATAAAATTGGCATGATTTATCTGTCACAGCGCAACACCGAGTATTTTTTACCCGCATTTGAAGAAGCCGTTCAGATGGACCCTGCCTATGCGCCAGCTTATTATGAACTCTTCTACTATTGGTTCTATCATAATGATGTAAATAAGGCAATTGGATACTGGGACAAATATTTTGCCAATACGGATCCCAAACCTTCTGATGATTATGACCGCATCAGTTTTATGTATGCAGCCAAAAAATATCAGGATTGTATTAATGCCTCCCAGCAAAAAATCAGTAGTCTGGGGCAAAATGCCGATCCCAAATATTATAAACTGGTAGCTTATTGCTATAGCGACCAAGGGGATTCTGTAGATGCCAAGAATTTTCTTGCACAGTATTTTTCAAAACAGAAAGAAGACGAGTTTATACCACAGGACTATACTTTTTATGCTCAGGTACTCAGTAAGTTTAAAGGGAATGATTCATTGGTTAGTATAAACTATCAGCAGGCTATCGCCCATGATACCGTTCAAGAAGATAAACTGAACTATGCCAAAGAAGCATCGGATGTTGCCAAAAAATTGGGCAATGCTAAAATGTCGGCTGACTGGCTACGCGTATTATACAATATGGATAAAAACCCTACAAATGCCGACCTCTACAAAGTAGGATATGCCTATTATCGGGCTGCTGATTATCAGACGGCTGATTCCATTTTCTGTGGGGTGTATGAGCAAAAATATCCCAATGAGATCTATGGCTATTTATGGTGCGCCAAATCAAAAGTGGCCCAGGACGATTCCTTGGGGTCCAAAGGAACTGCAGTAGATGCGTATACGAAATTGGCTGAATATGCCAGATCAAGCCCCGATTCGGCAAAATATAAATCCCAAATTTTGGAATCCTATTTCTATTTGGCCGGTTATTCCAATAATGTTAAGAAGGATAAGGAGGCAGCAATCTCCTATCTGAAAAAAATATTGGAAGTAGACCCTGAAAACTCAACAGCCAAGCAATATCTGGATATATTGGACAAACCTGTAAAACAGGCTGCACAAAAACCCAGGTCCAAAGCATCGAGATAGATAAAGACTTTTTATTTTAAATTTTAGCCCCTTGTCACACAATTCGTTGACAAGGGGCTTTTATTTTGCTTTTTATTTTATTATAAATTGTTAATTGAAAGGGCTGCCTTATTTTTGCTGCCGAAGCAATATTAAAGAAATGGATATTTTTCTTTTGCAAGCAAACCCCGTTTCTGTGGCCTCTGATGCAAATAGCGCAGCTAGCTATCTTCCCGTCGGTATTCAGTTCCTTTTCGCTATTGGTTTTGTGGCACTTGTCCTGGGGGTTACCCATATATTGGGACCCAAGCGCAAAACTGCCGACAAATTAAAGAACTTTGAAAGCGGAATAGAGTCGGTTGGTAATGCAAGGCAGCCAATGGCAGTTAAGTATTTTCTGGTTGCCATCCTTTTTGTGCTGTTTGATGTGGAAGTGATTTTCTTCTATCCCTATGCCATCAATTTCCGTGCTTTGGGATGGGAAGGGTTTGGAGCGGTACTTTTGTTTGTAGCTCTTTTTGTGGTTGGTTTTATTTATATCATAAAGAGAGGCGCATTGACTTGGGAGGATTAAGATAATGCGAAAATTTGGAAATGTTTCGCGGTAAAGACAACATAATACTTTGGTTGTTGTTTAATTTGAAAGCAACATTTTCATATTGCTTCATTGTAAAATTTTCAAATTAAAATCATGTCTCGTCCAGTAAGATTTAATGTACATCCGATACTCGCCGATACGAAAGATAGTATCAGCATGGTTGATATGCCTCAAGGTCATATTGGCGAAGGTTTTTTTGCCACCAAACTCAGCGATGTGGTTGGGTTGGCAAGAAAAAACTCCATGTGGCCGCTCCCTTTTGCGACTTCATGCTGCGGCATCGAGTTCATGGCCACCGCTGCCTCGCATTATGACTTGGCCCGGTTTGGTGCAGAAAGAATGGGCTTCTCTCCTAGACAATGCGACCTATTGATGGTAATGGGCACCATTGCAAAAAAAATGGGCCCTATCTTAAAACAAGTGTATCTACAGATGGCCGAACCCCGTTGGGTAATGGCCGTTGGGGCTTGTGCAAGCAGTGGCGGAATTTTTGATACCTATTCTGTATTGCAGGGGATTGACCAAGTAATTCCGGTTGACGTGTATGTGCCGGGCTGTCCACCCCGACCAGAAGCGATTTTAGATGGGTTTATGAAAATACAGGACCTGGTAGGGGAAGAGCGCTTGCGCAGAAGAAATGGTGAAAAATATCAACAGTTATTAAATAGTTACGGAATTCAATAAGCCATGGATCATGGCTCAAAGATCAACGCTCCATGTCATTAACAAACGAAACGATCAAAACAAGGCTGATAGAAAAATTTGGCGATCAGGTTTCCCATTTTGAAGAACCTTATGGGCTACTGACTTTTGAAGCACCCAAAGAAATGAACCTGAAAGTGATGCAGTTTTTGTACGATGACCCTGAACTTCGCTTTCTGTTTTTGACCGACCTAACTGCTGTAAATTATCCGGACAAACAGGGCAGGGAACTAGCGGTGGTTTATCACTTGCATAACCTCGCCGACAATATCAGGATCAGGTTCAAGGTATTCACCGATATCAATACCCCCGAAATTTTTACTGCCACTCAATTATATGCTTCTGCCAATTGGATGGAACGCGAAACCTTTGATTTTTTTGGGGTGAAATTTGTAGGCCATCCAAACCTTAAGCGTATTTTGAATGTGGATGAAATGACTTATCACCCTTTGCTGAAGCAATATCCCTTGGAGGACCAGACCCGTATTGACAAGGATGATGCGATGTTTGGGAGATAGACTGTCTTTGGCTGGGATTTGGGGGGATTTTTTGGATGGGATGATGGATGGGATATATAGGATGCTCAATATAGTACTACAGTACAAGAGTGCGATCCCGCCAATAGTCGGGACAGGCGCAAGGATGTTGGGGAGAGAACAAATGTTGACTTAATAATAAAAAAATAAAAAGGCTGGAATGTCAGAAACTATTAGCCGACAACATATAAAATTACCTGAAGGTTCGATTGAGAAAACCACCACCACGCTCAACTTGGGACCTACACATCCTGCTACCCATGGCGTGTTTCAAAATATTTTGGAACTGGACGGCGAAAGGATTGTGAATGCAGAGCAGACGGTGGGTTATATTCATCGTGCTTTCGAAAAATTGGCTGAGCGGCGGCCTCTATATCAGATCACCACGCTTACCGACAGGTTGAATTATTGCTCTTCGCCCATCAATAACATGGGCTGGCACCTCACCTGCGAAAAATTATTGGGTGTAAAAACGCCTAAGCGAGTGGATTATCTGCGGGTGATTATTATGGAGCTGTCCAGGATTTCAGACCACTTGATCTGCAACTCTATATTGGGTGTGGACTCTGGCGCATTCACTGGCTTTTTGTACGTGATGCAATATCGGGAACTGATCTATGAGATTTATGAGGAAGTTTGCGGGTCCCGCCTTACTACCAATATGGGCCGTATCGGCGGTTTCGAACGTAATTTCACCAATACCGCTTTTGAAAAACTGGAAAAGTTCCTGAAAGAATATCCAGATGTGCTGAGGGAATTCGAGAACCTCTTTACACGCAACCGCATTTTTATGGAACGCACGATAGGCACGGGCCCTATAAGTGCAGAACGTGCTTTGAATTATGGTTTCACTGGTCCAAACCTGCGTGCAGCCGGTGTGGATTATGATGTGCGTGTGCATACCCCTTATAGCAGTTACCAAGATTTTGATTTTGAAATACCAGTTGGAAAAACAGGAGATACCTATGACCGTTACTTGGTGCGGAATCAGGAAATGTGGCAATCTTTAAGTATCATAGAACAAGCCTATAAAAAGGTGCAAGAATTTAAAGGGGCCGAGGCCGAAGTATACCATGCGGATGCTCCCGAATATTATCTGCCGCCAAAGCAAGATGTGTATACTAAGATGGAGGCTCTTATTTGGCATTTTAAAATAGTGATGGGAGAAACGGAAATACCTCCGGGAGAAGTTTACCATAGTGTGGAAGGTGCCAATGGGGAATTGGGATTTTATTTGATCAGTGATGGCGGCAGAACCCCATACAGACTGCATTTCAGAAGGCCTTGTTTTATTTATTACCAAGCTTTTTCTGAAATGACCAAAGGCTCCATGATCAGTGACGCGATTTTGGTGATGAGTAGCATGAATTTGATAGCAGGGGAAATGGACGCGTAGTTGGTTGAACGGTTGAGTAGTTGAAAGGTTGGTGGGTTGAGAAGTAATTGGGAATTTGGAATTGGGCAAGAAAGTTGAAATGTTGAGAGCTTGATTTTTTCACTTTTCACCATTGACCATTCACGTAAAACTGACAATTTTGTTTTTTATAGATAATCGGACAATATTAAAATAGTAAAAAGCGAATGACTTTTTCAGAAGAAAAATTAAAGAAGGTAGCTGAGATCATTTCCCGCTATCCGCAAGGGAAGCAGAAAAGTGCTTTGTTGCCCGTGCTTCATTTGGCTCAGGAAGAATTTGGCAATTGGTTAAGTGTGGATACCATGGATTATGTGGCCAGCTTATTGAAAATTGAACCGATTGAAGTGTATGAAGTTGCTACATTTTACTCCATGTACAATCTGAAACCGGTTGGCAAATATATGTTTGAGGTTTGCCAAACAGGACCTTGTATGTTGAGAGGCTCTGATGACATTATCCAATATATCAAAGACAAACTGAACATCAATGTAGGGGAAACAACGGCAGATGGAATGTTCACATTGAAAACAGTGGAATGTTTGGGAGCTTGTGGCTATGCACCGATGATGCAGTTTGGCAAACATTACCGTGAGCATTTGACAAAGGAAAAAGTGGATGCTATTATTGATGAGTGCAGACAAACCGCTGCATTGAACAATTAATATATAGAATTAAATGAAACCGGTTCCTTATTTAAATTTTGCTGGCAATGCAGAAGAAGCATTGAACTTTTATAAGGAGGCATTGAGCGGTGAAATATTGATGATTACCCGATATGGTGATAGTCCGATGGTTAGTGATGAGGATTGGAAACAGAAATTGATGCACTCAAGGTTACAGTTTGGGGATGGCAATATGATCATGATCTCCGATACAATGAAAGGAAATATTGTATCCACCAATGGTAACATTCAGCTTTCATTGGGTTTGAAGGAGGAGGAAAAAACAAAAACGATTTTTGATAAATTAGCCGAGGGCGGAAAAGTAACGATGCCATTGGCCAAACAGTTTTGGGGCGATGTCTTCGGGATGTTGCAAGATAAATTTGGGGTGAGTTGGATGTTGAATTGCGAAGTAAAGAAATGAAAAATATAATACCATATTTGAAATCGGCTTCTCCATTACATGGATTCAAGCTTTCTTTAGAGTTTGAAGATGGGGTTAAGGGTATTATTGATTTAAGCAGTTGGAAGGGGAAAGGTGTTTTTTCTTATTGGAATGACGAAAAAAAATTTCAGTTATTTAAAATCACCAATGATAAGAAGCTTGAATGGAATGAAAATATCGATATGGATCCCGATGCTTTTTATTTAAAATTGATAGGAAAAACTTTTGAAGAGTATGCCAGTGATAAGCAGCTTTTATGGCATTCTGATTAAAATGTATTTTGGCGACCATGTACCACCACATTTTCATGCTGAATATGGTGAACATGCTGCTCAGATATCTATTAGGGATTTAGGAATTTTGCAAGGATATTTACCTCCCAAAGCATTGGCTTTGGTAGTAGAATGGGCGAGTATACATAAGGATGAATTAGTGATGAATTGGGAAAGTTTGAGTGAATCAGGAAATGGAAGCTATTTGAAAATTGAGCCACTTCGATAATTATGGGTTTAATTAAATAATTGTGGGAATAACAACAGCCATACTGAGGGTTAGGGAGCATCGCAAATCCCAGAAATTTGCGGAAGTGGAATTTTTGGTGGATAGTGGGGCTGTGTATAGTTTGGTGCCTGGAAAAATTTTAGACCAATTGGACATAGAACCTTATCGGGAAATGAGTTTTTCTTTGGCAGATGGAACAAGCGTAAAAAGAAAAATCAGTTCGGCTTATTTTGAGTTTGAAGGGGAAGGTGGGCCAGCACAAATCATTTATGGGGAAGATGGTGATACCGCTTTATTGGGTGTGACAACGCTGGAATCGATAGGACTGGTTTTGAACCCATTCACAAGGACTTTGCATCCGATGAAGATGTTGATGGCATAATGGTAAAGTGAATATTAAAAAGATAATAAAACCCAATCAGGGTAGGGATATATGGGCAAAAAATTATTACTAGAAAAAGCGCATGTTGAAAACATCCGTTTGTACGATGTGTATAGACGTGAAGGCGGATATCGTAGTGTGGAAAAGGCTTTGAAAACGATGACGCCAGACCAAGTTACCGATGAGGTAAAGAAAAGTGGTTTGCGTGGACGTGGTGGTGCGGGTTTCCCAACGGGTTTGAAATGGAGCTTTATTGCAAAACCCGAAGGCGTTCCACGTCACTTGGTGTGCAACGCAGATGAAAGTGAACCTGGTACTTTCAAGGACAGGTATTTAATGGAGTTTATCCCACACCTGTTGATCGAAGGTTTGATTGTTTCTTCCTTTGCATTGGGAAGCAATACCACGTATATCTATATCCGTGGGGAGTATGCTTGGATCGTGGATATTCTGGAACAAGCCATTTCCGAAGCAAAAAATAATGGCATGCTCGGAAAAAATATTTTAGGCTCTGGTTTTGATTGTGAGATTTATGTGCAGCGTGGGGCTGGTGCCTATATCTGTGGTGAGGAAACGGCGTTGATTGAATCATTGGAAGGCAAACGTGGAAACCCCCGTATCAAGCCTCCTTTCCCTGCTGTTAAAGGAGCATGGGATCGGCCAACCGTGGTGAACAATGTAGAGACTTTGGCTGCAGTAGTGCCGATTATTAATATGGGCGGAGAGGAATATGCGAAAATTGGGGTTGGTAAATCAACGGGTACCAAATTGATTTCAGCCTGTGGCAATATCAATAAGCCTGGCGTCTATGAAATTGATATGACCATCTCGGTGGAAGAATTTATTTATAGCGATGAATATTGTGGTGGTATAGCGAATGGGAAAAAATTGAAAGCCTGTATTCCGGGCGGGTCTTCAGTTCCGATTCTTCCTGCCAACCTTTTGTTGAAAACAGTAAAAGGTGAGCAGCGGATGATGAACTATGAAAGCCTCTCTGATGGTGGATTTGCCAAAGGTTCCATGATGGGTAGCGGTGGTTTTATCGTGTTCGATGAAGATCAATGCGTGGTAAAGCATACCTATACCCTGGCCCGTTTTTATCGTCATGAAAGTTGTGGACAATGTTCTCCTTGTAGGGAAGGAACCGGATGGATGGAAAAAATATTGAAGAATATTGAAAATGGCAAAGGGAAAATCAGCGATATTGATTTGCTGTGGGATATACAGCGGAAGATTGAAGGCAATACTATTTGTCCTTTGGGTGATGCAGCAGCATGGCCAGTAGCCGCAGCGATTAGGCATTTCCGTGATGAGTTTGAATGGCATGTGAAGAACCCGGTCGAATGTTTGAATAGGAATTATGGATTGGCACATTATGCGGATCCTTTGCAAGTGGTAGCTTAAATTGATTTCACACAAAGGGCGCTAAGGATGCAAAGGGGACAAAGAAGAAACAGCAGATTGTGAATTAGAGGATTTTTCGTGACAGTTGAAAAGTTCAAATATGAATGCAGTATGGGGATAAAAATATAGAGAGGGAAAATGAGCTAGCGAAGATAGTGCTGGATATTTGTTTTAGGATTCATAAACTATATGGGCCGGGATTGTTCGAGAGTGTTTATGAAGAGATATTGTGTTATGAGTTGGAGAAAGAGGGGATTGGGTTTGAAAGGCAGAAAGCAATTCCGTTAGTGCATCAATCGATAAAATTGGAAGCAGGGTTTAGAGCTGATGTGATTTTGGAAAATAAGTTAATTGTGGAAATCAAGTCAATTGAAACCTTGGCTGATATCCATTATAAACAGGTTCAAACCTATTTGAAGTTGGCGGAATTGAAACTTGGGCTGTTGGTTAATTTCAATGTAGTGTATTTAAAAGATGGAATAAAGAGAATTATAAATACTTATTGAAATTGATATTATCTCTTTGTTCGCTGAGTTAAACAATTATAAGATTCGTTGTTATCGTTGTATTCTTAGCGCTCTTTGTGTGAAACTTTTTTTAAAAGGATAAATAGGGTTTAAAACATATTAAGTTTACTTTTAAAAATTTAAGTTCTTTTTTGTTCGTTCTGTGAAATGATTATAAGATTCGTTGTTATCGTTGTATTCTTTGTGTTCTTTGTGTGAAACTTTTTTATGGCTGACGCACCTAAGTTATTTAAAGTTACTATCGACAATATCTCCATTGAAGTGGAGCCGGGTACCTCTATTCTTCAAGCAGCAAGAATGATTGGTGGGGATGTAACGCCGCCTGCTATGTGCTATTATAGCAAACTCAAGGGCAGTGGTGGCAAATGCCGCACCTGTTTAGTGGAAGTGGCTGCAGGTTCTACTGCAGACCCCAGGCCCATGCCCAAGTTGGTAGCTAGTTGCCGTACCAATGTAATGGACGGTATGATTGTGAAAAACATTACCAGTGAGAAAGTAATCGATGCGCGTAATGGAGTGGTGGAATTTCTGTTGATCAACCATCCGCTCGATTGCCCAATCTGCGATCAAGCTGGTGAATGTCATTTGCAAGATTTGAGCTATGAGCATGGCAAAGAAGGCACTCGCTATGAATTCCCTAAAAGAGTTTTTGAAAAGCACGATATTGGTCCTTATATCCAACTTCACATGACACGATGCATACTCTGTTATCGTTGTGTGTTTTTGGCGGATCAACTAACAGACAAAAGGGAACATGGGGTGTTGGATAGGGGTGACCATTCAGAAATCGCTACCTATATCCATCAAGCCTTGGATCATGAGTTTATTGGTAATGTGATTGATGTTTGCCCAGTGGGTGCGTTGACTGATAAAACTTTCCGTTTCAAGAACCGTGTTTGGTTTTTGAAACCAGAAGATGCGCACCGCGAATGCTCTAACCCGAATTGCTGTGGTAAAGCTGTTTTATGGTACCGTGGTGATGAAGTGTACAGGGTCACTGCAAGAAAGGATCAATGGGGTGAGGTGGAAGGATGGATCTGCAATGAATGCCGTTTCGAGAAAAAGAAAACTTCCGATTGGGTGATTGAAGGCCCAACAAAGGTTAACCGCCACTCTGTGATTTCGCAAGGTCATTATGTGGGGGTGCAAAAACCACCGGAAGTATTATATGAGGTGCTGGATGGTCGCAAACCAAAATTGTTGATGAATATCCATGATGTGAGTGAAGTGAATGAACCGGGTATTGATTTGTCCTCGATCCAAGGACCGGCACATTCCACTGACTTTGATAAAGGTTGATAAGTTAATTAGTTGAAGGGTTGATAGGTTGGGGCCTTGAACTTTCACCATTCACTATTGACCATTCACCCAAAAGATATAAAGCTGACTACATAATTTTATAAAATGGCTTCATTATTACTTTCTGTTGATTGGGCATTAATTCTGGAAAAATGTATTTTGATTGCGGTCATTATCAGTCTGTCGTTGGTGGTAGCCATGTATGAGACTTGGGCAGAGCGAAAAGTTGCGGCCGTAATGCAGGATAGGCGTGGCCCAAACCGTGCAGGGATTTTCGGGATCCTACAGCCACTGGCTGATGGTTTGAAATTGTTTATGAAGGAAGAAATTATCCCAAACCTGTCAAATAAATTTTTGTTTGTGCTGGGTCCTGGGCTGGCCATGCTCACGGCAATGATGACGAGTGCCATTATCCCTTGGAGCAGCCATCTGGATATTAAGGGTAGGATTGTTTCTTTACAGATTGCGGATATCAATATCGGCATCCTTTATGTTTTTGGTGTAGTAAGTATGGGGGTTTATGGGATCATGATTGGTGGATGGGCTTCCAATAATAAATTTTCACTGTTGGCTGCCATCCGTGGTGCATCGCAGATCATTTCTTATGAACTGGCAATGGGACTTTCTTTCATTGCATTGTTGATGCTGACCGGTACATTAAGTCTGGGTACCATTGTTACCCAACAACAAGACCATCTCTGGAATATCGTGTACCAGCCACTTGGCTTTTTCATCTTCCTGATTTGTGCTTTTGCTGAATGTAACCGAACCCCTTTCGATTTGTCTGAAGCGGAGAACGAGTTGAATTTCGGTTACCATCAGGAATATTCCTCGATGAAATTGGGCTTTTATCTGTTCTCTGAATATGTGAACATGTTTATCAGCAGTGCAGTGATGGCGACTTTGTTTTTCGGCGGTTATGATATTCCGTTTGTGAACGATATATCTTTTGGTCAAGCACATGGGCAAAACTTGCTGGCATTATTGCAGGGCTTAAGCCTATTTCTGAAAATTGCTGTCTTTATTTTCTTTTTTATGTGGGTTCGGTGGACCATTCCAAGGTTCCGTTATGACCAATTAATGCGACTTGGTTGGAGAATATTGATCCCCCTAGCCCTAATCAATATGGTGGCAACAGGTTTTCTGGTGCTGTTAAAAGCACATAACTGGCATTTTTAATTGGCAGGTTGCTGCTATAAAAATATTTTTGCAAACGAATGGTAAATAGATATTGAATATGCAACCATTAACAAGTAGGTCAAAAACAGTTGAGCGTAAGCCCATGACGATGTGGGAAAAGATGTACGTTCCGGCGATTGCCAAAGGAATGTCCATTACATTTGGCCATATGTTCAAAAAGAAACCCACCGTGAACTATCCGGAAAAAACAAGACCGTTTAGTCCAGTGTTCCGTGGTTTGCATGTATTGAACCGGGATGAAGAAGGACGTGAAAGATGCACCGCTTGCGGTTTGTGCGCAGTGGCCTGCCCAGCAGAAGCGATTACCATGGATGCAGCAGAACGTTTGCCCGGAGAAGAAAATTTGTACCGGGAAGAAAAATATGCGGCCAAATACGAGATCAATATGCTCCGCTGTATTTTTTGTGGATTGTGCGAAGAAGCTTGCCCCAAGGACGCGATTTATTTATCGGAAACTTTTGCACCATCCAATTATGGGCGTTCAAAGTTTATTTATGGTAAGGAGGAATTGTTGATACCGAACCCGAAAACACAACCCGAAGAGTTTGCTAAAGCAAAAGGGAATAAATAATATATCGTTTATTGCTTCAGCTTAAAAAGAAGTGAATTGAAAAGCTGGAGCATTTTGAAATCGTAAACCCAAAATCGTAACATCGTAAATTGCTAATGAGTACTACACAAATCCTTTTTTGGTTTTTAAGTGTCCTGGCGATTTTTAGTGCCATTATGGTAGTGGCCAGCAAAAACCCCATTCATAGTGTGCTTTGGCTGATTGCCGTTTTCTTTGCGATTTCCGGTCACTATATTTTACTCAATGCCCAGTTTCTGGCTATTGTTAATCTGATTGTATATGCTGGTGCCATCATGGTACTTTTTCTATTTGTGATCATGCTCATGAACATGAATGCAGATACCGAGCCACAAAAAAACAAATGGCTCAAGATTGCTGGTGTGATTGCCGGAGGTTCCTTATTGTTGGTTTTTGTGGCCGCATTGAAAAATGCCGATTTGAAAAATCAGCTAGCACAGGTGAATCATGGGGATATTGGTTTGATCAGCAATCTGGGTATGGAATTGTTTCATAATTATGTGGTGCCCTTCGAGATTAGCAGTGTGCTATTCTTGAGTGCCATGGTGGGAGCTGTGGTGATAGGGAAGAAAGAGTAGGGGGCGTAAGTAATTGGGAGTTTGGAATTAGGGATTTGGATTGGGAATTTATATTTTTTCATCAAATTAATAAACCCTTTGGGGTTGGGTATGCCAATCAATTATTACATTTTTTTAGCGGTTGCATTGTTTTGCATCGGGGTGGCAGGGGTACTTACGCGTAGGAACGCGATTATCATTTTTATGTGCATTGAGCTCATGCTGAATGCCGTGAACCTTTTGCTAGTGGCATTTTCAAAAATGCACCATTTGGCATTGGCTGCCAGCAATGCGACGGCCGGGATTAATGGACAAATTTTTGTTTTCTTTATCATGGTGGTAGCGGCAGCGGAAGTGAGTGTGGGGTTGGCCATTATTGTAATGATGTATAGAAACACACATTCGGTGGATGTGAATTTCTTAAATAGATTGAAAAACTAAATCACGCTGAACGCAAAAAGCTCAGCCGGCATCAACGAATGCCTGTCGCTTTTTGCAAGATGCGTTTAGCTTTAATAAAAATATGAGCAAACTCGTTTACTTAGTTCCCTTGTTTCCGCTAGCTGGATTTCTGATCAATGGTTTGTTGCGGAAAAAATTATCCAAATCCGTGATTGGCATCATTGGCTGTGGAACTGTGCTTGCGTCTTTTATAGTCAGCCTACTGATTTTTACCGAAGTACGCAAGGAAGGTTTTCAACCCGTCCTTGTTAATCTGTTTGATTTTATTCATGTAGGAGCGCTACAAATTTCATTTGCGTTTCAGGTCGATCAGCTCTCAAGCCTTTTTCTACTCATCATAACGGGGGTTGGCTTTCTTATCCATTTATATTCCACCTCCTATATGCACGATGAGGAGAACGAACATTATGCCAGATATTTTTCATATCTGAATCTGTTTGTATTCTCCATGTTGATCTTGGTACTGGGTGCCAATTTTGTTATCCTATTCATTGGCTGGGAAGGAGTGGGTCTATGTTCTTATCTATTGATTGGTTTCTGGTTCAAGAATATTGATTATAGCACGGCGGCAAAAAAGGCATTTATAATGAACCGCATTGGCGATTTTGGTTTTTTGATTGCCATTTTCTGGATGATCAGCAAATTCGGTTCAGTTGAATTTACGGAGGTTTTCGCCAAAAGTTCCTCTACTTCTGTAGCGGTACTTACAGGCATAACCTTATTATTGTTTGTGGGTGCAACGGGTAAATCCGCTCAGATCCCTTTATATACTTGGCTTCCCGATGCGATGGCGGGTCCAACACCTGTTTCAGCATTGATCCATGCGGCCACGATGGTTACAGCCGGTGTGTATATGGTAGCCCGGAGCAATATCATGTACACTTTGTCCCCAATAACCCAAACGGTAGTGGCTATTGTGGGATTGGCTACCGCAACTTTTGCAGCGACGATTGCCCTTAAACAAAATGATATTAAAAAAGTGTTGGCTTACTCCACGGTCAGCCAATTGGGTTATATGTTTTTGGGATTGGGTGTGGGTGCTTATACAGGTGCTGTGTTTCATGTAATGACGCATGCTTTCTTTAAAGCATTGTTGTTTCTTGGGGCAGGCTCTATCATTCATGCCTTGCATGAACAGGATATCCGCAAAATGGGTGGTATGAAAAAATTGATGCCCATTACTCATATTACTTTTTTATTGGCTTGTTTTGCCATTGCAGGGATACCGCCCTTTTCTGGTTTCTTTTCAAAAGATGAGATTTTGGCAGCAGCTTATGAAAAGAATCCCGTGTATTATATTGTAGGAGTTCTTACTGCCTTGATGACGGCTGTATATATGTTCCGGCTCTATGCAACCACTTTTCTTGGGAAATTCCGAGGCACGGAAGAACAGAAGCATCACGTGCACGAAAGCCCATCGGCGATAACGATTCCTTTGATTATTTTGGCAATACTTGCTGTAGTAGCAGGGTTTATAGGAATCCCCGAAGTTTTTGCAAACGATTCACATTGGTTGCAACATTTTTTATCACCCATTTTTGCCGCCTCAGAAAAAGCCCATCCAACTCCCGTGGCCGCAAAAAGTACAGAGTGGATGCTGATGGCAGTTTCTGTGATTGCTGCAGCAATTGGGGTTATCTATGCCTGGGCCAGGTTTAGCAAAAAACCCGAATTGGGAGAGCCTCAGGGCTTTGGAAAAATACTTGCCAACAAATGGTATGTGGATGAGTTTTATGATACGATCATTGTAAAACCACTGAATGCATTTGCCAATTTTCTGAATGAGGTAGTGGAGAAATCTATCATTGATTGGCTGGTGAATGGGGTTGGCAGAACCGTTCAATACAGCAGTAGACAGATTAGGCTTTTGCAAAGTGGCCAGGTGGGCGGTTATATATTACTGATGGTTATTAGTCTGGTAATCTTATTCTTGGTAGAGATTTTTGTAAAAAAATAATTTAGTAAGAAAGAATTAGAATTATACACATGATCCCTGTTTTACTGATAGCGATTCCTTTACTGAGTGGATTGATTGGCTTTGCCATCAAGAATAGCAATAGTGCGAAAAACTGGTCGCTCTTCACTGCCATTATCACGTTGGCTGTTGCCGTATATGGATTGACCCTGGATAAAAAAGCGCCTGGATTACAATTTGATGCGGAATGGATCTTTGCTTTGGGAAGCCGCTTTTCATTGGCATTGGATGGTCTTTCACAACTATTGACCTTGCTTACTGCCATTTCTTTTCCCGTTATTTTAATCGCTACCTACAATACCAGTTACAAGAACGCTAAGAATTTTTATGCATTGATGATGCTTTCGATGGCCGGCATCATGGGTGTTTTTTTGGCGACTGACGCATTGCTTTTCTATTTTTTCTGGGAGCTGGCCTTGATACCGGTCTATTTCCTCTGCTCACAATGGGGAGGTGAGAAAAGGATAGCAGCCACATTCAAATTCTTCATCTATACTTTTATAGGCTCATTGTTGATGTTGGTTGGCATAATCTATTTATACCTACATACAGCGAACCACTCTTTTGCATTAAAAGATTTTTATGGACTACATGCGACCATTGCCCCGAAAGATCAGGCTTGGCTGTTTTGGTTGTTCTTTATTGCCTTTGCTATTAAGATGCCCATTTTCCCTTTCCATACCTGGCAACCGGATACTTATGAGCAGTCACCCGCTGCGGTTACGATGGTGCTAAGCGGTATCATGGTAAAGATGGGACTGTTTGGTCTCCTGCGCTGGCTTGGACCTATTTTACCAATGGGCACTTGGGTTTGGGGCGATACCGCTTCTGGACTTTGTATTATTGGGATGATTTACGCTTCCTTGGTTGCTATGCGCCAGGATGATCTGAAACGTTTGGTGGCCTATTCGTCCATTGCACATATTGGTCTGATGTGTTTGGCAATTTTTGCTACCACGGAGATTGCCTTGCAGGGCGTGATGATCCAAATGTTCAACCATGGAATCAATATCATCGCTCTATGGATAGTCGTGGATTTGATTGAGCGGCAAATGGGTACCAGAAAAATTTCAGAGTTAGGCGGACTAGCAAAAAAAGCACCTGCGCTGGCTATACTATTGATGATTGTTGCCTTGGCGAATATAGCTTTGCCACTGACTAATGCTTTTGTTGGCGAGCTGTTGATGTTCAGTGGTATCTATAGTTCCGAAGCTACAAAGTATAATGTGGTGTTCACCACTACTGCTGCGGTTTGTGTTATACTATCTGCCATTTATATGCTCAATATGATTCAGAAAGTTTTCTTTGGCGAAACGAATGCGCTTACGGAAAAGGCAATGGATATCAGGTGGAACGAAAAAATAATTCTTGGGGTGGTCGTGGTTCTGATTTTTGTGATAGGGGTATTTCCCCAGCCGGCTTTGGAGTTCACGAAAACAACAGTAGAAATGATTTTGACAAAAATGAATTTTAAAAACTAGAGCTAGATCTAAGAATATATGAACGCAATCATTTTTTCAGCAATTTGGGGTGTGGTGATGATGTTTAGCAGTGCATTTTTAAAAAACAAAAATGCCATCCGCCTTCTTGCCATTACAGGGGCTGCTTTGCTGCTGGCACTGAATATACTGGAGCTTTATCAGGCTTCGCAGGGCGTTCATTTTCTGAGCATCGATACCAAAGGGATGTTGGCATTTGAGACTTTTGGGATGCTCGCAAATACCGTTGCCTTCGCTTCTACGCTATTGTTTCTCCTCTTTTCTGCAAAAGATATTGAAGAGGTGGGACCCAATTCTGGTGATTATTTTGCACTCATATTTTTTGTTTTGTGTGGGGTGGCCTTGGTTACTTCCTATAACAACCTACTGATGTTGTTTATTGGGATTGAGGTATTGTCCATCCCATTATATATTCTTACTGGTAGCAGCAAAAGAAATTTAAAAGGCAATGAAGCAGCCCTGAAATATTTTTTAATGGGTTCTTTTTCCACTGGTCTTATGCTTTTGGGAATTGCCTTTTTATATGGGGCAAGTCCAACAGGCTCTTTTTTTATCGATGATATTGGTATTGGGCATGGACCGGTTTCTCCCTTATTTGTGGTAGGACTGTTGCTATTGATTGCTGCGTTATCTTTTAAGGTTTCAGCAGCCCCCTTCCATTTCTGGACTCCGGATGTGTATGATGGTGCTCCCACTCCTTTTACTTCATTTATGGCAACCGTGGTAAAAGGGGCCGCTTTTATTGCTTTTATTCGTTTGTTCGCCGATTCATTTGGCGAGGCTCAGGCACAATGGCAATTGATTATTGCGATTATTGCAGCAGCCACTTTGTTCATCGGAAATATTACGGCTGTTTTTCAGCAAAGCGTAAAACGTATGCTCGCTTATTCGAGCATTGCGCAGGTGGGCTTTATGCTTCTGGCTATTTTAAGTCTGAAGCAAATAGCGCAGGATGGTATTATTTTGTATATCGCTGCCTATAGCTTGGCAACCATTGGCATTTTTGCAGTACTGGGTAGATTGAAAGACCAGACTTATGAAGGCTTCAACGGACTGGCTAAACAACACCCGGTATTGGCATTCGTTTCAACCATATTCCTTTTATCGCTCGCTGGTATACCATTAACCGCTGGCTTCTTTGCGAAATATTATATGCTGACAGCCTTATTACAAACGGGTAAATTTTTATGGCTGGCTATATTCGCTGTTCTTTGTGCTGCGGTGAGCGTGTATTATTATTTCCGTGTTATACAGGCTATGTATTTTAAGGAAGGGGTAGAACAGGAAATTGATGCTTCTGCTGGCTTTAAAAACTTGCTGATTATAGATGTGATCCTGATTATCCTGCTTGGAATTTTCCCTCAGGTACTGATTAATGCACTGTCTATACTTTATCTCTAATAAAGGGCTGATATCCTTTTTCTTCAAAATTATCTTTTCTTGAAAGGATTGCTTAATTTAGGTAAGCAATAGTCCATTTGTTTTCATTCATGTATTGCTAAATATCAACAAGCAAGATTGCAGCAATTTTCACTAATAAAATGAGTTATTGTATTGGTCATGGTTTTGGATGTGACAGAACCTGTAATGCCGTGGCAGTAATGTTGATTTTTGACTATTAACTAATGACTCTTGACTATTTACTGCTGACTCAACACAATCACCAACCGCCTAAAAAAAGATACGATGCGTGAAGGTTTATTTATAAGAAAGAACCTGGAAAAATGGAAAAAGCTGCAAGATGATCCGGCAACGGATCCTGATGAAGTGGCCAGTGAGTTTACCGAATTGGTAGATGATCTGGGCTATGCCAAAACCTTCTATCCACATAGTAAGGTAACACCCTATCTCAATGGGCTTGCGTCGAAAGTGTATTTGGGGATTTATAAAAACAAGAAAGAAGAATCTTCGAGGATCGTCCGGTTTTGGAAAACCGAATTGCCCTTGGTGGTCAGGAAATACCATCGCGAGATTTTATACGCATTCCTCATCTTTACAGGCTTTGCCATTTTGGCTGCATTCTCTGCTGCCCATGATGAGAGTTTTGTTCGTGGCGTGCTAGGCGACCGTTATGTAGAAATGACGGAAGCGAATATTGCGAAAGGGGATCCCTTTGGGGTTTATAAAAGTGAGGACCAAATGACCATGTTCATGGCCATTGCCTTCAATAATATCAAGGTGTCTTTTGTGATTTTTGTGGCAGGATTCCTACTCTCCCTCGGCACCGTTTGGTTTTTGTTTAAAAATGGGGTGATGCTCGGCGCATTCCAATATTATTTTTTTGCGAAAGGGCTTGGTTGGAAATCGGTATTGGTGATTTGGATCCACGGCACGATGGAGATTTCGAGTATTATAATAGCTGGTGCTGCAGGTTTTGTGCTTGGCAATAGCATTCTTTTTCCCGGCACCTATAAAAGACTTGACTCATTGAGGCGAGGAGGCCGGGATGGGCTGAAAATGTTGGTGGGACTGGTACCTGTTTTCATTGCCGCCGCATTCCTGGAAGGTTTTGTTACCCGGTATGCCACGATGCCCATTTGGCTCAGTATTTTTATTTTAAGTGCATCTTTGTTTTTTATTCTTTGGTATTTTGTAATTTACCCCATACGTTTGGAAAAGAAGATAGCAGTTTCGAATTTAACCGAAAACCATTGAACCATCCTTTGATGCGCTTATTTTTTTACAACACAAAATATTTGGTATATAAAGTATTGGTCTTAGTTTTTGTGTCGGTATTAGTCCAACAAAATTCCTTAGCACAAAAACCGAACCCATTACCAGATTCCATATCGGAATCAGGCGATTCATTGATCAGCCCAGCTCCTACAACCTCGATAGTCGATAGTTCCGTTATGGTTGGGGATTCAGCTATCAATGGATACGAGAATGACACAACCTACGGAGACCCTCGTTCTGAAAAAACAAATACGGAGACGTTGGATACCATTTCCATGCGCTCGGTACCCAACGACTTGGTGGCACGATACAAAATCGATAAAGATTTCGCTTACGCCAACGATCCAGCCTATTGGAAAAAAGAGTCCGACCCCAAAAATAACGAGAGCAGTTTCTCCCGGATGTTAAACAATTTTTTCCGAAGCACTGCTTTCAAGATTTTTGTGTACTTGCTATTAGCTGCGGTTCTTTTATATGCCTTGTACCGTATTATAGTTGACAATAAATTCTACCTTTTTTATTCTCCTAAGAAAGCACAGGAAAAGCAGGAAACAGAAACCTTGGATTTGCCAACTGAAAATTTTGATGAAAAAATTAATCAAGCAATGGGGGTGCAAGACTATCGTTTGGCGGTAAGATGGATGTACTTAAAATCATTGCAAATGCTGAATGGGAAGGGATTGATTCAGTATCATGCGGATACGACCAACCACGAATACTTTCTTCAATTGGCTGAGCATGAGCAAAAAAATAATTTTCGCTTTTTGACCAATGCGTATGATTATGCTTGGTATGGTAGGTTTGTGATATCCACCGCTCAAGCCGAGCTGATACAACAACATTTTAATCAGTTATATATTGCCATTAAGTGAGGAACATCAAAATACCATATCTGTTCGTTTTGTTGGCCTTGGCTTCTATGGCAATAACCAGTTGCCGATTCAAGAAGGAAAAAAAGTTGAACCGTTATGTTTCCTTATGGCGAAAGGATAAAATACCCTATGGCACTTTCTATGCCTATGAAAGTCTTGGTTATATTTTTCCTGATTCCAAAATTAGTATCAACGAATCTTCCCCAGTAAAATTTATGTACAATACGGGGAATGATGCTACTGATAGCAATAGCACAAAACAGACCCAAGCCTATATTGTCATTTCACCAAGGGTGATTCCTGATCCGTCAGAGATCAACGCACTGATGAATTTTGTAGGGCAGGGCAATACTGTTTTTATATCCACTTTTTATTTTGGCGATTCCCTGCTTAATTATTTGAAAATAAAATCAGGCCCAGACTTTGAGACCTATTTTAACATTGACACTTTCAAGGTGAGCGTGTTGAATCCGCTCAGCAATGAATCTCTATCCTTTGAATATCCCGGCGATTCCTATGGCAACTATGTCCAAACCTTGGATTCCCAGTATGTTTCCATCTTGGGTAAGGATGCAAAGGGCAGGCCCGATTTTGTGCGGTTAAACTACAAAGGCGGTGGGGCGCTCTATCTTCATTTTGCACCAATGGCCTTTACCAACTTTTTTTTGCTGCACAAGAACAATAAAGCTTATTACGATAATGCCCTTTCTTATTTGCCCAAGTCTGTTTCAGAAGTGAAATGGGATGATTATTTCAGATATTCCAAGGATTTTTCTGTTTTCAGTTTTTTATTCAATATCCCTGCATTCAAATGGGCAATTTGGTTATTGTTGCTGCTTTTCCTTTTTATTTATTTGTTCGAGTCCAAGCGGAGGCAGCGCATGATCCCCAGCATTAACGCTTTGCGCAATAGCTCCCTAGATTTTGTAAAAACCATTGGGCGGCTATATTATCAACGCAAGGACAATCTAAATCTGGCCAATAAAATGTCTGCCCATTTTTTAGGTCGTGTCAGAGCAAAATATAATTTACCGACATCTATGCTCAATGCCGAGTTTGCCGAAAAACTTTCCTATAAGAGTGGCTATCAAAAGGAGTTGGTGCAGGATATTGTGGATAGCCTGAATGATATACAGCTGAACCGATCATTGTCCGATGAAAACCTATTGCAGCTAAACGAAAAATTGGAAGCATTTTATAAACATACATAATATGGAAGAAAATCTGTTTGAAAAAAGAACTGACCTGAGCCAATTGGAGCAAAGTGTAAACTCGCTGAAAAATGAGATTGGGAAAGTGATTGTTGGACAGGCGCAAATGGTAGAACTATTGCTGGCGGGCATCTTGGCCGATGGGCATATACTTATTGAAGGGGTGCCGGGGGTTGCAAAAACCCTGACTGCAAAATTGCTGAGCAGGTCCATCTCCGTTGGGTTTTCAAGAATCCAGTTTACGCCTGACCTGATGCCCAGTGATGTGATAGGAACTTCTGTTTTCAATCCAGGTCAAAGCCGTTTTGAATTTAAACAGGGCCCTGTTTTCAGCAATATTGTATTGATTGATGAGATCAACCGGGCCCCAGCAAAAACACAGGCTGCTTTATTCGAAGTAATGGAAGAACGTCAGATAACAGTGGATGGTCAAAGTTTTCAACTTTCGCCACCCTTTATGGTAGTGGCCACCCAAAACCCAATTGAGCAGGAGGGTACTTATCATTTGCCCGAGGCGCAGTTGGATCGTTTTTTATTTAAAATCAATGTGGGCTATCCAAGCCCTGAGGAAGAGTTTAGGATTGTAAGCAATCATCACTCGATGAATATGGGAAATATGATGGCACAAGTGATGCCTGTGATGGCTGCAGAAACCATCAGTGCATTACGCTCACAGGTGAGGAACTTGCACATAGAGGATAAACTGATACAGTTTATCACAACGATAGTGGCCACTACGCGAAACCATAAAGATATTTACCTAGGTGCATCGCCGAGGGCTTCTATCGGTATTATGAACGGGGCAAAAGCGATTGCGGCTATGCGTGGGCGTGATTTTGTGATACCGGATGATATTGTTTGTGTAGTACCCCCGGTATTGAGGCATCGTATTGAACTAACGCCGGAAAAGGAAATGGATGGCACTACCGCCGATCAGGTAATCATGGAGATTATCCAGTCGGTGGAGATACCTAGGTAGTTGGGTGCCTTGTTCTTTGTGGCTTGCTACCCTAAATAAAAACTTTTTTTGTTTTATACATATCAGCATGTTCAAACGTTTTTATAAATCACTTTTTTTTGGGCACCGGTTTTATCTGGCCATGGTGCTGGTGATTGTGCTGTTTGTACTATCCTATTTGTTGCCATTTCTATTTAATATTGCCAAGCTGGCTTTATTGTTTCTCTTTCTTTTATTACTACTCGATTATGTCATTTTGTTTTTTAGTAAAGGCTCGGTTTCGGTTGCCAGAACCCTACCCGAACGGATGAGCAATGGCGATCTTAACCCCATCCATATTAATACAACCAACGATTATGTGTTTGCTGTTGATGTAAAAATGATTGATGAGGTTCCCTTTCAGTTCCAGAAGCGGGATTTTGCCTTGTTTGCTTCCTTGAAACCTGGGGAGCATCGGGTACTGTCATACGAACTTCGACCAACTGAAAGAGGCGAGTACGAATTTTTCAATATCAATGTTTTTGTAAAAAGCAGGTTGAAAATGATTGTAAGAAGGAAAGTGGTAGCGGCGCAAAAAAAAGTAAAAGTGCTGCCATCCTTTTTCTTGTTAAAACGATATGAGTTGATGGCTCATTCCAATAATCTTGCAGAAGCGGGCAATCGGAAAATTAGGAAGATTGGGCATAGCTTGGAGTTTGAGCAGATCAAGGATTATGTGCCCGGGGATGATATCCGCAGTATAAACTGGAAAGCTACTGCACGTAGAGGCGGCCAACTGATGGTGAACAATTATACAGATGAAAAAAGCCAGCAAGTATATTGTATCCTCGATAAGGGCCGGGTGATGAAAATGCCTTTTGATGATATGGCGCTGTTGGATTATGCCATCAATGCTACCTTGATTTTGTCTAGTGTTGCGCTTATCAAACAAGATAAGGCAGGGCTGATTACTTTTTCAAATGAGATTGGTAGTTTTTTACCGGCAGACCGAAGGGCAAAACAAATGAACAGCATCCTCCAGTTGCTGTATGATGAGCAAACCAAATTCCCCGAAGCTGATTATGAAAAGTTATATGCGCTGATGCGTATGCGCATCACGCAACGCAGTCTGGTCATCTTGTTCACAAATTTCGAATCCATGTCTGCCTTGCAAAGGCAACTGCCCTATATCAAAGCCATTGCACGAAATCATTTGCTATTAGTGGTATTTTTTGAAAATACAGGGTTGCGGGAACTCACGGAAAAAACAGCGACTACCGTAGAAGACTTATATACGAAAACGATTGCCGAAAAATTTGAACACGAAAAGCGATTGATTGTAAAAGAACTTCAGAAGCATGGCATTTCCTCAATATTAACTCCTCCACAGCATTTGACTGTAAGTGTGGTGAACAAATATCTAGAAATCAAAGCAAGGCAGGCTATTTGATTTTACATTTTATAAAATGGTTTTTTCGATTTGGTAGCAATGCAAGATTATTGATAACCTAGATTAAGAAAACTAGTGCTGTAACATCATAGTTAGGTTCCTTTCTTTTCTTCGGTGTTTGATTACAGCCAAGAAACAATGCTATCGAATTTGAGTATGCCAGATGCTATATTTATCACAAATTCATATCTGTTGTCCAATGAAGCGGTTATGTCTAAGCAGTGATAGATTAGATAGAGTCGTAATAGAAAGAATCCTGTTCTTTTATTGCCATCGATGAAAGGATGGTTTATCAAAATACTTTCAATCTAGGACGCCGCTTTTTCAATAATTGATGGATAAAGATCATGACCGTCAAACGTTTGAAATGGTCTCGACAAAGCGGAGACAAGAGCTTCCCTGTCCCTCACTCCATATGAACCACCGAAATTGTCGATAAGCAATTTGTGTAATTGTTCAACTTCGGTTACTTGTATCATTTTGCAAGTTTCTGCAGAAGGGTTTTGTCTTCAGTTAATATTTTACTGACAACAGTTTTGTCAAACAAGGGAATAGTTGGGTGTTCTTCTTTGTTTTTAAGGAAGGCCATAAGATTTTGAAGTTCCTCGTCCGACAAATTGCCAAGGGCTTTATTTATCTCATGCATGATTTCTTCTTTTGGCATGACCTCAAATTTAACTTGAAGATAATCATTTTTTAAGAAGTATGATGCAGAAGCAAAATGCCGATTAACTCAAATCCTCGTCAATCTGATTTGTAGCTATAGGAGGCCGTATATTTATTTATTCCTTTGGTAGTTTTGTTTTTATAAAGCAATTTGCAATTTTTAAATCGTGAACTGCGAACTGTTATGAACCCATTCGAGCAAGGAGAGTCATTATTGATTGACAAACCATTGAACTGGACCTCCTTTGATGCGGTAAGGAAAATTCGGAATCTGGTAAAAACGAAAAAGGTAGGACATGCCGGCACGCTGGACCCACTTGCTTCGGGATTATTGATTATCTGCACGGGTAAGTTTACCAAACGGATCAATGAGTTTATGGCGGCAGAAAAAGAATACACGGGTAGTTTCACTTTGGGGGCTACCACCCCAACTTTTGACCTTGAAAGCCAACCGGAAAACATAAAAGATTATAGTGGGATTGATCTAGGACAAATACAGTCTGCTATTAAAAAATTTGAGGGAGAGATTTTGCAGGTTCCTCCTATCCATTCCGCCATCAAAAAAGATGGGAAAAGGGTATATGAACTAGCCAGACAGGGGCAGGATATTAAATTGGATCCCCGAAAAGTAACAATCAAGGAATTCGATATTACCTCGGTTGAATTGCCCGTGCTTTATTTCCGGGTGGTTTGTTCAACGGGCACCTATATACGTAGCCTGGCAAATGATTTTGGGGAAACACTCGGCTGTGGAGCATATCTTAGCCGCTTGTGCCGTACCCGGATTGGCTCCTTCTCATTAAAAGATGCCATGACTATAGAAGCTGCGGAACAGTTTATCAAAGCAAAGCTGGCGAGCAGCCATAACTGATCATCTTCTTAAAACAATCTTTTCTATCAACATTTTTAAAGGCTTGAGTTAAAATGGATATCCAATACCCAATTGCAACTGCCCACTTTTAAGCTGCATATCATAAAACCAACGGTCAGGATATTGCAATCTTTGCGGGTCCCTAATCTTATAGGCCCAATCGAAGCGGATGATAAAATAGTCGAAATCGAAACGTAACCCAGTGCCAATATCGACCGCAAACTCGTTATAAAAACGGTTGATAGAGAAATCGCTATTCTTTAATAACACTTTCACCGAATCGGGGTTGTCACTGGGGATTCTCCAGTTCCATATATTCCCAAAATCTGCAAACACGGCGCTTTTTATTTTGATGCCATAAATATTCCCAAGGGGAAAACGATATTCAAGATTGGTCTCCAATTTAAAATCCCCGAACCGATCCGCTCTGGTATAGATGCCCGTATCGTAAAATACAGAGGAGCCTAGGCCCAATTGCCTCACCTGCCAGCCTCGCATACTGTTGGGACCACCTGCGAAGAAAGCTTTATATATAGGCAAGGTTTGGTCGGTGCCTTTTCCCGCGCCATATTTAAGGCCTGCTCCCAAATAGGCACGAAAGGCCAGTTCGGATCTTTTATAATCGATATGGTGCCGAAACTCAATATCGCCTTTTATAAATCTGGCCAAAGCCCCATTATTAATAGATTTGATCAAGCCCAAAAAGGTGCCGCTTTCTTCTGCAGAGGCACGAAGGAAATCGGTATGCTTGCCATATTGTTTATAGCTGTTGTAATTGAACTGCCTGCTAATAACCAAACCTGTTTTGAAAGCGAGTTTTAATGATGGCACACTATCCAATAGCCTGTTTAGACTGTCGCCCACCACGGTTAGGTTATTATATTCGATATTGAGTGGTCTGAAAGAATAGGATTTCCTCCCCACTTGCCAGTCCCACCCAAGTGATGATTCAATAGATCCGACCGTGAAGAAATTTCTTCTGTCAGTATAAGAGGCATTAAAATTTAAGGTGGTGTTCCTCGTGTCTGCTTTGGGAAACCAAAGGAAGGAGGGGGTTTGTGGAAAGGTATAAGAATGGGAAATCCCGGCTTGCTGGGTTTGGATAAAATCTGCACCAAACTCAAATCCGCTCCTTAAGGTAGTGTTGCTTTGGATTGAACGTTTAAAAGTATTGCGATTGCGCAAGGAAATATTGGCGCCAATACCAAAGAGGTTGGTGGAAGTGAGAATATCATTTGTATTATAGCTTGCTTCCAGCGTTCTGCTGTTGGTGTATTTCAGTCTGGGATATAAACGTACAACAGCATTCAATAATGAATCCCCTTTTTGCGAATCCTCATAATCAATAGTGGCTCGTTCCCATGCGCCCAACTGGTTACCGAAACGGTATTGGGTTCTACTATAGTCATTCTGTTTATACAGACTTCCCGGATGGATTTCAATATTCCGTTCTATAACCTCAGTTTTGAATTTGTTTGACCGAGAGATGATGGTCGTTTTATTTTTGCTTATTGTATCGTTTTGGGTAAACGCCGTACTGTCATCAAATAATGGGAGGTCAGGATACACAATCACACTGTCAATAAAATATTTCTGGAGTTCACTGGAATCCTTGGGCGTTCTTTGGCGTATAACGATATTGATGGTCGGGTTTTCCCTTTTTAATCTTAGGTTCTCCAATAATTGTGCTTGTTGAAAGGGGTCAAGGGAAGGGTCAATCAGCGCCGCAAGTACAGTATCCCTTTCTGCATAGATATCCCTTAGTGAAAATTTCCGATAACCATTGTTCTGGAACAATTTGATAAGCCTGTCCAGTTCCGATGAAACAGCTTGTCTGGAAAAGGGGGCACCTTTTTTTAAAAGGGATTTTTCCTTGCTTTGCATTGCCAAACGCTGCAGTTCGGGAGTTTGCAGGTCGTACCCAATAGAATCGAGTTTTAGGTTTTTTCCCGGGCTAACCCTAAAATGGATGAATGCCCGGTACTGATCTTTTACTGTGTCAACAATTAACGTATCCTTGATAACAGGGTTATAATAGCCAATAGAGTTAAGGGCTGCTGTCATAAAACTGACCGATCGGGAGATATTGGCCCTATCCAAAACAGGGGGATTGGGTAGTTTTTGGTAAACAAAGGGCGGTTTTATCCTTAGTGCAGTTACTGTCCTGGCCCGGAGGCTATCGTCTAGTTGTCCGGTCAGTCTGGTAACAATGTCCTGTTTTTCATTGTTGGGGATATTGCCATCCACCTTGATGGTGGTTTTGAAAACAAAGGCTTTGTTTTTGGGATATTGGTTTATTTTGGGTGCAACGCAGGAAAAAAGAAAGCCGATTCCGAGCATCGTCAGCACCACTGTGGGTTTGAAGAAAGATACAGTAACTTGCTGGCGAAATATCATAAATGGTATTGACAGGTTTTATCTGGTGGATATTCCCATCAGATGCATGTTTGGTTCTATTTAATTGTAAATAAAGGAAATGCTGGAAAAATCACAAGCCAAATATATTCAAAGTTTAAGCCAGAAAAAATTTAGAGACCAAGAACAGGCTTTTATAGCCGAAGGCCCAAAGATAATTAACGAACTCTTACTCGCTGCAAATATTGAATTATTGGCCCTTTATGCCATAGGAGAGTGGGTATCCGATAACCCCGACTTGGCATCCAAAATACCTAAGGGGCGTTTTTTTGAAATCAAGGAAAAAGAGTTGGAAAGAGTTTCCAATTTGCAGACTCCCAACCAGGTTGTGGCTGTTTTTAAGAAACCCGTTTTTCCCCAACCCATCTTTGAAAACAAGATCAGCCTTTTGTTGGATGGTATACAGGATCCCGGGAATATGGGTACATTATTGCGCACAGCCGACTGGTTTGGCATTGGCCAGGTGATTTGTAACAAAGAAACGGTAGATGTTTTTAATACCAAAGTGGTTCAATCCACCATGGGGAGCATAGCCAGGGTTCAGGTGATTTATGAAGATTTGGAAGGGTTCCTTAAAAAGCATCCCAACTTGCCCGTATATGCGACCGAACTGGATGGTAAAAATCTCTTTGATATAAAGGAAGCAAAAGCATGTTTTGTTTTGATCGGAAATGAATCCAAAGGGGTGAGACCGGAATTATCCGCTCTTGCATCCGAGCATATCATGATTCCAAAATTTGGTATGGCCGAATCACTGAATGCGGCCGTGGCCGCTGGGATTGTTTTGGGGCATTTGTTGTCGGCAAATAGATAATCAAATCTCACATCATAAAAACAATCACATCCTTTCAGGTACTTTGATCCCCAATAAGGCCATGGAATTTTTTAAGGTGGTGGCTGTAAGTTGCGCGATCTGCAATCTCAATTCTTTTTTATCTGGCGTTTCTGCTTTTGCAATGGAATGTTCGGCATAAAAAGAGTTGAAATTTTTCGCTAGATCAAAAGCATAGCTCGCAATTAAGGATGGGCTCATGTCTTGACAAGCCTGCTCGATGATAGCGGGATATTTTTCAAGGTTGATAATCAGTTTCTTTTCCAAAGGAAGTAAAAAATTTATTCCAGGTTTATCTCGATTTGACTCCTTACAACTCACTCCCGACTCTTGATCTCCGATTCTTGACTCCAGAGTTTCGACTCCCGACTCTCTTTCCTTTCTCAATATCGATTTGATCCTAGCATGTGCATATTGAATAAAAGTGGCCGTATATCCATGCAGGTCAATGGATTCTTCCGTATTAAAAAGCATCCGTTTTTTAGGGTCTACCCTGAGCAGGAAAAATTTCAGTCCGCCGATACCGATCATTTCATACAAGTCTTTCAACTCTTCATCTGTAAAGCCCTCAGTTTTTCCTTGTTCCTTGGTTTTTCTTTCGGCTTCATGGATCATTTCGTCCACAATATCATCCGCATCCACCACATTCCCTTCGCGGGTTTTCATTCTTCCAGTAGGCAATTCTACCATGCCATAACTCAAATGGAAAATATGGTCGGCCGCAGGGATCTTCAGCTTTTGACAAATCAGTTTCAGTACTTTGAAATGGTAGTTTTGTTCATCTCCCACCACATATATGCTCTCATCGCAGTGATATTCTTCGTATTTATTAACGGCAAGGCCTATGTCCTGTGTTATATAAACGGCCGTGCCATCCTTGCGTTGAACAATTTTTTCATCCAACCCATCTGCAGTTAGGTCAATCCATACACTGCCATCCTCTTTTTTGAAAAATACTTTCTGCTCCAATCCATACTGCACTAATTTTTTTCCTAAAAGATAGGTATCACTTTCATAATAGGTTTTGTCAAAATCACTCCCAATTTTTTTATAGGTTTCTTCAAAACCGGCGTACACCCAACTATTCATTTTTTTCCAAAGGGCAATTACTGCTGGGTTTCCTGCTTCCCAGTCAATCAGCATTTGCTGCGCCGCTTTCATAATGGGAGCTTCCTTTTCAGCTTCTTCTTTGCTCATGCCGGTGGCCTGCAACCCTTCCACTTGTTTTTTATATTCACTTCCAAAACGCACGTAATAATCGCCTACAAAATGGTCGCCCTTAGTGCCCGTGGTTTCCGGTGTGGCACCGTTGGCAAAAAGTTGCCAAGCTATCATACTCTTGCATATATGGATACCACGGTCATTAGCAATACAGGTTTTCACGGTGTCGTAACCGTTGGCCTTATAAATGGCTGAAATGCTCCAGCCTAAAAAATTATTGCGCAAATGGCCAAGATGTAAAGGTTTGTTGGTATTGGGGCTGGAGTATTCCACCATTACTTTTTGGTTGGTCTTTTCCTTTTGCCCGAATTCGTTTATTGAATAATTGTTTTGTAGGAACGAGGCCCAATATCCGTCAGCCACAGATAGGTTGAGAAAACCTTTGATGATATTAAAACCGGAAAAAAGGGTTGGATATTTTATTATCAATAGTCCTCCCAATTCATTGCCCAAGGCATCTGGCGATTTTTTGAGTGTTTTAACAAAAGAGAAAAGTACTACGGTATAATCACCCTCAAATTCTGGCTTCGTTTCATTTACAAGTATGTCATTTGGCTGAATCTCATGCTGGTATAGTTCGCTGATAGCTTTTTTTGTGTTTTCCTTGATCTGGCTGATAATATCCATGCTCATTTTATATTGGCGCAAAAATAGCATTTTCAGTTGAAGACAGGGGTTGCAGATTGTGAACCACCTTAATAAGCAATCAATTGGTAACAGGCTTTTAACGGTTAGGGAAATTGAATTATATTATCTTTGCGGCTTTAATAAAAATTTTGGGATGCCCAAAAACGCAATAAGAAATTTTATTGATTTTTTTTATCCGCCCTTTCAAAAGTTGATGCCCATACAAACTTTCCGCTATGCTGCATGTGGTGGAGCTAATACAGTGTTGGATATCGGTCTGTTTGCTATTAACTATAATTTTGTTTTGCACAAACAAGTGCTGAACTTGGGTTTTCTAGCATTTGAGCCTTATACGGCCGCCTTTATCATGTCATTTTGTGTGAGCTTCCCTGTTGGCTTTTTTTTGATGCGCTATATTGTGTTTACCCAGTCAACCTTGCATGGACGGGTGCAACTGTTCCGTTATTTCCTGTTGGTAACTACCTGCATTTTTCTGAACTATGTGTTCATCAAACTTTTTGTGGAGAAGTTCCATTTCTACCCAACCATTGCTAAAATGGCTACGACCGTGATCGTGATTGCCTTCAGCTATCTTACACAGAAGCATTTTACTTTTAAAACGGCAGCCACAAAGCCCTAAGAGTGGAAATCGCCCTGTAATTTGTTCAACAGGTTCAGTTTGGAAATACTGCCTTTAATGCCATTCAACTGGTAGCCAATCATTTTCTTTAGGCTATCATATATGTAGGATTCGTTCAGCACCTTTTTATAAGCCTTGGTTAGGAGCATTTCATTTTTTTCGCAGACTTCCAGTATATTTTTTTCTGCAATTGTGCTTTCTTGCAAAGGTTCAGGCTTATCCTGGATCATTTTAGGCTCGCCTCCCAAACTTTTGATTAAGGAACTGAGTTCATTGGCATACTGGTTGTTTTCGGTGGCCAGACTAATGATGGTTTCGTGCGTCTGTTTGTTTTTGATGCCAGCGGCAAAACCCTCCAATTTCTTTTTGGCCTTTAATAAGGCATGCAATAATTGGTTGAGCCGCTGAACGGTATGTGTTCTTGCTAGTAGAGGAGTGGCGCTGGTCATATTATTAGTTTTTTGGGTAAGAAAATATGGATGATTAGGTATTCATGTAATTTAACCTATTTGGTCAATTATTATACCAGTTTAGGGAAATTTAATCTGTAATTCATATGGGAAAGTGAAAAATAAAAAAGCTACCGTTGGGAAACGGTAGCCGTAACCAAAACTAACGACTGAGAAAGGAATAGGGTTGGGGTTGAAGTCCAGATAATAGGTTGGTTTTTTAGCTCAATTTGCTTTTTCCGGATCTCTCAACAGGAGAAAATAGGCCATTGCGACCAAAAAAAATAAAAAGACCGATAATCCATATTCTAAGGTTTGGAGGGTTTTCACATAACTTAGTAGACTGTTCATAAAGCTGTTTTTAATTTTTGTTATCGATTAAAAAAGCTTTCATAGAGCACCAGTCCGGTAGGGTGCAGGGGGTAGGTATTATTGCTGCCATCTTCGCATTTGTTCCATCCATGCTTAAACCATTATACCCCAAATTTACAGCCCGTATAAGCCCTTTTAAAGAGTGTGCTTACCCAAAATTGGCAGGTATGAAGACGGGTTTCTTTCCGTATTTATACCCAATGACAGGAGTTCTCCTGGGTTTGGGGTTTTACTGCCAATTTTTCACGTTTTGGCTCATGGCATAATGATTGACAATCAAGAATGAACATTAAATTCATAATTATATGGGAAAAATAATAGGAATAGATCTGGGAACAACCAATAGTTGCGTTGCCGTGATGGAAGGCAATGAGCCAGTTGTGATACCAAACGATGAAGGCAGGCGTACAACCCCTTCTGTGGTAGCTTTTCTAAAAAACGGCGAACGTAAGGTAGGCGACCCTGCTAAACGTCAGGCTATCACCAACCCCCAAAACACCATCATGTCAGTGAAGCGTTTTATGGGACGCAGGTATGATGAAGTGACAAATGAGATCAGCCACTGGAGCTATAAAGTAGTAAAAGGTGACAATAATACTTGCCGAATTGACATCGAAGGCAGACAGTATACCCCACAGGAGATCTCCGCGATGATTCTTCAGAAAATGAAGAAAACAGCCGAAGATTATCTGGGTCAGGAAGTAAATGAGGCTGTGATTACCGTGCCAGCCTATTTCAACGATGCACAGCGCCAGGCTACCAAAGAAGCTGGGGAAATCGCTGGCTTGAATGTGCGCAGGATCGTAAACGAGCCTACAGCCGCAGCCTTGGCCTACGGTCTCGACAAAAAGCATAAAGACGAAAAGATTGCCGTATTTGACTTGGGTGGTGGTACTTTCGATATCTCGGTATTGGAACTGGGCGATGGCGTTTTTGAAGTAAAATCCACTAACGGTGATACCCACCTCGGTGGAGACGATTTTGATAAAGTGATCATGGACTGGCTGGCAGAAGAGTTCAAAAAAGATGAAAATATTGACCTTCGAAAAGACCCCTTGGCATTGCAGCGTTTGAAAGAAGCTGCAGAGAAAGCCAAAGTGGAACTGTCTTCTTCTACAGAAACAGAAATCAACCTGCCTTATGTTACGGCAGTAGACGGTGTACCTAAACACTTAGTGAAGAAACTGACCCGTGCAAAATTTGAACAACTATCAGACAGTTTGTTCGAAAGATGTTTGAAACCTTGTGAGCAAGCATTGAAAGATGCAGGTCTAACTACTGCACAAATTGATGAAGTGATTTTGGTGGGTGGTAGTACCCGTATCCCCAAAGTACAGGAGATTGTCGAAAAATTCTTTGGCAAAAAAGCCAACAAGAGCGTGAATCCCGATGAAGTGGTTGCCATTGGTGCTGCAATCCAAGGTGCGGTTTTGACTGGTGAAGTGAAAGATGTGCTCCTGTTGGACGTAACCCCTCTTTCCTTAGGGATTGAGACCATGGGTGGTGTAATGACCCGTTTGATCGAGTCCAATACAACCATACCTACTAAAAAATCAGAAACATTTTCTACAGCGAGCGATAATCAACCCGGTGTACAGATTCATGTGCTGCAAGGTGAGCGCCCCATGGCTAATCAGAACAAGAGCTTGGGTATGTTCAACCTCGATAGTATTCCTCCTGCTCCTCGCGGTGTGCCTCAGATTGAAGTGATCTTTGATATTGACGCGAATGGTCTGCTGCATGTAACTGCTAAGGACAAGGGCACAGGCAAGGAACAAAAAATCCGTATCGAGGCAGGTAGTGGTTTGAGCAAGGATGAAGTGGAAAAAATGAAGGCAGAGGCCAAAGCCAATGAAGCTACGGATAAGGCTGCCCGTGAAAAAGTGGATAAGATGAACCAAGCCGACAGTTTGATTTTCCAAACTGAAAAGCAACTGAAGGAATATGGCGATAAAATCCCCGGCGATAAAAAAGCTCCGATTGAATCGGCTTTGACAAAATTGCGTGATGCGCATAAGAGCCAGGATATCGCAGCTATCGACACGGCTGTTGCTGAAATGAACGCCGCTTGGGCTACTGCTAGCGAGGATATGTACAAGGCCACACAAGCTGCTCAGCCCGGTGCTGAAGCAAATGCGGGCAACCATCAACAAACCAATACAGGTGGTGGTGCTGAAAATGTGACCGATGCAGAGTTTGAAGAAGTGAAATAAGTTACAGCTAACATAAATGAATAAGAATCCCCTCTTTTTCGAGGGGATTTTTTATTGCCCCAACGATTTTACTACTATGGGGCATCCGTTGCGTCGCACTCTTGTACGGTAGAAATTCAATTCGACTTACGCTATCGAAGCCTCTTGAGCCAATCAAAGATTGAGGGATCCCATTCTTTTCAAATTCTTTTAAGTATACTGGGCGCAGAGCCCCTACTTAAAAAAATATTTTTCGTTGTTAAAAAAATTAGTAATTTAGCAACTAAATATATTAGTTATGTCAATTGCCTGCAGAAACCTCAAATACCTGCGCAAGCTGCGTGGATGGACACAGGAAGAGTTTGCCGCCAAATTAAAGATCAAAAGGTCCTTATTGGGTGCTTATGAAGAAGAGCGTGCCGATCCCCGTATCGAAGTGTTGGAAAAAGTAGGGGATATGTTCAAGCTTTCCCTGGACGAGTTGTTGCGCAAGGAATTGAACGAAGCCAAAGGCAGCAGCTATATGGCCAAAAGAAGGGCAATGAAATTGGCCGCAGCTTCCAATGAAATTCAATTGGTGCCTGTTAAGGCGGCTGCTGGTTATTTGGCTGGCTATGGCGATCCCGAGTTTTTGGATGAGCTCAATACTTTTACATTGCCCATGCTTGCCCCGGGGCAATACCGGGCTTTCGAAATTGTGGGTGATTCCATGCTGCCTACCCAAAGTGGCTCCGTGATCGTGGGCGAAAAAGTGGATGATACCAATGAGGTGAAGAGCAATGAAACTTATATCGTTGTTTCCCGCAATGAGGGAATTGTGTACAAAAGAGTGATGAAAAACAATAAACTCAAGAACAAACTTACCCTGATTAGTGATAATACCGCCTATCAACCTTATCATGTGAATACGGATGATGTGATTGAAATCTGGAAGGCACAAATGATCATCAGCAAGGCCAATGCCCAACCCCGTTGGGATGTAAACCAACTGGCTAGCTTGGTAAGCAATTTGCAGGAACAGGTAAGTGTGATGAAAAAGAAAATGAACTAAGGGTCATTACAATCGATTTTTTTCAACCAATCATTTTGTCCTTTTAACGGCTTTGGTCTGGCTTATAAAGTCGCAACAACATTCAAAAAATTGTTGCGACCTTATGGGATGGTATTGTTATCCCTTTTTTTAAAACTTGTGATAGATAAGTGATGAGGCCAAATCGTTTTTATTTATTGAAATCATAGAGTATAAAGCAAAATCATAAATAATCATATGGTTATTCCAGCGCCCATTTTATCTAAAAACATCCACGACAAGGAATCCGTGCTGGAGGAGTTGCAAGTCATTCCCGGGGTAGGTCGGTCTATCGCAAACGACCTATATAATATTGGTATACGGAAAGTTGGCGACCTGCGCAGAAAGAACCCTGAAAGGCTTTATCACCTTTCCAACCAATATGCAGGAGCCCAACAGGATTCTTGCCTGCTCTATGTGTTCCGCTGTGCAGTCTATTTTGCAGAAACAGCTAAACCGGATAAGGAAAAATTAAATTGGTGGTGGTGGAAGGATATGAAATGATTTCTCGAATATCAACACTACTTTTTATTATTGACTTTTGAACCCCTATTGCAACTGGATAATCTTGTTGTTTACAATCCCAAAAACATGTTCATTTTTTTCCGGATGGATGATGGCGAGACCTGTAAAACGGCTAAATGCAGGTAGCACGGCATATTCCTTGCCAAAATAAAAACAGGGAAAACAGAGCGACTGTTTTCCATTCCCACTCATTCGAATGCCCGGATGGATATGTCCAGAGAAATAATAGTTGGGAGGTTGATTGGTTGATTGGTTAGGTGTAGGAGGGGCATGCTCCTTGATTGCCGATGGTCGATGGCTGATGACCGAGATATCGTGAATAAATGAAAAATGGTTTAGGGACATTTCCTCCTCTATTATCTGGATATTGGAGTCGGCATACCAATCGTCATGTAAAATATCGTGGTTGCCTTTGATAAGACAAATAGAAAGACTGGGGAAATCATCCCGCCATTTTTTAAATAGCTCCAATTCCTTGTTTAGATGACTATGAAAAAAATCACCCACAATAATCAATTGTTTGGGCTGAAAATATTGGATCTGAGATACCAGCCTTTGCAGATCTTCCTTGTAAATATTTTGTGGCACGGCAATGCCCGATTTTCTAAAATGACCCGTTTTTCCGAAATGCAAATCGGAAATAATCAGCGCTTTTTCTTCTTCCCAGAAAATCAAACGCTCTGCCGAAAGCCAAACCTGCTGTTCACGGATACGGTATGGGGTTGCAGATTGCATCAGGTTTCAATACTTTAGATCAATCTTTTTCGCCTTCATGTTCAGGCTCGTCCGGTAAATTGTTTTTTACTTTGATATCATGACTAAGACTATCGGCCCATTTGATCAAATGGGCTTTTTGATCTTGGCTTAGTATGGCATCCCTATGGATCCATAGGTAACTATCCAAAGGCATCCATCCTTCTTTTTGTGAATCTATAATGCTTCTTAATTTTTTATATTGTTTTTTGGGAGTATAGCTGGCAAACTCGTTAAAGTTCAATTCATGTTTTCCCCCTTTAATATGGTTTTGTAACCACCAGGCCACGGGTTGAATATTATTATACCATGGGTAGCTGGTATTGTTACTATGGCAATCATAGCAAGATTTCTTCAGCACATCCTGCACATCGGTGGGAACTGTAAAATGTAGAGCTATATCATTGGGCGTTGGGTCGGTTGATATATTCTTTTTAGGATGAAAGAATTGGATCAGAATCAGTACAGCCAATAAAATGATCATAATTTTTCTTAACATGGGATGATTTTTTTTGTGAAATTAAAAACTATTTATTCAATTGCATCTGCATTTTTTTTACTCGGTCTTCCAATTGTTCGGAAGAGAAATTCTCCCGCATGCTATCCACTTTTAATGGGAAACAAAATGGGGTCAGTTGTTGGGGGAAGGAAATGATGATCTTGCTTTGCTGTATCCGTTCCAACATATTCCTCAAACGGGCTTCTTCCATTTGCTGCTCCATCACTTCATGATAGGCCTGCCGCAAAAGTAGGTTGTGTTTATCATACTCTGTAAAAACATTGAATAAAAGGGAGGCCGAGGATTGCAAGTGTCTTGCTTTTTTATACTCACCGGGGTAACCTTGGAAAATCAATCCACCAATGACAGCAATATCGCGGAACTTTCGCTTCGCCATTTCGGCACTGTTCACACTTTTTTGAATGTCGGTACTGAGATTGGTTGGGGAAAACAATTCGTAAGCATTACTATCATCCAGTGGTATTGGCTGGTCGCTCAATAGCTCAAACCCATAATCGTTCATGGCAAAAGAAAAGCTGATTGGGAGGGTCCGACTGATGCGATAGGCCAGCAAGGCGGCCATGGCTTCATGAACCAGCCTGCCTTCAAAAGGATAAGCAAAAAGATGGTAGCCATCCTTTGTTTCAATATGTTCGATCAATAATTCATTTTCTTTCGGTACTTGCGAAAGTTGCTGCTGTAAATCAAAAAGCGGTTTCAGCACTTTCAGTTCAATTTCTTTTTTACCTGGACCAATGGCTTCATCCAATTTTCTTCGGAGCATGAAGCCAAGATTGGCAGAAAGCGGCATGCGTCCTCCCTGCCAACTCGGTACGATGGATTTCTTTGCATTTGATTTGCGTACCAAGGCCGTCATATCCTTGATCATCACAAATTCCAAGTTTCTGCCAGCCAACGTAAACACATCACCGGGCTGCAATCGGGAGATAAAATATTCTTCAATCACCCCCACATAGCCACCACTAGTGAATTTTACTTTCATCATGGAATCGCTTACTATGGTACCGATATGTAAACGGTGGCGCATGGCTACTTTTCGGCTATTGATTTTGTACAAGCCATTAATGATTTCTACTTTCTTGAATTCGTCGTATTGTTGTAGTGCCGCGCCTCCAGCAGAAATAAAATGCAAGATGGCTTCCCATTCCTCTTCGGTCATTTCCCGAAAACAATAAGTTGATTTGATTTCCCTACATAAAGCATCCGGATAAAAGCCATCAGAAACAGCCAGTGTAGACAGGTATTGCACCAATACGTCAAAGCAAAGCAACATTGGCTGACGGCTTTCAATTGAGTTGACTTCCATGGCTGTTTTTAATGCAGCACCTTCCACCAACTCCAGCGAATGGGTGGGCAGAAAATATATTTTACTAATTTCCCCCGGTTGATGACCACTTCTTCCGGCACGTTGTAAAAAACGAGCCACCCCTTTAGGTGAGCCGACTTGTATAACGGTCTCGACTGGCCGAAAATCCACTCCCAGATCGAGGCTGGCGGTACACACCACTGCTTTAAGCTTTCCTGCATGCAAGGCCTCTTCAACCCATACCCTTAGTTCCATATCAATGGAACCATGATGCAGGGCAATAGCTCCAGCCAAATCGGGACAGGCATTCAACAGTGATTGATACCACATCTCGCTCATTCCCCTGGTGTTGATGAAAATAAGCGTGGTCCTGCTTTCGAGAATAATGGGAATGACTTTATGGATCAGCTTGATGCCGAGATGACCCGACCAAGGATATTTTTCAATTTCGTCGGGAAGGATGGATTCAATGGATATATTTTTTTTGATAGACGCTTTTACAATGATCCCTTCTTCATTTAAAGATGACAGCAACACGTCCTTGGCCTCATCCAGATTACCGATGGTAGCGCTGATGCCCCAGATAGAGAGGCTGAAGGTTGTGGGGTTTAAGGTGGAAGGTTTGGGGTTTGGGGTGGAGGGAAGAAATTGGGTAGAAACGGGTAGTTCATTTTTGGTTGATAATGCAGGTTCAATGTTTTCACTATTCACCATTGACCATTGTCTATTTACATGCACAATCCTTGAAATAGCAAGCTCCACTTGCACGCCACGTTTGCTTCCAAGCAGTTCATGCCATTCGTCTGCTGCTATGATTTTGAGGGATTGAAATATTTCGGGATAGTTTTTTTGTGCCAATAATAAATGAAGGCTTTCTGGAGTAATGATCAGCACTTCGGGCATCTGTCTTTTTTGTTTCTGTCTTTCGCTGATTTCTGTATCGCCATTGCGGATACCGATTTTCCAACTCATGCCCAGTTCATTGATCACTTCTTCCATAGCACGGCCAATATCTTTGGCTAAAGCACGCAAAGGAGTTATCCATAACAGTTGTAAACCATTTTTTGATTTGGTTTTATAATTGGTTGGATGATGATTGATAAAATCAATGACTGCACCAAGAAATACCGAATAGGTTTTGCCACAGCCGGTGGGAGCATTTACCAGTCCTGATTTATGATCGATAATATGTTGCCAGGCCTCTTCCTGAAAAGCAAAAGGGCTCAGGTTTTTATCTGTCAGCCATTGGCGCACTATTTTATAACCTATGGTTTGCTGCAGATACAATAAAAATGGTTTGAAACTAGCTTTAAGTTAAATATTAGATGACTAAACCTCACAGGTTTTCAATAGCCTGATTTATTTTATATTTCACCAAAAACCTGTGAGGGTTTAACGACATTTTTACGCTTAAACTAACACTAGATTAAACGCTGATGTTGCTTATGGCACAAATGTACAAGAGAGTGACACAAGGATGTTGGGTAAAGTGATGAAGCTGGTCAAAAAAAGTCACAATGTTTTTAAATACTCGATCACGGCCTTCCTTTCCTTATTAGTCAAATGGTCGCCGAAATAATGGCCGTAGTTACCATAGCCCGGCAGGTCAGTATTATAGACAGTGGAGCCCCCTGGCTTTTTATCCACGGAATATTTCCAACCTACTTTTTGATAATCATACTCTAGCTTTTTGTAATTTCTGGACCAATATTGGGGGCGCTCCTTGCTGTTCAAAACCGCTTCCAGCGTTGGCACTGATCCGTTATGGAAATAAGGGGCCGTGATCCAAACCCCATCCAATGGCGGCGCCATATACCCATTATAAGGCACCAACTTGGCTGGATGGTCCCCTTGGGCAAACCAACTATTATTGAACCAATCCACAAACTGAGGGTTCTGATAATTGCTTTTGTATAAAAAGGAATCTGTTTTGATGATCGATTCGGGAATCAACAGATTGGGATACTCATCACCGTTGCCATGACATTTTGAACAATTTTGAACGAAGATAATACCCCCTTCTTTAGCCAGTGATTGATTAATGGAGTAGGGGTATTTGGGTGGCTCTATTGTTTTCAGATAGGCGAGCACGTTATTGAAATGTGTATCCACTTCATTCGATTCGGAGGTGTCGGTTACTGTTAATAAATTGGAGGCCATCAAAAACCTGCCAAAATCGCCCCTGCCAAAGCCATTATAAAAAAGACCATGTTTTTTCTTTACGAGCCACCATGCGGGCACATCGGAAGGTATCACTTGCTCTGGTATGTCCATCATGGCGGTATCGCTCCATCTAAAAGTCTGTGGGTTTCTATGCGCAGCCAGTAAAGCAGCCAAACGGTCGGCGGTGTTCACGCCCCTTACCTGTGTCCGCAATTGCTTACTGACGACTTTCACCACTTTTAGGAAGGGTTCGGCCGCTTCATATTTTTTCCGACTGGTTTTTTTCAAAAAGCTTTCGGCGATTGCGGCATTGGACGCATTGACTCTTTCCCCAGAAGTAAAATCGACCGTTGAATTACCTAGGCCCATGATTAATTTATTATCGATAACCTGGGCGTGGCATTGTAGGCAATTGGGGGCAACCACAATCTCTCCATTGGATGCTTTTACGGCCGTGAACTCATAGCTGATGCCCTCGTTCAGGCTATCCCTTTTCAAATATTCACTGTTTCTTTTGCCATAAGCCAATTTATAATAGCTGAAAGGAATGCCACTTTTTAGATAGTCGCCTGTGATCAGGTATTCATAACCGATTTTAGGATCACCATCTCTTTGGGGACTGGGTGGGATATATTCAGGTTCTTCCGGATTCGGGTTTTGTATAGTAACTCTATTGAAGGCCAAGCAGCATAGTGCAAAGGATACCAATGTAAAAATCTTCTTCATGTTGGATAAAATTAAAACATAGAGAATGGAATATTCTCTAATATAATACAAATCCCTGGTTTAATAAGCTGAGTTTAATAAACCGCAGTCACCTTACCATCTACCCTTTTCACAAAGTAGAGTTTTTTGTTTTCGTAGTAATCGGGGCTGGTATTTTGTTTATTGGTATAAACAGGTTCAATATCAAAATTGTTGATGACTTCAAACTTTTTACTATCAATATGGTTGGTTAGGTCGCTGCCAAACAGATTCAACAATTTTGCGAAATGATAAGTGGTTTCAAATCCACGGATAATCATATCACTTCCCTTCATGAAATAATTGGTGTAAAAATATTGTTGTATGGACTTTACCAAGCTATCATTGGGATTAATATAAAAAGGGGTGCTATAAATAATTTCGGGGCCGCTATACTCTTCTGGCAAAAAATCAATATTGTCCCAAGTAGGCATGCCCATAATGGTTGTATGATAGGATTTTCCCAATGCCGATACCTGAGCGCAAAAGGTACGTGCAAAATTTTCATCCAGACTAGCCAGCACACAAATATTCTGGATATTACTATCCAGATATTTTGAAAGTTGCTCAGGGTTTATATTATTATCCACACTGATAAACTTTAATTTTAAAGGAACAGATAAGGTTGATTTTTCCGCATCGGAAAAATAGCTTTTGAGTCGCTGTTCCATCAAACCGTTTTTCCCGAATACTGTGATGTTGGAAGTAGCGTAATTTTTTTGCAGGAACTTATAGATGCCTTCGCAATGTGTTTTTAGAGTGGAATTCAGGATAACCAGGCTAGGGTTATTCAGGATATTACCATCATTGGGATAGTTTGTATTGATAAAAGGGATTTTTTTAAGGTAAGCTGCATTGGCCAGCAGACGGATTTCTGATGGAGAGATATGACCAATAATGAGTTCGGTGTTTTGGAATCCCTCACTTTGCACTATATCCTGAATACTTTTTGTACGCGACTTGGTATCGTATAAACTGATTTCAAGCTTTAGTCCTTCCTTTTTAAGGGAATCGAGCGCCAATTGTGCCCCCTCATAAAATTCGAGTCCCGGGCTGAGGAATTTGGGAAAGTTTTTATCGTAACGATAATTACCAGTGTCGTCAAAGGCTGAGTCGAGATATAAGGGTACAAAAAAGGCAATATGCTTTGGCTTATCGACGGGTTCAGTCTGTGCCTGTATTTTTACTGCACTGACGAATAAGATGATAAGCAGGAAATACCGTATCCATGATTTCATATGATGAGCTTAATATTTTTGGTTTTGAATGGTCGGTAATAAAACTGATAACGAGTTGTTGTTTTCCTATACAAACTTAGCAACTTATCGTTTAGCATTCGCTATCTATTCCCATTCAATGGTAGCAGGTGGTTTGCTACTGATGTCGTAGACCACCCGGTTGATGCCCTTTACATTATTGATGATCTCATTGGAAACATCAGCTAAAAAATCATATGGAAGATGCGCCCAATCTGCTGTCATTCCATCCACCGAGGTAACAGCCCGTAGAGCCACCGTAAATTCATAGGTCCGTTCATCACCCATTACTCCCACGCTTTTTACTGGTAACAAAATCGTGCCAGCCTGCCATACACTGGAATAGAGATGCTTGTCGCGCAGGGCTTGGGTATAAATATGGTCAGCTTCTTGTAAGAGCTTAACTTTTTCTGCGTTCACTTCGCCCAAAATCCGAATAGCCAGTCCTGGCCCGGGGAAAGGGTGACGTTGCAACATTTCATCGGGGATACCCAATTCATGGCCCACCCTCCGCACTTCATCTTTGAAAAGAAAACGCAGTGGCTCTACGAGGTCTAAATGCATTTTCTTGGGAAGTCCACCTACATTATGATGTGATTTAATAGTAACGGAAGGTCCATGTACCGAAACGCTTTCAATCACATCTGGATAAATAGTGCCTTGCCCCAATAGCTCAACCCCTTCTATCCTCGTTGCCTCTTCTTGGAAGATTTTGATAAACTGTTTGCCAATAACTTTTCTCTTTTCCTCGGGATCGGTTTTGCCTTTTAGTTTTTTGTAAAATACCTTTTTAGCATCCACCCCCTTCACGTTTAGGCCTATCTTTTTATAAGTAGCCAGCACTTCCTCAAACTCATTTTTGCGGAGTACGCCATTGTCAACAAAAACGCCAAATAGTTTTTTCCCGATGGCTCGGTGTATCAGGGTGGCTGCCACAGTGGAATCCACGCCGCCGCTCAGTGCCATCACCACTTTGCGTTTTCCAATCTGTTTTTTTAAGCGTTCAACGGTATCGCTGATAAAATGGGCGGCTGTCCAGTCCTGAGTGCAATGACAGATCTGTACCAGAAAGTTTTGAATGATTTTTTTTCCTTCCACAGAATGGTAAACTTCTGGATGGAACTGCAAACAATATAGGGGAAGACTGCTATCGCTTTTTTTGAAAGCAGCATAAGGAATATTTTCTGTTGTGGCCAATACCTGAAACCCGCTGGGGAGTTCTAAAATGGTATCGGCATGGCTCATCCAAACCTGTGAATGTTCACTAACGTTTTGCAACAACACGTCCTGCTGCTGTATATGCAATTTGGCTCGGCCATATTCACGCTTATTGCTATTGGCCACGGTACCGCCAAACTGCTTGGCTGTAAGCTGTGCCCCATAACAAATGCCCAACACAGGCACTTTTGCATTCAGTGCGGCTACTTGTACCAAGGGCGCTTTTGCATCATTCACTGAAAAGGGAGATCCGGATAGTATAATACCTTTAATGGAGTCGTCGAACTCAATCTGTTTATGAAAGGGAATGATCTCGCAATAAACATTTGCCTCGCGAACGGCACGGGCAATCAGTTGGGTATATTGTGAACCGAAATCAAGAATCAATATTTTTTCTGCCATAAGTGCGGCAAAGGTAAAAAACAGTTTGCAGTTTACCAGTTGCGATTTTGAGAAGGCTGAACTCTTGAAAACCATTCCCTGCCTCTTGTTAAAATCTGACTAATTCAAGTTTGGATGGATATGAAAGGAATTTTTATAGCTTGTGATTTTTAATATGATAGCTTGATTTTTATTTCTTTTCCACATTCGATTTTAAAAATTTTTCTTTTTCATTTCTGCATCTATATTCGCTGCCCATAAATTCATTATCTATGTTGGAGTTTTCACAAGCAATTGCCTCATCCTTAAATATTCGTAAGGCACAAGTAGAAGCTGTTCTGGAACTGTTGGGTGAAGGTGCCACTATCCCTTTTATAGCTCGATACCGAAAAGATAAAACCGGTGCTTTGGATGAAGTACAGATACAGCAGATTCAGGATCAATCTAAATTGCTCAAAGAATTTGCAGACCGCAAAACTTTTATTGAGAAGACGATTACCGATCAGGGCAAAATGACCGAAGCATTGCAGGCAAAGATTGATAAAGCCATCACGATTGCCGAACTGGAAGATATTTACTTGCCATACAAACCCAAGCGGAAAACCAAGGCGCAGGCTGCTAAAGAGCATGGGCTCGAACCTTTGGCTATTTTGATTTTGGAACAAAAAGAAACTGACCTGAACACGGAAGGCTCCAAATATATTTCCGAAAACGTGAAAGATGTGGATGCAGCACTGCAGGGAGCTAGGGATATCATTGCAGAAATGGTGAATGAAGATGCGGCTGTTCGGGCAAAACTTCGTAAACTATTTGAAAGTACAGCCACCCTCCATAGTAAGGTTTTGGCCGATAAAGAAATCGAGGCTATTAAATACAAAGATTATTTTGATTTTAGTGAACCGATACATAAAGTGCCGTCGCACCGAATATTGGCAGTGCTGCGTGGCTTTCTCGAAGGTTTCTTGCGAATGGGTATTGCCCCATTGGAAGAAGATGCATTGGAGCTGATCGAAAAACAATATGTTACTGGAAGTCTGAATAGTTCGGTGGAGCAGGTAAAAAAATCGATCAAGGATGCTTATAAGCGATTGCTACAACCGAGCTTGGAATCCGAATTCAGGATGGCATTAAAAACAAAGGCCGATGAGGAAGCCATTAATGTATTTGCCGAGAATCTAAAGCAATTGTTATTGAGTGCCCCATTGGGTTCAAAAAGGATATTGGCGATTGATCCTGGTTATCGCACTGGCTGCAAAGTGGTTTGCCTGGATGAGAAAGGGGAGATGCTGGTGAATGATGTGATCTATATCCATGAAGCCAATCGGAAATATGATGCCGAGCATAAGATTCGGGAACTGGTTGTCAGATATCAGACAGAAGTATTTGCGATTGGGGATGGTACAGCGGGTAGGGAAACCGAGCAATTTATCAAACAGCTCCAATTGGGCAAACCCATTTTTCTGGTTAATGAAGATGGAGCCTCTGTGTATTCCGCTTCTGAAAATGCTAGAGAAGAATTTCCCGATTATGATGTTACGGTGAGGGGTTCCGTGAGTATTGGCCGAAGATTGATGGATCCCTTGGCTGAACTGGTAAAGATTGATCCCAAGAGTATTGGGGTAGGGCAGTACCAACACGATGTGAACCAGTTCCGGCTTAAAGAAAGATTGGATCAGACCGTGGTCAGTTGTGTGAACCAGGTTGGCGTAAACCTGAACACGGCATCCCGACATTTGCTTAGCTATGTGAGCGGTATCGGCGACACGTTGGCCGACAATATCATCAAGCATCGGAATGAAATAGGGAAGTTTACCGACCGTAACCAGTTATTGAAAGTGCCTAGGCTGGGTGGCAAAGCATTTGAACAATGTGCCGGTTTTTTGAGGATCAAAGAAAGCGCCAATCCATTGGATGCAAGTGCGGTTCACCCCGAGGCCTATAAATTGGTGGCGCAGATTGCCAAAGACCTAAATACAGAATTGAGTTCATTGATTGGCAATGAAGCTTTGTTGAAACAGGTTGATCCCAAAAAATATATGACAGCGGAGATTGGTGTGCTCAGCATTAATGATATACTGAACGAGTTGAAGAAACCGGGACTGGATCCACGCAGTGAGTTGGAGCAATTTGAGTATGCCAGTATTTTTTCGATTGAAGATGTAAAGGAAGGAATGTTGGTGCCGGGGATTGTGACAAATATTACGAGGTTTGGCGCTTTTGTGGATATTGGCGTAAAACAGGATGGGCTGGTGCATGTGAGTGAAATAGCTCATCAATATATTACAGACCCATCTGAAGTATTAAAACTAAATGATAAGGTGCAGGTAAAAGTGTTGGAAGTGGATGTGGTAAGAAAGCGGATTGCATTATCAATCAAACAGACCCAGGATGCACCTGCCAGAAACAGCCGACCTAAACCAAAGGTACATGCCGGGGCGAGTGAGAAAGACCTTTCGAAAATGGATATGAACGATGCACTGAATGCGTTAAAGAAAAAGTTCAAAGGCTAAACAGAGTTTGGGTATAAGTTAGTGAGTCAAAACTTTAAAACTGTTGATTTCAATTCTAAAAAACAGGCAAGAAACAACAGCTTTTCTTGCATGATTATTTTAACGACAATCTTACCGAAATCTCCAAATCCCGAAATCCTCCAATTCCCAATTACAAATCCCTAATTCCTAATTCCTAATTCCTAATCCCCATCCACCCCTATCTCCCCACAAAATCCGCAAAGGAAATAGAATGTGGCTTGTGGTCGTTGCCAATAAAATTTAGTTGGGTATCGCTATGATGGGCGGGCCCAGCAAAATCCTTGGCATTCCATGGGTAGAATTTGAATTTATAGTTGTCAAAGTCCAGCACCACATGCATGGCATAGCCCGGGGTTTCATAGATGGCCAATTGAGATGGCCTGCTTTTGGTACCCTTGAGCCAATCGCTGGAGTTTATAACGAGCAGATATTTCTCTCCAATCCCATTTTTTAAAATGGCGGCTTGATAATTGTCTACAGGGGTTACGGTTGTACCATTTTTTACAGTAAAGGAAGTGAACCAAATAATGCTGCCATTATTCGGGTTATCGGAGAACCGGATTACTTGTGCCGAGAGATGGGCATGGCAAAAAAATAATAAAGAAACCAATACTAATTTCATGCTACTAATTTAGGGAGATATGCGAATGAGGTAAGATAAGGCGGAAACAGATCCTAAGTTAATGAACTTAACCAGTTTTGCAAACTTCTTGGCTCGAATAATTGAAAGGAATATTACTACAATATATAAGCCCTTCAATGTTTTTATGTAGGATTTGTTGGTGGCCTACCTCCACCATGTCCAGTCTGTTCTAATATCCTTATCTGCCCTTCATTCTATCTCGTATATTTGTCTTCCATGGCAATAGAAAAAATAGGGGTGGAAAAATTTATAGAGCTTGGCAAATCCGCACTGGTGCTGGATGTGCGTAGCCCTGCTGAGTTTGCGCATGCCCATATTCCAGGTGCGCATAGCCTGCCACTTTTTACTGATGAAGAAAGGAAGGTGGTGGGCACGACATACAAACAGCAAAGTCGGGAAAAAGCCATCAAGATTGGCCTTCAATATTTTGGTGTAAAGATGGCTTCAATGGTGGAAACGGTGGAACAGTTAACGGGATTAACGAAAACCGATATCCAGCAGGGAAATAAGAAAACCGTGTTGGTTCATTGCTGGCGCGGTGGCATGCGCAGTGCCGGAGTAGCTTGGCTGCTGGATTTGTACGGGTTTAAAGTGTACACGCTTGCCGGTGGGTACAAAACATTCAGGAAATGGGTGCTTCTCCAATTTGAAAAAAACTACCCTTTTAAGGTATTGGGCGGTTATACCGGCAGTGGTAAGACTGGCATTATTAAAGCATTGCAGCAAAAGGGAGAAACCGTTATCGATTTGGAGGCATTAGCCTGCCATAAAGGTTCTGCTTTTGGTAATCTCGGCGAGCCGCCCCAGCCCACGCAGGAAATGTTCGAGAATTTATTGGCTTTGGCATTATCAACAGCATCTGTGCATCCCACGATATGGCTGGAGGATGAAAGCCAGCGAATCGGTACCGTGAATATCCCTACGAATATGTACAATGACAAACAGACCAGCCCACTTTTTTTTATGGATATCCCTTTCGAGGAGCGGTTGAAACATATTGTAGAAGGTTATGGTAAATTCGAAAAAGAAAAACTGGTCAATGCCATTATGCGCATCAAAAAAAGATTGGGTCCACTGGAAACCAAAACGGCTGTGAATTATTTATTGGATGATGATGTCGAGAACTGTTTCTCGATATTATTGAAATACTATGATAAATGGTATTCAAAAAGTTTGTTCCTGATGCGGGAAGATAAAAAGGATCAGATTTGTAAAATCCCTTGCCCTTCGGTAGACAGCTTAGCAAATACGGAAATGCTTTTGGGCAGACAAGAAAATATAATGGTATGATAACGACAAACGAAAAAAAAGCCATCAAGCTTACGCAATATTCTCATGGTGCAGGCTGTGGCTGTAAACTATCGCCCAAAGTACTCGATCAGATATTGGAGAGCAATTTTGTAATGCCTGATAATGACAAATTACTGGTAGGCAACCATAGTAAAGATGATGCCGCCGTATATGATTTGGGAAATGGTCAGGCACTGATTTCCACTACCGATTTTTTTATGCCAATTGTAGATGATCCTTATGATTTTGGCCGGATTGCTTCAGCCAATGCCATCAGCGATGTATATGCGATGGGTGGTCAACCTATTTTGGCTATCGCAATATTGGGTTGGCCTGTGAATGTATTGCCCCCAGAAATCGCGAAGCGGGTGGTGGAAGGTAGCCGGAGCATTTGCAAAGAAGCGGGCATTCCCTTAGCGGGAGGTCATAGCATTGACTCGCCCGAACCGATTTTCGGACTGGCTGTAAATGGATTGGTGGATATTGCCAGCATCAAACAGAACAATACTGCACAAGAAGGCGATTTGTTATTTCTTACCAAAAGAATTGGAGTGGGCATTTTAACCACGGCAGAGAAAAAAGGATTGCTCAAAGAGGCTGATAAGTCATTAGCACCTCAGCAAATGATGCAGTTGAACAAAGTAGGTGCAGCCCTTGGAAAATTGAAAGGCGTGCATGCCATGACGGATGTGACTGGCTTTGGATTGCTGGGCCATCTCACCGAAATGGTAGAAGGTAGTGGGCTGAGCGCTATCGTGGATTTTGAAAAAGTACCCTTGATTATGCCGGATCTAAAAAAATATATTGATGCCCATTCCGTACCCGGTGGTACGAATCGGAATTGGGAAAGCTATGGTGCTAAAATTGGCTTTGATCAATCTGTAGACCCTGAGTATGCTAAAACAATACTTGCCGATCCACAAACAAGTGGTGGGCTTTTGATTGCGGTTTCTCCTTCCATGGCCCATGAGGTAAAAGCTTTGTTGGAAGCAAACCAATTATATGCTGAGCCCATTGGTTCGATACATGCCAAGGCCGAAAAATTTGTGATCGTAAAAAAATAATTTATGGAGTTCTCTTTCAACAAGATTCAACATGTAGGGATACCCGTAACCGACTTAAAAAGGTCGGAGATTTTTTATCAAAAGCTGGGCTTTGAAAACGTGATGGCTTCCTCCTTTGATTATGAAGGTGAAAAGGGTAGGGTTGCGATGATGCAAAAAGGGGAGATGGTAATGGAACTTTATCAGTTCCCCGAAAAAGATCTTAGAGAAATCCGAGAGCGGAAAAATGGTCATGTAGATCATATTGCTTTTGATGTGAGTGATATTGACCAGGCTTTTGCAGAACTAAAACGGGAGGCTTTTCAGGTATTGGAACCGGCACCTGTTTTTTTGCCATTCTGGGATCGAGGATGTAAATATTTTAATATCGTTGGGCCCGATGGGGAAAGATTGGAGTTTAACCAGATTCTATAAAAATGGTTCAGTTTCCTGCCACTATATTACAGTTTGCTGAAATGGGCGAAAAAACGGGGTGGAGTTATATTAAGATACCCATTGCCGTTTCTGAAAAATTAATCCCCGGTAATAAAAAATCATTTAGGGTAAAAGGGAAATTAGACGATTATGAGATCAAGGGCGTGAGTTTGTTGCCCATGGGTGAAGGGCAATTTATCATGGCACTGAATGCGAACATCCGAAAAGCTATCAAAAAAAATAAGGGGATGAAGTTGTTGGTGCAACTGGAATTGGATAGCAACAAACCTAAACCTCCAACAGCATTGATTGATTGTTTGAAAGATGAGCCTGAAGCTTATGCCTATTTCAAAAGCCTGCCTTTATCCCATCAAAACTATTTTGGCAATTGGATAAAATCGGCAAAGACCGATACCACCAAGGCCAAACGGATTGTCCGTTGCGTGGAGGCGATGCGAAAGAAGTTCAATTTTGCAGAAATGATCCGTTCCGTAAAAGTAGATAAAGAAGATTTTTTAAGGGAACTTTGATAATGATTATATAATTAAGAACTGTCAAAGCTATATGAACTTGGTTCAACATGTTGAAATAAGACGCTGCAAATCCCAATATCAATTCACAAGTTTGCAATCCAGCCAGCTAAGATGTTGTATAGAATTTCTGAGCTAAGGACCATAAAAAAAGCCATGCAATAAGCATGGCTTCGGGCAAAGATTAAAATAATATCAAGCGTTGACGAGTGTTTGTTTTTTTCTGTTCACCAAATAATAGGTGCCAAAGAATATAGCACTGAAAACCAGTGTGGCCACAATGCTCCATTTATAAAATGGAATGCCATCGCCATAGCACATCATCAAACCAGAAAATGTTTTAGGCCGATTGTATCCGGCGGTAGGACCATAACTTGCCCATACCAAAAAATTCGACAATAGGAAATACACGGTAGGTGCCATCAAGGAAGCCAGAAAAACATTGCGCAGATTGATTTTCCTGATAGCAAAACCAATCAACACCAATAATGCAAAAAGAAGATAGTTCTGCCATTGCCCTTCATAAAAGCCCTGCATTTCAGAAAGTCCGTTCATGTATAATACCTGATAAAAAACATCAGAGAGTAGCATGGAAATGACGGGGATGGCAAATGCCCATTTCTTATTTTTGAAAATAGCGCCTGCAAATACAGCCATTGCAATCTGTGGTGCAAAGCCAAAAGGCCTGCCCGGCACAATACGGTACAATGCAGCTACTAGTGTTAATAATAAAATAGTAAAGACAACCTGCTTGTTCAGTTTCATAATTTCAACTTTGTTACAAAATTAACGCTTTCCGAGATTTATTTTTCAATTTATTCAGGGTTGTGGAAAAGGAACTGAAGCCACATATAACAATGCATTATCTAAAGCATCTATATCAAAACCGCTTGCATGGAAGCTCACAAAGGCTTCGCCTTTTGAAAGGGTTAAATGATGGGCTTGCTCTTTGATTTCAACATTCCCCTTCATCACAAAAAATATTTCCGCCGATTCCGATATTACAGATGCATGCTCATTTTTTTTCAGTTCAATTTTAGAGAGTTCAAAATCTGTTGCGGTTGTTGGGTAGGACCAAACATGGTCATCTAATTTTTTTTCATAAATAATACGGGGGATGGTTTCCTCAAATTTTATATGCTTCAGCAGTTCCTTTACATCAATATGTTTTGGGGTTAGCCCTCCGCGCAGCACATTGTCGGAATTGGACATGATCTCCACATTCTGGCCTTCCAGATAGGCATGTGGTAGGCCTGCTTCCTGAAAAATAGCCTCACCGGGATTAAGCTTCAAGAGATTGAAAAAGTAAATTGAGAAAATGCCCCGATCGATTTTGTCCGGCTGGTTATAGGTCAATGCGGCCCGGGCTGCCCAGAAATGCTCATCGGTTTTTTCCAATTGGTTTTTTTGATAGGCAGTCATGATTTTGTCGAGCAAAGGTTGCAGCATTTGGTTCACTACTTGCTGATCCATTTCCATCACCACCCGGTACAGTTCGTAATAACCGCCACTTTCAAAAACGGTCAACAAAGGCTTCAGCTCATATACATTCTGTAGGGTCGACTTTAGTTTTTGTTCCGATTTAAAACCATGGAGCAACCAGAACTCGCCCAAAGCCAGTGCCAATTCCGGTTTGTGGTTATTGTCTTTATAGTTTCGGTTTGGTGCATCTACCGCAATACCACTTGCTTGCTCTTTGGCAAATTCAATCTCCGCATTTTCTTTGGAAGGGTGTACCTGTATGGAAAGCATGTCTTTCACATCCAATATTTTTAGGAGATAAGGCAGTTTGCCAAATTTTTCAAAAACAGGTTCGCCCAAAGTTTCCAAAGGAAATTTGCAAATGTATTCATTGAGCTTGGCTGTCTTGCCATCGTTGAAAAGTATCTCGGAACTGGCATTATGATGGGCGCCCATCCAATATTCTGCAATTGGCTTATTGGGATGGCCCAATAAACTGGCAATAAAGCTATGCCCGCCCCAAGCATAATGTTGGGCTTTGCCGATCAGTTTGAAAACTTTATTTTTAGCATGATCCATATGGTTGATTTCATGCCAAAGTAAACGAAAAGAAAATTATCAATGGCAGATCATAACGATTTAGGGAAAAAGGGTGAGCAACTTGCTCATGATTGGTTCAGCAGTCAAGGTTATGAAGTGCTGCATATTAACTGGCGGCATATGCACTATGAAGTGGATCTGATTGCCAGCAAGAATGGCGTACTACATTTTATAGAAGTGAAAACCCGTCGCAGCAAGCTGTTTGGTGAACCAGAACAAAGCGTTGGGAAAAAGAAAATGGAAAACCTGATGAATGCTGCTGAAGAATATTTATACCAATACAAACAATGGAAGCGTATTCAGTTTGATGTGCTGTCCATCATGATGAAAAAGGGGGAGCCAGTTGAATATTTTTTGTTGGAGGATGTTTATATGTAGCTGATGGTTCATAGTTGATGGTTCATGGACTTCATTTTAAGATGCTGATGAAACTTATTAGTATTGCCATATCACTCCATGTCTTCCACTATGAACTATCAACTATGAACCATCAACTATGGTCTATCGACTAAGAACTATGAACTACCAACTATTTCCCCATCCGCTCCCTCATCTTCTCCACCAATTTATAAGTGGCCGGACAATACTCTATATTCTGTTTGTACACATGCATATAGTCCGTCATCTTCTTTTTGTTATGATGGGGAAAACCAGCACAGTCGGCGGGTCGAACGGCATAGATATCGCACATATTCGTTTTCAGGTCCAGAAACTGGCAAGGTTGACTTTTGTTCATCCAATCGCCGGTCTTGTCCTTATAAAGCCATTTTTCGCGGAATGATTTTTCATCCATGTTCAAATGGGCAGAGATGCGCAGCAAATCTTTTTTGGTATAGGTGGGCGACATGGTCTTGCAGCAATTGGCACAATCCAGACAGTCCAGTTCTTTCCAAACTTTTTTGTCTTCCTCCAGCTTCATCACATCCAACCCTCTTGGGGGGGTCTTATCGAGACGGGTCATAAAAGATTTGATACGCTTCTTATTGTGCCTAACCAATTGTTTGAACGAACGGAGATTAATAGTTGCCATGAATGATTTTCTTGATCGGCAAATATGGATCAAACTCGATTAGCTGCAAAGAAAATTTTCAGGGTTTCCTGATTAAGATATAAACTTGCGGCATGTGGGATGCCTATAAGAACGGATTCAAAGCCTACCTGCAATTGGAGAAATCGCTGTCCGATCATTCAGTGGAAGCTTATCTGCATGATATCGATAAGCTCACCGAGTTTCTGCAGCAAGCACATGGCATGAAAACGCCTGCCAATATTGAACTGAAGGACCTTCAACAATTCCTACAATGGATTGGAGGTTTGGGTATGACCGCCAGTTCACAATCGCGTATTATTTCGGGCATCCGTTCTTTCTATAAATATTGTGCGATGGAAGATCTGGTGCACAAGGACCCAACCATGTTGCTGGAAACTCCCAAGCTGCAAAGAAAGCTGCCTGATGTAATTTCTTTTGACGAGATAGAAAAGATTATCTCCCAAATTGACCTCAGCACGCCAGAGGGGGGACGCAATAAAGCCATATTGGAAACCATGTACAGTTGTGGGTTAAGGGTAAGCGAAGTGGTCAACCTGCGCATTTCCTGTCTTTATATGGATGTTGGCTTTATACGGGTGATTGGAAAAGGCGATAAGGAAAGATTGGTGCCGATTGGGAGTGCCGCTATCAAATACATCAAAATCTACCTACATGAAATACGTGTGCACGTACCCGTAAAACCGGGACAGGAAGACATCCTCTTTCTCAACCGCAGGGGCAGCAAACTATCGCGGGTAATGATTTTTTTACTTTTAAAGGATTTGGTAAAAAAAGCGGAAATCAAAAAAAATATCTCACCACATACTTTCCGCCACTCTTTTGCCACCCATTTGGTGGAAGGCGGCGCCAACCTCCGTGCTGTTCAGGAAATGTTGGGGCATGAAAGTATCACCACAACAGAAATATACACGCATTTGGATAGGGAATATCTTCGGGAGACCCTACATAAATTTCATCCAGCCTTTAATAAAAAAGTGTAACCTTAAATCCAATCGGTTGAGAGGATTTTTTACAAATCACTTCATCAATACAACTGCTCATCAAAAGACAAGGATCCATCAATGGTTTTCTTGTTCACCAGAAACTGGTTTCTCCATGCGGCAAAGGCAGCCAGCAAGGTCATCAAAATCAATAATGATAGAGCCTTGGAGAGTCCGGCTTTTTCAGATATAAAACCGATTAAAGAAGGGCCGGTCAAAAAGCCAATCAGTCCACCTGTGGTTACCATGGCAAAACCTTCAACCGTGCTAACCCCGGGTATATTGGCAGAAGCGCTGAACAATACAGGAACAATGCAACAGCAACCAAGCCCAATAAGTATATAACCTGCAATGGCAAACATAACGGTCGGGGCCAGTACCACCATCAAAAAACCCAAAGAAGCAATCATGGCCCCAGCAATCACAATGTTTTTGCTTCCAAACCTTGAGATGAGGGTGTCGCCATTGAGCCTACCAACGGTCATGGCTACCGAAAAACCGGCATAACCCAAACTCATAAATGCTTTGGGGGAATGGAGCACTTCCTTAAAATAGATGGCACTCCAGTCAGCAACACAACCTTCTGCCATAAAACTGACCATACAGATAAATGAAATGCCCATAATGGCCAATGAAGGGAGCTTGATGCCTGATCTCGAATGGATGATTTCTTTATTGCCCAATAAATGTTCCTTATTAGAAATTAACACTACAATGATGGTTAATGATACGATGACAATTTGCCATTGGGAAGTGACATGTACGGAAAACAAAAGAGCGGCCAGCCCCGCACTCACGGCGCCACCCAAGCTGTACATGCCATGACAGGTGCTCATCATGAGCCGATTGTATTTTTTCTCCAATAGGTTGACCGTGGCATTGGAAGATACCCCATTCAAAAAGCTGATGGTGCCATAACAATACAAACAGGCCCAAAACATCCATCGGTTCACCGAATTTATCTGTAATAGCATAATGATGCAGAGGGCCGAATAACCTCCCAACATCCATTTGCCCACTTCTATTTTGCTGAACACCCTGGTTGACAATAACATGCCCGTAATGGCACCCAATGGGGACAGTAATAAGGAAAGGCCAAGGCTGCCATCCGTAAAACCCAGTTTGTACTTGATACCCGGTATGGCAGCCACCCAGGTGCCGAACAACAGACTGGAAACGGAGAACAAAAAACCCACCGCAACAGCGGGTTTTATTTTAAAAAATGTACTGATATTCTTGATCATTGGGGTGCAAAATTATTTATTATTAAATTATATTATCAAAATAGTTAAGATGAGTAATTGTGACCACTCTCAATACCTTATATGACTAGCCTCAGTCCACTATCTATGTTTTTTTCCCATCTTTCAAATAACCTAAACAAAACGGAATGCCGGGATCAACCTCCAAGCACACTCTTTTAAGACAACCTGTTGCCAGTTTCCCGCCGCCTGGATCGGAGGAGGAACGCCATCAGTTCAAAAAAATACAACATGGCTTTTCCCGTCAGTTTCAATTTTTTTTCCCAGATACGCTTGCGCCCAAAACCGTAGTCGTTATCCCCAGTCTTACACTGGATCAGCAAGTGCTGGCAAAAGTCGACGGCGTGCTTCATTATGAGGAAAGATTGCTCTGCCTGTTGATGCTGCTCCGGATGCCGCGAACACGTGTGGTCTATGTGAGCAGCATGCCCATCGATCCCGTGATCGTCGACTATTATCTTCATTTGTTGCCGGGCATCACGGGGTCTCATGCCCGCGAAAGACTCACCCTATTGAGTTGTTATGATATGTCGCCTAAATCACTGACTGAAAAAATCCTAAGCAGGGACCGGCTCATCGAACGAATCCGACATAGCATCCCTGCAGGACAGGTGGCGCATCTTGCCTGTTTTAATGTTACCGATCATGAGCGCACACTGGCCGTTCGGTTGGGTCTGCCAATATATGGTTGCGATCCTGCATTGAATTATTGGGGCACCAAGAGCGGTAGCCGAAAAGTTTTCCTGCATGCTGGGGTTGCTATGCCACCCGGAGCTGAAGACTTAAGTAGTTATGAAGATATTGTTCATGCCGTTGCTGCATTGAAAGATATGTACCCCAATCTCGGTAAAGCTATCCTCAAACTCAATGATGGGTTTTCGGGGGATGGGAATGCGGTGTTGAAATATCCTGAAGGACTTAGCCAGCATGCCCTTTTTGATTGGATACACCATAATTTGAAAAAAGAGATAGTGCCAGTTGCCAATGACCTGAGCGTGGATGTTTTTTTGGAAAAATTCAAGTACATGGGTGGCATCGTGGAAGCATTTGTGGAAGGCGACATAAAAAAATCACCCTCTGTACAGTGCAGGATAAACCCATTGGGGGAAGTGAAATTGGTCTCCACACATGATCAGCTATTGGGCGGCGAAACTGGGCAGATTTTTTTAGGGGCCCTTTTCCCCTGCGATGAAAGTTACCGAAAAGAAATTGGGGAGATTGGGAAAAAAATTTCTCAAGTGTTAAAGGAAAAAGGGATATTGGGTAGGTTCAGTATCGATTTTATTTCGGTAAAAGAAGAGACTGGATGGAAGCATTATGCAATTGAGATCAACTTGCGCAAAGGTGGCACTACCCATCCTTATCTAATGCTCCAATTTCTCACCAATGGCGATTATGACGAGGATACTGGTGTTTTTGAAACAGCCAACAAACAGCAACGATACTATTTTGCCTCAGATAACCTGCAGAATGAAAAATATAAAGGACTTACCCCGCAGGACTTGATTGATATCGCTGTTATGCACGGTCTGCATTTTGATGGGGCCGCACAAAAAGGAGTGGTGTTCCATATGATCGGGGCTTTGTCGCAATACGGAAAAATAGGTGTGCTTTGCATTGGCGAATCACCTGTGGAAGCCTATACCTTCTATACCAAAACCATTGAGGTGCTAAACCAGGAGACCGCTTTCTAACCTCACCGCCTCTATACCCAGTTAGATAAAGGAAGAAATGATCCGATGAAAATGGTGCGTGCCCTGCTCCCGCTTTACGGAATATCTGCCGAACTTATAGAAACGGGATCGGATTCCTTTTTGAACAAGTTGAACCACTTCCTCATCTTCAAATTCCACTGTATCCAGATTGGAACCAGCCCCTAAATTATACCTGGATTCGTCGTATATATAAGTATAGAAAGAAACTTTTGTTTCGTTGACCCCGATGGGATGCACCACATTCACCGAACATCCCCAAGGATAAAAATTGAACATCATATTCGGGAACACCCAGAAATAGTAAGCAGCTACTTTTTTGCCATAATCGGGAGAAGAGGCGGGCAGGTCAAAACAATCTTCATCGTCCTTCGCGATGCCCAATTGCAGGTTGGCATATTTGAAGAGCTCGGTACTATAATTGCCATAATCAATCACTGCATTCAAACCTGCATGCACAAAAGGGATATGGAAACCTTCCAGATAGTTTTCGCAATACAATGCCCAATTCGCTTTCACCATAAACTCGCGGGACAGCTCGGGTTTGAACACATATTGGTCAACCGGTAACCAACCTACTCGGTCCATCATCTCTTTCAAAAATAGGTTGGCGGGTATTTGACCATCCACTGAAGCAAAAAGGAATTTGCCCCATTGGAAAAAAGGCACTTGAGTTAGGTCATCATTCTTGGCCGGGAAATTCTCTACCTCTTTAAATTCGGGCATGGAAAGAAATCGGCCATCCAAATGGAAGAGCCGACCATGATACTTACACCGGAGGTTTGAAGTCTTGCAAGGCTTGTCTGCCAGCAGATTGCCACGGTGGGTGCAAACATTGGAAAGCAAATGGATTTTTTCTTCCTTATCGTGGACCAATAACAATGGTTCATCCAAATAATGCTCGAGCAAAGTAAATGGGTATACATCGCCAGACTCCTTTACTAAATCGGTATTGCCGATAAACTGCCAGGAAGGGGCAAAAATTTTTTCCTTCATTTCTTCAAAAACCGCTTCGCTTTTATATAGTTTGGTATCTGGGGTTTGGGCTTTGGCAATATTCTCATCCACAAAAAATGGGCTCATGGTCAAACAAGATTAGTCCGGAAAGTTAAGAAAGAGTTACTGAGAAAAAAAGGTTGGAGATAGATTTACCCTTTCCCAGGTTTAAAACTTTGGAAAAATTCGTGCTTGTAAGACCGGGACGGTCAGGCAAAGTTCGTCAATCTCAAAGGTCTTTAAAAAATGTTGTTGGTATACCACGCACAATACTCACTACATACCAATAACGATAGGAAATAAATCGGTGGCAGCTCTTTAAAAAAAAAGATTGGTCAATATGATTGGCCTTATGGGCGTGAATTCTTCTTCGTCTTTCTTAGTGATTCTTTGGCTGGGCCGGGGCAATGTACCAATACGGCCAAGGGTAGTTTCCTTGTTTCCTTTTTTCTGGATCTGGAGTCTTGCCAGTAGCAATCAGCTTCTTTCGTGATTGGGTGTATAGCAGAAATAACCATTTTCGGTGTCTTCGGGTTGTTCCGCACCTGTACGCAATCTTTTTCTTTAAACTCCATTTCCATATTCATTGTTTTGCTATTAAAATAGGGGGGCAATCAAATATACTTAAAATTTCAAAGCTTTCCGAATCGGGTCAAACTCCAGTAATAAACCCAATGGGTAAAGGAAATACTAGGTAAGCTTGCAAAAGCTTAGTTTTGTTCGTTAGCCGTACTTTTAAAAAACGATTATGACAGGAATGCAGGAAAGGATTTTTAAGGTCTTTAAGGAATTTAAGATTTCTAGGAACGGTGTGATCGACAGTAATTCACTTGACATGACGATCAAAAAATGGGGCACTGGCTCAAGGGACGAGCAGGTTACAGCACTAAATGAACTCGTCGCCCTTGGTTATCTCACACTTGATAATAACTGGTACACTTTGCTTGCTAAGGGATATGACCATATCTATGAAGGTTACTCGGTCACTGACACGGAATCGCTGATACTGGGCGAGTTCAAAGCACGGAAAATCAGCCCTGGCCATCGACTAATGCGTGATTCATTATCCCCTTTTCAACATTCACAGGAGAGGTTCCATATGGACCATTTTAACCCTGCACTCCTTAACCTGATGACATTCGGTTTTTTGGAGAAACAGGATCGGGGCTATATACTCACGCAAAAAGGATACGACAAGATCCATTCTTGAAACAGCCCACAGCAATGACTATTAAAAAAATCAATGCTTCAGATACTTGGCCCATCCGACAATTGGTGATGTGGCCAGACAAACCAATAGAGTTTGTGAAAATAACTGGGGAAGAAAAAGCCAACCACTATGGGCTTTATGTGGAAGATCAACTGGTATCGGTGATTTCATGTTTTGAGTCTGATGGGGAAATCCAATTTAGAAAATTCGCGACTTTGATCGAAAAACAAAATAGGGGATTGGGTACCTATCTATTGAGTTATATCATCAATGAAGCGAAGAGCAGAAACATAAAAAAAATTTGGTGCAACGCCAGAAAGGGCAAAACAGGTTATTATGAAAAATTCGGCATGACAAATACTTGCCATGAATTTTCCAAAGAGGGAATTCATTATGTAGTTATGGAAATCCAGTTTGCTTAGCCTTGATTAAATTACCCAATCAGGAAAAGGTTTGCTCTTTTCAGACCGGGACGGTCAGACAAAAAGATGAGATTAGCTCCGTGCAACATTTGTGTTAGCCTCAAGTTTTGTATATTTATTATGTGCTGGTAGGCTATTTAAATGATGCCAGAAACCCGAGGCTCTGTTGGCAATCTTTCGGACTCGATTTGCAATCCCAAAACAAAAACATTGAAATATATTACAAGGACGGTTTGGGTTCTATCATTAGTGAGCCTGTTTACTGACACGGCCAGCGAAATGCTTTATCCGATAATGCCGATTTATTTAAAGACCATTGGTTTTTCAATAGTACTGATCGGTATTCTGGAAGGTGTGGCGGAAGCAACTGCAGGGCTTAGTAAAGGCTATTTTGGTAAACTTTCTGACCATTCGCAAAAAAGAGTTCCATTCGTGCAAATAGGTTATGCTTTTAGTGCCATCTCAAAACCGATGATGGCATTTTTCATTTATCCACTTTGGATTTTCTTTGCACGTACTATCGACCGTTTTGGAAAAGGGATTCGGACAGGTGCAAGGGACGCCATTCTTTCTGATGAAGCAACTGCAGAAACCAAAGGGAAAATATTTGGCTTCCATCGTTCCATGGATACTTTAGGTGCAGTTTTAGGGCCGGCATTTGCATTACTTTACCTCTATTTTCATCCTCAAGACTATAAAACGCTTTTTTACATTGCGTTTATACCGGGTTGCCTGGCTGTATTTGCATCTTTCTTGGTGAAAGACAAACCCAAAGTGGATAGAGTGCCAAAGAAAGCAACCCCATTTTTCTCTTTCATTGACTATTGGAAATGGAGTCCAAGCATTTACCGGAAAGTGGTCGGTGGGCTTTTGGCTTTCACTTTATTTAATAGCTCGGATGTTTTTTTATTATTAAAGGCCAAACAATCGGGACTCAATGACAGCTCTGTAATTGGGCTGTATATTTTCTACAATCTCGTTTATGCGTTGACCGCTTTCCCGATTGGCATTTATGCCGATAAAATCGGTCTGAAGAAAATGCTTGTGTTTGGGTTTGCCATTTTTGCAATGGTATATTTTGGGTTTGCTGTTAACACAAATATCTATGTATTTGCTGGACTGTTTTTGCTTTATGGGGTTTATGCAGCATCAACCGAAGGCATTTCAAAAGCCTTGATCAGTAATATTACAGAGAAGAAAGACACCGCCACCGCCATTGGCACTTTCTCCGGGTTTCAAAGTATTTTCACCATGCTGGCAAGTTCCTTGGCTGGGTTGATTTGGTTTCGCTTTGGGGCAAGCACCACATTTATGATTACGGCCATTGCAACCATACTGATAATTTTATATTTTTTATCCGCCATCAAACTGGATAAGCAATCTGCAGACTAAATTTGTGAACAAAACTACACTAAGGAAAGGGTATTGTGCTTGGTATTGGGGTTTAAAAAACATTTTTCAACTTGACAGTTTTGGGTTTAACAATATGCAATGCGAAATAGGAAAATACAAATGAAATTTAAATGCTAACTACAGATAAACCTACTTTTAGTAGTGGGTATTCCCAAGTGAACGGACTAAAAATGTATTACGAGATTTATGGTCAAGGTAAGCCCCTGGTTCTGATTCACGGTGGCGGTTCCACTATTCAAACAAGTTTTGGGAAGAGCATTCCATTGTTGGAAAAAAGTAGAAAACTGATTGCTGTTGAATTACAGGCTCACGGAAGAACGAAGGATAGAAATGCAGATTTGTCATTTGAACAAGATGCGGATGATATTGCTGTGCTGCTCAAAAACCTACACGTTGACAAGGCCGATTTTTTTGGTTTCAGCAACGGAGCGACAACTACAATGCATATTGCCATTCGCCACCCATCAATCGTTGATAAAATGATTTTGGGTTCGGCGCTTGCTAAATGCAATGGGGTTCCTGATTGGTTTTGGGATTTTATGAAACAAGCCAGTTTGGAAAATATGCCCGAACAATTGAAACGAGCATACATGGAAGTGGCTGCTGACACAAATGGTTTGCAAATAATGCACGACAGGGATGTAAAGAGAATGGTTAATTTTAAAGACATTCCAGACGAACAGATCAAAGCGATTCAGGCACACACTTTAATTATCATCGGCGACCAAGATGTAATTACCCCTGAACATGCTATTGAATTACATAAGCTGTTAGCCAACTCCGCGTTAGCAATAATCCCCGGTGGTCATGGGGAATATATTGGGGAAATAACTACAATAAAACCTGACTTCAAAGAAAGCGAACTGGTAATCCCAATGATTGAAAAGTTTCTGGACCGGAAATAAAAATAAGATATGGATTGCACACTAGCTAGAACGAATACTTAGCCTATTTTTTGCTAGCCACCGAAAATGGATGCTTCCAAATTGCTGTTCCGAAAATAGTATAGTATGGAAAAATACCTCCCATTGGCGGATGTATATTTTTTTTGACTTTTATCAGATATACCAATCCAATTTTAAGATTGAAATACCGATTGCTTAAAATTGGGGCATTATTAAGCTGCTGCCAAAAAATGGTATAGATGATTCTAAAACTTTTAAACGTTTTGGGTTCTTGGCTTAACTTTAATTGGCATAAAATTAAGCGTAATATTTAAAAATATGTCAAGATAGTATAATACATGGTCAAGATTGATGGAAAATAGCGATTCAACGATTTATAATTTTGGTCTTATTGTTTGTGTATGAAAATAGGCCTGTTCATCCCCTGTTATATCGATCAGTTTTATCCTCAAGTAGGCATTGCCTCCTTGCAATTGCTTGAAAAAATGGGATGCAAGGTTTTTTTTCCACTTGATCAAACCTGTTGCGGCCAGCCCATGGCCAACAGTGGCTTTGCGCATCTGACCGAAACCTGCAATACCCTTTTCATCGATCATTTCAAGGATGTTGATTATATCGTATGCCCCTCCGGGAGCTGTACGTTGCATATAAAAGAACACTTGATAGATGATGGGCGACCTGCGCTTGCAGATAGGGTAAGACATCAGGTATTTGAACTGTCCGAATTTTTCACCGATATATTGAAAGTGGAAAAATTGGATGCTTTCTTTCCTTACAAGGTTGGCTTTCATTCAAGCTGTCATGGACAAAGGGGTTTGGGCGTTTCTTCCATGAGCGAACGCATGTTGCCCTACTTTTCAAAGCCTGAATCTTTATTGCAAAAAGTAAAAGGTATACAATTATCAACTCCAAACCGGAGTGATGAATGCTGTGGCTTTGGTGGTACTTTCTGTGTGTTCGAGGAAGCCGTTTCTGTAAAAATGGGTAAGGACAGGGTTATGGAACATGAGGCCAATGATGTGGACTATATCACCGCTGTTGATATGAGCTGTCTCATGCACCTGGAAGGTATCCTGAAACGCAAGGGCAGTAAGATCAAGACCATCCACTTGGCCGAAATTTTGAACTCAAAATAAAAATGAACCATGGGCACTGTTGAACATGCAAAGGCCGCAGGCAGATTTATTGCCGATGAACCAAGGACCAATTGGCATGATGAGACGCTTTGGTTTGTGAGGCAGAAAAGAGATCATGCGGCATCGTTATTGAATGGTTGGGAGGAATTAAGGGAAAGGGCATCGCAGATAAAAAACCATGTGCTCTCCAACTTAGATCAATACCTGATTCAATTCGAAAAAAATGCGATTGCAAATGGTGCCATTATTCATTGGGCAGCTGATGCCGAGGAACACAACCAGATTGTGCATGGTATTATCAAGAACGCTGGAGTAACCAGGTTGGTCAAGAGCAAATCCATGCTCACCGAAGAATGTCATTTGAACCATTTCCTTTCAGGTCAAGGCATTGAGGTGGTGGATACCGATCTCGGTGAACGCATTGTACAGTTCCGAAAAGAACCGCCGAGCCATATCGTGTTGCCTGCTATCCATTTGAAAAAGCAGGATGTGAGCGAGACCTTTCATGAACACCTGCATACAGAAAAGGGCAACAATGACCCAAACTATTTGACGGGAGCAGCCAGACAACATCTGCGTAATGAATTTATACAATCAAAAGTGGCGATAACCGGTGTCAATTTTGCTGTCGCAGAAACCGGAGGGATCGTTGTTTGTACAAACGAAGGCAATGCGGACATGGGGGTGCATGCTGCAAAAATCCATATTGCTTGTATGGGCATCGAAAAAATAATTCCCAAAGCGGGTGACCTCTCGGTTTTTTTACGGTTATTGGCAAGGAGCGCAACGGGGCAACCCATTACTACCTATAGCAGTCATTTCCATCGCCCCGATAAAGAAAAACAATTGCATATTGTGATCGTTGACAATGGGCGCACACAACAATTGGGTAGGCCCGATTTTCGGAACTCTTTAAAATGCATCCGATGTGGTGCCTGTTTCAATACCTGTCCCGTGTACAGAAGAAGCGGCGGGCATAGTTATCACAACGCGGTAGCTGGTCCCATTGGCTCCATATTGGCGCCGAACATAGATATGCGCAAAAACGCTGACCTGCCTTTTGCATCCACGCTTTGCGGTTCTTGTAGCAATGTTTGCCCAGTGAAGATCGATATCCATGACCAGTTATGGAAATGGAGACAAATATTGGTGAAAGAAGGGCATGTGGCGATGGGAAAAAAAATAATGATGCAGTCAATGGCTTTTTTATTGTCACGCCCAAAACTCTATCGCTTTGCAGGAAAATGGGGAAGAAAAATAATGCAATCAGTGCCCATATTGGTATCCAACAAACTGAACCCCTGGTACAAACAAAGAGAAATGCCCGAGCCGCCAAAGCAAAGTTTTAACGAGTGGTACAAACAAAACAAAAAATGAACAGTAGGGAAAAAATATTAAAGGATATCGTGGCCAATAAACCTGTATTAACTGAATTGACAGATTGGGTTGCCCCCAAATCGATACAATCAACAACCTTGGTAGGAGATTTTGAAAAATTATTGGTCAGCCTGCATAGCAAAGTAAACCATCTCAGTTCGAAAAATGATTTATTGAAAGAGGTTGATGAACTCAGGGCCCAATATCCTTTTGTGATCGATACCATTCATGCAGAAGGAGAGCCGCGAAAAAATATTCAACAATTGGATGCCCGCTCTTTGGAGTCATTGGATGTGGCCATTATCGAAGGCCGTTTGGGGGTTGCTGAAAATGGGGCAATCTGGCTTACCGAAACGAATATGCTCAACCGTTTGCTGCCATTTATCTGTAAGCATTTGGTACTGGTGATCGATGCCGAAAATATTGTTGCGGATATGCATGAGGCTTATAAAAAAATACGGATCGATGAAGATGGTTATGGGGTATTTATTTCTGGACCTTCCAAAACAGCAGACATTGAGCAGTCCTTGGTGATTGGGGCGCATGGCCCATTAACATTGACCGTATATATCATTTCAAATCATTCATAGAGGCTGAAGAAAACCTTTAATTTAAGTCATTGGTTTAAATGTAGAGGAATCAATAAGAAGACTTCGCCTAAAGGAAGATCTGAATAATACAATCAAACAAAACATGACCACTCAAACTATTACAAATATCAAAACAAAGCAGAGCGCTGGATATCGTGTGGCCTTTGTATTGATCGTTAGCTTGTTTTTTTTGTGGGCGCTCACCTCCAATCTGTTGCCTACACTGATCCCGCATCTGAAAAAAGTGTGCAGGCTGAGCAATTTCGAATCTTCCCTGTTGGACACATCCTATTGGTCAGCCTATTTCATCATGGCCATCCCCGCCGCGATGATCATGAAAAAGACCAGTTATAAAACGGGCATCGTTATTGGGCTGATGATTGCGGCAGCGGGTTCGCTGCTTTTCATACCTGCCGCATCTATCCGTGAATTCTGGTTTTTTCTCTTGGCTAATTTTATTTTGGCCAGCGGTATGACTTTTTTGGAAACAGCGGCCAACCCCTATATATCCGTATTGGGCGACCCTTCCACCGCTGCGCAAAGATTGAATTTCGCACAAGCCTTCAACGGACTCGGCGCCTTTATTTCGGCATCTGTATTGAGCAAAGTCATCCTCAGTGGGAAGGAGTTTTCTGAGGACCAATTGAACGCCATGCCCGTGGATAAAGTCAATGCCTACCTGAATTCAGAGGCAAGTGCATTGAACATCCCATATCTCTGTATCGGGTTGTTGCTAATATTGGTGGCCCTACTTTTTATATTTCAAAAATTTCCAAAGCTGGAAGAAGAAAAGGAAAAGGCGATCAGCCTGAATGTCTCGGTGCTAAAAAAATCTCACTTGGCCTGGGGCGTGATCACCCAGTTTTTTTATGTTGGCGGACAAGTCTGCATCAGCAGTTTTTTTATCAGGTACTGCAGATCGGTTGGGGAAACAGAAAACCGGGCCACTACCTATCTGGGTGGTCTGCTGTTGTTTTTTATGCTGGGCCGATATGTTGGATCCTTTCTCATGAAAAAATTGGCACCCGCCAAAATGTTGGTTTTCTATAGCATAGCGAATATCCTGCTGATCTCCTATATGGTTTTAGTGGGCGGGCATTTGTCCATCTTCTCCTTGTTTGGGGTGGAATTTTTTATGTCCATCATGTACCCGACCATTTTTTCCTTGGCGATCAAGGATCTTGGTGCCGACACAAAAAGTGCTTCTGCTTTTATGGTAATGTCCATTATTGGTGGGGCACTGGTGCCGCCCGTGATGGGCTATTGTATCGATATCTGGAATATCCAATTGGCCTATTCAATTCCACTTGTTTGCTTTGCTGTTGTGGCCTATTATGGGTTGGTGAAGCATCGGGTGACAAACTAAACGAAATGACAGATCTGACCAAGAACGAAAGATTGTTGAACTGTTATACAGGCGCGGTGCAGGATGTGCTGCGCAATATGGGCTATCCCAATCAGGTATTGCCCCATTATCTGGCGCCATTACAAAAAGCAAAGATCGCCGGAAAGATATTTACGGTGGAAGGAAAGGTAGATACCAGTATCAGCAAGCACGATAGTTTGTTGAGTTGGTGCACCATGTTGTCAAAAGCGCCGGGTGGAAAGATTTTGGTATGCCAACCCAATGATCATACGATCGCACATATGGGCGAACTTTCCAGCGAAACCCTGATGTACAAAAAAGTGTTGGGTTATGTGGTGGACGGCGGTTGCAGGGATGTGGAGTTCATCAATAAAATTGGGTTTCCTGTCTATTGCAAATATTTTACCCCAAAGGATGTAGTGAAAACTTGGAAAGTGACCGCTCTCGGTGAACCGATTACTATCGGTGATGTTAATATCAGAACGGATGATTACCTGCTGGCCGATACGGATGGTGTCATCCTCATTCCAGAGAAAATTATAGATGAGGTGATTGGGCAAACAGAAGAGGTACTGAGAACAGAAAATAAAGTAAGAACGGCGATCCTTCAGGGTGTCGATCCTGTGGAAGCCTATTTAAAATTTGGAAAATTCTGATTATGGAGAAACTGATTTTATTGCACCCTGCCGATAATGTGTTCATCGTTCGAAAAACGATCCAGGCCAATGAAAAAATTTCGGTGAACGGGATACCCATTATCTATGTCAAGGAAATTGCACTCGGGCATAAGATAGCTTCAAGGGATATCAACAAAGGAGAGGAGATTATAAAATATGGTGTGCCCATCGGGTCGGCAACAGAAAAAATCGTAGCAGGGGCGCATATCCATTTGCACAATATGAAAAGCGATTATATTCAAACATACACATTGGAAAAAGAATTTGGACATGAGCAATAAAAAATGGAAAGGGTACCTGCGTTCCGATGGGCGCAAGGGCATCCGTAATACGGTAGCCGTAGTTTATCTTGTTGAGTGCGCCCATCACGTGGCAAGAGAAATCACTACCTCATTTAAAGATCAGCAAGTGCATTTGATTGGGTTCCCAGGCTGTTATCCCAACCAATATGCGGATAAAATATTGAACGCGATTTGCATACACCCTAATGTAGGTGCTGTTCTATTGGTAAGCTTGGGTTGTGAAAGTTTCAACCGCAACCGCCTGATGGAAAATATTGAAAGATCGGGCCGCCCCGTGCATTTGATTGGTATCCAAAAAATCGGTGGCACCAGAAAAGCCATCGACGATGGAAAAAATTGGGTGGGTGATGCTATTGCACAAATCAAAAATGTGCCACAGGTTGAAATGGGCATCAGCGACCTTTCAATAGGGACAGTTTGTGGCGGCAGCGATGCTACCAGTGGCATCAGCGCCAACCCCGCTGTGGGAAGGGCTTTTGATAAACTGGTAGCTGAAAATGCCATTTGTGTTTTTGAGGAAACGGGGGAGATGATTGGTCTGGAAAATATTTTGAAGACGAGGGCCAAAACAAAAGAATTGGGTGCTGAACTGGAAAACTCCGTAAAGAAAGCGGCCATTTATTATTCCAAAATGGGGCATGGAAGTTTTGCGCCGGGCAATGCGGATGGTGGGCTTACCACCATTGAAGAGAAATCTATGGGGGCTTATGCAAAGAGTGGCGATTCCAATCTGTCGGGTCTTATAAAACCCGGTGATATCCCTTCAAAAGCAGGTCTCTATCTAATGGATGTAGTGCCGGATGGCGAGCCGATGTTTGGATTCCCCAATATCAGCGACAATGCGGAGATCGTGGAAATGATCGCCAGCGGCTGTCACCTCATTCTCTTCACCACAGGGCGGGGCTCTGTGGTTGGTTCGGCTGTTTCCCCCGTGATTAAAATTTGTGCCAACCCTGAGACCTATGAAAGGATGAAGGACGATATGGATATCAACGCAGGGAAAATTTTAAACGGGGAAGCCACCTTGGACGAAGTGGGCGATGAAATAGTGGAGAAAGTATTGGCAGTCGCAAAAGGAAACCCGAGCTGCTCAGAATCATTGGGCCATCAGGAATTTATTTTGACCTATAAAAAGTTTGAACCGATCGGGCCGGCTTGTTTGCCTATGTGAGGCGGGAAGGAGTAGGAATTTGTAATTGGGAATTGTGATTTGGACTTTTGGTTTTTCGACTACGGACTATTAACTATCGACTGTCAACTAACTATTGACCCTAAAATTAAAATCATGAACTTAAACCTGGCAGGAAAAATAATCATCGTTACTGGTGGCGCAAGGGGTATTGGCTTTGGGATAAGCAAAGTGTTGGCAGCAGAGAAAGCCATCCCATATATCATTGGTAGAAATGAAGATGATAATAAAAAAGCCGTGAAGGAAATTGAAGCAGCGGGAGGTAAAGCCAAATATGTGACTGCGGAATTGACGATACCCGCTGAATGTGAAAATGCGGTAAAAAATATTATTGCCGATGTTGGCCGCATTGACGGGATGGTGAACAATGCTGGCGTTAATGATGGAGTTGGTTTGGAAAATGGCAACTATGAATCTTTCATAGCATCCCTTCATAAAAACCTAGTCCATTATTATTTGATCGCACAATATGCATTGCCCCAACTGAAAAAAGCAAAAGGGGCTATTGTGAACATCGGTTCCAAAACTGCAGAGACAGGTCAAGGGAACACTTCTGCATACGCCGCCTCCAATGGTGGCCGCAATGCGCTCACCCGCGAATGGGCTGTGGAGCTTTTGAAATATGGCATTCGGGTAAATGCGGTAATTGTTGCTGAATGTTTTACCCCATTATATGAAACATGGATAAAAACTTTCTCCAACCCCGAAGAGAAATTGAAACAGATTACCGACAAAATCCCATTGGAAAAAAGAATGACCACAGCGGAAGAAATCGCCAATATGGTAGTGTTTCTTTTGTCCGAAAAATCAAGTCATACCACCGGACAATTGATCCATGTGGATGGCGGCTATACACATTTGGATAGGGCAATAGACAACTAAACACAACCAGAATTTTAAAAATGCTACAAAAAATAGGCGATATTTAGGTTTTGTTGATAAACTGAAAAAAGGATTATGATAGGTTCAAAAAAAATCCTAGAGTATCTACTGGCTAGTGCACTGTTTTTAGTAACAAATCTTTTTTTAGCATTTGGGCAGAAGCGGGAGGGGGGCAACCGCTTTTTAGCCAATTTGAAAAAAGCCCCCGCAGGGGTTATTCTCTCCAATGGGACAAGTGCTACAACCGCTATTTCTGTCGAGCGAAAATGGGATGGCTACCATTGCCAGCTTTCCGTCAAAAACAATTCGGCATTACCCCTAAGCATTCGTGAGGTCATTGTTTTTGACCTTTTGCATCAATTGCCCGATACAACCAAAGTTTATGGTGAAGGTTTTCAGAAATTGGCGCAAGTGGGGGGAACACTTGCCAAGCCTGAAGATTGGGGCAGCTATGCTGATCGCAGTCATTACAAAATAACAGAACCAGATGGGTTGCGCACAGCCTATGGCATGTTCATGCTGGAAATGCAAAACAATATTCGGGTAATACTAGCCACCACTTCCTGCAATAAGTTTATATCTAGATTTTCTTTTAACGAAAAGCGACTCAGGATTTCTATCGATTGTGAGAACCTGACTTTACAGCCAGGGAAATCTTGGAACCTCGAAGATTTTATTGCTATCTCGGGAACGGATCGCGAAAAACTATTTGAGCTGTTGTCCCAGGAAATTGCCCGGCATCACCCCAGATTAAAGCATGACCCAGTCCCCATGGGCTGGTGTTCCTGGTATTGTTTTGGACCCAAGGTCACTGCAAAGAATATTACCGATAATATCAACTGGATATCTGCCAACCTGCCCGCCTTAAAATATATACAGATTGATGATGGTTATCAACCTTGGATGGGGGACTGGCTGGAAAGGGGCAATGCGTTTGATGGAGATGTGACCCAAGTGATGAACGAAATCAAAGCAAAAGGTTTGGAGCCTGCCATATGGGTAGCTCCATTTATCGCCAGTCCGGAGTCAAAACTTTTTAAAAATCACCCAGACTGGTTTGTGAAGGACAAGGAGGGTAATCCCCTTCGTTCCGATAAGGTTGGTTTTGGAGGATGGCGTTTAGGTCCTTGGTATGTATTGGACGGCACCCATCCGCAGGTGCAACAATTTCTTACCGAACTTTTCCGGACGATGCGGGAAAAATGGGGATGCCGTTATTTTAAATTGGATGCCCTTTATTGGGGAGCCATTCATGGGGCTGTACACTATGATAAAGAGGCAACCCGGATCGAGGCCTATCGCCGAGGGATGCAGGCTATTCTTCAAGGAGCTGGGGACGCTTTTATATTGGGTTGCAACCATCCGATATGGGCATCTCTTGGATTGATAAATGGCTCCAGAAGTTCGATGGATATTTCAAACAATTGGGAATCTTTTCGGAAAATCGGAAGAGAAAATTTACTGAGGGCTTGGCAAAATGGTAGGTTATGGTGGAACGACCCTGATTGTATTTTATTGACCGATAAGGAAACTGCCGATATCACAGACGCTGCGGGAAACAAGTCCAATGATCAAAACCAATCAAAGCGATTAACAGAAAATGAATTCCTATTCCATGCCACTATCATTTATGCTTCCGGTGGTTTGTTATTGAGTGGGGATGACCTCACAAAGATTAGTCACTCCAGATTACAGATATTGAAGAAACTCATTCCCCCCACTGGGAAGGCTGCAAAATTTGAGAATGAAAAATTTGAAGTGGGTTCCACCACTTTAGCAAATGAAACGGTTTATTCTGTTTTTAATTGGGACGATGAGCCTGTGGATAGAATGATAAAATTGCCTGTTGGCAAATGCCAGCTTTCGAATAAATGGACCGATGTGAATTTGGGCGTGTTTGAAAAATTTTATACTATCAAGGCACTTCCACCACATACTGCAGTATTGATTGTTTCCAGAAAAATTAAAATATGAAATTACTTTTTACTTCGCTTTTTACTTTCTCTTTTCTGAGCTTATTGGCAACGGATACGTTCATTTATATTTCCCCCAATGGCAAGGGTAATGGTTCGGCAAAAACACCCACTAGCTTGGAAAAAGCGATGGCATTGCTCCCTAGCTTAAAGAAAAGTAACCCGAATGGGACTATCACAATCATCTTGCTGGATGGAGAATACGAATTGAATAGCCCACTACTCATTACAAATGAAAATGGGGGAACCCAAAATTTAAAAATTATTTTTAAAGCAGCACCCAATGCCCATCCCATCTTAAGTGGGGGAAAAAAGATTTTACTGAAAGGGGATAAAATACTTTCAGCCGACATCTCGCCGGATTTAAAAAACAATAACCCACCAGAAGATATTTATGTAAATGGTAAAAGGGCAATTAGGGCAAGAACCCCTGACAACGACTTTTTTAAATTGGGGAAAACCGATGAAACAAAAGACTCTGCCATGATAGGCATTGGCAAATCCATCCAGCACTATGAGATACCAGCTTCATTATATTCGACACTTTCCCGTTTGTCAGCATCACAATTAAAAAATGTCAGGTTCAATATATATCATAAATGGATGAACACGATGCTACACATAGATTCATTGGATAAGAAGGATACGGCTTTTTATGTTACAGGCCCAGCATGGAAACCCTATGGCCCCATCGAACAGCATTCTGTTTTTTACATGGAAAACGCGATCGAATCATTGAACACAGTGAATGAATGGTTGCTGGATTGGGATATGATCAAATACATTCCCAATGATTTAAATATAAAGGAACAAGAAATTACTATCCCGACTTTAGAAAAATTGCTAATCATTAAAGGGGATAGTAATCGGGAAGTCAGCAATGTAACTTTTGAAGGAATTTCATTTCGCTACTGCAATACCTCTTCCATGTTTGCAAACGATCCACAAGCGGCCATGTCTGTGCAAGCGGCAATCATGGTTGATTATGCAAATGCCATCCATTTTTTTAATTGCGAAATCACCCATGTTGGGGAATATGGCATTTGGCTCAGAAAGGCTGTCCATGATTGCGATATCAGCCATTGTTATGTTCATGAACTGGGTGCAGGTGGAGTGAGAATTGGAGAAACGCTTAGTCAAACGGAGATAAATAAAAACATGCGTTTTAGCTCTGGAAATAGAGTTTCCAATTGCATTATACATTCTGGGGGGTACAATTATCCTACTGCCGTAGGTGTTTTTGTTGGCGATGCCTACAATAATTTCATTGCGCATAATGATATAGGTGACTTTCGGTATTCCGGCGTTTCAGTGGGCTGGGTATGGGGATATGGTTATAGTCCTACTGTAAATAATAAAATCATTTTTAATCATATTCATCATATTGGGTGGGGCGTATTAAGCGATATGGCTGCCGTGTACACACTTGGCATTTCCAATGGCACGGAGGTGAGCAATAATATCATACATGATATATATTCCTACGACTATGGTGGGTGGGGGCTTTATACCGATGAAGGTTCAACCCATATCCGGATGGAAAATAATTTGGTGTACAATACCAAGACCGGCGGTTTTCATCAGCATTATGGGAAAGACAATATTATCAGGAATAATATTTTAGCCTTTGGTGAAAAATTTTTAGCGCAATTTTCGCGTATTGAAGATCACCATAGTTTTGATTTTAGGCACAATATCCTCATTTCCGATAAGGGGTTTTTATTACAGGGTGCCTGGCAACATGGAAATGTTACAGTTGACAGTAATTGTTATTGGTGCATAAACAATGAAAAATGTCTTTTCATGCAATCCACCATGAGCTACGGCGGTGAGCCTCGGGTTGTTTTGACATTCGACCAATGGAGGCAACAAAGTGGAAGGGATGCGCATAGTTTCTTTCATGATCCCGGTTTTGTCAATGCAAAAGAACACAATTTCAAATTCAAAAACGGTTCCATCATTCATAAAATTGGGTTCAAGCCATTTGATTTAAATGAAGTGGGTGTACAGGGCGATTTGAAATGGAAACAATTGGCAAAACTGCCAAAGGAAATCATTGATGACTTCAATGAATCTGTAAATAAAAATATGCTCCCGTGATTTTCGAAAACGATGGTATTGTTTAATAAATAAATATTGAAATGAAGGCCCATCTCATACTTGTTCTTGTTTTAACGTTAAGCCAGTTAATATCTTTTTCCCAAACTTTACCGGCATTGATACCTGAACCAGTATCTATTACCCAAGGAAAGGGAAATTTTACCGTGAATGTCCACACGAAAATCAGGGCAATAGATAGTGCAAAGCCAGTTGCAGAATGGCTGCAATCTTTTTTACAAAAGCAAACTGGGTACAAAACAGCTATTGTAAATAGCGCAAAAGAAAATGCAATACAACTACTGATTAATACAGTTAGGGATGAAATGATTGGAAGCGAGGGCTATCGGCTTTTGGTAACAGCAAAGGGAATTCAAATACAGGCGAATGATCCTGCTGGCTTATTTTGTGGGGTACAAACCTTATTGCAATTATTCCCATCTGACATTGAAAATGCAAAAGCTATTTCCAAAAAAGCTTGGGACATACCCATTGTTTCTATTCTCGATTATCCCCGTTTTGCTTGGCGTGGGTTGATGCTGGATGTGAGCCGACATTTTTTTACTATCCAAGAGGTAAAAAAAATGGTGGATGAAATGGCCCGGTACAAATTCAATATCCTACACCTCCATTTAACGGATGATCAAGGTTGGCGAATGGAAATAAAAGCATATCCGGAGCTAACCAAAAAAGGAGCTTGGCGGGTGCCGCGTACTGGATTATGGTGGGATAGGGAAAGTCCTCAACCCGGGGAAGCTGCTACTGATGGAGGTTTTTATACCCAGCAGCAACTAAAGGAATTAGTATCATATTGTGCTGCAAGAAATATACAGGTAATGCCCGAGATAGATGTGCCGGGGCATAGTCTTGCCGCCATTGCATCCTATCCTTTTCTTTCATGTACCAAAGATTTGTATGAGGTAAATGCAGGCAACCGTTTTGCAGCAACCGATGACGATGCGCTATGTGCAGGCAATGATTCTACCTATCAGTTTTTAGAAAAGGTATTCGCAGAAGTGGCTTCTGTTTTTCCATGCAAGTACATTCACATTGGCGGTGATGAATGTAATAAGTCATTTTGGAGCAAATGCGCGGTATGCCAGAAAAAAATGAAGGATGAAGGTCTGAAAAACGAAAACGAACTACAAAGTTATTTTATAAAAAGAGTAGAAAAAATAGTGGAGGCCAATGGGAAAAGAATAATGGGTTGGGATGAGATATTGGAGGGTGGGTTAGCACCCAATGCTACCGTTATGAGTTGGCGTGGTATGCAGGGGGGAACGGAGGCCGCCAAACAAAACCATCAAGTAGTAATGACTCCTACGGATTATTGCTATTTGGATTTGTATCAAGGCGACCCTGCCATTGAGCCGCCTACCTATTCATTGCTGAGGCTCAAAAAAACATATGAGTTTGAACCAGTGCCAACAGGTGTAAAGGAGGGATTGATTATTGGTGGGCAGGGAAACTTGTGGACGGAAAGCGTTCCGCATTTCCGGCATGCCGAATACATGTTATGGCCACGTTCCTTTGCACTGGCTGAAGTTTTGTGGTCGCCAAAATCAACCCATAACTGGAATGATTTTGTTGGGCGGACAGAAAAGCAAATTGAACGACTTGATAAAGCAGGCATCAATCACTCCATGAGTTTTTATGATGCGATTATAGAACCCAAAAAAGATGCACAAGGCAAGTTGCTGATTAATCTGGATACGGAAATTGAAGGCTTGCAATTGTACTATACATTCGATGATACCTATCCCGATGCCTACTCGCAGCGCTACGTGAAGGGCACAGATATCCCTATTGAAAAAGACGCGGAAACCTTTAGGGTGGTTACCTATCGCAACGGAAAACCCCTTGGTCGAATCATTACTGTAACAGTGGACGAGTTGAAGAAACGGGTAAAAAATAATAACCCCTAAAGAATTTTCTCATATTTAACCCAACTTCGGGTACTTCGCTATCGTGTTCGAAGTTTATTGTTATGCAACAGGGATGGCTATACGCTCCTGTTCCAACACTTCCCTGATGCCACCGATCAGGGCTTTGATGTCTTCTGGGAATATCTGGCCGATATTGCCAATCCGGAATGCATCAATTTTCCCCAATTTGCCCGGGTATATCACAAAACCACGGTCATTCAATTTTTGATAAAATTTTTCAAAATTGAAATTGGGATCCTTGGGGTATAGAAAGGAAGTGATGATATGGCTTTGTATTTCGGGAGCAAGATATTGTTTGAAACCTAGTTCAGCCATGCCCGCATCCAGGTATTTTTTGTTGGTTTTATAGCGTTTTTCACGAGCTGCCACGCCACCCTCTACCATCAATTCCTTTAATGCCTGACGGAATGCTAGGATGCTTAGAGTGGGTGGCGTAAAGCGGAATTGGCCATTGGTTTCCAATCCCAGCCATTGATCATAGAGGTCTAGGCTCAAACTTCTTGCTTGCCCTTTTGCTTTTTCGAGTTCAGTTTTTTTACAGATAGCGAATGCAAAACCAGGGACGCCTTCAATGCATTTGTTGGAGGAGGAAAGCAGGAAATCGACCTGGGATTCTTTCATATTGAACTGCACGCCCCCAAAACTGCTCATGGCATCCACGATAAATACCTTATTGTGTTTTTTGCAAACTGCTCCAATCGCACTAATGGGGTTGATGGAACCCGTTGTGGTTTCGCTATGGATACAAGCTACATGGGTAATCTCTGGGTGCGCTTTTAAAAAGGATTCAGTTTCTTCAGCGCTCACAATGTTTGATTCTGGAAAGCGCAGTGCGATGTGCTTCAGGTTGTGGATGCTGGCCATTTTTAAAATCCTTTCTCCATAAGCGCCATTGATGAGTATCAGTAACACATCATTGGGGCCTACGGCACTACTGATCACACTTTCAACACCAAATGTGCCCGATCCCTGCATGAGAACGGTTTCATAACCTGCTGCTTGGCTTACACCAGCCAAATTGAGCAAGCTATTACGTATTTCTTTCACGGCATTTATAAATTCAAAATCCCTGGACCCAACATCTTCGAGCATGGCTTCCTTCGTGGCTTTGGAAGTGGTTAAAGGACCGGGAGTAAATAACAGTTTTCTCATTTTAATTATTTCGGGTTGGCAAAATTATCATAGGCGTATCTAAAAACCTAAGAAACGAAGGAATGTTTTATTATAAATAAATGAGTGATACAAAAACAAAACAAAGGGATTCAAAGCAGAGGCATAACCAAGGAGGATAAACCTTGGCAAAAAAGGACCAATGCGCAGAATCTGACTCATTAGGAACGATGATGGGTAATAGGGGATGGCAACCAATACGAAATCATCTTAAATTACTAGCACTAAGCATCGCCCATGGCTTTGGGGTAAATTTCACACACAAATAATTCTATCTCTAGCTTTTGTTACACATGAATTAATATCTTCACGGTTTTAAAATTCATTACTAAAAAAGCTAGGCTTACATGAACAACACCCCATTTTTCAATCAGCCCAAACCGGGCGCCATCAGGTTATGGCATTGGCTAATTTTATTATTTTTTGTGGGATCGGTAACCACGGTCATATTTGGGTCAACGCTATTTAAGACAAAAAACAATATTAGTTTGGTACAGGAACAAGTGCAACAGAAGGGTGGCGCGGTAACTGCCGATCAAGCAAGAGCAGTTGCACATGAGTTCAGTGACAAATTGTGGATGTTGCATAAGTATATTGGGATTGGGTTATCCATTTTATTATTATGGAGGATTATCATAGAAGTGAGGCTTTCAAAAGAAAAAAGATTGGGTACCCGAATTAAGCAAGCCATGAGTTATCCTAAATCGGATGGGGAAGAAAAGCACTATCTGTTTGTGCAGTATGGCTATCTTTTTTTTTATATCTTTTTTATACTCATGTCCTTAACAGGGCTGGTATTGGCTTTTGAAGACGTAAAATGGCTGGACCCCTTTCATAAGATTTCTAAAAACATTCATAGCATTGTCCAATATGGGCTTTATACGTATATGGTTTTGCATATTATAGGAGTTATCCGTGCGGATATGACCAAGTATGGGGGTATTGTATCCCGTATGATCAATGGTAATTAAAGATACCGGTAATAGGATATTATGGAATGTGTTTTATAGGCTCAACAGGTTGCCGAGCATTCTGGCAGTTCGTACCACATTTTCTCGGGTATGATGCATGGCGGACAGCACATCCATTGGTTTATGGCTGATGGAGATCAGCGCATCGAAATATGCTTCCAACTCAGAATCCGTTTGCAGGGGAATATGGCCCGCAATGCCCAACACTGGAATCTTTTTTGCTTTAGCCCGCTTTGCTACTCCAAACGGAGCTTTGCCCTGCAGGGTTTGTTGGTCAATGCTTCCCTCTCCGGTAATTACCATGTCCGTATTTTCAAGAAGTGCATCAAAACCAGTATGGTCCAGGAAATATTCAATGCCATTGACCAGTCTTGCATGCATAACGGCACTTAGACCGGCAGCAACGCCTCCGGCAGCGCCGCCATGTTCTATTGTTGACATATCCTTCCCAGTTTGTTTGAAGACCAACTCTGACAATTTTAAAAGTGCGTTGTCCAATAAATCAACATCTGTAGCTTTGGCGCCCTTTTGAGGTCCGAAAACCACGGCAGCCCCTTCTTTTCCCAATAATCTGTTTTTTACATCGCAAAGCACCACCAGTTCAGATTGGTTTATTCGCTTATCCATACCCGTTAAATCGATCCGATTCAAATGGATGAACGAGGATGGAGAGGGTTGGAGTTCATTGCCAGCATCATCAAAAAATCGGATACCGAGCGCCTGCATGATCCCAGCACCTACATCAATAGTGGCACTACCACCAATACCAATGATGATTTTCTTTGCACCCTTGTCAAGTGCCAGCTTAATGAGGTCGCCCGTGCCACATGTATTGGCATGGAGCGGGGAATATTCAGCAGGGGTTAATAACCTTAATCCTGAAGCGTCTGCCAGTTCTATAATGGCTGTCTGGTCTTTTTCTATCAGCCAAAGACAGGCCTTGATTTTTTTCCCGATTGGGTTACGCACCAGCGATTCAATACGCACCGCATTCAACTGTTTTGCGAGCAGCGAAGCCGTTCCATCACCACCGTCGCCCACTGGTAAGCAAATGCACCTGCACGAAAGTTTGCTTTGCGTCAATCCCTCTTTAATGGCTTCTGCGACCAGGGCGGCATCCAGACTGTTTTTGAATGCATTGGGCGCTATGAGTATCTGGTTCATGTTTTAAAGTAAAAAAAGTGATAGAAAATAAACCATCAGCAGAGTGGTCAACCCCATAAAAACAGTGGCAAGCGAATATACTTTCAACATGGTTTTTACTTCCAATCCGGAAAATTTAGTGATCACCCAAAAATAGGCATCATTGGCATGGGAAACCATCATCGAACCTGCCCCCATGGAAAGTACGGCAAGCATGCGCCCATTTTCTGAATCAAGTCCCAAGGGTTTCAATAATGGAAATAGGATGGGTGCAGTGGTAATGATGGCAACGGTGGAGGAGCCCTGTGCCGTTTTGATTAAGGAGCAGACCAGGAAGGGGAATAGAAGCCCTAAATGCTCAAGTGCAAAAATTTCGTTTAGGTGGTTGCCTATTTTTGCCGTTGCGAGTATGGCGCCAAAGGCACCACCTGCACCAATAATCACTAAAATGCCCCCTGCTTTTTCTGCTGCTTCCTTAAGAAAAAAGTTGACTTGATTCCTCCCCCAATTTTTTTTGGTAGCCAATGCTAATAAAATCCCAATTGAAAGAGCGATTACGGGATCACCGAGGAATAATAATAGGTCTTTCCATGCTGCTTGCTTGAGCGCAGTTGTTTTTATAATGGAGGAAAGGGATATTAGTAGGATGGGTACAATGATGGGGAGAAAAGCCTTGAGTGCCGAAGGTTCATCACTAATGACTTTCTCCTCTTCTTCGATACCAGCATCATCATGTCGCTGTATTGTATTTCTTCCAGCAAGGACTGCCCATAAATGACCAACCAACATGCTTGGTATGGCAATTAGGCTGCCAACTAAAATCAGTTTACCAAAATCAACATTCAATGTGCCTGCTGCGGCAGCAGCCCCGGGATGGGGTGGTACCAAGCAATGAACGGCATATAAACCGGTGGCCAAGGAAACGCTCATGACAACGATTGAAGTGCCCGATTTTTGGGAAAAGGATTTATTCAGTCCATTCAATACGATATAACCTGAATCACAAAAAACGGGAAGGCCTACCACAAAACCAGTTAGGCTCAATGCCAGTGATGCATTTTTTTTGCCCACTTTTTTCAAAATATAATTCGCCATCGCTTTGGTGCTACCCGACTGTTCGAGCAAAATTCCCAGACAGGTACCCAAAACAATGATCAGCCCCAATGATTTTAAGATATTCCCAAAACCTTCTTTGGTTACATTGATAATATCAGCCAAGGGCATTTGAAGACCCAGGCCTGTAATGAAACAGGCGATGAGCAACGCAAAAAAAGCATGTAGATGAAATTTTGCCGTAAGCAATATAATTACACCGAGCCCGGCGAGCAAAGCCATGAATTCCTGTAAAAATAAATGGTTCATGATGGCTGATTCAAATAAATAAATGTAACAAAAGAATTTTGATAATGTGGCGGCTGGTAAAACCCAATGGCTTAGCAAACGTTCGTAGGCTTATTTTTTTTTTCATTACTGATACGCTGTTTTTTAAGATTAATGGCATAACAATTTAAAATATCAATACATTGAGTAAAATTTATAATGGGCGATAACTTTATTACGAAGTTGAATCTGTTTTCCAAAAACATCCTTTTATGATGATTGAAATATTTGCATCCCTGTTTGAGCGGGACCTCAAAAAGCTAAAAGCCGAAATAGAATTGTATCAGCAAGAGGATAAAATATGGCACACCCAAAAAAACATTACTAATGCTGCTGGTAATCTTTGCCTGCATTTGATAGGCAACTTGAACACCTTTATCGGAGCGGAGCTGGGTAAAACAGGGTTTGTAAGGAATAGGGATCAGGAGTTTTCGGCGAAAAATATCCCTAGAGAAACGCTTCTAGCACAGATCGAGGATACCATCAATATGGTTGCCAAAACCCTCCGTGGAATGACTGACGAAGAAATGAATAAGGACTATCCCCAAAACGTTTTGGGATATAAAATGACCACGGCTTATTTCTTGACACATTTGGCTACCCATTTGACCTATCACCTTGGGCAAATCAATTATCATCGTAGGCTTTTGGATGTGTAGCCAGGTGAGATCAAAAGTTTTGAATGATAAAAGGATGGGGTTGTATTTTTGCGGCTCTCCCTTCTATCTTTTAATTCCTTAATTTTAGAATATTAAAGAATAGAATTGATTGAGCATGGAAAATAAAATGCCCACCATACGGGAAATCGCCAAGAAACTGCAGATATCGCCATCTACGGTTTCCCGGGCCTTGCATAACCACCATAGCATTGGGCTTGGTACCAAAATGCGGGTGCAGGAGTTAGCAAAAAAACTTCAATATGAACCCAACCAGAATGCTATTTTCTTTAAACAAAGAAGGACTTTTTCTGTTGGGGTAATCCTGCCCAATCTTTCAGAAAGTTTTTTTTCTTCGGCAATCAGTGGGATTGAGGATTTTGCAATTGCCCATCATTATAAAGTGTTGTTTGGCCAATCGCATGATGATGCCATTCGGGAAGGGCAGATTTTGGAGACGATGAAAAATTTTCGGGTAGATGGTATTTTGGTGTCTATATCAAAAAGCACGACGAATTACGATCATTTTAAAAACCTAAAAAAATACAATATCCCAATCGTTTTTTTCGACCGCATTCCTGCCATGTCAAATATCAACTATATAGCCTGCGACCTTGAAGCGGGTATTCAGGAAGCGGTTGATTTTTTGGTATCGAAAGGGCACCAATGTATTGGGCTGATCAATGGGCCCAACTCAATGCTTGCTTGTAAGGAAAGATTAAGAGGATTTAAAAATGTGTTAAAGAAGCATAACTTAAAACAGAACCCTTCTTTGATTGTATCAACCGATCTTTCGCAAGAAAGCACCTATCAAGCCATGCAAAAATTACTTTCTTTAAAGAATAGGCCATCTGCTGTCATTTCATTTAATGATTATGTTGCTTTGGATGCCATTCAATACGCTAAAAAAATGAAGGTAAAAATCAATAAGGATATTTCCTTTGTAAGCTTTGCCAACCTTCCACTATCTTCTTATATAGAAAATACACCTTTAGCATCTATTGAACAATTCCCCTACGAGCAAGGAAAAATGGCAATGGAGATTTTGTTGAAATTGGTTGATGAAGGTCATGAAAAAAGAGCCAGCAAGCTTAATTACAATATCTCGCTTTCTCCCAAATTGGAAATACGTATTCAGTAGCTAGTCCCATTTACAATTTTAAAGGGCAATATTGGTCTACCTGCAAATAAGGAGTTGTCCGGAGATTTTGAACGCATTTCCGTTCTTAACCCGATATCATATTATAAATATATATTATTTGATAAAAATATTGCGCAATCGGTTGCAATGCATATTGCAACCGATTGCGCAAATTCGTCAGTATGGGGAAAGAGCGAGCTTTCAAGAAATGATAATACAAGTACGCTATTTTTATTAAAATGCTCAAGCTATTGTCGCTCCTAATTGATCATGACATAGCAGGAACGGGCATCAAATTTTTAACCAAAAATAATTGCATGGAAAAGCTAAAGTCCCTTGTATGGGTGTTCCTCTACTCCCTTATTTTTATTACAGCAAATGCTCAAAATGAGAAGGCGGTTACTCAAATCTCCGGTACAATTACGGATCAAAAGGGGACTGGTCTTCCGGGGGTAACGGTAAATGTAAAGGGAAAAAACATATCCACCGTTACAGATGAAAATGGTAGGTTCAAAATAAATGTCCCTATTGGACAAAAAGCTTTGCTGGTTTCTTCGGTTGGCTATGCCGATCAAGAATTTATTATTGGAGGTAAGAATGACATCACAATACATATGAAAGAGTCGTCCAAAAAATTGGATGATGTAGTGGTGGTGGGGTATGGTACTCAAAAAAGAAAGGACCTGACCGGATCTGTCAGTTCGGTCAGTAGTGATCAGATGAATCTTGGTGGCACTACGGCAGACCTTGGACAGGCCATTCAAGGAAGGGCTGCTGGTGTTCAAGTGCAACAATCGAATTTTGCACCGGGTGCAGGTCTTTCCATAACAATACGAGGAGGGAATTCCATCAATACTACCAATGCTCCTTTGTATGTAGTTGATGGATTGATTACTGATAATGGCAATTTGGTCAATCCAAACGATATTGCCGACATACAAATCCTGAAAGATGCATCTGCTGCTGCAATATATGGATCGCGGGGAGGTAATGGGGTAATATTAATTACAACTAAAAAAGGCAAAGCTGGCAAAATAGCTATTGAAGGGGATTTGTCGAATGGCAAGCAATATGTAACTTATAAACCTGCATTGATTAATGGTCCCCAATATACAGCTTCTCAAAATGCCATCGCAGTTGAAGACGGTAACCCTCCCCCTTTCCCATCCAGTTTCCCAGTAACAAATACAAATTGGTGGCAACTTGCTACCCAACAGGCACAAGTGAATAACCGTGGCGTAAATGTGAGCAGCAATGATAAAAACTCGAAGATTTATGTTTCTGTCAATTATATGAATCAGATTGGCGTTCTAAAGCATACTGATTTTGAGCGGTATTCTGCGAGGATCGGTGCTGAAAAAACCTTAAATGAAAGGATTAAGATTGGCGCAAATTTTTATGGGGCTAGTAGCAATGCAGATAACCAAACCTATACTGGTGATATCACTGCTCCTTTATATGGCATCATGCTTTCGCCCCCCAATATCCCAGCTTATAATCCGGATGGGTCTTATTATAAGTACCAAGGCCGTAACAATGCATTAGCGGCTTTATTGGAGCCAACCAATGTTTCCGGTAATAAATTGTTTAACGGAAATATGTATATCGACTATTCTGTTTTGAAAAATCTTACTTACCATATTAGCCTTGGTGGTGAATATTCACAAACTACTGCGGGCCAATACATACCTGTTACCCTTACCGCAGGCTTGGCTAATAGTGGAATTGCAGGGGAACAGATGTCAACGGCTTTTCGCTGGCTTTCGGAACAGTACCTGACTTATAAATTTACAACAGGCCCACACAATTTTACTGCCATGTTAGGTACTTCCAGCCAAAAAGATGTTGCTGAAAACCTTGGGGCGGGCAGCAAGCGTTTCCCAACTGATCTGTTTCTTTTTTACAATCTTAGCGCTGGTTCCATACCCACATCCTATGTCAGTGGCAAATCCGAAGCAAAGCTGGCTTCCTATTTTGGTAGGCTGAATTATTCATACAATGATGAATTTCTGGCCACTTTTACATTAAGGGATGATGGTTCCTCAAAGTTTGGCCCGAACAATCGGTTTGGGATTTTTCCTTCAGGAGCTTTGGCTTGGAAACTCACAGACCGTAAATTTATTCAGAATCTAAATACATTCTCCAACCTGAAACTGCGTATGAGCTATGGCCTTACTGGTAATGACCGTATTGGTAATTATGCATACATGAGCACTTTTTCGAATTACAGTACGGTACTGGCCCCCGGTTCTCCATTACAGGTTGGTATTGAACCTTCATCTTTATCGAATAACAACTTGAAATGGGAAAGTACCGCTCAATTTGATGCTGGACTTGATATGGGCTTTGTAAACGGCAAGATCAATGCGACCATTGATTTTTATCACAAGAAAACAACTAATCTATTATTGGCCATACCGATTGGGCAGTGGTGGGGTTTCAATTCTCAGATTGCAAATGCAGGATCCATTGAAAACAAGGGTATAGAAATTGCTATCAATACGGATAACTTTAAATCTAAAGAGTTCTCTTGGAACAGCAGCTTCAATTTTGCCTATAATATTCAAAAGTGTTTATCTCTTTCCAATAATATCTCTTTTATTAGCTCTAATACAGCCAATCCTAGCGGGGTGGTTTCGGCCCAAGAGTTTACTAGGCTAATGCCTGGCAAGGAACTTGGAGTTTTATACGGGTACAAATATGCTGGGGTAATTAAAACTGGCGAACATTATGCACCACAACCCAATTCCAAGCCCGGTGATCCCAAATATCAAGATTTGAACGGGGATGGAATTATTAACCCAAGCGATAGAACATTTTTAGGGAATACGACGCCTCATTTTATAGCGGGTTTTGGTAATGATTTCCACTATAAGGGGTTTGATTTGAATATTTTCTTTCAAGGGGCCTTTGGTTATTATTTATATAACATGAACAGATTGGTTCTTGAATCAACTACTGGCACAGCCGTTCTTGATCGTTGGGTCGCTAATACAAATGAAAACACCGATGTTCCCCGCGAAGGCTATTTTCTAAGTAAATATGGCAGTTATGTAAACTCCAGATTTGTAGAGAATGCTTCTTATGTGCGATTGAAGATGGTTTCCTTAGCTTATAATATTCCGGTAAACTTGGTAAAACAATTGAAGTTTATCAATGGTATTCAAATTTATGCCTCTGGTCAAAACCTGTTAACATTTACCAAGTATACAGGCACAGACCCAGAAGTGAACGCACATACCAACAATATTGGTGGAGGTCTTGATTTTGGTGTTTTCCCAGCATTTAGGACTTTTATCCTTGGTGCTAAAATATCAATTCAATAGTTTTCTAAAAGTCTCCCTTTCTAAGGGTTCATTTAAATTATGAATGTTATGAAAAAATATAATTGTCTTTTTCTTATTCTGGCTGTGCTTACCTTGTTTTCTTGTAATAAAACCCTCGATCCAAAAGTTTATAGTAGTCTTACTAACTCCAATGCTTTTCATACCCAATCCGATGCCATAGCTGCCGTGAATGCGGTTTATGCAAGGTTGAAAGGGCCTGTAGTTGGGGATAATTTTGATTATTGGACGGTAAGGCATTTTGCTTTGACAGATCTAACAACGGATATCGGGCATTGCAGTTATGGCGGCGACCCCGGGCAACTTTCTTTGGCACAATGGAGCTCGGCAAATGGTTTGCTGGCGGAGGATTGGAGACAGATATATAAATTGGTTTCCGATGCCAACAATGCGATTTACAATATTTCTGCGATGACAACCATCACAGATGCTTCAAAAACCCAATTTTTAGCAGAAATAAAATTTCTAAGGGCACTTGCTTATATGGATCTTACTGATGCTTGGGGCCCAGTTATTTTGGCAACTGAAAAAGATATTGCAGCCCCTGCTTATACCAGTCAACCCAAACCATCCTCGGTAGATGCCATAGATACTTTGCTGATTTCTGATTTGACGGCAGCGGCATCTAGCCTCCCTTTGGATTATGTAAGCAATTCAATTTACTCTACAAATGATGTAGGCCGTGCAACAAAGGGAGCGGCATTAACTTTATTGATGAAGTTATATTTGCGGCAGCACGAGTGGCAAAAGGTTGTGGACCTGTCACAGCAGATCATGAGCCTGAATATATATTCACTTTACCCTTCTTATCTTGGACTGTTCACAGAAGATAATAAATGGTGTAGCGAAAATATTTTTTCTGTTCTTTCCGATGCCAATACCAATGGCACGGAGCTGATGAACCATTTTGGGCCGCTTAACCATCCAGTGGTACAAAACCGTTGGCAGTATTATGCGGTGTCCTGGGATTTTTGGAATTCGTTTGATAGTTCCGATGATCGGAAATGGTGTTTTTATCCAAATTATAAAGGGGTGGATAATTTGATACATACTAACCCACCAACGCTTGGAGCTGCACCGCCCCCTGGCTTTTTTTATATGCCTGACATTGCGACCAAGAAATATGCAGATTCTCTCGGTTCAGTAGCCTCCTATTATGATGGACATAGTGTCGACATCTTACGCTATGCGGATGTGCTGTTGAGCCGTGCCGAGGCACTGAACGAATTAAATGGCCCCACTGCTGAAAGTATTTCCCTGATCAACCAAGTCAAAGCGAGGTCCCATGCCAAGTTGCTCAATTTGGCAGACTATGATCAATCGAGTTTAAGAGATGCCATCCTTCAGGAAAGGGGCTGGGAGTTTTTCTATGAGGGCAAAAGAAGAGCCGACCTAATACGGATGAACAAATATGATGTGTTGGTAAATGCCTATCTTCAAAGAATTGGTCAGCCTGCAAATATTGTGATGCCCAAAAACAAATATTTCCCTTATCCTTTAAATCAGGTGAATGTGAACCCTAATCTGGATAATTCAGGAAGATAAATTTGTATTGGCGGGTTCTCCAAAACAAGAACATCTTGGCTAGAGCAGGATGTTCTTGTTTTGAAATAAATAAAAGGATTATAGAACCCTTTTCCTACTAATGGATGCTGAAATAATGTTCAAGTCATGAATGGGATGAACCGTTTTTTGAAAGTCTTGGGTTTTGTGTATATGCTATCGCTCTTAGAAGCTTGCAGTGGCTCAGGCAGCAATATTATCAAGGAGATAAAAATAGGGCTACATAATAACAACAATCTAAAAATTCAAATAGATGTCGAAACGGCAGCTCCTGCTGATGTTACTGTGGAATATTGGGCAGATAGTTTAGGCGAGGGGTCAAAATTGGCATCGGATACCAGCTTGGGAGGTGTTTCTCACAAAATCGTATTCTGCAATATTTATCCAAATACTAATTATTCATTTCATATATTGACTAATGAAAATGGGAAAAAGCAGGTAAGCAAAACGTATCACTTTACCTCAGAGCAGCTACCCATGTGGTTGAAAGACCAATTTAAATATGTTTGCAATGATACGGCGGCCTTGCCTGAAAAATTCAAAAGAGGCTTTATGCTGATGAATAAAAGGGAAACACCCGGCTTGGCCTATATTGTAGACTTTAAAGGTCGTATTCGGTGGTATCATATGGTGGATGGCACTGGTTTTAAAGTAGTCCATTTTACCAAGAACAAAACCATCCTCTCCATATTGGGTAAAAACGATGAGCCTACCAGTTATGGAAGCGAAATTTTAGAACTCAATTTATTAGGCGACACCGTACTCTACCTGAAAAAAGGCCAAGGCGATTTGAAATATTCGATCCATCACGAAATAAGGGAAAACAATTTGAACCAAATACTAACCCTTTATGTGGATCAACGCATCATGGACCTTAGTTCGATCGGTGGAAAGAAGATCGATACCGTAAAAGGAGATGGGATTTTGATATTGGACCGAAAAGGCAAAAAGGTTTGGCAGTGGAGCGTATTTGATGTAATGGATCCATTAAAAGACCCACAGCTATTGAAAACCAAGAACGATTGGATGCATGCAAATAGCTTGAGCTTTGACAAAGACAGCAATTTCCTGATTTCCTTTTACAATATTGGTCAAATATGGAAACTAGATGCACATACAGGGAAAATAATTTGGAAATTGGGAAAAGGGGGAACCATGGCGATGCCTGCTGAATGCGATTTTACCGAATCGCATACGGTTCATATCAACCCTCATGGCGATCTGATGTTTTTTGATAATGGGGTAAAAAAACGGTTATCGGAAGTGTTTGCATTAAAGTTGAATGAAAAAGAAAAAACAGCCGCCATTACATTGCATATTAAATTGCCACCCGATATCTACAATGACAGGATGGGGAGCGCCTATATGATTACGGATACAACTATCTTATGCTGTAGCTCGAAACGGAAAATCACGGTGTTGGTGAATCCAAAAGGAGTATTGCTTTGGGATTTGGAAACGGCCATACCTCCTTATCGGGTAGATTTTTTGACGAATGATCAGGTTTGCCCATGGCTTCAGCCATGATCAAATTTTAAACCAAGGAAAGTATATGATTATAAAAAAATGGAGGTTTATTGAATTTTGCTTTTTGTTAATTTCGTTTTATGCGATCCAGGTTTCTTGCACAGAAAATAAAGGGATGAAAATAGACCAGCTTGTTCATGGCCAGGTCGATACAGTGTCTGGTATGGATACAACCAAAATCCCCAAAGGCAAATACGGGGAAGCTGTTCGTTATGGTCGGGAGCTAATGATGAGGACGGCCTATTATATTGGCCCCAATGGAATCAATGGAAAATACCTTGGGAACAAGATGAACTGTACCAACTGTCACCAGAATGCGGGGACTAAAGCATATTCGTTTAATTTGATGAATTCATTTCGTAACTATCCACAATACCGTGCACGAGAAGGAAAAGTATTGTCGATGGCAGAGCGGATCAACAATTGCATTATGCACCCTCACCTGGGAAAGCCCTTGCCTTTAGATAGCAAGGAGATGATTGGTTTTTTATGTTATTTAAAATGGTTGAGCGATTCATCGGCAGTTAATGGGAATACACCGGGTGTCAAAAATTTGAGCTTTGCATTTCCAGAAGAAGCAGCCTCTCCCACAAATGGGGGAAAATTATTCGCAGCCGATTGTGCGAGATGTCATGGAGCCAATGGGGAGGGTATGATGATGCCCGATAGTTCAACTTATGTGTACCCGCCATTATGGGGGCGGCTAGCTTATCAGCCAGGATCCAGTATGCATAGGGTTATTAAACAGGCTCAATGGCTTATGGCTAATATGCCTTATGATAAGGCGACTCATCAAAAGCCATTTCTTACTGTAAAGGAAGCCCTTGACCTCGCTGCGTTTATAAATGATGATCGGATTCACCCACGCCCAAGGATCGACGAAATCGGTTATCCAAATTATGAGGAAAAGGCAATCGATTATGATAAGGGCTCGTTCAATGATACCTTTCCGGAATCACAGCATAAATATGGACCCTTTCAACCAATTATTGATTACCGACGGGCAAAAGGACTTTCAGTATCATTCTGAAAATTTCTGTTATCAAAATGGGTCTAGTTTAAGTTCTTTTGTCCAAGTGTTTTAGTTTAACATTTCATAGGTTGATAAAAATCGATTTGAAAAATGCTACAAAAAATACTGTTGACCGTTTTTATTTTTCTTACTTCTTCCTTACTTCTTTTTGCACAACCCATCCACTATACCAATGCCAACAACAACTGGAATGCCGATTCCTTAGGCAATCATCGGGCTGTACTGCAGTTCGATGGTATTGGAACCGTTGCCAAAGTACATATAGAGTGGAGAAGAAGGGATTATAACCCTGCCTTGAAGCGGATTATTGTACAGGATGGCAGAACCGGAAGAAAGATATTGAATGTAAAAACACTTGAGCTTAACCGTGAGTTTGGGGATATCTGCTTTGAGCCCATATCAGGCAAAGGGGTTTATTATGTTTATTATATGCCTTATAAAAATGAGGGCCGGGCAAACTATCCCAAGGGTGTTTACCTGAGCCCTGAAAATACGGCCTACCCAACTTGGTTGGAATCTTTCCGTCCTGAAGCCTTGGCGCTGCATGCGCACTGTTATGAAATCCAATCCATCAATGCTTTCAATAGTTTCTATCCGATGGAAGTGATAGCTACCAAAAAGGAAACAAATGCACTATTGAAAAAATTTCACCAATCTGCTTTTTTAGTTTTTCCTGAGGATAGGGACCATTCTATCCGCATGAAGGATGACTTGCCTCAGCGGTGGGTCATGAAAGGGGTGACCAACCAATTTAAGGGCGAAGCGGATAGAGGGGAAAATTATACCTACCAGTTGGGGGTGTATGCACTGCAGAATCTGGAAGGGCTAACAGTAAGTTTTTCTAATCTGAAAAGTAAACAGGGAAATCTAATTGCTGCCAAAGATATTTCCTGCATCAATACCGATGGGATTAGCTATGACGACAAAATATTAAAAAACAAAATTGATTTGCAAGCCGGCAAAGTGCAAGCGCTGTGGTGTGCGCTTACCATTCCGGAATCATTGCCAGCAGCAGTTTATAAAGGTACTGCGACCGTAAAGGCCTTGGGAAAGCCAGAAACCAATATTGCGGTATCCATAACCGTGAATAATCGGATTGCCATCGAAGGGAATATTGCCCATCCCGAAAGAATGACCAGACTCCACTGGCTCAACTCCACGATGGCACAGGAAAATAAGGTGATAGCGCCTTATACCCCATTACAAATAAATGACAATGTGGTTAGTTTGTTGGGTAGAAAACTGCAGATCAATGAGGATGGCCTTCCCAAGCAAGTACAAACTTTTTTTACAGAAGAAATGACGGGCTATACCACTGAACCCAATAATGAATTGACTGAGCCCATCCATTTTCATTTTATCAGGCAATCGGATGGGCAATCGATGAAATGGGAACACCAAGGTTTAAAATTTACCGAGCAGTCGCCGGGTACGGTAAAATGGCAGGCCATCAGTTCAAATGATAGTTTGCTCATGGAGGTCTCTGCCTCGATGGAGTTTGATGGTTTTATCTCCTATTCCGTAAAGATTACTGCGTTACAGGATATCGATTTGAAGGATATCGCTATGCATATCCCATTTAAGATGGATGCTGCAAAATATATGATGGGGCTTGGCCAAAAAGGAGGGCTGCGACCTGATAGCGTTATTTGGAAATGGGATGTGGCACATAAAAACCAGGATGGGGCCTGGCTTGGCAATGTGAATCAAGGGCTGCAATACTCTTTGCGCGACGAGCGATATGCCCGCCCATTGAACACCAATTTTTATTTACAGAAACCGCTGTTGCTGCCCAGTTCCTGGGGCAATGAAAATAAAGGGGGTATTACTATAGCGAAAAAGGGAAATGCCATCCTGGCTAACAATTACAGTGGTCCCCGCTCTATGAAAAAAGGGGATACATTATTTTATAACTTCAATTTGCTCATCACGCCTTTTCATCCCATAAATACCGACTTCCAATGGAAAACCCGTTTTTATCATCGTTACAATAATGTAGATTCGATCAAAGCTACAGGAGCAACGGTCATCAATATCCACCACGCTACTCCCATTAACCCCTGGATCAATTATCCATTCATTGAATGGAAAAAAATGAAGGACTATATTGATTCTGCTCATCGCTTAGGTCTAAAGGTGAAGATCTATAATACCATCCGCGAACTTTCGGATCATGCGTATGAAACTTTTGCATTGAGGAGTCTAGGGCATGAAGTGTATTCATCGGGTAAAGGAGGCGGGTTTAGTTGGTTGCAAGAACATCTTGGTGATGACTATATCGCCGCATGGTTTGTGCCAGAGATAAAAGATGCGGCCATTGTGAACAGTGGTATGAACCGTTGGCATAATTATTATGTGGAAGGGATGAACTGGTTGGTGCAGCATGTGGGGATCGATGGGATTTATCTCGATGATGTGGCTTTTGACCGAGTAACCATGAAAAGGATCAAAAGGGTATTGACCGAAGATGGCCATCCTGGGATTATTGATTTGCATTCCGCAAACCAGTATAATAAAAATGACGGCTTCAATAATAGTGCCATGCTATATATGGAGCATTTCCCATACCTCAACCGTTTGTGGTTTGGCGAGTATTTCGATTATGAACATAATAGCCCCGGTTTTTTTCTTACAGAAGTAAGTGGGATTCCATTTGGACTGATGGGGGAAATGCTTCAGGGTGGGGGCAACCCTTGGCGCGGAATGATCTATGGCATGACCAACCGTATGCCTTGGAGCGATAATGCAGACCCACGACCCATTTGGAAACTTTGGGATGAATTTGGGATGCAAGGTACTGAGATGATTGGTTATTGGAGTAGCCATTGTCCAGTAAAAACAGACCATGGGCAAGTGTTGACCACTGTATACAAAAAAAATGGGGCAGCCTTGCTGGCCATTGCCAGTTGGGCGGATACCAACGTGGATGCACAGCTACAAATAGATTGGAAAGCATTGGGTATCGATAAGGAGAGGGCAACCATTGAAGCGCCATTTGTAAAAAATTTCCAGCCTGCTAAAACTTTTATGAAAGGGGAAGCAATCCCAATAGCAAAAGGCAAAGGAATTTGGCTGATTATAAAAGAAAAATAATCTAACTTAAAATAATCATTTATCCAACGCAGGCTTTGCGTTATTGGATAGGTCTTTTTTAAATGCACTGGGTAAAAAATAAAACGGTCAGCAATATGAAAAAAGCAATATTGTTCTTTGGTTTATTCATTACGTCTGTTTGTTATTCGCAAACGCAGGTTGCAACAGTGCGGGAGTATAAAAAAATATTTACTACCTATCCGTTTTCGGATCCCAACCCCATCCCGCTTCTTTCACCAGTCTATCCCTATTTTAGGTTTGATGGTTTTACCACTCAATCTGAACCCAAAGAATGGAAAGTAGTAGAATTGGAAAATGATTATATCAGGATTTTGATACTGCCTGAGATTGGCGGAAAAATTTGGGCTGCTATTGAAAAATCAACAGGCGAACCTTTTATCTATTACAACCATGCGGTAAAATTCAGGGATATAGCCATGCGGGGTCCATGGACCAGTGGTGGCCTCGAAGCCAATTTTGGTATTATTGGTCATACACCTAATTGCGCCACTCCAGTAGATTATATCGTATCAAAAAATGCGGATGGAAGTGCAAGCTGTACTATTGGGTCGCTGGATCTTCTGAGTCGAAGTTATTGGAGGGTGGAGATTAATTTGCCTAAAGACAAAGCCTATTTTACCACACATGCATTTTGGTATAATGCTTCTGCTACTCAGGAACCATATTATCACTGGATGAATGCGGGGCTTCAGGCAAAAGGCAATCTCGAGTTTGTATATCCGGGTACCAAATATCTTGGGCATAACGGTGAACACGCCAATTGGCCCATCAACAAAAGCAATGGGAAAAATATTTCTTTCTATGAGCAGAATGATTTTGGTGGTCCTAAATCCTACCATGTGTTTGGGAAGCTAACCAATTTTGCTGGTGCTTTTTGGCATGATGAAGATCGTGGAATGGTACGTTATGGCGCTTACGATGGCAAGCCCGGAAAAAAAATCTGGATATGGGGTCTTTCACGTCAAGGGATGATCTGGGAAAAATTATTGACTGACACCGACGGGCAGTATGTAGAACTGCAATCGGGTAGGAGATTCAACCAGAATGCAGAGTCGAGTAGTTTGAGTCCTTTTAAACAAACCGATTTTGCACCCAATGCCACCGATGAATGGAAGGAGTATTGGTATCCCGTATTGCATACCAAAGGCTTTGTGGATGCCAATGAATATGGGGCTTTAAATTTAAAATACGAGAATGGTTGGCTAAAAATTTATTTCTCTCCTGTGCAACAGATCAATGATAAAATAGAAATCAAGGATGGGGATAGAATAGTTTACTCAAAACCACTCCATCTGCCCGTCCTTAAAACTTTTGCCGATTCGGTAAAAACAGATTTGAACCCAGAAAACCTACAAGTGGTTTTGGGCGAGAGTAAGATGCGCTATAAATCCAATCCCAGTGAAAATGTATTGGACCGGCCAGTGGATGCACCTGCTGATTTTGATTGGAACAGTGCTTATGGTTTATACCTGCTTGGTCGGGATGCGATGGAAGGTAAAAATTATCCCGAAGCAGAAATCAAGCTCAATGCGTCTTTGCAAAAAGACCATAACCATATTCCATCTTTAGTAGCCATGGCTGAGCTGATGTATCGGAACATGCGCTATACAGAAGCATTGGATTATTGTAAAAAAGCGTTGAGCATTGATACCTATAACCCTACTGCCAATTATTATTATGGGTTGGTCAATGAACAGTTGGCCAAAACGGCAGATGCCATCGATGGTTTTTCCATCGCCTCATTATCTGTCAGTCATCGGAGTGCTGCCTATAACCAGCTCGCCAAAATCTTTTTTTTAGAAAAGGATTTAGAAAAAGCCTTGTCCTACGCAAAAAAGGCGGTTGATTTTAATCGATTTGACATGGATGCCTTACAATTGCAGTCTGTCATTTTCCGTTACCTAAACAAGCGGCAGGAAGCCGATGAACTGCTCAAATTGATTTCCTCCTATGACCCGCTGAATCATTTTGTGGGTTTCGAAAGATATCTCTGGCAGGAAGATGGAAATAATAAAGAGGCCTTTGTTTCGCTGGTCAAAAATGAACTGCCCCAAGAAACTTTTCTCGAAATGGGCGTATGGTACTATCATATCCAATGTTTCAACGATGCTGAAAAATTGTTTGAGCTTGCCAAGCCTTCCCCAATAGCTATTTATTGGTTGGCTTTTTTGAAACATCAAACCATTGATTTTACTAAAATCAGTCCCGATTTTTCTTTTCCGTTCAGGTCAGAAACTGGACTTATGATGGAGCAGTTATTATCGAAACAAAACAATTGGCAATTAAAATATCAGTTGGCACTTCTTTATAAAGACCGAAACCGGATTGCTGAAAGCAAAGAGTTATTGAAGTCATGCGGGAACGAACCCACTTTTGCTCCTTTTTATGCAGTTCGTGCAGCTATATTTAAAGGAAGTGATAGTGATATGGTTTTGGCTGACCTGCATCGGGCATTATCGCTCGACCATCAGTGGCGTTATCATAAATTGATCTCGGAATATTTTATCGAACATCAACAGTATGATAGCGCTCTACATTATGCCAGTGCAATCTATCTTTCCCATCCAGATCAATATATTATGGGGATGCTCTATGCCAAAACATTATTGCTGAATAAAAAATACAAAGAAGCAGACGCGTTATTAAGCAAACTCAATATCATCCCATTTGAAGGTGCTACTGAAGGTCGGGAACTATATCGCGAAGCAAAACTGATGCAGGCGGTAGAGCAATTGGAAAGGAAAAAATATGCGAAGGCTTTGAGTTTTGTAGATCAGTCAAAACAATGGCCAGAGAACCTTGGGGTGGGCAAACCCTATGATGATGATATCGACCTCCGATTGGAATATTGGATCAGTTATCTGGTTTATCAAAAAACGAATAAAAAAGTATTGGCGGAGACGATGTTGCAAAAGATTATTGGTTTTAATCCTGAAATAGAAAATACCATCCGTAATTTTGTGCCTGTTAATGCACTGGTAAGCGCTTGGGCTTATGAACAATTGGGGCAAAAAGAAAAAGGAAACCAATGGCTGAATACACAAATTCAAAAATATCCGAATTATAGCATACTAAGCTGGTGCCAATCCGTATTTGAAAACAAAAACCGTGTGAACTTAACATCAAAAGAGAAAGATGCGAACACAAGAATCTTAGAGCGTTTGTTGTCGGATAAATAAAATGGGTTCCTGTTAAATGATGTCGAAATCATGCAATCAGTGGCAATATTTCTTAGCCACTGGTTCACAGATTAAAATCAATGAGGCCCGCTATTGCAACAAATCATTCAATCAGTGGCAATACTTTTAACCAGAAATGACCTAAACACATATAAATTGAAAACCCTCGACATATGCCGAGGGTTTGTTTATAAAGATGTTGGTCTGTCTATCAATAAACTTTATACATACCTAGTAACGCCTGGTATCGCAATGGGGTAATAGCCATCTGCGTTGGGCACTACGGGTGTAGCTGCATTCCAATCGTATACTTTGGGATGAAGGTCCAATCCACTATTGATGGCTTTGTCCCATTCAACAATCTGACCGCTATAGGTGGCCATACGTCCTAAAATAGAAGTCATGGAACTATGCGCACCGTTTTCTGCATCCGCAAATTTGTATTCGCCCTTGGCAATGGCGGCAAACAGTTCATCATGTTCTACCTGATAGGGGTTGGGCTCATTGGCCGCCCGATTGTATTGATATAAAACCTTTCCTTTTAGGTCCACAATATTGTTTTCGCCAGCTTGGATCTTTCCTTTAGTGCCTACCAATAATTCATCCACGCGGCTCATGGTACCTGGTATATGACGGCACTGACTGTTTAAGAGGCTGCCATCCGCATATTCAAATTCCACATAATGATGATCAAAGATTTCGCCATTGTCAATACCCTTACGCACCTGTCTTCCTCCCATGCCCTGTGCTTTGACCGGATGCCCGCCTTTGAACCAATTGATAACATCGAGGTTGTGGATATGCTGTTCGGTGATATGGTCACCGCAAAGCCATACAAAATAATACCAATTGCGCATTTGGTATTCCATTTCTGTTTGGCCAGCTTTGCGTGGGCGCACCCACACACCATCGTTGTTCCACCAAGCTTGGGCACTGGTGATTTCACCGATCATATTTCTTCTCTTGAACAATTCGCGGTAAGAGTTCTGATAATGTCTTTGCAGACCTACTACCACATTCAGTTTTTTCTGTTTGGCAATAGCTGCGGTAGCCAACACCCTTTGGATACCTGCAGGGTCAGTGGCCACAGGCTTTTCCATGAATATCTGTTTGTTTTGTGCAACGGCCTCCTCAAAATGGATGGGGCGAAAACCTGGAGGGGTTGTCAATATCACCACATCTGCCAATGCAATTGCTTTTTTATAGCCATCAAAACCGGTAAACTTTCTTTCTTCAGGAACGTCGATCCGGCTCTTTAAGTTACCGGGTTTGCCCGTTGCTTCCGACATATCATCTGCGGTCAATGCCTTATAGCATCGGTCCAGATTGTCGCGAAACGCATCGCACATGGCTACCAGTTTTACATTATGCGCAGTGGACAAAGCTTGGGTGGCGGCACCGGTACCACGGCCACCGCAACCGATAAGAGCAATTTTGATGCTGTCATCAGCCCCAGAAAAATAATTGGCTCTTGATAATAAGGGGGCTGCGATCAGCCCACCAGCGAGCAGACTGCTTTGTTTTACAAAATCTCGGCGGCTTGACGATTTTGATTTGGAAGCATCGTTGTTCATGTTTGGAGTATTTATTGTTTTGTTGAATGATTACATATATGATGAAAAGCAATTTACGGTTCTTTCAGATCTTATCCTTTTTTCGATTTTTTTTTCACGCAAAGAGCGCAAAGGATACAAAGAGCACAAAGCGGAACGCTAGACGCTGAAAGCTGAACGCTGAAAGCTGAACGCTGAACGCTTAAAGCAGGATGCTCCCTGACCAATCAG
>JAFDYF010000006.1 GCA_018267575.1 Bacteroidota bacterium
AAAGGTTTCACACAACGGACAAAAAGAAGAACGCTGAACGCATAAAGCGGAACGCATTAAGCGAAACGCGGTTTCAACTTATCAACCTATCAACTAATCAACTCCTCCTCTGAAGTTTGAAACTTTGGAAAAGTTAGCCCCCAACTAATCAACCCATCAACTTACTCGCCCTAATTCCCAATTACAAATTCCTCCTTTAGCATTTCCCTCATTCCATCTCCTGTCCCAACGGCTCTGGCACAGCCGACCCCGCGCAATAAGAAATTATTCTCTACACTTTTTTATAAGGGAACCCGTTGGTCAAATTGATTTTCCTATATGCCAACCCCTATGTGATAATCCTGAAAGGCGGAATGGATAAAAATACTTTGACCCCATCGGTTTTTAATTTTAAAAACCCACCAAACCCAACATAAAATATATGCCCCATTTTCCCGTTTCGATTTGGTAACACATATCCTACACTGAATGCCAAAACAAGTCCGATGTCCTTGAAAGCGATACTGGGTTCAAGACCCATTTATATCCTTTGCATCCTCGTCCTGCAACTATGGGGCTCTCCCCTACGGGCCAATGTAGTGGCCAATTTTACCCCAAGTATCAAGGCAGGTTGTTCACCTTTGGTCGTTAGTTTCACCAATACCTCTACCGGTACGAGTGCTTCGGCTATCTATATCTGGAACTTTGGTAATGGCAATGGCATTACGACCACTAACAAAAACAATCCCGTGGCAGCGACCTATATTACCGGACAGGATTATACAGTAACCCTTACCGTGAAGGACGGTAAGCAGACTTCCACCAAAACAGCCACCATCACCGTTTACAAAAACCCAGTGATCAATTTCACAAGTGACCAGGTACAAGGTTGCGCTCCCTTGCTTGTACGTTTTACAGATAGCGATAGTGTAAGTAGTAGTGTCGATGTCGGTTATTTCTGGGACTTTGGCGATGGCAACACTTTCAATGGAAAGTCTGATACCGCTTCCAATACCTATCATTTTTCCGGTTCGTATTCCGTGAGCCTTACCGTCACGAACAGCCATGGTTGTACCAACACAAAGAAACTAACCAATATGATCAAGGTGGATTCTCCACTGGTTCCTAACTTTACGGCGGATACCACTTCCATTTGCAGTTTATCACAACCCATTTCTTTTTTGAATACCTCCACGGGGTTCGGTACACTCAAGTACAACTGGAATTTTGGGGACGGAACAACCAGTACATTAACAAACCCGGTACATCGATATACCCAAAAGGGCACTTATCCCATCAGTTTGGTGGTCAGCAATAATCTCGGTTGTTCATCAACGTTAAAGAAGCCAGACTATATCAATGCAGTGAACTATCATGCAGCTATTTTTACAACCACGGCGCTTTGTTCTGGCACCAATATCCAATTTGTGGATTCAAGTTCGCCAGCACCTACTACCAACCCGCTTTGGTCATTTGGGGATGGTAGCACGGGGCTTGGTACGGTTTATTCCCATCGTTATACATCGGCAGGGAATTATAAAGTTACCCTCTATCAAAATCTGGGGTCCTGCCCTGATACGGTCACTCAAAATATTATTGTGACTTCGCCGCCCGTCATCAGTCCATTCACGATTGATAAAGGGGCAAATTGTGAATCGCCTATGCTGGTTTCGTTTCGGGATACCAGTTCGGCGTCTGTTGCATGGCATTGGAATTTTACCAGCAATCCCGGGGATACCTCCAACTTACAAAGCCCTTCTTTTTTGTATAGCAAAATGGGTCTGTATTCCCCTATGCTGACTATCAGCAATACGGCAGGTTGTACTTCTTCCATTATTAAAAAATTGAACTCGGCAAAACCTTCGGCTACCATCAAGGTGGATACCACGCTGACCCCATCTGCCCTATATTGCGCCAACGTGCAGGCCAAATTCACAGCCATCAGTTTAGATAGTATCGCTAGCTATCAATGGACCTTTGGTGATGGTACCAGTTCCACAAGCCCTAACCCCATACATATTTATTCCACACCGGGAACCTATATCATCAATCTAAGTTTCACCACTACGCATGGTTGCATTGGGCAAGCATCGCCACCAGACACGATTATTGTTTACCCCAAACCCCATGCGGTTTTCACGGCCAAGGACTCCATGCTTTGTGTGAGCAACCAAACAGAAGTGTTCACCAACCTGAATGATAGTGCCGCAAAAATCACTTGGTTTTATGGGGATAATAAATCGGATATCAATAACCTTGTTTATCACACCCATCACTATCCTTATGGGGGAAACTATGTGATGACTTTGATCGCCTCTTCCCCCGGTTGTAAATCTGATACCTCCAGCATTAGCCAATTTATTACCACTACCCCCATCCCCACATTAACGGTCACCAATAACTGTGATAGCAATCCATTAAGCGCAACGCTGACTGTTACGCCTTCAGGTGCTTCGCAATATATATGGGTCTATGGCGATGGCTCGCCCAATGATACTAACTATGTGTATGTGCCAACACGTAAACATTTATATCCATCTGGGGGAAAATATTCGGCGATGGTGATGGCTCAATTTGGCAATTGCTTACAGAACACGGGGCTGGTGCCGGTTTATATCATGCCAAAGCAACACCCCCTACTAAGCTCCACAAAGGATACCATTTGTGCAAGTGCCAGCTTGCCCGTATTCATCAATGGATTGGGCAAAAATGAGCAAGCCCTGGCAAATGGGTCCAGTAACTTTTATACCATTGTGGGTTGGCAATATCGTGATGGGACAATTTTTTCTCCCAATGGAAATAACGGGTTTGCTCTTTCCTATTCGGGCAATCTTTCCAATATAAGAGAGGGCAAGGACAGTATCCGTGTGATCATCCAATCCACCTATTTCAGCTGTTATGACACCAGCAATTATATTCCGATATATGTAACAGGGCCAACTGCCTTGTTTGATGCTGCCAATAGTTTATGCTATCGCTCCCCCATCATTTTTACCGATTCTTCAAAACCCGCCGATGGGGTTGCTATTGTACAATGGCAATGGAATTTTGGGGATGGCCATTCGCTAACCAATACCAACAATAATACGGTTCAACACTTGTATGCAAATCCCGGCGATTACAATCCCATACTCAAGGTAACGGATTCGAATGGCTGCTTCGCTTCAGCCGCTTTGCCCAGTTCCACTGTTTTTGTATATGGCGCAAAAGCCGCATTCACTTGGAGCCCAAGTATCATCAACCCCGGTGCCCCCATTGAATTTTATAACAATAGCATCAACAATACGGGCACCAGCTATGGGTGGCATTTTTCCAGTGATGGGTCCAGTTCAAACAGTGCAGATTCCCTGTCACATATCTTCCCCAATATAGATAAGGATACAGTTACACTGATTGCCTACCCCACGATGCCGGGAGTTTGCACGGATACGGTAGTGCAAGTATTGGCCATCCAAAAAATGATTGTCGCATTTACCTATACCACCCAATATATCGATCATGCGAACTGTCCGCCTTTATTGGTGAACTTTGTGAGCAATACCTTGAACACAACCAAGCTTCATTGGGATTTTGGCGACCTGGGCACCGCAAATGATATTGCCAACCCCAACCATACCTATCTTTTCCCTGGAACCTATATGGTTACATTAACTGGATATAACGCCAATGGTATCCACAGCAGCTATCAACAAAGGATTGTTGTAAAAGGCCCTACGGGTACGCTGAGTTCAAGTTTGAAGCAGGCCTGCGTACCAGCCGTGGATACCTTGCATACAACGGCCAGTTATGCGGATTCCTATACTTGGGACTTTGGTGACGGTACCGTGATTTCAACCAAAGACACATTGGCCATACATACTTATATATCGTCCGGCTTGTTTACCCCTAGCATGATACTAAAGGATTCAACGGGATGCCAAGTGACCTATAAATATGGACAACCATTGTTGATGGACAGCTTGCACATCAGTTTCGAATCTCCAAGTGTAGACTGCGACTTGGGTTCTGGCTCCGTAACATTTAGTCCGCACTTCATGAGTTTTGTGGCAGACAGTCTGGGTTACCCGCTCACTTATCATTGGAATTTTGGCCAAGGCAGTGCTACCGATTCGTCCAATATAGCATACCCAAGCTTCCACTTTTCTGGACCGGGAAATTATATTGGTGGTTTGCGGGTGCAGTCGCCCATCGGATGTCAGGCAACAGCATTTGATACATTGCATATCACTGGACCATTTAAAATGAACCTGTCCAAGGATATGACCATCTGTACCGGCAGCATGGCCGTTTTGAATGCGAGCGGCGCAGCTACTTATAATTGGTCGCCATCTGAAAGTTTGAACAGTACAGAAGGCGATAACGTAGATGCCTATCCTTTTGTTAGCACTACGTACACGGTAGTAGGCGAAGATCAAAACCATTGCTTCAAGGATACGGGAATGATTGTAGTTACAGTGGATAGCCTCCCCACGGTGGCTGTACCACCGAGCCTTTCTACCTTGCCCGGTAGCGATATCCAGATTGATACCAAATCAAGTGCGGATGTGGTTTCTTGGTCATGGTCACCCGCGACTTATCTCAACTGCATGGATTGTGCATCGCCCATAAGTACACCACTGGTACCTACCAGCTATACCGTAACGGTAGCCACCGCCAATGGCTGCAGTTCTTCTGCCACGGTAACAATAGGGTTGATCTGTTCAGATTCCAAAGTGCATATGCCCAATGCATTTACCCCCAATGGGGATGGTAATAATGATTTTTTCTATCCAGTAGGTGAGGGGATAAAACTGGTCAAGCATTTTCAGATTTTTTCAAGATGGGGGCAGTTGTTGTTCTCGAAATCGGATTTCCCGGCCAACGAATTTCGTTATGGATGGAATGGCACCTTGAACTATGCCCCATTACCCGTAGAGACCTATGTTTATGTGATGGAATTTACTTGTTTCACTGGTGAAAGCATTGTTTTGAAAGGCACGGTTGAATTGATTAGATAGTCCGTGATTAAACCACAAACGATATCATACTTTAAATATTCCTTAATGTCATTGAGGTATAACTTTGCGGGTGTCAACTTGCATCATGCCATTCTTTGTAGAACATAATTCGATCGTCAGAAAAATTTGGGGCAAAAGCGATACCATCCTTTTCATTTTTGGGGGAGCCGCTGCCGAATTTGCGCTTAATAAAGCGGTGGACTGGCTTTATTTCACGGGCAAACTTCCCGCAGACCCCATCGGTAGGTTGTTCTCCACGGTGCGATATGCAAGGGAAATTGTTTTCTCCTCAACTGATGAGGCGAATAAGACCATCGATCGCATGCAACATATACATGTTGCCGTGGAACAAAGTCGTGGAGCAGCCATACCCGACTGGGCATATCGGGATGTGCTTTTTATGTTGATACACTATTCCATTGCATCCTACGAACTGCTTGAAAGAAAAATGAGCGATAAGGAGAAAGAAGAAGTGCACCATGTTTTTTACCGGGTTGGTGCAAGAATGGGTTTGAAAGATTTGCCCCTCACTTATATTGAATGGCTTCCGGTGCGTAATGCACACTTAATGGAAGACCTGCAAAAGAGCAATTACAGCATTGACCTTTTTAAACAATATAAAAAACATCTCGGTGCGCTGCGTTTTAAGGTATTGATGGAAGCGCAGAAATTGGTGGTTCCCGATAGGGTAAAAATTTTATTGAATTATAGTAAGCATTCTTTTCTTTCACCCATTTTACCCATATATAAAATTAGCCGACTTCTGAAACTGGATGGGTTGATAAAAAACATCTTGTTGCCGCCAAAGTACCAAGCCCAAATAAACCAACTGGATGTGGTAGATAATTTGGCTGAATAAATCAACGCTGTTTTTCCAAAGTCTGAAACTTTGGAAAACTTGCGCAAGACCTCACAGGTCTATAACTCATTTAAAATTATGAATGCATTTACAGACCTGTGAGGTCTTCTTGCAATTTTCAAGTGGGATTAAGGCAATCTGCTCGAAGTTGAAATCATTGATTACCATTAATTCTATTAAAATAGCAAAGCTCAAAAATATCCACCCTGGTGAGGTTCTTGTGGAGGAATTCCTGAAACCCCTGAATATAACCGCATACAGACTTGCAAAAGATACCGAGATCCCGCAGACAAGGGTTTCCGAAATAGTCAAGGGCAATAGACGTATCACCGCAGACACCGCACTGCGGCTAAGTAAATATTTCGGCAATAGTGCCAAATTTTGGCTTGGTCTACAAGACGATTTTGATATAGAAGAAGAAATGGCTATTAAAAGTGCTAGTCTTAAATCCATAAAGCACAAAAGCACAAAAGTTGCATAATGTTAGAAAGACCTTTTCCAAAGTTTGAAACTTTGGAAAAGGCCGCTTCAAAAATATATCTCTGTTATATAAAACTATTTACCCCAAACGGTCCATTGTGCGGTCCAATCATTGCTGGCATCGAATGCACCTACATAAGATACTTTTTCAAAGAAGGAATCATTCAAAGTCCCAAAGTCGAACAAGGCACCACTCAACACGGGCGAGCCAGTGGCAGGCTTTAGGTTGGGGGCTGCATTGTTGAAAGGGTCGGTCAATTTTACATCTGCTGCTGTTAGTATTTGAGATTTATAGGTAGTGGTGGTAAGGGTGGTCATAGAGGCGTTGTCATAGGTGATCCCCGGAATGGTCAAGCCTGTTTGTATGTCCACGGGTTTTGTAACGGCATTCAGATAGCTATTGTAAAAAGCACTGGTGCCTCTTGCATAATAGGCAACGGAAGAATCTTCCTGTACACGCAATCCGCCTTTTTGCCCACCGATCACAATTGAGTTGGCGAGGATAAAATTGCTGCCCCTTCTCCAACGCATGCCCCATCCATAGTCTGGTGATGTGCCCGCTGCATTATTGGGCCCAATGGCGGTGAAGTTGGAAAGTACCGGAAAAGTAATAGGAGACCTTGATAACAAAAATCCATTGCTTGGGTTCACATTGTCCACTTCAAAATTGTTTGACACATCACCTGATGTGCCTTTATTATCGGTGAACAAAGGATCTTTCACGGAAACCGCAAATTGGATCTTGCCACGGTATCCGTCGTCCATATCAAAATCATCGTCTGCACAGTTATAAGCAATCAGGTGTTTGCAATTGACGGTGCCACCGAAAAATTCATAGGCATCATCCAGCCCCCTTACCACCTGTACATAATCAATGGTAGTTCCTGAACCTACAGCATAGAGCGAAAGCCCATTGATTTCATCGCCGGGGTTTACTGCTTTGCCCGCATATTCGATGCGTATATATTTCAAAGTACCAGAATTATCCGCATCATCATTTCCGCCAAAAGCGCTAAAGTTCGCATCCACACCACCTTCAATCACGGAGTGGTTTCCATTTCCAGAGGCCTGGCCCACCAATACAAGACCACCCAAGTCACCCGGTTGGGGATTGCTTTCTGCCGATGTAAATACAATGGGCGAAGAAGCTGTACCAGCGGCATTTATTTTTGCCCCACGATAAATGACCAATACCCCCGCAGAATCTTTGTTCGAAACAATTTTTGTCCCTGGGTCAATGGTCAAAGTGGCATTGTTGGTAACGTACACATATCCACGAAGACGATAGGTTTTATCACTGGTCCAATGTTGATCGGTGCTGATAACCCCTCTGATATCAGGTGTTTTAGTTTCAGTGGGGGTTACCGGATCGGGCTTGGTATCGCTTTTTTTACAAGCCACCCCTAACATCAAGGAGCCTACTACAAAACCAACTGCATAATTTTTCATAAAAAAGTATTTGTTTAAAAAAATGGTGAACATAAATTCTAATTGCTGAAACTATATCTCAAGGAAAGGGAGACGGAAGTACCATATTTCCCTTTGTAAATCATTTTATCCTGAAATGGTTGGTAATGGATATTGGATGGGTTTGCCTCATATTTATAGTACCAAGAAAAAGGCTGTGCCAATAAATCGCTGATGGTGAGTTTGATGGTCAACCTATCTTCTTTCAATATTTTTTTGCTGAACTGTAGGTCGATCATATCCCTTGAACTCTCAAAAATGTTTAGTCCAGCACCATCCACAGCCCTGTACTTTAACCTAGGGCCAATGCGGTTGTACAATAGGTTCACCGAAAAGCCCTGATCCTTCGAAATATAATTGAGCCCCCCGTTGATCAGGTAGGGTGATTGGCCCTGCATGGGGCTATTGCTGGATTGATCGCCAAAATGCACCCCGCCTTTTATATAGGTGGCATTGGTATAAAAAATCAAGTGCTTAAAAAAATCAGCCCCAAAAAAATCCAGTTTTTTTCTCACTTCGAGTTCGGCACCATAGGCATAGGCATATCCGGCATTTTGGTAGGAAAGCACATCATTGCCCATATTGGTCTGTTCAATGGGGGCATCAAAATATTTGTAGAACAAACTTCCCGAAAGCACTTCCCCCGCATCGGGGAACCATTCATATCGGAAGTCGGCATTGGTATTCTTGCATCTTTTTAAATTGGGATTGCCACGCAGCACCAAGTAGTTGTCATAATCGAACACGCTATAGTCAGCCAACTCCCGAAACTCTGGCCGGTTTACCGCTTGGGAGACTGATAATCGTAGGTTGGTTTTGTTATTCAGCGCATAAGTGAGCAATGCAGACGGGAGGATATCGATGTTCTCATATTGCTTGCTGGTTTTTCCAGTGGCACTCAGTTCTTGATAATATCTTTCCATCCTAGCTCCCCAGGTGAGTTTTATTTTATCCGACAATTTATTGTCGAGCATCAGGTAAGCCGCGTTCATGAGTGCCGAGCCATGATAGTCAGTGGAATTGGTTTCAATATTGGCAACTGTCAAATTGTAGCGGTCGATATTTTCTGTTGAAAAGATATTGCTCCAAGAACTTGTTTTTGTTTCTGGGATGGTGACCCCTAAAAAGGAGAGGCTGGCATATCCGAGCGCATCTACATTGATGGATCGTTGGCGATAATAATCGAGGGTTCCAAATTTTAGTTTCTGGCTTTTGCCCCACCATTTAAACTCTTTGCTGGCATTGGCAGAGGCACCATATATGTTTTCCAATAGAAAAGAATACACACGGCCAGCATTGCGGATATCGGGAGAGTTCTCGTTGCTCAACTTCAGATAGTAGTCGCCATCAAAATTTTCTGGAGAGCGGAAGGTCAATACTTTTTGATCGGGCTGGTTACGATAGGTTATACTATAGCTTAGGTTCCAGTCAAGCGACCAACTGTTCCCCACTTTATGAAAACCCTCCAGTACAGAACTCAGTAGCCCATTGCCACTAGCCTCATTGAACATGCTTTTAATATAGAAAGGGCTGGAGGGGTCAATTTCATAATTAATTCCTGTGCGGATCCCCAGGGATTTTACAAAATTGTTGTTGAAAAGGTTTTTAAAAGCAATCTTATTCTTTTTAAAGGAATAACTCAGGTTGAGCATTGCCGTTAAATTGTTCTTTTCATCGTAGTTGGAAGTATGATAACCGTACAAAAAATATTTTTGTATATCGTAGTCATCTCTTTTTTTGTCTATCACTGCTCTTCCATTACTGTATCCCAACGAATAGATATACCCGAATTTTCTGCTATTCTTTAAAAGCAGCGTATTTCCTCCGGTATAAGAAATGCTGAGGGAAGGCATACTTTGATTGGCGGGTGCAAAGCCATAGGTATTGGGAAAAAGTTTGGTCACTTCTTTTTTGAATGCAGGGCTTTGTGAAACAAAACCGTTTTTGTTTCGGGCATAGGCCCCCGGGATCAATCTGGAGCCATCGAAAAAACCCATATTGTCCAAGGAGCCATTGGGATAGCCAGTATAGAAATTCTTTCCCGTGGTCAATGAATTATAGGAAGTGGATACCGATAGCTCGCTGATCTTTTTGGTTGGGTAATCTTTGGTAATGATTTTAATGGCACCCCCTGAAAAATCGCCGGGCAGGTCGGGGGTAGGCGATTTATAAATCACCAGGTTGTCAACCACAGAAGAAGGGATGATGTTAAAAGCAAATGCTTTTTTATCGGCTTCGGTGCTGGGCAGGAGGGCATTGTTCAATAGCGAAACATTGTACCTTTCGCTAAGCCCCCTGATCACCACAAATTTATTTTCCTGTATCGAAGTGCCGCTTACTCTTTTTAGCACATCTCCTGTATTTTTATCAGGTGATTTGCTGATCAGTTCAGCAGAAATGCCATCGGAAATAGATGAACCAATTTTTTGTAAAGTATATAAAGTTGCTTGGGCTTCTTTTCTTGCAGAAGCTTTTACAATCACCAGTTCGAGTTGCTCCCTGTTTTTTTGCAATGAAATATTCAAGGGTTGCAACCCTTCATTTTCGACAGTCACATCTGTGAGTTGCTTGGATCGATAGCCGATACTACTGATGTTGAGGGTATAGGTCTTGTTTTTTTCAAGCAAAAGAAAAAATCCCCCATCAACATCGGTGCTGGTGCCTTTAATCGACTGATCGGATAGGGTAATGGACGCACCCACAACCGGCCCACCGGTTTCGGCATCTATTATTTTTCCTGCGACCCTTTCTTTTTGTGCAAACAAAATGGAGGGGAGGAAAAATAGACAAATCAATACGCACGATTTTTTTCTCATCAAATAAATAAGTTGAGCGGCAAAAGTATTTTTGCCATGTTAATCAATTATTAACCATTGATTAACTAATGATTAACACATAATCGTAAATAATTACATATCAACTTATTACCAATGATAACCTTACTGAAAACAAAGCTTTTGGGATGAAATATTCATCATAAACCAACCTAATAAAGTAGGCAGGTTTTAGGAACAAACATATGTGGAGGTCGCCATTATACATTAAGGAGTGGGTATTGTACCGCCGCTGTTGCTGTTGTGTGAAAGCCCATGGATAGCCCACCAACAGCCTATTCGAGATATAGCTTTGGCACAGATTGATCCCCTGCCTTAATGTGGATGATCTTCATTTTTTGTTCCCCAGGTGGCGGAAGGCTTATCGCCCATGTAAAGCATGAGTTCCCCACCCTTCATGATATCGGCGTGTTTGATATAGGATTTGGTATAGGCCTTACCGTTAAGCATTGCCTTTTGCACATAGATATTTTCTTTGCTCAATCCTTTTGCTGTCACAACAAATTGCTTGCCGTCAATAAGTGAAAGTTCTGCTTTGTCGGATTGGGGGGTTCCTATCACATATTCGCCACTCGCCGGGTTCACTGGGTAAAAACCAATGGCACTGAATACATACCAGGCACTTGTCTGTCCACAATCATCGTTGCCAACCAATCCTCTGGGATCGTTGCGATAAAATGCACTCACCTGCTTTACTTTTTCCGCTGTTTTCCAAGGCATGCCCACATAATTATATAGATAGGGAATATGGTGACAAGGCTCGTTGCCATGCCAGAGCAGCCCAATATATCCGTCATATTTATAGATGTTGGCCGTGCTGTCGGGTGGTCTGAGGATGTATAAAGAGTCAAGTTTTTCCGCAAACCGTTCGCCGCTGCCAAATAGCTGTACCAGTCCGGGAATATCCTGCGGAACATACCAAGTAAATTGCCATGCATTTCCTTCGGCATAGGCCCGCGTATTACCAATGGATTCATCAAAGGGGCTAAAGGGGGTAATCCATTTACCGCTGCTGTCTTTGGGTCGTATAAACAAAGTAGCGGGATCAAAAAGATTTTTCCAGTAGCCGCTGCGCTCCATAAAAATCTTGTAATCATTTTCTTTTCCCAACCGTTTAGCTACTTGTGCGATGCACCAATCATCAAATGCATATTCCAAAGTAGTCGTAACACTTGCATCTTCTTTTTCAAATGGAATAAATCCTAATTTCCGGTACCAGTCTGTGGCCCGGATATTTTGAGCAGCACTCTTCTTCATCGCTTCAAATGCTTCTTCATAATCAAAACCTTTAAAACCTTTCAACATGGCATCGGCTATCACGGCTACCGCATGATAGCCTTTCATGGTATTTGTTTCGGACACATACAAATCCCAAACCGGCAAAAGTCCATATTGCCTGTAAAAACTAAGCAGGGAATTGATGATATCGGGAATCCGCTCCGCTTGTGTGATGGTCAACAAAGGATTTTCTGCACGGAAAGTATCCCAAAATCCATTGATGGTATAGATGTTTTTGCCATGTATTATTTTTTGTTTATCGATACCCCGGTAATTGCCCAAAGCATCGTCAATACGAATTGGGGCAAGACAAGTATGGTAAAGCGCCGTGTAAAAAACAGTCTTAAAATTTTCATCCGTCGAGGTGATTTTTATTTTTTCCAATTCTCTTTCCCAAATATGCTCAGCGGATTGCTTTACCGCGCTAAAATCCCAGTCTTTTACTTCTTGTAGACCGGCCAACGCACCTTCCACATTAGCCGTACTCAATGCCACCTTCAGCAAAACCTGTTCGCCTTTTTTTGTTGAAAAAACAAGGCAGGCCTTCACATCCCTGCCAATAGCTTCCGCACCTGGTTTCATTACCCTACTATCACTGAAGAGTACTACATCGCTTACAGGCTTGCTAATCTGGGCAGCAAAATAAATATGCCGGTCTTTTGAGAAAGAGGAATTGGAAATTCTGTATCCAACAAAGGTGGTTGCATTTATTTTTTTGATATAGCAGTCTGTTGTCACTTCGTCCCCTGCACCATAACCCAAGTCGAGCCGGATCATCGCTTTTTTGCTTTCGGGGAAAGTGTAACGATGGAAACCACATCTTTGGGTTGTCGTTAATTCTGCCCGAATACCAAAGCTTTTCAACATCACGGAATAGTAGCCGGGGCTGGCGCTTTCTTCACGGTGAGATATATCGCTACGGATATCCTTGTCCGTTGGCGCCTGCCCCAGCATCGGCAAAACAGAAATATCACCCAATGCGGGGCGACCCGTGCCACTCAGGTGCGTATGGCTAAACCCTTTAATCATGTTCTTGGTATAGGAGTAGCCAGAACAATAACCTTCATACTTGTCTTTTTCTGTCAACCCATTATCGGGGCTCAATTGCACCATACCAAAGGGCAGCGTTGCCCCGGGATAACAGTTGCCTTCAAAAATAGTCCCGATAAAAGGGTTCACATATTTGGTCAAGTGCAACTGGCCGAAAGCGTGGGCCAATATCAAAATGGTGGCTAATGAAAGGATGATTCTTTTTATCATGGTGTTACTTAAAATATTTCAGCAGGAATAGATTTTAAAGTTAGCATTCTTGAAATAATGTTTAACTATTAATAACCACTTTAGGGCAACAAGCATCTACAAATACTCAACCGTTCATTTCGAACCCGTTGAAGAACAGGGACACCAAACAAAGGCATGCAGGGTGTGAAATCCCCTGTTATCAATCGGCTGAGGATTTCTCACCAAGCGGGCATGCATTATGTTACAAGCTCATGATGTGGGGCTCGACGGCTGACATTCGGACGCAAGTGATGTAGCAAAGCGTTGTTTGATGATCAAGCTTTCCTGCTGCCAATCTGCATCTTTTGAAATTGCATTCACCCATCAAACAATCAAAACATCGTTTTTCGCAAAGCCTGTTTTGAACCTTGTTCAACCGCCTTCTATAATGGTATAGCAGAAAAAAATAATGTCATTCAATATTTTTTCGATAAATTTATAACCTACACCTTCCTATCAAAGAATTCTCCCTAAAACTTAACCCCATTAGTACATGTCAAAGAAGAAAGTAATTATTCTGGGCGGAGGTGTGGCTGGTATGAGTGCAGCGCATGAGTTGATAGAACGAGGTTTTGAAGTGCAGGTTTTTGAAAGAAAAATATCCCTTCCCGGCGGCAAGGCCCGATCGGTGCCCGTGCCTGACCCCGATGCTGGCCCACATTATAACCCCTTGCCGGGTGAACATGGCTTCCGGTTTTTTCCGGGCTTTTACAGGCATGTCATCGATACCATGAAGCGCATCCCTTTTCCGGGGAACAAAAATGGCGTGCTTGATAACTTGGTTCCCGCACCCAAAGCGATGCTGGCCAGGATGGGGTATCCCCCAACGGTGATCTTGGACCGTTTCCCCCAATCATGGGACGATTTTAAATTTTTATTGAGCAGCCTTCATTTGCCCGAAGGGCTTCCCAAAGAAGATGCGGATTTTTTTGGGCTTAAAGTTTGGCAACTCATGACCAGTTGCAAGTCACGCCGTGAAAACGATTATGAAAGAATGGGCTGGTGGCAATTCACCGAGGCTGAGAACCGCTCCAAAGCATATCAATCATTATTGGCCGGTGGCTTGACACGTACCTTGGTCGCGGCCAGGGCACAGACTGCCAGCACCAAGACCGGTGGCGATATTTTTTTACAGTTGCTTTTTAATATGGCCAACCCGGATATCCCCACCGACCGGATATTGAACGGTCCCACCAACCAACAATGGCTTTTCCCATGGCACCAATACTTGGTGGATAAGGGAGTGGATTACCGTTTTCTCTCCGACGTGAAAAAACTCGAGTGTGTGGACGGGAAAATAACCGGTGTATGGATCGAAAAAGAAGACCCCAATACCGTTAGCCCAGATGCTGTGGGAGTGGACGCTGATAAAAAATGGGAAAAATTCACGGCCGATTATTATATCTGTGCGGTACCGATCGAAGTGGCCGCCCCCTTGATCATCGAAGACCTGCTGGGGCTCAATGGCACTGTGCTTGGATTGGTGGACAAGGTCATCAAGAATACTGACCTGACCGATCCGAGCATATCCGTAGAGGATGTGGTGAACAATGAGTTAGAAAAAGCGGCCATCATCAAAGCCGACCCCACCTTGGTGGGCATGATCAAACTTTCCTACGATGTATCCTGGATGACAGGGGTGCAATATTATCTGAACGAAGTGGTGACCCTCAATCATGGGCATATCATATTTGCGGATAGCCCTTGGGCCGTTACTGCCATTTCCCAATCACAGTTCTGGCCCAATTTCCCGATGAGTGAATTTGCCGATGGAAAAGTAAAAACGGTTTTGTCCTGCGATGTTTCCAATTGGGACCAACCGGGCATCCTGCTTTGGCCAAAGGATGATGATACAGCCGCTGACCCGGTAACCGAAAATGGGGTTTATAAGATTGCCAAAAAATGTACACCCGAACAGATCAAAAAGGAAGTGTGGGCGCAAATGAAAAAATCATTGGTGGTGGATGGTAAATCCATGTTGTCCGATGAGATGATCCATACTTGGTTTATCGATCGGGATATTAAATTCGAAGGGGATTATTTTAGCAAGAACAATGAACCCTTGCTCGTGAACAAAGTGGACACATGGCGATTGAGGCCCTGTAGCTACTGTGCCATCCCGAATCTGTTTTTTGCTGCCGACTATGTGCGTACCCATACCGATCTGGCAACCATGGAAGGCGCCAATGAGGCGGCACGTCGTGCGGTGAACAATATACTGGAAGCATCGGGTGATGACTCTACCCCTTGTGAAATCTGGGACTTGCACGAACCTTGGTTATTTGCCCATTTGCGCAATCACGATAAAAAACGTTATTTAAACGGGCTGGTATGGAATGCACAATTCCCTTGGTGGGTAAGACTTTTCCAGTGGATACTTTCTTTGTTCAAGAAGGGTGCGCAAAAATCAAGTGCTTAGTTGTGTTTAATGTGGTAAGCGATTTTGGTAGTTGTAGTTTTTTTTTCAGGTTATTGATCGCAAGATATTTCCCAAAATCCAATGTCCTATTTTACTAACCCAAATACCTAAATCGGTTTGATATGTTGTTAAACATTCTTAACCTAACAGATTATACAGTACCAGAGCAAATCTTCTTTTTGATCGGTTGTCTTTGTTGGGTGGCCATTTATATTTTGGTGATCCGAGGGGCTGTCAAATTGCAGTACATCGAAATACCGATAATGGCCGTTTGCGCCAATATCAGTTGGGAATTTATCTGGAGTTTTTTGTTCAAGACCAATATGGGCGAACTCTATGTTTGGGGTTATCGGCTTTGGTTTTTCCTGGATTGTTTCATCCTCTATTTTCTCTTCCAATATGGCGCCAAGCAACTGATCAGCGACCAATTTAAAAAAACCTTTCCTTGGATCGTGGTGGGCAGTTTGGCTTCTTGGCTTTTTATGTTGTTCTTCTATATCAAAAACTACGACTACCCTATTTCGCATATGGGTGCTTATTCGGGTTATATCATCAATTGGATGATGTCGATGCTTTTTATCACGTTGTATGTAAGAACCAGCAACAAGGTCTTTTTTTCATTGGCCAACAATTGGCTGAAGCTGATCGGCAATGGCTGCATCAGCATTTTTTGTTTTCTTAAATTTAATGATTGGTTTTTGTTTTCGGTAATCATTGTAAATACATTTTTAGATCTTGTTTATCTAATTATCCAGATCAGGGATGAAAGAAAATTAAAGGCTGCATTATGATGGAGGCTTATAATAAATGGGTGGATAGTTTTATAAAGGAGAAAGCCCTTCTCTCGCCAAAGGAAATAAATAAAAAAAGGTTGTTCATCAATATTGTTGTGTTTACCTTTTTTTATGCATCGGCCTATATCCCCATCTGTATTTGGTTTCATTATAACTCTGGACTCAATGCGGTCATTTGCACCTTGATATTGCTCCCTTCTATTTTATTTGTCATCCAGAAAGGTTATTTTACACTGGGCATTCATCTCTATCTGCTCCTGATCACCAGCATGTGCCTGTATTTGATGAACACGACGGGTGGACTTTGGGGATCGCCCTTTACCTCTCAGTGGTTGTCCATTCCCTTTATTTTGGCCATCTTGGTGAGCACCCGGGGCACCGCTTTTCTTTATTTACTTATTTCCGTGTTGGCGATGAGCTATTTTGGTGTGTCACAAATCATGGGGCGACATTTTCAGTTGGACATGAACAAAGAATTCATCCTTCATTTTAATACCATTGCACAGATCGGTTTTTTGCTTACCATTTTTTTAGTGGCACTCACTTTTGATGGCACCAGTAAAAAGGCTTATGAAAAAGTGAACGAGCTAAGGGCCAATGCAGAATTGCAGAATGAGATCATCGCAAAAGAGAAGGAGCGCTCAGATAATCTTTTGTTGAACATACTTCCAGCCGAAGTGATGGAAGAATTGAAGAACACGGGAAAAACACATGCCAAGAACTACGACCTAGTAACGGTACTTTTTGCCGATATGGTAGACTTTACACGCATATCAGAGGAAATGGCGCCGGAAGTATTGGTCTCCTGCATTGATGATTATTTTCAGATGATGGATAATATCACTTCGAAATATGGGGTGGAAAAAATCAAAACCGTGGGCGATGCTTATATCTGTGCGGCTGGGCTGAACACGGGCAGCAGCAACAATCCCGTGGAGATGATCCATGTGGCCTTGGAAATTTTGGCAGCCACCAATAGGATGAGCGAAGAAAGAACAGCGCTCAATAAACCCGTTTTCCAATTACGCATCGGGATCCACTCTGGTCCCTTGGTAGCGGGTGTGGTGGGTATCAAAAAATTCGCCTATGATATTTGGGGCGATACGGTGAACACGGCGGCCCGGATGCAACAAAATGGCGAGCCGGGAAAAATAAATATCTCCGGCACCACCCGCGACCTGGTGAAACACCGCTTTCATTGCGATTATCGTGGAAGGGTGGATGTAAAAAACAAGGGCCTTATTGATATGTATTATGTGGAAGGGAAAAAATAATGGGCCTGCTCCGTTTTTATTTTTTTTACTCTCTTATCTGAAACTTTTCAAAAGTTTTGGAACTTTGAAAAAGTTTCGCTTCTTTGTTTAAAGAACAAAACCGATTCTATCAACAATCTCTTATGATAATATCACGGATCTAACTTCCAATTTCATTATTCGGTTTTGGTATTCATACGGATCTATTGCTTTATAAACTTCTCCGTAACTAGGTTGTTCCCCGTAAGTACTCTTGTGATATAGGTGCCAGCCGCCAGCTTACTGATATCCAAGCCAACAATGGTTAGCCCATCTTGAATGGTCATCGACTTATGTATAAGCAAACGGCCATCCATACTGAAAATGGACAGATCTGCTTGCCCCTGCATCGGTGAACCAATATTCACATTGACTTGGTTGCTCATTACCGGATTGGGCTGTATGGAAACCAAAAACTGTAAGCTGTTTTTTATTTCTTTCACACTGCTATAATCTGAAACGCCATTTAGATCTACCCTTTTTATCCTGAAATAATTTGAACCATTTGTCAATGTATTCACTTGAAAACTGTAATTGTTGCTTGGCATATTATTAGCGGCCACCCTTCCAATGGATGAATAGGAAATACCATTGGCCGATTGTGCCACTTCATAATTAGCTACATTCACTTCATCCGATGTTGTCCAGTTCAACATAGCCCCGTTCCCTTGCTTGGTAGCGGTGAAGCTTATCCAAGTCGCGGGCAGTGTAGTACCAGCAGCAAGGGTTACAAGGGTGAAAACCGTGTTGTTCTGTAGGTTGATGTTACTGAAATTGATCAGGTTGCCAGTAATAGAACTAGGGAAATAATGGGTTGGGGCACCGGTCGCAAATGTGGCATCCGTATTACTATTTTCCAAGAGGCGATAGTTAGTAGCTGTTGTGCCTCCGGAAAGTGTCAGCCCTGTCATATCGAAACTCAGGTTTACGGCACCCACCGATCCTGTGTTCTGTACCAGCCAGTTTCTCACAACCCGTTTGGAACCTGTAGTTCCTGTAGGCAGGTTGCTCGTTTCTTCAGTTAATGCACCTGCATCGTCGCCAATCATCAGGAACTGTTGGTCAGCTAAGCCACTATTGCTTAGGATGAGGTTACCCTTGCCACTTTGGCCCGTGCCATTACCACTCCCATTGTTCATGCTATTGGATTCTGCCTGCACCAATCCAGCACCGTTGTCAGTGCCAATGCCAAACACATCGTTCTGGTAAGTGCTGTTTCCACTCCAAAATACAGTACCATTGGAAGAAATATAGTTTACCAAATTGGAGGTATTGCCCAAACTGATTCCATATTTGAGAGCCAGGTAAGAAATGATTTTTGACCGATTGGTTCCTGCTTGTGATTGGTTGTACAATATAGCTTCAGCTATTTCCCCGCCGCTCAATAAATCCTCAGAAGTACGAGCACCAATCAGAGGTATGGCAGAATATGCCACTGGGTCTCCATTTGCAATATTAGTCTGAGCCACCCCATTGATTTTTATTTTAGAACCTGCAGCAGGCGTCTCACTATGATCAGCATTCATGATGCAATAGGGCACATTGTTCCCATAGAAGTTGGTGGAAGAATAGGTAGAAGCTCCCCCTGAAGTGTAAAGATATCCCCCTTCAGTATGAAAAAAATAATTATAGCCAGCATTCACGGTGTTTCCAATCACAGCACCAGAAACATTTGTCCCAGCGTTATTCACAATTTTAGCTACTGCATATCCTTCCGTTATATTGGTCAATGATGTGTTGCCTGTAAAGACGCAGGACCCATTGAATAGTATATCGGGGTTGAAATTAATAGTATTCGTTTGCAAAACTGGGGTCCCTGAAACAGTAAAAGTATTGTTCGCTGTCTGGTCAACCCATGCAGTTACATTCGAGCCAGAAGTGGATATGCCCGCATTTGCCTTATTCCATAAAAGCAAACCTGTATTGACACCGCCGGGGTAAACAGTTCCATAGGAATAATTACTGATAATAGTGAACACCGTATTATTGGTTAGGCTGATGCCCGTGAAATTGATGAGGTTGCCCACGATGGAGCTTGCATTGTAATAAGTGGGCGCGCCAGTTGCAAAACTGGCATCGGTATTACTATTCACCAATAACCTATAATTGGATGCGGTAGTACCTCCCGTCAGTGTAAGCCCGGTCATATCAAAACTTAAGTTCACGGTCCCAACCGAACCTGTGCTTTGTACAAGCCAGTTCCTGACCACCCGTTTGGAGCCGGAAGCTGATGCTGGCAGGTTCGTTATCTGTTCGGTGAGTGCCCCTGCATCGTCACCAATCATTAGGAACTGTTGGTTGGGCAAAGCACTGGGCGCTGTAATAACCAGGTTCCCTTTTCCGATTTGCCCAACCCCACTGCCACTTCCATTGTTCATACTGTTTGACTGTGTTTGCGTGAGCCCCGAGCCATTGTCGGTGCCTATACCAAACACATCGTTCTGGTAGCTGCTGCTCCCTGTCCAAAAAACGGTTCCGGTAGAAGATGTATAATTTATAAGGGTCGAAGTATTGCCTAGTGTTACCCCGTATTTTAAAGCCAGATAGGATTCCACTTGATTTATCTGGGTAGCAGTAAGTGTATTTGTATTGAAATAAATTACTTCTGATAAACTCCCAGTAAATATCCTTGAAGGAAGACTGCCCCAAGTTCTGCCCCCGATCTGAAAATTGCCATCGGGAGCGGTAATGCCATTGCTTTGGGAACAAACTGCGCTGGCAATCCCATTGAGTGCAATATAAGCATTTGTTACGGTGCTGGTAGAGGGGTAATAAGCCCTTACAACAGAAGCTAGGTTGGTAGCAACAGCAGTACTTGAACAGTCGACCCCAGCACCATCAATATTATAAGTGCCCAAAGTACCGGACCCACTTGCTCCCGCCCAATCCATACCATACGAACCAGCCCCTGAATTGGAGTATGTATTCCCATAGGCAGAGCCTCCGGTCGTTTGACCGATAGCAGCAGCGAATATAGTAGCTGCATTTGTTGGGGCTGTGGTATATTTTCCTTGTAGGCAGTAGCCAGAACTGCCATTATATACGATCGCTGGATTAAAATTGATATTGTTGCTCGATAATAAGATGTTGGCACTGGCAGTGGCATAACTTGCCTGAGTGGTCATGCTGGTGCTTGCTTGGTTTGCCCATGCGGTCACTTGGTTACTACTTTGAGTAACACCCGTACTCGCTTTTAACCATAAGTAAAGATTAGAGCTGACACCGCCGGGGCTTTGCGCAATATTGGTTTGAACAGAGAAGACAAAAAAACTCAGAAAGATGCCGAGACCTCTTAAAGCTTTCATGATATTCGGTTTAAAATAATTGATGAGTGCTTACTTGAAATAAAAATGCGCGGCAATCGATTTGCTTATTTCAAAAAACAGATTCGGCCAAACTGTATCCATTATTTTCCTGCCCGTCGAGAAAAAGAAATTTGTAAAGCAAATTTTGTAAGACTACAGATCGATTGTCTGATTGGATAAGGTATATCTCCCTAGATAAGAATTGCAAAATATTTATTTATAAATTAAAAAAATAAAGCACACATTCAATTATGGATTATTTTTTGTGAAACCCATTTTTCTTTATGCAAAACAATTCAATGAACCGCACAAAAGGAAAGACTTTATCGGTTTGCAAATTGTTTATGCTTTTTTTGAGTGTGCAACTTGACTTATGAAAGGAGCAAATAAATAATAAGAAATGGAAAATATTATGAAGTTGACAGGCTAATATATAGGATGAAGATTAATTTGTGATGCTACTAAAGCATGCAGTTGTATGTCAGTCATACTTTGCATGGATACTCATCTGCACAAATGCTTGGCTGCAAATCTACGCCAGTGAGGGGGAGTAATAGATTTCAGTAACGAACCAAAGCATAGGTGTTATCAAATAATATTGTCTAACTTTATTTGATATTAATTATTAAAAATGGCTAAAAGAAAAGAAGAAGAATTATTGAAGGAAATTGTAGGCTATTTCAAAACATATATTTTCGAAAAACACATTTCAGCTTCTTTGAATACCCATTCAAAATTAAAATCATACAATATAAATCCGATCGTTGTAAAATACCTATCCAAAGTATTGGAAAATGATTATACCCCTCAAGGTGTTGCAAAAGCATTGTTTTATCCAAGGGTTTTGGGGACTTCCATCAATACTTCTTTTGGAACTAGGATTCAAAATATGTTTGTGGAATTAGAAATTGCCAATGGTTCTCTCATAAAAGGAATGGATATTGAATTTGTGGATGCTTTAGATAAAAGAAAAAAATGGTGCCAATTAAAATCAGGACCCAATACAATTAATTCAGAAGACGTGAAACCATTAATAACAAAATTCACGACAACTATTCAATTGGCAAGAACAAACCGGGCATTAAAAGGGATAAACAATTCAGATTTTATTGTTGGTGTTTTATATGGGGAAGCAGAGGAATTAAGTATGCACTACAAAGAAATAAATAAAACCCATCCGGTATTAATTGGAAAAGATTTTTGGCATAGGATTACTGGATTTGAAAATTTCTACGAGGGACTTGTTTCAGAACTTCAAAAAATGATTAATGATTTGGATACAAAAAATTTAATGAACGAAGGCTGCAAAAAATTAGCAGAAGAAATTAATGCTTCCCCCTTATTTATTTTTTAACTTATAATATTGGTTTAAGAATTTTACAAGGGAATAACCAACTTCCCTACCTAAATTAACCGGTACCGCATTCCCTATCTGTTTATATTGTTGGGCAATGGAGCCTTCAAATTTCCAGTCATCCGGAAAAGTTTGAATTCTTGCATATTCACGAACCGTAAATGGACGGGTTTCTTCAGGATGACATCTTTCTGTTTGTTTTTGTGCAGGACTGCAAGTAAGTGTTAGACAAGGTTCATCCCAACCAATTCTCCGGGCAATACCGGTTTTGCCTCCTCCAAGATAGAAGCTCCCTCCCATAAACTTTTTTTGAATGGCCAAGGGCAAATCACGCCAATAACCCTTTTGAGGCACCAAATCCAAAACTTCAACCTTGGATTTCGGGTACTTTGTACCCTCAGATCTTGGCACATTGCAATCAAATAATTCCCCTTTTTTCAGAGCATCTTTTAAATTATAAATTTTTTTATACGGTTTTGGATACTCATATTTAATAGCAATATCTTTTCTCACACCAACAACGATTAACCTTTCTCTTTTTTGGGGCACTTTAAAGTTAACTGCTTTTAAAACCTGCACTGGAACGACATTATAACCTATTTCATCTAAAACTGAAATCATGCCCTGCAGGGTTTTTCCATTTTCATGGCTCAATAAACCACGCACATTTTCACCAATGCAAATCGGTGGGTTTACTTCTTTTACCACCCTTGCGAATTCATAAAAAAGAGTTCCTCTTGCATCTGCTAAACCTAATTTTTTACCAGCATAACTAAATGCCTGACAGGGAAAACCACCCGTTACAACATCCACTATATTATGATATTTTGAGAAATCAAAGCCTTTTATATCGCCTTCCAAAACTTTCCAATTTGGGCGGTTTTTACGTAATGTTTGGCAAGCCCATTTATCAATTTCGTTTAATGCCACACATTTTAAACCAGCTTTTTCCATACCGACAGCTAAACCTCCTGCACCAGCAAACAATTCCAAAACCTTATATTCATTTTCAGGTTCTACAAAATTGGAAACCGTTTCTGTCGGATTGTTTATAAAATCAGAAAAAAGTTCCAAAACCTCAGATTTTCTGTAAACTCTATAATTACTTATGGGCTCTCTGACGGCCGTCAATTTACCTTCATTGTCCCAACGCCTTAAGGTTTCTTTGCTTTTGCCGATCAGTTCAGAGGCTTCTGATAAGGTAATATATTCGCTCATAACCAAGTTGATTAACATTATACAATGGTTACAAATCTAGTGCAAAAAATTGTTACAAAAAAAAGGAGCACATATAACAAAGTGTTCTTCTCCCACCCCATATGTCCAAGCTTTAACGCTTGCCCAAATAGTTCCAAGCTTATAGCTAATCAAGAACATGGCGCAAACGTAGTTCTTGGTCTCTGACTTTTTTAATACGCTTGCACGATTTGAAGGTTTTGTGACATACAAATAGCCCTAAGCGTTAGAACCAATTCCCAACTTTAGTGCCTTTAGCCGGCTAGTTAAACGGCATTTCAAATGCCGCACACTAAGGCAAGCATTGGCAGTTAGAAAGAATAATAGACAATAACCAAGAAACAATTAATGAAAAGCACCATCATTGCAATCGCCCTTTTTTTTACCTTATTCAACTCGTATGCGCAGGTTGATACATCATCGGAACTTTTGTTTAAAGACAGAAAAGAAACAGAAAAATGGTTGATTAAAAATAATATCCCAGCATTGGGTATTGGCTATATTAACAAGGGAAAAATTGAAGAAGCAAAAGTTTGTGGCGAATTGGAGAAGGGCAGGCCTGCCCCCAATAATGCCATTTTTACTATTGCATCTTTGACAAAACCAATTACGGCAATGACGGTTTTGAAATTGGTTGATGAAGGGAAATGGGATTTAGATGAACCTCTTTATAAATATTGGATTGACCCTGATGTTGCAAATGACCCACGATTAAAAAAATTAACTACCAGATTTATTCTTAGTCATCGTTCCGGCTTCCCAAATTGGCGGAGAGAAAATGCCGATAATAAGTTATCCTTTCAAAATGAACCCGGAACAAAATATCATTACTCAGGCGAAGGTTTTGAATATTTGAGAAAAGCTATTGAAAATAAGTTTCATAAAACATTGGACCAATTGGCAAGCGAACTAATTTTTAAACCGCTGCTAATGAACGATACCAAATTCTTCTGGGGTAAGGGCATTGACGAAACAAGGTTTGCAAAACCACACGATAAGGACGGTAAACTTTATAATGACCCTTCTATCAATAGTACCAGTGCAAGTTCGGCATTTGGTGTTTTGACAACAGTGGAAGACTATTCCAAATTTTTAATTTATGTAATGAATGGCGCAGGATTAAAAAGCAAACTCTATGATGAAATGGTTTCCAATCAAACACCCATGAAAGCGCATCAATATTATGGATTGGGTTGGATGGTTGACGAAATCAATAACGAAAATGTAATCACGCATGGAGGTGTTGGTACAGGAACACAAACAATTGTTTTTATCCTGCCAAAATCAAAAAGAGGTTTAGTAATATTTACCAATAGCGGTAAGGGAGGTGATGCCTATATTTCCGTTATTCAAAAATATTTAGGAAAAGAGATTATTGACGTAGAGACATAATAACTACCCATACTTAGCGGACCATCCAGTACCATTTAGTTAGGTAGCCGACGTGCTCATGGCTTGGCCTACCCCCACGTCTGAACTGAGGGTATTTGGGCGATTGATAGTTTAATGGTTCACTAGCCAGCAAGAGACGCAACTTATATTGAACTTTTTATTTTTACAGCACATCCGTTAAGGTGAGCCAAAATTCTAATCAGTTTTTGTTTTAACTTCATCCTCTTATTTTATAGGGTCTTGATTATGTGCTGGACATAAACGAATCCAGCACAGCAGCAATCCCTTCATGTTGTTCACCATTTTTATAAAACCATCTAATGAAAAAAACAGTAGCCATTGCCATCCTAATACTAATCTTGACTCAGTTAGTAAATGCGTACCCGGCATCCCATAATGTGCCTTTTTCTGACACAACCCTAGTGTTAAAAACAAACACTGGGGACGTTTTCGGTACATTATCCAATCCCTCAGACGGCTCTATGGTACCCCTTGTTCTCATTATTGCAGGTTCGGGACCAACTGACAGGGATGGGAACACGCCTTTCACAAAAAATGATTGCCTAAAGCAGCTTGCAAAAGAACTGGCTGCAAACAATATCGCCAGTTTCCGCTTCGATAAACGCGGTGTTGGGCAAAGCAAGGATGCCGTGCAGGATGAAAAAAACCTGCTTTTTGAAACTTATATAGAAGACGCCGCGAGCTGGCTTTCCATTCTCCGCCAGTCGCACAAATTTGCTTCGATTACCGTGGTTGGACATAGCGAGGGTTCTTTGATCGGGATGAACATTGCACAGCAGGCAAACAGGTTTATCTCGGTAGCAGGTGCAGGCCGATCAGCAGATGCCATTATCAAAGATCAACTGGCAGCGCAAAGCCCCAAGCTTTTAAAAATGGCAAGCCCGGTCATCGACTCTTTAAAAAACGGCAAACAGGTTGAAATGACCAACCCAACGCTTTCGGCCCTTTTTAGACCCAGTGTTCAACCTTATGTAATATCTTGGTTTAAGCACAACCCACAAGAAGACCTGAAGAAACTTCAGATCCCTGTTCTGATATTACAAGGGACGAACGATATTCAGGTTTCAGTAGACGAAGCAAAACTTCTGAACCTGGCAAGCCCGAACAGTAAGCTCATATTGTTGACAAATGTCAATCACATGCTGAAAAATGTAGAGGGCGGCCGAGCCGAAAACATTAAAACCTATAACGATCCCAACCTGCCCATTTCCAAAGAACTGGTAAATGCCATCGTTGAATTTTTAAAATAATCAACGAGTTGAAGACTACCTGTTGTTTGGCTTTATGTCAAGAGACGGATAGGTCTGAGTGGTAATTTATGTTCTCAACTTTATTAACTTTATCTGGTACTGGTCCAGTCGGTATGTTTTCAAATGACGCACCAAAAAATAAACAATGAACGCGGAGATAAAAAAGGCTGACATCTTTGATCGCTTACGAAGCGGTGAAAGCATTCCACCAAATGACCCTGAAGCATACAAAATGATTGAAGCTTCTTTCGCTACAAAAAAATTGCTTCTTCGCATGAATAGTACAGACGATCCGAACGAAGTAAGAAATCTATTAAGCCAAATTACGTGTATGGAAATTGACTCGAGCACAACCATATTTACACCTTTATATATCAACTACGGAAAACATACCAAAATAGGCAAAACCGTATTCATTAACTTCGATTGCACTTTTTTGGATTTGGGAGGAATTACCATTGAAGATGGTGTACTGATTGCCCCGAAAGTCAGTTTGTTGTCCGAAGGACATCCTGCTTCGCCAGAAAGCAGACATTCGCTAATGGTAGGTCATATTCACATCAAGAAAAATGCGTGGATTGGAGCAAACGCTACCATTTTGCAAGGCGTGACGATAGGTGAAAATGCAGTAGTAGCTGCAGGAGCTGTCGTTTCTAAAGATGTCCCCGATAATACAATTGTTGGCGGTATCCCAGCGAAAATTATTAAAACCATTTAAAGGAACCACAACTAGGATTAGCTTTTTGTTATAATAAATCAACCAGCCACTGGGCGTTTTCTTTATTATTTGTCCCAACAAGATACTCTTAGTGCAGGGATTAAGGGTTTTGGTATCATGGCTAGTCGTAATGTTTAAACCCTATTTTATTTCGGGGGATTGGTTTTGCTTCTTTCTCTATTAGTTCTTTGAGTAGGGCAAAAATATTTTCTATGTCCCTGCTATTGCCCTTTACCTCCTTATCCAGTTTGGATAGCTCCAATAAAATCTCTTTATGGGTGAGCGCATATTCCCGCAGCTTTGTGAACACCCTGATGATCCTGATGTTCACCTCGATGGCTATGTCACTGTTCAAAATGCTTGACAACATCGCTACGCCCTGCTCGGTAAAAGCATTGGGCAATTTCCTTCTCCCGCCCCAACTTGAAGTCGCATTTTGCGACTTCAAGTTTTCAAACTCTTTTTTGGAAAGTGGGAACATAAAGTCTTTGGGGAACCTTTTCAAATTGCGTTTTACCTGCTCGTTCAAGCGTTTTGTTTCCACACGGTACATCACTGAAAGGTCTTCGTCCAACATGACCTTTTGTCCCCGGACCACAAAGATCCTGTTCAAGATTTTTTGTTCTGCCACCAATGCTTGTAAATCCTTCTTTGCCATCGGCGATGTTTTGTTTACAAAAATAAATCCTAAACTATCTGCTACAATAACACAAGCGTGGTAGTCGAACTGGGGGAATGAAGGCGTTGGTGGGATATGGGTTCGTGATATACCAACTTGTTAACTTACCTCGAACTTCTATATCTTTATAAGGCAACGGTTATAGGCTGCGGGTTTCAAATGCCTGCACAAAACGCCGGCCCGGACCGTTGAGGAAATCAAAAGGGTCAATAGCTTACTATGAAATTATTTATTGTTTTTGTACTTCTAGAATATCTTGTAGGCTGCACATTTGCAGTATCCCCAATATATCTTATTACAAGCATCTATGATGATTTGTTTTACTCAATTATCTTTAGCTTTATAGTTGGATCCATTTCAATGGTACTTGGTATTTGCCTTGTTGGATACTTTTATTTAAGGATAAAAAATTTATTGCAGAAATTCGGAAGTTCGATATTTCATAGTTTTCTAGGGGTTATTTTATTTCTTTTAGTTGACTTCCTTGTTAACATTTTTTTACCTTCCAAATTAAGTGGTATTTTATTTTTGCTTCTATTGACAGGGGCAATAGCTGGATTCAATTTTGAAAGCTTCAAGAAAAGCAAAAAAATCAATCTAAATAAAACCTATACCCAGCTTGCTTTGCCAATTAGTTAACCCCCCTTGTCTGAACTGGGATTTTGGGGGATGGGTGAGACACTAACCAAGGCGGTTGCTTTCTTTATTGTTTACAGCAACAAGCTACACCAATATTAAGGGTATGATACCATCATGATTTTGCCGAAACCCGCAGGGTAAATCATGGTCGCTTCATCAGCATTAAAGGCAAAAAATAAACAAATGAAAAATAAAAGAATCGTTTTGTCCTGCCTGATTATTCTGTTAACAGGAGTAATTTATTTTGCAGTACAGACCCTGCAAAAAAATGGCACCCATCGCGCTGACTTTTCTGGCGAATGGAAATCCAAAGAGTCGATAAGTATGGGTGGAAATATTGTTTGTTGCTATAACTCGGGGGACCGTATGCTAGCAAAAACAATGAAAATAACTGAGGAGGCAAATTTTCTAATCGTAGAGGTGTCAAGCTCGTTTCCGGGCACAACTGCTGTTACGGGCCAGGAGAAACTGGCCTTCGGCGGTAAAGAAAGTGAAAGCCAAATTAATCATAGCAGGGAATGGGGAAAGAAGTTTACTGTAAAGTTGTCAGATGATGGACAAACTATGATTGTCAACTCAATTGTACACAAGATGGTTCCCACTCCTTACCATGTAGATGTTCAGGAACTAATGCTTGTTTACGTAACAGAGGTTTGGAAGCTGAGCAATGATGGCAAGTCTATTTCTGTTCAGGCCAATGCAAAATCAAACTTATTCGGCGCCGAGCGTTCATGGAAGACCGTATTCGATAAAGCTAGTTAGTACTCAAAGATTTTTTTTTATAAGACCGATTTGGTTCGGCCTAAAAAGCGTTGTGCCGATCGACGCCCGCTATCTTTACCACACACTCAGCGGAGCTTATTGTACCAATTGGTTAGCCCCCGTCTGAACGGGGATTTGGGGGGATTAAAGGATTGGTAGGATAATGGTTCGTGAACCAGCAAGGCGGAGAGCTTTTCTTGAACTTCGGTATATTTATTGGGCAACGGTTAAAGAAAGATATTTTCCAAATGGCAACAATGAACGTAGCACTCTGACCACTGATGGAAAAGTTATGGCTACAGTACTAAAATTGAACAGAGATCAATACTCATACCACAAAAATATTATCTGCAAATTTTTGACTGACCATTGATTTTTTCCCGTTCACTTCGATTTCTGTTGTCCCGTCAAATTCCTGGCGACTGATAAGTTTTATTTTGCTGCTCAAACCCAAACCCACTTTCACAACATATTGGAGAAAAGAAGCACTGTTATCTTTTACCGCAACGAGTTTGCAGGATTTACCTACCATGACCTGTGACAATGTTTTGCGGGCTTGTAATTTCAGTTCACCTTTTGCATTGGGGATAACATCGCCATGCGGGTCAAATTCAGGATATCCCAAAAATTTTTCCAATTGTTCTATTAGTTTGGGTGAGTAAATATGTTCCAACTGTTCTGCCACTTCATGCACTTCATCCCAACTGAATTGCAGTTTTTCATACAAAAAGGTTTCCCAAAGCCGATGCTTGCGAACTACTTCGATGGCTTGCCTTCTACCCGCTGCGGTCAGTGAAACTTTCCCGTACTTCTCATAATTGATCAACTTTTTCTCTTTCAGCTTTTTGAGCATATCATTTGCCGTGGCAGGCTTCACATTCAGCGCAGCCGCCAGTTCATTTGTTCCCGTTTCGGATTTATTGGCCGTTTCCGAAGTGAGGTGAAACAAGGCTTTTAAATAATTTTCTTCTGTTTGGGATAGCATAGGCTCAAAATTAAGCAGATTTCTCAAAATAGTTTTGTTAGACTACCCTAACTTTATATTTTTGCTAATAAAACTAATTTTGTGGCTATGAAATCAGTGATGCCCTTGTTGATTGCCTTTCTGCTTTCATATGCTTCAAATGCACAAACAGCATCGGTTTCAGGAACAGTAACCTTGGAAAACAAACCTATTCCTTTTGCAAGCTTGGTATTGGCAGGAACCAGTTTTGGGACATTAACAGACAGCCTTGGTAATTTTAGTATCAAATGCATTCCATTGGGAAATTATACAATTCTAGTAACGACCGTTGGTTGTGATGATTTTGAAAAAACAATTGCCCTTAAAACGAATGGTAAACTGACACTCAACATTTCTTTAAGCCCAAACAACAGATCGTTGAATGAAGTCGTCGTTACCGGTGTATCAAAAGCCACCCTTATCCGAGAGAACCCCATTGCCATCGAAAGCGTTTCATCCAAACAAATCGAGCAAACAAACGAAAGCAACATTATTGATGTGCTGGTGAAGAATGTACCTGGTTTAAATGCAGTGAAAACCGGGGCAAACATTTCAAAGCCTTTTATTCGTGGGCTTGGCTACAATCGGGTGCTTACTTTATATGACGGCATCCGGCAGGAAGGACAGCAATGGGGCGATGAACATGGCATTGAAGTGGACGCTTACAATATTTCGAGAGCCGAAGTGATCAAAGGCCCGGCAAGTTTAATGTATGGTTCTGATGCATTGGCTGGCGTGGTAAGTTTGTTTCCCTTCATTCCCAATTATGACGATAAAAAAATACATGGGCGATTTATTAGTGAATACCAAACGAACAACAATTTGATCGGGAACGGTTTGCGGTTAGGCTATTGCAGCAAACATTTTTTGTTCGCTGCCCGTGGTTCTTATCGCATAGCGAAAGACTATCGCAACCCTATTGATGGCAGGGTTTATCTCAGCAATTTTGATGAGAAAAATTTTTCTGCCCTTTTGGGGTATAAAACGGGTAAAGGTTTTTCGCATTTCAATATTACCTGGTACGATAACCGGCAAGCCATCCCTGACGGAAGCCGTGATAGTATTACAAGAAAATTTACCAAACAGATTTATGAAGGAGATCAGGACGTTATTAAGGACCGACCGATTGTTCCAAATGAAGAATTGAACTCGTACAAATTGCCTTCCCTTTCGCAGCATATCCAACATTACAGAATGTACATGCAGCATTATTATCAACTCGGTAATGGCGATATTGATTTTTTGTTGGGTTTCCAACAAAACATCCGCAGGGAATACAACCATCCTTCCATGCCAGCACAGGCCGGGATGTATGTTCGCCTGAACACATTGAATTACGGTTTGCGATATAACCTGCCAAAATTCTCAAACATTGAAACGGCTATCGGCATCAACGGGATGTTGCAAAACAATAAAAGTATGAACGCAACAGATTTTCCCATTCCCGATTACCATTTGTACGACGGCGGCATTTATGTGTATGCAAAATGGAGATACAATAAATGGAGCATAAGCGGCGGCCTGCGCAATGACATGCGGCATGTGCAATGGAATGATTTTTATGTAAAAACAAATCCATCCACCGGTTTTGATGAGCATGTAAACACGGCCGACACTGCGAATTCCATTTTACAATTTGCTGCTTACCAAAAAACATTTCAAGGAATGTCTGCCAGTGCGGGCTTAACGTTTAAGGCTTCAAATCAGATTAGCCTGAAAGCCAATATAGGAAGGGCATACAGGGCGCCCAATATAACCGAAATGGGAAGTAACGGCCTGGACCCTGGGGCGCATATTGTTTATCTGGGAAACAAGAATTTTAGTCCCGAATTTTCTTTGCAGGAAGATATAGTAGCAAGCGCAAGGTTCAAAAACTTTTCCACCGATCTGAGTGTGTTCAACAATAATATTCAAAATTACATCTACCTGAATCTAGTGACAGATGGAGAGGGAAATGCCATTGTGGATGCACAGGGGAACAAAACCTATCAATATCAGCAAGCGAGGGCACAGCTGTATGGGGCAGAAATTTGGTTTGCTATTCACCCAGAAAAGCTGAATGGTTTCAGGTTTGACAATAGCTTGGCCCTTGTGTATGGTTTCAACAGAAAAGTACGGTATAAACACAAAGGCGTGGACGGTGAATATTTGCCACTTATTCCCCCCCTTAAATTATTGAGCAGTGTATCGCAGAAAATTCAACCCAGCTCAAGATATTTTACATCCCTGACACCAAAAATTGAAATGGAATTTTCGGCAGCCCAAAACAGGTTTATGGGATTGAACAACACCGAAACCGCAACGCCTGCTTATGTTTTGTTTAATTGTGGGATAGTAACTGTAATAAAATATTCAAAGACCCAAACAGTGCAATTTCAATTACAGATAAATAATTTATTAGACAAAGCCTATCAATCCAATTTAAGCCGGCTAAAATACTTTGAGTACTACACGGCATCAGCAAACGGTCACTTGGGCATTTACAACATGGGAAGAAATGCCTGCTTCAAAGTGATATTTCCGTTTTGAGTATAAAGGGACGCAGAAGACCACACTATAGCTTGTTGCACCAATTAGTTAAGTCCCCTGTCTGAACTGGGATTTGTGGCATAAGAAGATTGGTGGGAAATTGGTTCGTGAACCAGCAAGGCGGAGAGCTTTTCTTAAACTTCGGTATATTTATTGAGCATTGGATAAGAGCGGCCACTTACAAATGCCGCCACAAAATGCCAAGACTGACCCTTGGTGGTCATTGTAAAGCGATATCCAAAAGTCAAAAGAAGAATACTTTCAATAATGAAGAATATGGAAGAAATTAAATCAATCAACATCATGGAAAAGTTTTCATTGTTTGAAAAACAATGGACACCTCATATTGTAGGTGAACTCAATGGACAATATGTGAAACTTTGCAAGCTAAAAGATGACTTTGTTTGGCATAGTCACAAGAATGAAGACGAACTTTTTATGGTTTTTAGGGGAACACTACTGATGGACTTTCGGGATGGCAGAACTGTGGAGGTCAAGGAAGGAGAAATTCTAATTGTTCCCAAAGGCGTTGAACACCGGCCGCACACGAACGGGGAAATTGTATTCAATCTTCTATTTGAGCCCAAAGCGACCTTGCATACTGGAAATGTTGAAACTGAAATGACCGTAAAGGAAATAGGATGGATTTAACATAAGAAGAACTTCGAACTGCTGACATAAACTGGCGTTATGTGGGCAGACAGAATGCGCCACCCAATTTCACTGAATATGCCCAAGCTTATAGTTACCCAAGAACCTGGCGCAAGTTTGTCTGGACTTGGATTTGGGGGGACGAGGGGACTTCTGGGATATTGATTCGTGAGCCAGCAAGGCGGAGAGCTTTTCTTGAACTTCTTTATCTTTATAGAACATCGGCTAAGGGCAGAGGGATTTCTAATACCGACACAAAACGCCAAGCCCTGACACATGCACACAACTTTAAAACTTGAGTATGCGAATTTTAATAATAGTTACAAATACCGATAAATATACAAGTAGCAACCTTCCAACAGGTTTATGGTTAAGCGAACTGACGCATATCTTTCACAGTGCAAAAGAACAAGGATATGAAATCACCATTGCAAGCCCCAAAAGCGGCAATACACCAATTGACCCAGAGAGCTTAAAGCCAATGGTAATGGATAAAATCTCAAAAAATTATTGGTCAGACACGATATTTAGAGGATTGCTACAGAACACAAAAAGTTTGGATGATGTATCCGATCAGCAATTTGATTGTGTTTATTTAGCAGGTGGTCACGGTACCATGTACGACTTTCCCGACAATAGCATTTTGCAAACCATCATCAAGAAACAATATGAAAGCAACAAAATGGTAGCTGCAATATGTCATGGTGTTGGTGGGTTACTAAACGTGAAATTGTCGAACGGCGACTATCTTATTAAAGGCAAAAAGTTAACAGGGTTTGATTGGTTCGAGGAAAGCATTGCCAGACGCAAAACAAAAGTGCCATTTAACCTTGAAGCTGCACTTAATGAAAGAGGGGTTGTGTATCAAAAAGCCTTTATTCCAATGACATCAAAAGTAGTTGTGGACGGAAAATTAATTACAGGACAAAACCCATTTAGCTCAAGAGAAATGGCGAAAGTAGTTATTCAACAACTTGAAAAATAGACAATGAAAGTGGAGATAAAAAAAGCTGACATCTTTGAGCGGTTACTAAGAGGCGAAACCATTCCGCCAAACCACCCTGAAGCACACAAAATGATTGAAGCTTCTTTCGCTACAAAAAAATTGCTTGTCCGCATGAATAGTACAAGCGACCCGAACGAAGTAAGAAATCTATTAAGCCAAATTACGGGTATGGAAATTGACGCGAGCACAACCGTATTTACACCCTTATACATCAACTATGGAAAGCACACCAAAATTGGCAAAAGTGTATTCATAAATTTCGATTGCACTTTTTTGGATTTGGGAGGGATTACCATTGAAGACGGTGTACTGATTGCGCCGAAAGTCAGTTTGCTTTCGGAGGGACATCCTGTTTCGCCAGAAAGCAGGCATTCGCTAATGGTGGGTCATATTCACATCAAGAAAAATGCGTGGATTGGAGCAAATGCTATCATTTTGCAAGGCGTAACTATAGGTGAAAATGCAGTTGTAGCTGCGGGGGCAGTCGTTTCAAAAAATGTTCCCGACAATACGATAGTTGGCGGTATCCCAGCGAAAATTATTAAAGCCATTTGAAGGGAACCCCTCATCAGGCTAGTTAGCTTTGACAAGCAATAAAGACTGGTGCTCGGTGTCTTGGCCTTTCAATCATTTTTTGTAGCTTATAACTAGTCCTCCATAGTGCAAGCTTATGGTTAATCAAGAACATAACGCGAGGAAATTATCTGAACTGGGGTTGGGGATATTGAGGCCTTGGTTCGTGACACACAGATCAAGGCGTGAAAGAAGCAATAAGAACCACTTTGTATTCCTAAATTCTTGCTTTAAACCAATACTTTGATAATTAATGCCCATATTTTATTCACTAGCCTATACCGTTAAAAATATGTATAAACGCTTTCATTTATTTTGGTTATTTCGTTTATTTTACACAGAACCCTACCCATTTATAATCATGAAAGTATTAGAGCAAATAAGAAAACCCTCAAAGCTAGACCAAAAGATTGCAAGCGAATCTTACGACGCTTTAGCTTCAGTGATAGAGCAACTTCATTCAGAGCAACCAGAAATTGAAATTGAAGAAACAAGCGAAAAAATCAAAATTCCTTTAAGTGCATTAAGGCTTCTAGGAGATATTTTAAAAGCCATGGGACAGGGAAAATTAATTTCTCTTGTACCTATTGCTACTGAAGTAACTACTCAAGCTGTGGCGGAAATCCTTGGGTGCTCAAGACCCCATTTGGTGAAGCTACTCGAAGATGGAAAGATTGCATTTACCAAAGTTGGGAAGCATAGAAGAATCAAATTTGATGATGTTATGGGGTAAAGAAAACAAATGAAGGAGCAACAGAAGCAAAATATTATTGATATCATGAATTTAGATGAAGAAGCTGGCCTGTATGATTCATAGTGTTCGATTTACTGCTGTCCTAGATACAAATGTTGTCTATCCTGTAATTTATTTTGGTTTTGCCTATTATGACCTTTATACCCCCAAATGGAGCGAACATATATTTGATGAGTGGAAAAAGTGATGATAGAAAAAGGAGTTTCGGCCGAAGAGGCAAACAAAAGGATAGCAAAGACAAATTCCGCATTCCCTGATGCTTTGGTTGAAAATTACAAAGGTTTAATAGAGCATTTAGAATTACCAGATAAAGACGACCGCCATGTATTGGCGGCGGCAATAAAGACAAATGCAAATCTAAGAGTAACAAATAATATCAAAGACTTTCCAGAAGAGTATTTGCAATCATTTAGTTTAAATGCAAAAACAGCGGACGACTTCCTAACAGATATCATTGACCTCAACCAAGAACAAGCAATGGCCGCTTTTAAAGAAATGGTTTTGAATAAAAAGAACCCTAAACAGGATGAATTTGAGGCACTGAACCTGCTGAGAAATGCGGGGCTTAAAGACACAGCAAACTATTTGTATGCTTTATTGTAAATATTTCAAACAAGCAACATAAGGCACAAACCGCAAACATGGCATTGACAATATGGTGGGATGAAGAATAAATTCTCAGCTTTTGTTAGCAAATCAGCGGTGGCACCGATAAGAAGGAACAAAGAATGTTGCGACATTACCAATACTTCCATGTTTGAGGTCATGGCAAAACTACAATCACTAAACCATAACGAAGAGAAATGATACCCAGGGTAAAAATTTGTTGCATCAGCTCTACAGAAGAAGCGAAAATGGCAATTCAGTTTGGAGCATCTGCATTTGGACTTGTTTCAAACATGCCAAGTGGCCCCGGGGTTAGATCTGATGACGAAATCTTGAAAATCACAAAGAGCGTACCACCAGCAATTTCAACATTCATGCTCACCAGTGAAACCTCGGCAGGCGAAATGATACAACATCATAAAAGAACATTAACAAACACGATTCAAATAGTTGACGAACTCAAAGTGGGGACCTACGAAATGATCCGCCACTCATTGCAAGCAATCAAAATTGTACAAGTGATCTATGTCATAGACGAAAAGACGGTGGAAGATGCCATTCGAATTTCCATTCGGTAGACGGATTGCTTTTAGACAGTGGAAACCCAAATTTAGCAATTAAAGAGCTCGGCGGCACTGGCAGGGTGCATAATTGGGCACTAAGCAGGAAAATTGTAGAACAATCGAAAAGCCCCGTTTTCCTTCCAGGTGGGCTTACATCACAGAATGTGAGGCAGGCAATCGAACAAGTGCAGCCATTTGGGCTTGACCTTTGCAGTGGTGCTAGATCGGAAAAAAAGCTTGACCCAAAAAAGTTGGAAGCATTCTTCAATAATGTGTATAGGTAATGCGGTAATCAACATGGGGTTGGACCTTTTGTCGGCAAACCAGCAAAGTCAATCAACTTCAACTATCTATCCACATTAGTCTCGGAGAACGGGTAGGCCTAAACGTTAATTTTTATCATCAATTTTGTACCTTTAGTCAAGCGTTGCTCCCCCCAAAAATCGATTGACAACTATTCGTCGATCAAAAACAGGTGGTAATCAACGATAACCGATCTTTGCCTAAATAATGATCAATACCCATGGCTGTAAACCATTTCAATATATTCGGTTTAACAAACGAGCAGGTAATGCTTGCCAGGAATCAATTTGGGCTGAACAAATTGAACTATAAAAATGAAAATGGTTTCTTCGATGCTATAAAACGAATTGCCCAAGAACCAATGATGATTCTATTGTTGGTGGCAACTTCCATTTATTTTATTAGTGGCAAAACGGGTGACGGGATTTTCCTGACTATCGCCATTGCATTTCAAACTTCCATTTCCTTATATCAGTTTTCTAGAAGCAAAAATGCGCTGGAAAAACTGGAAGACTATTCCCAACCCAATTGTAAAGTCATTCGCAATGGTAATATCGAAGAGATAAAAAGTGAAGATTTAGTGGTTGGTGACAGCATTCTGGTTGAAGAAGGTGACTCTATTTCAGCAGATGGTGTTATTGTTCACTCTAACGATTTTTCAGTTAACGAATCAATACTTACCGGCGAATCATTTGCGGTATTCAAGGATAAAGCCAAAAAAGATAAATTTATTTACAATGGCACAACGGTGGTTAGTGGATTAGCGATTGCAACAATAACGGCTATTGGCAACGAAACTCAATTGGGTAAAATTGGGTCGAGTTTAGAAAATATCCATGAAGAAAAATCACCGTTGGAAATACAAATCGGAAACTTTGTTCGCAAAATGGCAATTGCTGGTACCATTGTTTTTGTAATTGTTTGGGTACTTAATTTTTGGCGTTCTCAAAACCTATTGAGCAGCTTATTGCAATCACTCACTTTGGCCATGAGTATTTTGCCCGAAGAAATTCCTGTGGCTTTTACAACCTTTATGGCCCTAGGTGCATGGCGTTTGATGAAAATGGGCATCGTTGTAAAGCAAATGAAAACCGTGGAAACCTTGGGCAGTGCCACTGTTATTTGCACCGACAAAACAGGCACTATCACAGAAAACAAAATGAGTCTGGCTAAACTTTTTCTGTTATCCACAAAAAAAATTGCCGAACCCACAGGCTTATTGACCGTAGATGAAAAGGAAATTATAGAATTGGCTATGTGGGCAAGCGAGCCCATCCCCTTTGACCCAATGGAAAAGTCGCTGCACCGGGCTTATCAAGAGAGTGCAGAAAATGATGAAAGGCCCAGTTATAAGCTCGTACATGAATACCCAATAGGCGGTAAACCGCCCATGATGACCCATATATTCATGGATGATCAAGGCAACCAAATAATAGCAGCCAAAGGTGCACCAGAAGCCATCATGAATGTTTCAAACCTTACTGAGATTGAAAAACATGATATACATGAGGCTATACTGCTTTTGGCCAATGATGGATATAGGATGTTGGGGGTAGGGGTATCGCATTTTATAGGGGATGAGTACCCTGTTAGGCAACAAGATTTGGTTTTTGAGTTTAAAGGCATCGTTGCATTTTACGACGCACCAAAAAAGAACATTCAACAAGTGTTGGAAGATTTTTATGCGGCAGGTATATCCGTAAAAATTATAACGGGCGACAATGCCGCCACTACAACTGCTATTACTAAACAAATTGGGTTCGAAGGCTATGAAAAAAGTATCACGGGCGATGAATTGATGAGGCTGACAGAAGGGGATTTGCGAACCTGTGTAATGGACACTGCTATTTTTTGCCGCATGTTCCCCGAGGCGAAATTAAAAATAATCAATGCCCTTAAATCAAACAATCAGATTGTGGCCATGACGGGAGATGGTGTAAATGATGGACCAGCCTTAAAGGCAGCCCATATTGGGATTGCCATGGGTAAAAAAGGGACAGAAATAGCTAAGCAAGCAGCCTCCTTGATTTTATTGGAAGATGACTTGTCCAGCATTGTTTATGCGGTGGCGATGGGCAGGAAGATTTATGCCAACCTAAAAAAGGCAATTCAATATATCATATCCATACACATCCCCATCATACTTACTGTATTTCTTCCTTTGGCCTTAGGATGGATTTATCCGAACATTTTTTCACCCGTCCACATTATTTTTTTAGAAATCATTATGGGCCCAACCTGTTCCATTATTTATGAAAATGAACCGATCGAAAAAAACACCATGTTACAGAAACCTAAAGCAATAACAAGTACTTTTTTTAATTGGAAGGAGCTATCCATCAGCATACTACAAGGGTTAATAATAACCGCAGGAACCTTATCTGTTTACCAGTACGCAGTTTTTAATGGGTACTACGAGGCCTTGACGCGGACCATGGTCTTTACCGTTTTAATAGCAGCAAACATCTTCCTTACCCTAATAAACCGATCCTTTTATTATTCCCTATTTACGACGTTGAAGTATAAGAACAACATGGTGCCATTTATTATTCTTGTAACCATTACCCTAGTGGGCCTTATACTTTATGTAAAGCCTCTAACCATTTTTTTTGAATTTGAGCGCCTAAATTTAATGCGGTTGTCCATTTGTGTGGTTACGGGTTTTATTTCAGTAAGTTGGATCGAACTGGTAAAGCTCATTAAAAGGAGAAAGCAAGCCCATTAAAAATAGAGTAGCAGCTTACAGGAGGTTGGCTGCGAAGTCTTTGCTCCAAGCAAGCTTTTAGGGCAATGAATGGTCAGGCAAAATGCTATATTTTCTGATGGGAAACCCTAACCGATTCTTCGTGAAACGACCGCTCCAATTTTTATTCTTTGCTCTAGCTATATAATATACAAACCATTTCTGTGCAATCTTTCTTTTCAGACATGGGGAAAGTAGCTTGGAGAGGAAAATAGTCACGACCATTTAAGTGTTGTCCATAATCCCCTTTTCTACACCTCAATCAGTCCCTCTTATATAAACTATTCATTCCCTGTATTTTACAAAACAAATCAAAATAACGGCTTACCTTTTGCAGACAAAGCTATTCAAACAGTGAAAGTAAATTTAGATTCAAATAATCATGAGGATTTGTTAATGTATTTTATGAGCCATAATTGCACGGGGCAAAATGGGGCAATCCTCATTTTGCAAAACTGGTTTATGCAAAAGGCAAAAAAAATTCAGAACTAATGGATGACATTAAAAAGGACATCATAAATCAAGGCAACAAAAAAAGGACTTCAGATAGAAATTTAACAGCCAAAACAACAATCGGCATAGTAGGAGCCATAAAAAATATCGCAAAGAGGTTCAATACTTTGAAAAAGCCGTGACCAAAGCTGCTAATTATTTTTAAGGGTTACCGCTAGCAATCACTCACTATGGATACCGGTTCGTTCCATGTCGTTGCCCCATGATTTTTTTTTTGCCATTTTTTGAAAACTTCAAATTTGATAAGGTTTTCTTTATAAGTAAAATACTCTCTCGGTAACCAACTTTATAGATATCCCAAAAACTAAACTTATAGTATTTATTTATAGAAATGTAAGAAATAATGACCGCAGCTAACACAGGAAATATATTTGCAACTGCGATTGCATAAGTCGATTTAAAAATGATTACACCAATATAATCAGCAGCAAGATTGAGCAAAAGCATGACCAATATTTTATAAAAATTCACTTGTGGCTTATGGATGACATCCAAGGTTATTGAAAAAAACCTGTCTGCTGGGTACAGTATAGCTATTATTATGAATATCCGAAACAGGTTAGGGGCTTCTGAGTGGATGTATTTGTTCCCCCCAACGATTGCAATCAGGGGCTCAGCAAATATGATAGAAAAAATGGCAATGACAATAACGGCCATTGTAAGCATCCCGATGATTTTTTTCATCGTGTATACCATCTGATCATTTTGGTTATTGTTGTAATGGGCTGACATGATTGGCAAACCGGAAGCCGCAAAACTTAACAAAGGTATTTCGATAACCTGAATTAATTTATACCCCAGATTGTATACCGCTAGCGCCGCGGGTGCCAAAAATAGGTTTATAAAAAAAACATCGGTAAAACTAAACAAGTTTGAACTTAAACTGGTGGCCATGCTATACTTTCCAAAATGGAATAATTCCAGGAAGCTTTTTCTGGTATAATATTTAATAGCTTTAAATTTTGTCCAACCGAACAATAGGGTCGCTAAGCTGGCAACTGCATTGGAAAAAATATAGGCGATGATGATAGAGTCCAGACTTCCTTTATGAAGAAAAATCAAAACAACAACGATAGTGATGAATAAGACTTGATTGATGAGCCTCATGTACAACAAGCGGTCGAAACGTTTTTCTCCCTGCACGACCAGGTTGGCCATAAAAAAGGGTAGAGTGGACAGTGAAATCAGCCCAAAATATTTTAAGAACAACCTTAATACCTCGTTCTCATTTTTGGAATAAAAAAAAAGACCAATAAGATTTAAAAAAACCAAAAACCCAGTAGTAACAAATCCCAAAATCCATGCAGAACCCAACACTTCACGGGCCCTTTTTTCTTCGGTACCCACGTAAAATTTTAAAAATGAATTGGTCAAAAACCCCCCTTTGAAAGTATCCACAAAGCCAACGACCGCCATTAAAAAAACATATATCCCTACTTCCTTGATTGACAGAGCACGGTAAAGAATGGCCACAGTCAGCATCCCAACAACACCCATCACTCCATTTCCCAGCAAAGACTGAAAATGAATATTTTTAAATAAGGAAAGCGCCTTTTTGATAATTGACATAGAAATAAAGTGGTCTATACTAGATGTACTGGGTTGGGAGAGGAAATTTATTTGATTATATCTATTTGTGGTTCATAGGATTACCTGTGTTTCTACCTCCTTGATATATATGCCGAAATTATAAAAAATAGTTTAAGGCTAAGAATTTTATAGATAAATTAATTTAATCCATTCTGCTGGGTTAAGCGAGGGATTCGGGGCAAATAATCGCTTGAGCAGATATAATATGCTAACCAATATTTACTGTATACAAAAATGAGTTAGCAGTCGCTGCCGGAATTTCAAGGCTCATTGTTTTCCCCTTGCTAAAAGACAGTATCATAAATTATAAATAGAAAAAGGCTTTGCAGATGGGTTTGGGAAACAAACATATACAACAAAAAGGGAAGTAATGATGCAATATTGTTGGCTATTTTTAACTAACAAAAAAGGGCAAGGTTAAATAAGAAGCCCCTGCTATTCCTAGTCAGGGGCTTTTACATTAATATATTTGATGGTCTTTAGCTTTTAACCAGCCCCGCCCCAGCCTGGGAGTGCAGGCCGGGTTAGGGAACTAGTATCTGCTTATAACCATTAATCACTCTTTTATACTACCTTAAATAACTGCACATTCCATCAACGACTAATTTAGTATTTCATGCAACTTAGCAAGTACTAAACAATTACACAGCGCTAATTCAATGAGCGGCTAAATAAAACCAACTACTAATAAAATTCTTACATTTTATTTTACCCGCCAATTCAAAGAATATAGGATAAAGTTAAAAATCATTTTTTTTCCATGTTTTAAACATTTTAGCCAATTATTAAACTATTTTGACATTTTATAAGGAATTTTGAAAAGAATAGAACCAATTTAGATGAACCCGAAGTTATTGAAAGTGATCACTAAGCCAAACCAAAGCTTTAGTGTGCGGCATGATGAGGTGCCTTATTTCTATAATAATTGGCATTTCCACCCCGAAATTGAGTTGGCATATATACAGAATGGGAGTGGTATCCAGTTTATTGGCGACAATATACAGCGATTTAAAAATGGCGACCTGATTTTGGTAGGTGAAAACCTGCCGCATCTATGGCGCTGTGATGAAACTTTTTTTGAAAAGAACCCTAAAGTAAAAGCCATTGCTACCGTGGCCCATTTTAAAAAGAATTTTTGGGGGGATGACTTTCTGGAGCTACCTGAAAATAAAAAAATAAAAGAGCTATTAATCACAGCCGAAAGGGGTATTTCGATTGGAGGCAAAGCAAAACCCTTGGTAGTAGGGCTGATGCAGCAAATGCTGCAGGCTGAACATACAGAAAGGATCATTCTGCTTTTAAAAATAATGGATACCATTTCGGCCTATTCAAAATCCAACCAAATTTTGGCTTCAAAAGGGTTTCAGCCTGGCCCCGAACTCAAAGAAAAAGAAAGAATCAATATCATCTACAACTATTCCTTCACTCATTTTAAGGAGAAGATCAGTCTGGAAGCCATCGCCAAAGTGGCCAATATCAGTCCGGGTTCATTTTGCCGTTTTTTTAAAACCAATACCCGAAAAACATTCGGCCATTTTTTACAGGAAATCAGGATCGGGCACTCCTGCAAATTGCTTATCCAAAACAAATTATCGATCACGCAGGTTTGCTATGAAAGTGGTTTCAACAATATGACCAACTTTTATAAGTCTTTCAAAAAAATCACCGGCAACTCTCCGTTGGAGTATCAGAAAATGTATTTGAACAGCGAACAGTGACGAGACCTACCATTACATTTTTAAGATTTGTTCTTCAAAAAAATCGACAATTCAATAGCATCAATATTTTATACATCATTACGGACAATAAAGAGCACAGAAAACAAAAGAAAGGTTGAAAAAATCTTCAGATTTTTATCGCGTTTCGATAGCAGAAACCAATTGGCCAACTTGGGTTTTAGAGCAGCTTTGAAGAACAGTTACATGATGAGAATGAATATTTAGCAAGCAATCCGAACTCAGGAAAGGATTTCAATCATATCCGAAAGAGTTATCGTTGCTCAAAAGTAAAATCGCATTTGATTTTTTATCGACTTATTCAAAATCAAGTGGACATTGAAATCATAAGAGTATTACATGAAAGGATGGACCGTGAGAACCGTTTGAACGGTTAGGCCTCACAAAGCATGACGATGAAAAGTTAATGAAAGACGAAACCCTAAGGCTTCTCCTTTTTATCATTCCATAATATCACCACCTGCGGAAAAGATTCCACCCCTTTTTTTAGAAGTTTCATTAGCTCACTCATGGAATAGACATAAGAGCCGAGAGCGATATCATCATAGCCATCGCCATTGAAATCTCCCACTTCCATGGTCAGCCATTTGCCATTTGCGGCAATCGGTGTGGCATAGGGCGTGAACCGTTCTTGGCCATTATTTTTCAGGTATATAAAACTGTGCGATGGGTTTTCGGGGTCATCATAAAAAGAAATGGCCGCAATATCAATATTACCATCATGGTCAAAATCTCTGGCCACGGCTTTACTGCAACCATAAAAAGGGAAAAATTGGGTTATCTTAAAATGGTTATTGCCATCGTTCGTCAGTATGCGTATACCATGAAAATTTTTTCTGATAGGCGAAAGGTCCCAATTATCGCCATTGGTAAGCAGGATATCCGGGTGTCCATCGTGGTTGAAATCTGCCAGTTCAAAATAACTTACCCCATATACCGGGGGAAATTTATAAATAGATTGTTCGGTAAAGACGCCATTGCCCTTGTTGATGAACATCACCAGTTCTTCCTTGGCCTGTGCCATCAAGGCCACAATATCTGGTTTACCATCGCCATTCATATCCCGTACTTCCACTTTCCGTGCGCCGGGTTGCAATTTCAACACATGTTCTTTTTTAGGGTCGCCGCCATCAAACCAACTTAGTTTTCCTGTATGGTTACCGAATTGGCAAATCAAGATGTCCTTTTTTCCATCACCGTTCAGGTCTGCCTCTTCCACACAAACCGGTCTGGCCAGGTCTTTAAATTTTGGGGCAGCTTTAGTAGAATCCAAAGAATAAAAGAGACCATTCTTTTTATCCGAAGGACTGATGGAGCCGATACAAAGCACTGACCCAAAATCGGGATTGGAAAAATCGATATCTACTGGAGGGCTTGGAGTTTTGGTTAAGGAAACCAATTGAAGATTGCCATTGATGGCATAAAGCGACCGATCGGCATCGCCAATATAAAGAAGGGATTTTGCGCTATCAAATTTGAGTAGACAGGTTTTTGGAAACTGGCGCTCGTCAAAAAAAACAGCTTGAGGATGAAAGTCGGTCAATTCGTTTTCGAAGGAGAGTGTATCTTTTTGCGGCAGCGGTTGGGCAGGTGCCTTTTGAATGTAATAGGACACAATTTTCTGCCAGTTTTCTTTTGGTAGCAGCGGCGCATTGGGATACACGTTCTGGCTTTTTACCAACGCAACTTCATCAGGTTCCATATCCTTATAAGGGTCATCGCCGGGTTTTCGGATCCCCAACCGCCAGCCCATATTGGGGAGCACATGGTTTTTCCAAGTGGCTGTATCCAGCAAACTGGGTTCGGGAAACAGATGGCACATCACACAATAGGTTTTGGCGAGTTGCTCACCGGTTGGGCCCGGTGGCTGACCTTGGGGTCTATTGTTGGTAAAAGCACTACTTATATATATAGCCAAAAAGATCAACAGAATGAATGAAAGGCTATAGCTTGTCTTCTTGTTCATTTTGAAAAGTGCCTGATAACCCAGTTTTGATTAGCAAGAGTTTTCAAATTTAGTATAAACTTGACCGCTTTTAGGATGGGGCTGAGATTTCTTTTACTAATTGCTTTCTTTGTGTCACAAGAACAATGGCAATGAATTTGAACCACATCTACCTGTTACCGTTTTAATCTTAGCATTCAGTTTAAAATTTCAATGCTATCAAATTTTTTACTGGGCTTATCCGGAAAACAGTATTGTGTGCAGGAATAGAAAAAAGACCCTGAGAGGCTATGATGGAATAAGCCATTCCTTCAAATTTGCAATCCACTTGTTTGGGTTTGATATCCCGAAATGGAAGTGATTTATCTGCTGCTGTGCTCAGGTCTAAAAACCAATCAAGCGGTTTTGGGCTGATCAATTTTATTTTTATTTGCTGTTCATCTATATCCATGACCATAGTGCCGTTAAAGGAGGTCAAGGGCCAGTTGATGTGGAGTTTTCCTTTAATTGAATCGGTGATCACGGGATTACCACCTTGCAATAAAATTTCCTTCCCATTTTGAAGAGCTTTGAAGCGAAGCCCTGCTATATTGTTTTTGTCGCTCCAAAGATAGCCGTCAACAAAGGGAAGGGTGAAAAAGGAACATTCGTTGGAAGTTGCTTTTTGGGTTTCATAGATGGAAGGCAATTTTTCATTGAACAGATGGATATCGCGAAAACGCAGGGTTCCATTTTCCCAGAGAAGGTTCAATCGATAAAAGCGGCTATCGAACCATACCGTTTTGCGGTCGCTGCCACTCAGGTCCTCATTCACGGTAACGGAACTCGCGGGTGTGGTTTTATAATGAGCCTTGAACCATTCACCCGTTTCGGAGAGGGTTTCCACTTTCAGTTTGTTTTCATCACGCAGTTTGGCGATCAGTGGCATTTGTAATTCAAAGCCCTTGGCCATCTCTTTCCAAGTAAAAGAATTTTCCTGTCCCGCCTGCACATAACCAAACTCCATAGAAGCACCTTCAATCAATGTTTTAAAATACCAATTCACCCATGCAGAATCAGCACCGCCTTCTTTATATACTGGCTCCAGCGTAATCACCGACTGATGCTTGCTGCCCAGCCCCGCATCGTATTGCCGAATGGGGTCGCTGCCCAACATGCGAAAGATGGGCACGGGTATTTGGTTTTGCTCATGCTGTGCGGGCATATAGGAATTTATCTTGCTCGGATAATAAGCCTGGTTCCAATAGCCTCCCCATAAGGTATAACCATCGGTGCCATATTGGTCCTTACAGTTGCTGGAGGCAACGATCTGGTATTTTTCGTAGAGATAATTCAAGGTATATGCATCAATGAACCAGGAGCCCACCGATTTGGGATAATAGCCAAAAATTTTTTTAAAGTCCTTCATGTACACATCGGCCAACTGCTCTCTTTCTTTCAACGAATAACCGGTGGAAAATCCGACATGGGCATACCAATCCCAGGGATATCGGCCACGCCAATGAAGACCCGATTTTTCAACCAAGGGTTGGGGAATCTCCCACCAAGCACCAATCTCAAATTGATTGGGGTCCAGATTTTTTAAAAGTCTTTGATAACGGGCATCCATCAAGGCATCGTATTGCAAAAGAAATGTGCCTTTGAGATTATATTTCTTCAAGATCTCCACCTGTTTTACCACGGTCTGGTAAAGAACATCTTCTGTTATACTCGAATCTCTTGGCTCCAGTAGTCTGATGAAATTGATGATATTGACAATTTTTGGATGCCCATCATGGTTGGGTTTATCGGAATCAGATTTTGTATAGGAACTCTGAGCAATCCCGACAAAAGAAGAAAACAAAATTATGCAGACAATAAAAAAACAAAGTGCTTTTTTCCAAATCATAAGATTGCAATTGTAATGCAAACTACAAACAAAAGTGGCGGGATTGAATCATTAGTTACAAAACTTTATATGCTTAAATGGATTATATGGGAAAAACAATTCCATGATTCCTGCTTCATCATCACGTGAGAAGCCACGAACCCATGGCTCACTGGGATTTGGATGTTTTCAAATTCCAAATAGCGTTAAAGACCTGTGAGATTTTATTCAGAGGATTCGCATCGGCAAATGGACATACCTATTTCATAGTAAAATATGAAATGCCGATAAGGAAATATTCATTCGTAAAGGATTTGGGATTGATTCATGGGAAACGAAGCTTGGCATTGGAGTATTAAACCGAGGGTTTGATATTTTGGTTCACCCTAAAAAAATTATCGGGGTCATATTTATTCTTGATGGCTACCAATTTTGCATAATTAGAACCATAAGCGGCTTTCACCCTGCTCTCGCTTTCATCCATCATAAAATTGGAATAAGCACCACCCGCCGAGAAGGGATGTAAGGCCTCCCAATAATCCTTGCACCATTTTGTAAACAGATCCGTCTTGGCAGGATCCGGATCCACACCGAGAATCACTCCTGCATATTTTGCATCCCTATATGCCCAGGGAGTAGCATCTATTGCAACCCTGCCCGCTGCCCCGTTAATAGGATATAAGTGCATTTGAGAAAGATCTGTTGGAATTGTTGACCCAAATTTTACATGTTGACTTCTGGCACCCGCATCAAGATCATTATAAAAATCGGCCCGCCAATACCAATGCATTCCCGGTGGCAACATGCCATCAAAAAGTTGCTGAATGGCAGGATAGGGCATTTCGCCCAAATGTTCAAAAATGGGTTTCAGGGCCCTTATTGGTTTAAATAGTTTTTCTGTTTTTTGCATATCGCCAGCATAACACCAAACAACCCCACAGCATTTCTTTCCATGCAAATGTGTTGGGAAGGGTGGACCGGGAACAACCAAGGTGGCGATAAAACCATTTAGTTCGTCAGGTGCCTGCTCGATGAACTGATTATACCATTCCATTATTTCTTCTGTTTGTTCAATGGGCCAGAAGGTTGGACCGCCAAAAACCGTTTTCACCGGATGTCCCTGGAATTTAAAAGCGGTAACAACCCCAAAATTGCCACCGCCCCCTCGGATGGCCCAGAACAAATCTTCGTGCTGCTTTTTGTTGGCCGTTACAAAAGAACCATCTGCCAATACCATGTCCACTTCCAGGAGGTTGTCGATCGTGAGCCCATGCTTACGGGTTAAATATCCCACTCCACCTCCAAGTGTCAATCCGCCCACACCGGTGGAAGAAATGATCCCGGCCGGAACGGCAAGACCATAAGCATGTGTGGCATAATCCATTTCACCCAACAGATTTCCTCCACCAACCCTAACTGTATTGTCATCGACATCTACCTGAACGAATTTAATGCCCGACAAATCGATCACCAGGCCATCATCGCAGAGACCAAGACCAGCTGCATTGTGACCACCGCATTTTATAGATACCAGCAGGTTATTTTTTCTAGCAAACTGGACAGCATGAATTACATCAGCCACATCCACACACTGTACAAACATACCCGGATGCTTGCGGATCATCCCATTATAAACTTGACAGACCTTCTCGTAACTTTCATCATCCCTACGGATTATTTTTCCGCGGACCCATATAGCTAATTCATCTATCAATGTTGGATCGACATTTTTAACATGCCTTTGCATTATATATAATTTAAAGTGATAGAAAATTTATCGTGCAATGATTTTATCCTTTATCGACCATAAAATATAAAGCACTTCCGCTTTGGAGCCTTCATCAATTTGATGCTTATCGAGTGCATATAATACATCGTCAACAGCATGCAAATATTCACCATGACTAATGTTCATACCTCGATGAGTGGTTTCCATATCGCGGCCCGCATACCTGTTTGCTCCCCCACTGTGGGCCCCAAAAAAATCAATGGTATTTTTTCTGATGACGGCTACTTTTTCTTTGTCTTGCAGGACAGGAATAAAACGAGCATTAATAGCGGGATTATTCGCATGGGCTTCAACAAAGGCATCTACAATTCCAGCGATTCCCTCGTTGCCACCCAATCTTTCAAAAAGCGTTTGTTTCATAATAGGTTCATTTTAGGTTAAGAATTTAATTTGATTGCATTCATTGACACCAGCCTGCTCGGTATTGTTCCCTAACTAGGGTTTGGGTTACATAAGCACCAGACCAAAATTAGGTCAGGCCGCATGTTCGGCACTATCACATTTCATTCAAATGAAAGCAATTTTGGGTCACCTGTTTTTTTGTTGGGAGCGCTTATCGTTGCAGTTTTTGGAGATAGGCAGATGGCTGCAAACCGTATTTTTTATGAAAGCATTTAGCAAAATAAGAAGGACTATTGAAACCTGCTTCGTAAGCTACTTCAGAAACGTTTCCGCTTTGATTTTTCATTAGGTGAATAGCTTTGTTCAAACGGAAATCTTTAATAAAATCATTGGGGGATGTTTCGGTCAGCGAAATTATTTTTCGGTAGAGTTGCGATTTGCTGCAACCCACATTTTTACCTAAATCATCAACCTGCAGGCGCTGGTTCTGCCAATTTTTTTCCATGAAATCTATTAGCTGGTTGAGGAATTTTTCATCCGCAGCCGTTAGGGTGACAAATAAATTGCAATCAAAATGGCTATCGGGATGCTCATTTATAAAAAGCATTTTCACTTCCCGGGACAACACTGTCTTTGAATTGGAAATATAATAAAGCCGTTGGGTCATTTTAACTGTGTCTCCAAAAAAAGGATTATTGCCAGAAAAAGGAGCCCCTTGGTCAATACCTGTTTTTAATTTGATATGATTTCCATTATACTTTTCGTTGAGAACGGAAAATTTTTTCTGTATTTCCATAGCACATTCAATGGTCTGGGATACAGACTTAAAAGAAACCAGAAAATGGTTTTCATAATGCTCCACCATTCGGCCATCAAAGCGAACAAACTGGGAGGAAAGGTATTGCATGCAATCAGCCAGTTTGGTGGATTCGTCGCCTAAAATAAATTGGCTTTCATCAAAGCCCGTCATCATCAAAATACGAAAAGCAGGCTCATCAATAATATTCGATTCGGCTTGTAGAGGGTTTTCAATTCGGCCCAAAAAGGATTCTACCACATTGATATCCACTTCAATAATTTGGTTCGAGACTTGCCCATGGGCATGATTGTGCATGTCATAAATTGCCTTTTCATTGGGTGCCTCCACAAGGCAAAAAGCGGTTTTTCTATTTTCATCAAACCAATAGGTCAATCCCCTGCAACCGAACTTGTCCTGAATTTTCAAATCCTCCTGATGCAGATGTGCGACCATCTCGGCAGTCACTTCTTTTGAAACATCGTGACGGTCCATGTAAATTGGCATCTGCTAAAATTTTAAGTTTGGAATGCTTATTACTTTCTATATACTGTGATTCGTTTTAAACTAACTATAGAGCATGCAACTTATTAAATCATTAAGAATACAATAGGTGGAATGGTAAAATTATTATTTTTATTTAATTCAGTAGATGCAATCACATAATACTGATTTGATATATTATAAATTTCTAAGAATGGATTTATGATTGACTGAGGGAACAGATGAGAACCTATTACTGATTATTGTGAGAGATTTCTCCCCCGCTATGAGTGAGTCAAAGGTCGGGAATGCTTTGGCGGGTTCGAAATGCGGGTCACTGCGGCAATAGATTTGAGTAAGTTACTTAACCTAATATTCCAAACCTAAATCCAATACTTAACGTAGTTTTGAAACTATGGATTCACCGCTCGATAACCCCATTTGGAATGCGCTTATTACTAAAGATAAAGTGAAGAATATCGGATCGGGGAATATCGCCTACATGGATGCAGCTTTAGCCCCTTTTATTGGGATGCCTAAATGGTATAAAAAAAATCAAGAAGAGTTATTGAGGAATGCCCCCGGGGACCGTAAATGGTTTTTACTGATTGCTGAGAAACCACAGTTTGTTAATGGACTGGAAACCGTTCTTTATCTACCCCTCTACCAACTTACTTGCACTAAACTTGGTGAAGCACCCACTTGCAAAAAAGAAGTGGGGCTTCTCCCCTTAGATGAAAATCATATTGATGAAATGCTGGCACTTACGCAGCTCACCAAACCGGGACCCTTTACCAAACGCACCATCGAGTTTGGCGGCTATGTGGGCATTTTTGAAAATGGAAAGTTGGTGGCCATGGGTGGCGAACGATTACATGTCGATGGCTTTACCGAAATAAGTGCCATCTGTACACACCCAGATTATCAGGGCTTGGGCTATGCCGCCAAAATCACCCATCACCTGGCATCTTCGGTTATGGATAAGGGTGAAATCCCCTTTCTCCATGCAAGGACAGATAATGTAAAAGCAACTGCATTGTACAAGCGGTTGAGATTTGTATTCCGTTCGGATATCCATTTTTATATACTCAAGCAAAGGGGGATTTAAACAACTGTCGATAAACCGATGGCTATTATTTCTTCAATCGTGGGAAAGAAGTCACAAGTTGTAACGGAACTATTTTATATGAGCTTTTCCAAAGTTTAAAACTTTGAAAAAGCGGTTGCTACATGAATAGCTTTTTGAAACTTATATCAATTTCCTATCGACAAACTTTCCCGTTTGGTAGCAAAGTTTTCATTTTTTGCATCATTTGAAAATTTTGTGATTGATCAGCAAATATGTTTGTTCCATAAACAATCAACATGGAACCACTAACAATTTCAAAACCCAGTTTCTTTAGTTTAAAATATTCAACCTCCATTCGGATATGGCATTGGCTTATCTTTTTGTTCATGACGGCCTCGATCGTGTCCGTTTTGGTGGCCTCTACCTTATTCGAGGATGACCACGATGGACCGAGGGATAAAGACCATCAATCACCCACAGAGCAAAAAGGGGAGGAGCATCATTTTGATCCTTCTAAACTAAGCCCAGAACAACGTGTCGCCTTTACGTATAGGCATAAGGTTTGGGATGTACACCAATATATCGGCTTTGGATTGTCTTTTCTATTGTTGAGCAGGGTAGTTATAGAAGCTACCCGAAACAAAGAAGAACGGCTTATGAAACGCATCCATAAAGCGGTAAGCATTCCCGTGAATGGCAAGGAGGAGCAACAGGATAAAAAGCATTTTTTATTCGTGAAGAGAGCTTATCTAGTTTTCTATATACTGTTCTTTCTTATGGCAATCACGGGATTGATCATGGCCTTCGACCATACCGCATTTTTAAAACCGGTTGTAGGCCCGGCACATCAGATCCATGGTTTTGTGCAATATCTCATTTATGCGTATATCATTGCCCATATGGTGGGTGTGGTACGTGCCGATATGAACAAGCAAAAAGGAATGGTTTCGGCCATGATCAATGGTGGGGAGTAACATTTAAAAACTCCTATGAGCTTGGTTTATGGTGAATACATTGGTAACCTTTTACCAACATAAGACTGAGCTCATCGTAGGTCTAGCTATAATTCAGCGTACAATTTGTCCACGAATGTTTTACTCATGGTGGTTATGCTTGCGTCATATTGTTCCAGGTATTGAAAGGTTTTCTTTTTGAGCGATTGCAACATGCCCAGTGTAAGTTTTTTGTCCGAGTTTTGGATATTGATGCTGCCATCCTTTGCCATTGAGTTATCGGTATTAAACAGCTTGTAGGAAACAACCATGATATTATCCTCGGGCTGCAAGGTGAGGGTTTCCCAGCCAAAGGCATAAAGGATCACCCAAATCAAATGGCCTTTGTCATCAATCGCAAATCTCGTGGGGATTTTTTCAATAGTTAGTTCAAGCCTTCGGCCATTCAATTTTTGTTTTAGTCCCTTGTTCGAATAGGACATAACGGTTGACGTGAAATTATGGACAGCAATCTGTGGGTTTAAGCTGCATGTATTTTTATAATCCCATTGCCAGTAGAACAATAAGGGTAAAAGATGGCTTGTTTTTTTCTCCGTGGTGGAAAGCCGGTTGTCCATCGATGGCAAATTGGAACTGATCTTAATCAGATCCGTTTTTGGCTTGGTTGGGGCCGGGGTAGCCCCATATTGGGTGGCTACCCATTTATTTATTTTTTTGGGGCCGAGGCAACTTTGAAAAAGGCAAAGAAAAAAGGAAAACAAAAATAGCTGTCGGGCAAGCAAGGTGATTTTCAAGAATGAGGTTGGCATAGATGAGGTTATTTAAAAGTATACTGTAAAAATAATCTTTTTGGATTAGGTATCTGAGCAGAAAATGAAAATCTAAGCTGCTATTTGATGAAAGCTTGCTTTATGCATTTTGAATGGGAGCCTGAGTTCGCAAAACGGATATCTGGTGTAACCACGGCCGGGTGTTGAGTGCCTGAATATGCCAAACATTTACCCCTCCCCTTGTTCCGGTTAGTTATGTGCGATGAATGGTCTTTTATCATGAATAATCAATTTGGATTCCATAATGATTTTCGAATTGGGCACAGGCTCCAGCGAGTTCAATTGCTGTTTGCCCAATATCTCCAATAGGCTTTCCATGGCTTTCTGGCCTTGTTGATAAGGAAACTGCTCTAATGCGGCAAGTGGTGGAAAAGCAATATAATCAAGGATGGAACCATTGCCGCAGGTCACAAAGCAAATATCTTCGTTGATCTTCAATTTTTTTTCTTTGGCAATCTGGATGGCATCCAATGCCACATAATCATTGAACAATACGATGGCTGTTGGTTTTCTTTTTTGTGCCAGAAGTTGGTCCAGTGCTTGGGCGGAGCCTTCCCTACTCAGGTCGGATGATACAATCATGTTGGGATCGTATTTGAGCCTTTGTTTTTGTAGGGCGCTGATATATCCCTCCACCCTTTGTTGACAGGCCAAGAGTTTTTCAGGCCCATTGATCATGCCAATAGCGCGATGCCCTTTCTTCAAAAGGAATTTGACCGCTTGCTCCGCACCTTCCTGCATATCGCAGGCCACATAATTGATATTGACAAGATTGGGGATGCAATCAAAGAAAATAATAGGGATACCGTTTTTCTTGAGCATTTCAAAATGGTCGTAGTTCACGGTTTTTTTTGCCATGGAGATGATCAGGCCATCAACCCGGTATTTTCGCATCATGCTTACAATCTCCTTTTCTCTTTCTTCCCCATTGTGCGACTGGCCAATCAATACCGAATAGTTGTGTTTACTGGCAGTATCTTCTATACCACTGATTGCAGAAGAAAAAAAAGTTTCGGACAATTCTGGGAGAATGACGCCGATGGTAAAGGTTTTGCCTTTCTGGAAAAAAATAGCTTTTTGGTTTGGCTCATAGTCCATTTCCTTTGCCAACTGCGCTACCCGCATCTTGGTGCGTAGCCCGATGCTGGGATGCCCATTGAGCGCCCTGGATACACTCGATGCCGAGATGTTGAGCCGACTGGCTATTTGTTTGATAGTAGTGATGGTTGACATACCCAAGATTTATTGTTTTAAAGAATACGTTCCCGGTCATTTCTCTTGCACTTGTTTTGCTGCAAATTATTTTCAAACTATCACCACAGTGTTATCGCGATATCAGGATTCAGTTATCTTTTGATGAATAAAAATTTATGGGATGGGATAAGTGTTTAGTGATTGAGGATCGAGCTATCCAGTTCGTTCTAGTCCGGGATTGGTTGTTTAAAATGGGGTTTCCAAAACCCATTCCTTAAAATCGGTCTAATGGTACTAGGTCTTTGTTTCGACCTAGAAAATAGGGGGGAACTTGCTAAAAAACCTATTATCATGCTCAATGCCCATCCAGCTCTATTGGCAACTGCTTTAGAGCGGTTAGCTTTTTCGTTTGGGGATAATAGCGCAAGAAGCATTAGTATTGGTCGTTTAGCAAGCTATAACGTTAAACTAAAACGTTAAACTATGGTTTTTTGTGATGGAAACAAAATTTTATATATTAACAAAATTTAAATTTTACAATTCTCTGACCCAGATATTTCGGTAGCTGATAGGTTTGCTTTTATCGCCATGGGCTTGCAGTTTGATGGGTGCAGGGCCATGCGGGTGGTAAGCGGGCTGTCCGACATAGGGGGTATCGCCCCTCAATTCAAAATTGTTTTGAACCAGCACCCCATTATGGAACACGGTTACCCTTGCTGCTGATTTCAGCTCGCCCGATTCAGTAAAACGGGGTGCCGTCCAAACCACATCGTAGTACTGCCATTCCCCAGGTTTTTTGCAGGCATTTACGAGTGGCGGCGATTGTTTGTAAATGCTGCCAGCCTGCCCATTTACATAAGTGCTGTTTTTATAGTTATCAAGCACTTGCAGTTCGTAGCCACCAGCACCCCAAGGAAAGGAAGCCAGAAAAATACCGCTATTGCCCCTGGCCTGTCCACTGCCTTGGATATCCGCAGGAATGCGGTATTCAATATGAAGTTGAAAATCCATAAACCTTCTCTTGGTTCTTAGATCACCTACTGTTTTGTCAACGGTCATGAAATTATCGGCAAGCACCCATTTTTTGGTTGAGTTGGTATCGCCTTCGGGAGCCCATTCGTTCAAATTCTTTCCATCAAACAATATGATGGCGTCGGAGGGTGCCTGGCCACAGGCTCGCCCCGGGGTTACAACCTTAGGCACGGGTGTATAATATTCCGTATCCTCTGGTTTGGCATTTTCCTGTGCAAAAAGCGAAATAGAAAAAAATGCGGCAGGCAAAATGAGCGCAGCAATCTTTGGGGTCATCGCAATCAGTTTTGAATTTATATAAAGAATTGGTTGGAGAAACAATATAGTATATTTTTTTAATGCGAATATGGCATTATATACAATTGGTAAGATAAATATATCAAAGGGATTAGCAAGCCGACCTTCCACGCCAACCGACAAGAGTTAAAAGGTATACATACTATTATAATAGGTAACGTGTTGTGCTATTAGCTTATCAAAAAAATAGGCATTGATTAAGGCGTTTAT